>NZ_JAKVTG010000015.1 GCF_022489025.1 Planococcus halocryophilus | reverse complement strand
TGGTGAAGAGTTGGACGATGAGACACAAGAAATGTATAAAAAATACACTGAAGAAGAGATAAATATGATGAGAGAAGAAGTTATTACTAAAAGGGCGCTCTTTGAATTAACAAGCATTATTCCTCTTTATCATCAAGCTTTAAATGTTTTTATTAATCAATATAGACATATTAGAAACGATTTCTTTGTCGAACCTTTAACGATTCACACTCTAAAAGGAACATTTGTGGAAACTTTTGTAGATGACAATTTATACGAACAAATTAAACATGCTGGTAAAGTTTCTTCTATCATTACCCATAGTCAATGGATGCCTGAAATTTTACTAGCTGAGTTACAAGAACTGAAAAATCGATTGATCTCTTATTACACGGTTAACCCTTCAAAGGAATTAATTATTACGGCTAGAAACTTATTAGAAAGAGGAGAGTATCGATCAGCTGTCATTGAAGCAAATGCTGCTTTAGAAATAGCAGTTGCGGAAAAAATAACAGATAAAATGAAAGCGAATGGCGACAGCGAAGCAATAATTGATGCCTATTTGTCAGGAACAGAAACAAACTTTTATCGAAGATGTGATTATCAACTAAAGGAAAAGACTTTTTCTTCTTTTGTGATGGATAATTCGACTCTATGGAATGTTATTAACACGCACAGAAAAACATTTAGGCACAAAATTGCTCATACCGCTTTAACCCCACCGTCTAATGAAGTGGAAGGAATAATTAATGATTATGAGAGCGCAATACAATGGATTGAGTCTCTATAATATGTAAGGCCTTTACTAAGGGAATATTAATTTTATAAATCATAATGGATCAGCAGTTCTTCGATAAAAGACTTCTCTAAAGAGGCTATTGACAGTCTATTTTGAGTTTAGTATGATAAGTAAAATAATTCCAATACGATAAACACATGGAACAGGAGTACTAAGAAACTTTTATTGCTAAGAGAGCTGCTAGTCGCTGAAATGCAGCCAATAAAATTTCCCAACTCGCCTGTGAGTGGTCAGGCTGATAAGTAAGTCTGAACGGCTGACTCCCGTGATAAGTTTTTAAGAAGGTCTGCGAAAATACGGCAGGCTGAGAAGAGTGGTACCGCGCTAGGAAAACCTATCGCCTCTTTATGAGGTGATGGGTTTTTTTGTTTTCTAAAACTATGATAAAGGGGAGAAATGGGATGACAGAAAAAGATTGTTTTATTTGTCAAAAGCACAATGAGGAGATCCAAACTGTCGGAGTAAAAATTTTCGAAGATGATTATTTATACGTTGGGCATATCGATAAAGCAAAAAAGGACAATTACTTGGGGCATATCATGATCGATTTGAAACGGCATGTGGCTACGCTTGCAGAAATGAACCCAGCGGAAGCGAAGGCATTTGGGGTGATGATGGCCAGAATTAGCAAGGCGTTGATGGAATTGGAACAAGCCGAGCATGTCTATGCGCTGGTATCCGGCAATTCGGTCCCACACCTTCATATGCATTTGGTTGCACGTTATCCAGGTACACCCGAAGAATTTTGGGGACCATTAGATGTATACGACTCACCGAATGCCCGGATGGGAGACAGTGGAGAAGTGATTGAACTTTGCAACAGAATCAAAGCTTTCATGGAGGTTAATTCATATGAGTAATGTCCTTCATAAGAACGAATTCAGCTGGGTGGGAAGCCAATCTAATTATGTTGATGAGATTGATGTCGGCCAAATACAGAATGTAACAGTAGGGCGGTTCGGAGGTAATTCAACTGCGGGTCAATATAAGAACGAAGATGGATGTCTGGTTTGGACCAATGAAAAAGAAGACTGGGAATTTGTTGTTCTTTTAGATGCCCATCAAACTGCTGAAAGTGCAGAACTCGTAATATCAGAGATAAACTCATTAAAAGATGCTATCCAGAACAATTTGACGTTGCCGATCAAACAAGCATTTGAACAAACAGCAGAGACGCTGTTAACTACATTTGACAGTCCCCATTTCAAAAAAGCGTGTGGGAAAATACACGGGGAAACAGCGGTTTTATGTGTGGTCCGGAAAGGGAAGTTTCTCTGGTGGTTATCTATCGGAGATTGTCTTCTTTATCTGTTCCATCCAGAACTAAAAGCGTTGAATGAAACCCAACAAAATCACCGCAGCTTTTATGAATGGATTGGACAAGTGAATACATTTGACCTAGCGGTTCCCTGTTACAGCGTCGGAACCAAAGAATTAAGGAAAGGGAAGAATCACATATTGTTGACTACTGATGGGCTTGTTGAATGTCCAAATACCAACTTCTCGAATCCGATTGAGGTCGGCAAACCATTTGAAATCCTTTCGAATGAACAAGGAGTACAAGCCTTGCTAGAAGAAATCAAAGAAAAGAATGTCCGTGATAGTACGACAATCTTATCTTGGTTCATAGACATAGACGTTGATTCAACTCGCCCAAGCAATGCGTGATATAGCAAAGTAAACTTACTTAATTCATGTTTGTTATTAGTTTACATATCGCAGCTTATCGGAAGCTGCATCACTGGAACTCTAAATTTAAGGTATCACACCATATCTTATATGAATGAACAAACCAACTACTGCGACTAAAAGTGAAAAAAACTAATTTAATTAATAATAAAACCAGAAGCGTTAAGCTCCTGATTTATTAATTCATAAAGTTAATTTAAAAGAGAAATGAAGAGAATGAAAAAACCAATTCCATTACAAGTAGTAACAATGTTGCATGGGACTACGGATGATTTCAAATGATAGAAATAGCAGACATCTAGTGGTTAATCTGCTGATTTTTGGTGTTCTCCGATTTCTTTTTTGTGTAAAGAACATAAACAGCATTAATAATGAATAACACTATTGCGGATGTTAAAAAGCTAAGTATTCCAACTGTATTAAGACCAGTTATTAAGTAGAAAATAGTAGCTAAAAAAAACGCAGTAAAGCCAGCCAAACTAAGTTTCCATTGTGAATTTTCTATTCTCTCCATACCAATACCCCTCCTTATCATACAAATGGCAGTTATCTCAAGATTTACTAGTTATGAATTCTTAAGTTGAACTAGTTTTAAAACAAAAAGATTCAATAATTTTAAAACTATTCAGAAAATTATTTAATCTTATTATAACAAATCAATAATTTTTTTCAATCTTTAAAAGGATATTTTTGGAAATTGATTGTAGGATATATATAATTGTAAAGAATTTTGATCCAGTCCTAAATTTAACATTACAAAAGATAAGTAAGTTTCAATTGAAGTTTCTACTTGTGATATAAGTGAGATTTGGTTTACATATCATCAGTTATCGGGAGGAAAGGAGCTGAATATAAAGTTCCTTTCCTTTTTTCTGTTATCCTGTCCTGTTTTAGTAAAGATTTAAATAAGTAACAAATTGAAGGTCACAATAACCTCTATTTAAAAAATCAGGATAAAAACAGAAATTTTATTCGATTGTGTTATTGTATTTATATGGAACTTGTTCTAAATATAGTAACAGTCTTACCTTTAACATCTGAACTAATTTCGTGTTTGATTTATACATACCTAAAGTCGAGAAGAATGAAAAAATTACCTATAGCAAGTGAGGCTACTGACATTAATGAGAGAAGTAACTTTGGAAGTTAATAATCTAGCAAAGAAATACATAGGTAAAGGGTTCGAAGTTGAGGCATTAAAAGGTATATCGTTCAAGTTATATGCAGGGGAATTTGTCGCAATTATGGGGACGAGTGGCTCCGGAAAAAGCACGTTGCTTAATGTAATCGGCGCATTAGATGAACCGACCAGCGGCACAATACGATTGAATGGAGTAGATTCGGAAGGATTCTTTACAGAACCGAAAGCGACGGATTATCGCCGTGAGAACATCGGATTTATCTTCCAAGCCTATAACTTGCTGAAAGACTTAACGGTGGAAGAAAATATTTCGCTGCCGTTGCTCTTGAAAGACGAATCAAAAGAAACCATTGATCGAAAAACAACTCGTATGATTGAACGGATGGGGTTAACTCAGTGGAAAGCACATCGTCCGGTCCAATTATCGGGTGGGCAGCAACAACGAATCGCCATTGGTCGGGCACTCATTGGTGAACCACCGATATTGTTGGCAGACGAATTGACGGGGAATTTAGATGCCAATACATCTGAAGAAATATTAGAGGTATTGACTTCTATGAAGGAAGAACTGAACCAAACCATACTTGTGGTGACGCATGACCCGAAAGTCGCAACTTATGCAGATCGAGTCCTATTTTTCCATGACGGTGCCATCATCAACGAATACGAATGTTCCGGCAAACAGGATCTTGAACACATTATGAAAATCTCTCAGGATATTTTAAAAGGTTCTGCCGTATGAAGTCACTCAATCAGTTAGCATTCCGTTTATTTAGAGAAAACAAATTTTTGATCTTTACCTCGGTTATGAGTATTGCCATCGCTGTGTCTCTTGTAATAACGATGACTCTATTTGCCGTCAATGCCAAACAAACCCTTCAAGAGGATCTGCGAAAGATGTATGGCGATATGGACCTAGCTCTTGTCTATAGCGATGACAATCCGGTGGAAGATGAACAGAAGTTATTGGAATTGATATCGGACCATCCTTCGACAATTAATGTGTCGCAAGCACTGGTTACCCAAACGTATGTAGCGCCGCTAGGTGGAGAAGTTTACACACTGGGAATCGAAAACGATCCTATTGCAAAAAGTAGGTATAAAACAAGTGTAGATTTAACGGAAGACACAGTCGTCATTACAGAAAATTTAGCTGCGTCGCTCAAGCTTTCAATCGGCGATCAAATCGAAATTGAAGACGATTCATTTGAAATTGCTGAAATTTTAAAGAACGCTCAAGGAACAGGAATTGCTCCTGACATGGTGATTTTCGCATTAGAGAGAGCGAAGTTGTTTCACAATAAGGAACTGTCTCATCTTAACAATGAAACAACTGCTTTAATGGTGAAAACTGCAGAAGAAACCGACTTGATCGCCATGGCGAATGAATTCAAAAAGATTCAGCCGGATTTGCGAGTGGACATTATTGAAGAGGATCAAGCAGCAAAAAATAACGTGAACTCCCTGACGTTATTTACTGTTGTTCTTTCCTTCCTTATTTTGATTGTCACGGCCATCATGGTCATTTCCAATTTCGACTTATTCATCTATAAGAATAAAAATCAGTTTGCAATTATGCGGGCACTTGGAGCGAAAACAGCGCAACTAGCTAAGATCACCCGAATCCAAAGCACGATGATTACCATTGCAGGCGCTTTGCTCGGGTTGGCGATTGCTTATACAGCGGACCAATTCCTGCAGCCAAGTTTTGGGCGATGGTTTTCGGTTTCCTTAACTCGAATGTCATTTGCATGGGAAGTAGCAATTCCCGTGCTCGTTGTAGCGAGTCTAGTGATTCAACTGTTCCTCTATCTCCCAGTACTCAAATCATCAAAAATCTTGCCCTTAACGATTCTTCAGGAAAATGAAGAGCTCGATTTTAAAAACAGTGGAATGCAAAAGGCAGTAATCAAAATCCTAGGGATTTCATCCCTTGTATCGCTGCTGTTTGGCGTTATACTCGCCGTAGATGAAAGCGCGAGCGCTATACTGATTTTATTGAGTGGTTTTTTGTTGTTAACGGGTCTTTTCTTAGCATTGCCGATGTTGCTTACCAGTCTATTAAATGTACTAATACCAGCGTCTTGGAAATTCTTCTCCCGCAATGTGTCAATTGCGCTTCAGAATTTAAAGCCGCAAGTCAAAAAGAATAGCTTCGTGATCCTCTCGATTAGCGTTGTCATGATTATCGCTGTTTTTGGTTCAGTTATGCTGAGTACGATTAAGCAGAATAACACAGATTATATCAATGAACAGTTTCCTACTCCTGTAGTCATTACAAGTCGAATTCAGCAATCTGAAATCGATCCGATACAATTGAGCGAAGAAGTACGTAACCAAGTCCAAAGCGCGCAAGTCGCTTCTGTTAGCACTTTTGGTGGGGGAGAGTTGTTTGTTGAAGATGGGACGAGGTCTTTCGACTATACGCTGGGAGACTTAAAAGCGCTTGAGAGTATGAAAGTCATATCGGAAGTCGGAAAAGAGGATTTAGCAACCGCAGCGATTGTATCTCCTGTCTTTGCTAAACAACATGATGTAAAAGTCGGTGATTCCTTAGAAATTGGGATCTACTCAGATGAAAAGCAACGTGCAGAATATGTGACGACAATGGTTGTAAGTGCAGTTTCTGACGCAGTTGGCAATGGAGAAGTTCTTTTTGATTGGCAGGCGAAGGCGTTAAATACTTCTTCTACTAACTTTAATAAAGCATATGTAAATGCAGTTGATGAATCCCTGGCGATGAGTTCTCTTGAAACCCTAACCAGTATGTATCCAGAACTCATAGTCAATACGCATGCTGTTGCACTGAAAGAAGCTTCAGACATGTTTTTGCAGCGCTGGGCCATCTTCATTTTGGTTCTGATTATACTGGTTGTTTCTGTCATGGCAGGTGTCCTGAATACCCTTCTGAACAACATACTGGCTAAACGAAAAGAGTTTGCGGTACTCCGAACAATCGGAGTCAGGCCAATGGGAATCGTGAAAATTATTGTCACACAGATCTCTTTTTATCTGTTGATTGGCCTTGTTTTCGGCGCGTTATGCGGATTGGTGTTTTCTCTTATCGTGTCACTGATTGATTCGGGTAGAGTCGCCTTCGACTTTCCATTGATATTGGGAGTAGCAGTGAGTATGTGGGTTGTTAGCTTGCTTATCTTTATACCCGTAGGATGGGTTATGGGAAATAAAAAAATAAGTATGGAAATCCTAAGTGACAATAAGTAAAGGGAATTCAAGTGCTGATAAATAGGTTTACATATGACACCTTATCGGAAGAGAACCAGCTCAAACATGGGTTTCTTCTTTTTCTTTATACCTGGGAAAGTGCACTTCAAAGAAGAATTTTAATATAGGGTTAATTACTATGAAAGCTTATTAAGATGGGTATTTACTAATTTGTTACAGTTGTGATAATATTATGGGAATTATAAAAAGCGTTGAAGAGAGAAGTACCTAAGGATCGATGATTTAAAGAGAGCTCCGGTTTGCTGAAAAGGAGTAATGATCAACTTAGGGAAATAAAGTCTCTGAGCTTCTTGCCAAGCTAATCTTTTGGATTAGGGATAGCAAGACGGATTCCACCGTTATACGGATAGGGTATGATTGTACCCGATGAGATTGGCAGCAGCGATGCACCAATAAACTAAGGTGGTACCACGAAATGATAACTTTCGTCCTTAAGATTAAGTTCTTTGGGGTGGAGGTTTTTTATTTTGTTCTAGTAAAGGTTCGTTAACAATTAAAATCAGAAATGAGGAGAATAAATATGAATTCTATATTATTAAACGTGCCATCTGAATTACAAACAGAACGATTGCTACTGAGAGCTCCTTATTATTCGGGAGATGGAGACGCAGTAAATAGAGCAGTCAAAGATTCTATTACAGAACTAAGGCAGTGGTTGCCTTTCGCACAAGAAGTTCCTACCTCAGAAGAGACCGAGATCAGTCTTCGTGAAGCGCATATAAAATTTCTCGAAAGAGAGAATTTCCGATTCTTGATTTTTCATAAGGATTCTAAAGAGTTCATTGGAACAGCAAGCTTGCAGAGCGTGGACTGGGAAGTTCAAAAATGTGAGATTGGCTACTGGATCAATACGAAGTTTAGTGGCAATGGATATATAACCGAAGCAGTAAAAGCATTAATGGAATATGGTACTCATGAACTCGAGTTTCATCGACTTGAAATTAGATGTGAATCCACCAATCTCCCAAGTCGAGCAATACCCGAAAAACTGGGGTTCAACTTAGAGGGAATTCTTGTAAATGAAGATTTATCAGCAGACGGAAAAACTCTGACGGATACCTGTATATACGCGGTTACGCAAAAGAATTAATAATGCAATTTTTATAGCTCATTTTTATTGAATTGATTTACACACCATTAAGTTAACGGAAAAAGGAGATTTCACATGAAATTTTACGTTGCTTCAAGTTTTATCAATAAGGAACAGGTTAGATATGTGAATCAAAAATTAATCGATGTCGGATTTTTCCATACTTATGATTGGACGAAGAACAATCGCGCGTCCACGTTAAGTGAGTTAGAAAAGATAGGCGTGAAAGAGAAGAATGCTGTTATGGATTCAGATTTTGTAGTCATTCTGTTGCCGGGTGGAAAAGGAAGTCACATTGAGCTGGGCCTAGCCTTAGCTGGCGATAAAAAAGTGTTTCTCTATTCTCCAAATGATGAAATCAATGATGTATCGTTAACGAGTACATTTTACCATCTTCCAGAAGTTGAAAAGGTCATCGGATCGTTAGACGACTTAATTGGTTTAATTTGTTCGCAATTTAGTGCTACATTGACTTAAAAATAGCCATTTTTAAAGGGGTGTTTGGTATGAAAGTGACTTATCCTAAACCATTAACAAGAGGAGATGCAATCGGTGTAACAGCTCCTTCCAGTGGTGCAGAAGAGTCTCTGCATATTCTGTTGTCTAAAGCAAAAGAAAATGTAGAAGCACAGGGATACAAAGTAGTAATGGGTGAAACGGCTTGGACGCAACAAAAAGGAAGAAGTGCACCAAAAGAAAAACGAGCAGAAGAATTAATGTCTTTTTTGTTAGATGAAAATATCAGAGCCATTATTCCGCCTTGGGGAGGCAGTTTCGCCATGGAGATCCTCCCGTTAATGGACTGGGAGAAGCTGAAAGCTGTTCCACCGAAGTGGATACTAGGCTACTCAGATATAAGTACTTTCCTTTTTGCCTATTCAACGATAACCGGCAACGCTTCTGCTCACGGAACGAACTTTGTAGAATTATCGGCACCCCAATGGGATTCACTAACCTCAAGATGGACAGATGTGCTAAGTTGTCCGGAAAATGGAGAAGTAACGCAATACTCTTCTGATCACTATCAGTCCAGTTGGGAAAAGGTGTATAAAAATCCGGCGACTGGCTTTTATTTTGATTCGAAAACAGAATGGAAAACTTTGAGTGGAGATTCGCAAGTAGAGTTTTCAGGAAGGTTATTTGGAGGCTGTGTCAGTACGCTGCGTACACTTATCGGTACTCCTTTTGATCAAGTGGACGACTATGTTTCGAAGTATGCTTCTGAAGAAGGGGTTGTGTGGTATTTAGAAAGCGTGGGCTTGGATGCGATTAATATCTACCGGAGTTTATGGCAAATGAAACAAGCCGGTTGGTTCAAGCATACAAATGGCATCTTAATCGGAAGATCTTCTCGTTACTCGGCCAATCAAGATTTTCAACTAATTGATGCGCTGAATGACATATTTGCGGATCAACATATCCCTGTCCTATATGATGTGGATATTGGCCATGCACCGCCGCAAAACATTATAGTGAATGGAGCTTTTGGGAAGGTAACTTACAACAACTCAAAAGGAACTATCCAGATGGTTTATATATAGCTATTTCTTGAAATAATTGTGTTTACATATTGCTGGATTATCGGCAGCTGCAGGGTACCTTTTTTGTAAACTGTCCATTCAATGGGGCGCAGTTCAATCATGGAGCTAAATACTTTTTAGTTTACAATGGGTTGTAAATATAATGATGAGGAGGTTATGTAATGGGGAAGTATCCGTCTTTAAAAATTTTTTCAATCAAATAGCAGAGACTGCTATTTGATTGAAAAGTATTAGCTTCCGAATTATTATAAATAGGAGTCTTTGCTTATACCTTATATTAAAATTTTGAAGGGGCAAGGACATGAATTATATTAATGCAAAAAGTATATTACCTAAGGAAGTTCTAAAATTAATACAGAAATACGCGGATGGAGAATACCTCTATATTCCAAGAATAGAAGGTAAAGAAAAGTCGTGGGGAGAAAAAAACGAAACTAAAAGTAGACTAATAAATAGAGATAGAGAAATCTATAATGAGTATCAAAAAGGGCAAACTTATGCAGATTTATCAACAGCATATTTCTTATCTGTTAAAAGCATTCAAAGAATTGTTAATAAGGAAAAAAATATGGACTAAGAAGAAGGATATCAAATTCACATTTAATATCCTTCTCTTTTTTGCTCAAGTAAAATTCATAATTGATTTTTAGATAGGTATAAAAAGAATATTAGATTAAAGTTAAAGTATACAAATCAGTTTCAATAGGGGGAAGCAAGAATGGATTTTTATTTAAGGTCGAGAATAGAAGTAGACATAAAGGAATTTTTAGGCTGGAAGTATGAAGGTATATATTCATTTTATGATAACGATATTCAAAAAGAAAAGATTGAAGCTATCGAAAAAGCGACTAATTCTGACTATGCATTTACAGTAATTAATGAAGTTGATGAAATTGTTGGCAACTGTGAATTTTTCTATGTAAATGAAGAAGATGAAGAAGAAATTTTAGCGGTAAGTGTTCAAATGAAGCCATCATTGACAGGCGAAGGTTATGGCACGGAATTCTTTAAAGCAATTATAGAGCAAGGAAAAGAGCGTTTTCATTACAACTACTTAGAGCTGATGGTTGTTGAATTTAATATGCGGGCAATCCGTGTTTATGAAAAATTAGGTTTTCTCATAAAAGAAGAATTTGAAAATGAAATAAGAGGGGAAAAGTATAGATTCTTAATAATGGGGAAGCAAATGGATTGATGTTTCTGTCCTCAAGTAACGGATAGTGAGCTCTTAAAGCTAGAGCTTTATTTATGCAGCTAATTGGCTGGGATATGTCCGGTATTGCACCTGACTCATGCCGGTCAATTTTTGTTTAATGCGTTTGTTGTAGAAGTAGGTTATGTATTGTTCGATCTGTTGTTTTAAACGGTGATTGTTTAACATATGAGGGTTTATTGTTAGGGAAGTGACTTCATAGAATGTCTCTTCTTTTTTCGTTCATGTAAGTGTACTTTTACGAACGCTTTTGACGCTAACATAACTAGGAAAAAAATATACAATTTACTATATTTAGAATATACTTATTTTATTATTTCAAATGAGGTGAATGGAATGTCTTATCCGATTGTTCGAAGTAATTAGTTCTCGGGCTGGAAAAAACGCGTACCAGCTGTAAAGGGGGTAGTGTGCCTATTTTCAGCAGAGAAGCTAGACTTGGAACGAAATCGATAAGCATTTAAACATTTGAAAGGTGGAACTACAATGAATGAGATCGAATACAGAAAATTTTATGAGAATGTTGGAAATTTAAATGGATGGGATTTTAGTCAATTACAAGTTGTAGTGGATGAACCAAAATGGGACTTTTACGATGAAGTAAAAAAACGATCTAGAAAAACGACTGTCCTCTTGGATATTGGGACAGGTGGGGGAGAAAATGTCTTGACTGTTTCCTCCTCGTTTCTGCTGATTGTTGGAATTGATTTATCACATGGGATGATTAAAACGGCTAAAGAAAATATAGAGATGTCTAATATCCCAAATGTGCGTTTTTTTCAGATGTCTTCGGAGAGTTTACAATTCCCTTCAGGATTCTTTGACATGGTTTCGAGTCGCCATGCGCCATTCGTTGCAAGTGAAGTGGCTGATGCGCTGAAGACGGGTGGCCTATTTTTAACCCAGCAAGTGAGTGAAGCTGATAAATTAAATATCAAAAATGCATTCGAAAGAGGACAATCCTTTGGCGAAGTTGACGGCACATTAAGAGAAAACTATGTACAGGAACTAAAGGAAGCAGGATTTTCAAATGTACAAGTCTATGAATACAATATCAAAGAGTACTATCAAAGACCTGAGGATTTGATCTTCTTGTTACAGCACACGCCCATTATTCCCAATTTTGGGAGGGAGCCCGAGGACTTTTCTCGTTTGAATGCCTTTATCAAAAGCAGCCAGACTGACAAAGGAATTTGCACCAATTCAAAACGATTTTTGATTGCAGCTCAAAAGTAAGGTCACACTATAAATTTAAAGCAGTCGAAACCATCTTTTCTAAGATGGTTTCTTTTTAAATAAAATGTGCTTTTACGAACGGTTTAAACCAGAAGAATATACGAATTATAAATGACAGTGGATTCACTATGCTTAGTTAAAACAGAATCTATATTTCAGATACGAATCTTGAATTTATTGATATACTAAAATCTAGAAGAAGAGGAGGTAATTAGGACGAAAATCTTTTCGAAATCTTTATTAGGAGCAACTGCTATCCACGGCATTTATTTCGTGACTACTTTTGCAGTAGGGTATGTAAAAACGCTGAACTATAAACCAGATTGGGAAGCTGTTTGGACAAACGTAGAAAATCTGCAAAGCGAAGTTGCTTTCGGTTATGCACCTTCTTCTTATCTGTACGTAGGTTCGTTTTTAGTAACAGTATTAGCGTGTGGAATTATTTTAAAAAGGCATGAAAAATTCTCCTCGAATTCTTCTGAAACAGGGGGATCATAAACCTTTGATTATTAGCGAATCTGAATGTAACTTAAGTGCAGTTAAGTTACATTCACTTCAGTTTTAAATAATAGATTTAAATTGGGATTTTAGGGAATAAGTTTAAAAACAACTTGAAAAAATTAGGATGGAAGAAAATACTCGTCTGCCAAAACTGTGGCCATCAATGGGGGTTTAAAGACACCTTAAAAGTAGCTTTTAAATTTGATGGAAGTACTGAATAAAAACGCCCTCATTGCGAAAAAACAATACGTTTTTAAAAGCTCAAAAACCAAGACTGGCATTATCGGTATAGTTACGGTAATACTACCAGCTATGCCATTTACCCTCATCGATTGAGACATGGAAACTTCTTTACTAATAGCTCTGCCGATTGTGCTCGTATTCATACTCTTCAGCCTTTTTTTGATGGAATTATCTAATGAGCGAGAAACCGTTCGTTAAATAATAGACAGGGAGGAATTTTTTGTTTGCCAAATTGAAAACCATTGCCTTAACAGCCATTCTGGTTGGAGCTATTCTTCTTATTTTTAAAATTGAGGAAACATTTTATTTGTATAATGCACCCTCTATTTTAATCATCGCCGGTTTTATATTTTTGGTTATCTCACTTATCTCACAGTTGGCTACTAACAAAGAACAGAGCCTCTTGTGTAGAGTTGGCTTGCATAAGTATGAACGGATTGGTCGAGACAGTGAGATTCCAGCAATGTTTATTTACAAATGCGAGAGATGTGGTAAGCGGAAAAAAGCTATCTCAGTAACTTAATTGAATAGACTCTACAAAGATCGTCTTAAAAGTTGGTCTTTTTCTTTATGAATGAATGTAACTTAATGTGAATTATGTTACATTCGAAACTTTGATTTAGTTGAAAAATATTAGTTAGAGGAGAGGTACTATTCTTAAAATTATTCGGATCATTCTACAAGTAGTCGGAGTTGGATTTGCAGCCTATGTTCTATGGAGTCAGGACTTTACATTAATGCCATATCTCATGCTGATTCTAGGTGTTTTGACGTTGGTAGCAGGTTTTGAAAGAATCCAGAGGGATCGAAAAGAGTTTTGGGGGTACATGCTTGTCGTTATATCCTTGTTTATTTTCTTTGTTTCAGCACAAGGATTCATAGTAAATGCTTAAAGATTTTCCTAGATGTGAATGTAACTTATTACCAAGTAAGTTACATTCACATTCTAGTAACAGGTTTAGTTAGAACTCATACGAAAAGCCTTCTGTAAGAAAGGCTTTTCGCTGTAGTTATGTAATTGAAAATAAGGAATTTTGTTAAAGAGTTTGATTGCTGGGCTAGACAATACCCCAAAAATCAGTCGCAAATAATAAAATAACCAGTGCCAATATGAAAGCTGATTGACAAATAGTAAAAATATAGGCATTTGGATTCTTCGCATATCTTTTTTCCATGACTGCCCTTATGATTTCACTGAGAAATACGAGTACAACTAATAAAAACCAGGGTTTTAAAAATTGATAAGGTTCTCGAGGAATCATGGCTGCGTTAACAAAGCCTCCTGTTACCATTACAACAATAAAAATAATTCGAATAGTCCAATCGATTTTTCTGTGCTTATCATTTATATGGTTATGAGAGAAAGCTTTTCGTTTCTCGACTCCTAACCACCGGCGCATAATGGCGTTAAATGAAGTTATTAATACAAAGTAAACGGAGGCTAAGAGAAGCAACTTTAACCAGAACGATGCTTCAACTCCATACATAAAATCCTCTCCCTCGATGTTAAATTAGCTATCGTTACTATACTGATAAACTTCCAATAAAGATTCATTTTTTCAAAAAAGAGGAATTCAAAGAAAGTGTTTTATTGAATTTGAATGTAACTTAATAGCAATTAAGTTACATTCAAGAAAGCCCTCCATCTGGAAAGGCTTTTAATAAGACCCGTAAATTTATTGAGTGGTCCATTGGTGGAATCAGAGTAAAATCGAAAAACACAGACGTTTCTTTATTCATTCTTTTACCGTTTATCTTCAAAAAAGTTTATGTGTTCTTCTCTGCTACTTAGTTCAATGAAAAACGGATATAAACACATCACAATCACGGCTAAAATAGGAAATAAGCTCAATAAGATAACTTCTGATATATCAAAGAAAATTTGGAGAAGAAGTGGAAACAAGATAATAATAATTAAAAAACCGGTTTTAGTTCTGGACTTTTTCGTTTGATATTGTTTTTCCCCACAATAAGGACATATTATTGCTGGATCTAATGTCGTTGTTCTTTTAATCGTCTGCTTCCAGTTCCACTTGTTATGACAATTATCGCAAGTTGGCATTTTCAAAACTCCTTTGAGAGGAAATTTGTAATAGTTTTACAACGTAGATTCAAATTCACAATAACATACGTAATATCATTTCCCAAATAACGGAATTTTTGAAAGTAACTTAATCTTAATTAAATTACTTTCAAAACCTTTATTCTACTGGCTTCACCAGAAAATTATTCCGAACTAATTTCATTAGAAAAAAGGATACATTCAGAATGTTGTTTTGTAAGTTTTTAAAACTTGAATCTCAATAGATGTAGGGTTACATATCGCAGCTTATCGGAAGTCTATAAAAGCAAACTTTAGAAGATGCTGATCCTAAGCATATTCTTTTTTCCTTCGTATAGGTGAATTTTACCGAGCGATTTTATTGATTAGGTAAATAACTAATAAAAAATCTACCATTTTGGCATATGTTATAATTAAGTTGTCGGAAAATTCGACATACACCCAAAGCTTTTTTCATACAAAGGAGGTTGTTATTATGATTAGCAAATTGAATTTTCGTTTAACAAACACAAACACAACCATAAAGGGGAGTAAGTCTAGTTAGTTATAGTTTCCCCAAAAATTGAGAGGGGAATTTATTTGAAGCAACTATTACTAGTTATTGATGCACAACAAGAACTAATTGAAGGAAATCAGGAGGAAGCAGCTGTCTTTAACAAAGAACAGCTTGTCAGTAATATCAATTCAGCAGTTGAAAAGGCATTAACATCCAATATTCCAATTGTTTTTGTTAGAGATTTAGATGTAGCTGGAGGAAAAGGTGACGGCTTTCAAGTTCACAAAGATATTTATGTGCCTGCAGATGTAAATATTTTTGATAAAGCTGCAACAAATTCCTTTCATGGCACCGGACTTCTAGATCACTTGAAAATTGAAGGAACTGAACATGTGGTTATCATGGGATGTGCGACCCAGCATTGCATAGACAGTGCAGTTAGAACAGCTACTATTAGTGGTCTAGATGTCACGTTGGTGGGTAACGGACATTCGACTAAAGACAGTGAGTCTTTGAATGCAGAGCAAATCATAAAACATCATAATGAAACGCTTCATGGTCATTACAATGTGGATCATTTTTCGGTTGTTAGAGACGTTGAAGAAGACATATTTGCTCCTAATCATGATTCGTACAGAGAATAATAACTCATAAGAATAAGACTCCAGTTGAAATAGAGAATTGGCGTCTTATTCTTGTATTTGATTTAAAGAGAAGTTTAACGAGACTCGATTTCCAATGATTAAGTAAGTTAACATATCATAAGTTATCGGAAGCTTCATATAAAGGAAGAAGAATTAGCAAAAAAAAAAGTGAAAACAAGAGAAAGAGCAAACGCTTGGTACAAAGCGTTTGCCCTTCTTTAGTAATCCGAAATCTTGGCCATGTAAATTTCATTGTGCAATTTGTTATTGATGATCATTGATTTTCTACGAATGCCTTTCGGTTCATACCCAATTTTTTCGTAGAGCTTCCGAGCTGGGTTGTTTTCCTCTACAACAGTCAGTTCAAGACGACTGTTGGCTTTTGTGATAGCCCATTCCTCTGCTTTTTGAAGAAGAGAGGAATCGATTCCTTTGCCTTGTGCATCAGCTTGAACACCAAGGAGCAAGGCAGCACGGTGAGTGGCTTGCTTGGCCTCATTCGCCATAATCATCAAATAACCGACGTGCTTTCCATTTAAAATAGCTAGAAAGATGATCGAATGGCCGCTTTGATTCCACTCAATAATCTGCTTCCTCACTTTTTGTGTGGACAGTGCTCGTTCCCCTTTTCCATACAATAGAAAGTCCGATTCTCCTTCTATATTTTCTGCAAATCTGCTAGAAACCGGGCGTCACTATGTCCAGCAGGGCGAACTAGCAAGATATCCTCATTGGCATTATCATTATTACCGCCATTTTTAGCCAAAAGATCCATTCTTTCAAAACTGACATAATGATTTGGCTCGAACTCCTTGTCTATGTAGCCGCCATCGATCCAATCATGGAAATGCTTAGAGGGCGCTATTGTCTTTTTCCACCAACTTTGATTTAAGTAGGCACTATGAGGCAGGTTCTGCCCCATGATCTTTTCAATTTCAGTAAGGTGCAGCGTAAGGATTGGTTTTGTTGCCGCAGAAAAATAGTTTGCTAATGGAATGTATTTCTTTTCTAGCGTCATAGTTATTGATTTTAATTCCTTTCAATTGACATCATTTTTTTAGATAGTTGAATTACAACATTCTGTAACTTCTTTTGCTTCATCAATAGAAAGAGTTGAGTTATTTTTTAAGTTTCTTATCGTTCGATCAAACAATAGTTGTCTTTCTTCAAAGCGATAGTAATGCCGCCAATAAACAAACACTTCTTTGGCTATGCCCAATTTTTTTGAGCCTTCCACCGCATTCAATTCTTCTACCACACAAATTTCATACAGGATCTTTTTTAAAGATGTCTTGTGTTGACTCTCAATCGCACTTTTAAAATGCTTGTATTTCATTAGAGTACCTCCTAAATAATAGTGAAATAAAGAATCAACAGTTTGTAGATCTCTAGTTCAATCACTTCTATTTCGTATCATTCTATAATTTTTTAAAAAATCTTATGGATGGCAGATAACTTAAGCAGAGCTTTAGTGTTTTACCTGTAAGGAAAGAAGTTTCCAGTAAATCTCACCTGTTTGTAGTGATGTTCCATGCTCCCTGTGCTTCTAAAAAATTTTTAGAAGACACGATGAATATAAATGGAATTATGATTAAGCTATCGAAAGAAACGCACTGCTGAAATTCATGGTCAAATAGCTTATCACATTCTTCGATACAACCAGAACAACGAACTTGATATTCAAAAGAGATCTCTATTTATCATAAATGAGTCTTAGTATCTATTAAAAAGAAAGATATACAGAACTTATATACCCGTTATTTTTATTTTTATTTACATTTGCGAAAAAAATGAATCTTTTTACACTGAAATTTTTGTTTGAGTTTTTTTATGGTAGGATTAGGAAGAAAAAGTGAGGGGAATCATGGCATTTTTTCTGAAAAAGTACTACGTAATTATAGACGTGTCTTCTAAAACAGAAATTATAGACAATTGAAAAACTGAATGAGAAAATTTATTTTAGAGTGAAACTGAAAAGAATCGGTCAAACCAGTTAAAATCTATTTTGTCTAAAAGAAGTAAAGGGGTAAATTAGCATGAATTATTTCGTTGACCATCAAAAAAAGCGCATTCATCACAAAAATTTTGTGGGAGATCGATGTGGTTTTATGGACACACCGACCAAAGAAAGGGAATTCACAGATAAAAAATCATATATTGAACAGCTTGAAGAACAAAATTCGTACATGAATTGTCCGTATTGCCAATCGATCCAAATGTTGAACCAGTAGCTGTTTTTTATTTGCTTTGAAATAAGACATCGAAGGAATGAAAAGGAATTTACATATCATCAGTTATCGAGAGACAAGGAGCTTTAACATGAGCTTCTTCTTTTTTATTGAAAAGTGTATTTTTACAATGGGTTATTTTTTAACTAAATGTCATATTCAATTCTATTAAATGCTAGATTTTGTATTACTGAAAATATAAAACTTTCTCCAAACCACAATTCAGTGACCAGACCTTTGAGCTTATTGGGGAAAAAACCTTGTCATGACATTAGAGAGTCGAAACCTTGATTTCTTGAAGTCAGCATGTAAGTCAAAAGTTCTTCGGTAAAAATGTACAAATTTATAGTCCCTAGTTTCTTCTATTAATCTAATTGGTAGGAACAATTAGTATTTTTTATCATTAAAAACTAATAAATGATAAAAATATAATTAAAAAGGTTTAGGTATAAATCGGTGGGGAATGTTAAAAAGGCAACCTTATTACTGATAATTTACATATATATGGAATTTAGTATAGCTTATCATCATGTTTTACTAACTAATTTCATTTGATTAGAAAAAATGAATGAAATTGTGATCTATATCTATCTTTTATACGTTTAGTGGTAGTAGGGCTGTAAAAAGTCGTCAAAGAAACAAAAAAACAAGGGGGAAATGGAACATGAATTGGAAACAAGCAAAGAAAACCGTAGTAGCCGTACCATTAAGCGCAGTATTACTAGCATCAGCAGGAATCGGAACCGTAAGTGCATCGACAGGAAGCACGCAAGTCCCAGAGATGGCACCGACAGTTGAAACACCTGCAGCGCAGTTACGATCTGATTTGAGCAATTTACTATCAACGCATTTCATTTATCAGTCGGAAGTAGCGCTTCTGTCTTATCATGAAGCAAAAGAAGGCGGACCCACAGGTGAAGGGCTTGCAGAAGCTCAAGAAGAGCTTGAAGTAAATGGCGAACAATTAACAGAAGCTGTAAAATCCGTGTACGGCCAAGAAGCAGCCGATGCATTTGATAAAATTTTTGATACGCAATATGAAGACAGCGCGGGTTATGGTGCTGCTGTAGCAAGTGGCGATCAGGAAAAAATCGATCAAGTCAAAAAAGACTTGCTGACGACATTTCCAACTGATCTTGGAACTCTCTTGAGCCAAGCAACTGGTGGGAATCTTCCGAAAGATACCGCAATTTCAGTTCTTCAAGAACATGAAAAAGACGTAATGCAATTCCTTACTAATTCAATCGAAGGAAACTTCGAAGAAGCATATGCAGAATTTAATGAAGGCTATGAGCGCATGTTCACAGTTGGCACGGCATTATCGAGTGCGATTGTAACGCAAATGCCCGATAAATTTGAGAATTCGAAAGCTGTTACTCCAGCATCGGATCTAAGAGCGACATTTAGTCAGTTGTTGGGCGCACACTTCTACTACCAAACAGCCACTTCTGTAGAAGCATATAAAGCTGCTGCAGGCGAAGGCGGAGAAGCTTTTGAAGCTGTGAGTGAAATGCAAGAAGCTAATGCGGAACAAATGACAGCTGCTGTAAAATCACTTTACGGTCAAGAAGCTGCTGACGCATTCAACGAAATCTTTTCAACACAGTACGAAGACAGTGAAGCACTTGGCGAAGCAGTAGCTGAAGGCAACACGGAAAAAGTAAATGAAATTATGGATAACTTGTTGAATACATTCGCAGTTGATTTGGGCACTCTATTGAGTGGTGCGACAGAAGGAAAGCTTCCGAAAGAAACAGCGATTGCTGTACTCCAACAGCATGAACAAACTACTATTGATATTTTAAACAGTTACGTAGAAGGTGACTATCAAGCAGTTTATGAAACCTTTACAGAAGGTCACGCGTTGATGTTCACAATTGGTCAAGCATTGTCAGGAGCAATCGTGCAACAGAATCCTGAAAAATTTGCTGAAGCCCCAGGAATGCCAGAAACAGGAATGGGCGGAATGGCAGATTCAGGAACGATGAACTGGATGCTAGTAACGTTCCCATTATTGGCACTTGCAGGCGCTTTGATTTTCACAAGAAGAAAGTCGTTACAGGAATAAATAAATTAGTAGAGAGAGGAATCATTTCCTCTCTTTATTTTCTATAAAAGGAGTGACTATAATGACCTCAATCATCAAAAAAGCCTTCCTCTTCTATCTCCTCTTTCTTTTTGTCACCTTCAGTGGCAACCCTATTCAGGCTACCGAGTCTTCACCTTTAGAAGGCGATCTTGCTTTTCAACAAATGAAAGAACAAATCATACGAGAAAATAACAGCGTTGAACAACCAGTAGAACAAAAAAAACAGCAAAATAGTACAATTAAACTAACAGCAGAGCAAAAAATACAGCAAAAAGTTCTTACTATACAGTCGTCCTCTTCTTTAAAAGAACAACAAGTAATTGAAACGCCATTGGGCATTACTCCTGCATTGATTGAAATTCCTGCACTTGATGCACGGGCGGAAGTCATTGAGGTTGGCCAGACGGCAGATGGTAACATGGCGGCACCAGAAGATATTCACACGATTGGCTGGTACAATCTCGGAGCCAAGCCAGGAGACAATGGCAATGCCGTATTAGCCGGTCATGTAGATGGTCTCACGGGTCCTGGAACCTTTTACAACCTGAAAGAGTTAGAACCGGATGATAAGATTCACATTACGGGCACCGACGGCACAGAACTAACGTTTATTGTCGTTGATAAACAATCGTATCCACCAGAAGAGGCTCCATTGAATGAAATTTTCGGGAACAGTTCAACACCACAGTTGAATTTGATTACGTGTACAGGTATTTTTAATACAGCAATTGGTCATTATGAAGAGCGACTGGTAGTTTATACCGAATTGGTGGAAAATTAGTCGATAGGTCAAATGGAGTTCCTTTAAAATAGGAAGTTATAATGAATGGTTAAAGAGTCTATCGATTATGATGGACTCTTTTTATTTGAGTGAAATTTAGCCGATGCGGTTATCAAAATTGAGCTGGGTTTATTTGAAATAGCAAGCAGTAAAATTGTTAGTTAACATATGACACATTATAGAAAGAGAAAAAGCGATAGACAGCTTTTTCTCTTTCTATATGTCTGTAAAGTGGGCACCTACATCTGTGTTTCCAAAATAGTTAAGTGAGAAGGAACCATATTCTTTTACTTCATGATAAAAAAAGCAAATCATGCAATATTTATGCTAAAATAAATAAAATATCATTCAAATTATTCCCACATTTTTTCTCGTAAAGTGAAAAAAAGGAATTTTTTCTTGAACGTGTAAAGGATGTGTACCTCTTGAAAGAAATGCCATTGACTTATGACGCAGGATTAATCTTGCTTTCCATTATCGTTATCTTTATTTCTTCATTTATTGCACTGAATATCAGTGGAACTTTGTTTCGGACGACAGGCAAAACTCGATGGAAGTGGCTGTCTTTAGGGGCGCTTGTAATGGGGTTGGGCATTTGGTCCATGCATTTTATTGGCATGTTGGCCTCTCAAATGGCGATGCCAATCACCTACAACAAGCCTTTGGTGATCCTATCGATTCTTCCGGCATTAGTAGCGAGTGGGTTAGCTTTTGCGATTATTAGCAAACCGCACGTCAGAAAAACGGAAGTAATCGTAGGGGCGATCTTCATTACCGCTGGGATTGTCTCCATGCATTATACCGGAATGGCAGCCATGCAAATGCAAGCGACGATTGAATACAATCCGTTCTTGTGGGGGATGTCAGTGGTCATTGCATTGGTAGCTTCCCTCGTCGCCATGTTGTTACTGTTTTACTCCAGAGACCGTTCCGGTTTTTTCTGGTTAAAAATAGCCAGCGCAGTTTTCATTACGATTGGTGTTGCGGGCATGCATTATACGGGAATGGCCGCAGCTCGTTTCGTGTCAATGGATCATTTAGGAGACGTATCTGGCGGTGCATTAGACAGCAGTTATATGGCTTTTAATGTGGGTGGCGGAATGGTGTTAATTCTGTTAGCGGCGGTTCTTAGCCTTCGAAGTGATAAAAAAGTCAAGTCGATTACAGATGAGTACACGCGTCAATTTCAGTCAGTAATTGAGTCTGCAACAGATGGGATTGTCGTGATTGATAGTCAACAAACGGTCGTTCAATGGAATCGTGGGGCAGAGAACTTGTTCGGGTATACAAAAGAAGAAATTGAACAACAAGATATCAGAACCATCTTGCCCAAAGAAGAGACGAACCTATATCAAACTGACTTTATGTCAACAGATGACAAAGTGATTGAATTGACGGGGGTAAAAAAGAACGGCAGTCGCTTCCCTCTCGAACTCACAAGTGGGCACTGGGAAACCGAAAGTGATCAGTATTGCAGTATGATTATTCGTGATATAACAGAACGTCGCACAAATGAAGCACGTATAAGCAACCTAGTGTACTTGGATTCCCTTACTGGATTACCCAACCGCCGGTTGTTCCATGACCGAGTGCAAGCGACCATTGATCAAGCAAAAGAGGAAGAAACGGTCTTTACCATTCTTTATTTAGACCTGGATCAATTCAAATTAGTAAATGACACCTACAGCCACCGAGTGGGGGACGAGTTACTAATAGAAGCGGCCAAACGCATTGAGTCGTGCATCCCTAAAACAGATACATTGGCCAGATTGAGTGGAGACGAGTTTACGATTTTGCTTCAAAATATTGACTACAAAGAGGCACAGGTTTTAGCTCATCAGATTCTTGAAGCTTTTAACCAACAATTTGTTCTCAAAGACGAGGCAGTTTTCATTACACTATCCATTGGTGCAAGTGTCTTTCCGATTAATGGAAAAGAAACTGAAGAACTGATGCAAAACGCCAGTATTTCCATGAATCGTGTGAAAGAAGAAGGAAAAAACAACGTCCAATTTTACACCCATGAAATGAACAAATCGCTCTCACGTAAATCCAAAATTGCGCTGAGCATTCGAGAAGGCTTGGAACGAAAAGAATTTTCCGTTCACTACCAACCCCAGATTGACATCGCAACGGGAAGAATTGTGGGTGTAGAGGCATTAGTTCGTTGGCAGCATCCAACGTTTGGGATGATTTCGCCAGCTGAATTTATTCCGATTGCGGAAGAAAGTGGCATGATTTTGAACATTGGGGATTTTGTGTTGCGAACAGCCTGTCACCAGAACAAAGCTTGGCAGGATGCCGGGTTAGATCCGTTTCGTGTGGCGGTCAATATTTCAGCTAAACAGTTTTCTCAACCGAACATGGCGGAAATCGTGACGGCGGCTTTACATGAATCCAAGTTAGCTCCTAAGTACCTGGAGTTAGAGTTAACAGAAAGCATTATCCAAGAAGCAGCACTCGCAATTGCGAAAATGGACCAACTCAAGGCGATGGGCATCCACTTGTCCATTGATGATTTTGGCACCGGGTATTCATCTCTTAGTTACCTGAAACTCTTCCCGGTAGATACATTGAAAATCGATCAATACTTCACGCGGAACATCCAGACGGATGCAAAAGATGCCGCTTTAGTCGATACGATTATTCAAATGGCGCGAAATTTAGACTTGAATGTAATTGCAGAAGGCGTAGAAACCATCGAGCAATTGGCCTTTTTAAAAGCTAAGGGCTGTCATCAGGCGCAAGGCTATTATTTCCAAAAACCGTTGGTTC
Organism: Planococcus halocryophilus; assembly: GCF_022489025.1. Classification (GTDB taxonomy): domain Bacteria; phylum Bacillota; class Bacilli; order Bacillales_A; family Planococcaceae; genus Planococcus; species Planococcus halocryophilus_A. The sequence continues at coordinate 62,160 of NZ_JAKVTG010000015.1, read as the reverse complement.
CCGAAAAAATCACAGAACTTTATGAAACGGTCCGTTAAATGTAGTTGCTACTAGAAGATATTAATTGAGGAAAACAGAAGTAATAGTTCATAAGATTTATTTTTCGTTATTAACAATGAGTTAAAAGCCCTCTTTAAAGGGCTTTTTTTATAGATTAAATGTTTATTTAGAATTAATAATCTGTTAAAATAAGTAAGGGTAAAAAAGTTGAAGATTTATCAAGAAGCGGTCTGGGAGGCGTATTTATGATTCAAGATAAGACATCATTATCGATTGATCGGGCAGTAATGAACGGAATACAAGAAATGGTATTTATTGTCCGGGTTGATGAGGATGGTCTTTTTTATGAATTTTTCAATCAAGCCGCCATGGATAAAACGGACATAACGCATGATTCGATTGGCAAAACCTTCTTTGAAACCCAAACAGTCGAGTTGGCCGAGACGATTCATTCCCAATACATGCAGGTGTTAACAAGTCGTGTGCCCATTTGCTATGAGGACAGCTACATCGATCCCGATAGGAAACTTCGGTACTCCAAAACGCGCCTTACCCCCATGTTTGATGCGGATGGACAATGCACCCATGTTGTGAGCATTGTCCAGGACATCACAGGAGAAGTCGAAGCCAAGCAAGTCAGCGCAGAAGCATTAATGAATCTAGAGACTAGTCGCTCTTATTATCAGTCGTTGTTTGAACATCATGCGGACGCTATTTTGACTGTAGATTTAAATGGTCGAATTACGGGGGCCAATCCGATGGGTCTGGTTGTCGGCCAATTACCTGAAGCCGAGCTGTATAAACAACGGATCTTAAATTTTGTAGCCCCTCAAGATCAAGGGAAAGCGATCATGAATTTTCGGGAAGCAACAAAGGGTACATACACAGATTTCCGGGTTAATGTCCTTCAGCAAGAAAATAAGCAACTGAGCGTCTTAGTAAAATGTATCCCCATAATGATACAGAACCGAACGACGGGCTTCTATGTCATTCTAAAAGATATGCGTGAACTGGATTATATGGTTGAATTATATATGGAAAGTGAAAAGAACTTCCAAATTATTGCGGAGAATGCTCATGACGTTATTATCTTAATCAATCGACAGAAAGAGTATTTGTTCATTTCTCCTTCTGTGGAAGCGCTTTACGGCATTAATCCCGAACACTACATGCTTCATGAACCTTTTTACAATGTTCACACGGAAGACAGAGAAGCGTTGAAAAATGCGCTAAATGAAGCCATCCAAACGAAACGGATTTGTAAAAGACGCATTCGCATTAAACATAAACATGGCCACTGGATTTGGTCGGAATTACTCGCGACACCGGTTTTTGACGAGGCTCAGTCTTACAGCCATATGGTAATTATCGTTCGGGACATCACCTTACAGAAAAAATATGAAGCCGAATTAAAAACACTCGCCTATCATGATCCATTGACCAACCTGCCAAACCGTCGCTACTTTCAGGAATCACTTGAACAAGCATTACGGGAGTTTCATGAAAACAGGGTTCATTTTGCGGTAATGCTTCTGGATGTTGATGAATTTAAGCAGATTAACGATCAATGGGGACATGAAACAGGCGATGCCATTATCTATGAATTTGGCAGACGTTTAAAGACGACTGTGTTTGAAGGCGATGTCGTGGCGCGTTTAGGGGGAGATGAATTTATCATTCTCTTGGCGAACGTAGATTCCGTAAATTGTGCACTGACCATCATCGAGAAAATCAGAAATGAAATGAAGAAGACATGGGCAATTGAAGGGATGCTGCTGCCTGTATCGACCAGTATTGGATTAGCTATGCCCCATCCACAAGCAACGAGTTCCTCGCTGCTCAAGGAAGCAGACCAAGCGATGTATGAAGAGAAAAGGGCAAAACAAGGAAGCACAATGAGTACTCGCTTTTAACAGAATAAAAGGTGAAAGCATAGATTATCTCCTTTTTCATAAAGTATTCGTTAAAAATTTATTTTTTATAAATAGAATAAGCCCACCCCTCAATCTCAGTTGCTATAGAGATTGAGGGGTTTTCCGATGAGAAAGGAGGCGTACGACAAAGTCAGTTTTTAGAAGAATTTTTGGTTGATTAGAATGTAAAATTAGTGTTTCATCTCAAGAAATGGCACATTTTTATTATCAAATTCGTATCCAAAGGACATTATTTTGACGGGAACTAAAAGAGAATCGTCTTTAGTGAATACTAATGGTAATATACGGAAGGGGAGGAATGGCTATTTGCTTTACTATCCGCTGGACAGACTTGCTAAATACCTATTCAATAAATAGATGGATAAACTAGAATAATAGACAAATAGGAGTGACCAGATAGTGAGTAGCAACAATGATAATTCAGTGAGGATGGTTGAAAACGAAGGGGATGCATCTGAAACTCTGTTAGAACTGTCAATTCTCGATACACTTGATAGAATTATCAACTCTTGGACAAGCGAAACATTTCAAAATGAAGGTGTGTTTTCCCAAGCAGTCCGAGAGCACATCAGACATGTTTGTAAATGCATTCATTATGATGTTCATGGCTTAAGCATTTTGATCGACATGCTTCAGCAGCATGGTGCACAGAGAAATTCAATGTCGACATCACATGATGTGCATTTTATCTCAGCCATAGTAAGGCAATACATGAATAATATTAATCGATTATATGACTTTTTAGCTCAAGCAATTTCATTGATTCTGCTTCCGCAACTCCCGTCGCATATTTCTATCGATTCTTGTCGAATGCTATTGGAAAAGATCGAAAATACAAGCGAGGGACCAGGATTACCAGATAGTCTGACAAAAGTTCTTCAGTTAAATCAACCGCGGTTCGATGCCTTTCAATGTAACTATCATTTTGTTTGCCAACATAAAAAGGACTTACAATTTCAAGTGCGTCCAGAAGGCTATGACATGAAGAGACCTATACAGATGGGAGAAGCAATCGAATACCTGCCTCTTCTTCCTTTTCTTCGGGACATGACCTGTTCCCTGTTAACGTTCAGTGAAGAAGTGGCTGACGTGATATCGACCAATTACGATGGTTTTCTTGAACCACCTTCTATTTCAGTTGATTTAGAAGGTGGTTGTATAGCTTCATTTGTGAAATTTTTGAACCATGATGAATACTAGAAAGACCGCAATCCGAAACAAGATCGTTAATAAGTCAGGAAGCCAATCAGTTAAAAGGGTGCGGGTATTGTAGTAAGTAAATGTAATTTGTAATTACCGGTTATATTTACTTGCTACCACTTTATATGTTCGCAAAATATCAATTTAACGAACATATAGAGTAGGCATGTGTTAAAATTAGTATAATAGTTTAATTCAATCGAGTTTTAGAGGCTTAGGCTGAATTCTTAGTTCTGTTAGACGATAGGATTAGTTTTCTTTTTGAATTATTAAAGTCATTAATAAAGTATATATTCTTGAAATTACATGGAATAAAGGTGTGTTTACATGATTACCAGAGGATTTCCCAACCATCTAAAGGATGACGTTACTAAAGTTGTTAAGTTGTTGTCTACTAAATATTTCTTAACCTTCACTCTTAAGATCTCTCCGGATACTATTAAATATTATCAAAACAATCGTGTAATTATTTTTCCTAATCGCATCTACTGCCATGATAACTCGAACAAGTTTATAGATAGTTTAACTGAAAGACAAAAGATGATTCTGCATTGCATACTTTCTAGAAGTAGTGACGGATATATTCGCCAAAAGCAGATTCGTTCGCTGCTTCAGATGGATTACGAAGATTGGGCTATTCCTTACATTGTAAAAATATGCGATGAATATGTCGTAGAAATTGTAGAAATGACTTATGAGTTTTTGAAAGAACGGGATACGGTGCGGATTAAAAATTTCTGTAGTGAAAATAAAGAGGAATTTTGTAAAAGCTACAGTAGAATGATTAGCTATTGGAATGAATATCACAGACATAAATACGGCGACTTTCACCAATATATTGGTAGAAAACTATTTAGAGAATGTTTTGGTTACTCTCGATCAATGGAACTTAAGAAATAAGTTAATAATTGCAGATTCAAGCTAAAGAAATTACATTAAATTATACAATTATTTCATGGATTCCTTATATGAAGTTGAAGACTATCAATAGAAGAATCTATTCTTCGATAGTCACCAGCTCTCCTTGAATATTTAAAGCATAAATTCTTTCAATCCTTGAAAAGCAGGTGCTAGTAAATGAACGATTTTAATCGCATTAACGAATTAAAAAAGGAATTGGACCAACACAGACCGCTTCCACTAGCTGCTGTGAAGAACCTACGCGACGTTTATCGTGTGGAATGGACGTACAATTCGAATGCTATCGAAGGCAATACCTTATCGCTGATTGAAACCAAGGTAGTCATGGAAGATGGCTTAACGATTGGTGGCAAACGGCTGCAGGAGCATTTCGAAGTGATCAACCATGCGGAGGCTATCAGCTTTATTGAGGAGCAGGTCACTCAAACCGAGGCATTAGATGAGCGAACGTTAAAAACGATTCATCATCTAATTTTGAAGAACATCGACGATGAAAATGCGGGTAGGTATCGATCGATCAACGTGAGAATCTCCGGTAGCCAACATGAACCGCCGCATTTTCTGCAGGTGGCGAATGAAATGCAAGAGCTTTTCGCCTGGTACGATCAAGAAAAGGACCAAATGCATCCAGTAGAGCTGGCCGCGTTGTTCCATTTTAAATTCGTCTATATTCACCCATTCGCAGATGGCAACGGCCGGACCGCGAGATTGTTAATGAATTTGATCTTAATGGGTCATGGCTTCCCTCCTGCTATCGTCAAAGCGGAAAATGCTCAGCGCTTAACGTATTATGAAACGTTGGAAACAGCGAGCATACAAGGGAATACGCAGCCTTTCGTTGAGTTGATTGCCCAATGTGTGGAAGAAAGTTTAACCACCTATTTAAAAGCGGTTTTATAAAAGTAAGATTTAACTTACTCATTTTCTATAAAAAATACTTTCCACCCCTATATGTTCGCTTAAATTACATTTTGCGAACATATAGAAGTTCATAATTAAAGGAGGTTAACATCGTATGGCGATGATACCTGAAGAATTGCAAGTCCTCCAACGGATTGAAAATCAATTAAACAGCATGCCTTTCTATGTGGTCGAGTATATTCGCTCTAAAAAACGTGCTGGCCTTTCAGCGGATACCTTGCTTCAGTACCTTTACCGTTATCAGCACTTTTTTCAGTGGCTGCTTCGGGAGAATTTGACGGAAGCTACAGAAATTTCTTCAATCCCCTATTCAGTACTGGCCGAAATGAAGAAACAGAATATCGAGCTGTACATTGAGTTCTTAAAAGAAGAATCAATCACTCACGAGAACAACAGCGTGAAAAGGCGCGGTCCTGCGGTTGTTACTCTTTCGATTAATGCGTTAAAATCACTTTTCAATTACTTGACGAAAGAAACCGAGACTGAAGACGGAGAATCCTACTTCTACCGAAACGTCATGAGCAAAATCATGCTACATACAAAAAAAGAGACGGCCAACCGACGGGCGCAGAAAATCAGTTCTGTCATTCTGAATGAACATGAAATCAATGATTTCTTGCAGTTTGTCGAACATGCATATGAAGCTACGTTGGTAAGTGGACTTGCCAGACAACGGTTCAACCGGGACAAGGAACGGGATCTGGCCATCCTCTCTCTTTTCCTTGGCAGCGGTATCCGACTCGGTGAAATGGCTCGTATGCTCGTCAAGAAAGTGAACCTCAAGAAGCAAATGATCGATATCAAGCGAAAAGGTTCAAAAGAAGATACTGTCCGGGTCATGGATCAGGCGATTCACCATTTAAGAGACTACATAGAAATCCGGGAAGCCAGGTATATCGGATCGAAAGAAGTGCCTTTTCTTTTTGTCACGCTTTATGGTGGTACTCCCCGTCCTCTCTCCCGTCGTGCCATCGAGAACCTGGTAACCAAATATACTGCGGCATTTGCGCAAGGAGAAGGCATGAGCCCTCACAAACTTCGACATAGCTTTGCGGCGGACTTTATTCGGAATGGCGGCAATATCGTCCTTTTACGTGATCAGTTGGGTCACAGTAATATCGAAACTACTTCCCTTTATACCAACCTCTCTAACAAAGATAACGAACAAGTATTAACCCGCATGGAAACAAATCGGCTAAAGCGTCCAGATATTGAAAGTTAATATAGACACAAAGTAAAAGGACAGACAGCCTATACATAAGCTGTCTGTCCTTTCGATTGGTCGTGTTTAAATATCTACTTTAAATTAAGATTTTGCGAACATATATTATTGTGTTAAAAAAGATGACTAGTATTCTTAACTACTGACTATTTTCAAGATTAACATTAACGTTTTTCGTTAATTGAAATAAGAAACTCCTGAGCATTAAATTTACAAAACAGTGCGTAAATTTAATATTCAGGAGATAATTATATTAATGATATTTATGCGATACTGGTATTGTTTATATAGATTAAATATATTAAAATAAAGAATGAAATTCGAGGGGGGAATTTCGTATTATTTAAGATGATTGTAATTCTCTCCATAGAATTTTCCCACTACTTGTAGTTGGGAAATTATCTCTAAACTCTATAATACGCGGATATTTGTAACTAGCCATTTGGTCTTTGGACCATGTAATAATCTCTTCAGCAGATACTTTCCCTTTATACTCATCTTTTAAGATAATCAGCGCTTTTACAGTTTCTCCACGTAATTCATCTGGATGCTTTACGACACATGCTTGTTGAATCGCTTCGTGTTTATACAAAATAGATTCTATTTCCGTTGGCCAGACTTTATAGCCAGCTGCATTAATCATTCTTTTTACACGATCGACGATGAAGAAATACCCTTCCTCATCCACTTTAACAATATCGCCTGTCCGGAAATATGATTTGCCATCTATTTCTATGTGACTCGCTTTTGTTTCTTCATTTTGACGATAATATCCACGGAACATTTGGGGAGCACTTACAATCAGTTCACCTTCCTCGTATACCTCCACTTCAGTACCGGTTACAGGGTCTATGACTCTTGCATCCACCCCGAAAGATGGTATTCCCATACATTGCTTTTTAGGACGATGTGTAGGATTGAAGTGTGTATGGGACATCATTTCTGTCAATCCATAACCTTCAATATATGATAAACCTACCCATTGCTCTAATTTTTCCCCTACAGCTTGTGGCAATGTAGCCCCTCCGCCACCGACTATTTCGAGAGAGGATGTATCATAATTCTTAAGGATAGGATTTGCTAGAAAATCGATAAGCATAGTACTAATGTTTATCCAATGAGATACGCGGAATTTTTCAACTGCTTTTGCTGCATAGTCACGATCCCATCTCCCAAGTACCACCATTAGGCTACCCGATAAAATTGGACTTAATGCACTATGTATCATTCCAGTAACATGGAATAGAGGCAAACTCACTAGTGTGACCATATCAGGATTCATTGACATCCAGTGATAAGATCCTGTTACATTTGCTTGTATTGTTGCATTGGAATGAATACAACCTTTAGGTAATCCTGTTGTACCTGATGTATAAGGAATCATTGCTATATCTTTACTTTCCCCTTTATATAATGAAAGTGTGACATCTTCCTCTAATGCTTTTTTCCAAGCAATAGTCTTGGGGGAATCTTTTTTTACTTCTTGTACCTCTTTAGGCACCGTTGCGAGTGCTTTTGATTCATCAATATATTCGCAGTACGTAGCTGTGATAACTTGCTGTAAAGTGGTTGTCCCTATTAACGGTTCTATTTTATCGTATAACTCTTGCCCTATAAACGCACAAGAAATTTCGCCATCTTCTAAAAAGAAGCGAAGATCTTCAGTTGTGCTCATCGGATTAATTGGAACTACAACTGCTCGTACACGCAATATAGCGAACATACTAATTAAAAACTGTGGAGAATTTTGCATAAGCAATAATACTCGATCCCCAGCTTTCACTTCCGCTTTAGATTCGAGGTAACCTGCCAAGTGCTCCGCTTCGTCAAGTAAGTTTTGATAGCTTATAGATTTTCCGTAAAATTCTATAGCAGTTTTATATGGATACTTCTTTACTGTCATTTTTAAGTTATCAAAAATAGTAGTTTCAGGTAGGCTCAATGTCTTTGAGAGTCGTGGTGGCCAAAATTCAAAATGTGCTGTATTTTTCATCATACCTCTCCTTTTAGCTTGTGATACTTACTTAAAATATAGTAGGATTAACAGTTTCTTATGCAAATATTACTATTCCGTCTTTTACGTATGGCGCAAATTTAATGATACTTTTTTGGCTAACATATTGAACCTCTCGATAATTACCTTGTTGTTTAAGTGTTATTCCAACTCTTGAGTTACTTAAGATGCGCTCACTTTCTTCTTTATGACCTTCATAAAACCACTTTGCTCCCAATGCGCTATCCGTTAAGTTAAGCTCCTTGTCATATTGCATTTGCAAACAAGAAATAAAGTAACCTGCTCCATAAAAATCCTCTAAACAGAATTGGCCAGCTGATCCTGAACATACTAGCAACAGTGTTTCATCTTCATGGCCGTTAAGTACTTTCTGTGCTACTGCATCTGTATTAAGCAACGATGCGATCCAAACTCTTTTGGCCCCACCGGCTTTACGTATTGCTACAGTACCATTTGTAGTAGACAGAATTACATGCTTCCCTTCGACCTGTTCTATGAGCGAGGTAGGAAGAGGATTTAGAAAACCTTCAATTGTAACTCCATTAATTTCTCCCGCTAAAATTACTTCTTCTTCGCAATCTTTAATCATTTTTAGAGCCTCTTCTTTATTAAGAGCAGGCCTTACCGAATGCGCACCTCCTGCAAAGCAAGCTGCAATGCTAGAGGTTGCCAATAAAACATCGAAAATAACAACCGACATCACCGATGTAACTTTTTCAATATCCATTTCTTCTTTGGTCATCACTACATGAACTTTCATACTCTGTCTTTCTTTTTTGATACTTCAACTGCATGCTGGATTAAGTTTTCAACAAAAATATTAAATTTCGCAAATCGAGCATCGTTTGTCTGTCCTTTTTCATATCGATAATATATTTGCTGGCAGATAGCTGCTAATTTAAAATAAGCAAAGGTTATATAATAGTTAATTGAACTTACGTCTCGTCCACTTTTCTCAGCATAGGACTGGATAAATTCTTTGCGTGTGTAGAAACCATCCATCACAGTAACAGGTGGTTCTCCAAGTCCGGTTTTCAAGAAATCCGGATCATCTCCTTGGATCCAATAACTCATAGCAACTCCTAAATCAGATAATGGATCTCCCACCGTAGTCATTTCCCAATCAAATAGACCAGTCATTTCAGAGAAGTTTTCTGAAAACATGGCATTATTTAATTTGTAATCATAATGAATAATAGTAGGTTGGGGCGAAGAAGGTAAAAGATTTATTAAATACTCTTTTAGTTCATCTATTCCCTTAATTTCACTTGTTTTTGCTTTTTCATAACGATCAATCCAACCCGATACTTGTCTCTCCATGAAACCTTCAGGTTTAACTAAGTTTATTAGTTCAGTCTTTTCAAAATTAATTTCATGCAAAGTGACAAGTTGGTCAACCATCAATTGAGAAATTTTTCTTCCAAGCTCCGTATTGTACTTTATATCACTAGGAAACTCCGAATCCAGAACTATTCCATTACGCCTTTCCATAATAAAAAATGGACACCCGACAATTTGATCATCTTCTGAAAAAACATATGGTTTTGGAGCTGGTTTGAATACTCGATTCAAGCTGTTCAAGATGGTGTATTCCCTTTTCATATCGTGTGCTTTTGGTGCAACTGGTCCCATAGGTGGTCTTCGTAAAACACCTTCCCAGTCACCTATTTGAAGCAAATACGTTAAGTTGGAGTGACCAGAACCAAATTGGCGAATAACTAATTTTTCTTTAGGTATATCATGCAAGTGATCATCAATAAATTTGCGTAATACATCTGGATTTACTTCTTCTCCACTTCTTACTTCAATCGTGTCAGTCATTCGATAACCCTCTCCTTTCATTTCAATCTATATATTGCTTAAGTAAACGATAAATCTAGTGAAGATATTTATCATTCGTTAGATATCTTTTTCTATGTTTAAAATGCTGTAGCACCTCCATCTACTACCAAGATATCACCTGTGACATAGTCTGATGCTTTTGAAGCTAAGAAAAGTGCAGGACCTTTTAAATCTGAATTGCTCCCTAGTCTTCCTAGAGGAGTCCCATTCATGATTGTTTGGCCATCATGATCAATAAGCACTTTTGACATTTTAGTAGGAAAAAAACCAGGTGCTATTGCATTTACATAGATTTGATGTTTTCCCCACTTTACTGCTAAATCCTTTGTCATCGTTATCACAGCACCTTTGCTAGTGTTATAACCGATTGTCTGCATAAATGGATCCGTACCGCCAAAACCTGCAATTGATGCGATATTAATAATTTTCCCCCCTTTTTGTTCAATCATCACTCTCCCTACTTCTTGGCTCATTAAAAATGTTCCTGTTACATTAACATTCATAACTTTTTCCCATGCTTCCAATGGCATTTCCTCAGAGGGCGCTGCCCAACTAGCTCCACTATTATTCACAAGAATATCTATTCTTCCAAACCTATGTTTTGTTTTCTCCACTACTTTTTTCACATCTTCGGGATTTGTTACATCACAGCTTACTGCGAGTGCATCAACACCAAGCTTTTTTAACTTTTGACTCATCTCTTCACATGCCACCCCATCCCTGGAACAAACTACAACATTTGCCCCTGCTTCAGCAAAACCTTCTGCAATTTGTGCACCGAGACCTCTACCGCCCCCAGTGACTATAGCGGTTTTACCTTTTAAAGAGAATTTTTCCATTACACTCATAATACGTACCTCCATTACTTAATTTTTTTTAATTCTAAACGAGCAACTTGTCTTGCATGCACTTCATCGGGACCATCTGCAATGCGAAGCGTGCGTGCGCTAGCATACATATATGCTAAAGGAGTATCTTCACTTACACCTGCTGCACCGAATGCTTGAATAGCACGGTCCATTATCTTAGTTGCCATATTTGGTGCAACGACTTTAATCATTGCAATCTCTGCTTTAGCTACTTTGTTACCTACCGTGTCCATCATATAAGCAGCCTTTAAAGTTAAAAGTCTCGCTTGTTCAATCTCCATCCGTGATTCCGCAATCCATTGTTGAACAACACCATGTTCCGCGATTTTCTTTCCAAATGTTTCACGTTCTTGTGCCCGTTTGCACATTAGCTCGAGTGCTCTCTCAGAAGCCCCAATTAGACGCATACAATGATGAATTCTTCCAGGTCCCAAACGACCTTGTGCAATCGCAAATCCTTTTCCTTCCTCCCAAAGCATGTTCTCTATAGGCACCCTTACATTATCAAAAGTGATTTCTGCATGACCATGAGGAGCATCATCATAACCAAAAACTGAGAGCATGCGCTTAACAGTCACTCCTTTTGTGTCCATTGGTACTAGAATCATGGATTGCTGATCGTACTTTGAAGCATTTGGATCACTTTTACCCATGACAATCATAATTTTGCAGCGGGGATCTCCCGCACCAGACGTCCACCATTTCTTTCCATTGACCACATACTCATTACCTTCGCGAGTAATACGGGACTGAATATTTGTTGCATCACTTGAACCCACTTCTCTTTCTGTCATTGCAAATGCTGAACGAATATCGCCATTTAATAAGGGAATTAACCATTCTTTTTTTTGTTTCTCAGAACCATAACGCGATAGAACTTCCATATTCCCTGTATCAGGCGCGTTACAATTAAATATTTCAGGAGCAAGGAATGATCGCCCCATTATTTCACAGAGAGGAGCGTATTCTAGGTTTGTTAATCCGGCCCCATATTTTTCGTCAGGTTGAAATAAGTTCCATAACCCTTTCTCTTTTGCTTTCTCCTTTAGTTTCTCTACAATAGACGGAACTTCGTTCCAACGATTTTCTTGGGCGTCCAGTTGTGTTTGAAACACTTCCTCATTTGGATAAATGTATTCCTCCATAAAATTTGTTACTTGCTCTTGTAAATGAATAACACGGTCTGAATATGAAAAGTTCATTTTATTTACTCCTTCCAACATACTGATTGATAAGTATCTACTTAGTGTTTTTTATCTATAACTGCACGTTTTAATCTAAATTATTATGAGAGTGACTCATTCATGTTTATATCCCTTTTTAGCCATGAATGGACCTAGATTCTCTCTTCTTGGATTTTCTAAGAACTGTGTCATGGCCTCCGACCAATCAGTGTCTTTCTGCTAGTTTTTTCTCTTTTCATCGTTTGTTAAATGTATGACTGCGTACGTTTGTACAAAATGAGAGCTTGGAGCGGCTTGACCAGCACTCACAATCACGCGTATTTGTTCCTCATTTAAAGGAATATCTTTATATCTTCTAACTGAAGCATGCGATTTTAATAATTCGATCACCATGGCGTCTCTCCTCTTGTTAATTTAATAAGATTATTAATGGTTCATTGTTCCTCAGGTAATAGCACACGAAGAACGTTTTTCGCGGTTTCGATTCCCATGAATTCTAAGGAATCGTTTGTGTAGGCAGCTGTGTGACTTGAAGCAATAAATCGTTCATGCTTCATTAGTTCTTTGTTAAATTTTGGTTCATGCTCGAAAACATCTAAAGCAGCACCCGCAATCAGATTTTCATCCAAGGCCATCAATAAATCTTCTTCATTTATAATTCCACCCCTAGCAGTATTTACTATAATTACATTTGACTTCATCTTTTTAAATGCTGTTAAATTAAGCAAATGTCGTGTTTCAAGATTTAAGTCAGTATGAACTGCGATGTAATCGGACTGCCGATATATCTCTTCTAAATCCTTGTATGTAAAACCAAGTGCTTCTGCACTTTCTTGATTTTGAAATTTGTCATAGGCGATAATATTCATGTTAAAACCGTTAGCACGTTGAATGACTGCTTGACCAATTCGTCCAGTACCAATAACACCTAACGTTTTCCCTGAAAACCCTAAACCTGCTCTCTTATGCCACTCGTTATTTTTAATCTCTGCTACTGTTTGAGGAATGTGTCTAGCTGAAGCAATCAATAGACCGATAGTATAGTCTGCAACTGCATTTGTACTCGCATTTGGAACATTTTTTACAATGATACCTTTTCTTTCTGTTAATTCCATATTAATGTTATCCATACCGATTCCATGTTTAGCAATAATTTTCAGTTTTTTTGCATTTGCGAGCAATTGGTCATCAACTTTTTCAATTCCTACTATAAAAGCATCTGCATCTTTCAAGCTGCTAGCGAATTTCTCTCGATCATTTATCTCATCAGATTTTAAAATAGTTACTTCACAATCATTTTCTTGTAGAAGTGTTATTGATTCCTTACTTATTTTTCCGAATGTTGGAGAACTGCTTACGACTTTATAACTTGCCATGAAATGGGACCTCCTAATTATTTTTAAAAGTTTATTATTTTAAATAATCAGAAAAAAAAAAGAGACACTTTCTTATAGACTGTAAGTGCGAACCAACAACTACAGGAAGAAGTGTCTATTATGGAACAGAATACTATCATAATCCCGAATTTGATTCAAAACTTCATCATGGTAAATGTGTGGTCGAATGACTTGATGATAGTATTCTGCTCTCAGCAAGATGGGTCTGTCATTTATTAGATAATCAATAAAGCTGATGTTATTTTATTAGTACTTCTTCATTCGGTAAATATTTATCTTCCAATGTATTGACTCTTTCCATTCCTAGCTTTTTGACTAGTTTTCCATGAGGTGTCCGCGGTGTTTTCATTTCTTTAGTAGTTCCCTTAGATCCAATCTCATGAAATGCATCTTCAACTGCCTTATGTGATGCAGTTACTGATACCAAAGCAAAGTGAGCTATTTTTGGTCCGATCCATTGAATTTCTTCCATGGATAACTCTTCTAACCAACCGACGATGACGAGAGATACGTCACAGTCCACTGCATCCACAAATTGCTTTACTTCTTCTTTGTTGCGAAAAGCTTTTGAAATGGGCTGAACAAGATCTGCGCCAGCTTCTCGATAGATTTTAGCTCTTCTAATAGATTCGTCTAAATTAGTAGCATCTGTTCTAGCTATAATTAATGTGTCAGGGTTCAACTTGTTTTCGGCTGCTGCTCTGATCTTACCTGCTGCTTCTTCAACCGGTAGGATGTTATTCGTTTCATCTACGCATATCGGGCAGCGTTTAGGACTAATCTGATCCTCGAAAATCATAGCTTCTGCACCAGCTTGTTCAAATTCATGTACTGTTTTAATAACATTTATTGCGTTGCCGTAGCCAGTATCAACATCTGCAATGAGTGGCTTGTTCGATACATAGGTCATTCTTCTTACCGTTTCTACATTTTCTGTTCGAGTATACATTTCAATGTCTGGTAATCCCAGTAGTTGCGCTGAAATTGCAAACCCACTCGATAGTAATGCATCAATTCCCTTTACATCATTTGCAATTCTGGCACTGAGAGCATCTCCTATTCCAGCCGTTATAATCAGATTTTTTTTACCTATCAATTCTTTTAATGTATACAATTTTTTTTCTTTAAGCATTTGGGGGCCTCCTTAGATTAAGAAACGTATGTTTGATCCATCACTTCATCGCTACTTTGTCTTTTAGTAAAAGTAATCCAAAGCTGCTTTTTAGATAAGATATTTTTTATAATAATGAATATTATTTCAATAACAATTCCCATAAAACCCATTGGAACTAAGAAAAGGAATGGATAGATGGGGAATAAAATGCCACCTGCCGGAAAAGCATGTCCTTCCGCCACCCCAGTAATAGAATAGTTCAGTGTGTAGTATACAAAAAGTATCGCAATGATTAGCTCAACTGCTAGCATTAACAACAACAATACCTTCTGAAGAAAATAAGGCATTCTCTCCACTACCATTGATATTCGTGGCATTACACCTGACGAATACGCATAAACAATAATAGTAAAGGATGCCAGACTCATTAAATAGTTCTGAACAATTTCATAACTCCCTGGAATGGATTTAGATGTAACGTTTCTTGAGATTACATCCGCAGTGATTAAGAAAATCATTGAAAACATTGCCACTCCCGATAGAAAAATTCCTGCTTTTTTGAAGTAATCAAAAACCCTATATGCATTCATTAACTTGTTCATTAGGATCATCCTTCACGTCAGTTTTAAAGTTTTATGTTCTACATAAATTCCGATGATCGATATAGGTAAAATCCCTTTTGTAGTCTATTTTATCTAATTGTTGAAGGTAACCAGGTAACTACCTCAGGGAAGACAATCATTAATCCACAGACGACAACAGTCAGTGCAACTGCAATCATAATTCCATATTTGAATATCGCTTCTGACGAAATACCACTGGTAGAAGAAACAGCGTATACACTCAATCCTACCGGTGGTGTGATTAAACCTAGCGTACTGACAACTGCAATAAATACGCCGAACCACAGGACATCAATTCCTGCCGCTTGGATAATAGGCAATACTACAGGCAACGTCATCAAGATGACTGCTGCTCCTTCAATGAACATGAAGAGAAGAAAGAAAAGTACTGTTAAAATACAAAGTATTAACACCGGGTGTTCCAGCAATGGTTCTAATAATAGAGTGATCTTTCTTGGAAGTAAGGAAAGTGATACAAACCGGCTGAAAATATTCGCACCTATTAATATCATAATAATCATACCTGTAATCTTTGCAGTCTCACTTACAGAGGATCTAATGAAATTTAAGTCTAGTTTTCCTAGTAGTAGAGCAGTTAATAACCCCGCCAATGCTCCGACGGCTCCAGCTTCAGTAGGTGTGACGAAACCAGAGTAGATACCACCAAATACAACTGTAAAGATGAACAAACCGACCATCACTATAATAAGAGATCTTCTCCAACCTATTTCTCTTGTTCCAGTAGAAATTCGATCTTCTTTTTTTCGTTGATCCTTGAACATAAACAGTAAACATACAATTAGAGTGAGCATCATGAGTATCCCAGGAATTATTGCTCCAATAAACAATTTACTTATCGGCGTCTCAGTTATTACACCAAAGAGAATTAATATAATACTTGGAGGAATAATTCCCGATAACGACCCACTTGCGGCAGAAATTGCCCCGGCCAAAGCAGGTTTATAACCATACTTGGTAAGTTCAGGAACTGCTACCTGTCCTAATGAAGCAGACGTAGCAGCACCAGATCCTGATACGGCTCCCAATAGACCACCGATTAAGATGGTCAAAGAACCTAATACCGCTGGCTTACCGCGCGAAATATTATATACCATCGCAAACGCATCCTCGACCACCCCAGCCTTCAATATGAATTGAGCCATAATGATAAAAAGTGGAATGGTTGTTAGCGTATAGCTTGAAATTTGAGTAAAGGGATCTTGACTAAGGAAACCTGAAATGATATCAAATCCGTCGACATATATTAAGCCCAAAATGCCAATTGTCAACAATATCGTATGAATATGGAATCCTGCAATCATCAGTAGCATAAAACCTAGTACTATAGCGGCCAATAATCCCAAATCATACATAACTATTCGCTCCTAACTAGTTGGGCTTGAGTATTGTAATCATTCTTACAAATCTTTAACCGCATCTGGTACATCTCCTCCTAGTTCAATTACGATGTCTCTCCAAAGTCTAGCAATTTCTGTTCCTGGTTCGCCTTGTTCATTTAGCAATTCGATGAAATCAGTCCATGTATCTTCCATTCCTTCGATCAGTAAGTCTCTTACTTCAGGATCCAAATCTTCTACACTAACAAATTCACCGCCATTGGCTTTAGAGTTCGCAATAATTTCCTCGCTTCGATTCACCCATAGTTCTGCACCAGTTTCAACAAGTTCATCAGACGCATCGATCATAATCTCTTGAATATCTTGAGGGAATTCATCCCATTGTTCATCTGTCATAGCTAGTAGAGAACTAAAGTGACCTAGATTTACATCATTTACCGTATACGTAAATAACTCTTCGAATCCATATCCTGTCCAATCTGAAATGAAAAGGAAACTACCATCTACAGCCCCTCTGCTCATTGCATCGTACAAATCAAATGTAGGCATTGTAACGGAATTTGCATCAATATTTTTTGCGTAAATCTCATGGATACGAGAAGGAGTACGTAGTTGTGCTTTTTTAACATCCTTCACACTATCAAATTTCAAACCGGTTGTGGAAATGGAATATTCTTCAGAAATTGTAGCTGGAAGTGCCTTCAAAGATTGCGAACCATATTCTAGCTCTGAAAATGTTTTTCCATCTTGTAATTCCACATCACTGTTAATCAGTTCTTTAAAAGCTAAACTTCCAATCAGTGGATTAGATTTAGTTAAAGGAAGCATGGAAACTTCAGAAAGTGGAAAAGTTGAAGGATCGTAAATAGGAAGAAGTGGGGCAGCAATATCCACTGTTCCTTGTTTAAGTGCTTCCATTTCGTTTGTAGCCTTTACAAGCTCTTCAGATGTAAATGTTTCAAATGTCACTCTACCATCAGAATCCTCTTCTACTTTTTTCATCCAAGGTTCATAAAAACCTACCCATAATCCATGATTTGTACTAAGTGCTGAAGTAACACGTAGTTTATATGTTTTATCACTACTTGAACTTTCGACTGTCTCTGAAGCTCCTCCACAAGCTGTCAATAGTAACGATGCTAATCCTATAGTTAACAATAAAGTTTTTGATTTCATTTTTTTTCCTCCAATTTTCATTTAATTTTAAATAATCTAAATTTATTTCAGGGTATAGTTGTGTTCTTTAAATCAGGGTGTCAATCTTCTTTTTTGTAAATAGGTAATAATATCTCCATGTACAATTAATTCTTTTGTTTTCTCTGGTACCCTTTCACTTTTTAAAATAATGCCCTTATCTATAAAATTTAGCTCTTCCGTATCCCAGTCGTATATAAAGCGATCCCAACAATCAGCGGTCTCTACAACACCTTTACATTCTATAAGTGGAAACCCATTTGTTGATTCACCGCGATAAAATCCAGGAGAAAAAGATTCTGCAATAATTCCTTTAATGCCTAATGCCCTTAATGCCCGGCATGATGGGTAATGGGGATGTCCATATCCGAAGTTTTCTCCGCCAATAATTATATCTCCTTCACGAACCTGATTTTTAAAATCCAAATCGTAATTAATCATACATAGATCTTTCAATTTTTCGATGTCCTGTATTTTCATATTAGTTACGCCCACTACTAAATCGATATCAAAGTTTGGTTCATCGAATATCCAAGCAATCCTGCCGTTCAAGTTCTTAATCATATAATTCCCTCCCCTCTTATAGCATGGTTCTAGGATCTGTTATTTTTCCATTTATTGCAGTAGCTGCAATTGTATAAGGGCTTGCTGTGTATATTTCAGCTTTAGAACTTCCCATACGTCCGGTCACATTTAAAGTACCGGTAGATACGGACCTTTCACCATCTGAAAGCGCTCCCATTTGTCCGATGCAAAAATCACAGGAAGAAACTTGTACCATAGCTCCAGCTTTTATTAGTTTTTGAGTGAGTCCTAGTTCGCTCATCTGTAATTGAATTTGCGTTGTTGTGGGAACTGCATTTAGACGGAAATTTTCTGCTACATGACGACCTTCTAAAATTTCTAAAGCCTGTTGAAAATCTTTGATTCGACCACTTGCGCACGAACCAATATATCCATGATCAATAGATAGTCCAAGAACTTCTGAAATCGGAACTGTATTTGCGGGTGTAGGAGGTATGACAATCACAGGCTCTACTTCATCTAACTTAATAGTATATTCATGTAAATACTCTGCATCTTTATCTGGATACATATCTACATAATCTTTCACGTTATGTGTTTTAAGGTATTCATGTGTCACTTCGTCTGTTTCCATAACAGCTGATAGTCCACCCAAGAACATGGCTAAATTGCATAAAGTAAAGCGTTCATCCATTTCTAATGATTTAAGGCCAGGTCCGCCATATTCTATTACGCTTGAGCGACAACCAGATGGTCCAATCTGTTTAATAATAGAATGAAACACGTCTCTAGAAGTAACTCCCTTTAATAATTTCCCTTCTAAATTAATTCTGACTGTAGATGGCACAACAAGTGAGACTTGTTCAGTCGCAAAAGCTTCTATCATACTATTTCTTATTCCCATACCAATTGCTCCTAGAGCACCAATTGTACTAATATGTCCATCAAAGTGAACAACAAATTGCCCTGGCTTGATATAACCTTTTTCTGAAATCACTTGATGACCTATGCCTGCGCCTTCATACAATTTAAAACCATACTTCTTAGAAAATCTTCTGGTGATTTGATGTATTTCTTGTTCCTTTGATGTTCCTGCAGGATAGAAGTGATCAATAAACAATAAAAACTTTTCAGGATTTTTAACTGTGTGTATATTTAGTTCTTCCATCTGTTTCTCGTACTTATCAATATAGCCGGGATAATCGTATGCGGTAATAATATCTGGAGAAAATAGTTTCTCTTCCCCGACTTCCACTTTTCTATTATAGTTTTCAGAAAATATTTTCTCGGCTATTGTTTGGCCCAAAACTACACATCCTTTCAAAAATTTTTAATAAATTTTAACTTAGAATTTCTTTTGCTCCATGTAAATGCTACTATATAATATAAATAGACAGATTACTTAACTGAGTCACTGACCTCAGTCATCTTCTTAAATAGAATAATACAATTAATCTGAATACTTAGCAAGATTTAATTTATTAGGAGGATTTTATATGAGTAGTAATGTATCGACTAACCGTGAGTCAAAGGCGAAAATTACAAAAAAGAAATTATTTAAAAGTGCCTTGAAATTGTTTAAAGAAAAAGGAATTGAAAATGTTCATATAGAAGAAATCACAGATTTAGCTGGTGTATCAAAAGGCTCCTTCTATACACACTTCAAATCAAAACATGATGTCGTACTCGAACATTATCAACTAATAGATGAGGTATATGAGGAAAAGTACAAAGAATTAGAAGAGGCTAATCTATCTTTAACTGAGAAGTTACAAACTATTTTACTGTCTGGCTTTTACTTTTGTGATGACATGGACTTTGACTTCCTGTCAGCTGTATTAATTAACCAGCTATCTTCACCTAATGATGAAACATTTATAAATAATCCCAATCGAAAATTATATAAAATTGTAAAATCCATTATAGAAGAAGGTATGGGATCTCTGGAATTTAAAAATGAAGAAAATGAAGAGTTTTATGTAGGAGTTGTCTTGGTATTTTATAAAGGGCTATTTTTAGAGTATAGCTTGCTTAAGGATCCAACAATTCTATTAAGCAAATTTGGCGAAAAATCGATGAACAAAATTATTGAAGAGGTATTAATCAAGAAAGATTAGTATTTTTTGTAAATACGCCATAAATTCAATTAAAATACGTATCAGCAGTGGATTATCTCTACTTCGATTTATTAGAAAATTGTTATTTTAACTTATCTGATGTAGCTAATTCGTGATGAGTAATTAACAAATATTTGTTCAATAAATATATACTCGTATAAAGAAAAATTTAAATAGATGATTTTGTTTATTAAATTACCCTCGGAGTACATATCCTGTGTTTGAGATTTGTATTCTGAGGGTTTTATTTTCTCTTAACTGATGAACTATGCGACTCGATTCGTCTGAGAAGCCTATAGGTAAAGGTTTTTTAGATGAATCCAAGTTCTTTTAAAGAAACCCCATCTTTTTGACTGACAATCAGTGAATCCAATAATTCAATGCCAATCAATTCACCGGCATCCATCAAGCGTTTGCTGACGACGACGTCTTCATGGGAATACTGGCAGTCACCGGAAGGGTGATTATGTGCGACTAAAATTGTGCCAGAGTTGTTTAAGATAGCGGCTTTAAATACTTCTCTTGGATGAACTACGCTGGCATTTAAGCTTCCAGTATGGCAGCGGTGAACAACTGAAATTTCATTTTTGATGTTCAGACAGAGAACCAAGAAGACTTCACGGTCTTCATCTCCGATTAGCACTTTCGCAAATTCGATGGCATCTTTTGAACTGTGAATGCGTTCGGGAAGAATGCTCTTATAGATTTCTTCAACTTCTTTGATCTTCTGTTTGATGCGTGTAATTTCAATGATTTTTTCTAACTTCATAAGTATCGCTCCTTTTTTAGTTGGTCCGCCGGGCGGTCATCGTTCCAAAAGGGATGTTTTTTTGCCCTTTTGGTAAGGAGGACGGCCCCATCACATAACCGATCAGTCAACGGTCCCAGCACGAAAGTTTTTTAGCGAAGCCGGTCTAAAAAAGTTTCGGGCCCCTTGACTGAACATGAACTTTGTCGGCTCCTGTCTTCTCACGAAATAGGGATAGGGCGTAGCCAAGGAATCTGTCCGTATTTCGTGAGTAGAGAGGTTGGGAATAGGTACGCTCCGGTGGCCAAAAGAAAAAAATCCGAAGAAAGGCAGCCAAATTTGGCTGCCTTTCCTATGGAATTGATTATGTGATTTTCGACTCGTTCATCCGTTTAGAAAAAGACAGTAAACTAGAGGCTGTTTTACAAAGGATTACAACTTCTGTTTATCGGATTTTTTAGGAAGAAGCGAGCCTTGTAAAGGCTTTTGTTAGGCGCTTTTGTGCAATCGTCCAATCCTTTTTTAACTACTTTCTAGTGGATTTTTCTTCAAATGGTACTATTAATAATAGCCTGTATCGCTATAAGAAGGTTTATTTCGTGTATGTTTTGTCTTTTTCATATATTGAGACCGCACCATCTTATGCAAGGGATCAATTGGCTTGGAGCGAATGACTTCTGAAACGTAAGCTGATTCGATTGGATGCAACCCTTCTAACTGGCGTTCGGCATTTAATTGCGCAACCACTTGAACCATGCTGCCGGTGATCGCATAGCGCTTGATGATTTGCTTTTGAAGCGTGGTTTCTTCGTAGCTCTCCGTAAGCACAATAAATTCTTGCAAAAAAGTTAGTTCTTCTTTCGCCTTGGCTAGTTTCGGTAAGTGTCTCATTGGTAATCTCCATTCCAAAAGCTGTATTTTTCTCCATTATATCCAAGCACCTAAAAATAGTAAATTGATTTTTCAGACTCTTGAAGACTGTTTTCATATAGAAGAAATGGAGCTTTTCAGTAGAGATTTTGGGCAAAGAAAATAGAGTGGAAACGACCTACTGAACCAGAAGAAAGGGCGCGAAGAGGAGACTAAACGTCTCTACTTCGTGCCCTTTTTATGGCTAGCGTTCCAACTCGTTTTCTTTCTCTTGTATTTGTCGATTTTTGTCGAATGAAGCGACGGCCTCTTTTAGTTCTGTGGTGTGGCTGTGATTTGGATTCAGCTGATTGAGGTGTTGGTGTAACTCCTCTTTTGATTGAAGTTGTGGATTCTTAACCAACTGCCATCCAATTGCAATCCCGTCTTTGGCTTCCAGTTCCAGTTTTGGTTGTTTCAATATGCGACCTAAACGTTCATTTAAGTGTTGTGCGTTGATTTGTTGCAGTCTCGTGGCATCCTTGTGTACCGACTGGCTCAAGAATCGGTCGGTATTGAGTGATTGTGCCAATCCAGCTTTCTCAATAAAGCGTTGTCCCTCAGCTTTCTTATGGAATGTCCGTTGCGTAGTGTCACCGCCTTCTAGTGTAACGGCATATTTCCCATCATCTAGTTTCGTCACTTCCATTACGTCTTCAGCTTTCTGATATTCCTGGACGAGCTGGCCTTTGTTTTCCAACACGTTTAACACAGCGTAGCGATCGTTCAAGTCATTTAACGGGACAATCCGGTTTGTATTGGTACGAAGCGCAAAATGCGCATCTCGTTCATTTTGCTCGACGGTCGCAAAGACCACCAATCCATTTTTTGCATCTAGTAGCTGCAAGGTCGGCTGATCGGCAAGCGATAGGTTCAGCTTCGTTTCCACCGATTCTTTCGCTTGTTCAGGATGGATGGATTGATAAAACTCCTGTATCTTTTCATTTTGCAGCGAATTCACGTGTTCGATAGTAGCGCGTGAGACGTCTTGGACTTCTTTAATGGCTTGTTTGGCCAACGGTAAATCTTGCGCCCACGTGGCAATGTAGCCCGTAGAAGAAAGGTCGGTATCAAATCCATAGTACTGTGACACGATATACGCAGCACACTCAGCCTGTGCTTCTTTGTGACCTCTTGGCAAGTCTTTGATGTCACTTTCTTTGTGGTGCAATTGGCTGTGTGTGTATTCATGAATCAAGACACGGAATTTTTGCTCCGAACTCTTTGACACGGCGGTATTAATCACAATTTCATCATTTTCCCGGTTGTAATAGCCTCCGTACGTTTGATTTTCATGGGCTTCTTCCCGAATGTGTACCGGCTGCGAACTGGCATTTACTTGTTGGATGAATCGGTCGTAAAGATCAGTCAGTGATTCCGTGGATGTTAATTCTTGCTGAATGAAATCGCGAACGTTGGGAATCTCTTTGCCATCGGTTTGCGAGACATCAAATACTTTGCCCATCCTAAACCCGGCCACACTTTGCCGAACTTCAGATTGAGGGTCGCCGTTTTTATCGCGTAATACTTCGCCGGTTTGCTCGTTAATTTTTTGAACTTCCACTTTTTTAAAGGAAGGAACCAAGATATTTAAGCTTTTTTCGCCCTTATTGACGTGACGACCAAGCGCTTGCCATTGCTTGAAACCACGGACCATTGTGGCATCGGGTTTTTGAGAGGCAATCATCAGAACGTTATTGAACGAGTACTGGTGACCACTGGCCATCACATTGAGCATATCTTGGAACCGGTTGTTTTGGAACATTTCTTCGAGGTTTCGTTCCAATCGGTCGTTGATTTCTGTGAGATCTACCTTAGTCGACATCGTTCACCAACTCCTTTCTGATATACCAAGCTTCGTAGAGAGGTTCGACGCGCTCTGGAATCCGAACCGGGCTGTAACAGGTGATCGTGTAATCGCGCACATCTTCTTCTAAATCAAGTAAGCCTTCATATGTAAGTGCCTCAAAAGGCACGGGATCGTAAAAGCTCAAGATCCGTTTATCACTCGCGAGAATTTCGCTGATGGTGACAAGCATAGACGTTCCTCCTTTGGTTGGTGTCCTTGTGGCCTTATAACAGGTCTCTAATGTTCGTCGTTTCTTTTTTCTTCAGTCGTTCTTCAATTGAAAGCTCCTCGTTCGCCTTTTCTTGGTAGTCTACCCAGTCTTCTTCAAGTCCATCATCCGTCAAATCAAACACGTCCGACTGATCAATTTCTTCTTCAATGACACGGGTAGACGTCGTACGAGATGCTGGATGATCGGTTTCCATTGGTTCATCCGGTGCGATTGCAAATGCAGCTGCCGGCTTTATGGGAATTTCTGAAGGCATGGCAGTATGTTGCTGAACATACGAACCGAATACCTCCGATTGCCAAGCCTTTTGTAGCTTCATCGGATGCAAGCCACTGACGAATACATAACAGTCGTTCTTCGCAATGCTTGCCAAGTCCCCTTCTGGAATTAACGAACGCTTCACGTATTGTTCCGACTGACTTTGGCTGGCATTCGATTTCCCACTCATGAAGCCCCCACTTTGACTGGACGAACCGGTTTGAATCTTCGCCGTCGTTTCTCCTGCCAATTGCGAGAAGTACTTGATGGTTTCGATGTCCTTGCTGCGAAGGAACAGCAGCGTATCGTGATTGGACAAAATCGATCGCGCCATTTCTTTGCCGTAAAGCGACTCGATTTGCCCATTGTCTTGGACGATGGTGTTCATCGACAAGCCAAGTCCTCGGCAAGTGGCTAAAACGCGTGCGTATTTCTCGATTTTTCCGATATTCGCAAACTCATCCAATAAAAAGATGGTCGGGATTTTCAATTGCCCACGATTTTCATCCGCCAATTTATAAAACTGCGAAATCAATTGATCAAAAAAGACCGAGGTTAAGGCGGTGAACGGATTTTCATCCATTGGTAGTTTCACATAGAGAATGCTTTTTTGTTCCTGAAACGCTCGGAAATTGAAATCGCTTGTTTGCGTCATTTCTCGGATTTTCTTGAGTGTGAAAATACTCACTTGAGAAGCAAACGATGACGTCACACTTGTTCGCGTGTTTCCACCGAGCGTTGTCAACCCTTTCAGCAACTGATAGGCCGGATGATGCGGACCGAGGTCTTCATCGACCCATTGCCGGAACGCTTCTTCATCGGGTGCGACGCGTTCATTAAACGTATCTAACACGTCTTGCATATTAGCATTCGAGATTTCCGTTTTGCAGTAGACAATCAACCCGGCGAGCATCTTTTGCGCGCGTTCCATAAAGAAGTCTTCTTTGCCGTCTTTGGTCGAGTTCTTGGCGATGGTCACGGACACGCTTTGGGCATCTTGGTCATCAAAGACGTAATCGAGCAAGTTGTAACGGTCTTGATTAAAGTTGATGAAATCAATTTGATAAACCTGATAGCCCTGTTTGCGCTTGATCGCAGCCGTCTGTTCAAATAACTCGCCTTTGGGATCGGTCGCGATAATGGTTTCTTCTTTATTGTTGACGAGATTGGGAATGACATAAGACTGCCCTTTCCCACTCCCACTCGATCCAACAATGTAGACATTTCGGTTATCAATTTCGGTTGACCGAGGAATGACAAGGACTTGCTTTTTTCCGGGTACGCGCCCGACAATCAGTCCGTTGGCTAAACTCGTTAAGGTTTTCTCCGGACTTTTGGGCTGGTAGCGATTGTGCTTGGAGAAATACTTGCCCTTTAGGACCTCCGAAGGTTCGGTAAATCTGGCCGAACCGTGCACCCCAAAGTCATGGGCATCTTCATACGTATGTTCCATCAAGCGCATTTTAGATAAGAACCAACCGAAAAATACCACCGTAAGAATGGCCACTAAGAGTTGCGATTGGCGATCGGTTTCTGTGAGGAAGTCGAGTGTTCCACGGATGTCCAATAACAGTGCGTTGAGCCCTCCTCCTTGTTGTAGAAAGCGTAACAGACCCGTCACGGCATAACCGATGAGCAATGACAGAACGAACGTCACGGTGATTTTTTTGCCAGCACCTTTTTGTATTCTTTTTTTCATGATGAAGTTCACGCCTTTCAACAGATTCCCTTTTACAGTTCAAACTCAAGTCCGAGTTCCCGACGAAGCTGTTTGTTTTTGCTTTTTCGGTGCATCTTCGTTGGTGTCTCATGTTGTGGACGATGATGTTCTTGTTCAGCTTGTTCAATCAGACGCTCTAACAGTTCCGTACTCGCTTTCCCTGTCGGGAAATGAGTGAGCGTTTTCTGTCTTCCATCCAAACGTTCAGCGAACCGAGCATCGGATTTAGTTTGATACTCATGAAAAGACATCGTCCGTTTGCTTTGTTCTTTCTTGGCGACTTGTAAGCAAGCTTTCAAGCTCACGCTTTTCGCCGGCTTCGCGTTCTCAATAAAATGTTTCAACAGATCTGTTTTCATCTCCAACGGAAGCGCGTCGAGTTTCTTCAACAAGTTGTCTTTGGCATGAGGGAATGTCTCTCGCAGCAAGGCATTGAGTTGCTGGTCGATGTGTGTGACCTTAGCCTCGTATCGTTCAATTAATTGTTGCGTCGTATTGAGTTGGATGGAGGTCTGGTAGATGGCTGTAAGGTCGGTTCCATCCTTCACCAACTGTTCTTTTTTCATACCGAGTTTGTTGCGACTCAACGCTTGAATCCGGAGTTGTTCGCTGACTTTCATCGCCTGTTCGGTCGCCTTTTTCAGTTCCTGCAGCTGCAAGTGATGATTCACTTCACCAGTCAGTGGAATGGCGTCAACCGCATTCGTTTCAAGCGCCGTCAGCACATTCATTTTGTACGCCACGGTCCGATCATTGTGTTCAAATCGCTCCTCAATTTCAGGGAACAAGTCGTTAAAGGAGTTGTGCACGATTAAGCTTTGTACCCGGTAGGTGCGTTCAGCATGCGCGATGACTTGGTCAACGGTTTGTTGGTCTTTTTCGACCGATTCCGTCAACTTTTCAAATGCCTCAAGTCGCGTAGTAAAGAGTGAACGGAAGTCTTGTTGATCAAAACCTTGCTGGTGCAATACCGACGCATTGTGTTCTTGAGACGCTTTATGAGAAGCGTTTAAAATCGCGTGTGTCACCTGTGCTTCTACTTGTTTGGGTTCTACTTTACGCTCTTCCCAACGATACAATCCTTGCAGTTGATCTTGTACCGCATCGAACGAAAATTTCTCTTTCAGGCGCCCTTTCATGAAGTGCCAACTCTTGGCGTAGTCTGCATTTAATTCTGCTGTGACTTCGCTCGTGTGGCGATGTAAAACGTGCTGAACATCAACCTGTTTTTGTTTGGAAGAGAGAGAAACAATTTTATCGCGTAGCTGAGCAATTTCAGCATTCTTTTGTCGAATGTCTTGATTCAACTGGTGATAAAACGTTTGTGCTTCCAGTCCCTTTTCTTCCATGCGTTTCACGTATTGGTATTCATTTCGTTCCAAGCGAACCTCAGCGATTTGATCCAGTCCCTGTGCCTCAAAAGAAAGTGCTGAGACTTCTTTGTGGATGTCTCGTTCCTTAAAAGTTTCATTGATGGCTTCGGCATAGTTCATGCGCCATTTTACCAGTGTCTCGCGTTCATTCCAAGGAGTAGAAGGAACGGTTTGGAAGACTTTCTCCCCTTTTGCATTGCGAAGAATCTCGCCATTTTGATCCAATTCATACTGACGTGTTTTTTTCTGTCCCCACGTGCCATCTTCGTTAAATGGGCGAACTGTCAGCAGGATGTGTGCATGCGGATTGTGTTCTTTGTCTCGGTGAATCGCAACGTCTGCGACCATGCCTTCATCAACAAATTCGTGTTGGACAAACGATTGTACAAGTTCTTGTTGAGCATCATCGGGTAACTCCTTCGGCAAAGCAATCAGCACTTCTCGTGCTAATTGAGCGTTCCAGGCTTTCTCGATTTTCTCCACTTCGTTCCACAGTTTTTCACGTTCAAGTGTCCACTCGGGCGCATGATCAGGCTTGAGGATGAAAGAAATCGGAGCTACTTCTCGCTGCGGATAGCTTTTGATTTCGTCATCGCGTTCAGAATACAACTCTTCCCCACTGCGGTAGCTGGCACTCGCAACGGCGGATTGGGTTTTCTTGCTGATGATGTTGGCTTGCAGTCGGAAGTAACTCACGTTTTCTCACCTCTTTTCTCTTGTTAGATATCCGTAGGCGACACCCAAAGACCGAAAGGGCTTTGGACCAGGTCACCACCCCGAATTTCGGGTGGTGTATAACTGGGCACTCGCTTGAAAGCTCGGATTCATTATACCATATTTTATCCATTTATCGTGATTTATTTTAACCTATATGTTAATATTTTAATATATAAGTTAAAAAGGAGTGAAGATCAATGGCAAATAACATTGAAAAGATCACAAGCATTGAAGAACAGATCGAGAAATTAAAGGAAAAGCGAAAGAATTTAGAGAAACAAATGCAGCAAAACATCGGGGCTGAGTTATTGAAAGAGTGGAATGTCGAATCGGAAGAAGAAGCAATCAAGTGGATTCAAAAGCTGGCTGTTCAAGTAAACGAAAAAAAAGAACAACCAGAGGCGTGGGATGTCCATGAAGCTGAAAACAGATAACCTGGCAAAGTCGCAGGAGTTAAAAAAACAAATTGCCGATTTGCAAAAGAAGAAAAGCCAGTTACAGAATGAAACGCAACGAAGAGCAAGTTGGGAACAACGCAAAGCACGAACCAAACGCTTAATTGAAACCGGAGCCTTGGCTGAAAAATACTTTGGATTAGAAACGCTCACAACAGAAGAACGAGAAAAGATATTTCAAACATTTTCGGGATTTATAAAGAGTAAAATCCAAAAAAAATAAGACAAGCGCTATGAAATTAAAGGGCGCTTGTCTCTCTATTAACGTTAATAATAGTCCATTGCTCAGTAGTAAAAGAAAGCAGTTCCTCTTTTTTTATTTCAGCTTCTTCTAATGTTTCATAAAATAACTCTTTGTTGTCTTGCGTTAAAATAACGCCATGTGATGAACGAATAATATAAACCAAAAAAAACACCCTTTCAGTCTAAAATTTATGGTTCTCAAAAAAGTAGAAATATCTACCTTTGCTAGGTAGATATTTCTACTTTTGTTGAATAGATATTAATTTTCGTTTAAGAATTCTGTCATATATTCAATTTGTTTCTTTTGACGTTCAGTTAATTCATTTTTTTTATAATAATCAACAAGCTCAGAAATAATTGCATATGTTTTATTTTCATCCATAAATTTTCCGAGAATGCCTATCTGTACATGGAGATCATGCGGCACTTTTATCGATTTAACGTTATTGTTCTTACCAACTACACCTTTTCTTTTTGTTAGTTTTGTTGGCTCTTCATTTGCTGTAGTTATATTTTCTGATTTTACTTTTTGATTCACTTCCGGTTCTTTTTGTACTTCGGACTTAGATTCTATAGATTTATCGCTACTCGAAAATTTAAAATCATTTTTACTACTTACTATCACTGGTTTAGCTCGATCCATAGGTTTGGTTTTCTTCTTTATCAGTGGTCCCTTTTTCGAGTCTTCAGACATTGTTTTCTTCCTCCTCAAATCGAGCAAGCTTATCTTCCATTTCTTCCACAACAGCTAAAAATGTTTGATGTGCTTTTCTATCATGGTGATCATCATTTCTTATTCCGGTAATATCCCATGCTTTTAAGCGTTCAAGATGCTTAACTACATTAGAAAAGACGTTATCCTCTCCAAATAACTCAGTAGCCCTTATCACAGTGGTTTGATCAACCCTGCCACCAGCTCGCAATAAAACTGGAAGAACTCCTAAAACTTGAATATCAGCTTCATATTCATCATGCATGAATTGTAAATATGAAACATATGTCTCTGCCCCTTCCAAAGAAAGTTCTTGAGCTTGAAGAATAATAAGAACATAATCAGAAGCCATCATAGCGTTATCCGAGTAGTCACTGATTGTTGGAGGAACATCAATAAAAATATAATCATAATTTTCTTTTAGAGGCTCTATTAAAGTTTTTAACAATGTAATTTGCTCTAAGTCAGTTTCGAAATTTTTATATAAAAACTTTGAGAAGTTCTTAAATGAAACTGCAGCAGGAATTAAATCCAGATTATCGTTTATTTTCATGACAACGTTCTCCAAGTTACCATCTTGAAAACCATCGAATATAGTTTTTTCAATTTTATCTATACCAACTGAACGAGCTATCAAAGTACTGGCATTTCCTTGAGGGTCCATATCAATTAACAAAACTTTTTTGTTATGGACGGTTGCATATTCCCAACTGGTCATAACAGATACTTTAGTTTTACCTACGCCACCTTTAAAGTTACCAACAACTATTGTTTTTGCAGTCATTTCTCAATTCCTCCTCATACCTAACAAACTTCTACCTAACAAACTTCTACTTCTGTATATTTCTGATAATAACATAAGTAGAAGTTTGTGTGAATGATTAAATAAATGTAATGTAAATGTAATATTATGTACTTCCTTCCAACAGAAGTAGAAAAGTAGAAATATCTACCTTTGTGAGAATAAGCTTAGTTATAACAAAAGTAGAGAAGTAGAAATATCTACTTCTGTGAGAATGAGAGTGGATTTAACAAAAGTAGAAAAGTAGAAATATCTACTTCTGCGAGAATAATGTTTGTTCTAACAAAAGTAGAAAAGTAGAAATATCTACCTCTGCGAGAATAATGTTTGTTCTAACAAAAGTGGAAAAGTAGAAATATCTACCTTTGCGATAATGATGTTAATTCTAACAAAAGTAGAAATATCTACTTTTGTTAGAATTGTTAACTTAATTATGTAGAAAAAACCCTTTTAAATTGGTATTTATAATAGTAAAAAAGAAATTGAAATTAATCTGATTCTCACATAAGTAGAAAAGTAGAAATATCTACTTATGTGAGAATGAGAGTCAATCTAACAAAAGTAGAAAAGTAGAAATATCTACCTCCGCGAGAATAAGAGTCAATCTAACGAAAGTAGAAAAGTAGAAATATCTACCTCTGCGAAAATGAGAGTCAATCTAACAAAAGTAGAAAAGTAGAAATATCTACCTCTGCGAAAATGAGAGTCAATCTAACAAAAGTAGAAAAGTAGAAATATCTACTTCTGTGAGAATGAGGTTCATTCTAACAAAAGTAGAAAAGTAGATATTTCTACTTTTGTGACTGTACAAACCTTGATATAGAGCTATTTACACAGGATTTATATTCCTTTACCTTTAGGGGAAGAAGACTGGTAAGTTAGTGAAGGAGAAGGTTTTGGGTGAGTAAACTACGTTTAATTGTCGACACTGTCTTAAAAGATGGAATTCATAATTTTAAATCAAAAAGTTCTAGCGCAAGCCTTCCTTTGCAGATTAAAGCTGCCAACAAAGAAAAAAGAACTAAAATAGGAGCGATTTCTGTAGTTCGCTCAAAAGAGGATCTTTCTACACCATCAGGTGTGAAGGGTTATGTCATCACGTCCCGAGAAACTCTCTTGGAGGACGCTCTTTTGGTTTCCCATTGGAATCCTAATGTCTTTAACTACTTAAGGTATTCTGATGAAAAAAGACGGTTCCTCAAGGGACACGAAGAGAAGAACCTCCAACAAATCAATACCTTCGTCGTGGACATCGATACGAAAAAACAACCATACACCGAAATTTTAACGGCTGCATTGGATCACAGTATTGGCGTGCCGACGATGGTCTTAGAAACGCCGAAAGGGTTTCAAGTCTATTTTGTGTTGGCAAAACCGTTATTCATCAGCAATCAAAACGATTTTCGTGGGCTTAAGGTAGCGAAGCGCATTTCTGAAAACATCAAACGCAGCTTGGCCAAAGTTTTACAAGGAGTCGATATTTCTTGTAATGACTTTGGTTTTTTCCGTATGCCTAATGAACAAAACGTTCGGTGGTTCTCCGAAGAAATGGTGTACGACTTTGGTTCCCTCATTGCGTGGTCGAAACGGCAAGACGATGATCAGGGGAGGGGACTCTTTGTGGTCGCCAACGAACCGACGGTTCAAGATCTCACGCAAACGGCTTGGTTCCAAGAACTGCTGAAGACGCGTCACGTGAAGGGCGAATCTGGGCAATTGGGACGCGACAACTTAATGTTTACGTTAGCGCTCGCTTGCTACAGTGCAGGCAAAGGAAACGATGAGACGCTTGATTTGCTTGATGAGTACAATTCAAGTCTGGCTTCTCCCTTACGGCATAGCGAAGTCCAAAAAATCGTGAGAAGTGCTTACAAAGGCCGATTCAAAGGTGCACATCAGACGTACATTCAAGAACTGTTAACGGAATGGGCAAGTCACAAAGAAGTGGCCATCGAGAATCCGATGGGCGGTTGGTACAAGTTTAAGAAAGAACGAAAAGATCGCAAGCGCAGCCATTACGATGAATGGGAAATCGACCTCTTGAGCTATATCCAAACGGTCAGTTCACTGGAACAGCCGATTCACTGGTCTACGCAAAAAGAAATTTGCGAAGCTGTGGGAATGCCCCGCAGTACGTTCAACGAAGTGATCAAACACTCCAAGAAAATCCTCATCAAGAAAAGTGGGAAAGGCCGTGCAGCCAAGACAGGATTGACGTCGGTTGCTGTGCTTCTTCAGTGTGCCCTCAGCTACCAACAAACCCACCGGGTCTTGTACCAAGAAGCACTGGACATCATGCGTACAGCGCGTGAAAACAAAGATGCGATTCGTGAAGTCATGACAGAGGTAGCTTGGTTCCGTGAACAGCGATCCTCATCGTCTTCAACTGGAAAAAAATTCAATTCTTCTTAATGGTCCAGTCTGCCAATACATATCTGTATACAAGCGTTTTTATCCCGGCTTGTTTATTGGTTATCTATCCATCACTCTTTTAGGGCATAAAAAAACACTCAGCAGGATAGCTGAATGTTTACGTATCGGATTCGTTACCAGGATAGGTATTGAATCGCTCGTATATTTTTTCGAGTTGTTTTTCTTTGAAATCGTCTTTAAAGGCGCGCAAAAAAATCTCATTCGGATCGATTTCGAGTACATTTGCGTAATGAATCAACCAACCAATAGACACATTTTGTTTGCCCCGTTCAATGTTTGAGATTGTGGGGCCGTTCATGTCACTAATGGCTTCAATGTCTTTTAGTTTCAGCTTTTTCTCGAGGCGAATAGACTTGAGTGCACTGCCGATTTTTTCATAAACATTGGGTTCATGTTGAGAAGTCATATGAAAAATCCTTTCAGGTGGCGATGCCGTTTTTCTTTTTCCGTGTTATACTGTTCTCCATATTTTAATATATATATTAAAAAAATCTCTACAGGCTCTTTTATTGGTAGTTTGGCGACCGTCAATAAAAGAGTGACCACGTAGAGAAGTTTCAAGAGAACAATTCATGCTTTAATTATAGCACAACTGCAGTGCTGGCGAGTAGGGGCATTTGTTTCGCCTTGCTGTAGAAGAGCGTGAATTCCCTTGAAATTTCTCTGATGAAACGAAAGAGAATGAAAGGGGCAGATTACATGACTGGAAAGTACAACATACGCGAAGAGGCAGCACAACGATTTTACCGATTACCAAAAGTCTTTTTTACAAATGAACGCTACAAAAAGATCAGCAACGATGCAAAAATCGCCTTTGCGATCTTACAGGACCGGCTGGATCTATCGATTAAAAACGAGTGGTTCGATGACGAAGGGAATATTTATTTTCTTTACGGGAATCAACAACTCGCGGAGATTTTGAATTGCAGCAAACCTACGGTTATCAAAATTAAAAAAGAACTGCATCACGTAGCCTTGCTCGAGGAAAAGCGAATGGGCTTATCCCAGTCGAATCGGTTATATTTGTTAAAACCGATTGCGGAAGTGGCAGACGTTAAGCCGATCGAACAATCGACAAATGAGCCTGAATCGCCTGGGGGACATGAGAAGTTAAAATCTTTAACTTCAAGAAATCAAACTTCTTTACTTCAAGAAGTTAAAAATGTTAACACGAATGATACTGACTTTAGCAAGACTGATTTAAGTGAGACTGAAATAAAGATCTATCAGTTGCTGGAGAAAATCGCACTCCCTGAATCGATTGTGCAGGTCTTATTCAAATACGAAAAGCGATTGATGGATGATCACATTGAGGTAGAGGAGATTGGGAACCACTACTTGGCCCATCAAGAGGTACTGACAGTTCATCAGTATGCGGATGCCTTGCAGTATTCCCTTGAACGGACACCGGGACGTATTAAGAGCATTACAGCGCGTTTAACTAAAGCAGTTGAAGATAAAAAGAGATGGTTGGGGATTCAAACAACTTCTTCTCAACAACCGGTCAGAACCGAGCGAACTCCGGCATGGTTGAACCAATCAGAAAAAGAAGATGTCAAACCAAGTATGTCTTCTCCAGAAGAATTAGCGGCTGAGAAAGAGAAATTGCTTCTCAAGCTAGCCAAACGGAAGTCCAAGTGACTTCCGTTTTTTTAATGTATATGTAAAACTATTCATGGGTATTTTTGGGACTTTCAAATTAAAGACTAAGAAAAAAGTACGATAGATGTGAAAAACCTTTATTTACAAGAGATTTAAAAGGGGATTTAAGTAGTACCAATTATTTACCATTTTCGATTGCCTATTTTTAGGCAATTTGTTAACGTAGAGGCAACGGAAGAAAGGTGGTGGCAAATGTGTTTGATCGAATTAGTGTGTTCTTAAATACGTTGTTCAGTGACATGCAAACAACGTTCATTACGATTTTTATGATTGGGTTGGTGATTTCAGCGATTGGCGTTTGGGCAGGCGATGAACAATCGGCACCAAAATTTAAAAATGGCATAAAACTCTGCGTCTTGGGCGTGGTGTTGTTCCTGTTAGCGAAACCGGTCATCGAGTACATCCAAATGAACCTGTAAGAAAACGTGAGAAAGTATGTGATACCAATGCGGACAGATTCCTACATGGAACGTCAGGAACGGCTGCGTGAGCGAGGGAAAGTGGAGTTGCCCTTAAACATTGATACCAAGAAATACTTGTATGGGAATATATCATTCCAGGATGTGTTCATTGTTTCCCCGTTTTTACTCTTGGGCGCCTTCATCTCGTATATGTTGTATCAAGCCGGGACGTTGAATCAACAACTTTTGCTTGTGGCGTTTGTGCCAGCGATGATCGTGACGGTGTTTCAGTTGAACAAACACCCCGTTCGAAAAAACTTGTCGCTCTTGCAATACAAAGTGATGTGGAAATTACGGGCGAAACACCGGAAGAAAGATTTTCATTACGCGAAAGGAGCCTTACCCATGAGCCGAAACGAACGCGACACGCGAACGGAATTAGGATTAGCGAATATTGCCAACGGCTGTTTGGAGTCCTCGGACCGGCGTTTGATTAAGGTGTTGGAAGTCTCTTCGGTCAACTTATCGCTCATGAACGAACTGGCGAAAGAAAATGTATTGTCGGCCTATCAAGCATTTATCAACGATACGGGCGAGAAACAAATTCAACTGATGCAAGTGGCGCAACCGATCAACTTAACGAATTACCTGATGTGGTTCAACGAACAAGTGGATCAAAATTCCTCGTATGCGAAGCGCATGCTGAAACAAGGGTACGCCGATCAAATTGAACGCATTCAAAAGTCGAAAAACATGGTGACCCGGAAACGGTATTTAGTGATTTCCAAGCCGATGACCAACTCTCCGAAAGATTACTTGAAGCTGGAAACCACGGCGAACATTCTTCAATCGAAGCTCGAACAGATGTTATCGGGATACGAGAAATTAGACGTCAAGATTTTGGAGAACGACGACTTGTTGAAGTTCTATTATGCGTGCATCGATTTTGAGAATGCTCAAGCGCAAGGACAGAACATCGTTCACAAAACGAACGCCAAGCTGGACGTCGTGGTTGGGAAGAATACCGCGAAAGCCTTGGTTGAGCAATACAAGAGCTTGCTCAACGATCGATTTGAATAGGAGGTGGACAACGGATGTGGAAACCGAAGTGGCTACAGCCCAAACAAGTAGATGAAACAACCTTTGAAGATACGGTCAGTGGCATGAACGAAACGCTTCTCACGGCCATTGCCCCGGACAACTTGACGGAGTTTGATTCCTCGGTTCGTGTAGGAGCCAATTACACCCGGACGCTTCTCATCGTGGACTACGACCCGATTCAAGATCAAAACAAGATTCAGCAAGTGACCGAGATTCCCGAGAACGTGTCGCTGGTCCATTACATGCAGGAATACAACATGGGCGAGGTGCGCACGCAACTTGTGAAAAGCATCAAGCAGAACCGAATGAAAATGAATACGCGCTTCGCCGATGAACAGACGATGATTGAATCGGAAGGGCAAATTGAAAGTGCCTCGGAAATGTTGCGGAACTTGTCGTACCGTAACGACAAGATTTACCTGTTTCATACGCTCATTCATTTGGTGGCGACTTCTCAGGAAGAATTGGATCAACTGACGACGACCGTCAAAAGCAAATTCTCGAAGATCGGCATCATTCACAACCCGACAGACCGTGCGGTCGATGCCTTTCGTTCGTTTTTGCCCCTGAATGACAACAAAGTCGACGAACTGACGTACAAGATGACCAACTCGGAAGCAATCTCGTATTTCTTCCCGTTTCATGAGAACGAAATGTTCTCCGAAACCGGCTTGATCAAAGGACGAAACATGACGACCGGAAATGTCGTGATTGTCGACGATACGACGCTTTTGAACCGGCATGAGTTCGTCATTGGCATTTCCGGGATCGGCAAATCTACGTACTTGTTTGCGAACATGACCAATAAGCACATGCTCGGTCGGAAAATCATCACGGTAGACCCGAAAGGGGAATTTGGTCGGAACTACGCAGATCTTGGTGGGGCGTGGGTGAAGTTTCAGCTGAAAGGCGGAAACCGGATCAATCCGATGGATCTTCCAAAAATCAGCGAGAAGATTCAACTCGAAGAAACCGAGCTGGGCAACATCTTGCTGACAAAGATTTCGAATTTACTGGTCATGTTCCAACTGATGTACAACTCGATGAGCGACTTG
This sequence comes from Planococcus halocryophilus, assembly GCF_022489025.1. Lineage (GTDB taxonomy): Bacteria > Bacillota > Bacilli > Bacillales_A > Planococcaceae > Planococcus > Planococcus halocryophilus_A. Next base: position 25,058 of record NZ_JAKVTG010000015.1, on the reverse strand, counting down.
CAAGAAGACATCTTGAGCCGGTACATCCAGAAAGTCTACGAAGAAAAAGGGATTGATGAGACGACCGATGTGAACCAACTGACGGCCGACGACTACCCCGTATTGGAAGACTTGTATCAGCTGATTGAACGAGACAAACAGAACGATCCACCGTTATACGAGCGCATCCGGGATTTCCATACGACCTTGGAAACGTATGTTTACGGCATCTATTCGGAACTGTTCAACGGATCGACGAACGTCAATATTGATAATGAGTTGGTGTGCTACGACTTGAAGGAAATGAGCAACAACGAAAAGATTCAGCGCATTCTCTTCTACAATATTCTTTCGCACACGACCTATGAAATCATGAGTGGCGACCGGCAGCCGAGCGAGATCTTCATTGATGAAGCGCACGTCATTGCCGATCCCAAAGTGCCGAAAGCGATGGAATTCATCTATTTCATGATGAAAGTCCTCCGGTCGTTCAACTGTGGCATCACGACAGCTTCTCAGTCGGTGGAAGACTTCTTATCGGCACGCGATGAGAACCGGAACTACGGGAAAGCCATCATTACGCAATCCGTTCAACGGCTGTATTTGCCGATGAGTGAGGAAGAGCTAAAGTACCTGGAAGAAGAACTCGGCAATCAATTTTCCAAAGAAGAACGATCGACGTTGATTCTGAAAGACGGCAAAAAGAAAGAGCAAGCCGGCAAAGGCATTTTCTATACCGGTTCCAAAAAAATCAAGCTCGAAGTCCAATTAAACGAAGTGACCGAGAAGCTGTGGTTTGAACAGAAGAGCATTAACGAACTGACGATTTGAAAAGGGATGAGGGCATGAATCCAAAAGATACAGCCAAAACAATCGGGTCCATCTTGCTGACAAAGGTATTGTTCAGTCCATTGGGATTGATTGCCGTTGGGGTCACCCTTTTGCTAATCATCATGCCAGTCTTCATGTCGATGGCTAGTAAGGGCGAAGGTTTTAACTTAGACGACCCCAATAGCAATTTAGACGCGCTCTCAGCTTCTTCAGGAGGCGCATACTGCGCCCCGAAAGGTGAATTGGACAAAGCCCTTTGGGAAGCAGAATTCGCCTCTGCGGGCGTTTTTGAGGGAATGGAGGACGTGTTCTTGTCAGTAGCCGAAGAACAGGACATTGATCCTGTGTTGATGGCTGCCATTGCGTTGCACGAAACCGGCTACGGGACGTCTTCGGCTGTGGTGGAAAAGAACAATCCCGGAGGGTTGATGGGAGCAAATGGACTGTTTGTCTTTGATACGTTGGAAGAAGGCATTGCTTCGATGGGCAAGACGCTGCACAACCGAATCATTCAAGACGGACTTGTAACGATTGCCGACCTAGGTTCTGTTTATGCACCGATAGGAGCTAGTAATGACCCGACCAATTTAAACAGTCATTGGGTTCCAAACGTCGCCCAAGTGGTGAGCTCGTTAGGTGGATTAACAATGAACTGCACGAGCAATACAGGTGAGTTTGTTCAACCGATTCCAAATGTCACCGTTAATTCGAACTTCGGCATTCGTGTCCATCCCATCACCGGAGATGTGTCAGCGCATGAAGGCGTCGATTTAGCGTGTAGCCAACCGGATCCGATTCACGCAGCGAAAGAAGGGACTGTGGTTTTTGCCTCTTATCCATCCGGTATTTTGGCAACGTACGGAAACGTGGTCGTTGTTGAACATGCAAACAAGTACTTTAGCTTATATGCCCATCTCAGCAAAATTGACGTAAAAGTGGGACAGGAAATTGGCCAACTTGAACCTCTAGGTCAGTGTGGCACTACTGGACGTTCGACTGGTGATCACTTGCACTTTGAAATCCATACGGATCGCATGTTTGGCAACCGAGTCAATCCCATGAAGTATCTCGAAGCTGGAAAGGAAGAGGGCGCGTGAAACCAGTAAACTTACAAACCATTGTGCTTGGGGCGCTTGCGTTGCTACTCGCAATCGTGAGTTTCAACCTGTACTTCAGCAAACAAGACGCCGAAAAGAAAAATGAGCACCTCACAAAGCAAGTCGAGAAGCTAACCACAAAAGAAACACAACAAGAAGCACTCTATGCTCAGACGGAAGCCTTTATCGAAGCCACATTTGAAGGCGACTCCATTCGTTATTTTTCAGAAGCGTACCGTTCAGAAGTTGAAAGCGAAGTCGAAGAAGCTGAAACGATGCACGGTCATAGCCGAAGCGATACGGAAGATCTAGAGGTATTCAATATTTCCGTTCGTCCGGAACAAGAAGGGTATCAGGTCTACGCGATTTACCGAATTACTTTAACGGGTGTAGACGGAGAACGGGAAACACCAGGTACGCAGCGTGTGATGTACCTCATGTCGCAAATCCACTGGATAGAAGAGCAAGGTGAATGGAAAGTGAATGCGCATGATTTGGAGCCCTTAACGTCCGGAGAAGCGTTCGAGGAAGCGATGAAAAACGGATAAATGGAAGTGAAAGGATGATCGAGATGAAAGAACAACTCAAACAGGTACTCGTCTTCCAGCAACAAATCCAACAGAAGATGGATCGATTGATTGATCGACTTTCTCGAACAGCCATTGAACAGGAAGAACGCAAGTTTGAATTGATGTACGATAAGCATCTGAGTGACAAAGAGAAGGTTGATATAAAGAAACAAATCATTATGAAGTGGGCGATGGTCGTAATTGTTCCTCTTCTTTTTCTTATTTTGACACTATTGAATAAGGAGGTAATGATGTGAGAAGAATTTTGATAGCAGTATTTCTTTTGCTTTTTTTCTTCTTCCTTCCGATTTCAGTAGTTGCTGAAGAGGGCCAATTTATGGAAGAGACAATTGAAGAATATAAGACAACCCAGTCAAATAGTGAAAAAGTAGACAGTGTTGAATCTTATATGAAAAACGTTCTTTATCTTGAACAATATGATTACAGTACAAATCAATTTAGCTGCAAATGGCATGAAATCGGTTGTCATACCAATAGCTTCTTATTCACGACAGTAAGTGGGTTTATATTTGGCGCGGTAGATAGCTTCAGTAAGTTTCAGATTGATGCCGATTTTATTACAGGAAATCCTGTTTATGAAGGATACATGCTAAATTTTAAATCGTTAGCATGGACAATTACAGCCATTTTTATTGTATGGCAAACGACGAAAATTGTTATCCTGTACACTGGAAATGGAGAAGAGGGAATGAATTCGCTTCATGACAAGTTAATTGCTGTAGTCACTGGAGGTATTTTGCTGGGTGTCTATGCTCAATTGTTTGATTGGATTTTGGAGTTAACTCATCTACTGACAGAAACGATGCTAACGTCACCGGTTACTCATTACGATATTATGCAAGTAATGGCTGTGAACTCAGTAGGTTATGGGCTAATTTTAATGATTATTGTGTCAGCCATTCTGTTCATTTTTTTCCTATCAATTCTTTATCGAACAGTATTATTTGTAATTCTTTATATAACAGGTGTCCTAGCGATTCCTACAATAGTTAATGATCAGTACAATTTTTTTAATCTTTGGTTGAAAACAGTGGTGAGTAATATCCTAACTCTTACAATCCAATTATTATGTTTTGTTTTAGGAATAAAAACACTAGTGGATCTAACCGATGGAGGAAGCATGATTTTAGGAATGATTTTCTTTATCGTAGGGTTAACGATTCCTACATTATTGAATCAATTTGGAGCTTCTACAGGTTCTGCAAAAGCAGTTGGGTCATCAGTTAAATATGTTGCTCGATATGCAAGAAGATAAAGGAGTGTAATGATGAGGAAATATTTATATTTACTAATCTTACTAATAGTTGTTTCGGTACTTGGAGCTTGTAATTCAGATGCTGAAAATCAGGAAGAAACAGAGCAAGGTTCAGATAACGAAAAAGTATTTACCGAAACAGATGTTGAACAAGCAGAAGAAATAATCGTTTTTTTGAACGAAAGGTTGCAAGAGCTTGAGAAAGAAGTAAATCAGAGCATTCAAGATGAAGAGATAATGTTAAAAGATGAATCATCTTTTAATACTCAAGTTCAAGATAAAGCTGACAAGATCGTTTTCGAAAAGATAAAAGAAGAATTTGCCGGTGGAATTGCTTTTCAAGGAGCAACTGGTGAAAATGAAAAAGTCTATTTTAACAAAAAAAATAGTGAACCATGTAGTTTAGGTCATTGTGAATACGACGGAATAGAAACTATGCAACTAGAAATAGATACAAGTGAAAGTGAAGAATACAAATCGCTTCATTTTTCAAAATCAGAATTAATATTTTCAAAAACTACCTATAAATATGAGAGTAAAGAGGAAGAACAATCTTCAGAGATTCGATTTGTAAAGAGTAAAGATAATAAATTAATTTTAGTTCAACACCCTGCATTGGATATCCCATCAATCAATTTAAAAGAAGCTGATAAAGAATATGAAGGGATTCAATCTCGCGTCCCAGAGAGCGAGGTAGAAGCTGAACAAGAAGCCTATCGCAAAGAAGTTGAAGAAGCCTTAGCTTATTATCCGGAGCTTCAATAGTCTTATAAAGGTGGTGAACACAGCATGGTTATTCGAACAATCGCCAATCAGATAGGAACGATCGAAATCAATCAAAACTCGTTTTATTTCTTGCAGCCATTGTCTGCTTTTAAGACAGAAGAGATGGAACAAATTGAACGAGCATATGAAAAACAAATGCAACAAGTAATGGGAGACCCAACCTTCTTATCAGCACAACAGATCTCCTTTCAATCGGGGCAGGTCCGATTTGCGTATGACTTAACGGACCTACATGCGTTTACAGCGCTGAAGGCGATGGAATTTGAAGACAAGTTGCCGTATTATTTATCCCTTGTTCGCTTAGCTCAGCAGTACGATGTCAATGTGTTGTGGCAAAAAGAAAACTTTGTACTGAATAAAGAAGAATCGCGCCTTCATGTACTGGTCACAGAAAATGAAGTGATGCCTTTACACAATGACAAAGAACGCGTAATGGCTGTTAAAGACCTTATCATCATTTCACTGACACGACTCAATCAAGTGTTTGGCAGACCAAGAAGAACAGACTTCTTAGAACAAAGCGACGAAGTGATTCGGTTTGCTGAAACCATCTACTTGCGCTTGCAATCCTTAGAAGAAATCGAAGCATATGTGTTGGATGTGTCGAATCAAGTAGAAGAAAAGAAACAACTGCAACAACAAGAACTCGAACGCTCCAAACAAACCCAAAAGAAATGGGCAGGTTCGTCAACGGTACTACGTGAAAATGTACAGCGCTTCATTTCTTTTCCAAAGAAGCCAAAAGAGAAACAGACGAAATCGACAACTACCGGAAACAACAAGTTGTTCGTTGGGGTGGTTGCTGTTCTATTAGCTGCATTCGGTTTAAACGTACTTCTAACACAAGCAACAGAAAATGCAGAGACAAAAGAGGCAAGAGAAGTGGACAGTGCTGAATTAAATCTAGCAGACGTTTACCGAGAAGGACTTTTAGGAGATACTGAAGGAGTAGTAGAACGTTTAGAGTCGGTAGACTACAGTGAATTGCCAGTTGCAGATCAAGCTGTACTCAATCAGCTGTATATTGAGCAAGGTGACTACAAAAAAGCGCTTGCCCATCAGCCAACGTTGATTGGAGAAATTGCTGCGCAACTTAGGCAAAATAACGATGTAGAAGGACTGAAAGAGCTTCAAGACATGACAGAGGAACCTGCCGAAGTGGTGGAGTTTGAACTGGCATCGGTAGAAGCCGAGTGGTCGCGAATTATTGAACTACGGAATCAAGTGGAATTAACAGATCAGCGGATTGAAACCGTCATCGAAGCATTTGTTGAAGAAAAGGATTTTCAAGGCGCTAAAGGCTTTCTAGACAAACATAGCCTAACCGATGAAGCATGGATGAGCCAGGTGCTCGAAGCCGAAAAGAAGGCACTCACGTTAAAGGAATGGCGAACAGAGAAACAGCAAATAGAAGAAGCGTTAGCCAAAGAAGAAGATAAAAAAGCAGTAAAGAAATATGAAGTACGCTTAAAGGAACTCAATCAAGCAATCGAAGAAAGTATGAAGGCAGAGTAAGGGGGGAAATCGTGCATACAAAACGAATTAACAACGCAGGACGTCTGGTTATTCCAAAAGAAATTCTAGATATTTTTCAGTTGCATGAGGGCGATCAAGTCGACATCACACATAATGAACGACAAATCGTCATTGAACCTCATCGTCAGCGATATGTTTGCGCTGTGACAGGAAAAGTAGCTGATGAGGCCATTCGAATTGGTGAGGCGTGGATTAGTAAAGAAGGACTGAAACAAATTGTTCAGTACATGAGTAGTGAATAGTGAACGTATGCTGTAATGGTAGTTGAAGATCGTCTTGAAAAAAGAGTGAACTGAATACCCATTTAGTAAGATCCGAAGAGTGAGTTCATTCTTTGGGTCTTTTTTTATTTAAAAATCTACGCTTAGAAATAGAATTTAAGTGGTATATTAAGAATGTGTGTTCTTATTTTTTTAGGGGTGATTAGGTGAAACGGAACAAACACATGAAGCATGTTGGGGAAATCAAAGACCGTGGGATCATTAAATGGCAAGGGATGTTTCTAACGGAACACGTTGAACTGATCAAAGCATGGCGAGAAAAAGAAGACAAAGTGGCTCAACCTGATTTAACGGAAATGGATTTGCAGCTAATACAAGAAGAGATGGAACTTGCTATGAAAAGAAAGTGTTGGGTTTGCATTCAAACGTGGAGAGAGGGGGAATTTCATTATCATGAAGGAGTCATTATTGACATCGATTTTCGAAATCAAGTGTTGATTTACGTGGAGTTCAATAAAAGAAGAAGCGTCTTAGTTCGTGAAGTCGTATCCATTTCAGCTAACGATTAGAGAAGAGGCGTCCTAGAAATAACTATTTAAACAGGTTGATTCATTTGTAAACATGCTATAAGAATTTTCACTATTAAAACCATCTTCACCTCAATTCTGTAGTTAATGAGGAAACAAAAAAGAGTAGCCAAGCTACTCTTGAACCGCACCCCAAATGGGTCACTTTTTTTAAAGTGTCTTCCATTTGGGGTGCGGTTCATTAAGCACAAGGGCTTACTCACTCACCATATGTCATTATCCTGCATATAGAGGGTGTGACCAATGATCACTCATGATTGACGTACTTTAATCTGTTGCTTTTGCTTCTTTAAGCGTCATCCGACCATGAGATTTATCCGAATAAGTTATCTTGTTGCATGAAGATTAGTATATCTATGAAACCGGAATATAATTGTGGATTGCCATCGAGGAGGCTTTAACTTTTTGCGCTATATTGAAAGAACGTGATTCCTTTACTTATAGCCAATCAATCTTGCGGGCGATTATAGCTAGCTAAAAATTTTAAGATTAGAGCCATTAAAAAGAGGCATATAAGATATATCCTCTTTTACATGGTATTAGTAACTAATATCAACAAAAAATGGGGAAATACTCGAAATATCGTAGCATTTCGTTGCTTTTACCAGGTATATATAGTAAATTGAGGTTAGATAAAGAATTAAGTTATTGCACCACAGCGGGCTAGTAGTAGGAAGTCTGCTCTGACGTGACGGCATTTCTCCCGAAAGTATCGATTACTAAGTTGGAAAATGACAAAGACTATCACGGCTGCCTTTCCCTGAGGCTTAGATGGGACATCCTACATTATCTTTAAAGTACAGGGCTCTGACATAACCATGTCGGAGTCCTTTTTCGTTAGGGGGGCTTATATGTACACAGAGGAATGGGCCAAAAATTTTGATGGATTCACTAAAGAAAATCCAATAGATTTGCGTTTCTTTATGCAGTTTTTTGAGGAACATGTTGCACCTAAAAAATTTGAGTACACAACTAATCATAAAAAAATCCCCAGCTTCATTATCGAAGCTGAGGGATCTCAGTTACCACATTTAATGGGGCTACAAAATTGGAAAAACCTATCGACTAGGAATGCCACAGCCCAGTTCGAAAAAATGTTGAGTGGCGAGTGGGATTTAGAATTTCTTAAATCTGCTGATGAAGGTGCGTGGGATGAAAATAGAGCGAGATTAGAATTTACTCCTTATTTGTACAATTTGCTTCATGAATGTGAATGTATAGTAAAACTGGTTAACCCCAATGTTCGAGGCAGCGTTTTTGTTAGAAGGCAGGTTGACTTGATATTCCAAAAGCCAAAAGGCAAACTCATTTTTGCTGTGGAACTGAGGGAAACAGAAAAAGAAAATCTATTCCGCCCTACCAGCATAACGACACATAGGAAAGAGTCTAGTGCAATGAAAGAAAACCATTATTTGATAAAAGTAACAAGTGTAAATGTAACCTGATTACAATCTTGAAATGCCGCAGAGAATTAATCAAAACCTACATAGCAGTAGATTAAATCGAAGGCTTCCTAATTATAACTTAGGCAGCTTTTTTCTTTGGTCCAATGTAGCGCATTATTTACGGCTGGAAGGCGCTTAGGAATACACATGATTTTACAGTATGTATAAGATGGGCCAAGTGTGTTTTTCTCGAAAATTAGACATCTAAAAGGGTAGCCGAAAATTCGGCATACCTCACCAAAATTGGGAACGTCTTTTAACAAGTTTATTAGAAAGCCTTTCAGACAAAAATGTCGAAAACAGTAATTTACTATGCTTCTCCTTCTTTTCTAAAACGTGTGATCAACAATCGCGCCCGATTTTGGAAGAACAAGTCAGCAATTAGTACAGCTGTCCTTGGTTAGTTAAACCAACGTCCGTTTAATTCAAAAATCATTTTTTTCTGTTGAGCCAATTCTCTCTTGTTAAATTCATATTAATAGAGTCAATCCAGACGCCTTCGAACTCCAGGTCGTTTTTATCAATGCTAGATAGTACAAAGCCAACCTTTTCATAAACATGCTTGGCTCTTGGATTAAAGTCAAAAACGCTTAAAGTTAGTTGATTGAGTGTCGTATTTTCGAATATATAATCAATGATAAGTCGAGTCGCTTCCGTTCCCAATCCTTGATTTCTCCCCCTCGGTCCGATAAGAATCCTGAAATTCATACTATGATTTTTTTGATCGTATGCATTGATCACTACCTCTCCTACTAAGAAGTCCGTGGATGGGTCAACAATAGCAAGATCCAAGCGATCTGTTTGTTTATTTCTTGTATTGTACCAATGGAGAGTCGCTTTCTGATTAAAATCCGAATCGCTTCCTGTCAGTTTTAATACTTCTGGGTCTTTTAAACATTCTTCTATAAAAGGAAAGTCCTCATCCTTAAACGGTCTAAGAATAACTGTCTCTCCTACAAGTAGTGGCTTATCACCTAGATAGACCATTCCATTCACACGCCTTTCATTCGTTTTAGTTTCCCTTCACAGCTCAAGAAAGTTGCAAGAATAGTCCGGAAATGATCATTTACTTGAAGTTTAAACATTCTTAATCACAACGTTAGTTAAACCAACATATCAGTAATCCATGACATTAACATTCTTGTTTGTGAATACTTTCCATAAATATACCATTAGGTTATGAAAATAGAGGATTATTAAAACTTAAATCAGTGTAGTTCTACTAATCAACTAGAAGACGCCCTTACAGATTAATACTGTAAAGGCGTCTTTTTTTACGTTAGAAAAATTAAATCCGAAGCGATTTTATTTAGTTTTTATCCACTTTCGACCTGGTTCCTGAGTCGGCGGTAGACGATCCCCTTGATCGATCTTCACTTTTCGAGGATTGGAAACTTCGCCTCCACGCGGACCAACTTCTTTGTATTTGCCTGGCGGTTTATTGTCAGTGCCAGGTTTAATTAATTCACTCATGTTATTCACCTCCTCTATTAAGTTATCTTGAAAGTGATCATTAATTACTTCTTGTGTTTTCTGCCGCATTTCTTTTAGTTTATCTTGATTTATAGACTCTAAAAAATCTTCCTCTTTTTCTCTAGGTTTAACATTAATCTCGATATCTAATTCTAATGCTTCTAACAACTTAATTAGTGTTTGTAATTGTGGTACTGCAATACCACTTTCCATGCGAGAAATAATATTTTGGGTTACTCCTGATTTTCTAGAAAGTTCACGTTGAGATATGTTGAAAAAGATACGGTATGCTCTTATTTTTGAAACTAAAGTCTCTACTATAAAGCGATCAATATTCTCTGCAGCTTCCTTTCTATGCATTTGCTTTAACGTATACATAATGTTCTCTCCTAAGGTTCATATTTCATAAAGTTAAGAATCATAAAAACTATAATTTATTAATTAGTATAGTTATAAAAGTGAATTCAAAGATTCTTTTGTAAGTATATAAGTTTCAGTAAAGTCTCACTAATCATTTCAATATTCCTCCTAACATAATTAATTAATGAATCATTGAGTTTGCTCGTCAATTATACTGACGATGAAATTATAGTATTGAGGCTCCAATCTGATTATTAGTAATCATCGATTATTGAAGTATTCCACTATTTTATGGCATGGAATACTTCAATCAATGTCTAGTATCATCGCATGTCAGGCCATGATAAAAAATTAAGTATACAAATTCTTAACTGATTTGGCTTTCTTGATTTCTCCCTTTGGAGTTGTTGCTCTTTTTTTCGTAAAGCCGTTTGTCACCACTATGGCATTGCTTTCATAATAGAAAAACAGCACCCTGTAGTCATCGATACGGATTTGCCAAATTCCATCGGTATCAGTTAAAGGTTTGATACTCTGTGGCTTATTTCCACCTTTTAGCATCTCTTTACCGAACATCTCTAAGTAAACGAGCTCATTGTTCAACTTTTTGTAAGCGATACGATCTGTTTTTTCAAGATTATCAATCCAGGCCTGACAACTGCGAGATCCATGATTATCGATTACTACTTTCATAATCATTTCCCTCTCTGATTGATTTTTTGTAAGATATTCAATTGTGCAAAAGTGATACCCCCAAAGATATCAATTTGTTTTATTGTATATTATAAAATATATAATGGCAAGAAATTGTATCTTAGGTTCTAGTTGCACATATCTTTCAATTAATTTTAAAATGAAATATTCTAAGATATTGAAAAAACACCCAATCTTCTATTCATCAATTAATTATTGATAAAAGAAAATGTAGGTGTTTACTTATGAAAATATAAGATTCAGTTGGTTTAATATCTTTCTTTTGTATTTATATTAAAGTAGTTAGTCATTAGTTTTCAAAGGTAGCTTATGATACGCAGCTAAAACATATACAGCCATAACGATAAATAGCAAACTAAATTCGGTGCTTTCGAAGAAGTCGATTGCTGAAGGAGTTGAAGTATTTGTAATTCCCGCAGCAGTAGAATTTGATAGTAAAAAAACTGTTGTAAAAATAGCAAACAAATCAATTAGATTGAGAACTACCTTTTTATCGAGTTGATTTTTAATAGACATAGTTGAGCTTATGCTTGTCTTGCTAAATTTTGTATACAAATTGTCTAAATGCTTAGGAACATTTATGTATATGTAAAACCAATAAAGGAAAAGGGAGAGAATAAAAGTTACGCTTATTAAAAGGTTGAACAGATTCTTTGTAAGAGGAATATCACCCGCAAAAAGTATCATTATTTTTGAAGCAGCTAATAAAGACATTAAAGAAATAAAGAAACAGATTACTAACTCTTTCACTACTAGGGAAATTTGTAAAGTTTTTTTCCATTTGAGTGTAGAAAGTAGGGCTTGCTCAAATCCTTCAAATGATAGAATAAGGATACAAAACATAGCTACTATAGTGATGCTTTCAACAAAATCAGGGTTTTGCCAACTTATGGTGAAGTAAATTGTAAGACCTAATAAAAAATATAATCCAATTACTACTAGTAGTGCATTTAAATGATGCTTTTCATTATTTTTCTTCATTTTTCCCTTTCTATAGCGAGAATAAGATTTTTTAGTTTTCTTCTATATAAAGAGTGTTTCATGACTTAAAATTAGTAACTGATGTAATGAGGATTTTTATCTAAGACCGCTGCTTGTATTTTTTCTTTAAACAGTTGTGTTAAATCTTTGTCAGTTTCTAGGGCCATTACAATTTCTTCAAGTCCACAAAGACAAATAACAGACGTTGAAAGAAATTCCTTACATAGAGTTATAGCTGGTTTTGTAAAGCTGGAATTTGAAATGAAAATTCCTTTTCCTTCCCCCCGGCCATAAAGACGTACTAAGTGTTGAGAAATTTCCCCTGCACCGATCGGCTTGCTCCACCATTTCATTTCTACTAAATAGAGTTCTCCATCTATCTCAACAGCACCATCTATTTGTTCTATCACGCCTTCGCTATTATCGCCCTTAAGTTCAAAAGCTTCTCGTACTAAAAATCCGGCAGCTTGAAACAGACGGTTCAATACACTTTCCAACTCTTTCCCTCTTTTATGAGCATCCGTAAAGGAAAATAAGTTGTATAGTTGCGACTTTATAGAATGAATCTCTTTATACTGCTTTTCTTTTTCTTGCGCTTTCTTCAAATATTCTTCCTGATTTTTCCTCACTTGTTTTTCGCGTTCTTCCTTCATTCTTGTAAAAGAATCCTTAACATTGATTAAGCTTCTTATTTCGCCAACCAAAGCTTTTGCAGGGAGTCTATCTTTCTCCCAACACGCTTCAAAGTTTTCAAATTCTGTGACTCTTTTTAATAATTCCCTTCGTGGTCTCAAAGAAGTATCCCCATCTTCATTTATTCTTACTAAAACCGTTCTGACTATTTCTGCTTTGCCTATAGAATTACGATCTAAGTCGACTTGGTTAGTCACATCGCTCATGAATTTATAGGAAATACCTGAACCTTTTAAGAAATTAAGTGTGTCTTTTTTGGATTTACATAATAAAGGTATAGTTTGTACTAGGAGATTAAATAGATCGGGCGGATAATGGTAAATTTGAGTCACATAAATACCTCCAGAGATTTGATGAAAACACCAGTAGAATCAGTTTGATAGATAGCTTATCAAAAAACTTTTTACTTTCTCCTGGGCTCAATTTAAGCATGATCTATATCAGTTTGCTTCTGTATTCTTTTCTTTTTCTTCACGTTCACGAGCGCTTTTAATAGCTTGAATAAAGTCTTCTTTCGCTAACTTAATACCTGACACTGTTACATGATCCAAATGAGCATAGAGCGAGTTTGCATAAGGTTTATCAAAATCTAGCGGATCTAACCCTAATGCTATTTCAAGATGATATAAACTTTGTTCTATTAAATCTCTTGTTAATTCTGCGCGGGTAATCTCAAGTTCTCCAGCAACATACTTTAATCGGCGATTAATATTGTCATCCACATTTATACTGAATTTAACGAAATCTGATGTCGCTTCTTCAATTTCTTTTGTAAGTCTTACTTCTTCAACATATTTTTTGAAATCCATTTACTCACTCCTAAATCTTTTTCGAGGTTCTTTTAAAAGAATATCATTAAGGGTTCTTTTAATCAACTATGTATTTAGAATTGAAAGTTAATTAAATAATTTAAACTCTATCAAAAACGATGGTTTTTGAGAGTAATGAGAAGAAGGTGAAAACCTTCTTGTCATTTTAAGAGGTACCTTGCGCCAATTTCGAGCTTTATTTTGCGTATAATTTTAAAGAACCCAGCAACCTTTTACACTAGGATTTCTGGGTTCTTTAATCATTTATAAAATCTATGCTAGCTATCGAGAATCCAATAATATGTAAACAAGCTTTGCTTTAGAAAAATTCAGCGCACTTTTTCTAAAATGGTATTTACCATTTTAGCTACTGGTAAAGATCCATCTACAATGAAATCGGAGTTTGGTTGTATGGTATGCAGCATTTCAAGATAAGCCCGTCTTCCATGCGAATTATAGTGTTTCATATTTTCAACGATATTTGCTGCCGAGTCATCTTGAAAATCTCTGATGATTCGACGAGCTAATGCAATATCCAAGGGCGTATCGATAAAGATGGAAAAGTTGATATAAGCGCTGGTTTGGTCATGCTTGTAGGAGAACGGAAAATCCAACACAACGTAATCAAGAGATTCGCTAAGCAATTCTTCTAAATCCTTCACAAAAGGATTTAGATTCCATTCGTTATAGTTATTTCCTCGGTTCAACCAATCCAGGACATCTTCAGGACCTTCTAAATCGTAATCATCGAAGAAAAGCGCTTTGGAATTGGGCAATACCCCATTCAACTTTTCAGTTACTGTTGTCTTTCCTCCCCCTGAAATACTAGCGATTGCAATTACCATAGGTTTTCTAACTTCTTCCATCATATTATTACCCTCCAAACTATTTTCACATCTTCAACTTGCTTATAATCCATCATCTTCATTTCACCTGTATCTTTCAACAATTCCTGATACTTAAATACAGACATCTTAGACTCTTTTAAGTGGAATATTGCAGCTGCAACTGAATAACTGTTATTTAGAAGCCAACAAGGTGAACTCCCAAGGGATATTTTCACCATTCCAACCGCGATGTTCGTCAAATCGATCAAAGTTAAAGCCAGTTGAAATAACGGAATTGATGATTTCACTTAATGTATAGAACCTAAGCGATACATCTGGAAAATCTTGTTGTTCTTGTTCATCAAAGAATTGTTTATAAGATATGTTTTCTTTTTGCAGTTCTTTATCAAAATAGTTAGGGATGTATTTGAGATCCGCACTTATACATCTTTTTACGGGATGATAATCACTTAAAATCATTCTGCCCCCATTTTTTAGGATTGAAAAAAGGATTCCCATCAATTTATCGATGTCATTGAAGTAATGCAAAACTCCGCCTTCTAAATAAATGATGTCAAAGCGATTCCTGTATTTATTCACATCAATATCGTAGACATCTCCCACGATGTAGTCGATAACCGTATTTGCACAATCGGCTAATTCTAAAGCATATCTTTTATTTTCTTCTGATATATCGAAAACCGTTACCTCGGCACCCAATAAAGACAACGGAACAGCTTTTCTTCCATTTGATCCGCAGATATTTGCCACAGTCATTCCATCAATTTCATCAAAATATTTTTGGTGTTTTTTCAAACTCTCTTTCGGATTTCCCAAAATTTCCTTTGCCTTATTTTTTGGAGAACCATCTCGCTTATTCCAAAATTCATAAGCACGATATTCCCAAGCACTTTTGTTGATTCCACTCTGTTCATTCATTGAAATTCTTCCTTCCTATATTAAATTTAAGTTCATTATTTATATCTAATTTCATCATACCAATAAATTCCATTAAAGAACCCGATGGTTCTTATTTTGTTGTCATCATTTTGTAGAGGAGTTTCGATTCAAGAGAGTTTATAAACTTTGAATTTCACGCTAGCGTTCTCTGTTCCGAAACTCGTCCTTTTCTGAACACGACACTCGTCGGTTTGAAAAGGATCTTTTTTCATGCGTTTCGTGTTATAAAACCCTGTACAGTATTCTATGTACATTAAGCACTCGTTTTTTATCTTATGGTACAATGAATTCATGAAAAAAGAAGAGAAGAGGGATCGAGTGCTCATTGGATATGCGCGTGTGTCTACAGGATTACAAAATTTGGATTTACAGATGGATGCGTTAACTGCTTATGGTTGTGATAAAACATTTCACGACAAAATGAGTGGAACGAAAAAACAACGGCCTGGTTTGGAAGAAGCCATCTCGTATGCTCGTGAAGGGGATACGATTGTGGTTTGGCGATTGGATCGCTTGGGGCGAAATATGCAGGACTTGATTCAACTGGTGAATGCCTTAAATGAACGGGGGGTCGCCTTCCATAGTTTGCAGGAAAACTTGACGATGGATAAACGCAATGCAACAGGGCAATTGATGTTCCACTTGTTTGCAGCCTTTGCTGAATTTGAACGAAACTTGATTGAAGAACGTTCAGCTGCAGGACGAACTGCTGCCAGAGCAAGAGGGCGACTGGGTGGCAGACCAGAGAAATTTGGACCGAAAGATATTGAAATGATGCGTTCCCTGATTCAAGGGGGAACACCGATTAAAGATGTGGCTGAAAGATGGGGCGTTTCTCGTACGACCATCTATCGTTACTTGGAAAAAAAGGAATCCTCAAGAATATGAGGCATAAGGAGATAAGATAGGAGAAGAACAAAAAAAGCCTCTAACCGAAGTTAGAGGCTTACATATTTAGGGGGTTATTACCTGGGCGGCGTATCCAGGATCTCTGGTAACTCATTGTGAGCGCGTGGGGAACCTTTCCCACCTTAATAACCCGTATAACCTGATTAACATTCTTTACAAATAATCTTTTCTTACCTCAATCATAACACAAAACGTGTTTTATTCAAGCTGTTGGCTTATTCGTATACTTGAACCCGTCCGCTTGCCAGTCTCTTCTTAATTTTATATTCGGCATTATCTAATACATAAAAAGAGGAAACGAATACATATCCACTCGGGTCCAATTTAATGGCCAATAGAAGATAGTTACTAATGAATTTATACAGTTCAACGCTATTTGGAACTTTTGGGTTTTGGCCGATGTAATCGGGATTTAACAGAATAGATGGAAGTTCATCCTTATATTGATTCCAAACGAGTGGATGATTTCGATTAATATGCTTGATGGCACCAGGATAGATAAACACCTCTTCTTCAATGAAGGTAACGCCTGTTAGTTTAGTAATTTTTTCTCGATTTATTTTTCCGACTACTAATCGGCCAGAAGAATTTTCGTTGAACTGGTTAATATCCATGACGGAACCTCCACTGCAAAATAGCAAACTCATCATAAGACCCACCGTGGTCCGCATTATGAAGAGGCGTGGTGGGTTCTGTTAACAAGATTATATCATATTTTGATGCTGTTCCTTCTATTATATAGTGTTCGAAAGTGTGGATAGCAATAGGCGAACGTTCGTAAAGCCTTTGGATAGGTTTCCGAACGTTTATTACTTGTTATTTTGAAAGGATTGGAGCGTTCGTAATGGTGTACTTTTACGAACGGTTATTTACTGAGAATTCTCTGGATATTTGGCTATGGTCTAAGTATATTTAAATAAATAGAATTAATTGTAAAAAGGAGAAAAAAGATGGACACTAGTATTCAGCAATATCTAAAGTCACTTGACCTAAATGATCCGGCTGATCCAAACGTCATCCGAAACGTAGAAAATCAATTGGGCTTTCAATTTCCCAAAGAGTATTTCAAATTCCTGTTGCATTCAAATGGAGGCGAGGGTCCGATCGGAGATAACTTTCTCCAGTTATGGAAGGTTGAAGAACTAATCGAAGATAACGAAGGCTACAGTGTCGAAGAATTTGCACCTGGACTGTGGATCATCGGATCGGATGGCGGGGATACCGCTTACTGTTTGGATACGCGAAGCAAGGAACTGCCCTTTGTCTCCATGCCGTTCATCGGAATGGATCTCGATGAGGTGGAAGTATGTGGATCTACCTTTCATGAGTTCCTTAAAATCCTATATACGGAGCCAAATGCCGACTAACCAAGTCCGGTTTTAATGAAAATAACTCATACAAGATGGAGGAGTAGCAGGATGAGCACCAAAACCTATCAAAAAGCCAAAAAAATCATTTTAAAGAATAAAGACTTAGCGGATTTTGAAGGGAAAAAATCTGCAAAGTTAATTACAAAAGCAGAAGCAGCAGTCGGCCTGAAGTTTAGTGGATCCTATCTGGATTATTTACAGACATTCGGCGCCGGAAATTTTGGCTCGGAAGAAGTTTACGGGATTATCGACGAAGACTTTGAGGACTCTTCTGTACCGGATGCCATCTGGTACACGCTCAATTTACGCAAAAGCATTAATCTACCTGCCAACTTTCTGGCGATTTATGATACGGGCAGTGAAGAGATTTTCTGTCTGGACTTTCAAAGTACAGATGCAACAGGCGAACCGAAAGTGGTTGCTCTAGATTTGGGGTATGCACTAGATGATCAGACAATTGAAGTCATTGCGGATGATTTTGGGGATTTTCTCTTAGAACTCGTAGAGGAAGAACTTGAGTAAATAATTTTCAACATTTAATCGGCTTCAGTAAGTCAGCAACAATACTGAAATCTTATGAAAGAAAAGATTGCGGTTGTCCTTAGCCCATTATTGGGAATTGTGCATCCAGCGAATCACACCAGATTTTAGCAGTTAGCGGTCTCTATACCAATAACTATTAGAAAGTAAGAGTTATTCTAATAGCGAAATACTAAGAGGAAGAGCAGTCCCAATCAGTACTGCTTTTCCTCTTTTGTCTGTATAAGTGTACTTTTACGAACGGTTACTCATTAATATTTATCTCACCATTATTCCTAATAAATGCTTTCTGAAACTTTTTCACCAAATAGTCTATATAGCTGTTATAGTAAATTTTTAATAAAGTCGAAGGATTGCTTAATTCCATTCTCAGAATCGAAGTAATTACTATTTTCAATGATGTGAAGACCTTTATAATTACTTTGATCCAGTGATGAAAATAGAGATTTAAAATCCACTTCTCCTTTCCCAGCAGCCACTTCTTTATAGAAAACACTTTGCTCACTATGTATTTTTTTACAGTCTTTAATATGGGTTTGGACAACATGTTCTTTTAAAACAGTTAAGCTCTGCAACGGATTTTCATTCGTTCCACTAATGATATTTGATGGATCAAAGTTAACTCCTAAGCCCTTCGAGTTGATTTTTCTGAGAAAAGTATCTAATACATTTGCTTTTTCAGAGCCTGTTTCAATTGCAAAAATTCTTTGTGATGAATAAGAAATGGAGCCTATTTCATCACAAATAGATAACATTTTTTCATATACTTCACTATCCTCTTTAGAAGGGATTTCTCCTATATGTGCTGATATAATGGTTGAATCCAAAGTTAAGCCTAACTCCAAAATTTGTTCGAACTGAGTTATCAAAATATCTTTTGAAGCACTTAGCAACCCTTTTGATCCAAAGTTGATAGCTAATGAGGGAACTTTAATACCAGAATTTGAAAAAAACTTCTTTAATTGAGCTTGTTTGTTTTTAGAAAGAGTAGCTAGATTTTGTTGTTCATGAATGGCGTATAATTGAATCGTATCTATGTTTAAATTTTTAGCTAGTGCTACTCCATTCTTGATGTCAATATGCTTAGTGTTTAATAGCAAACCAAATTCCTTTTTTATTTTCGTCATAGGTACCTCCATATTTTACTGGTAACACTAATAATACTGGATGGTATTAGATTAATTAACTTAAGTTGTAGAACCTGAAGACGAGTCTTTTTTATTAGTTTCTGTTTTAGTTCAGTAGAGTCTGAACCAATTAAAACACTGCATCTTTATTAAGATTGTTATTACAGTATAGGCTTTTGCTAAAGCTTAATAAATAATAAGTTTACATATCATGAAGTTATCAGTAGGTAGCTGTAATAGCAAAACACAAAGAGGAAGCTGGATGCTGATTAGCGTCCGACTTCCTCTTCTATCTGTATAAGTATACTTTTCCGAACGCCGGTATTTCTTTGACAATAATATTCTAATGATAAAATAAGAGACTGTATAATTAAGGGAACAGTCGGGTAAAGTTGAGAAACTTTGTTGTTCATTAAAAGGAGCTTATAAAATGAATATATTAAAACGTATCAAGATTAGCAAAAAGGAAAGTTGTCCTTGTGGAAGTGGTGAAGTCTTTACAAACTGTTGCCGTAATAAAGAATTTAATCCACCCATCGAAACTAAGAAACCACCTGAAGTATTGATTGGGGAAATGATGAGAAAATCAATGAAAAAGCTCTGTATGCATCCAGATCAACAAAATTGTAAAGGGATCATTAAAGGAGCTCATGCTTTGCAAAATAATAAAATTATTTCTTTATTAGCAGGTGATGAAAGGCATGTATATTTGATGGACACTAAAAGAAGTCCTTTAATAGTTCAGCTTGACAACGGAGAACAAGAACTTATTATCGAAATGAGCAAAACAAGTGCAAATGCTGCAACAACTGAAACTTGCTTTTGTGATTTACATGATAATATTGCTTTTGCAGCAATTGAAAAGGGAGCACCTGATTTTGATGAAACTAGTGAGATAATGAAATTTATATATGCTTATAAGGCTTTTATCTTTGAATATTATAAGGTTTGGATGTCAATGGATATTTTCAGAACTCAATTCGGTAAGTATCCAACAGTATTTAGTAGATCTGATATGGTTTCCAGATACAGAAATTTACAATTGAATATGAAAGAATTTGATTCTATAAAAGAACATTTCGATAAGAAAATTCTTGCTGGAGAACATACTGGTGTAACATCCTGTATTATTAAAATACCAGAGCAAATTAATTTCTCGAACTATGCATACATTGCACCTGATTATGATTTGAATGGAAAGTAAATAAAAAACAAGGTTAAAGGTTTCATCCATCGCCTTGCTGTTACTGCAATTCCAGAGAAAGGGAATTCCTACATCCTATTAAGTTGCTTAGACAGTGAAAAAGAAATTTACTTAGACTTATTTAATCAATTACAAAGTTCACCCGTAGATAAAGTGAAGTTTTATATGTCTCTTATATTGCCGTTATACTCTGAAAACATGGTATTAAGCCCAAGACTATGGAAAAATTGGGACGAAGAAACACAAATGGCGTACACCTTCTATGCAAATTTGACGGAGAAAGATTTTATTTTATATAACAAAATGAATGGAATGATACTGCGTAATTCAGCTAAATTGACAGGATTTCGTTACGGGGATAGAAATAAAATAAATTTATTCAAGTCACTAAATTAAAATTGGATTGCGAACATAACGTGACGTTATCGGAAGTAGCTTGTACAAAGATGCCTAATTCGAATGAAATTATACCTCTTCCCTTTAGATAGTTTATCTGAAGGGATTTTCTTATATAGACAAAAATATAAGTCAAAGAGCTACATCACTTATAAAAAGAAAATAAATTGCTGAAATTTCCAATCTTCAAGAAAATATATTCGGGATTTTATGGTAATCTGATAGAACAATAGGTATCTTATCATACATACGTGGGGTGGAAGAGATATGGAAACATCTAGTTTAGTGACTCGCTGGAATTTAGATTCGCTGCCATACGACAGTGATGTAGAAAAATTCAAAGACCAGCTAGGCATAATTAAGGGGAAATTAATTGAAATCGAGAAGGAGTCAAATTTAGCTGGCTTAAATGAAAGCAACCTCCTAACGCTTTCGCAACTGATCAGACAGATTGAATCAGCTGAATCCTTTTATTATTGTTTAACCACCGAAGAAATTGAGTCATCCCAATTAACCTCCATAATTGGAACCATCTCAGCCTTAAAATCACAAGTTTATGCTATTGTTTCAAACTGGGAAGAACAGCTTAACGATATGAATGAAACACAACTTACCAAGTGGACAAATCATGTGAAACAGTCCAATTTCCTTGCGGAATTAGCCAACAATCAAGAAAAGGACAGTCAACAGGAAAAGATGATTCCAAACTTTTCCCGAGAAACGTTAAGCGGCCTTGCAGACCTTTATAGTCAAGTCCGAAACAACCTGAAAGTAGAAGTAGGCTATGATCATGAAAAGAAGGAAGTATCTTTTGCGGAAGCGATGGAACAAGCTTTTGCCCTACCAGAACAAGCTGAACGATTTCATGTGTTTACTGAACTGAATAAAACCTTAGAAACACAATCGAATATCTTTGCTTCAATCTATAACCAAATGGTCGGGATCAGGCTTCATGAAAACAAGATCAAGCAGACAGATTACCTTGACGAATCCCTAAAATTTAATGGCATCACCAACCAAACACTTGATGCCATGTGGAATGCAGTAGACGCCAATATGCAGGGGCTTTCAAGTTACTTTAACAAGAAAGAAGAAGCGGGAGCTGGAAAAATCTCTTGGCATGAATTGATGACTTCATCTCAAAATGATTCTTTTTCAATTACGTTCTCACAAGCTGCAGCTGAAATCATCAATTCGCTCGCTCCTATTGATGGCAATATGAGTGAATTTGTCAAAGTAGCCCTTACCAAAGGGTGGGTAGATGTAGAGCCGCGCAAGACAAAATCGTCTGGGGGATTCTGTGCGCCTTTTATCGGAGAAGGAGAATCACGGATTACGTTAAGTTATGACAATACCCTTGATAGCGCCAGAAGGCTTGCCCATGAACTGGGTCATGCATGGCATTTTAAACAGATGAACGATACACCTTCACTGCAGTTTACAGATGATCTACTGGAAATGACCATGGCGGAAACATCTTCCATCTTTTTCGAGACGGTATTCATCGACCATATGCTTCAACAGGCCAACAAGGCTTCAGTTAAAAAAGCGATTTTGGGACCGAAGATTGAGCGCAGCCTGAATTACCTGATGTCGATCAGGGGCGCATTCCTATTTGAAAACGAGTTTTATCACTATCGAAAAGAGAGCCCATTGGATGTTAAACAGATAGAGGAACTTTCGTTAAGGTGTCAGGAAAAAGCCTATGGAAACAGTTTACGTGAGTACGAGCCTTATGTATGGACTAAATATGTCCAGTTCTACCAGGCAACGATTCCTTTTTACAATTACCCTTATTCTTTTGGGTTTTTATTCAGCATCGGACTTTTGGAGCAAGCGAAAGAAGATAAACTCTTCAATCAAAAGTTTCAAGGGTTGTTGAGTGAAACCGGAAGGATGCCACTCGAACAGCTAGTCAAAAACCATTTCCAAATCGATCTTTCACAACCAGAATTTTGGCAGCAGGCCGTACAAAATGTAGTCCGAGATATTAAGCAGTATAACCAGCTCTCCTGAAACTTCGACTTTAAAAAATCCATAAACAGTTTACATATGAGGGATTATCAGAAGTAGCCATAATTCCACTAGCAAAATACGAAGAGGAAAAGCAGCGCTTAATAGCGTTGCTTTTCCTCTTTGTCTGTATAAGCGTACTTTTACGAACGCTTTAAAACCTTCATAAAAGATAACTGGATTATTAATAACCCTCAAACCAGTCATAAATAAAATAAATATTACACTTTTCATGAAATTCTGTATAATGGAGACTATTGATAGAAAAGGAGGAAATTAACATGCAAAAAAACTTCACTTTGCTTTTAAACCAACAAGTAGGGGTGGAAAATTTCTGATTATAGCTAAACTAGATTCATTATGATTCGCTCCTACTTGTTTATTTAAGGTTGATAAACAAGAGGAGGAAATAAATTGTTAAAAGGTACGTTAGCTTCACATAATATCCGTGTTTTATTTTGGGCCGAACTATTCGGGAGCGTTCGATTTATACAACCCGTATTGGCTTTGTTTTATTTTGCTCGTGGATTGGATGAAACCTATATCCTCTGGGTATTGCTCTTCTGGAGCAGTGGGGTTTTGCTTGGGGAAATTCCAACGGGCATGTTTGCAGATCGTTATGGGGCAAAACTGTCCTTTATGATTGGTGCGTGTATAAGTGTAGTCAGTCATGGAATGCTCATCTGGGCGTACGAACCCTGGATGTTTTTTGCGAGCAGTCTTTTAAGCGGCTTTGCTGTCACTTTCTTTAGCGGAGCAGATGAAGCGTTGATCTATGAATCTTTGAAAGAATCAAATGAAGAAAACATGATGGATAAAGCTCTGGGAATTATTCAATCTGCGCAATTTATCGTCATGGTGTTTGTCCTCATTTTAGGAGCCATACTTGCAAAAGATTTAACAAACGATCAATTTGTATTGCTGATTGTATTGGGCATTTTTTTTCAGTCCATTCAAATTGTTTTACTATTTTTCGTTAGAAATCCTTCAAACCAAGGCAACTATCGTGATAAGCCTTTCAATCAAGTGAAAGAAGGTTTGCTAGCGATAAAAAGAACGCCCCAAGTATTATGGATGTTCTTAAACATTACGCTGGTATTCATTCCGACTGCAGCCATATTTGATAATTTTGGTGACAAACTACTCAGCGATGCAGATTTACCTATTTATTTAATTGGGTTTGTCTTTGCCGGACTAGCGATATTCAGTTTTTTTGTCTCTCGTTCGATCGGATGGATTACATCTCGCTTCTCCCGTATTACCGTACTGTATGTAACGGGCGGAATAGGAGTACTTGGCTTGCTGTTAGTAGCTTATTTCCGAGAAACGCTTTGGATTTTACTAATCATCATGGTATTTCTTCGATTTGTGCGAACTGTTCGCTACCCAATATACGCAAAATTAGCTAACGACATCATTCCATCTCATGTAAGAGCGACAACGATATCATTGCTATCTATTATCGACTCCGTATGTGACTTGATTATTTTCAGCAGCATAGCTGGTATAGCCGCATTCGGATTTGAAAAAATGTTTTTAGCATGTGCAGCTGTTGCGTTGGTGGGAAGTTTACTACCGATAAAACCAGTGACCATACAAAGTGAATCAAAAATAAAAGTGCAATCCCAAAGTAGATAATTTTTTACTATAAGTATCTACCAGAAGTTGCTTAGGCAAAAAGGGAGAGAAGAGCGTGTTCGAAGCGCATCTTCTCTCCCTTTTCGTCTGTATAACTGTACTTTTACGAACGCTTTGTTTATAGGATAACTTTAAATTTTATAAAAGTATTATTATAAATAATGGTAAAATTAGTATACTGAAATCTGGAATGCTGTTACAAAGAATGAGTTGTAAAGAAAGGTAAACAGCTTAATCAGTAATCACATTCAAATTATCAAATTTCACATCTTCGCTATAAAATACGAAGTCATAAATATTATAGATAAGTGAGAGGAAAGCAATGAAATTAAAAACTGTATTTTCAAATGAAATGCCTTTTATGATACAACTTCCTTCTGGAGATTATCATGTGAAGGTTAAGTATGGCTCTAATGGTGAGGAATACGAATTGATACTAACTTTGACAGATCAAATGTATCGTTTGCATCTTGATAAGCAACCCCGTGAAGGGTTTTATATAGACGGATTGGTTAGTGAACTTAATGAATATATTGAAAATCAGAAACTAGAAAATTATACATTTATGCCGCTCAAAAGCTATATTACTTGTAGCATAAAGAAAGATCTAACAATTACGAAAGAGATGGCAGAATTAATATCACCGGAAGATATTAAGGAAAAAATAATAAAACCCTTTCTAATTTCAGAGGGAATTAGAAGCAGAGAACCTAAATA
>NZ_JAKVTG010000014.1 GCF_022489025.1 Planococcus halocryophilus | reverse complement strand
TTGCGTTCTGTAAAAGCAACTTCTCTAAGTTAACATCGTCCGATGAAAGAGTCAAGCTTTTTATTATTGTGAAAAACTTATTTTCCCTTAGCGACATGTATTATCATAATACATACCTCTCATAGATGTCAACGATTAAAGCAAAAAAATTCAAAAAAACTTTATCCTCTTAATTAACACGCTTTTAAATCATTATCCTTCTACTACTTTTCAGACATTCTCATCGAAAATAAACTGTTGCTAAAAGTCCTATAAATCGACTTATAGCAACAGTTTTGCTTTATCTACTTTATAAGTAATAATAGCCTGCGAACATCCAGACTACTTTCTCAAAAAGTCGATCGACTCTCTCGCCAAATTATTTGTCGGATGTTAACAACACTTCCCTGCTGATTACACAGAGAACCCAATGCGTTATGAATGCCAGCCGTCTTTATATGCCAATTGCTTCTCTAGAGATTTCTTATTTAGTTTTTCACATAATAATACCTGTGGAAGACGCCTTCACTCTTCGTTGTGACGCCATTAATAGAAATAAGATCCTTCTCCACAAGAAATTCAATGAAAACTTCTAGATCTGAAGAGTAGTTTTTCAACTCTTCCTGCTCGTGCAACTCTTGAATGGTCCAGCTGCTTTGTTTTTCCATTACTTCTCTTATATGAAGAGCCCCGTCTTTTGTTCTTGAATGAATATAGAATTCACTTGCCAAGAATAATAATTCCAATCGTTTGTCAATTGGTTCATCACTCGATATTAACTCTTCATACAATTTATAAATCGCTGGTTCCATTTGTTTAACTTGAGACCAAACCGTTACTTCTGGCGGCAATCCATTTTCAAGAACGGCTAACCGAGCTAAATGATGGAGTGATTCTACCATATGATGATAGGCATCCATATAGTTCTTTTCTTCAAAAAATGATTTTCCTTCCATATAGCGTCGGATTAGTTTAGCGAACTCCATGCCCATTTTAATTTTACGACCATAGAAGGGATAATCTTTGAGTTCAGTCTTTAGCTTCTCCATAAATTCGTTGCGATCATAAATTACACGGCCATAAAATAGCCAATCGACTATTTTACGATTCGTACCAAGCAATAACCATTTATGTAATTGCTTTTCCGTAACGATGTGCATCGCAGCTTTTTTATCTAAATACGTGTAATGTTTTGTAAACACTGGTGTTTCGTTTTCTTTCGTGATAATCAACAATATCGAGTCAAAAGTGTCTGTAATCTGACTGACTTTCTCTCTTTTCTCGACTAAGATTACCCCAAGTGTACTTTCCTGACTGGCGCGCTCTTGATAAATAGGACGTAGTATTTGTTCCATCATTCTCACTCCTTGCTGTCTCTATCGCATTCCTTCTTAAAATTTGAGGAATGGCTAGTCATAAACTCCAGCTTGTTTTCATTTCCCTAGCGTTTGTCGGGCTCACCCGTTCTCTTTTTCTGAAACATCAAAGCTAAACAGATCTACTTCTGCTTTTCTCTATTTCGACATATTTACTACGGATTCCTTCATTTCAAAACCGCTATCACTTTTTAAGAACATTTATGATATAGTATGATGGATGCAAGGAGGAAATAAACCATGAAACCTTATAAAAATAAAATCAATCGCATTCGTACGTTTGCGTTAGCTTTGATCTTCATCGGCATTGTTATTATGTATGTTGGCATATACTTCAGAAACCAACCGATTGTAATGGTCATCTTAATGCTGCTTGGTGTCCTCGCAATTATCGGAAGTACAGGTGTTTATGCTTGGATTGGGTTGCTGTCCATGAAAACCGTACCAGTTGAATGTCCGAATTGTGGAAAGCACACAAAAATGCTGGGTCGCGTAGATATTTGCATGCATTGCAACGAGCCTTTAACAATGGATCGTTCTCTTGAAGGTAAAGAGTTTGATCAGGACTACAATAAAAAAAGCTCACAACAATAAAAACATCCAGCGAAAAAAATCGCTGGATGTTTTTATTTTGAATATTTTATTGGGCCGTCGCCGTTTTAGTTAAGCAACCTTGGCATGTTCCGTATATCTCAAGGCGATGATAATCCACTTGGAATCCTGTTACATGCGAAGCTAAATGTTCAACTTCGTCGAGTCCTGGATAATGGAAATCAACTATTTTCCCGCAGTCATTACAGATAATATGATAATGGTCGTGTGTAACAAAGTCAAAACGGCTTGAAGAATCACCATATGTTAATTCTTTTACCAACCCTGCTTTTCTGAACACGCGTAAATTATTATAAACAGTTGCAACACTCATATTAGGAAACGTTTTTTCAAGCGCGCGATAAATGTCATCCGCTGTCGGGTGGTTTGTTGAATGAATCATATACTCCAAAATCGCGTGACGTTGGGGCGTGATTCTTACACCTGTTGACTTCAAAGCATCAAGCGCGTCTTTTAATTGTACTTCAGACATCGCCGTGCACCTCACTTCATATAGATTCTTACATTATAATTGTTATAAACAGTGTACCTAATAAAAGTGTCAAGTGTCAAGAAATCACTATACTACCGCCGTTTGTCACGCATTTTTGCTTTATTTTTCGTGTAAACCTCTTTCTACTCGACCCAGCCGCTGATTAACAAGGCGTGCTGCCACGAATAAGAAATCCGACAACCGGTTCAAGTACGCCAAAACATTTGGTGAAACATCGCTTCCAATAGATAACACAGTCCGCTCAGCTCTTCTAACTACAGTTCTTGCTACGTGAAGAGTGGCTCCAGACGGATGTCCACCTGGCAATATGAAATTACTGAGCGTCGGAACTGCATCATCATAATGATCGATCCATTGTTCGAGCTTTGAGATATCTTCTTCTGCTAGTTTCCATTTCACTTCTTTTCCTTTCGGCGTAGCAAGTTCTGCTCCTACATGAAATAAAGTGGTCTGGATTTCATGAAAGACTTTTAAAAGTTCTTCTTTTTCATCGAAGAACTCAGTATTTAAGTGCCCGACTGCTAAACCAATTAATGTATTTGCTTCGTCACATGTTCCGTAAGCCTCTACTACTGCATCGTTTTTAGCTACTCGAGTTCCGTAAACGAGTGAAGTTGTCCCTTTGTCGCCAGTTTTCGTATAAATTTTCATGCTTAATACCCCTTTTCCATATCGACTAGATTAGTTGGAACGGATTGATCAATAAGCCATTTTTTCAAATTCGGAATAAAGATATCGAGTGTACGGTCCACATACTTTCCTGATTTGCTAGAAATATGCGGTGAGACAACAACATTATCCATTGACCAATAAGGATGATCTGCAGGAAGCGGTTCTTGTTCGAAGACATCTAACACAGCAAACGCTATTTCGTTTTCTTGCAATGCATTTAATAGAACGCTATCCGCAACCAAATCACCTCTACCGAAATTCATAAAGATGACCGTATCTTTCATTGCTTTGAAATGCTCTTCTTTTAAAAGCTGTTTAGTTTCATCTGTACTTGGTAAAACCGAGATAACATAATCTGCTTCCGGAAGCTTTTCTAATATTTTTTCGAAAGAAACCATTTCATCCATATTTTCAGCCTGTGCACCAGAGCGGTTACAGCCAATCGTATGGACACCAAAGGCTTGAAGCAATCGACCGATTTCTGCTCCAATAGCTCCTGGCCCAAGAATCAATGCGGTCGTCCCACTTAACTCTGAAGAACGTATTTTTCGCTCCCATTGTTGATTGCGTTGATTTTGATAAATGACTGGTAACGCGCGCTTTAAAGCCAGTAAATGAGCTAAAGCTGATTCAGCCATTGGTGTTTTATGAATCCCTCTTACATTCGACACGGTAATACCGCGTGATTCAATCGCTTGATGTGGCAGTTTTTCAATCCCCGCACTGGCTACCATAATCCATTTTACTTTTACAGCCGATTCAATATCTACTGCAGTCAAGTCTTCTCCATAAGTAACAATGATATCCGCGGATGATAACCGTGTTTTATCGCGGTAAAGAAAATAGAAATCAACTTCTGGGAATTCTTCTATGATTCTTTGTTGTTGATCGACTCGTGGGACAAATGTAAATAAAATCTCCATAAACGTCTCCCTTCTTATTGGTTACTTATTGTTTTCAAGGTTTCTAAAACGTCTTGAATGTGATTTGGCACTTTCACTTTGCGCCACGCTTTGACAATGGTACCTGTTGGGTCGATCAGGAAAGTCGAACGCTCAATGCCCATGAATTTTTTACCGTACATGTTCTTCTCTACCCAGACGCCGTAATCCTCAGACATTTGGTGGTCTTCGTCTACTAAGAGTGAAAATGGCAAACCGTGTTTTTCGATAAATTTATTGTGACGGTCTTCTGAATCTGCACTTACTCCTAAAATTACCGCATTCAGTTCAGAAAAATTAGCTTGTGCATCCCGAAAGTCGCATGCTTGTGTCGTACAACCAGGAGTCATGTCTTTCGGATAAAAATAAAGCACTACGTATTTATCGCCAGCAAACTCCTTTAGTGAAACAGTTTCTCCTGCTTCATTTTTTAATGAAAATTCTGGTGCTTGCATACCTTCAACTGCAGTCATCATAAACACTCCTTTTCTTCCTTCTATCGTACCGAACACGGAGCTTAGTTTCAATTTCTTTGGCGTTTCGCAACAAGGTTGTCTACAATAAAGAAGAGTTTAATCAATAGGAGGCAATCATTCAATGAATCATTCGACATCAGAAGAGCTACATAAAGAAGCATTACAACACATCGTCGGCGGAGTTAACAGTCCATCAAGATCCTTTAAAGCAGTCGGTGGCGGATCCCCTATCGCAATGGAACGAGGTAAAGGCGCTTATTTTTGGGACGTTGATGGCAATAAATACATAGACTATCTAGCGGCATACGGACCGATCATCACAGGTCATGCTCATCCACATATAACAAAAGCGATTACACACGCAGCAGAAACAGGTTTGCTTTATGGAACTCCAACACGTCACGAAATTACTTTCGCTAAAATGTTGAAAGAAGCAATGCCGAATATGGATAGAGTTCGTTTTGTAAACAGCGGAACCGAAGCAGTTATGACAACAATCCGCGTATCGCGCGCTTATACAGGACGAACAAAAATTATGAAGTTTGCAGGTTGTTATCATGGACATTCTGATTTAGTTCTTGTAGCTGCCGGATCTGGTCCTGCAACACTTGGCACGCCCGATTCAGCAGGTGTTCCAAAATCCATCGCTGAAGAAGTGATCACGGTCCCTTTTAATGACTTAGAAGCATTTACAGAAGCGATGGATCGTTGGGGCGAAGAAATTGCTTGTCTTCTCGTCGAACCGATTGTTGGTAATTTCGGGATTGTTGAACCAAAAGAAGGTTACTTGAAAGAAGTTCACCGCATTGCTCATGAAAAAGGGGCATTAATTGTCTATGACGAAGTAATTACCGCTTTTCGTTTCCATTACGGGGGTGCTCAAGACATGCTCGGGTTGACACCAGACCTTACCGCGCTCGGAAAAATTATTGGTGGTGGTTTACCAATCGGCGCTTATGGCGGTAAAAAAGAAATTATGGAAACAGTGGCTCCCCTAGGTCCCGCTTATCAAGCAGGTACAATGGCTGGAAACCCTGCCTCGATACAAGCTGGAATTGCTTGTTTAGAAGTTCTTCGTCAAGATGGTGTCTATGACAAAATGGACAAACTTGGAGAAAAACTAGAAAAAGGAATACTAGCAGCTGCTGAAGAATTTGATGTTACGATTACTGTAAATCGACTAAAAGGTGCATTAACCATTTACTTTACTGATATAACAGTAGAAAATTACGAACATGCAGAAAAATCTGATGGTGAAATTTTTGGTCGTTTCTTTAAATTGATGCTCGCTCAAGGTATCAATCTTGCTCCATCAAAATACGAAGCTTGGTTTTTAACAACTGAACATACAGAAGAAGATATAGATTTTTCTATTCAAGCGGTACGTAAGGCGTTTAAACAGTTATAATTAACGTAAATCGTTTTTGAGGAAGGAGTCCCTAAGCATATGAAATTAGGTGCACGTATCTTTAAAACTGGCGTGGCCATTTCTATGGCCTTGTATTTGGCCAACTTATTGGATTTGCCTTCTCCTGTTTTCGCAGGGGTAGCAGCAATTTTCGCTATCCAGCCATCTATTTACCGTTCTTACTTAACATTACTCGATCAAATTTATGGAAATTTGATTGGTGCCACAATAGCGATAGTTTTTGTTCTAACACTTGGCAGTAATTATTTAACCATTGGTATAGCAGCAATATTAGCCATTGTCGTCATGCTGAAGTTAAAGTTAGAAAATACCGTTCCTTTAACATTAGTAACGATTATCATCATTATGGATTCTCATTCTACGAACTTCTTAACTTTTGCGTCGCTCAGAATTTCCACTGTTATGCTTGGAATTATATCTGCCTTTATCGTAAATATGATATTTCTGCCACCTAAATACGAAACCCGTTTGTTTACGTCCATTCATTCTGTTAGTGAAGAAGTGATTCGTTGGATTCGCGTTTCGATCCGTCATGCATCTGATCATGCCTCTGTTAAAGAAGACATTGATAAATTAACAGAGAAATTAATAAAAGTTGATCAATGGTATTCATTTTATAAAGAAGAACGTAGCTACACCAAGAAGCAGCAATATGCAAAAGCACGAAAATTGGTCCTGTACCGTCAAATGATTGCCACATCGAAAAAGAGCTTAGAAGTTTTAAAACGCTTGAACCGTTTTGAAAATGAACTAATGGAACTTCCTGAGCACTTTCATATGATGGTTCAAGAGCGATTAGAAAGTTTGGCGAGTTACCATGAGCAACTTTACATGAAATATGTTGGTAAATTACGTCCCGAACATAGCGAAGGTTCTGGGACTGATGCTGTCATGAGACGCAATGAAGTCATGACAATTTTTGTAAAAGAAATCAATTTAGCACACGAAGAAAATGAAGGTGAATTTTCGGTTTATCATTTAATGCATGTGTTATCAGCTATTTTAGATTACGAAGAACAACTAGAGCATCTAGACTTACTTATCATCGCTTACTTGAACTATCATTCAGAAGAAGTAGACACAGGTCTTGAAAATGCCATATAAAAAAAGTGTGAGGCAAATTTGCCTCACACTTTTTTTATGATTTCATTCGTGGATCTAGCGCGTCACGTAAACCGTCACCCATTAAGTTAAAGCCTAGTACTGTCAACATAATAGCTACCCCTGGAAAAATCATTGTCCAAGGTGCATTCGTTAAATACGAACGTGAATCTGCCAACATTTTGCCCCATTCTGGAGACGGAGCTTGAGCACCTAACCCTAAAAATCCAAGTGCTGCTGCTTCGATAATTGCAGTCGCAATTGCCAATGTTCCTTGAACAATAACTGGCGCCATGGAGTTCGGCAAGATATGCGAAATCAAAATCCGATTATCTTTCATACCAATCGCTTTTGCGGACATGATGTATTCATCTTCTTTAATACTCAATACTTTCGAGCGAATCAAACGTCCAAAGTTTGGTACGTTGATAATAGCAATCGCAATTAGCGCATTACGTAAAGAAGGTCCTAGAACCGATACAACCGCGATTGCAAGTAAAATACTTGGAAATGCTAGCATAATATCGAAAATACGCGAGATAATTGTATCTACAAATCGTCCGTAATAACCTGCTAAAATTCCTAAAATACTCCCTACAACAACCGATCCAATAACTGCTAAAAAACCAACCCATAATGAAATTCGAGCACCATATACAACTCGAGATAAAATATCTCGACCAAAATCGTCTGTACCCATCCAATGAGTGGAAGAAGGAGGCATAAGCCGTTGAGAAAGATTTTGTTCATTGATGCCTTGCAATGTAATAAGCGGTCCGAAAATTGCTAATAAAATAAAGAAGATAACAATCCCCATACCAACAACCGCTACTTTACTCTTGCGGAAACCTCGCCAAGCCTCTTTCCAAGGTCCAGCGACTTTCTGCAGTTCTTCTTTTTCTGGATTATTTACTGTTTCAGCCATAATACGTCTCCCCCTTCCTAGTCATATTTGATGCGTGGATCGACTAAGCCGTACAGCAAATCGACAATTAGATTGATCATAACAAAGATAAACGCCACAATTAGAATGCCTGACTGAATAACCGGATAATCACGGAAACCAATTGCTTCATATATATAACGTCCGATTCCTGGCCATCCGAAAATAGTTTCTGTCAAAATGGCGCCACCAAGCAGAAGCCCCATCTGAAGTCCTATAATTGTTAGGACTGGAATGATAGCATTTTTAAGCGCATGTTTGTAAACAACCCAAAACATGGACAAACCTTTCGAACGAGCTGTTCGAACAAAATCAGAACGCATTACTTCTAACATGCTTGAACGCGTCATTCTGGCAATAATCGCCATAGGAATTGTCGCTAAAGCTGTTCCTGGTAATACGAGGTGCTTAAGTACAGTAGACAGTTGGTTGAAATCTCCTGCTATCAATGTATCGAGTACATAGAAACCCGTTATAACATCGACAGGATCTCGAACATTTTCTCGACCAGTAGTCGGTAAAATCCCAAGTTCGATAGAGAAAATCCACTGGTTCATTAGCCCAAGCCAGAAGATCGGCATCGATACCCCAATCAATGCAATAATCATTGCTAAGTAGTCAAACCAAGAATTTTGGAACCAAGCTGAAATGATACCTGCATTAATTCCGATAACTACTGCAATAATGATAGCGAATAAAGAAAGCTCAATCGTAGCAGCCAAATATGGCCATACTTCATCTACTACAGGAGTACGTGTACGAAGTGATTCTCCTAAATCGCCAGTAATCAATCCTTTTAAGTAGTCAAAATACTGAATGTACCAAGGATTATCTAATCCTAGATTTGTTCGTAATGCTTTTATTGCTTCTTCGGATGCTTGCTGACCAAGAATAACTTGTGCAGGATCACCAGGAATTGCACGGATAATCATAAATACGATAAATGTCATACCGAGTAAAACTGGGATTAGCTGTAAAAGTCGTCTTCCAATATAGTGAAGCATCTTCTTCACCTCTCCATCTCTTGCAATATGTATAACAGTAAAAAAAAGGGGAGGAAATCATCCCGACTCCCTCCCGTGAATTGCCTACTCCAAATCTACTGAAGCCAATTTGTCAGAACCTGTTGGATGTGCTTTGAAATTCATTACGTTTTTCCCACCAGCTAATAGCGGTGTAGAGTGAGCAAGTGGAACCCAAGGAGCATCTTCATGGATGATTTCTTGAGCTTGCATGTATAAGTCGTTTCTTACATCTTCGTCAACTTCTGATTGAGCTTTAATAAGAAGATCATGCAATTCTTGGTTTTCATAGTACGTGTAGTTGTTTGTGCCGACATTATCTTGATCAAGCAAAGCATATAGGAAGTTATCTGCATCGCCGTTATCGCCAGTCCATCCAAGTAAGAATGCATCAGCTTCTCCGTTTGCAGCTTTTTCTAAATACGTTGCCCATTCAAATGAAACAATCTTGGCGTTAATGCCAACATCAGCCAAATTCTTTTGAATCGCTTCTGCCACTTTTTGGCCATCTGGCATATATGGACGTGGAACTGGCATTGCGTAAAGTTCCATGTCAAATCCATCTGAAAGACCAGCTTCAGCTAATAATTCTTTTGCTTTTTCCGGGCTGTATTCGTAATCTTCAATGCTATCGTTATATCCGCTAATTACTGGCGGAATTGGGTTTTTCGCTACTTCTGCGCGCCCTTCGAAAAATGCGTCTACAATCGCTTGTTTATCGATTGCATGGTTTACCGCTTGACGTACTTTAGGATCGTCAAATGGTTCACGTGTTACAGTCATTCCAAGGTAGCCAACGTTCATAGATGGACGTTCAAACAATTGAAGATTATCGTCACCTTCGATTGTTCCAGCATCAGATGGTGTAATTCCGTCTGCCAAATCAATTTCTCCTGATAATAAAGCATTTAAACGAGCTGAGTTATCTGGAATTGCGCGGAATACAACTTGATCCAATTTCGGCTCGCCATCTACCCAGTAATCATCAAATTTTTCAATTGTAATCGTATCGTTACGTTTCCATTCAACAAATTTAAATGGACCTGTTCCAACTGGATTGTCTCCGAAAGAATCACCAGCTTCTTCAACTGCAGTTGGTGAAGCAATCGCAAATGGGCTCATTGCTAAGTTTTTAAGGAATGGTGCTTGTGGACGTTTTAACTTAAAGACAACTTCGTAATCGCCTGTTGCTTCAACAGATTCGATCACGTGTCCTTCATCATCCCCGTATCCACCAAACATAGAACCGTAATAAGGGAATTGTTCGCCGTCTCCAGCTGCCCAGCGCTCAAAGTTTTTCACTACAGCTTCTGCATTAAAATCAGTGCCATCATGGAACTTAACGCCTTCTTGCAATTTGAATGTATACGTCAATCCGTCTTCAGAAGGAGTCCATTCAGACGCCAATCCAGGTTCGATTTCTGTATCCTGTTCACCAAAGTTTACTAACGTATCAAAAATGTTTTTTGTTACTTTAAACGATTCTCCGTCCGTAACTGCAATTGGATCAAGAGAAACAGAATCTCCTCCACGTCCGAAGATCAATGTCTTCTCTTCAGTAGATCCACCTTCGCTACCGCCTTCTTCTGAGCTGTCGTCAGAACTACAGCCAAAAAGTGCTGTTGATACTAATAAAAGCAATAATAATGACCACGTTAAGAACTTTTTCTTTCCCAAATTAACCCCTCCATTTTTTCTATTTATTATCATTGCGGCCTGGACTCTTCGTAAAGATGACAGGCAACAGAATGACCTTCTTCAACTTCTGCAAAAACTGGTACAACTTCTGAACAAATATCCATTTTAAATGGACAGCGTGTATGGAACCTGCAACCGCTTGGTGGATTTGCTGGGCTTGGAACATCTCCCGTGATAATCACTTCTTCCCGGACAAAATCTGGGTCCGGTACCGGTACTGCAGCCAATAGGGCTTGCGTATACGGGTGTAGTGGTTTTTCGTACAAATCCTCTGTGTTAGCAAGTTCTGCCATTTGTCCAAGATACATTACACCCACACGGTCGCTGATATGGCGAACCACCCCTAAATCGTGGGCAATGAATATATAAGTGAGTTTCAGCTCTTTTTGCAAATCTTGCATCAAATTCAATACTTGAGCCTGAATTGATACATCAAGTGCTGAAACGGGCTCATCGGCAATAATAAGTTTCGGATTTGTCATTAATGCACGCGCAATACCAATACGCTGCCTTTGACCACCACTAAATTGATGCGGGTAGCGTTTTGCATGATAGCTGCTCAATCCTACAATCTCCAAAAACTCATGTACTTTCTTTTTACGTTCTTTAGGATCGCCTATATTATGAACATTAAGCGGTTCCATTAAAATTTTCTCAATTGTATGACGCGGGTTTAATGACGCGTATGGATCTTGGAAAACCATTTGAATATCTCGACGTGCTTTACGCATGTCGTTATTCGACAGACTCGTTAATTCTTGACCATCAAATGTTACAACACCTTCAGTTGGTTCCAAAAGACGCATTAACATCCGCCCTGTTGTAGATTTCCCACAGCCCGATTCACCAACGATTCCTAACGTCTCGCCTTCTTGAACGGTGAATGAAACATCGTCTACTGCTTTTACACAGTTGCTTACTTTACCTAAAATTCCCGACTTAATCGGGAAATATTTTTTGAGGCCTTCAACTTTCAATAACGGTTCTGTCATGCGACTGTACCTCCTTCGGATCAAATAGGAAACAGCGAGTTTGATGATCTTCCGCCGTTTGGTACAGCTCCGGACTTTCAGTCATACAGCGATCAAAAGCAAATTCGCAACGTGCTGCGAACTTGCACCCTGTCTTGATTGATCCTGGTTTGGGAACGTTTCCAGGAATCGAGTAAAGTCGTTCTTTTTTAAAGCGCATATCTGGAACTGACTCCAGCAAGCCTTTTGTATAAGGATGTTGTGGATCATTGAAAATTGTATGAACCGGGCCTTCTTCAACAACTTTTCCTGAATACATAACGACCACTCGCTCACAAGTTTCTGCTACTACTCCTAAATCATGAGTAATCAATAACACGGCTGTATTTAAGCGTTCGTTTAAATTCTTTATTAATTTTAAAATTTGAGACTGAATGGTCACATCAAGCGCTGTTGTTGGTTCATCCGCAATTAATACTTTCGGGTCACATAACAAAGCCATCGCAATCATGACACGTTGGCGCATTCCACCTGATAATTGGTGTGGATATTCTTTCATTAAGCCTTCTGGTCTCGGCAACCCAACTAATTTCATCATTTCAATTGCGCGTTCTTGAACTTGATCTTTCGACCAGTCTTTTTTGTGAATCTTAATGGCTTCTCGAAGCTGATTGCCGATTGTGAACAATGGATTTAACGAAGTCATCGGTTCTTGGAAAATCATCGCGATATCGTTCCCTCTGATTTCACGCATTTTCTTCTCGGATAATTTCGTTAAATCTTTATCCTGAAATAAAATCTCTCCGCCTTTAATTTTCCCTGGAGGACTTGGAACAAGTCCCATTATCGAAAGTGAAGTTACGCTTTTACCACATCCTGATTCACCAACAATGCCAAGCACTTCACCTTCTCGTATGTGAAAATTTACATTATCTACTGCTGGTACCTCTCCATCGTCTGTGAAAAAGGATGTTTGTAAACCTTTAACGTCTAAGATGGTTTTACGCTCAGTCATGATGCTCCCCCTTTTGCACAAAAATGATTCAGAACATTCTCCTTCTTTCAATTATACGTAATATTATTATTAATGCAATACCTTCTTAGTATTAACTGGAAGCTCTTGACATAGAAAAAGAGCCACCAAAATTAGGTGGCTCTTAACTAGTTTAATTAAAATGCTGTACTTGGAATAAGTTATAGTACACACCTTGCTGCTTCATCAGGTCATTATGCGTTCCTCTTTCAGCAAGTTTGCCGTGGTCGATCACAAGAATTTGGTCTGCATGTGTGATAGTTGAAAGACGATGCGCCACGATTAAAGTAGTCCGGTCATGCGCTAATCGTTCCAACGAATCTTGTATTAATGCTTCGCTTTCAAGATCGAGCGCTGAAGTAGCTTCGTCCAAAATAAGAATTGGCGGATTTTTCAAGAATACGCGTGCAATTGCCACACGTTGTTTTTGCCCTCCTGATAATTTCACACCACGTTCGCCAACTTTAGTATCATAGCCTTCAGGCAGTTGTGAGATGAATTCATCTGCGTTTGCAGCTTTGGCTGCCGCAATTACTTCTTCATCTGTTGCTCCCGGTTTACCCATGAGAATATTTGCTTTTACTGAGTCACTGAAAAGAATTGAATCTTGCAATACTAAACCAATTTGGTCGCGTAATGTATGAGTCGTTACGTCGCGCAAATCATGGTCATCCATATAAATGGCACCACTCGTCACATCATAAAATCGTGGAATCAATGAGACGATTGTCGATTTCCCACCGCCGCTCATTCCTACAAAAGCAACAGTCTCTCCTGGCTTTACAGTAAAGTTCAAATTGGACAGCACTTCAGTTCCCCCATCGTTGTAATGGAAAGAAACGTCGCGAAATTCTAATTTGCCATCAACGACTTTTAAGTCATGGGCTTTTTCTTTATCTGTTACATCGTAGTCTTCATCTATTAACTCAAAAACACGATCCATCGAAGCTAACGATTGAACCAACGTTGTTGAAGAATTGACTAATCGGCGTAACGGGCTATATAGGCGTTCAATATAAGCGATAAACGCGACCATTGTACCAAGTGTCAAATCTCCTTGGATAACTTGATAACCGGCATAACCTATAACCATTAACGGAGCAACATCCGTTATGGTATTCACTACTGCAAATGCTTTAGCATTCCACTTTGTATGGTCAATTGCCTTTTCTAAAAATTGATCATTTGTATCGTTAAAAATTTTCTGCTCATGCTTTTCTAACGCAAAACTTTTAATAATGCTCATCCCTTGCACTCGCTCATGCAAATAACTTTGAACATTTGCTAAAGCTTGTGAGCGTGCACGCGTCAGATCACGTAAACGACCAAAGAAATATTTTACGCTGAAAGCATAAAACGGAAACGCTAGTATTGCCACAATGGTCAATGAAACATTCATCGTCAACATGATAATAATGGCAATGATAATAGTCGCAATATCTAACCAGACGTTCATTAATCCGATCATTACAAAGTTTTTTGTTTGCTCTACGTCATTAATCATACGCGAAATAATTTCTCCAGCTCGTGTATTTGCATAATAACGCAAACTCAAACGTTGCAAATGTCCATATAAATAGCCACGAATATCATAAAGAATTTTATTGCTGACATATTGTGCATAATATTGGCGGAAATATTCAATTGGCGGTCTCAATAAGAAGAAGACAATTGCCGTTCCACCAAGCCATATATACAGCTGTCTTAATTTCTCTGCATTTGACAGAGCATCCGCTCCAATAATATCGTCAATGACGATCTTGATAAGCAGCGGTATAAATAGCGGTATCGCGAACTTGAATATCCCGATGACAATTGTCAGTGCAATTTGCCAATAATACGGTTTAACAAACTGCATATAGCGTTTCATACTATTCAAACTTTCCACTCCATTCTATACAAAACGAAAAACCTGTCGGCAAGCAACAGGTTTTCATTTTAATCACGAATCCGGTTTAACCTATGAAATTCATAGCGGTTCGTCCATACTTCGATAAAGTCTTGGGCAAACGGTCCTTTGCGCTGTTTAATCCAGCCGATCAGTTTTTCTACATTTCGGTGAAGTATTTGATCAATCACTTCAGGATATCCCATTTGCCGCTTATGGTCTTCATATTCGTCTTCATCCAATAACGTGTACGACATGTCTGGAAACACTTTTACGTCCAAGTCATAATCGATGTATTTCAACGAGCCATTATTATAAACGAATGGAGAACTGACATTGCAATAATAATAAACACCGTCTTCTCGGAGCATGCAGATGATGTTAAACCAATGCTCTGCGTGAAAATAACAAATTGAAGGTTCACGCGTTAACCAAGTTCGTCCATCGGATTCTGTCACTAGCGTCCGTTCATTTGCACCAATTACAATATTATTCGTACCTTTCAGTACAGTTGTTTCCTGCCAGACACGGTGGATGCGACCATTGTGTTTATAACTGTGGATTTGGATTGTTTCACCCTCCGCAGGAATCGCCATGTAATACCCCACCTTTTTGTCTAAGCCATTAGTTATCTGCTATTTCCGTATTATATCAATCAATTCTGAAAACATACAGCAATAAGGCATAAGGACCAAAGGATTACATAACGACTGAACGCCCGCCGTCTACAATTATGGTCTGGCCGCGAATCATATCCGAGTCAGAAGAAATCAAAAACATTGCTGCTTTAACCATGTCATCTACTTCAACCATACGACCCGCTGGCGTATTAACACGAGCATCTTCTAGTAAATCGTCGCGGTTTGGGAAATGTTTTAATGCATCTGTATCAAGCGCTCCACCGGATACGGTATTAACCGCAATTCCAAGCGGTGCCATTTCTACCGCCAAATAACGGGTAATTGATTCTACTGCGGCTTTTGAAACACCGATTGTAGTATAATTTTCCAAATAACGAATTGAACCTAATGAACTAATACCGATAATTTTACCGCCTTTGTCCATTAATTTTGCCGCTTCTTGCGCGCCAAAAAGCATCGCTTTTGCATTAATGTTCATCGTCCAATCCCAATGAGATTCTTCTAATTCCATAATCGGACGCAATACACCTGATGCTGCATTAGAAACAAAAACATCTAGACGCCCAAATTCTTCTTTAATCGTCTCGAACATACCACGTAGTTTTTCAACATCCCCCACGTTTGCCCGGACTAATAGTGCTTTTTGACCTCTTGCTTCAATTTCTTTTACCGTATCAAGTGCCGCTGTTTTGCTGCGCGCATAGTTGACAACGATATCGTATCCTTGGTCTGCAAGCGCAATTGCCAGCGCTTTGCCAAGTCCTTTACTACTTCCAGTTACTAATGCCACTTTTTGTTCCGCCATTATCAAACATCTCCTCTTTGTTGTAAAGCTGTTTTCATTTTTTGAACAGGTCCTGCAATCGGCAATAAATCTAATTCTTCTGCTGTTACCCATTTCATACGAGCAGGCACAACAATATTTCCACTTTCGGCTATAAAGCCATCCACGTTCCATGTTAAATGAGAAAAGACGTGTTTGAAAGAAGTAATTTTTTCGGCTTTGTCGATAACGCCTTTTAAGCTTTCCGATAATTGCTCTTCAATCTCTAAAGGCAACACATCCACTGCAGTTTCAAGCATAGGGAACTGCCACATGTTTGCAAGCAGTCCGGTACTAGGGCGCTGTTCCATCAGCAATCGATCGTGATTACGGATAGCAACCATTGCGTACTGCAATGATTTTGTTTTTTTAGCTTTCGTTTTAATAGGTAACTCGTTTTGTTTGCCTTCATGAAATGCCGCGCAATGTTCGCGTACCGGACATAACAAACATTTAGGTGAAGTTGGCGTACAAATCAATGCACCTAACTCCATCAGCCCTTGATTGAATGAAGATGGATCTTCATGGCTAATGATTTCCGTTACTGCTTCTTCAAAAATCTTACGTGTTTTTGGTTTGGCAATGTCTTCTTCGATCAATAAAATTCGTGATAATACGCGCATTACGTTACCATCTACTGCATGTTCTGGAATACCATAAGCGATACTTAAGACGGCTCCAGCTGTATAAGGACCGACACCTTTTAACAAAGAGATTTCTTTGCGGTTATTGGGTACGATTCCTCCATAATTTTCAGCCACTTCTTTGACTCCTGCTTGCAAATTTCGCGCACGAGAATAATAACCGAGCCCTTCCCACTGCTTTAGAAGAATTTGTTCGTCAGCTTCTGCTAAATCATTCAATGTGGGAAATTTTTCGATAAAGCGTTTATAATAAGGAATAACCGTATCAACTCGAGTTTGCTGCAACATAATTTCTGAAATCCAGATTTGATAAGGGTCTGCGGTACGTCTCCAAGGCAAATCTCTTTTCTCTGCTGCAAACCAGTTGATCAAGTCGTTTTGAAATTGGTTTTTTTTAAGTGTAATGGTTGCAACCTCCGTTTAGCTTGATTATTCCAGTTCCATATCGGGTATATAGAAAAATGAGGAATAAGTTTATTTTAACAAAACATTTGATTTCTCCATAAATATAACTTCTATAGAGAGGGGGATGAGACAATGGATACAGGTACACACATTGTCATGGGTATTTCCCTTGGCGGCCTCGCAATGGCAGATCCTGCCGTCGTCAGTAACCCCATCACCATGACTGCTGTCGTTTCCGGTGTCATCATCGGATCTTTAGCACCAGACATTGACACTGTTTTAAAATTACGAGATAACGCTGTTTATATTCGACATCATAGAGGCGCGACTCATTCGATTCCAGCTGTTTTAATGTGGCCAATATTAATTGCGGGTGGTCTATATTTCTTTTTCCCAGAAGCCAATCTACTCCATTTGTGGCTATGGTCATTTCTAGCTGTTTTTCTACACGTCTTTGTCGACATCTTCAATTCTTATGGCACTCAAGCACTCCGGCCATTCTCCGACCGGTGGATTGCTTTAGGCGTCATCAATACATTTGATCCTATCATTTTCGGGGCTCATGTTCTGGCTTTGATTATATGGGCATTTGGCGCGAACCCTGTTTGGACCATCAGCATGCTATATATTGCTATGCTTTTTTATTACCTTGCACGATTCGCGCTTCAAGCAGCCGTTAAACATGCTGTTCTGAATACCATTCCAGGTGCCACGAGCGTTTTTGTAGCACCGACAATGCGCTTTTTCCACTGGCGCATTGCAGCTGATACGGATCGTCACCATTATGTCGGACGAGCGTATGGACGAACGATTAACATTTACGATAAGTTTATGAAAAAAGAGATGCCTGAAAATAACTTGATTCAAGCGGCGATGAAAGATAAAAATATTGCTGCATTCATTTCATTTTCCCCACTATATCGCTGGGAAATTAATGAATATGGTGAAATATTTGAAGTACGACTAATTGATTTGCGATACCGTAGCAACGATTATTATCCGTTTGTTGCCGTTGCCCATTTAGATAAAGATTGCACAATCATCAATTCTTACACTGGCTGGATTTTCAGTGAAGATAAATTAAGAAAGAAATTAGATTTCAGTCATAACTAGAAAACGCACACCCCAGGGTGCGCGTTTTCTTTTTTTAGTTTTTCACACCTATTTCCGTTTGCTTACTAGTCTTTTAATAAATGTGCGTATTTTGGATTCGTCCCAGCAAATTCATGAATTTTGTCGCCGTAGCTGTCGATCCACTGACGCATGACTTTCTCGACTACTGCTGTTCCTTGATAATCGTATCCTGCTTTTGCGTATGATGATTCAAAGTCAGATGCCAAAAGTTCAATCCACGTACGTGCTTTTTCTTCAGAAAGATTCGGATTTTTTTCTAATAGCTCAATTGTTAGTTGCTCAATAATTTCCTTCATTAGTTTATTTCCCTTCTTTCAACGGGCGCAGCATAGAAATCGGCAACGCTTCCGTATGTTTTTCTCCACCCAAGCGGTAACCCCAAGCAAATCGGCCTTTTAAATAATCAATTTGAAAATAGACATTCGGGTCTCCTTCAATGCGGTAAACTTCCCCTGGTTTGAAATCAGCAGGATCTAGTAAGTAAGCTGCTGCCATTGTAGCTTTTCGCTCAAGTACTGCAAATTCATTAACGATACCGAGCTGTTCAGCTTTTCTTGCTTTTTCTCTTAAACGAGCAATTTCCCCGTGGAGTTCATGCTCTGTCATGTCACTATATGGCTTTTGTTCAGTCATCTTCAAGCTCCTTTTTATCTAAATAATCGTTGATTACTTCACTGGGGAATCCTTTTTGGTAAAGACCTTGCTTCACTTTTGACTTTAAATCATAGCCAGTCAGTTTTGAACTATTCTTGCGCCACAGTTTATCCCCTTGCTCTGCAATCATCTCTGTCCATTGATCATCATCTTTTTCTAAATCTAAATCTTCGATTGCTAATTTAATCAGTGCATAGTTATAGCCTTTTCTCATCAAAGTATCGCTAATTTTTTGATTGATTTGACTTGGTGTTTTCATTTTTTCTTTTAACGCAATTTTCTCAGCGAGTCCTTTTGCGACTTCCAATTGTTCTTCTTCTGAATAGGAATCCAAAACATCTTTTTGCATCTGTTTATCAATTCCTCTCTTTTGCATATCTTGCTGAATCGCACGTGGACCTTTTTTGCCTGATTTAATCTGTGTTCGCATTAACGCTTCTGAAAATTGCTGGTCATCCAAAAAATTATGTGTATACAATTTTTTGATGGCTTCATCTATTACGGCATCTCCGTATTCTTTTTCTTTTAGTTTTTGACGCACTTCGCCTTCACTTCTCATACGGAACCCAAGATAGTAGAGCGCTTTGTTATAAGCT
Organism: Planococcus halocryophilus; assembly: GCF_022489025.1. Classification (GTDB taxonomy): domain Bacteria; phylum Bacillota; class Bacilli; order Bacillales_A; family Planococcaceae; genus Planococcus; species Planococcus halocryophilus_A. The sequence goes on along the minus strand of NZ_JAKVTG010000014.1, from coordinate 67,379 downwards.
TTTCGGACTTCATCTTCGAAATTGACTTCTTCGATGGTCCATTGATCTAGCTCTTTTCCTTTTGTGAGCTGATACCGGATAAGCACCGCCTCATCCACGCTAAAAGCATATTTATCTTCAAAAAAGATATTATACCTTTCAGGGTTTTTCTTTCCCTGTGTGATTTTCGAAATAATCGGCATTTACTGGCACCTCTCTTCTTGTTATATTATACACCTTTCAAGCAGACAATGGCATAGCTTGAGGTCTAAAAGGGTATGCTAGTAAGAAACAGGAGGCGATGGAAATGAAAATAGCAATTACTGGCGGTACTGGATTTGTAGGCAAAGAATTGATTCGTTTATTAATCGCTAGAGGCGATGAAGTGTATATTTTGACGAGAAAAGCGAAAGACTCATCCCAACGCAGTATTACATACGTAAAATGGTTAGCTGAAGATGCGAAACCTGAGAATCAGTTAGAAGGCATTGATGCTTTTATTAATTTAGCTGGTGCTTCCATTAATGATGGTCGCTGGAGCGAAGAACAGAAAAAACTGATTTACTCAAGTCGTATGGATGCTACGAATGAATTATTGCGCATTATTCACAAGCTAGAGAAAAAACCGAAAGTTTTAGTAAACGCCAGCGCTGTCGGTATTTACCCACCTTCTCAAACGGTTACTTATACTGAGGCTTCTGCCGAACTTGGTTCAGACTTCTTGGCACAAACAGTTCGTGATTGGGAAATTTTAGCTCATCGCGCTGAAGAAGATGGATTACGTGTAGCGTGTGGACGTTTCGGCATTATTCTTGGGAAAAATGGAGGGGCTTTACCTTTAATGGCTTTGCCTTATAAAATGTTCGCTGGCGGCACTGTTGGATCTGGTAAACAATGGCTGTCATGGATTCATATTAAAGATGTGGCACGAGCATTGATTTTTGCACTTGATAACGATCAATTGACCGGAGCCTTTAATGTAACGGCACCTCATCCGAAACAAATGAAAGATTTCGGTAAAGAAATTGCACATACACTTGGCCGACCTCATTGGATTCCGGTTCCATCTTTAGCAATGAAGGCGGTTTTAGGTGATAAAAGTCAATTGGTGCTCGAAGGTCAGCGGGTCTTACCTATTGTCCTCGAACAACATGGTTTCCAATTCAAGTTTCCGAATTTGCGATCAGCACTGGCTGATATCTATAAATAAGACTATAATGGGGAGATGATTAACTGAAGGATGTGAGATCCATGAACGATAAACCTATTATTGAAGAAGGCCAAAAAATTCCGATGACGATTAAACGACTTGGGATCAACGGGGAAGGCATTGGCTATTTTAAACGCAATGTCGTATTCGTACCTGGAGCTTTGCCAGGAGAAGAAATCACTGCGCAAGTAACGGTGGTCAAACGAAATTTTGCTCAAGCACGCATTATTAAGATTCACACAGCGTCGCCTCACCGCCAAACTCCACCTTGTCCAATTTATGAAGCGTGTGGCGGCTGTCAGTTGCAGCATATGACGTATGGTCAACAGCTTGTTGAAAAGCGTGATCTAGTTGTACAAGCACTCGAACGATATTTAAAAGGAACAAAGGTTCAAGTCGAAGAAACCATTGGCATGGAAGATCCGTGGCGTTACCGCAATAAGAGCCAATTCCAGACACGTCTAAAGGGTTCGAAAGTAATCGCCGGATTATTTGCTGAAGGATCTCATCAACTTTTAGATATTGATGAATGTATCGTTCAACATCCTGATACAACGGTTATTACGAATGCTGTTAAACGCATTTTAGAGGAATTGAAAATGCCAATATACGATGGCAAGACGATGAAAGGAATTATCCGCACAATCGTCGTACGCACTGGGGTTAACACTGGAGAAATCCAACTTGTTTTAGTAACGACACGCTCAAAAATTCCACAAAAAGAATTATTACTAGAGCGCTTGCAGAAAATTGATACTAACTTAGTCTCAATCGTTCAAAATATCAATAAAGAGAAAACATCTCTTGTATTTGGTGACGAAACCATCACATTATTTGGTAAAGATACCATTCACGAAGAGCTAGGCGAATTAGCATTTGATTTATCCGCACGTGCCTTTTTCCAACTCAATCCAACGCAAACCGTTAAGTTATACGACGAAATTAAACGCGCCGCTGAGTTAACTGGTAAAGAAACCGTCGTTGATGCTTATTGTGGCGTTGGGACAATTGGTCTTTGGCTTGCAGATAGTGCGAAAGAAATTCGTGGCATGGACGTTCTTCATGAAAGTGTAGTCGATGCAAAAGCAAATGCAAAAGCACAAGGATATACCGCGAAATACGTAACAGGCACAGCCGAAAAGTGGCTAGAGCTTTGGAGCAATGAAGGTTTTGTTCCAGATGTATTAACGGTTGATCCGCCACGCACAGGTCTAGCAGATTCACTCTTGCAAACCATCTTGAAAGTTAAACCAAAACGTTTTGTTTATACGTCTTGTAACCCTTCTACTTTGGCTAAAGACTTGCAACAACTAACGAAAATTTACCGAATCGAATATATTCAACCGGTTGATATGTTCCCGCAAACTGCGCAAGTAGAATCGGTCACAAAGCTGGTACTGAAATAAAAAAGCTGAAACCAAGATTTCACAAACTTGGCTTCAGCTCAACCTGTAGGCAACTCGATTTATTCGAATTGTCTACAGGTTTTTTGTTGGGAACAAATCGCTCCGATCTCTTTAAGTAAACAAAAGAGGAGTTTTTTGTTAGACAACACTTGTATTAACTGGTTTTTTTAATGCAATAGGTAGGGCAATTACGAATAATATAGTAGCAATAAGCAGTAAGAAACTTAATCCTCCTGAGTATTGAATAAACACTCCGCCCATTGTGGGTCCTGCTAAACTTCCAATGCTAAATGCAATTCCACATAATAAGTTCCCCGTAGGCAATAACTCTTTTGGCATCAAATCAGCCATGTATGAAATACCCAGTGAAAATGTAGAGCCTACAAACATACCGGCTACTGCAAAGAAACCTATCGTCATCCATGCATTTGTTTCATAAAAGCTAGCAGCTACAAAAACCACAGCTCCACCCACTAACGCTACTAATAATACTTTTTTCCGACCAATGCGATCACTCAAATTTCCCAACGGTAATTGTGTAGCAATTGCTCCTGCTGAAAAAGCAGCCAGCATGATTGAAACCATGCCCACTTCAATTGATTGCCGCAATGCATAGACAGGGTAAATTGCATTGAGAGAGGCTTCTAAAAATCCATAACCTAGTGGCGGTAAAAATGCGACCCAAGCAATTAAAGTGGCTGCTTTAAAACGACCAATTGTTCCACGCGCTGTCATAGCGCTGCCAGTAGCTTCAGGGAAATCATTTTTCACTAAAAAAACTAAAGACCACGCCACTAAACAAAGGATGCCAGATACGATAAATGGCAATGCCTCGAACACTTCTACCATCGGAACAAATAACGGTCCTGCACCAAACCCAATGCTAAAAGACATGCCGTAAATCGCAATATTACGACCTAACCGGTGGTGAGGTGATGTACTCGTAATCCACGTCTGTGTCGAAAAATGAAGTGCTTGGTCTCCGACACCAATTAATATCCGTAACAAAAACCAAAATAACACCGATTTCCATAACGTAAAGAGAAAAAGAGATAGGATGACCAATCCCCCTCCTACTAAAATGAGCGGTTTGTAACCAAACTTGCGCAGTTGCGGTTCCATAAAAGGAGCGATTAACAGTGTTCCAACATATAACCCAGTTGCGCTTAACCCATTCAAGGCAGACGAAACACCATCTTGTTCAAAAATAACCGCAATCAACGGCAATAACATACCTTGTGAAAAGCCAGATATTGAGACAATGGTGACCAAAATCCAAAATCGTCCACGGGCACTTTGTAAATATGACTTCATGGTGCCTCCTTATGAGCTTGTTCTTTTGTATTTGAGATGATTTCAGATACAATTCTATCATAGGGAGGCGTTATAAGATGAATTTTTCAATGAATGAAAATGGATTTACAGGGCATTTACCTTTCGGAGATCTTCAAATCTCCGGTAATGAAGAATACGGCTTTAGACCTTATCAATTATTAGTATCTTCATTGGCGATTTGCAGTGGTGGTGTAATGAGAAAAGTGTTTGATAAGATGAGGATGCCGTTTGAGGATATTCAAATCGAAGTGAAAGAAGTTGTCCGTAATGACGAAGTAGCTGGTCGAGTGGAAAAAGTACATTTGCACTTTATTATTACTGGCGATATTAAAGACGAAAAAATGCCACGTATTTTAGAATTGACGCGTAAAAATTGTTCAATGGTTCAATCTGTACAAGATTCAATTGAAGTTGTTGAAACCTACGAAATTCGTTAACCATCATAAAAGGCTCATTCCCTATCTGATGTCAGATGGTGGATGAGCCTTTTACGTTTTATATACGGTTAAGTTATCTTTCATAAAGTCATTCTCGGTTAAAGTACCGATGAAATGTGCGAACCGCCTCCTTCGAATTTCCTGATGCTGTGATGTGGTTTCGCTGATTTCCTTCGGCCTCCCCTCTCTTTTGATTAACCTTAACTTAACATAGACGAACCATTAAGTAAATATTCAAAATATAAAAACTAGTAAAATAATTCGTTTTACCCATACTTTATTGAAATATTCTTCGTTTTCCGGTACGATTAACTTGCGAAATGAGGTGTATCACATGGGAAAATCCATTACGAATAAAGAACAGCAAGTTTCTTATATGAAGCAGCGCTTAAGTATGTTTTTAGAAGTATTAGATACGATTGAACCTGAAAACACAGAACTTGAAGACATTGATCGCTTGATCGCGATGGTTGACGATTTGGACGATAAAATGAAACAATTTCAAAGTCGTCCTTCTGAAGATCAATAATCTGTAAATCCGCTCTCTTTAGCAGCGGATTTTTCTTTTGGTTTGTAACATAGGCTATCTTACTCTTTAGTTTTAAAGCAATGTGATAAACTACAGAGTAAGTACGTTTTTAATCTTCCTTTCCTTCCAAACTCCTTCATGTCTCTTCATTCACTTTGATTGATTAAATCAGATTCCAAGAAGCGAGGTGCCACTCATGTCATTTATCAAAATGCATATCGAATTGATTGCCTCCATATTGTCAGGAATATTAATCCTCATCGCTTTCACACTTGAACTACAACAACAAGCTACTCTCTCAGCCATTATTTATATACTCGCCTTCGGAATTGGAGGCTATGCCAAAGCCAAATATGGCATTTTGAAAACCATCGAAGACAAACAGCTGAATGTTGAAATATTAATGATTTTAGCTGCCGTCGGATCTTCTGTTATAGGCTATTGGACAGAAGGTGCTATTTTAATTTTTATATTTTCTTTAAGTGGTGCGCTAGAAACCTACACGATGAACAAAAGCAAAAAAGAAATTACCTCTTTAATGAAAATCCAACCAGAAACGGCATGGCTAGTAAAAGACAATCAAACGATTCTTGTTTCTTTAAGTGAACTTGATACCGGAGATTCTATTGTAGTAAAGCCAGGTGAACGAGTTCCTGTAGACGGTGTCCTTCAAAAAGGGCAAACAGCAGTAGACGAGTCGGCGATTAGCGGCGAGGCACTTCCGGTTTCTAAATACAAAGAAGATGAGCTTTTTGCAGGTACGGTTAATTTATCTGGTACTATTACTATGGAAATGACCAAACCTAGCACAGAAACCTTATTCCAAAAAATTATTGACTTGGTACAATCTGCGCAAAGCGAAAAATCCCCTTCTCAGCAATTTATCGAACGGTTTGAAGGACGTTATGTAAAAGTCGTCATTTTGGTTTTTATCCTAATGTTGTTTTTACCTCATTATCTAGTTGGCTGGGATTGGAACACAACATTTTACCGCGCAATTGTCTTGCTAGTAGTTTCCTCTCCTTGTGCTCTAGTTGCTTCTATCATGCCTGCCACACTCGCAGCAATTTCCAACGGTGCAAAAAACGGCATCATTTTCAAAGGTGGCATACATTTAGAAAATTTGAGCATGGTCCAAGCTATTGCTTTTGATAAAACAGGAACATTGACGCGTGGTAAACCTGAAGTGACTGATTTTGTTATTCGCGAAGGAGCCGACCCGCAACTAGCGATGGCACGAATTGCTGGAATCGAGTCACAGTCAAACCACCCTTTAGCAAAAGCGATAAATGACTTTGTCGTTTCTAAAGGAATTACACCTGTGCCAAACTTGATGATTCAAGACGTTCCGGGCAATGGCTTGAAAGCAACCATTAATAAAGAAGAATTTCTTGTAGGAAAACCTAAATTTGTGGGAGAATCGCTAGCAGAAGATTTTGAAGATGGCTTATTGGAAAAGCTAGCCAACCAAGGAAAAACTGTAACCTTTGTTCGTGACGGTGAAGGAATACTCGCTGCTATGGCATTAAAAGATACGGTTCGCGACATTACTAAATCTACAATCGATGAACTGAAAAAAGCAGGGATCTACTGTATTATGCTAACGGGCGACAATCGCAAAACTGCGGGCGTTATTGCAAAAGAAACTGGCGTTGACGACTATATTGCAGAATGCATGCCCGCTGATAAGGTCGATGAACTGAAAAAACTTGTGAAAAAGTATGAATATGTTGCTATGACAGGAGACGGCATAAACGATGCCCCTGCTCTCGCAACTGCGACAACTGGAATTGCAATGGGCGAAGGAACTGATATTGCACTGGAGACGGCAGATGTTATTTTGATGAAAAATGATTTATCTCGCATCGCATACGCAATCCGCCTTTCTAAAAAAATGCAGCGGATCGTCAAACAGAATATCTTTTTTTCAGTTGCAGTTATTGTGTTATTAATCATCTCAAATTTTTTTCAAGCCATTACACTTCCACTCGGTGTTATCGGTCATGAAGGCAGTACGATTTTAGTCATTTTGAATGGCTTACGTATGTTAAACCGCAATATATAAGCAAAAGACGACATGATTGTTAACAATCATGTCGTCTTTTGTTTTAATAAATACCGCCGTTCATTCATCACGGCATTGATCTGGCCACCAATGACCAAAAGCATTGCCGAGACATATAGCCAGAGCATCAACACAATAATTGCCCCGATACTGCCATAAGTTGCTGAAAAACTTCCGAAATTTTTAACATAAATAGAAAACAAATATGACGTTAGCAACCATCCTGTTGCCGCAAACGCAGCTCCAGCCAATACACTTAAAATATTAAGTCTCACATTTGGAGCCAACCAATAAATAATGGCACACGCAACAAAAATGACAATGGCTGGAATCGTAAAACGGATAGAATTCCAAACCACTAAAAAATTCGCTTCTAAGCCTAAAAACGAAAAAATTAATCGTCCAAGCTGCTCTCCAAAAATCGGCAATGCCAACGCTACTATTAAAATAAAAATCAACAAAACGGTTAATATTATTGACATCGCTCTGGCCAAAAGAATTGGACGATTTTCGGCAACTTTATATGAGAGATTTAGCGACTTAATCAACGCGTTCATACCAAGACTAGCCGACCAAATTGTTGCTAAAATACCAAAAGACAATAACCCTGTATTTTGCGTGGTTAAAACTTCTACTACAGTACTTTCAATTAGTACGTAGACCGTTCCAGGTACTACTTCCTCTAGAAAGTTGAAGATTTCACCACGAGACAACGCCAAATATGGCAACAACGTAACTAAGAAAATTAATAGCGGGAAAATAGACAAGAGGAAAAAAAACGCCAACTGTGCTCCAAGCCCTGGCACGTCGACGTCTTTAATCCGTTGAAACAATTCTTTAAAAAACCCGCTGCCTTTCGTAACATCATATGTATTCGAATAGGCGCGTTTTTCGCTGTCAGTTGGTTGCTGATCTGCGGGTTTCATCTGCACAAACTTCCTATAACCGATTTTCTGAATTGGTATTCCCGCTGGGTTGACCGTTTGAGCGATTTGTATCGTTATCTCCTAAAGAAGTAGTTGGAGATGGATTGTCTTCTTTCACTGCTGAAATGACATCATCTTTTGTTTCAACAACTGCTTCTTTCGTATCTAAGAACGCCTCTTTTGTTTCAATTGCCATTTCTTTTACTTGTGGAGACATTTCTTTCAATTCATTTACTTTACTGCCTACATAAGAAGCATCTTCAGAAATCCGAGAATATAAGTTTTGTGCTCTTTCAGCCTGGTGCTGGAAAGCTTGTACTAGTTCATCTCTATTCGAAGCATAGTATTTTGCATTGTCTGAAGCTTTTTTAGATTTCTCTATAACATCGTTTCTTGTATTGCGATCAAAAAGTGAGACAATCACACCCACCGCTGCTCCTACTAATAATCCTGTCATTAATTTGTTTTGGCTCATCCTAAATTCCTCCCAATAGTATAAATAATTTCACATCTGTTAGGAATTTTCCCTAATCATTAAAGACCTAAACGCTTTTTTTATAAAAATAGCTTGACTATATTAAAAAAGTTTCGGAATATTATGTTTACAGGAGGTTTTATAAGATAGAGAAGGAGATTATAGAAGGGGGATTAATAATGGAACAGTTTGAAGAGTTATTGGGTACGATAAGCGGTTTAGTATGGGGACCACCTTTATTAATTTTATTAGTAGGAACAGGAATTTTCTTAACCGTTCGTCTTGGCGTTCTACAGCTTCGTTTATTGCCTTATGCATTAAAATTGGTTTTCACGAAAAACACAGATACAACTTCTAAAGGAGATATTAGTCATTTCCAAGCACTTTCAACCGCAATGGCTGCTACAGTCGGTACCGGTAATATTGTTGGTGTCGCAACAGCGGTTATTCTCGGTGGACCGGGTGCAATTTTCTGGATGTGGTTTTCTGCATTCTTCGGGATGGCTACTAAATACGGTGAAGCCGTTCTTGCTGTTAAATATCGTGTAGTTGACGCTAAAGGACAAATGGCTGGCGGACCTATGTATTACCTTGAACACGGGTTAAAACAAAAATGGTTAGCGGTATTATTTGCTATTTTTGGTGCCATTGCTGCATTTGGTATCGGTAATGGAACACAATCAAACTCAGTTGCATCTGTTGTTCGTGATACCTTTAGTGTTCCGACATGGATTACTGGAATCATCCTTACAATTTTTACTGCTCTTGTTTTACTTGGCGGGATTAAGAGTATCGGGCGTGTTACTTCTTTCTTCGTACCTTTTATGGCTCTATTTTATATCATCGCAGGAATTATTATTATGATTCTTAATATGGAATTGATTCCAGCTGCATTTGGCACAATCTTTAGTGCTGCATTTACAGGTGAAGCTGCAGTTGGTGGCGCGATTGGTGCCGCGATTCGCTACGGTGTCGCGCGAGGCGTATTCTCCAACGAAGCTGGACTTGGTTCTGCTCCGATAGCTGCTGCTGCTGCCATCACAGATTTACCTGGACGTCAGGCATTAGTATCCATGACACAAGTGCTTTTCGATACAATCATCATTTGTTCGATCACAGGTGTTACGATTGTTATGTCTGGTCTTTATAAAGACGAATCACTTGAAGGTGCTGCATTAACAACAGCTGCTTTCGAACAATTTTTAGGAGGCGCTGGCCCGATTATTGTGGCTGTCGGTTTGATCTTCTTCGCATCTTCTACAATTATTGGTTGGTCATACTACGGAGAGAAATGTTTCCAATACTTATTTAAAAATCCAGCATTGCTAATTGTTTACCGCGTAGCTTTCGTCTTGATGGTATTCGTTGGTGCAACAGTTTCACTTGATGTTGTATGGACTTTCTCTGATGTTATGAATGGATTAATGGCGTTCCCTAACTTAATCGGACTTCTCGGTTTGTCGGGTGTCATTGTTCTAGAAACGAAACGCATTATTGCAAAAATCAAAGAAGAAAAAGAAGCAAAACAGGCTGGCAATTGACATTACATTTGAATAATGAAATGATAAAGTATACCCACCTGAAAGGCAGGAACTTATCATGGACTTATCTACACCTTCTCCAGAAAATGTCAGCTTTATGATTGAAGAAATAAAAGCCAAATTGCGTATGGTTAATGTTGATGCAATGAGAGCTGAACATTTCAACGCTTCTCAATATGAAGATTTACATGACTTATACCAAATGGTTGCAACTCGCGACAAATTTAGTACAAGTGAAATGCAAGCCATCGCTACTGAACTTGGCTCATTGCGCAAATAACACATAAAAAATACCTTGAAGGCATTAGCCTTCAAGGTATTTTTTTGATTGTAGCCTTATGCCTGTCGGAGCAAAACGGTCGTTTCAGCTTTTCTTTTTGTCCAGCTTCAGAAGCCAGGTTCTCGGGTCATAAGTCAGCCCGGCTATACGACTGTAAACACGTCGCTTCGCCGGGCCGTCTTATGCCTGTCGAACCTTAACGGCTTCTTCAGCTTTTCTTTTCATAATGCACAACATACCAACCGCCTTCTTTTATGACCGTTTGTATGCTTAGTAATTCAAGTCCTGCTTGCTTTCCCCATTCGGCTAATTCTTCACGTTCAGGTAAGCGGTACAAATTATCGAACGATGAGAAAAAGCTATTAAAGACATTGGCGAAGGGTGGGCTGTCACTGCCTCCAGCAATAGGGGTTATTACCGACAACATGCCATTCTCTTTAACCCAGCTGGCCAATTCATTAAAAAGTTCTTGACGTTTCTCGAGATCGATATAGTGAATTACGTTGTTCATCATGACCATGTCTTGAGGTTGATCAGGTTTGTATTTCCACAGATCTGCATTTTCAATTGAAATGTTTTTATTGTCTTTTGTTAGTTTTTTCGCGACTTCTGTAACAGAAGGGCTGATTTCAATTCCAGTAAAATGCGTTTTAGGGAAACGTTCGGCTAATTTTTTAATATAGCCACCTTCTCCACAACCGATATCCAATACTGATGCTGCTTCTGTTTGTTTTAAACGTCTTGAAATTTTAGGAAGAGCCAACACTTCCAACAACCGACTTGTTTCCGCTACAGTTGGTGCGTGTTTTTCTTCATCGTAATGCAGACGGTCTTGGTTACGCATCATGTCGGGATAACTTAAAAGTGTTGGAATATGCAATTCCATCATTTCTTTTAAGAGTACCCCAGAGGAATTATTGCCTTTTGGTTTTGGCAATTTCCAAGCATTCCAGGTTTTATAACGACTTCTTCCCGCTTCTTTTAAATGGCCAATTGATACACCTACGCTAACCCACTGATTTAATAAGTCTGCGTCAAGTTGAAGGGCATCTGCCACATCCCTTTTTGTCATTGGGCGCTCGAACGCTTTAAATAAGTCCAACTCATAACCAACATACGCATGCCAACTGTATAAAAAAGGTTGATTGCGTTTCATATACATTCTTGCTTTAAACATCTTCATCACATCAATCATTTGAGTCCCTCCGTTTTCCATGGATAATCATCTTCCGGTGTATAGTATTTTAATTCTTTACGATCTTTCGGTAAATCTTTCATACGTACTGGCATAATGCCACCTTGAATAAATCGATCACGAACATTTTCTTTCCACATACCAAGACCCGAAACATTCAACATTTGTTTAAAATGGAGAATTGGATCTTCTTCCATACGTTCAAATGTTCGCTGACGGATATAGCTTACCGGTTTAAATGGAAACGAATAGGCTAATGCTGCTAAATGGCTCAATTGAATGACGTGATCAGCACGTTTATAGCGCACTTTTTCGTACCACTTCAAATTACCTGAATGCGTTTTTTTATATTCGAACATATCTGCCGTTAATTCACCTAAAATATCGGCGTCTTGTATCGCCATATTCATCCCCTCTCCTGCCATAGGGTGTACAGCGTGACATGCATCTCCAATGATTGCTTTGTTGCCTTTCACATAGGAATTAGCATGATACATTACAGGAATCATCAATTGGATTTTTTTCCAATCGCTTAGCTGTTGAACATATCCATCTACTACAGGAGCTAAATCTGTGTAGAGTTTATGAAAATGACTGATTGGTTTTTCTTTTAATTGTTTGTAATCTCCTGGTGGGATTAAGTAAACGCTACGAACTTGATCATCTGGCAATGGAAAAAGGCCTAAAAAACGATTATATGTAGAAATGATTTTGCCATCTGTAAAATCCTTCGCTCGCGGGAAAGTAACTGTCAAAAAATGATGATTGTAAGTAGTTTGCTTAACTTCTATTTCCATCGCTTTTCGTGTAACCGAGGATCGGCCTTCTGCCCCAAAGAAAAACTGAGCTTCCACTTCAAATTTCTCCGTTCCTTTTTGAAGAACAGCTGTTTTATCTCCGTAACCTTTACAAGCCGTACCTTTTAAATACTCGAAATTATCGTATTCACATGCTGCATTTAAAATTACCGATTTTAATTCTTCATGATGCATCATATAAGCTGCATTGTATTTACCTGGTAACACGTTGTAATCCATGAACGATTGATCCTTTACTTGTAACGAGCTAGAAAGTTCAAGCATGTCTAATACTTTAATTTCGTTTGAACGATTGCATACTTGCTCATAAATTCCGAGTTCATCAAAAATTTGCATACTTTTTGGTTGCAGAAGTTCTCCTTTATAAGTAGGTGCTTTTACAGCCATTCGCTCGGCAAGAATCACTTGGATGCCTCGTTGCGCCAACTTTAAAGCAAGCGTTAATCCACCAATTCCACCTCCGCCAATGAACACATCTGTTTTCATCTACCTCAACCCCTTGCTCCTCTTTACCCTAAACCTAAGAGATTAAAAACCACTTAATGCTGCCCAACAAAAAAAGAAGCCCACGAATGGACTTCTTTTCACAAATTATTCTTAAAGTTTGTTATAAGCTACAGCTAGTTCCGCTCCAACTTTCGCGTTATGCTTCACTAACTCGATATTGGCAACTAAACTTTTTCCTTCAGTCAATTCTTTCACTTTTCCTAAAAGGAAGGGTGTAACTTCCTTGCCTGAAATGCCATTGTCATTTGCTTCTGTCATCGCTTGTGCAATAATGTCATTAATGAACGACTCTTCTAAAGCATGTTCTGCTGGAATTGGGTTGGCGATAACTGCTCCGCCATCAATTCCTAAATCCCATTTTGCTTTTAGCACTTTAGCTAACTCATCTGTGTTGTCTGTGCGGAACGTTAGATCAAAGCTACTTGAACGCGTGTAGAATGCTGGCATCACATCTGTTTGGTAGCCGATAACAGGAACCCCTTTGGTTTCAAGGTATTCCATTGTTAACCCAATATCCAAAATTGATTTTGCTCCTGCACATACAACAGCGACTCCAGTGTTTGATAGTTCTTCTAAATCTGCCGAAATATCCATTGTTGTTTCTGCGCCTCTGTGTACTCCACCGATACCCCCAGTAGCGAAAACGCGAATACCTGCAAGTTCTGCGCAGATCATCGTAGCTGCTACAGTTGTCGCTCCAATTTGTTTTGTTGCGATGACTTGGCCGATATCTCTTCTTGAGACTTTAGAAACCCCAGGAGTGTTACCAAGAAGTTCTAATTCTTCTTCAGACAACCCGATTTTAATCTCGCCATCCATAATTGCAATAGTTGCTGGAACGGCGCCATGATCACGGATAATTTGTTCTACAATACGAGCTGTTTCCACGTTTTGCGGATAAGGCATACCATGCGAGATGATTGTTGATTCAAGTGCTACGATTGGTTTTTTGCCCTCTAGTGCCTGTTGTACTTCTGTTGAATATGAAATCATTGTGTTCATTGTAATTCCTCCAGTTCTTTTTGTAGTTGTACCGCTGTCAGTTCTTGACGAACAGTCGAATTGCTTTCTAATGTTTTTGCTGCATTCACCATACCCGCATGAATTGCTGCGTCTAAATCTTGGCTTCCTAATATGCTATGGACGATTGCACTCGAGAATGCATCTCCTGCGCCTGTGACATCGGCTACATGTTCGACTTGTATGGAAGTGTAATGTTTAGTGTCTGTAGAGTTTCCGGCTATAGCGCCTTCTTTCCCACCTGTGATGACGACTGATTCTGCTCCTCGATCTAAAAGTCGTTGAACGGCCTGATGCCACTCTTCTATCGTCTCGATAGACATCTCCAAATACTTACTTGCTTCATCACGATTTAAAATCAACCAACTGATACCTGCTAAATCATCACTCAAATGATTCATTTTTGGAGCCGATACCGGAATAACAGCTAAGGGAATTTTGTTAGCTAAAGCTAATTTACGTACATATTCTACCGTTTCACGTGGACAGTTTAAATCGATTACAAGAAAAGCAGCAGACAGTAATGCACTGTCATTTTTCGAAAGATAAGCTGGTGTCATAAAATCATAAATTTTCATATCCGCCATTGCCAGTATCATTTCGCCATCAGGTTCTAAAATGGCTGTGTATGTTCCAGTTGAAAGGCCTTCAACCGCCTTGGTAAGTTCTGTTGACATAAAAGAATTTGATGCCGCTTCAATTAAATCCCACTCAGGATCATTTCCAACAATGGATAGGAGTTTAACAGAATTGCCTAGTCGCCCCAAATTTTCAGCAACATTTCTTGCAACTCCACCGACACTCCCGGAAACAGATGCAGGATTTGATGTGCCCATTTGTGCAGTTTGCTGCATCAGGAATTTCCTGTCGACATTGGCACCGCCAATACATATAACCGTTTTTTCTTCTGGTAATACATATGCGCGTCCCAAAATTTTACCTTGCCGCATTAAATTTGAGATGAAGTTGGCAAGCGAAGGTCTGGACATATTTAACCTTTCGGCCATTTCCTGTTGGGACAGATAAGGATTTCGGCGGATCAATTCCAACACTTCCACTTCTTTCTGATTCATATCTACACCTCCATTTAAACTTTTGTTTAATTATAAACTTTTATAATAAATAATACAAGAAAAATAATTAATTTGAAAGACTGGTATAAATGATTGCAGGCTGAGACTGAAAATTGCTACTATAGAAGAGATGAGAGGAGAGATTTATTTGACGTCTTTTAATGAGAAATTAGCCCGCTATGCTGAACTAGCTATAAAAGTGGGAGTAAATATTCAACCGGGTCAGCAATTATATATTGCTGCCGCTATCGATTCTGCACCATTCGTTCGTCTACTTACCCAAAAAGCTTATGAAACAGGAGCTAAACAAGTCTATGTAGATTGGTCTGACGATGCCATTGCACGTCTGCGTTTTGAATTAGCACCAGAGGATTCGTTTTCACAATACCCTGCTTGGAAAGTTCAAGAGCGCGAACAACTAGCAGAACAAGGTGCTGCATTTATCAGCATTGTGTCTCAAAGTCCTGATTTATTATCGGGAATCGATTCAAAACGTATTGCCGCATCACAAAAAGCGACTGGACAGGCATTAAGCAAATATCGTCAATATGTCCAATCCGATAAAATTAGCTGGTCCGTTCTAGCAGCACCTTCAGAAAATTGGGCAGCTAAAGTATTTCCTGAATTACCAAAAGAACAGCAAGTTGACGCACTTTGGGATGCGATCTTTAAAGCTGTTCGTGCAGACCTTGATCAACCAATTGAGGCGTGGTCCGAACATAACCGCTTATTGCATACAAAAGTCGATTATTTGAACGATAAAAAGTACGCGAAACTTCATTACACATCGCCGAAAACAGATTTAGAAGTAGCACTTCCAAAAGGTCATCTTTGGTGTGGAGCTGGATCGGTTAATGAAAAAGGCGACACATTTATGGCAAACATGCCAACTGAAGAAGTTTTCACTGTTCCATATAAACCAGGCGTAAACGGCTTTGTTTCAAGCACTAAACCTTTGAGCTATGGCGGTAATATTATTGACGACTTTAAAATTACATTTAAAGACGGAAAAATTGTTGATGCAACAGCTGCTCAAGGCGAAGATGTTCTGAAACAACTGATTGCTACCGATGAAGGTTCACACTTCTTAGGAGAAGTTGCATTGGTTCCTCATCAATCGCCGATTTCTGATTCGAATATTCTATTCTACAATACATTGTTCGATGAAAACGCTTCAAATCATTTCGCTATTGGCAGTGCCTATGCATTTTGCCTTGAAGGTGGAAAAACAATGTCACAAGAAGAACTTTTGGAAAACGGCTTGAACCAAAGCATTACTCATGTCGATTTCATGGTTGGCTCTTCAGAAATGGACATTGACGGGATTTTAGAAGATGGTTCGCGTGAACCAATTTTCCGTGATGGTAACTGGGCTTTTTAAGTATCGATAATTCGACACTTATTTTTTCTGTTGAAATCGGGTATACTTAAGATTGATAATTACAGTTTAGAGAGGAGTTATCATTATGTTTTATGACATCACTGTCGTTCTTGGCTTTATGGTCGTCATTTTCATGTTTTTCTTTACGCTTCTTCACTTTCTTGGGAAAGAGCTTCACACGCACGACTCTGAGCATGTAGATCCTATTCCTGAAAAAAAATATTAAGCGATAAAAACCGGCTTCTTTATTGAAGCCGGTTTTTATATTGTTTGCTATTTCATTTATTGAAATAGGTATTTTTTTACTTTTTTCACTTTAGGTTCCTTGGACTCTTTCGTTTGCTGGTTTGTAATGATAAAATTCTATCAAGTCAAGGTTTTTATTTATAGGAGGTATTCATGTATGTTTTCTGCAACAGCTATTGGCATTGATTTAGGAACTGCAAATATATTGGTTTATACAAAAGAAAAAGGCATCATTATAAATGAACCTTCAATGGTTGCACTGGATGCAAAAACACGCACGGTTTTAGCCATTGGTAATGAAGCAAAAGCAATGCTTGGAAAAGCCCCAGATTCTATTCTTATCGTCCGTCCGTTAAAAGATGGAGTCATTGCAGATTTTGATGTAACGAGAGAATTA
This sequence comes from Planococcus halocryophilus, assembly GCF_022489025.1. GTDB lineage: Bacteria > Bacillota > Bacilli > Bacillales_A > Planococcaceae > Planococcus > Planococcus halocryophilus_A. Next base: position 50,559 of record NZ_JAKVTG010000014.1, on the reverse strand, counting down.
TTGACCATCATCATGCAAAGAGCCTTGAAACAACTTGGTAGTACTTTTCGTAAACCTACCGTTATGGTTTGCACTCCATCCGGAGCTACTAAGGTTGAACGCCGCGAAATTCACGATGCAGTCAAAAAAAGCGGCGCTAAAACCGTTCACTTGATTGAAGAAACTGTAGCAGCTGCAATTGGCGCAAATTTGCCAATCAGTGAACCTGTAGCAAGTGTTATTGTCGATATTGGCGGAGGCACCACTGAAGTCGGCATTATCTCTTTTGGTGGAGTCGTGTCATCAAACACGGTCAAAGTAGCCGGCGATCGCATGGATGAAGATATTATTCATTATGTCCGCAAACAATACAATGTTTTGATCGGTGAACGCACCGCTGAGAATATCAAAAAAGAAATTGGATACGCACCAATCTCTCATGAGGTTGAAACGATGGACATACGTGGCCGCGATATTATGACAGGTTTACCAAAAACCATTACTTTAAGCTCTCTTGAAACACAAGACGCGCTTAAAGAATCGTTATCCGCCATTCTTGAATGCATTCGTGCAACGTTGGAAAATTGTCCAGCTGAGTTATCTGGCGATATGGTGGACCAAGGCGTTGTTATTTCTGGTGGCGGTGCGCTTTTAAAAGGTTTACAGGAATGGCTGTCAAAAGAGATTTCAGTCCCTGTCCATATCGCACCTCAGCCATTGGAGTCTGTCGCTATCGGAACCGGGTTATCACTTGGTATGATTAAGCAATTAGAAAAAATGTCGCGTTAAATGCATAAAGGCTAAAGTAGACCCCGTTTCATGGGTTTTCTTTAGTCTTTTTTTCCTTTATCATAGCTGTGATGATATGAAAACATACTATTATCAACATTAATTATTGAAAGATGACTATCTTCCTGATTTTTAAAAATATTCCTGTTGTAATTCGTATTTCTTATAAATTTAGATTAAAATAAAAGAGTATTATTCGATAAGGGGGAAGGTTAATGGCTTTATTAGACCAAATTTTAGAGTACAACGAAGAATTCGTGAAAGAAAAACGGTATGAGCAATATATGACCACTAAATTTCCGGATAAGAAAGTTGTTATTTTAACATGTATGGATACGCGGCTTTTTGAAATGTTGCCAAAAGCAATGAATTTTAAAAATGGTGATGTAAAAATTGTGAAAAGTGCTGGGGCTGTCATTAATCATCCTTTTGGTGGCATCATGCGTAGCCTAATTGTCGCGGTGTACGAGTTAAATGCAGATGAAATTTATATTATTGGACACCATGACTGTGGGATGTCCGCAATTAAACCTAAAGAAATTCTTGATAAAATGAAAATCCGAGGAATAGATGAAAAGACCATTGAGATGATGGAATACTCTGGAGTAGACTTAGAAGGTTGGCTTCGTGGATTTGATGATGTGACGGAAAGTGTTGCCCATAGTGTTAATATGGTGCGTCATCATCCATTATTAGATAAAAACGTTCCTGTGCATGGGCTAGTTATTGACCCCACAACTGGTAAGCTAGATGTTGTCGTCAATGGTAACGAAAACCGCTGAGAAATTCTCAGCGGTTTTCTTTTTGGTAATAGATATAATCGAGTGCAATTCCTTCTTTGCCAAATTGTCTGAGCAAAGATGTAACTTGTCCTCTATGATAGCTTGCATGATTGACAAAAGTGAACAACATTTCTTCTCTTGTCGTAGAAAATTTATCCCCGCGCATATTCCGGTAATGCAGTGTCTCTTCCCACTGTTGGTCTGTGAGAGATGAGAAAAACACTTCCATTTCCTCATGAAGCAATCCATAAGCCTCAATTGCTTTTCCTGTTGTTTCCACATCAAAATGTTCGAACGTTGGATTCGTAACGCCCGACATTCGGAGTAGCCACAGTTTCTCTACACCTAGGACATGCTCTGTTGTTTCTTGAATGGAAGCAAAAGAGTTAATGCCTTCTTTACTATAAAATTCCTCGCCTGAAGTTTGTACATGTTGCAAACAAGTGATTGCTGCCCATTTATGATAAGAGAATAATTTAGCTTTATCCATTCTTCACACCTTCTTCTCTTGTTATTCATCATTCAAACCAACGATGCAGGTCATTCCACCATTTTTTATAGGTGGCCTTACCCTTTCAAAATTCTTGCTCCATCATCGCGTAATAGTAATGATCTTTCCATTCACCATTAATATAAAGAAACTGCTTAAGTAACCCTTCTTGACGAAATCCAGTTTTCTCTAATACCCGAATCGAACCAATATTATCAGGTGAAACATATGCTTCGATTCGGTGAAGACGCAATTGTTCAAAACCAAAGACGGTCATTAGCTTCACAGCTTCCGTAGCAATTCCTTTACCAACATACGCTTCATCGATTGAATAACCAACTAAAGCGCTTAAAAAAGGCATACGTTTCACACTATATACAGAAATGTGACCAATTAGTTTGTTTGTGTTATGTTCATAAATCCCTACACTGTATTCCCGATTTTCTCTCGCTTGATATATCGACTCTCGAATTTTTTCTCGCTGAATGGCTGGTGTAAAATAGCTATCGCGGTGGCTTGGTTCGTAGACAGACCAATATTCCCGATTTCGCAATAGCAGTTGCACCATACCTTCTGCATCTTCCACTGTTAAACTGCGCAAATAACAAGTCTGTCCCTCAAAAAGCAAGTTCATCTTAAGCCTCAGCAGATGTCAGTGAAATGAATTCTTTGGCATCTTGGACACACAAAGCGATTCCTTTTTCCCAGAACGCCTGTTGTGTTATATCTTCGCCCAAATGTTTCATCGCCAATTCTTCTGCGGACATTACTGCTGTATCCCGAAGCAAAGCCATATATTTTTCTTCGAAGCTGCTTCCTGCGTCTAGAGCTTTTGCATACACACTCAACGAGAATAAGTAGCCGAACGTATACGGGAAGTTATAAAATGGCACTTGAGTAATATAAAAATGAAGTTTAGATGCCCAGAAATGTGGATGTGTTGAAGCCAACCCTCCGGCAAACCCTTCTTCTTGAGCTTGTTCCATTAATTCATTTAAACGAGCTGCAGGCACGACCCCTTTTTTACGTTCTTCATAAAATCGTGTTTCAAAAAGAAAACGCGAATGGATATTCATAAAAAATGCGACACTCCGCTGAACTTTGTCTTCGAGTAATGCGATTTTTTCCTCTTTAGACTGAGCATTTTTCACAGCGGCATCTGCAACAATCATTTCAGCGAATGTAGAAGCTGTTTCTGCTACGTTCATTGCGTACGAACGATTTAGCGAATGAACAGGACGCAGTGCATAAGAATGGAACGCGTGACCAAGTTCATGTGCCAGTGTTGCCACATTGGACATAGATCCGCTGTAAGTCATGAAAATACGTGACTCTTCACTTAGTGGTAAGCCCGTACAAAATCCACCTGGTCGTTTGTTTGGGCGATCTTCCGCTTCAATCCAGCCTTTTTCAAACGCTTGTTTTGCAAAATACTCCAATTCCGGACCAAACTTACTGAATTGCTTTAAGATAAACTCTGCCCCTTCTTGGTAAGTAAATTGCTGCGTACTTTTAGTTACCGGTGCATCTACGTCATACCAATCCAAACTATCTTTGCCAAGCAATTCAGCTTTTTTAGCTAAGTACTCGACGAAAGGCTGTTTATTTTTGCTAATTGCTCCCCACATCGCATCCAGTGTTTCTTGCTTCATCCGGTTAATATGCAACGGCTCTTGCAATACATTTTCCCATCCACGCTTTTTGTAAATTTCGAGACGGAATCCACCAATAGAGTTTAAGGTTTTCGCAAAAAATTCTTCCTTTTCGGTCCAAGCTTCTTCTAGTTTTTCATAAGATTCTTGGCGAACAGCAGGATCTTTATGTGAACTTAAGTTATTTGCTTGCCCAACCGATAATGATTTTGTCTCTCCATCAACCGTTACCGTCACATTAATTTCGCCGACTAGCATATCGTATAGCTGACCCCAGCCGTGATATCCATCAATACTTAACGCTGTAATCACACTTTCCTCTTTTTCAGAAAGCAGTTGTTTGGCTTCTTCTCGCCATTCATTCAAAACAAATGTAAATTTACGTAGAAGATCTCCATTCAACAACTGTGTCCACACCGTATCTTCGGTCTTTGTTAAATCTTGTTGGATTTTCTGAAAAGAATGTTGAAAACGTGCCGAAAGCGAAGCAGCTTCACTTTCTAAAATTCCCGCTTTTTTATCTTGTGTATTCTGCGCCATCAGACAGCCGATAAAAGCACCTGATTGGCTTAAATGTCGCATCACTTCACTCATTTTTTCTAGCAAGTCAAATACGTTTTGGGCATCTTCTTTTACAGTCGGCACTTTAAAGTTTTGAACAAGCTTTTCAAATTCAGTAAGCATCGTTACTGCTTGGTTCATATGTAGCCGCAATTCTTGAGATTCACTGCCGCCTGAAAATAGCGTATCCAAATCCCATGTTTCCGGATAATTAACTGTCATGGTTATGCCCCCTGGTAAACTAAATTTTCTAAAAACACTTATTAGTATATCATTTTTTAATCCGATACTGGAATATTATTCCCTTCAAGTCTGCACCACTTCACCTTATCGACATTTTTAGGGATTTATTTGGAAAAGGTTAATTGTTGATTGAAACTGTGGCAGGTATACTTGAGTAAGGGAGGGATTTCGTATGATCCGTATTTTACTGATGACAATTGCATTCATTGCTGTAATTGTTATGAATACTTTGGCAAACACTTTGCCATTAAATGACCAAACTACAGGGGAAGTGTCTAATCGACTTTTGGTTCTGTTCACGCCTGCCGGTTACGTATTTTCAATTTGGAGCATCATCTATCTTTTGTTAGCTGTTTGGATCATCGCTTTCTGGGTACGCTTACGAAAGGGGCAGACCCCTTCATACACAACAACCTTGACGTTTACATTAAGTTGCGTGTTCAATATCAGTTGGCTGCTATTATGGCATTATGAGTTTTTTGCCACATCAATCGTTGCAATGCTTGGCTACTTAATCGCCTTGATCTTCCTTTACTTGCAATACGGAAATTCAGAAAAATCGTTTACCGAACGCCTGCCAATTTCGATTAATATGGGTTGGATCAGCGTAGCAACTATTGCCAATATTAGTTTCGTTTTAACTTATTATAATTGGAACGGATGGGGACTGAGTGATCAATTGTGGACAGTAATTATGCTGACCATTGCCACTGCACTCGCTTTGCATATTCGTTTTCATCATATGGACGTCCCTTATGCTTTGGTTTTTATATGGGCATTTATCGGCATTGCGATCAAACATGGGACTGGTGAAATGTTAGTAACAACTGCTTCTCTATTCCTGAGTGGCGTAATTTTGACAGGCATTTTGCTAATTAAAAAACGAACACCAACAAATTAAAAACCTGCAGACAATCTCGTGAAATCGAGTTGTCCGCAGGTTTTTTTAAGTTGGAAGAGTAAAAGCAATTAATTATTCAGCTTTGTAAGCAAAATCGGTTCACCTTTTGTCACAAGAACCGTATGCTCAATTTGTGCGACTAATGACTGGTCTGGCGTGATAAATGTCCAACCATCACCTGACTCAATAATATGTTCAGATTTCTGAGAAATAAAGGGCTCTACTGCTAGCACCATGCCCTCTTTTAATATCGTTGTTTCCCAAGCATCGTAATAATTTAAAATATGCTGAGGCGCTTCGTGAAGCGATTTACCAATGCCGTGTCCTGTCAAATTCTTGATAACGAACAAGCCTTGCTCTTTTGCCTCGCGTTCGACTGCTTTACCGATTTGGTTCAGTTTTGCACCAGCTTTAACTTTTGTCATTGCGCGATCAAAAGCAGAAGCGGCGGCTGCACAGATTTTTTCTTTTTCTGCATGCCCTTGTCCTACAACAAATGAAATTCCCGTATCGGAAAAATAGCCTTCATACGAACCAGAAACGTCAATATTCACAATGTCTCCGTCTTTTATTACACGGTTACCTGGAATGCCGTGAGCTACTTCTTCATTTACGCTGATGCATGTGTATCCTGGGAAATCATATTCTGATTTCGGCCCCGATACGCCACCAAGCTCTGTAAATAACTTGCCGCCCAATTCATCAATTTCTTTTGTCGTGACTCCAGCTTTCGTTGCCGCTTTCATGGCTTCACGAATTTCAGCCACCATTTGGCCAGCTTTTTTTAACATTTCAATATCTTTTTCATTAGTTGCGATCATTAAATACCCTTCTTTCAAGCTTTTCTATTCAAGAATTATACCACAAAATTAAAACAGAGGCTTCCGTCCTGTTCGAATCTCTTCCAGCAATAAATAGAAAAAAAGACTGTCCGAAGACAGCCTTTTACCATTAAGCTTCGGCGTTTACCAATTTTGGAGCAGCTGCGAAAAGTACTGAACAAACAAAGGCCGCAAGTAAAAATACCGGGATCATGTACGTGGCATTATATACAGCAGAGTAAATTATCACGTTGCCTTCAGCGAACATACCGAAGAACAGTATGCCGGTGACTACATGCACGAAATAGCGTAATACCGATGCAATGAGCACACCTGACACAATCGCGATCAGCATCTTTCCTGTCTGCTTCGCTGCTGCATGCTGCAAATATTTTGTACGCGTAACGCCCGCTAGTCCAACCACACCGTATGCTAATAGATAATCTAATAATACTTGCATAACGACGAAGCCAAATGACAAAGGTGTTACAGAGATAAAGCCAGAAACAATTTGTAATAAGCCGACCAAAAGGCCAGTTAAAACACCTGCTCCAACTCCTCTTCTAAAAGCGATTAAGACAATGGGAATCATGACTAAACTAACTGAACCACCTTGTGGCATCTTGAACGATATAAAATCTAAAACAAATCCAAGAGCTGCAAAAATTGCAATCTCCATCATTAACAATACTTTTTTATTTCTCATGACTTCCTCCTTATGTGTTGTGCACATCACCAGAAGGGCCGCGAATAAAACCATAATAAAAACGACGCCGGGACAGAGCCAGGCGTCGTTGTAAGGACCGGTTTCTATCCACATCCCTGCGCAAGTGTTAACTTACAGGTTCAAAGGGTAAGAACGGATGTTCACTCTCAGCAAAAGCTCCCCTTGTGGTGTATACAAATATTTAACTTTCACCTGTATTGTACACAAGCAGCTACTTTTTAGCAAGGCTGTTTTAAGATGCAGTCATAGGGTAAAGTAAAGACTAGAAATGAAAGGCGAAAGGTGGTGGAGGCAGCCGGTATTTTAGGCCTGCCAAGTAAATGATTGAACTATTAAAGGATTTAATCAAAATTCAAAGCGATACGAAAGAACGAGCGAACGAAGCTCTACAATTTTGTGCTGATTGGTTAAAAAATAAAGGTGAAGATGTCACTATTCATGATAACAATGGGTATTTGATGTTGACCGCAGCTAAAGGTCAAGGAACTGAAACAATTGTTTGGAACGGTCACGTAGATGTAGTGCCAGGTCACGAAGAACAATTTGTGCCGGTCGTAGAACAAGATCGTTTATACGGTCGAGGTTCTGCTGACATGAAAGCGGGTGTCGCCGCGATGATGCAAGCTTTCGTTGAACTAGATAGTCCGAATTTAACGCGTAATGTACAATTACATATTGTAACGGATGAAGAAACTGGTGGTCGAAACACATCTAAATGGCTAGTTGAACAAGGCTACCATGGAAACTTTGTTATTTGCGGAGAACCTACAGGATTAAAAGTCGGATTGCAATCGAAAGGTGTCTTACGCATGGACATCACATTTAAAGGGAAACCGGCTCATGGCAGCCGTCCATGGGAAGGCGTGAATGCCATTGAATCGGCTATGAAATTTCACCAAGCGATTTCCGATTTACCTTTCCGAAAAGAATCAACTGAATACTATGAACAGCCTTCTGTGAACTTACCTATTATTAAAGCAGGAGATCGCTATAATGTCGTTCCTGCAATTTGCGAAATGTCATATGAAATCCGTTATATGCCAGGGCAAGACAAAGATGAAATTGTTCGTCAGCTAGCTGGCGTAGCCGATACAGTAAATGTTGATATGGAATATAAAGCGTCTGGATCGACACCTGCTTTAACAACAACAAAAGAAAATCCTTATATTCAAAGTTTACAAAAAGCAATTCTTAAAACAACTGATCAAAAAGCAATTTTATTCGGTCAGCATGGTGCTGCTGATACGCGGTATTATGCTGCTGTAAACGGTGGCGAAGGTGCAATTGAATTTGGTCCAACTGGAGACGACTGGCATGGCAACGCTGAATATGTATTAATTTCAAGTGTTCATGCATATAAAAACATCTTGCTCGCTCATGTACAAAATCCCGAATAGGTTTGCTTCTGGTACATTTGGGGAAATAAATAATATCAAGCTCATGAATGGAGAGATTTAAATGGCTCTAGGAAGATTATTGAAATCCGCTATTAAATACGGACCTATCGCATATCCAATTATTCGAAAAGTATTAAACAAAAGAAAACAAGGCAAAACTACACAAACCACGACAACACAATCTACTACACGTGGGAAAAAACGCTAATAAAAAACGGTCCGGCAAAATATGCCGGGCCGTTTTTTATTGATGGAACTTACATTGCTGTCATCAACTATAAGGCAACATCTCTCTCAATGCTAAATAATTCGTCTGACTGCGATCTGATGGTCTTTCTGCTGTCTTTTCATCGTCACGACTCTCTAGACTCTCCGAACTATCTTGATCTTCTGTTTCCATAATTTCTTCAAAAGACAATGGATTTGGCGTTGGCAATTCGAAATCCTCTACGCTCCATGCCTCTTGGTATTCAGTGAAAAATGCATTTGCCATTGCTTGATAACCAGCCCGATTTGGATGAACATCAGCAGGATTCGGAATTTGGTTTATGGCATTTTCACCGAATGACTCATCTACTGAGACAAATACAGCTCCAGCTTTTTCAGCTGTCTCTTTCAAAATCTCATTTAGTCGATCAAGCTGTTTGCCCGTCCCATTTTTCTGGGTGTCACGGACATGTGGATAAGCAAAGTAATAACCCATTACATAAACAGCTGCATTCGGCGATTGATCAGCAAGTTCCGCTAAGATAGATTCCATATTTTTTCGTGCCTCATTAAGAGCAAAATCCACTTGACGTTGTTGAAAAGACAAAGAACCTTGTATTGGATCATTTTGTACTAAACGCAGCAAGTCATTTGCGCCTGCTGATACAGTAATAAGATTTGCAGATGCTAATAATTCTACTGCGTCATCTGTTTGGATGCTTTCTAACACATCAGTTGTTGTAAAACCTGGAAATGCTAAGTTTTTGGAATAGAATGTAACCGACTGATTGCGCATAAGTTCTTGTGAGATTAAATCTGTATAACCGTTGTCTATTTCTCGCATAGGTGTTTGACCCGCTGCTAAAGAATCACCAATTGCTACATAATTTATAGGGGCATTTATCATCGCTTTTGCCTGAACTGTTCCGCTAAAAAGAAGCAATCCAGCTAACGCTGAAATCCAGTACTTCTTCATTGCTATCACCTCTTAGAATGCCCAGTTTCCATTTCGGAAAATAGGCTCTTTTGAACCATCTGCCATAATACCGTCTATATCCATGCCGTCACTGCCAATCATAAAATCTTCATGGACAAGTGACGTGTTGAGTCCTATTGCAGCTAATTGTTTGCGCTCTAAATCACGTGCACCTTCATAACAAGTTGGATAAGAATCACCAATTGCTAAATGATTCGAGGCATTTTCATCAAACAGCGTATTATAAAATAGAATATTCGAATCCGAAATCGGTGAATGGTGCGGCACTAATGCGACTTCACCTAAATATGCCGCTCCTTCATCTGCATTGATCATTTCATTCAGAAGTTCTTGTCCTGTTTCTGCCTGAGCATCAACAATTTTTCCTTTTTCAAAAGTTAGGGTAAAGCCGTCAATCACATTGCCTTGATAAACTAAAGGCTTAGTATTACGAACGGTACCGTCTACTCCATGTTTTAAAGGCACGGTATAAACTTCTTCTGTCGGCATATTCGCAATAAACGGATTGCCTTGAGGTGTTTTTGACGCACCAGACATCCATATATGCTTGTCTGGAAGTTCAATCGTCAAATCTGTTCCAGGTGCACTATACTGCAATTTCACATAACGTTTATCGTTTAATTGTGCAGCACGCTTTTCTAAGAAAGCAATATGGTTTTTCCAAGCTTCCACGGCATTGCCTTCACCAATTCTTACTGTTTTAAAGATAGCCTGCCACAAAGCTTCCATTTGTTGATCTGCTGGCAATTCCGGAAAGACTTTCTGTGCCCATTTTGGCGATGGAATCGCTACAATCGACCAAGCGACTTTATCTGTTCCGACGGCTTGACGGTAACGTTCTAACGCTTTCCCGGCAGTTTTCTGCCAGTCTGCTAAACGTTTTGCTGGAATTCCTGTCAGTAAGTCAGGGTCTTCAGCATCAATCCATAGGAAACAACCTCCTGTATTAATTACTTCATCGCGCTGAACAACTGGCCATTGTGGAAACTCTTTAAATGCATCTTCTGGTGCTAATTCAAAATGCGTACGAGTAAGTACTGGATCTTCGTAATTAACTTGGACACGTTTTGCTCCTGCTTCGTATGCTTTTTTAACAACTAGTCGTGTAAATTCAAGTGTATCTGTCGTCGTGTTAATGACGACAAATTGTCCTTTTTGAACATTTAACCCTACATAGACCGTTAATTCGGCGTATTGTTCGAGCTTTTCCTGAAAGTTCATCGTTTATTCCCCTTTGCCGCAATGGTTTTACTTGAGCCTTCGATTAACTTCCCACCGTGGATAATTTTTTGAACAGGCTTCGAAGGTAATTCTTTTGTGAATTTTTTATAATGACGTTCATCAGCATATGCCAATAAAGTCAATACTTCCCCATCTGCTCCTGCTCTACCTGTTCTACCTGAACGATGCAAATATTGTTCAATCGTTTGCGGAACATCTACATGGACAACATGCGTTACTAAGTCAATATCTAATCCACGAGCTGCCACTTCTGTCGCGATTAACACAGCTACTTCCCCTTTACGGAAAGCATCTAATGCTTTTTTACGCTCGTCTTTTTTCATTTCAGAATGCAATGTGACAATTTTGGCATCACGGAATTTCAATTTGTTTTCTTTCATTAGCAATTGATCTAAATTATTAACAAATGCCAATGCTTTCATACCTGGAATATGCGAAATGCTACGCAACAATTCCGTTTTATCACGCTCATCTACTTTGATAAATGAATGCGTCACTTCACCGAACATCGGTAAATCTTCTGCCGTAACTTTAAGCCGTGTCGGATGTTGCATTAAACGTTCGGCTACGAGTTCAATTTCTTCGGTGATCGTCGCTGATACAAGAACCAATTGGCGATCGTGTTGCGTTTTTTCGATCAAGTCTTTCATAATGTTCCGATGCTCACGCGCCATTAACTGGTCGCCTTCATCCAATACCAACATGCGAATTTCATGCATTTTGAGTTTCTTCGTTTTCACCAATTCGTTTAATCGTCCTGGTGTACCGACTACGATTGTTGGTTTTTTCTTAAGCTTTTCTAATTGGCGTTGCATGTTTGCTCCGCCAATCAATTGTGTCACGGTTATAGCGGTTCCTTCTGTCCACTCACGTAAAACATTGACGATTTGCATCGATAATTCTTGTGACGGTGCTACAATCATTGCTTGAATTGCTGGTTTTTCAGGATTCACTCGTTCTAAAATCGGCAAGACGTATGCCAAAGTTTTGCCCGAACCCGTCGGAGATTCTGCTACGATATCATTGCCTGCTAACATTTCTGGAATCATCTGATCTTGAATCGGCATTGTCGCTTCAAATCCAGCTTTTTCCCATTTTTCTTGCCATATTGGACTTAGTTCTTTTATAAAAGTCATTTGCGATTCCACCTTTTTTTCAATGCTTTAAGTGTACCATATTTGCGGTTTCACCGTCTTTTCCGAACCAAAATCAAGTGGAACATTTCCCTACTTATCAGCTTGACTATGTTCTAGATAAATCTCCACTTATAAATAAAAACCAGCCTGAATTCAGACTGGTTCTATTCATTATTCAGTTACTTCTCTTCTGCTATAAACAATTTCTTTTTCTGCTTCAGTTACTGGTCTAACTGGTTTTTTTATAAAGAACGCAAGAACTAAAGAAACAAGCGCAATAAATGTTGAAACGAAAAATGAAAAGTTAATGCCATCAAGCATTGCTAAATTTTTTATATCTTCTGGTGCTATTCCATTTGCCGCTAAGTCTTGCGCTGTAGCTGACGTTCGCGTGTTCATGATGGTTATTAAAAACGCAGAACCAACAGCCCCTGCTACTTGCTGTAATGTATTATTTATGGCAGTTCCATGTGGGTACGCTTTAATTGGCAATGTATTTAAGCCGTTTGTCATGACAGGCATCATGACCATAGAGATTCCGAACATCCGCAATGTATATATCAACATAATACTAACATAACTCGTATCTAGGTTTAATTGACTGAACATATAAGTTGTGATGACAACAATGGCCAGCCCCGGAATCGCTAATACTTTTGCACCGAAGCGGTCAAACAAACGACCGGTTACAGGAGACATGAAGCCCATGATCAATGCTCCAGGTAACATAAGTAGTCCAGAGTCAATCGGCGAAATCCCTTTTATGGTCTGAACATAAATTGGCATTAAAATCATGGCCGAGAACATCGACATGGATAAGGCAATTGATATCGCAGAAGACAATGCGAACATTGGGTATTTATAAATTCGAATTTCCAGTAATGGTTCGTCCAATTTTAATTGGCGAAGTCCAAATACGACTAGTGATACGACACCGATAAGAATTGTTACTATTACAGTCGTGCTATCCCAGCCTAATGTTCCAGCTGAGCTAAACCCGTATAACACGCCACCAAATCCTAAACTTGAAAGAATGAGTGACGCTTTATCAAGCGAGATGTTTCTGTCTTGGAACGTTAAGTTTTTCAATTTAAAAATTCCTAATAAGAGTGGAACTAATGCAATCGGTAAAACAATCCAAAACAGAACACGCCACGAATAATGTTCGACGATAAACCCAGAAAGTGTAGGACCGATTGCGGGTGCAACAACCATAACTAATCCGAAAACACCCATGGCAGATCCTCGCTTTTCAACAGGAAACGCAGCTAGCATAACATTCATCAATAATGGCATCATCAATGCCGCACCAGACGCTTGAATCATTCTGCCGATTAATAATATGCTAAATACAGGCGCAATTGCCGCAAATAACGTACCTAACACAAATAAAGACATTGCTATGATAAAAATCGAGCGGTTAGAATACCGTTGTATAAAAAAAGCACTTGCCGGTATCAAAATTCCGTTGACCAACATATAGCCAGTTACAAGCCACTGTGCCGTTGAGGCTTCAATATTTAGATCAAGCATTATTTCAGGGAGCGCAATATTCAACAAGGTCTGATTAAAAATCGCTACAAATGCTCCAGTAAATAAAATGGCGATAATGCCATAAGGGGTTCTTTTCTGTTCTGTCATTTTCTTGTTTCCTCCGTAAATGATATACATTTTCTATTTCTTCATTTGATTATTCTATACCGGTTGTATAAAATTTTCAAGTTTTTAGTTTAAATAAATAAAAAACGTTGATATAAAAGGATTTTAAAGTTATTATTAAATAAACTAACGGTATAAAGGTGAGGTATATGAATCCTAAAAAACAACAAATATTAACCGCTGCTTATGAACTTTTTATCAATAGAGGCTATAATCCAACTTCTATCCAAGACATACTAGACGAAGCCGGAGTTTCTAAAGGAACTTTTTATAACTATTTCGGTTCTAAATCTGAATGTCTGATGGCGATCATGGAATCCATTGGCAGCGAAATTCGTCAGCAACGATTAGCGGCGGCTGTTGGGTTGCCTGCGAATGACCCTGAAGTTTTAGCACAACAATTGTATATCCGCATTAAACTCAACCTTGAAAAAAATCTCTTTGCTCTTTACGAAAGTATCTTCTATTCACAAGATCCCGAACTCAAAGCCTTTTCCGTTAAACAATACACACTGGAGATGGAGTGGATTTCTTCACGGATTATTGATGTTTTCGGCAAAGAAGCTGCTCCTTATGCTTTAGAAAATGCCGCTTTTGTTCACGGTTACGTTCAACAATTGATTCACTTATGGCGTCTTTCTTCTACAGAAGAATTACCCGCAGAAAACCTGTCTGCTTTTGTTATTCGTCGCTTGCAAGCAACCGTTACTCTTCAAATAGCAGCGAAAGACAGCTTTCTCAAGAATTTAAAATTACCTTCAACAACATTAGCTGATGCTATTAGTGTTGAAGAGCTTTCTACGAGGTTTCAAGCTTATACAGAGAAGATAAAACATTATCCAAAGACACAACAATTGGTTTATTTTTTATCAACAGAAATCGTCGCAGAAAAACCTAGAAAACCATTGATTGAAAGTGTTTTGACTACGTTAGCAAATGACAAGATGATTGAATCTGAATTATCCATTCTGGTTGAACAATTGTGGAAACATGTCGCAACTATGAAATGAAATAAAAAACGAAGCCGGTTTATTGGCTTCGTTTTTTATATTTGGAAACAAATCGCTCAAATGGTTTTTGGTTTACGACGTCTTTTTACTTTTTGTCCGAATGCGTAAGTATATTCAATCAACATGGGTTCAATAAATGCTTGCCCCCAAAATGTGATACCAAAAGGTTTACCTGTTTGACCATAACCAAATGGTACCGATTGCCACTCGTCATTTCTTGTTGCATTTCGGCAATAGTCATTCATCCAATCGCGCCTCGCGATAATTCTCCAATTTTTCATCATGAATCGCTATTCCCATTATGCTTATAATCAGCCATTGAAAAAAGCCGAGCTTAGCCGGCTTGGTCTGTTTCTGTATAAGTTTTCATTAATTCATAAAGTGAAGTTTCATATAATTGTCTGCCATTAATTTTAAAAACATTTTGGTCGACTAACCCTTGAATGATAGTTTCACGTTTATCAGTGAATTTTGACTCGGGTATTTGTTCCATGTTCATCGTTCTCTCCTTCTAAAAGTATTCTATTGTCTTTACCCTTTTAGTAATTCTTTTAAAACCTAACCAATAAATAAACTCTACAAACTTTTTTTAACAATTGGAACTATACTCATTTACTTCTATTTGACAGGTACTTGCCGAGTGAATAGTGGTAATAACCTGCCTCTCCATAGATATATAACTTCAAGTAAGATACAATTTTAACTAAGAATAATTACCTACTAAACACAAGGGGGGCTTATACATGAAAGTTTCGACTCAAATAGACATTAATAGCACAAAAGAAAAAGTATGGAGCGCTATTACCGATATTGAAAACTCAGCCAATGTCATCAGTGGGATTATCAATATTGAAATTTTGCATCCAGTTGAAGGTGACCTTGTTGGATTAAAGTGGAGAGAAACTCGGAAAATGTTTGGAAAAGAAGCACAAGAAGTGATGTGGATCACTCATAGCGAGAAGTACCATTATTATCAAACACGAGCTGAAAGTCACGGTGCCATTTATGTGTCTCGTTTAAATATCACTGAAAAAAGTAATGATATTGTCACTCTTGAAATGTCTTTTGAAGGTGAATCTATAAATTTAATGGCTAAAGTTATAAGCGGTATTTTCAGTATTTTTATGAAGAAATCAATGAAAAAAGCACTCGAAGTAGATCTTGAAGATATAAAAAAATATTGCGAAGCGAATTAACACTTCTAATAAATAAAAAAAAGTTGTCTACTTGGAGTAGACAACTTTTTTGTTTCCCTATGTGATTAAACCAACTCTAACCATGCCACTGCTTCACAATGAGTCGACTGTGGGAACATATCGACAGGCTGTACTTCTTTCGTACGATAACCACCGTCTTCGAGTATGCGTAAATCGCGTGCAAGTGTTGCCGGATTACACGAAACGTAAACAACTCGTGTTGGACGTTGTTTCAGTATTGTGTGTAACAGCTGCTCATCACAGCCTTTACGCGGTGGGTCTACAACTAAGACGTCTGCTTTCTTACCTTCTTTATACCAGCGCGGAATCACTTGTTCAGCAGGCCCTGCTTCAAATAATGTATTTGTTAAACCATTTAGTTCCGCGTTGCGTTTAGCGTCTTCAATTGCTTGCGGCACAATTTCAACACCCATGACAAATTTAGCTCGTTGCGCAAGGAATAATGAAATGGTACCAATGCCGCAATACGCATCAATTACAGTTTCTTCACCTGTTAGCTGAGCATACGCAAGCGCTTGTCCGTACAGAACTTCTGTTTGTACAGGATTAATTTGATAAAACGAGCGTGCTGAAATTTCAAAACGAACATCCCCAATTCGATCTTCAATCACATCTTTGCCCCAAAGTGTCAAGGTTTCGTTACCAAAAATAACGTTGGTCTTTTCAGGATTAATGTTTTGGACAATCGATGTCACTTCCGGAACAGTTGATTGAATCAATTCAATGGCACGTTGTGCTTGAGGAAATTTCTTTTTCTTCGTCACTAACACGACCATAATTTCTCCCGTCGCTCGTGCTTTACGAACAACAACATGACGAAGCATGCCACGATGTGTTGCTTCTTCGTAAGGTTCAATGCCCATGTCGATCAAGTTCTTTTTCAACGCGACCATAATCGCATCTGCTTCAGGCGTTTGAATTAAACACGTATCGGTGTCTGCGATATCATGCGAACGTGGCTGATAAAATCCAGCAACCACTTTGCCATTTTGAGTACCAAAAGGAATTTGAGATTTATTACGGTAACGCCACGGATCTTCCATTCCTTTAACAGGATGCACAGGTACATCTGGTAACTTGCCAATACGTGTAATGGCATCGCGCACCAATTTCTGTTTAAAGGTCATTTGCCCTTCGTAGGACAAGTGCTGAATCTGACAGCCTCCACATGTATCAAACACTGGACAAGGAGCTGTAACACGAAAAGGAGAAGCTTTTTGTATTTCAATAAGCTTTGCAAAGCCATATGATTTTAACGTTTTTAACACATGAACCACAACATCTTCTCCAGGTAATGCGCCTGGTACAAATAGTGGGTATCCATCAACTTTTGCTACGCCCGCTCCGTCGTGCGTCAAATCTTCAACATGAACCGTGATTCGGTCATTTTTATTTACTGGTTTCAAAACGCTCACTCCATTTCACATCTACCTATCATACAACAAAAAAACGCGGCAGGCAAAAGCCTGCACGCGTCGTTACTCCCGGTCCTTTGTAATCGGACCGTCTTTTAACGAAAACCAAAATCCAAAAACAATCGCTCCTATTAACACCAGAAAAGGTGCATAAAATATCATGAAATCTTGCATGAATAGTGCCTCCTTTATGCGTGATAATCCGATTTGCCTTCGACATAATCCTTATCAAACAAGAATAGACGGAACAATAAATATAGCGATGGCAATAACAGGAACAAACCTGCAATAAAAGCAATGATCAATGCAATTGCCATGGCCTCATTTGTAAAGCTATCGTAAATCGTTAAATACGGATAAAGCAAATATGGATAATGTGAAGCTCCATACGCGAAGAATGCCGTGAAGAACTGCCCCACCAATAAAATGAAAGCCCAGCCGTAATGACGTTTTTTCCAAATTAGATAAACCGTTCCAGCAAATAATAAGAACGATACAGCGAACACCCACCACAAATCAAGAATACGCGTATAATGTTCCGGATTATGACCACGCAATTCGTATATAATACCGGCTGCTGTAACCATTGCTGGCGCTGCCCAAACAAGCGCATATTTACGCATTAAATCAGTTGCTTTAGCATCTCCAGCTTTTGAAGAATACCACGTTAAAAATACTGCTGAAATATAAAGCACCGCTGTTAAACTCAATACGACAATACTCCACATTAACGGACTTGAGAACAATGCCCAGTAATCTAAATAAGGTTGCCCATTGTCTAATTGGATAAAACCGCCTTCAGACATTGCCAACACAGGGGACAACGCAGCCGGAAGCAATAATCCTGACAAACCATACATATATATATAGCCTCGATGATTGATTTTAGCTCCGTAAGTCGCAAACGCGTAATAGGAACCGCGAATCGCCAACAGAATTAACGCAATACTTGCCGGCACTAATAAAGTTGTTCCGTAGTAAAAAGCGGTCTGCGGGAAAAACCCGATGACTCCGACAAAGAAGAACACAAAAAACACATTGGTCACTTCCCAGACCGGCGACAAGTATCGCTGGATTACTCCAGTTAGAATATGTTGTTTGCCAACAAAAGAACTATAGGCATTAAAGAAACCAGCGCCAAAATCAATTGACGCCACTATGACATACAGAAACAGAAACAACCACAGTACAGAAATTCCGATAATTTCTAAAGTCATTTCTTGTCACCGCCTTTGCTATTTTCTCTTTCTGCTAATTCTATTTCAACTGGGTTGCGTTTGTACATTCTCGTCAAGACAACAGCAGTACCAATACCTAAAATTAGATACAAGCCTGCAAACAAGATAATCATTAAATCAACTTGACCACTTGTTGTCGCTGCTTGATCGACTGTCATGTATCCTCGTAGCACCCAAGGCTGGCGTCCTACTTCTGTAAACCACCATCCTGCTTCAATTGCGATAAGCGCTAATGGCCCTCCGGCAATGAGTAGCCACTGGAACCATTTCGCGCGAATAAACGTCCAATTGCGCCATACTGCTACAACATACACAAAGGAGAAGAACGCTAACCACATACCAATCATCACCATCGTATCGAAAAGATAATGAATCCATAATGGTGGCCTTTCGTCTTCTGGGAATTCATTAAGCCCCTTCACTTCTGTAAATGGATTGCTATGGGCTAGAATACTTAACGCATACGGAATTTTAATAGCATATTTCGCTTCTTCTCCGTCTAGAATCCCAAAAAGAATCAAACCTGCCTCTTCTTCTGTTTCAAAATGCCATTCTGCAGCTGCCAATTTTTCGGGTTGGTATTCAGCCAAATACTTACCAGAAAAGTCACCAATTAATGCTGTCGCAATAGCGAATACAAGTCCTAGTTTCATTGTTAAGAACAATGCTTTTTTATGGTAAATATGATTCGACCCACGCAACAACCGAACCGCTGCGATAGAGGCCAACACAAAAGCACTAGTCATAAATGCCGTAGCCATTACGTGCGCTACTTTTGTGGGTACAGCTGGACTAAACATTGCCAGCAAAGGACTAATATTAACCATTTCGCCATCTAGTATTTCAAATCCTTGTGGCTGGTTCATAAAAGCATTGACGATTGTAATAAATACCGACGATGCTGCTGCACCAAGTGCAACCGGAATAAGGAATAAGAAATGCTTTCGCTGATCTTCAAAACGGTCCCACGTGTAAAGATAAATTCCTAGAAAAATAGCTTCAAAGAAAAATGCGAAAACTTCCATAAACAATGGCAATGCAATTACGTTCCCTGCCAATTGCATGAAATTCGGCCATAATAGTGACAGCTGCAAACCAATAGCGGTTCCTGTTACAACTCCTACTGCGACGGTTATGACAAACCCTCTCGCCCAGCGACGGGCCATCAAAATATAATGTTCATCTTGTTTCTTAATCCCTACCCATTGAGCAATCATAATCATCAGCGGGACCCCTACGCCTATCGTAGCGTAAAGGATGTGGAACGATAAAGTTAAAAGCGTTAGAATACGACTCAGAAAAGCTGGATCTTGAAATTCCACTCTACTCGTCTCCTTTTATAAATACTAGATTCATAGTTTCTATAGTCCTATTGTACATCAAACCGACTTTCCAAAACGCTTCCCAAGCCTTGCTTTCAGAGCAAACTTTGAATAAGCTGTGACAAACATAAAACGAAAAGAATTGAAATTTTTCTCAATTTTTAGTATTCTAAATATAACAAATAAAAAAGGGTGATGCATCATGAGAACAAAACGGAAAGTATTTGCGTACATCACAAGAGGCGATGAAGAAAATCGCGAGTTGCTTGTATTTGAATACAAAGGGGAACCAGAAGTTGGCTTACAAGTACCAGGTGGTACCATTGAAGACGGTGAACTGCTAATCGACGCACTATATAGAGAAGTTAAGGAAGAAACGGGTTTACCACGCGAGGTACTTGACTTTGTAGGGAAAATTCATAAGTACACATATTACCCTGATTATCAGGATAAAGCGTACGAACGTAACATTTTTCAATTTGAATACACGGGTGAACCTGTTGAACAATTTGAACATGTGATCAAAAGTCATGGTCGCGATAACGGCATGACGTTATTGTTCCGCTGGGAATCACTCAATAACTTACCGCAACTTGCTGCAGAACAAGATAAAGCAATCGAGTTGCTTTAAGCACAAAAAAAGTTGGAACCCAGAGAAAATAAAGGGTTCCAACTTTTTGTTTGCGTTTTTTTATTTACGGTCTTTTTCATTTAACGAATCTATTGGAACGTATATTTCAATATGATTAGCCAAGTTTTTAAATGTAGCTGGTAACACCCCGCCATATTCACCGTCTAAATTCAACAGTACCCGCTCTTCTGTTGTTACTTTAATTTCACTTGCCTTGGCATAAATTACGTGAGGGTCTGACAAGTGCTCACCACGTAACGCTAAAGAAGCAACGCGAATAAATTCAGCCATGTTCAGCTCTTTTAAAATTAACAACGTAAACTTCCCATCATTAATACTGGCATCTGGCGCAAGTTTTTCAAAGCCACCCACAGAATTGGTTAAGCCGATTAAAAACATCATCGCACTATCATCAAAAACTTGTCCATCGTATTCAATGCGTACACGTGAAGAACGAATCGAAGGCAACATTTCAATTCCTTTTAAGTAATAAGCCATTTGACCAAGGACCGTTTTCAATTTACTCGGTACTTCATAAGTTAACTCTGTGAGTCTGCCACCTCCTGCAATATTGATAAAATAACGATCGTCATTCATTAACCCAATATCTACAGGAATAGAATCTCCTTTAAGAATAATATCTACAGCTTTTGTAATGTCTCGCGGAATATGAACCGCGCGGGCAAAATCATTAGTAGTTCCCATTGGAATCAGTCCGACTTTTGGACGATTCTCAAACTTAGCAATTCCTGAAACAACTTCATTTAATGTCCCGTCTCCACCAACAGCTATTACTAAATCGAAATTCCGCTCTACTGCATGAGCAGCCGCTTGAATAGCATCCCCTTCAGAAGTAGTTGCGTGGCAGGAAGTTTCATACCCCGCTCTCTCCATTTTCTCTAAAACTTCTGGCAAGTGCTTGCGAAATAACTCGCGACCAGAAGTGGGATTGTAAATTATACGTGCACGTTTCATAGGATTCAGCCTTTCTGGACTTTCTGTAAAAATGAACACAACACATGTCTTTAATCAAATACTTTTAGATTTTGTGGTAACTTGATCATTCTCTTGACGTTAAGGCTGTTTGGAATACTTGACGTAATTCTTCATACACTACATGCCAAAAATCATCGTTATATACAAAACCATCTAAAATTTCACCAGTTACCGTTTTCACATGCAATTTGTATTGCGGATCTTCTTTTTCAGGAAGAACTGATTTCTTCTTATCTACAAACTCCTGCACTTTTGGAGCTCTTGGTCCCCACTCACCAAGAACATCTCCATTTTCAGAGAGCACAATGTATTTCGGAATTAATCGTTCACCGTTCGTTAAGTAACGATCCATCAATTCCAAATTATCATCACGATATATGCAATGTACATCCAGATCAGCTGCATCAGCAATTTTCCGCAAAATTGCATTGCTCATCATTGCATCACCGCTCCAGTCTTCTGTGATTACTAATACGTGTGGCTTTTTATCTTTTAGTAAAGCCAGGAATTCCGGATCTTTCGGTAGCTCAAACTTTTCATAGATGCTATAAGATTTATGTTGATTCGATTCCATTTGAGCCATATAGCTTTCCAAACTAATGCCTTTTTCAAAGTATTGCTGCTCCGTCATCATACCATCACGCCTCCCTTTCCCTACTTTGCCACTAAGTTAAGTTCCTTCTTAAAAGCAGAAATTACCTCACTTAAAATTAGTTGTATAGGTACAGTCACTGATTATTAAAGCACATTCTATTGGCCTAAATTCGTCTTTAATACCAGTTTACTGTTATGTGGCAAAGTGTTCAAGGCTGAGATGCAGAAATGGCCTTTACAGCAACCTCTATATCCATAAAAGACAACGCTCTATACTCACTTAAAAGACGATATAAACTCTAATTTAGTTCCATTAATTAACTAATAAACTCAACTAACTAAAACTACTCGACGCTATTACATCCACTCACCAGCACCGCCGCGTTCACGGGCTAAGCGATGCGAGAAGACAGGCGCTCCTCCCCTGGCTTCTTGCGGGAGCTATGCCCAAAGCGGTCGGTGCGATTACTCATCACTTTCTCTACAATCCATAAAAAAAGATGGCCCATAACGGACCACCCTTTCACACTATTTTACTGTATATTATCGTTTTGCAATTTCTTCAAGAAGAATTTTATTAAGCAATGGCGGATTTGCCTGCCCTTTTGTTTGCTTCATAATTTGCCCAACAAGGAAACCAATCGCGCGATCTTTACCGTTTTTAAAGTCTTCAATCGATTGTGGATTATTATCAAGAGCTGCTGTGACAAATTCACGCAATGTGTTTTCATCAGAAATCTGAACAAGTCCTTTAGCTTTGACGATATCGTTTGCGTCGCCGCCTTTTTCGATCAATTCTTTAAAGACTTTCTTCGCGATTTTAGACGAAATCGTACCATCTGAAATCAATTTGATCATACCAGTCAAACCTTCAGGAGTTAATGCTGTATCTGAAAGTTCTTTTTGCTCAGCATTTAAATAAGCTGAAACTTCTCCCATCAACCAGTTAGAAGCAAGTTTAGCATCAGCACCACCAGCAACCGTTGCTTCGAAGAAATCAGAAATTGGTTTTGCCAAAGTTAGAACCATCGCGTCATAAGAAGACAAGCCAAGCTCTGATACGTAACGAGCTTTTCTTGCATCCGGCAATTCTGGAATTTCAGAACGGACACGCTCAAGCCAAGCATCATCAATCACAATGTCGACTAAATCTGGCTCTGGGAAGTAACGGTAATCGTCAGATCCTTCTTTAATACGCATCAACAATGTTTTACCTGTTGATTCGTCATAACGACGTGTTTCTTGCTCGATGATGCCACCTGACAATAACACTTGCTCTTGACGAACTTGTTCGTGCTCAATGCCTTTACGAACAAAGTTGAAAGAATTCAAGTTTTTCAATTCGGTCTTTGTACCGAATTGTTCTTGACCAAACGGACGAAGCGAAATGTTCGCGTCACAACGCAATGATCCTTCTTCCATACGGACATCAGAAACGCCTGTGTATTGGATAATTGCTTTGATTTTTTCAAGGTAAGCGTAAGCTTCATCAGCTGTACGAATATCTGGTTCAGACACGATTTCGATTAACGGTGTTCCTTGGCGGTTAAAGTCGACCAATGAATGACCATTTCCTGTATGCGTCAATTTCCCAGCATCTTCTTCCATATGAAGACGCGTTATTCCGATGCGTTTTTTCTCACCTTTTACTTCGATTTCAATCCAACCATGTTCACCGATTGGCTGATCAAATTGCGAAATTTGATAAGCTTTCGGGTTATCCGGATAGAAGTAGTTTTTACGGTCAAATTTCGTGTGGCGCGTAATTTCACAGTTTAATGCAAGTGCTGCTCTCATTGCCCAGTCCACAGCAGTTTTATTTACTACTGGCAATACGCCTGGATAGCCAAGGTCGATGACATTTGTATTGGTATTTGGTTCCGCACCAAAATGAGCCGGTGCTGGAGAGAACATTTTCGATTCTGTTTTTAATTCTACGTGGACTTCAAGTCCAATGATTGTTTCAAAATTCATTGTGCTGCTCCCTCCCATGTTTGAGGAGTTTTTTTATGGAAATCTGTTGCTTGTTCATATACATCTGCAACACGATAAACGGTTTCTTCGTCGAAGTGTTTACCGATAATTTGCAAGCCTAATGGTAGACCATTTTCAAATCCACAAGGTATTGAAATGGCTGGTACACCTGCTAAGTTTACTGGAATTGTTAAAATATCGTTTGCATACATTGTTAATGGATCGTCAATGATTTCACCAATTTTAAATGCTGGTGTTGGCGTTGTTGGACCAACGATGACATCATATTTTTCAAATGCATCATCAAAGTCTTTTTTGATCAATGTACGAACTTTTTGTGCTTTTTTGTAGTAAGCATCGTAATAACCTGAGCTTAGTGCATACGTTCCCAGCATGATGCGGCGTTTTACTTCATCACCAAATCCTTCAGAGCGCGTATTCATGTAAAACTCAAGAAGACTTCCTGCTTTTTCTGTGCGGTAGCCATAACGAATGCCATCGAAACGTGACAGGTTAGATGAAGCTTCAGAAGAAGCAAGAATGTAATAAGTTGCTAATGCGTATTTTGAATGAGGCAGTGAAATTTCTTCACAAATTGCGCCTCGTTCTTCAAGCACTTTCAAAGCATCAAGAACAGCTTGTTTTGCTGCTTCGCCAACACCTTCAGCAAAATATTCTTTTGGAACACCGATGCGCATGCCTGTAATATCACCCGTCAATGCTGCTGTAAAATCTGGGACTTCCACATTTGCAGACGTTGAATCTTTGTCGTCATATCCAGAAATCGCATTTAATAACAATGCATTGTCTTTTACTGTTCTTGTAATTGGACCAATTTGATCTAATGAAGAAGCATAAGCGATCAACCCAAAACGAGAAACTCGTCCGTAAGTTGGCTTCATCCCCACAACACCACAAAAAGCAGCAGGCTGACGAATCGAACCACCCGTATCTGAACCTAGTGAAAATGGAACTTCTCCAGCTGCAACTGCAGCAGCAGAGCCACCAGAAGAGCCACCTGGAACAGTTTCAAGATTCCATGGATTTTTCGTTTTTTTGTAATACGAGTTTTCGTTAGAAGAACCCATTGCGAATTCATCCATGTTCAATTTACCGACGGTTACCATTCCAGCTTCTCTCAACTTATCCACAACAGTTGCATTATAGATGGGATTAAATCCTTCTAAAATACGACTAGAAGCCGTTGTTTCTAGTCCTTCTGTTACGATATTGTCTTTTACTCCGATTGGTAAACCAAATAATGGTCCTCGTTCAGCAAAAGGCACTTGATCCATTTCTGCTGCAAGTTTTGTGGCACGTTCTTTGTTCAACGCAAGAAATGCATCTACTTTTGGCTCAAGCGCTTCAATTCGTTCGAATGCTTTTTCAGTCATTTCCGCAATTGTCGTTTCTTTTGTATGTATCATTTCCTGCAATTGTGCAGCTGTTTTTTCTACAAATGACATGTTTGGTTCCTCCTTCCGACTACTCTAAAATTGTTGGGACTTTTACTTGTCCGCCTTCATGTTCTTTTACGTTTTTCATAACCAAGTCACGATCTAATCCAGGGATAGATTTATCTTCGCGCAATACGTTGACCATCTGCAATACATGCGTCGTTGGTTCAACATTTTCTGTATCTAGTTCACTTAACAATTCCATTGCATTCGTAATTGCTTCTAATTGATCTGCAAAATGTTCTGCTTCTTCATCTGTAATTGCGAGTCTCGCCAAATGTGCGACTTCAATTACTTCTTCTTTCGTCATTTTCGCCATTTCTTTACACCTCCGGATTCAGTAAACATACGCTATATCATACCATTTTTCTAAAAAAATGAATAGGGACAGCCGTATGGCTATCCCTATTTTCAATGGAGATTATTCATAAATGTGAACAAAGGGTTCCGTTTCTCCTGCTTTTTTCAAAATTAACGCTTCGGGACCATTACTTGAAGTGACGCTAACTTCTATTAACACATTTTCAGGAAAATGCTCCATTACTAGACCTGTCACATATTGCGTAAAACCAATCACTTCTGATACTCCATAAAATTGAATCGGAATCTCTACTTTCAACTCTTTTAATTCATTTTCTTGATAAAAGCCGACGCCGATAACACTGGTGTAATTTGAAAAATAAACTTCAACATCTTGCTTGAAATTACGGAATGCAGTATCAATATCTCGATAACTATCATTGCTACCGGACGTTGGGAATAAAACATAATCTTCATTTATCGGGTTCCAGCTAGCAACGCTTTTTTTCCCACCGGGTGCGGCACCTGATGAAAAATAAGTGCTCGGAATCATCGAACTACCTGCATTTTGTTTAAAAAGCCCTACCACTATTGGCACATCAGCTAATCCTTCTTTTTCACGCAAACGTTTAACGATTTCATCAGCTATGCGTTTTCCTTCTTTTTCTAGTTGCGCTTGAGGTATTTCTTCTTCGTAGGAAATGCCGTTTTCACTACCAGAGTAAGATGAATTGAGTGCAAGACCGATTGAAATACCACCAAGACGGATTGTATCTTCATTAGTTTTCACTAAATAATTTTGTTCAATAACATGTGCCAATATTTCTGCAGGAGGACGTTCTCCCGCCTCTTTTTGTTCTGCTGTACGTTTATCCGGAAGATTCAATCCGGCTGGATTGTCTTCACTCTTACGTCGTAGCCACGAAGTTACATCTTCATCAGTAATTTTTTGGCCTTCTTGAAAATAATAATCATCCGGTGAAAATTGCTTTTGCGACAAGCGCAACAAGCCATTTTCTGTTTCAGCAATATCGTAACGAGAGTTTAGACGATTGACGATTTTCCCTCTAGTAGCACTTGCTTTATATGGCAGAAGCGTACGGTAAAACTGATCATCCAATTGCATGCTCGGGATGATTGCCGTTTCTACTTCTTCTTTTTCATTTATTACTTCTGTTTTCTCATCTGTTTTCGAAGGAACACATCCCGATAACAGCAACAAACTGATTGGAATCCACCATATGCGTTTCATGTTAAAATCCCCTTATTTGTTCAATTCCTCAACGAGACGTTGTTCGTCCCAAATTTCCACTTTGAGCTCACGTGCTTTATCGAGTTTAGAGCCTGCTTCTTCACCGGCAATTAGCAAATCCGTTTTCTTGCTGACACTGCCTGTCAATTTGCCACCAAGCGCTTCAATTTGAGCGCTAGCTTCTTGACGAGTCATTTGTTCGAGTTTACCTGTTAAAACAATTTTCTTGCCTGCAAAAGCGTTTGCGCCTTCTTCCACGCGGACTCGTGTACCCGTATACGATAAATTGACGTTTGCTTCGCGTAAACGTTCCACTAATGCACGAACTTCTTCGTTATCAAAATACATAACGATAGAATCCGCCATTTTGTCGCCAATTTCATGTACTTCAATCAATTCTTCTTTTGTAGCAGTGATTAATTGTTCTAGTGTTCCAAAATGCTCGGATAATATCCGTGCGCCTCTTTCACCCACGTGACGAAGACCAAGACCAAATAACAATTTTTCCATTGAGTTTTTTCGAGAATTATCAATAGCTGCTACAAGATTTGAAGCAGATTTATCGCCCATTCGCTCTAATTCCAATAATTGCTCTTTTGTTAACTTGTAAATATCCGAAATATCTTTGATCAAGCCTTCTCGATACAATTGCTCAATTACCTTTTCACCAAGACCATCAATATTCATTGCATTGCGTGACACAAAGTGAATTAGGCCTTCTGTAATCTGTGCAGGACATTGCGGATTCACACAACGAAGAGCCACTTCTCCTTCGATTCGGACCAACTCGCTGTCACACGCAGGACAATGGGTGGGCATATAAAAAGGCAGTTCTTCTCCAGTTCGTTGGTCAAGAATGACAGATACGACTTCTGGAATAATATCTCCTGCTTTTCGAATAATAACTTTGTCACCGATCCGAATATCTTTTTCCTTGATCAGGTCTTCATTATGCAAAGAAGCTCGTTGCACCGTAGTCCCTGCAACCGAAACAGGGTCTAATATCGCAGTTGGTGTTACAACGCCTGTTCGGCCAACACTCAATTCAATATTCCGTACAGTGGTCATTACTTCTTCTGCTGGGAATTTATAAGCTGTTGCCCATTTTGGACTTTTCGCTGTAAACCCAAGTTCTTGCTGGTACAAAAACTGATTGACTTTAATGACGATGCCGTCAATTTCATACGGCAAGTCGTTTCGCTGTTCAGTCCATTTTTCGATATATGCCAATACTTCTTCAACCGTCGTGCATACTTGGCGTTCTTGGTTTGTTTTAAAACCAAGTTTTGCCAGGTAATCAAGCGACTCATTATGGTTTGATAAATTATACGTTTCTCCGTCGCCACCAATTCCGTAGATAAAAACATCTAAATTTCGGCTAGCCGAAATTTTCGGATCTAATTGACGCAATGATCCTGCAGCTGCATTTCGCGGGTTGGCGAACAGTTCTTCACCTTGCTCACCGCGCTGTTTGTTTAACGCATGAAATGATTTTTTTGGCATAAATACTTCACCGCGTACTTCAAGGGTGACTGCGTCTTTTAGTTTTAAAGGGATTGTATGAATCGTTCGAAGGTTGACCGTAATATCTTCTCCAACACGCCCGTCTCCGCGCGTTGCGCCTTTGACGAATTTCCCGTCCTCGTATAGCAGTGACACGGCAAGCCCGTCGATTTTCAGTTCACAAACATATTCAATTTTGTCACCTGCACCGCTCCGCACACGTTTATCGAACTCGCGCAAATCCTCTTCGCCAAAAACATTTGATAAACTGAGCATGGGACGTTCGTGAGTAACTTTATCGACAGATGAAATTGGTGTTCCACCCACACGTTGAGTGGGGGAATCTGGAAAAACCAAATCAGGGTAAAGCGTTTCTAAGTCGATTAATTCATTGAGCAATTGATCGTATATCGCATCCGGAACAGCCGGCTTATCAAGTACGTAATAAGCGTGACCATAATTCCGGAGCATATCATTTAATTCATTTACACGTAGTTCCGCTTTCATGCGATCCATCTAGTTTCCTCCCGATTATACTTTTTCAATCGGCGCAAATTTAGCCAATAACCGTTTAATGCCGACAGGGCTCGGGAACGCGATATCAAGTTCGGTTTGTTCACCGTCGCCTTTGACACTAACGACCGTTCCGGTACCCCATTTTTTATGCGTCGCTTTATCGCCTGTTTTCCAACCTAATTTCTCACTGCCTGACTGATTATAGCTAGGACGAGTTACTGCTGGTCGCTTCGGTACTTGTCGATAACTTGTTGTAGCACCTGCACGATGGTGAGCTCGTGTTTGTTCAATCAGATCTTCTGAAATCTCCGAAATAAATCGAGATGGCATATTAAAATTACTTTTCCCAAACAATGTACGTGAAGAGGCGTGCGTCAAATACAAACGCTGTTCCGCTCGGGTAATTCCAACATAAGCAAGTCGGCGTTCTTCTTCTAATTCCTCATCGTCATTATTCGACCGTGAATGTGGGAAGACGTTTTCTTCTAATCCGATAATAAAGACTACAGGGAACTCTAACCCTTTTGCTGCGTGCATCGTCATTAAAATAATCGGACCATCTGCATCTTCTTCATCATCTAATGAATCGATATCTGAAATCAATGCTAAATCGGTCAAGAACGCGACTAATGATTTATCATCGCTTTGCTTTTCAAAAGCTTTCGTAACCGATAAAAATTCATCCAAGTTTTCTAAACGACTTTCGCCTTCAATGGTTTTATCATTTTGTAACATTTGACGATAGCCGGACTTTTTCAGTACTTCTTCAACGAGTTCTGTAACGGACAAATATTCTTGCATTTGCGTAAAACTATTGATCATTTTTTGGAACTCTAAAGCCGTTTGCGCTGTTTTTGGCGTTAACCCCATAAAGTCTGCTTCTTGTAATGCATCCATAATGGTACGGTCTTGTTCTATCGCAAAACGTGCCATTTTCTCGAAAGAAGTTGCGCCAATTCCACGCTTTGGCTCGTTAATCACACGAGCTAAAGACAAATCATCGTCGTTGTTAGCAATCAAACGCAAATACGCCAATAAGTCTTTAATTTCTTTGCGGTCATAGAATTTTGTTCCGCCAACGATGGTATAAGACATATTAGATTTAACAAACATTTCCTCCATGATTCGCGATTGTGCATTTGTGCGGTAAAGAATTGCAAAATCAGACGTTTTGTAGTTTTCTTCGTCCATCAACCTTTGTATCGTTTGAACAACAAACTGCGCTTCTTGACGCTCGTCTCCCGCTTTATGCAAAGTAATGGCTGTACCTTCATCGTTTTCCGTACGTAATTCTTTTGGATAGCGACTTGTGTTTTTCTGAATTACATCGTTCGCTGCTTGTAAGATACGTTTTGTCGAACGATAGTTTTGCTCAAGCATAATCACTTTCGCATTTGGATAATCTTTCTCAAACGACAAAATATTCGTGATATCCGCTCCGCGCCAGCGATAAATCGATTGATCCGAATCACCAACTACGCAAATATTCTTAAACTTGCTTGCTAACTTCTGAACCAATTGATATTGAGCATTGTTGGTATCTTGGTATTCATCTACATGAATATAATGGAATTTGTTTTGATAATACTCTATTACTTCGGGAACAGTATTGAATAAATTCAACGTTGTCATGATTAAATCATCAAAATCCAGTGACTGGTTTTTCTTCAAGCGTTTCTCATATGCTGTATAAACATCCGAGACTGTTTTCTCGTATGGATTAAATTGATTCATGTCCGCTGCAAATTGAGCAGCATCAATGCATTCGTTTTTTGATGATGAAATCGCATTTAACATCGTTCTTGGTTCGTATTTTTTCGGATCCAGATTTTGTTGTTTTAATACATTTTTAATGACCGTTAATTGATCGGTTGTATCCAAAATCGAGAAGTTTTTCGACATCCCTAAACGGTCGATATCTCGTCTTAAAATACGCACACACATTGAGTGGAATGTAGATGCCCACATACGCTGTCCTGTTCCGTGACCTAATAATCCATCAATCCGGTTGCGCATTTCACGTGCAGCTTTATTGGTAAATGTAATTGCTAAAATATTTGACGGATAAACTTGTTTTTCCAGCACCAAATAAGCAATACGGTGTGTCAGCACACGCGTTTTCCCTGATCCTGCACCTGCCATAATTAATAAGGGCCCTTCAGTCGTTTTAACTGCTTCGGCTTGTTCCGGGTTCATCCCGTTTAATAAGTTTTTTGATATCAATTCCATTGTGCACCACCTCGAACATTCGTTCTTATTAGTATAACGACTAAACAGCCGTTTCCGCAACTGCCTCTACGGTTTCAATCGCTTTATCGATATTTTCATAAATAATATTGCCAACAACGATAGTATCAGAAAAAGCCAATGCTTTTCTTGCTGTATCAGCTGAGTCAATCCCCCCGCCATAAAACAAACGGGTTTCAACAAGGACTCCTTTTACTTTTCTAACGAGTTCCATATCCCCAAACATGCCACTATACTCCATATAAAAAATAGGCAAACGGAAGAAATGTTCCGCTAACCGGGCATAAGCTAATACATCTTCGGTCGTCAAATCGGTTTGTGCGTCAGTTAATTTTGCAGCTTTGCAATTGGCATTCAAAATACAATAACCTTCTGGAACAAGTTCATCCCAATCCAAAATCTCTCCATATTCACGAATGGCTTTATGATGTAGCCCTTTAACCCAAAGTGGATTGTCACTGTTTAAAACTGTCGGGATAAAATAATAGTCAAACCCCGGAGCTACAGAATCGATTGTGGAGACTTCTAACACCATTGGCAGCTGATAGTGCTGCACACGTTCCGTTAAATAAAGGACATTGTCGAGTGTGACATTATCACTGCCGCCAATCAAGATGGCATCAGTCCCGGATTTACAAATTCGTTCCAAATGTCCATCTGTGATTTCTTTTGCTGGATCTAATTTAAAGACATGCTGCCATGTTTTGAAATCCATCTTTTTTCACCCAACTTTATCTCAGTTATCATCTATTTAGTATAACAAAAAAACCGAACAGAGTCGGTTCTCTGTTCAGTCTTTTGGAAGTTCAAAAGGTTTTTCATCTGGATAAAGACGTTCTAACATGGAGTCATAAGCGTCATTGCCATAGTTCAAGCAGCGCCGTACACGAGAAATCGTTGCTGTACTAGCACCTGTTTCATTTTTTATTTTTTCGTACGTTTTTTTCATGC
This sequence comes from Planococcus halocryophilus, assembly GCF_022489025.1. Taxonomy (GTDB): domain Bacteria; phylum Bacillota; class Bacilli; order Bacillales_A; family Planococcaceae; genus Planococcus; species Planococcus halocryophilus_A. The sequence continues at coordinate 18,353 of NZ_JAKVTG010000014.1, read as the reverse complement.
GAAGCATATGTGCTACTTCTAGCCGCTGAGACATCGATTGAATCTCACTAATTGTACATAAATCATCGAAGAAACGATAAGCTTCTTCCTTATCTTTTAAGGCCAAAACTGCTTCGATTAATTGCTCTGTTTGATGGCCTCTAATTTTATCAACTTGCATGCAGCTTCCTCATCCTTTCATTGCTACCATCGTCACGGCGTATAGCTAACGGATTGCTCGATACCAGGAACAGTAGGAACAATGTGAATCCATGTTTTCCCAGGTATTAATTTTACCACTTCTCCGTCCGCAAACGGCACTAACATTCCATTAACCGAATTCCATTCGATTTCTCGAACTCCACCCGCTTGAAATAACAGAGCCTCTCCACCACTCGACAAATCAATAGACTGACGCCCTTTAGAATCGATTGTCTCATGTTGTGCTTCAAAAACTAAAACATTTGAAACTTTTATTGTTTCTAGGGTTTCTTTATCGGTCATCGCTATGCCGTTGACCGATCGGCTGTACAACTGTGATTGACCGTTATATAGAAAGTCACTGTAAAACAGTTTGTTTGTTCCGTACTCTACTCTAACCGAAAGAGCCTGTTCTTTAAGTTTATCATTTTCCGCTGAGTCATAGAAATAATAAGGTGATTGTCCTTTGTATTCTGTGGATGTTTGCGCGTTTTTCATAGCTTTTGTGATGTTCTCCATAGTGATATAGGAATTATGTGGCGCAATACGATCAGTTGATCGTTGAAATAAAGTTCCATCATATTGCATGCCGTTGACATGATCGACAACTCCCGATTCAAGCATTTCCCGAGCATCAGGACTATAACCATGTGCCACGAAGAAAGCATCATATGCTATAGCAAGTTCAACAAAATAATCACGAGCACTTCGGATTGGCCCAATCTTATTTGGGTATTCGCTTTGATAAAGCGCCACAAACCGTGTGATATTAAACTCTGCAATCATTTCAATAACGATGTCTGCTTCGGCCAGCCCCGTTTGCGGACGAGCATCGGGATGATTATTCACAACCGCCATAACAGGTCTCCCAGTGGTCGTTAAATCCATCAATTCGCCAGTAAATGGTGTCGTTGGTAAAGTATTCTTTACTACAGGCTGCTCAGGTGAAGGAGTCGGTGTAGAAGTAGAGTCTTCCTTTTTCATTAACCAAAATCCCCCGGCAACAGCTACCAATATGAGTAGAAAAACAAAGATGAACAGCCATTTTTTCATACCGATTACCTCATAAATGATGGAAACAGTATTTTCTTATTTTTGACATCATAGATGCCTTTTTGCGTAACGCGGACATACGGCAAGTGAGTAGCCTGTAAAAATAGCATTGTGTAAACGGCATCTCCATGCTTGTAGCCACGTTCTTTCAACGCTTTCTTCAATGCCTTTTCTTGTTCAATTAATTGCTCCATCGGTAAATCTGACATGACTCCCCCATAAGGAAGTGGCAAAGATTGAACAATTTCACCATTTTCAACAAGGATGATTCCGCCTTTTAATCGTTTCATTTCATTGAAAGCTAGCCACATGTCTTCACGATTTTTTCCGATAAGGATAATATCACCTGTACTTGTATATGAAGAAGCAAACCCATCTAGTCCCGGCGCAAACCCTTTAATCAACGTATTCACACGCCACTTCCCATTTTTATCGATGAGCATTAAAAAGCTTTCGTCATGTGATTTTGATAAATTGGCATCATGCGTATCGACACTTACTGTATAAGGTTTTGTAATAACATCATTTATCATTTCAATACCAAATGGCATCGAAAATTGGAAATCGTCATCCGTCAATTCAAATTCTATATCCAAATCCGGAAAAATCGACCAATCTACATTCGGCAATGAACAAACTTTCTTGCCGTCTTTTTTCAACCATACACCTTTTGAAATCACACCGGAAGGCACCGGATTCTCAATCTCATCAAGAATATTTAAATTCGCATAACGCCCTGTCGCGATTAATCCGTGTAAACTTGTTACATTATAATAACGAGCAACGTTATATGAGGCCATCATATATGCATCAATTGGTGGCACACCTGCGTCAAGTGCAATTTGAATGCACCAATCCATTACACCATCTAAGTGAAACGCCGGTGTCGAACCGTCTGTTGTCATCATTAACTTATCAAACACATTCAACTCGCGCTCCACGATTCCTTTTAACAAATTCGGCAAATCCGGACGAATTGAAGAATGTCGAAGGGTCACACCGTAGCCATGAAGTAAACGCATTTCCACTTCATCCACAGTCATGGATTCATGGTCGCCATCCGCTCCAAGTAGTCGCATACGAGCTAGCGTTTTTTCTGATGCCCCTGGGAAATGTCCCTCAATTTTTTTCAAGCCCATTTTCGCTTTTTGAATCCAATACAGCATTTGGTCATCGCCAGCGAGCAGTTTTGGCCAACCTGTCAATTCACCACCGAGTAACACGTCTTGGCGGTCTAACCACTCCCCTACTGAAGTCGATGTGAACAATTGATCTTCATTATTCAACTCTGTTTGCGAATCAAATCGAGTCCACCAATAAAAGCTAAACGGTAACTCTCTCAATTGATCCAATAATGAAAACGCTTTCTTATTATCAAGTGCCATAAAAAACGTTAAGTTATCGGACAAGAACATTGTCGTTCCACCTTGAGCCGCATAATCTGCAAAACTTTGTGGATTGTATAATTGAGTAGGGTGAACATGAGGTTCTATGTATCCCGGAACAATATATTTCCCTTTCATATCTGCCACTTCGGTAGCGGCATCAATTTTCGGCATTTCTTTGCCTGCGTAAACGATGCGATCGCTAGATATCCATATATTTCCTGTTACCCATTTCTTAAAAATTCCATGAAGATATGTTGCATTTATCAAAACGAGATCCGGCGCAATTTCTTTTGTCACGATTTTCAGTTGATTTCGAATCTCTGTATTTTTCCATAACGGATTAACCATTTGCCGGCACCTGCTTTCTACTAGTTCGATACTTAATATCCTAGCATAATTATGCATTCGAAAATAGACATTCACATCAAAAATAAGAACATTCTAATTAATTTAGACACAAAAAACCCACGCATTGGCGTGGGTTCAAACAAATTCTTATGATCCTTAGCTATATAAAATTACCGTGGAAGGCGGCAACTCCAACGGGAGCAGCACGAGCTGGAGCCACTGGACTGAGCAGAGCGAGGGAAGCGGCAGAAGCCGTACCCGTGGAACGCGTCCGCCTGGAGCAGTAAACTTATTTTTTTACTTAGCTAAAAACCCACGCGAATGCGTGGGTTGGGTCAATCAGTCATTATTAACGGGATCACTGAATGGTTTCAGGACGTCTTTCTTTTCTTCTTCTTGAAAAGTTAGTACGTCAGATACCGAATCATACGATTCTCCATAAAACTGTTCATCTTTATACGTATGAATGTCTTCGTACATTTTTTTCATGCCTTCAAAAATCTGCTCTTCTGATTCACCACTTGGCGTCCAGTAAAGGATTTCCATCGAGTTTTCTTCACCCGTTGCGAGTGAACGACGGCAGTAACCGATTGATGATGCATGTTCGAATCCTTCACGTGCATAAAAACGTAGCCGTTTTTCCGTATCTGTATCTTCGTAGTCCACCGGTTCAACTTCAAGGATAATCGGTTTGTTTTTATCTTTTAGCATTTGCAACGTCTTTCTGCCAAGACCCATGCCACGCGATTCTTTAGAGACAAATAAATAATCAACAAACGTAAAGTGTGGGAACTCTGCATACATTAAAACATGGTAAGGACCTTCATCTTTGTAGTAAACGCTTCCTTTTTCTTTTAACAACGCATCCATGTGCTCTTTTGATTTCATTTCTTCAATTGGAAAATACTGGTTTAGTTTTTCATACCAATTCATAATTAATCCCCTTTCAATTTTCATTTCACATTTTTTTTGAGGTCGTAATGGGTTTACATTCTGGAGTTTAAATAGAGGTAACCGTGGGCTGTTGTAAATCCTCATCTTTTGTGTCAATGCCTATAGGGCAGGCAAAAACAAAAATGACACATCTTCTTGTCGAATTTGTGTCATCAATGAGTATATCATATATAAAATTATTTTGCACGCCATCCTATATCGGAGCGATAAAAGAAACCGTCCCAAGATAAGCTTTTTAATTGTTCATAAACCTTGTCTTGCGCAGATTCAATAGATGTTCCACTTGCTGAAATCAGCAATACTCGGCCCCCATTTCCTGCATATCCATTCACTGTTTGTTTTGTCCCTGCATGCGTAATCTCCACTCCTGAGAGCTTTGTTAAATCGGGTAAAAGAGCACCTTTTTCAACAGTCTCTGGATAATTATCAGCAGCAACAACAACTCCAAGTACTGATTGGTCGTCCCAAACAAGCTCAGCCGGCTGACCTTGTAAAATGGCATCCATGAACAGCCCAAAATCTGACTTCATGCGGGGTAAGACAACTTGCGTTTCAGGATCGCCAAAACGTGCATTAAATTCAATTACTTTTGGACCTTTTTCCGTTAAAATAACACCTGTATAAAGAATGCCATTAAACGGCGTGCCTTCAGCTGCCATTGCCTGGACTGCAGGTTCTACAATTTCAGCATAGGTTTGATCAACAATTGCTTGTGAAATTTGTGGAACAGGTGAATATGCGCCCATTCCCCCTGTGTTTGGTCCACGGTCTCCATCGTAAGCTCGTTTATGATCTTGTGAAATAACCATAGGATAAATTTGACCGCTATGAACGAAAGACATAAACGAAAATTCTTCCCCATCTAAAAATTCTTCAATGACAACTTTTGAACCGGACTCTCCAAACTTTTGTCCTTCAAGCATATCGTTGATAGCAGCAACGGCTTCGTCTTCCGTCATTGCCACAACAACACCTTTCCCAGCCGCAAGTCCATCCGCTTTAATAACAATCGGAGCACCGTGTTGACGAATAAAATCAATAGCTGGTGCCGTTTCTGTAAAGGTCTCATAGCCAGCAGTTGGAATATCGTATTTTTTCATCAATTCTTTTGCAAAAGCTTTACTGCCTTCAATTTGCGCAGCCGCTTTAGACGGACCAAAAATACGTAATCCTTTGGCTTCAAAAAAATCGACGATTCCTTCTGATAAAGGCTGTTCAGGTCCTACAAAACTAAAATCTACTTGCCGTTGCTTTGCAAATTCTGCAAGACCAGCAAAATCCATTTCATCAATTGCAACTACTTCAGCATCTTCCTGCATTCCATCATTGCCTGGAGCTGCATAAACTCTAGTGACCGAAGCAGATTTCGAGAACTGACGTACGATGGCGTGTTCTCGCCCACCTCTTCCAATGACCAAAACCTTCATAATTGTTTCACCCCGATTAATGTTTAAAATGACGGATGCCAGTAAAAACCATAGCAATTCCGTATTCATTCGCTTTATCGATCGAATCTTGATCTTTTTTCGAACCACCTGGTTGAATAATCGCTTTTATGCCTGCTTTTGCAGCTGCTTCTACCGTATCATTCATCGGGAAGAATGCATCAGATGCCATAACTGCACCTTCTGCAGCACTACCTGCTTGATCTAATGCAATTTTAGCAGAGCCAACGCGATTCATTTGTCCCGCACCGATGCCCAAAGTCATCTCCGAGTTACATACAACAATGGCATTGGATTTAACATGTTTTACAACGTTCCACCCAAGTTTTAATGCTTCCAGTTCTGCCGCTGTCGGCTGACGTTCTGTAGCTACTTGAATATCTGCATCATCATATCCGAAAACGTCTGGCTGTTGAATTAACAAACCACCCTCAACCGTAACAGTGTTCCATTTGTCGCTAACTTTGCTGTCGAATGGAATCGTCAACAAACGAATATTTTTCTTTTGTGTCAGCAATTCAATTGCTTCATCTGAAAATGATGGTGCAATAATGATTTCTAAGAAAATCGTTGCTAATTGCTTTGCTGTATTAGCGTCAACTTCACGATTTAAGGCTACAATTCCACCAAAAATTGATGTCGAATCCGCTTCATACGCTTTACCAAAAGCATCAGCGATTGTTTCACCTGTACCAACACCACATGGATTCATGTGTTTTACAGCAACTGCTGCTGGCATTTGGAATTCTTTTATCATTTGAAGCGCTGCATTGGCATCTTGAATATTGTTATACGATAATTCCTTGCCATGCACTTGATCAGCATTGGCAATCGAAAAGTTCGAACCAAGCGGGCTACGATAAAACGCAGCTTTTTGATGAGGATTTTCTCCGTAACGAAGTGTTTGGGACAACTCATATGTGAGCGTTAATTGATCCGGATATTCTTCACCTGTTAAATCAGTCAAATAGTTTGAGATGTACGAATCGTAAGCCGCCGTATGACGGAAAACTTTTGCCGCTAATCGACGTCTCGTTTCAGGCGTTGTAGACTGTTCGTTTTGTAATTCAGTCAATACTCCAGCATAATCAGCTGCATCCACAATAACAGTGACATATGCGTGATTTTTCGCCGCAGAACGTAACATTGTCGGTCCACCGATATCAATATTTTCAATCGCATCATCTACCGTAACATCTGGTTTTGCAATAGTTTCACGGAACGGGTATAAATTAACACAGACAATATCAATCGGCGAAATGCCGTTTTCAGCCATCTGACTTTGATGTTCTGCATCATCATGTTTGGCTAATAGTCCACCGTGTACAAGCGGATGCAAAGTTTTTACACGTCCACCTAAAATTTCTGGAAACTTCGTAACTTCGTCTACGGCTGTTATTGCAACGCCGTTTTCTTCAAGAAATTTTTTAGTGCCGCCTGTCGATAACAGTTCATAGCCCATTTTTTCCAATTCCTGTGCAAATTCCAAAATTCCTGATTTATCCGATACGCTGAGTAATGCTCTTTTTTTCACAAATAGTCCTCCTAAAGATTAAGACCGATCGTTTACCGGTCGAATAATTGCTGCAATGTTGCAGGATATAATTCATGTTCAATCTGATGGATCTGATGCTCGACTTCTTCGCGTCCACGACCTAATACCGGAAACGATTGTTGTGCAATAATGTTGCCTGTATCCATTCCTGCGTCTACATAATGCACTGTGACGCCTGCGTTTTCTGCCCCTGCTGCAAGTGTTTGCCCAATTGCATCTTTTCCTGGAAACGCGGGCAAAACAGAAGGATGGATATTCACAATACGATTTTCATAAGCTTCAAGTAACACCGGACCAACCAAGCGCATATAGCCTGCAAGCACAACCCACTCTACTCCAAGATTTTGCAGTTTTTCTTTTAGCATGTCTTCGTAAAGTTGCTTCGACTCATACTCAGAAGGACTAAACGAAAATGATGCTACGCCTGCCGTTTCTGCACGTTCTAATACAAACGCTTTGGGCTTATCTGTTACAACAAGCACAATTTCAGCTTCTAATTTTTCAGCCATAATCGCATCGACAATGGCTTGGAAATTAGAGCCATTGCCAGATGCAAATACAGCGATTTTTGTTTTAGTTTTCATCCAATGTTCCGTCCTGTTGCCCTTGAAATTGGACGCCTTCAGTGCTCGAAACGCTGCCAATTTGGAATGCTTGCTCGCCGTTCGCTTTAGCGGTTTCCAATACTTTTTCAGCATCTTCAGGTGCTACAGCTACAACAAAACCAATGCCCATATTGAACACTGAGTACAAGTCGCGGTCTGCCAACTCGCCTTTTTCTTTCAGCAACTTGAAAATATCAAGTACTGGCCAGCTGCCAAGAGAAATTTTCGCGCCTAAGCCTTCTGGCATCATCCGTGGAATGTTCTCGATAAATCCGCCACCTGTCACATGTGCCATGCCATGGATTTCGGTTTCATTGCCCATAGTAGCTACTGCTTTTGCGTAAATTTTGGTAGGAGTTAACAACGCATCACCAATTGGTCCTAGCGCTTCATAGCCTTCAACTTGTTGATCAAGCGTAAATTGATTTTGCTCAAATACAATTTGACGCACAAGTGAATAACCGTTTGAATGAATACCGCTAGAAGCCAGACCGATTAATACATCCCCAGCTGCAATTTTTTCGCCAGTAACGATTTTGGATTTCTCCGCAGCTCCGACCGCAAATCCAGCGATATCGTATTCATCTTCTTCATAAAGACCCGGCATTTCTGCCGTTTCTCCGCCAATAAGTGCAGCTCCAGCTTGCACACAACCATCGGCTACGCCTTTAACGATTTGTTCAATTTTCTCAGGAATCGCTTTGCCGACTGCAATATAGTCTAAGAAAAATAAAGGTTCTGCACCTTGTGCAACGATGTCATTGACACACATCGCTACGCAATCAATGCCGATTGTATCGTGACGGTCTGCCATGAACGCGAGCTTTAGTTTTGTGCCCACGCCATCCGTTCCGGAAACAAGAACCGGTTCTTTCAAATTCAGCTCAGACAAATCGAACATACCGCCAAATCCACCAAACGCACCGAGCATTCCTTTACGCGCTGTCCGTTCTACATGGGATTTCATACGGTTTACTGCTTCATAGCCAGCTTCGATATTAACGCCTGCTTTTTCATATGCTTTTGACACACCGGTTCCCCCTTATTTCACTTTTTCTTTTTCGTGCGGTAATACTGTATCTGGATAAATATTGGTCGGGTATTCGCCTGTAAAGCAAGCTAGACAATGTCCACATTTTGATCCAGGATCTGTACGTCCAATATTTTGAACCATACCGTCAACCGATAAAAATGTTAACGAATCCGCACCAATAATTTCACGCATTTCTTCTACCGTATTGTTCGCAGCGATTAATTCACCCGGTGTGCTAATATCAATACCATAAAAGCATGGATTCTTAATAGGTGGCGAACTGATGACAACATGCACTTCAGTAGCTCCTGCTTCTTTTAGCAAGTTAACGATGCGGCGTGAAGTTGTGCCGCGGACAATCGAATCATCGACCATAATGACGCGTTTTCCATTGACGACTTGACGCACTGGTGAAAGCTTCATCTTAACACCTTGTTCGCGCAAGTCTTGTGAAGGTTGGATAAACGTACGTCCGACATAACGGTTTTTAATCATGCCCAACTCATACGGAATACCACTTTGCTCTGAATAGCCAATTGCAGCTGAAATACTCGAATCCGGAACACCTGTGACAACGTCCGCTTCAATTTGTACTTCTTTTGCTAATTGAACGCCTAGACGTTTTCGTGCTGTATGGACGTTAATGCCATCGATGTCCGAATCTGGACGTGAAAAGTAAACATATTCCATCGTACAAATCGAACGTTCTACTGGATAAGCAAAACGTTCTGCACGCATGCCATCTTTTGTAATGATTAAAAATTCACCTGGTTCAACCGAACGAACAAATTCCGCTCCAACAATATCAAATGCACACGTTTCAGACGCCGCTACCCACGCATCCCCCAGTTTACCAAGAGATAATGGACGCAAACCGTTTGGATCTAATGCAACATACATGGCTTCTTCCGTCAAAATCACACAAGCAAAAGCACCTTTTAAGAGAGACAATGCATTTTTCGCTTTTTCTTCAAATGTTGCATAGCCGCTTCGTTTAATTAAATGAGCCAATACTTCTGTATCTGAAGTTGTTTGGAAAATACTCCCTTGACGTTCTAGGTGTCCTTTTAACTGAGTTGCATTGACCAAATTGCCGTTGTGCGAAATTGCCAAACTACCCGTAGTTGAGTTAAAGAGCAGAGGCTGGACATTTTCAATGCCACTGCCTCCTGCTGTTGCATAGCGAACATGCCCAATTGCTGCATGTCCTGCTATCTTTTCAATTTTCTCAGGTGTGAACACTTCACTAACCATGCCTTCACCTTTTAATGGGAGAAGACCTTCTCCATTAGTTGAAACAATTCCCGCACCTTCTTGACCGCGGTGTTGCAAAGCGTGCAATCCGTAATACGTCAATTGTGTCGCATTCGGATGTCCCCATATTCCAAAAACACCACATTCTTCATTTAAGCTTCTGATTTCAGCAAGCATGGGATAGCTCCTTTCCAAGCTGAGCGAAGCGTTGCGACTGAATCGTTAATCCAAGTCGTACCGTCTTCACCGTTGATTACAAATTTGTCTCCCGTGACTTGGCCGACTTTCTTAGCATCTGATACGATTTTCTCGAATTGTTCTGCGTTTTCCGGACTAACTGTCACAACAAAACGTGACTGTGATTCGCTGAATAAAGCAGTTGTTGCAGATCCAGACAACGTGACTTCCATGCCTAATCCGTTACCAAAGGTTTTTTCAGCTAATGCGACAGCAACGCCACCTTCAGCAACGTCATGCGCTGATGCAACAAGTCCTTGCTGAATCGCTGATAAGATTTCTTGTTGACGTTTTGCTTCAACTGTTAAATCGATCGCTGGTGCTTTACCGAAAATACGTCCTTCGACCATTTTCTGTAATTCACTTCCGCCAAACTCTGTAAAGCTTTCACCAATTAAGTAAACAAAGTCGCCTTGTGTTTTAACATCTTGCGTCGTAACATGTGCAAGGTCTTCTACAAGCCCAACCATGCCAATTGTTGGTGTTGGGTAAATAGCCGTACCGTTTGTTTCGTTGTATAACGAGACGTTTCCGCCAATAACCGGAGAATCTAACATCGTACATGCTTCAGACATACCGTCTGCTGCTTTTTCAAGCTGCCAGAAGATTTCTGGTTTTTCTGGATTACCAAAGTTTAAGCAATCTGTAATCGCAAGTGGTTTCGCACCTGTTACGACAACATTACGTGCTGCTTCTGCTACTGCAATTTTACCGCCCACCTCTGGATCCAAGTAAATATAGCGAGAGTTACAGTCAGTCGTCATGGCTAAACCTTTGTTCGTACCACGGACACGGACAACTGCAGCATCCGATCCCGGGCTTACAACTGTGCTTGTACGCACTTGGTGATCGTATTGATCATAAACCCATTCTTTAGAAGCGATAGTTGGCTGTTTTAATAAAGCCGTTAAGGTTTCATTAAAATCAGTTACTTTTGGTTCTACGTTGTCCATTTGTTGGAACTCTGTAAAATAAGTTGGAACGGCTGAAGGCTTGTGGTAAACCGGCGCATCTTCTGCAAGTGCGTCAACTGGAACTTCTGCAACAATTTCACCTTTATGTTTTAAGCGCAGTGTCGAGTCGTCTGTTACTGTACCGACTGTCACTGCATCTAAACCGTATTTTTCGAACAACTCAACGATTTCAGGCTCACGACCAGCTTTAACGACGATTAACATACGTTCTTGTGATTCAGAAAGCATCATTTCGTATGCTGTCATACCTGTTTCACGTTGTGGAATGTGATCAAGATCCATTTCAATGCCTGAACCTGCTTTTGAAGCCATTTCAGCTGAAGAAGAAGTCAGTCCAGCAGCACCCATATCTTGAATACCGATCAACGCATCTGACTTAATTAGTTCTAAACAAGCTTCAAGTAAAAGTTTCTCCATAAATGGATCGCCTACTTGAACGGCAGGACGATTTTTATCAGAGCCATCTGTTAACTCTTCAGAAGCAAAAGTAGCTCCGTGAATGCCATCGCGTCCTGTTTTAGCGCCGACGTACATTACCGGGTTACCTGTACCTTTGGCAATCCCTTTTTGAATGTCTTCATGATTGATCAATCCGACACACATCGCGTTAACTAACGGGTTACCGTCATAACAATCGTCAAATTGAATTTCTCCACCAACCGTTGGAATTCCGATACAGTTTCCGTATCCGGCAATTCCCGCAACAACTTCTTCAAACAAGTATTTCACGCGTGGTGTTGTTAATTCACCGAAACGCAATGAGTTCAGCAACGCGATTGGACGCGCACCCATTGAAAAGACGTCACGGATAATGCCGCCAACTCCAGTCGCTGCTCCTTGATAAGGTTCAATAGCCGATGGGTGGTTATGCGATTCCATTTTGAAGACGACTGCTTGTCCGTCACCGATATCTACAATACCAGCACCTTCTCCAGGTCCTTGCAGAACACGTTCGCCTTTAGTCGGGAATTTCGCAAGTACAGGCTTCGAGTTTTTATAAGAACAATGCTCAGACCACATAACTGAAAACAAACCTGTTTCCGTGTAGTTAGGCAATCTTCCTAAAATCTTTTCGACCATTTCAAATTCCGCATCCGATAAGCCCATTTGTTGATATACTTTTTGTTCTTTTATTTGAGCAGCATTTGGTTCAAGCATGACTGACATGTGATTCCCTCCACTGTTTAACGATTGATCTAAATAAGGCCAAGCCATCTTTGCCGCCGATTAACTCTGATACTGCGCGTTCAGGATGCGGCATCATGCCTAGCACGTTTCCGCGTTCGTTAATGATTCCTGCAATGTTGTTTCGACTGCCGTTAAAATCGTCTGCATACGTAAAGACGATTTGGTTGTTTTCTTTGAGGTGATCGTATGTCGCATCATCACAATAATAATTGCCTTCTCCATGAGCGATTGGAATTTGGATTTCTTCGCCTTGTTCGTATTCATTTGTGAACAATGTACTGTTGTTTTCTACTTTTAATCCAACAGTGCGGCACATGAACTTCAAGTTTTTATTTCGTAAAAGAACGCCTGGCAATAAACCTGCTTCCGTTAAGATTTGGAAACCATTACAGATTCCAAGAACTGGTTTTCCTGCTTCAGCTGCTTTTCTTACTTCGTCCATGACTCCAGAGAATTGAGCTATCGCGCCGCAACGCAAGTAATCGCCATATGAAAACCCGCCTGGAAGTAAAATCCCGTCATAGCTGCTCAAATCTTTTGAGTCATGCCATACGTACTCTGCTTCTTCACCTAGTTCATCCTTAACCGCATGGTACATGTCCAAATCACAATTCGAACCTGGGAAAACAATTACTGCGAATTTCATTGCGAGACAACCTCCTCAATTTCATAACGATAATCTTCAATTACAGTATTAGCTAAAAGTCGATGACATAATTCATTAACTAAAGAATCTACATCGCGTTCGCTATCTTCAATAACCAGTTCTAGGTATTTGCCAATTCGTACATCTGCCACTTCATCATAGCCCATTTTATGAAGAGAGCCCATAACTGCAGAACCTTGTGGGTCCAATACACTTTCACGTAATGTTACGTATACTTTTACTTTTTTCATGAGTGTTGTCCTCCTAGACGAGTTAAAATGAGTTCGTACGCTTCTGTCAAATTCCCAAGATTACGGCGGAATACGTCTTTATCAAGCTTTTGTTTTGTTTCCATATCCCAAAGCCGGCAAGTGTCCGGCGAAATTTCATCAGCCAATAAAATTTGCCCATTTTCGTCACGGCCAAATTCAATTTTAAAATCAACAAGATCCACACCGATTTCTTTGAAAAAGCCGATTAACACCTGATTAATTTCACGTGCTTTTTGCTTGAGCTCTGCCACTTCTTCGGCAGTTGCCAGCTTTAGCATATCAACATGGTCATCTGTAATTAAAGGATCACCTAATTCATCATCTTTCAAATAGAACTCCACAACCGGGCGGCTAATAGCCACGCCTTCTTCAATCCCAAGGCGTTTAGCCATGCTGCCCGCTGTGATGTTCCGGACCACTACTTCCAATGGAATGATGCTTACACTTTGCACCAATTGTTCGTGATCAGACAATTGCTTAACGAAATGAGACGCAATGCCTGCTTCCTGCAATTTCGTGAAAATCAGTGACGTGATTTTATTGTTCAAAATGCCTTTCCCGGTAATTTCTTCTTTTTTCTCACCGTTGAAAGCCGTTGCTGAATCTTTATATTCCACCCACAAAATTCCCTGTTCATCCGTTGCATACAGGCGTTTTGCTTTTCCTTCGTACAATAGCTGACCTTTTTCCATTTTCAGAAGCCCCCGTTTAGTTTAATCCAAGTCGGTTGAAAATCATGTCTACTTGTTGCAAATGGTGATTGTAATCAAAGCAATCATCCAATTCTTCTTTAGAAAGTTTCGCTGTAATCGTGTCATTCGCTTCCACAATTTTGCGGAAATGTGTTTGGTTTTCCCAAGCTTCCATCGCACATGGCTGAACGGTATCATAAGCTGCTTCACGAGCCATCCCTTTATCGATTAATGCCAATAACACACGCTGTGAATAAATTAAGCCAAGAGTGGAATCCATATTGCGTTTCATGTTTTCAGGGAAAACCGTTAAGTTTTTCACGATATTACCAAAACGATTTAACATGTAATTAAGTGCAATCGTTGCATCTGGTAAAATCACGCGCTCTGCTGATGAGTGTGAAATGTCGCGTTCGTGCCATAAGGATACGTTTTCGTAAGCTGTTAGCATATAACCACGGATTAAACGTGCAAGGCCCGTCATGTTTTCAGAACCGATTGGGTTACGTTTATGTGGCATTGCCGAAGAACCTTTTTGGCCTTTTGCAAAAAACTCTTCTACTTCACGTGTTTCTGATTTTTGCAATCCGCGAATTTCTGTTGCAAATTTCTCGATAGACGAACCGATCAATGCCAAAACGCTCAAATACTGTGCATGACGGTCACGTTGTAATGTTTGTGTTGAAATTGGTGAAGCTGCAAGACCTAACTCTTTGCAAACATATGCTTCAACAAATGGGTCAATATTGGCATATGTTCCAACTGCGCCAGACATTTTCCCTGTTTCTATTGAAGCTGCAGCTGCTTCGAAACGTTCTAAGTTACGTTTCATTTCTTCGTGCCATAATGCTAGTTTTAAACCAAAAGTCGTTGGTTCTGCATGAACACCGTGCGTACGACCCATCATGACCGTCATTTTATGTTCTTTCGCTTTATTAGCTAGAATTTCGATAAAGTTTGTTAAATCTTTACGGATAATTACGTTTGCTTGTTTTAACAAGTAAGACAAAGCTGTATCAACAACATCTGTTGAAGTTAAGCCGTAATGAACCCATTTGCGTTCTTCGCCAAGCGTTTCAGATACCGCTCTTGTGAAAGCAACTACATCGTGGCGTGTTTCTTCTTCAATTTCTAAAATACGGTCAACTGAAAAAGAAGCGTCTTTACGGATTTTTGCTACGTCTTCTTTCGGAATATCTCCAATTTCAGCCCAAGCTTCACAAGCTAAAATTTCAACTTCTAGCCATGCATTGTATTTGTTTTCTTCTGTCCAAATTGCGCCCATTTCGGGTCTTGTGTAACGTGCGATCATTTTTAAGTTCCTCCAATTATTCTGGCCAAATACCAGATGCATCTATTTCACTCAAAGTTGCCTCTAAGTCTTCCGTTAATATCGTAACATGTCCCATCTTCCGTTTCTGCTTCGCTTCGTCTTTTCCGTATAAATGAATCGACCAATTTGGAAATTGTGCGATTTTCGAAGTAAGTGGAGCTACATGTTCTCCTAAAACGTTAACCATTACCGCTTGAGACCAGAGGATTGGCTGTCTTAGTGGCCATCCACAAATGGCACGGATATGCTGATGGAATTGCGAAATGTTCGTCGCTTCAATCGAGTAATGCCCGGAATTATGAGGACGTGGCGCCAATTCATTGACAATAATGCCCCCGTCTTCTAAGACGAACATTTCAACTGCTAATGTACCTACCATATCGAGGTGAGCTGCAATTTTCTCAGCCGCTCCTTTTGCTTCATCGATTGTCTTTTTGTCGATTCTTGCTGGAACAATTGTTTCATGCAAAATATGATCTTTATGAATATTTTCGCCAATCGGCAAAATAGCTGTTTCCCCGTGAACGTTGCGTTGAATGATGACCGAAATTTCTTTTGTAAATTCTACAAAGGTTTCGGCCACACAATCGCCGTTCGCGAACAATGCCTCTGCTAAAGAGAGTTCTTCTATAGAAGAAACTGTTTGCTGTCCTTTGCCGTCGTATCCGCCCCGTGCGGTTTTCACTACGAACGGAAATGACAAATCAGTACTTTTTTTTGTTAACTCCTCAAAAGTTGAAGCCGTAATATAATCTGCAACAACAACGCCCGCTTCTGAAATAGCTTGTTTTTCAACAATCCGATTTTGTGTCACACGAATCAATTCAGAACCTTGTGGCACATATGCAATTTCAGCTAGTTTTGATAATCCCTCGACATCTATATTTTCAAACTCATAAGTAATAACATCACTCGCTTCAGCTAATTCTTCTAACGCATGCTGATCATCAAATGGTGCGACGATTTGTATATCGGCTACTTGACCAGTTGGCGAATCCATAGCTGGATCAAGAACCGCAATTTTGAAGCCAGCTTCTTTCGCAGCTAACGCCATCATACGTCCTAATTGACCGCCACCAATAATGCCAATCGTTTGACCCGGCAAAATCGTATTTGTCATATTAAGTCCTCCGAACTTTCTAAAACTGCTGCTGTAGTGCGGTCTCTTCTGTCTTGCAAGGCTAGTGCTGCATGCTCATCTACTGTTCCCAGTATTTGAGCTGCCAGTAATCCAGCATTCACAGCTCCGGCTTTACCGATAGCGACTGTAGCGACTGGAACTCCGCCAGGCATCTGAACGATTGATAATAAGGAATCCAAACCATTTAACGCTTTGGACTGAACAGGAACGCCAATAACGGGCAAAGTGGTCTTTGCTGCTACCATCCCTGGCAAATGTGCTGCACCACCTGCTCCTGCAATAATTACATGCAATCCACGTTCACGTGCCTGTTCGGCATAGGTGAACATTAAATCCGGCGTGCGATGAGCTGAAACTACTTTCTTCTCATAACTTATACCTAGCTCATCCAATACGTCACACGCATGCTTCATTGTTTCCCAATCACTCGTACTTCCCATAATGACGCCAATTCGCGGATTCATCGATTACACTCTCCTTTTAAAAAATAAAAAGCCCTTAAATAAACTGCTCACATTACGTGAAAAGCAGTTTACTTAAGGACTGTAAATGATACGAATTTTTAAATGATGGCATAAAAAAGCACATCCTTCGCTTTACGACCAATAAGTTGCTTTCCCGCATAGTCCGGACATTTACGGTGTCCTGGTAGAGACGCAGAAGCCAATTCTTCTGCATATATGGGGTATCCTCATTTATCATAACAAGACGACGAAACTACGTCAATGATAAAGTCGAACAATAAGTTATACAATTATTTAATCGTTCGCTTTTAAAAGGGATATATTGTTATTCCTTTAGTTTATCTCCTTTAAACTGGACGATTTGCCTTATAGGTACAGGTTGACCATCCACTTCTTTAAATAAAGGCTGTTCTTTTCTGCCTACTACCGCATATCCTTCAGCTTTCATTCTATCTAGACATTCTGAAATTGTTTCATGTTCATCAACTTCAAACCATACTGTGTTTTTACTCATTTATATAAGTTTCCCCTTTTCACTGTTTTCACCCAGAATCCGCCATGAATTGTTTTTGCTTCATAGGCAATGATAAAGGCTTTTGGATCGATTTCTTGAATGGCTTTATACAGTTTTAACTCCATTTTACGCGGTGTTAAAATTTGCATCGACTGTCGCCCGCCATCACGGCCGTTTGCGTTCCAATCTGTGACACCATATCCTTTTTCGCGAAGCATTTTCGGAAGGTATTCCCCAGCTTCACTCGTAATAACATTCACCGTAATATAACCAAGCGCCATTTTCTCTTCAATCTTCGAACCAATGACAACGCCAGATCCATAGCCTAATGCATAAGCAATTAAATTTTGAAGCTGATCAAGATTATCAAGAACCAATCCTAGTCCTACTATATAAATAACCACTTCAATCATGCTGACACCAGCCGCTAAATAGCGATATCCTTTTAGGGTCATGATCATCCGTATTGTGAAAAAAGTTACATATACGATATTAATCGAAAAAATTATTAATACCATAACCCAAGGGTTTACATCCAATTTTTACACCTCTTCAATATCTATTAAGAATTAATTTTCATACTAGGGCAAAAACGCTAAGAAAGCAAGAGAGAAAAGGCCGAGAAAAACCTTGTGTATAAAGGCTTCACATAAATATTTTAATAATGTTCAATTTCTAAAAAAATTACTTTCCAAAAATCTTTTTCAAAGATGTAATAGAGGAAATTACATTCTTTATGTTATGCACTTGGAAATCGTTTGCTAAGTAAGATTCATGTTCGCTAAAAGGAACAACAAAACTAGAATTCTCTCTACTTATTTACATTAGCTTCATTTTAGTTCTAGAGGCATTTTATTTAACACTCCATAAGGCTATCGATTTTAAAAGTCACTTTTGGGTTTTAAATAATTAGGTTTAGCTACACGCAAGTTTAGTATTTTAAATCATTGCGGATTATATAGTCAAAACAAATTCTTGAATTTCCTTAACGCATTCTATTGCTACAGATTAACTTATTTGCAGCCATTTATTTTATGGTTTAAGACTAGTCAATCCAGTTATTTAGATAAACAAAAA
>NZ_JAKVTG010000013.1 GCF_022489025.1 Planococcus halocryophilus | reverse complement strand
CGATGACTTTATGAAGGGTCTTTCTCTGTTTAGTAGCTAAAAATAAAAAAATACAATACCTTTTTCTTAAGTAGCGTATTATAATCAGAATGTTAAGCAAAAAATAGTTAGAAAGGGATGGTCAAAATTTAATAAGTTAGTATGCATTGCCTAAATAAATGGAAAGGGAAGTAACTTTTGGAGAATTACAGCTTTTCGAATAATAAACCCAATCATCAAGTTAGTTTATGTTCAAGTCTTTTAAAAGAGTAAGTAGATTTACAGCGTATCTTCATGTTGTACAGTTGCTTGACCAAAATTGGAGGGAAATAGATGAAAGTTAAATCACCATTAATTACAAAAATTGCACAATCTTCAGCTTTAACTATGATATTAGTTGCTCTTACAGTGTCACCTGTTTCAGCCGCAACATTCACAGACGTGTCAGAACGCTATGAGCCAGCGGTCAATTACTTGGTGAATCAAGACATTACAAACGGTGTTTCAAAAACCAAATTTGGCATCGATCAAAACGTTAAACGCGGAGATGCGGCAATTATTTTGGCGCATGCGCTTGGATTTACAGAAAAAGATGCGCCTTCTTCAGGATTTGGGGATGTACCTACACGTGGAGTCGTTGCCATTAATGCTTTAAAAGCTGCAGGAATTGTCAATGGGAAATCTACTAAGAGTTTCGGCTTTAACGACTTAATGAAACGTGGAGAAATGGCACTGATGCTAACGAAGTCAGCTGCCTATAACATTAAAGGAGATAAATCGAAGCTAACTTTTACGGATGTGAATGACCGTTATGCAGATGCTGTTGCAGCTCTTGTTGATAATAAAATCACGGCAGGAAAGTCAGCTGCTAACTTTGGAACAAATGATCTTTTAAAACGAGGGGAGTATGCTGTTTTTATCCATAAAATCGAACAAAGTATTGAAAAAGAACCGGTTGTGCCGTTTACGTTAACGAAGTATCAAGGACTTTGGGAAACCAAAAGAGCGAATAGCCAAGATTTTTATATGTCTGTGAATATTGAAGACATAAAAGGAAACGTAGCTAAGGTTCAAGTCGATTCAATGTCTTATGGTGCGATGTACATTGGCTCGGTATACAGTGAAGCAAAATTTGTAGATAACAAAGCGAGAATCTATTACAGCGAAGATGGCTTTAATGGAAGTGGTGTCATAACAATCGAATTGTTAGAAAGTGCGGTAGGGGTGACAGTCGTAAAAAGCAATGAAAGAGGCTATATATTCGAAGGCAAATACAAAGCTTATAAAAAATGAAATAAAAGATTCTTTTGTTGATGAATGAAAAATCCATAGGGATTATTTAAAATTTAGCAATATATAGACGTATTTCAGGTAGTAAAAAAATTAGTCTATGTCAAGATTTTGTATAAAGGAAATGCCATTTTCATCGTATGAATTGACCCTTTAAATATAAGAGTTGTTAAATTAAGAACTATTGATAAATATATATAAGCTTAGTAATAGGTTTAAATAACTAATTGGAAGTGGGGAAAAGTAAAGTTGAAAAAAGTATTGAGTGTTATCGTCCTATTATTTATCTTAGTCCCTTTGTTTTCGTCCATCACAGAAGCTACCACTGTTCGTGAAGTAAAGAAAACGCAAGTTTCAACACAACTTCGGGTATCTGCAAGCCCAAAAGCAAGTGTCATAAGTACTTTGCCAAAAGGGTCTTTAGTAACTCAGCTTAATACGGTAAAAGGTGGATGGTCTTACGTTCAAACAAGTAATAAAAAAGGATACGTAGCGACAAGTTCCCTTGCTGTTTCAAGTAGTAAAACTAAAGTTGTGAGTCCGAAAAGTGGGTTAGTAATAAAAGAGACTGGATCAGCAACTTCTAAAACCCTTTCTACTCTTAAACAAAATGTAATTGTAGAAGATTTTGGTACGGTTGGTGGTGGTTGGTCGCTTATAAAGTCTGGTAATGTGACAGGCTATGCTAACTCCAAATCAATTACTGATACAAAGCCGGTTAAAAAATACACGAATGCTAGCGTAATACTAAGAGACGTTGCAAGCACAAGTGGGAAGAAGACAGGTTCTCTAAACAAGAACATAGAAGTCTATGTCCATTCACAAGTATCTACCTGGTCGTATGTAACAAGTGGTTCCATTAAAGGCTATGTACCAACTAGTCAATTATCAGCAAAAAAACAAGAAACACAGTCACAAAAATTGAATTCCTTTATCGACATGCGTCCGTCAAAAATTAAATGGATGAAATATTATTTAGATGGAAATGTATTGCAAGGAAATGTTCGAAATGATGTTGAAGGCAAAGTGTATAGCTATACAATTCCATCTGTCTACACATCGTTTTCAGCAAAAAGCTTTCAGATCGGGACTCCAGATTCTGACTTTGTATGGATTGATATTCCTGCACCATTAACTCAAAACAAAGCCGCAGCCCTCTACGATTTCGACTGGAATTTATACAAAGATGTTCAAATAGGAAATGCATACTTACGCAGTACAAAGGAAACAGTTACGACACCTGCGGGAACATTCAAAAATGTTGTACACATTGAAACAAAACTTACTAATATATCTTTCACGATTCACTATTATTTTGCGCCAGGTTATGGATTGATTAAAGTAAAAGATTCTAAAAATCGTCTATCCTATGAATTGCGGAGTTATAAATAATAATGGTTGGAAAATTTAATCTATACAAAGAGATTGCATAAAGAAAATGCCACCTTCGAAATCAAACGATTTCGAAGGTGGCATTTTTGGATTATGCTTTAACTTTCAAATCCTTCAACTGACTCCCAAGCAACTGCGCCAGTTCCAACATCCCGTATTTACCTGCAGCCGCTTCAGCATCCGCATTATAATTCGTATTCGTATTAACATCGTATGTGAAAATATCTCCGTCGCCATTACGGATAAACTCAATTCCTGCCACAGCAATTTCGTTGTCGCGAAGAAATTCTTCATATTTTTCAATAATCGAATCATTGAATCCTTCCACGATTTGAAACTTCGGTTTTTCTTCCACTTGTTCGCCAACCGGGCACATTAAATCATCAATACGGCAAGCATCGGCTGGGCATAATTCAAATCCTTCTGAAGTATCTACTTGAACGGCATAAACAAATTTTCCACCGACAAATTCACAGCGCGTGATAAATGGTTCGGGGGCTTGGATGTATTCTTGGATTAGCGTTATGCCGTCAATGGATGGCTCAAAATCCTCACTGTCTAGATATTCCTTTAGTGCATCAATAGAGTGGAATAAGCGAACCCCGAGTCCTTTACCGGCACGGTTGTGTTTGGTAATAAACGATGGGGCATCTAATTTTTGGGCAGCCTCAATAATTTGCGCGCGACCATTTGCGGCAATTGTTTTTGGCGTCTGGATGCCAGCAGCGTTTAGCGCCATGGACTGGTTGACTTTGCTGACTTCGAGACGCAATGCGCGCGTGCCGTTAAAGACTTTTCTGCCGTGATGTTCGAGCCAGGCGAGCAAAGAATCAGCCATTTCTGGTGCGAAGCGGTGACCTCTTGTGTGAGAAGAGGCGCTCATGCGACTGTAAAAGACGCCTTCAGGAGGGACGTCGTTTAAATCCACTAATCCTTCATTGATAAACCAATCTTCATACGGCAATTCTAGTTCGTCTAATCGTTTAAATAAGTGCGTCGTCCATTCTTCGTTTTCATGTATCACATAAATTTTTTCAGTCATAAGTATCCTCCTTAGTTGGTAAGCGTTTTGAGCGCTTGGCGTTTTTCTTCAACGAGTGGCATCACTTGTGTTGAAAAGCGTTCCATTTCTTCTAGTTGCGGTGAAAATTGCAGCAGCAGTAAATCCAGACCGGCTTGTTCGTAAGCTAAAATCCGCTCAGCGATTTGTTCGGGTGTGCCGATCAAGTTCGGACGAAGGCCACGGTTAGAGACTGAATAATCTTCTAGTTTCACTTGTTGCTCGAGTTGTGATTTGCTGACAAAATCGTCATAACCGACATAACCGCTCGAATCTTTCATATCGACAATACGGGCATATTCCGTCGCGACTTCTTCTTCCGTATCACGGCACACGACATAAGCGGCCATGCCAAATGACTGGAGCGGCGATTTCCCAGCAAGTTGTCGCAAGTTTTTCATGTCTTCGATTTTCGCTGCGATTTCCTCTACAGTTCCGCCGTGCATCACATAGGCGTCACATGCGTCAACAATCGATTTCTTGCCACGCGGGCTTTCGCCTCCAGCATAGAGAATTGGGTTCGGGCGCTGCACGGGTTTTGGTGCTAAGCGTGCATTTTGAACATCGTAGTATTTTCCTTTAAATGAAAACACTTCTTCGGTCCACATGCCTTTAACGACTTGCAAAAACTCATCTGTTCGGTCATAGCGTTCGTCATGCTCGGTAAATTCCCCGCCGTATTGACGGGCTTCTTCTGCCCACCAAGCCGATACAACATTTAATGTGAAGCGACCATTGGAGATTTGGTCAATATTTGCTGCCATTTTCGCAGTTACTGCTGGGTTATGAAAGGCGGGACGTATGGCCGTCATAATTTCGATTTTTTCTGTCACAGCAGCAAGTCCAGCGGCTGTTGACCAAGCTTCTAACGAATCGGCTTCCATTCCTTTTATATCATTCAAATTCAGTTCAGCGATCAAGGTTGTGTCGTATCCCCATTTTTCGGCCGACTGTACTACTCGTTTTGCATAGTCAAAAGTAGTTGGCATATTTTCATCTTCTACATTGCGTAGCCATCCGCCGAAGATCGGCAGCCAAAATCCATATTTCATCTATTATTCATCCCTTCCACTAGAAGATTAGACTGTTGCAAAATTCACTCAATTAGCGAGTAGAACTATTATACAATAAAACCTTCAATTCTTACCAGTAAACTTGGTTTTAATTTTTTGTCCGGAAAATCTACTTAAAATTGAGGGGGTGTCTTGCGCCAACTCAGCCTTGAATAAGAAAAAATAAAATCTTATTTAGAAAAGCCTGAGACCTTAGATACATAAGGCTTTGACCGCTAATAAAGCCGTTTAAAAACTGGATGTAATTTGGAAAGAGACAGAATGTATGTTAACCTTGCTACTTACTCTTTTGTTTAAAGGTCTATAGTGTAGATCGTTAAACAATACCGAACGTTGCGAAACACTGGTGGGGAAATGCTTAGATTTAAAGGGAAGACCTCAAGTACGGTTTTAAAATCTATGCAAGGTTATGCGCTCATCACATTTTTAAAATTAGTACACATCTTTTCACCAGGTCTATTTGGTCCATTACGTTAAATAGAAAATCGTAACAGCGTATCTAATTCGGTAGATTGATGACAATCTTTAATTGGAAAACATGCTTAAAATCGACGTTTTTCCGTCTTTAGAAAAAGAGGAGAAATTTTTTATTTAAAATAGGAGATGATAGTTAGTGGAGAAGAAACGAATTGTAGTGAAAATCGGTAGTAGCTCGTTGACGGATTTAAATGGGAAATTGTCAATCAGCAAACTGCGTGGACATGTAGATGCATTGGCACGCTTGAAACAACAAGGCCATGAAGTGGTGTTGATTTCATCCGGTGCAGTCGCTGCAGGATTTAAAAGCATTGGTTATTTATCGCGTCCAGACAAAGTGGTCGATAAGCAATCGGCTGCAGCTGTAGGACAAGGGTTATTGTTACAAGCTTATGCAGACGAATGCAAAAAGCACAGCATCGTCGCTGCTCAATTGCTATTGACGAAAGATCTATACAAAAATGCCAATGCCACGATATCCAATTTGTTGGAGCGTGACGTCTTGCCAATAATCAATGAAAATGACTCGGTTGCTATGAAAGAATTGACGTTTGGAGACAATGACATGTTATCCGCTTTAGTCAGCAAGCTCATAGACGCAGACTTTTTAATGATTTTGACAGATATTAATGGCATCTACCAAGACAACCCAATGAAAAATCCACATGCTGAAAAATATACATTCCTCACGGAAGTTCATCAAGAGATGGAAAATGCAGCAACCTCAGAAGGCGCATCAGGCGTCGGTACCGGCGGGATGAAATCAAAAGTAGAAGCTGCAAAAACTGCAGCAGATGCAGACATCCAAGTATTTATCGGATCTGGAGAAGGTAGCGAAAAACTGGTTGATATTTTTGAAGGAAAAGGCGATGGTACGTATATTGGGCCATTAGTCGAACCGAAAGTATTAGTAACTTTATAAATCGAAAGGGGACACAGAATGACTAGACTTCTAAAAGAAGAACGCATGACAGAAACCGAATTGATCACGAAAGCACAAAAAGCTAAAGAGGCCGCTTTCCACTTAGCGAAAGCTACGACAGCCGAAAAAAATGAGGCGTTGGAAATTATCTCCGAGCAATTACTGGAAGAACAAGCTTTTATATTAGATGAAAACGCGAAAGACATAGCGGCCGGACGCCAATCCGGGATGAACGAGTCGTTAGTGGATCGCTTAACGCTAGATGCAGCTCGCTTGAAAGATATGGCAGATGCACTGATCCAATTAACTCAATTAAATGACCCCATCGGAGAAACCCTCGAAAGCTGGGAGCAGCCCAATGGACTGTCGATGACCAAAATCCGTGTACCGATCGGTGTCGTCGGAATGATCTATGAAGCGCGACCTAACGTAACCGTTGATGCCTCAAGCCTGTGCCTGAAAACAGGAAACGCAATTGTCTTGCGTGGTAGTTCAACCGCCATAAATTCGAACAAAGCAATCGTTCAAACAATTCGCCGTGCTTTGGAAAAAACCAAACTACCGGTAGAAGCGGTTCAATTGCTAGAAGACACACGCCGAGAAACAGCGTCTCAAATGTTCAAACTCAATGACTATTTGGATGTCCTGATTCCACGCGGTGGCGCAAAACTGATCCAAACGGTCGTTCAAAATGCGACAGTACCTGTTTTGGAAACAGGAGCGGGCAATTGCCACGTCTTTATTGATCAATCAGCAGATGTAAAAATGGCGATCGATATTGCAATCAATGCCAAAACGCAACGTCCTTCTGTCTGCAACTCTTGTGAAAGCATTCTGGTTCATAAAGAGTGGGCAGCTGATCATTTAGCCCAACTGGTAACTGCTTTAGAAGAACACGATGTGAAAATCCACGGAGATGCGACAGTGCTACAAGTATCTTCTACGATTTCTCCAGCCACAGATGACGATTGGGCAAAAGAATATTTAGGATTTGAAGTGGCCATCAAAGTGGTCGAAACAGTCGATGAGGCTGTAACACATATCAATAGCTACGGCACCAAACATTCAGAAGCCATCATTTCAGCAGATGCGCCAAGTGTCGAACAATTCTTTAATGAAGTCGATGCCGCAGCCGTCTATCACAACGCGTCAACACGCTTTACAGATGGTTATGAATTCGGTTTTGGCGCAGAAATTGGCATCAGCACGCAAAAACTTCACGCGCGCGGTCCAATGGGATTGCCAGCACTGACGTCAACGAAATACATTGTTAGAGGCAATGGACAAACGAAATAATTCTGTCATCCCTCTAGTTTAAAAAGGGCTATCCCGAAAAGTCGTATCTACGGACTTTCGAGGATGGTCCTTTTTTGTTTTTTCATCTTAAGTTCATCTCGTTTAGCGAGGTAGCGATTAAAAGCCGTCGAGCACACCGATTTAGCAGCCTTTGAAACTTTTACTAGAGAAATGTAGAAAAAAAATAAATTATTAATTGACAACTATATGAAATCTGATATATCATATCTCATATAGTTAAGTTTTCAGAAAATTAACTATATGACAGGTTATAAAAAATTGATCACAAGTATGGATTGTCACTATTAAAAAAGAAGTGCGAATAAGTAAGAGCAAGCAGCCAAATAATCACAGCAGTAAAATTGCGAATAGACTACAAAATAAGGGAGGATGATTAGCTTTGTTTTATAACAAGTTAAAAGCCCAATTGCAGGCAGATTCAAAAGAAACCGCATTTAGTATATTCGTCGGATTTCCTAGTACACAAATGGTGGAGATGGTCGCATATAACGGATTTGATGTAGTGGTGATCGATAACGAACATGGCATGTTGTCAGATGAAAACGTTGAACACATGGTCATTGCAGCAGAGAATGCCGGTGTTACGCCACTGGTTCGGGTAGTATCAAGTGACCCAGCTCATATCCTTAAAGCGATGGATCGAGGTGCACATGGTGTTCATGTACCGCAAGTAGATGATAAAGAACAAGCCACTCAAGTAGTGAAAGCGGTTAAATATCCACCAATTGGAAAACGAGGAGCAGCTTTCTCCATGAGAGCAGCGAAATATGGAACAGAGCCGATCGCCGAATATTTGGCACATGCCAATACCCAGAGTTTAGTATGCATCCACATCGAATCAGAAAAAGCGATGGAGAACTTGGAAGAAATTTTAAGTGTTGAAGGAATTGATATGGTCTTCATCGGACCAACTGATTTGTCTGTTTCTCTAGGGTATGGGGGGAGTATCGATCATCCTGAAGTGCTGAAAAGTATTGATGAAATTTACCAGTTGGCAACAGAACGTGGAGTGAAAGTGGGAATTCATACGAAGAGCAAAGAAGGTGCAAAACAGCGTGAGGAATGGGGAGCCGACTACGTGTCCTTAACGGTGACTTCTCTCTTAAATGAAGCTTTCAAAGCCTATATTACTGGCGTTAAAGAAAAGAAGATAAAACAAAACCACTAAACTAGAGGAGAGATGACCTAATGAATTATGCCGATTTCAGCAAAAAATTCTCAACTATATCCGCGATTAACATGCTTCCTTTTGATAAGGAAACCAAAGCAATCAACTGGACCGGATTGGAAGAAAATATTGAATTTCTTCTTCAGAATAAGATGGAAGTCCTCGTTCCCAACGGCAATACAGGTGAATTTTATGCATTGACTGTAGCTGAAGCAAAAGAGACCACGAACAAAGTTGTTGAACTTGTAGCTGGACGTGCGACCGTTATGGCTGGCATAGGATACGCAGTAGAGACTGCCATCGAATTAGGGAAGGCGGCACAAGAAGCGGGAGCGGACTGCGTGATGATTCATCAGCCGATTCATCCTTATATCACATCAAGAGGAGCGGTTACGTATTTTAAAACAATAATCGAAGCATTGGATATTCCTTCTATTATCTATTTCAAAGATCCTCATCTCAGTGATGAGGTGTTACAAGAGTTGGCTCCTTTGGAGAAATTGGTAGGAGTTAAATATGCGATTAATGATTTGCCCCGGTTTGCTAAATTGGTTCAGACAGTTCCTAAAGAATACAATATTGCATGGATTTGCGGAACAGCAGAAAAATGGGCACCTTTCTTCTATAATGCAGGAGCCGTAGGTTTTACATCCGGCTTAGTAAATGTATACCCTGAAAAATCTCTTGAATTGCTTAATGCTTTGCGTCAAGGAAATCAGGAAACGGTATGGAAGGTATGGAATGAAGTTCTTCCATTCGAGGATTTGCGTGCTAAATACAATAACGGCAACAACGTAGTAGTGATCAAGGAAGCCATGGAGCAATTGGGGTTAACAGCCGGAGTCACAAGAGAACCGGTTGATCCGCTAAATGAAGAAGACAAACGAGAGGTTGCCGAGCTTTTAGAATCTTGGAAAATGGGATTAAGTAGAATAATTTGATCTGGATAAAAGGGCTGCCTGTAAACTGATGAAGTAATTCATAGTTTATTGCAGTAATTAAAAGCTATGATTGAAAAAATCAATAAACCAATCAAATAAATCAAAAATTAGGAGGATATTATGACAACTCATACTGAAGTTAAAACTTATTTAAATTATATTAATGGTGAATGGCATTCATCCGATACAGGAAAGACGAGCGAAAGTTTCAACCCTTCAAATAAAGATGAAGTACTCGGTTCGTTCCAATTGTCTTCATCTAATGATTTGGACAACGCAGTAGAGGCGGCAAAAGCGGGCCAAAAAGTCTGGCGCAAACTGTCAGGCACTGCAAGGGGTGATTTCCTTTATAAAGTTGCCTCGGTCCTAGAATCGAAGATAGAATATGTTGCAGAAGCAATGACCAAGGAAATGGGAAAGACGTTTACAGAAGCGAAAGGTGAAACAGCGCGCGGTGTGGCAATTCTACGTTATTATGCCGGTGAAGGTATGCGCCCAGTCGGTGATGTTATTCCATCTTCCGACAGCGAAGCCCTAATGTTCACTAATCGGGTACCGCTCGGAGTCATCGGAGTCATCACACCGTGGAACTTTCCCGTCGCAATCCCGATTTGGAAAATGGCACCTGCGCTTATTTATGGAAACTCCGTTGTTCTAAAGCCGGCAAGTGATACTGCTGTGACCGCTGCACGTGTCGTCGAATGCTTCCATGAAGCAGGCATGCCTGCTGGTGTCATCAACATGGTGACCGGCTCAGGTTCAGTCATCGGACAAGGTTTGGCAGAACATCCTGGCGTGGATGGCATTACGTTTACTGGGTCCAACGCAGTGGGCAAACAAATTGGCCGTGCAGCGCTTGACCGTGGCATTAAGTACCAATTAGAGATGGGTGGTAAAAACCCGGTAATTGTCGCAAACGATGCGGATCTGGACTTAGCAGTGGAAGCCACAATTAGCGGTGGTTTAAAATCGACGGGCCAGAAATGTACTGCGACCAGCCGTGTTATCGTGCAAAGCGGCGTTTACGAGACATTCCGTGAAAAACTCGTGAAAAAAGTGGCCGAAATTACCGTCGGCGATGGCATGGAAAATGACAACTGGATGGGACCTGTAGCTAGCGAAAATCAGTTAAATAATGTCTTGTCTTATATTGAAAAAGGAATAGCAGAAGGCGCTGAACTGTTGCACGGAGGAAATCAACTGACAGACGGAGCCAAGTCCAATGGTTACTTTATTGAACCGACAGTTTTTGACAATGTCACAAGTGATATGACGATTGCTCGGGAAGAGATTTTTGGACCGGTACTGGCTTTGATGAAAGTTGATACGATGGAACAGGCACTTGAAATCGCAAATGATTCGGAATACGGCTTGAGTGCTTCGATATTTACAACGAATATTGGCAATATGCTAGAATTCATTAATGATATGGAAGCTGGGCTTGTACGTGTTAATGCGGAAAGCGCAGGAGTCGAGTTACAGGCACCATTCGGCGGCATGAAACAATCCAGCTCACATTCCCGAGAACAGGGAAGAGCAGCCATTGAATTTTTCACTTCGATTAAAACAGTATTTATAAAAAAATAACAAAACAGATGGTTGAAGCAGTAATGAGATATAGCTAATCACTCCTTGCGCTGAAAATAATTTATTAATCCAGCTATTGACTCTAGTGATAAATCTGATATATCATATTTAATGTAAATTGATTTTTCAGATAATTTTAGTAGGAGGTTCTATGAAACCAAAAGTCCTTGTCTATAACCATATTTCTGAAAAACTACTCGATGAGTTGGCGAATCATTGTCATATTATGCAAGCAACTCCTAGTGAAGTATCTTTTAGGGAGCATCTTTCGTCCGCTGAAGCGATAATAGGGTCAGGCTTGAAGGTCAACAAGAACCTAGTGGATCACGCGCCCAAATTAAAGTTTGTAGCGAACATCTCCGCGGGTTATGATAATCTAGATCTTATAGAACTGAATGCCCGTGGAATACTGGCGACAAACACCCCTGACGTATTAGTCGAGACGACCGCAGACTTGATTTTTGGCTTACTACTGTCGGCCGCGAGAAGAATACCTGAACTTGACCAATATGTGAAATCCGGGAAGTGGAACGGCAAAATTCCTGCTGAACTGTTTGGAGTGGACATTAACCGTAAGACGCTTGGAATTATTGGCATGGGGAGCATCGGCAAAGCGGTAGCAGAAAGAGCGCATCATGGTTTCAAGATGGATATTCTCTATCATAACCGTTCACGAAATTATGCTGCTGAAGAAGAGCTAAACGCCCGGTATGAAAGCCTTGAAGATCTATTGAAGAAATCAGATTTTGTCTGTTTGATGGCACCGCTTACTTCTGAGACAATAGGAATGATGGGCAAAAAAGAATTCAGACTGATGAAAGAGACTGCCATTTTCGTTAATGGTGCCCGTGGACAACTGGTAAAAGAGGACGAATTGATCACAGCACTTGAAAATTGCGAAATCCTCGCTGCCGGATTGGACGTGTATTTAAACGAGCCACTTAATACGAAGAGTCCATTGCTGAAGTTGAAAAACGTCGTTACTACGCCACATGTCGCTTCAGGAACTCATGAAACGAGGTACGAAATGGCGAAATTGGCCATAGAAAATTTGGTTAAGGGGATAACAGGAGAAAGGCCTCCAAATTTGATCAATCCTGAAGTATTAGAGGTCAATGCAAAGTTAAAATTTGATACATCATAAATAGATTATAAAGAAAGGGAGGACTCAAAAATGGACGTTAATATTCATAAAAAAATCAGTCAGCAGTCGCGTTCAATTAGAGAACTCATTTATGAAAATTTAAAAGAAGCAATTCTTGCGGGAAGTTATGAGCCTGGATTTCACCTGAGAGAACGCGAACTAGCAAAAGAATTTCAAGTAAGCACAACGCCGATTAAAGAAGCTTTGCGCCAATTGGAAAAAGAAGGATTGGTGATTTCAAAAGCAAGAAGAGGTTCGTTCGTATCGACGAGTGTGATGAGTTCAGTGGAAGAAATTACCTTGGCACGAGCCGCGCTTGAAGGCGTAGCGGCAGGGCTTGCGGCACTGAAAAGAACAGAAGCAGAAGCAGACAAACTTCATTCGATTCTGCTGGAAATGAAAAAGTATGCAGAAGAAAAAAATATCGAGAAGTTGCAAGAAGTGAATATTTATTTTCATGAAACGATCCGGGAAGCTGCAAAAAATAATTATATTGCTAACCAGATTGAAGCTGTCCGTTCATTTGACCAATTTATCCGAAAAAAAGCTTTAGCTGATAAAGAAGAACATCTTCGTGCTTTTGATGATCATTACAATATATATCAAAAGATTCGTGACAAAGACGCAGAAGGTGCGGAATATGCTATGAGAAACCATATTAATCGTACCAAGTCATTCGCTCTAGGGAAATTGAAAGAAGAGAACAAAAAAGTAGTAAAGCATACACCTTAACATTTATTTTTTTAAATTTATTAAAAAAATCTGGTGAATTAACTTTTTTTCGTAAATATGATATATCAGATATCAAAAGTTGATTATAATTGTTCAGGTTGTGTAGATTAACCTTTTTTTGGAAATGAAAGCGCTTTATAATAAAGGAAGATGATCTTTTCAGAGCGACTCAAAAAGTAAGAAAAGCAGAGACAAGAATTTGATGCTGAACTAAGTAGTGGGAAATAGGATTGTATTGTTCTTTAGAACCGGTTTTTAAATACTCTTATTGTAAAAGGAGATGAAAGAAATGGAAATTCGTGAAGAAAATGTGGTATCAGCTAAAAAATCCATCATACAAAGAATGATTACTGTTGTAAAAACATACGGCCCTGCAATTGTAATGGTACTGACGATGATGGGAGCCGGAGATCTTGTAACTTCCTCAGTAGCGGGCTCAACGTATGGCTATGCATTGATGTGGTTGCTTGCCGGATCACTTTTAATCCGATATGTTATCTGTAATATCATGGGACGTTTCCAAATGTACAATAACGAGGGAATGACAATTTTAGAAGGCTATTCACGGCTTCACAAATTTTTTCCATACTTTTTCGGAATAGCCTCTCTGGTTATTGGGCATTTAATTATCGCCCAGATGATAAAAGGATCCGGATTGGCATTGGCTTGGATGTTCGGTATTGGGGATGCATTTCTTTGGTCGATTGGCGTGGTTCTGATTAGTTTGCTGATTATGGGAAGAAACGCTTACCGTAACGTGGAAATGGTTATGAAGATTCTATTGGGCGTATTAACAATTTGTTTCGTAGGTTTGGCGGTTTACAGTGGACCTGATGTAGGTGGGATTCTGAGAGGTACCGTAGGATTTGCGCTACCTGCTGAAGTTGGCACATACAGCGTTATTCTTGTCGCTCTTTCGCTAGTCGGGGCAGTAGCGGGTTCTCTAACAAATTTGATTTATCCTTATTTTTTGCAAGACAGAGGCTGGATCAAACCAGAGCACAAAAAAATTCAGCGAAGAGATTTAATGTTTGGGTTTGGATGTGCCATTGTTTTAAACTTGGCCATTTGGATTGTGGGGGCGGAAATTTTGCGTCCTAACGGGATTCAAGTAGAAAGTGTAGATGATATTTCACGCGCTTTGTCTTTATATATGGGGAACTTTGGATCTTGGATTTTCTACTTGGGCGTTTTCGGGATTTTATACAGCAGTGTAATCGGTACGGCAAACGGTTACGGAAAAGTAATTATGGATTGCTATTACAAAGTTACAAATAGAATTTTGACAAAAGACCAGAAAATAGAAGGAGATCCGAAATTCAAATGGGTCAGCCTGTTTCTACTTATTTCCCCAATTATTTGGTCGATACCAGGGGTTACAGGGTTTATTGCTTTGACATTGTTTACAAATGCATTGAATGTAATCGGCTTACCAGCGATTGCCATTGGGTTGCTAGTCATTTCAAACCAAAAGAAATACCTGGGTAAAAATACAAACAACTGGTTTGAGAATACGGTGCTAGCGTCAACATCCTTGTTGGCTGTTTGGGGATCTTATGAAATTCTGATGAGCTTTTTCTATTAAACCAATACCCTTAGTGGCGCAAGTTGCTGCACCAGCAAAATTCGAGCTGGAAAGTGCATAAATTCACGCTACTGTGTAAGAAGGAATGGACAAACGAAATAATTCCGCCATCCCTCTAGTTTAAAAAGGGCTATCCCGAAAAGTCGTATCTACGGACTTTAGAGGATGGTCCTTTTTTGG
The DNA here is from genome assembly GCF_022489025.1 of Planococcus halocryophilus. Taxonomy (GTDB): domain Bacteria; phylum Bacillota; class Bacilli; order Bacillales_A; family Planococcaceae; genus Planococcus; species Planococcus halocryophilus_A. Next base: position 81,923 of record NZ_JAKVTG010000013.1, on the reverse strand, counting down.
TTTGCCTCAAAATAATTATTTTGAGGCTATAGTACTGGATATAAAAGACTGGTAAACTAAATTAGCTAACAATATATGGATTTTTTGTTGTGGAGTTAGCAACGAAAAATAGGAGGAATAGATGATGAAGAAAATCGGTTTTGCCATCATGTCGTTGATGGTCGTCATTAGTTTCACAGTCAGCGCAGCACCTATGCCAACTGATGCAGCAGCAGTAAAAGTAAAAACGTATGAAAACTGTACAGCCATCAACAAAGTATACAAAGGCGGTATCGCTCGTAATTCGAAAGTGAAGAACAAAGGCGGCGCAACAAAATACAAGCCGTTTGTTTCACAGGCTTTGTATGATGCGAATAAAAAGAGTGATCGAGATAAAGATTTGATTGCTTGTGAGAAGTAGGGATTTATATGGTAAATGCTCCCTTCGAAATCAACAGATTTCGAAGGGGGCATTTTTGTGTTCGTTGAGATTTACGAATAGTTTTGTTAAGTGTGGGATAGTCGAGTCTATTTCGATGATTGAGTAATCGATTATAAAAATAGATAAGGACTGAGGTGTTGCTTGTGTTTTGGGAAAGTCCAAAAATTGAACTAAAGCGTGAGATGACTGAGGGATAAAAAAAAGAAATTATCGCTTTTGCAAATACTGATGGAGGAGAAATCCTAATAGGTATTGAAGATGATGGCACAGTGGTAAATTTAGTAAATGCTCAAAATAATTTAGAAACCGTCAGCAATATACTAAGAGATAGCATAAAGCCAGATATACTGGTGCATACCTCTGCTGAAATCTTAACAATTGATGGGGGAAAAGTACTGAAGATTGAAATTACACGTGGATCAAGAAGACCATATCATCTTGCTAGTAAGGGAATGAAGCCGGCAGGAGTATTTGTTCGACACGGCACATCAGCTAGTGCAGCATCAGATGAAGCAATTCGTCAAATGATTATAGAATCAGATGGAACTCAATATAAGAACATGAGATGCATCAATCAATCCTTAACATTCAAAGAAACTAAACGTTTGTTTGAAGCTCAAGGACTAGCTTTAGAACCAATGCAAAAAAAGAACACTTGGAATTATCAACTCAGATAATTATTACACAAATTTAGGTCAATTATTATCAGATCAGTGCGAGCATTCTATCAAAGCTGAACGTTACAAAGGCTTGACCAAATTGGATTTCCAAGACCGCAAAGAATTTAACGGCTCTATCTTGAAGCAAGTTGATGAAGCATTTGAGTATATGCAATTGCATAACGCCAGATCAGCAAGTTTCATCGGATTGCATCGAAATGATATTACAGAATACCCGATTTTTGCGGTACGGGAAGCATTGGTAAATGCCGTAGTACACCGCGACTATAGTTTTAGCGGAAGTATTTTGATCCATATCTTTGATAATCGAATTGAAATTGTATCTATAGGCGGTCTAGTACAAGGACTGACTTTAGTGGATATTGAATTGGGGATTTCACAAAGCAGAAATCCGCGATTAGCAAATTGCATTTACCGGATGAAATGGATTGAAAGTTACGGTACTGGTTTGCAACGGATAAAAGAAAGTTATCTAGATTCAAAGACACAGCCATATTGGAACGTTGGACCAAATTCGTTTGTTGTGGTATTGCCTAAAAATGAATTCGTATATGCCAGTAGGAATGATTCTCTAGAAATAGTGCAGTGGATTGAAGAAAAAGAAACATTTACTAGCAAAGAACTTGAAGATTATTTAGATAAGAGTAAATTCTTCGTCAGAAATTTATTGGAATCTCTGACGAAGGATGGGATGATCAAGCGTATTGGTGAAGGGCGAGCTACTAGATACATCAGAAAATTCTAAAATTACATTTAAGAAGCCGCTACATATATTTAGGTTAAACTGCATCTCTCGAGGGGCAGTTTTTTTGTCGAGGATGAAAACTCGATAAAAAAGAAAAACTTCAGGTAAAGAAGTGAGAAATTCATGTAAGAGCTGCGAACACCCGGGTTAAAAAGAAAAAAATTCATGTAAGCATCACGAACACCCGGGTTAAAGCCATAATCCCCCAATATACCCAATTCACATTTTATGTTGCTGTTTACAAAAAATTGATGTAAAATTACCAGTAATAATTTGAAAACGCTTACAATTCTGAATTTATCCATCCAGAAGCCATCGCTCATCAAAAGACATAAGCGATTTCGCCCTTTTGTGCAATCGTTTGCACAAAAGTTAGAAAGGGATGTCTCACTCATAAAAGGAGGATATATTGTCAATCTACAGGCTATTCTAAAGCAAATAGAAGAGGAGATGACAGCGTGAAGATGAGCAAGAAATGGAAACAGAAATTTTTAATGGTGTTGGCATTATTGCTAGTTATGGGTACGTGGACGCCGTTTGTTCAAGTGCAACCGGTACAGGCTGAAACTTCGACAGCAACAGCCGATCGAGAAGTGCGTTTGTCTTATATTCGTGCGGATCAAACGTATGGAGACTGGAATATTTGGGCGTGGAATACAGGAAGAGTTAATGATCAAATCAATTTTGAGTCGTATGACGGTGGAGTGGCTGTCGCTCATATTGCGGTAGCGCCAGAAACGAAGGAATTTGGATTTGTTTTGCGCAGTACCGAAGATTGGAATACAGCCCAAAAAGAATTTGGGGATCGCTTTATCCAGGTGAATAAAAATGATTCTTTGACAAAAGCTTTTGTCACGAGTGGAAAAGAACAGATTCGCATTGTACCGGATGGCTCGGCGCCTGTTATTGATAACGGGGATGCCATGTTTTATTACCGAGACAAGGAACTTTTCGCAAGCAACGCGATGAATACCATTGAAAAAGTGGAGTTGCAGTTCGGTGGCGAGACGCATGAAATGACCTATGAACCGGAAAATGAGCGGTTTGTGTTTTTAGCAAATGATATTCCGACAGGTGAACATCCTTATACATACCTCGTGACAAAAGCGGGTGTGACAACGGAAGTTACGGATCCTTACAATACGGTGGAAGGTGTTTCGACGCTTGTATTTAATCAAGCCGATTTAACGGTTAGCGGCACTGTAGCACCAGCCGCCATCGATTACAATCAAAACGCAGTGTTGTCGGTTGAGATTGAAGGCCTAACAGAAGAGGTAAAGATTTCAAAAATTGTTGCGGATACTTCTCTTTTAGGTGGGTCTGCTCAACTAGAAATTGATCCGACGTTAAAAGAAATTTCGATTGCCGTAGACGATGATATAGCAGCAGGTACAAAGGCTATTCCGTTAACTGTGACGGATTCTTACGGCAATTTGTATAAAGGAACAGCAGAAGTAGAAGTTAAAACAAGGCAGTCAGTCGGAGAAGGGGATTTTGACTGGGACGAGTCGGTGATTTACTTTATGTTAACGGACCGATTTTTTGATGGGGATGCGTCAAATAACGATCCATATGATTTAAATTACGATAAGGAGTCGCGTGGTACGTACCAAGGCGGCGATTTTAAAGGCATTACGGACAAACTGGATTATTTAGATGAGCTTGGTGTTAACACGATTTGGATTAGTCCGGTTGTAGAAAACATTAAATACGATGTTCGTTATTACGAAACGTCAGAACCGTATTATGGTTATCACGGTTACTGGGCCAATAATTTTGGAGAGTTAAATCCACATTTTGGCACGATGGAAGAGTTTCATGATCTGATTGATGGGGCACACGACCGCAACATGAAAATTATGGTCGATGTGGTGGTCAATCACACCGGATACGGCTTAAAAGAAATTGATGGTTCGATTACCAATAAACCCGCGGGCTATCCGTCAGATGCCGACCGGGCAAGATTTAGTGACTTGCTTCGTCAAGGTGCGGACGTAGGTACAGATGAAGTGGTCGGAGAATTAGCGGGACTTCCAGACTTTATCACGGAAGACCCAAACGTTCGCGAACAAATTATTGATTGGCAAACCGATTGGATTGAAAAAGCGACGACAGAAAACGGCAATACAATCGATTATTTCCGTGTGGATACGGTGAAACACGTAGAAGATACAACGTGGATGCAGTTTAAAAATGCCTTAACCGAAAAAATGCCGGAATTTAAAATGATCGGTGAAGCTTGGGGCGCTAAAGTGGACAATACGTTAGGGTACCTCGAAACGGGCACGATGGATTCACTATTAGACTTTGGTTTTAAAGAAACAGCTCGGTCATTTGTCAACGGCAGTTTAGAAGCGGCTAATGCGTCTCTTACTGCACGAAACGCAAAATTGGATAACACGGCAACACTCGGGCAGTTTTTAGGAAGCCATGACGAAGAAGGTTTCCTCCATTCACTTGCTGGGGATAAAGGAAAGTTACAAGTCGCAGCCACTCTTCAAGCAACAGCAAAAGGACAACCTGTGATTTATTACGGTGAAGAGCTTGGCCAAACAGGAGCTAATAATTATCCGCAATACGATAATCGTTATGATTTTGCGTGGGACCAAGTGGAAGGCAATGAAATTTTGGCGCATTACACCAAAATTTTAAACTTTAGAGAAGATTATTCGAAAGTGTTTGCTAAGGGAGAGCGCACGCTTGTTGGAGGATCTGATAAAGATCAATTCCTCTTGTTTTCTCGTGACTACCAAGATCAAAAGGTGTACGTTGGCTTAAACGTAGCAGAAGAAAGCAAAGCGGTGACATTAACCGTGGATTCTGCAGACGCTGTTGTGACTGATGCCTATTCGGGTACGGAATATACAGCAACAGCAGGAAAAGTAAACTTAACACTTCCAGGGAAAGCAGCTGGCGGTACGGTGTTATTAACGGTTAAAGGAGGCAGCATTACCGGTGTTGCGAAAGACGATGGTGAAGTGGTGGTTGAACCAGTACCAGAAAACAATATCCGCATTCACTATAAGCGCGAAGACAATGTCTACAAAAACTACGGGGCATGGCTGTGGAATGATGTTGCGTCTCCTTCTGCAAACTGGCCAGTAGGGGCGACAATGTTTGAGAAAACCGATAGTTACGGTGCGTATATCGATGTGCCATTAGCTAAAGGTGCGAAAAATATCGGTTTTCTTGTCATGGATATTACCGCGGGTGACGCGGGCAAAGACGGCGGAGACAAAGGCTTTACGATTTCTTCGCCACAAGCAAATGAAATTTGGATCAAGCAAGGTTCGGACAAAGTGTACACGTACGAACCGGTAGATTTGCCAGCAAATACAGTCCGTATTCATTACACGCGTGGAGAGGCAGATTACGATGACTTTGGCATATGGAACTGGGGCGATGTCGCGTCTCCTTCAGAAGACTGGCCAACAGGCGCGGTCAATTTTGACGGCACGGATCGTTACGGCGCCTATGCAGATATCGAGTTAACAGAAGCTGCAAAAGAAATAGGGTTTTTAGTGGTCAATGAAAAAACGCAAGAAAAAGATGCAGGCGATAAATCATTCAACTTGTTGGATAAATTCAATCACTTATGGATCAAACAAGGAGACGATACGGTGTACGTTTCTCCTTATGATGAAGTCGCATCAGGACTTGGGTCGGCTGAAGTTGTTTCTGAAAACACACTTCTATTAAGATTTAACAGCACAGATGGCTTAACTTCTGAAAAATTAGTAGCTGGTTTAGCGATTCAAGATGCGGATGGCACAGCTGTTGGAGTGGAAACGGCAAAAATTACAGGAGACAAAACTGTCGAAGTTACAGCGCAATTTAATTTAGACAAATTGCCACTGTCCGTTACGTACGCCGGCAGAACGGTGTCAGCTACTACTGGATGGAGAATGTTGGATAAGGCATTTGCTTATGACGGCGATGACCTCGGCGCAACGTATAAAAAAGGGCACGCGACATTGAAGTTATGGGCACCAAAAGCAAGCAAAGTCGTGGCGAATTTCTATGATAAAAAAGATGCGACCACGTTACTTGGCAGTATCGAATTATCATTTGGCGATCAAGGTGTTTGGTCAAAAGACATTGCACCAAGCGAGTTAGGTGTGAAAGATTTAAAAGGGTATTACTATCAATACGAAGTTACAAATGACGGCGTTACGAAAAATGTATTAGATCCGTACGCCAAATCGATGGCGGCGTTTACGGTAAATACAAAAGGTGAAGCGGGTCCAGACGGAGACAAAGTAGGGAAAGCCGCGATTGTCGATTTGAGTGGAACAGACCCGAAAGGTTTCAGTCATGCATCAATTGACGGCTATGAAAAACGAGAAGATGCCGTGATTTACGAAGTGCATATTCGCGACTTTACAGCAGATCCTTCTATTGAAAAGAAATTAAAGTCGAGATGGGGCTCTTACACTGCGTTTATCGATAAATTGGATTACATTAAATCATTAGGCGTTACCCATGTTCAATTGCTGCCAGTTATGGCATGGTATTTTGGCGATGAAACGAAGATGGGTGAAAGAGAGCAAAACTATTCAGCTCTTGGCAATGAATACAACTGGGGCTATGATCCGCACAATTACTTCTCACCAGATGGTGCGTATTCACAAGATGCGACCGATCCTGAATTACGCGTCAAAGAACTAAAAGCATTGATCGATGCAATTCATGACGCAGACATGGGCGTGGTGTTGGATGTGGTTTATACGCATACGGCACAAACGAGTTTATTGAACGACATCGTGCCAGATTATTACGCGTATCAAGACGATAAAGGCAACTTCCTTGGCGGATTTGGCAACAACTTAGCAACAAGCCACACGATGGCTGAAAAGCTCATGGTCGACTCTGTAAAGTATTGGTTTGACGAATACAAAATTGACGGCATGCGATTTGATATGATGGGCGACGCTACGTATCCGTCTATCCAAAACGCCTATAATGCGGCAGCTGCTATCAATCCAGATGCGTTATTTATTGGAGAAGGATGGCGAACATTTGCAGGACAACTTGCAGACCCAGACCTTGCGGGAATGGGCGCTGATCAAGATTGGATGGACAAAACAGATGACGTAGGCGTCTTTTCAGACGAAATGCGAAATGAACTAAAATCTGGTTTTGGCTCTGAAGGCGAACCGCGATTTATCACAGGTGGGGCACGCAATGTTGCTACGATTTTCAATAACATTAAAGGCCAACCATCCAATACGGCCGCTGACGACCCGGGCGATATGGTTCAATACATCGCCGCACACGACAATTTACCACTTTATGATGTGATTGCGCAATCGATTAAAAAAGATCCAGCAATCCCGGAAAACAATCTCGAAATTCACAAACGCATTCGCATCGGAAACTCGCTGGTTTTAACGTCTCAAGGAACCGCATTTATCCATGCTGGCCAAGAATACGGCCGGACAAAGCAATGGTTCGGCGAAGGCGTACCTGAGCAAAAATACCACGAATTAAAAGATGAAGCGGGCAAATCGTTCGGCTATTTTATCCACGATTCCTATGATTCTTCCGATGTCATCAATCAATTTGATTGGCAAAAAGCAACAAACAAAAAAGACTTTGCCGTCAACAACACAACGCGCACCTATACAGAAGGCTTGATCGAGTTAAGAAAATCGACAAATGCTTTCCGCTTAGGAGAAAAAGAGCTAGTGGACAAAAATGTTTCTCTACTCAACATCCCAGAAATGAAAGATTCCGACTTAGTCATTGCGTACGAAAATAAATCCACCGACAACACCGGAAATTACTACGTCTTCGTCAATGCGGACAACAAAGCCCGTACGTTTACATTAGGCGACTATAATTTCTCGAACGGTGAAATTGTCGTAGACAACGACGAAGCAGGAGCAAAAAAAGTCTCGAAACCATCCGGCTTTACGTTATCAAAAGATACGTTGAAAATTGATCCGCTGACGACAATTGTCATTAAAGTGGAGGAGAAAAAGAAGAAAAAAGAGAAGCGTTAAGAAAGCGTTTTTCATATTGAAGTAGGCGACTGGCTGAATCCAAGTGATTCTGCCAGTCGCTTTTTGATACTGAAGTTTATTTATGTAGAACAACCTGTATATAATTAGATAAAACTACCTTGTCTTGATTGTGTATACATAGCAGAAAGGGTTTGGGGGGATGGAAAAAATAAAGCTGCCGCTTCTTTTATTCACCCTCATGGCGATTGGATTTGTGATTTTTTGGGTGTTTGGTCGGTATTTGTAGCGGAGGAAGATAGTTGAAATGGCTAGAGATTGTTGAGATAGATTCATTACGTGGTGATCAAAAGTTTTGAAAATCAATAAAAAAGCTGAACTTGTATCATTGGTGTATGACTAGCCAAAGAGGAGTTCAGCTTTTTTAGGGAATTGTCTATGCAGCTTTCTTCTGATTTCTGCCGACTAGCAATAGTCCGCCCATCAACGCCATCAGCACACCAATCATCGTGTAAAGTGGTCCGTTAGAAGCGGTCGTTGGCATTTCATCGCCTTCTTCGGCCATTTCTACTTGCCCGCGAAGTTCACCGTCAGGATACTGTTCTGTATGAAGGTTTACATAGATATCACCAGCCACCATCGCTTTTGTGAAATCTTCCCATGACATTTCTCCGGCAAGGTCGGCTTCACTCAACGTGCCCGATGCTACTTCGCCATCGTAATCTGTCGCTTCCTCGTTGTTGAACAAGGCTATTTCAACAGGTCCGTTTTCGCCAGTAGCGCCACTGTGCAAGTGCCCTGCAAGTGCATTGGTTAATCCTTCAGCATTGACCGTGAATTCGAGCGACATGCCATCTTCACTAAACATAATACTTGCATCACCTGTTGCATCACTTTCGACCTCTGCTGTTTCCTGGTCCGGTGTCAACTCCGCCATAAACTCTTGTCCTTCATGAGCAGCAAAGACCGATCCGGCAAATCCTGTAACGGCCAAAATTGAAACGAGTGGTAAAGCCATGCGTTTTTTCATAGATCATTCTCCTTCTTGCAAATTTCGCCAATAGGCGATAACATATTATACAACAAAGTATTCTTAAAAATTAGAATTTTCTGTAAAAATAAATATAAACACCTTAATGAATACCTTAATTTGTCAATAGATGCGGAGTAGAAGTATAGAATCAGTCTATTCCAGTATGGTACTAGGGGTGAAACCGTGAAGAAAAAAGTAGGTGTGTTGCTTTTATTGATGGGATTGCTTTTCGCCGCTTGGAACGGCTATGTATGGCTGTCTGAAATGTCTTCTGGCCAAGAAACTATCGATGAAAATGATATAGCACAAGCAAATGAAATCGACAGTGTTGCTGTTTCGACAGAAGCTCTTGTTCAAGAAGAAGTTAGTCCTTCGTTGGTGAAAAAGGAAATTCCAAGCCCTCGGAATTACGATGAATATGAACGGGGGGAAGAGATAGGATGGTTGTTAATTCCTGCTCTGGATAAAAAGTACCCAGTTTATTGGGGAACAGACGATGACACGTTAACACAAGGCGTCGGCTATCATGTCGGTAACTTCACCACGCCTCCAGATGGCAAGCAGCATACTGTTTTAGCGGGGCATAGAGACACGGTATTCCGCGAACTGGGCAATTTAAAAGAAGGCGATACAATGTTTGTACAATTTGAAGACGTTCAATACGAATATAAAATAAAACGGACTTGGATTACAGATGCAAAAGACCGGTCAGTTATTGTTGCAAAAGATAAAGCTACCCTGACACTTACCACTTGTTATCCGTTTAACTTTCTCGGCGCAGCGCCTGACCGTTATATCATTGAAGCACCACTTGTGGATATTACCGATATGAACTCATGAAAACAGCGACACTCAGATTTTGAGTGTCGCTGTTTGTTATTTTTTCTCCAACTCAATCGCAAATCCTAAATACATCAACGCATTACGCGCTTTAAAAGTAGTAGTCAGTGCAAGGCGTTCAAGTTCGACTTGCGTCATTTGATGCTTGCGCAGTTCGCCAGTTTCAGCGATTTCTTCTTTTTTCGTAATAACTTGAACAAAGCTGCGTTCGAGTTGATCTCGGATTAGCAATGAACGAACCGTCGCAACGTTTTGAACAGCAGACTGTTCGTAGCCAAAAAGTTCTTTTGATAGCCAGAACAATGCTTTCAACGCCCCATTTTTACTATCTCTGATAAATGGTTTGAGCGGCTTTTTCGGATCTTCTTCTTCAAACCACATGCGTTGCATACCAGCACGTGGATTTGTCATTTCGAGTTTGTAATACTGGCTAACAAACTGAGCGATTTTCGAGAACAATGTAAATGACTGTCGGTAAACAATCTTCAGTTTTTCATTGCGCTCAGCACTTGGTTCTTGTTCGAGTGCATCAAACAGATTCCAACGAAGCCCAGTAAATTCAGAAACAATGCTGTCCATGAACGTTTCAAGGAATAAGCCGTGCTCTTTATCAGAACCAATATGACGATAGTTTAGCGTATCAATTTTCATCGTGCCTTCTGGATCGACTTCGTTGTTGTCATTGAGCAACAAGCGATGTTTAGCGCACCAGTCGCGGTAATCGCGCTCGCGGCCTTCGAAAAAGTTTGGCTTGTAGTTACCAGTCAGATCAATCGGCCCAATCTCTTCAAGCATTTTAACAGCCAGTTTTAAACGGTCCGCATACAACGCGCGTCCATTGACGTTGGTGATTTTTTCAATCCCGTCACGCAATAAATCACGCGACAAATGAAGTGCCTCACCTTTTGCCTCTTTATTGCGTAAAAACGTTGAATAAAACAACAATCCCCATCCGCGTTCAGCGTCTAAACGTTCGTATGACGGGTCATTTTCCGCTTCAGTCATTTGTTCCAAAACGTTGAGCCCATCAAGCGAACGACCTACGTAAATCAAAGCTTCCGCATAGTTCAAGCAAATTTGGTTCCATATAGTAGGCGGCACTTTGCCACGGAACTGAGCGTATAAGCTTTCAAAAAGAAAGAGCTGGCGCTGCTTCATCGGGCTGTTCCAGTCTTTTTGCAACTGGTGCTCGACGCCTAGCTTGCTGCTTTCAAGTAAAATCGCCAGCGGGTAAGCAGCTTGACCTTCAAGACGTTTTTTTAAGTGTTCAATAATCACTTTTAACTTTTCCGGCTCGGTGCGTGTTTTTTGAAACTCCTGCAGCAATAATTGTGCAGCTTGGTAAACTTCTTTCAACTCAAACTGCCCGTAATCGTCTGATTGGGCAATCTCTTGTAATGTCGACATCGGGAACCCTCCTTGGATCGGTACTTCTCTTCTTATTGTACCGAAGTAAGGTGAGTGGGTCACCCCTTGTTGTCGGAATTTTTGGGGATTGGTTGTGTTTTGGAGAGGATATGCGCGGTAGGGCGGGTGTTGTGCGCGGTCCAGGAGAAATACGCGCGATGCGTCGAGTGTTACGCGCGATGCTGGGAGAATACGCGCGGTAGCGAGGAACTTACGCACGTTCCAGGAAAAATACGCGCGAACGGAGTTCCGGACGCAAAACTTCCTCTTGAAGCGAAGCAAGTAGGTTTTAGTGCTTTTCGCTCGCGAAAAGCGGGACATCTAGTTTCTTTTGTTTGGGCGGGAGAGTGTGATTGGGCTTAGAAGTAGGCTGGGTGGCGAGATATGCGTAGTTGGGCGGGTGTTGTGCGCGGTCTAGGAGAAATATGCGCGATGCGGCGTGTGTTACGCGCGATGCTGGGAGAATACGCGTGGTGGCGAGACGGTTACGCACGTTCTGGAAAAAATACGCGCGAACGGAGTTCCGGACGCAAAACTTCCTCTTGAAGCGAAGCAAGTAGATTTTAGTGCTTTTCGCTCGCGAAAAGCTGGGCATGTAATGTTTTTGGTTTTGGCGGGAGAGTGTGATTGGGCTTGGAAGTAGGCTGGGTGGCGGCATACGCGCGGTAGCGAGGAACTTACGCACGTTCCAGGAAAAATACGCGCGAACGGAGTTGCGGACGCAAGACTTCCTCTTGAAGCGAAGCAAGTAGGTTTTAGTGCTTTTCGCTCGCGAAAAGCTGGGCATGTAATGTTTTTGGTTTTGGCGGGCAAGCATGACCAGTCTAAAGGTAGACTGAGTGGCGGCATACGCTCGGTCCTAGAAAAATACGCACGGTGTAGCAAATGATACGTGCGATGCTGAGAGAATACGCGCGGTCGCGAGAGACTTACGCACGTTCCAGAGAAAATACGCGCGCTCCCCTCCAAATACGCACGGTAAGCGTTTCGGACGCAAAAAAAAAACTCCCCCAAACTTTATAGTTGCAAATCTCCACCAACGGGTTTATATTATATGAGGAGTCAATGATTGATGCCTCAATCATTATCAAAACACATAAACCTAACAGAAAAAGGAGCACGACACATATGCAAGCTACAAAAACTTACCAAAAAACAAACGATTTTAACGACATTATGAACAACCGTCGTTCGATCAAACAATACGATCCATCGGTGAAAATCAGCCGTGAAGAAATGAGCCAAATCATTGAACAAGCTTCAACAGCGCCATCTTCTATTAACATGCAGCCTTGGCGTTTCGTCGTAATCGACACGGAAGAAGGAAAAGAAAAAATCGCACCGCTTGCTTCATTCAACTTAGAAAAAGTAATGAGCGCATCTGCAGTCATCGCAATTTTTGCGGATCTTAAAAACATCGAATACGGAGAAGAAATTTACGGGAAAGCTGTAGAACTTGGCTATATGCCTGCAGATGTAATGCGCGCTCAGCTTGATTATTTCAAACCGGCTTATGAAAATGCACCGTACGATACAATGAAAGACATTATTATGTTGGATACAGGTCTTGCGTCTATGCAATTAATGCTAGTTGCGCGTGCTCATGGATATGGCACGAACCCAATTGGCGGTTATGATAAAGAAAACATCGCAGAAGTGTTAGACTTAGATAAAGATCGTTATGTTCCGGTTATGTTACTGACAATCGGGAAAGCATTAAATGATGGCTTCCAGTCATACCGTTTGCCTGTTGAAACTACTACGCAATGGAAATAAAAGATGGTCAATGAAAAGCGAAAAGCCAATCAATTGACCCTATCACAAAAGAGGAGGTCCATTGATGGCATGTTCATTTTCAAAGCAAGAGCAAATCTTACAATTGTTCAAAGGACTGACCAACCAAATCAGCCCGAAATTTGAACGCTGTACAGGCATTAGTGCATCGCGCTATGAATTGCTTTATCAACTTTATAACACAGACGAAATCAACCAATCGACGCTTCAAAAAGCTGTCAATATTGATAGCGCGGCCGTTACCCGCCACTTGAAACAACTCGAGGCAGACGGTATGGTTACCAGAAAAAGAAGTCCAGCCGACAACCGCGTCATTTTTGTCAGCTTAACCACTGAAGGTCGCGAAAAAATTATCGGCTACCGGCAAGAAAACATGGGCTTTGTCAATCAAATGCTTCATGACTTCACATCAGAAGAAATTGAGCATCTGTCCGACATGCTAAGCCGCATGCAACACAATATAAGCGAGTACTAACGCACGACCAAATAAAAAACAGAGGATGGATACACATGATTATTATTCACGCAAACTTGCAAGTACAACCAGCTCAAGAACAAGCATTTTTAGAAGCAGCTAAAACTGTCATCGAAGGATCACGTCAAGAAACAGGCAACATCAGCTACGACTTGAAAAAATCTACTGATCAAGAACAACATTACACAATGGTCGAAGTGTGGAAAGATGCTGAAGCCATTCAAGCGCATAACACAAGCGAACATTTCAAAGCATTTGTTCAAAAAGCACCAACATTCATGGCTGCACCAATGGACTTAAACGCTTATAGCGCAGAAACTGTAAAAATGTAATAAGAATACTTCTGAAGAGTGGCTTTAAGCCACTCTTTTTTTAGTTAAATTAGAGACTGATTATTGGTAGTTTTTATCCAAATGATATATAGTTAACTAAATATTAATTTTTTGATATAAAATCGATTGGAAGGATGAGAGTTGGTGATTATTAATTACTCCCACTTAGAAGTGAAACCGGGTCATGAAGAAGAATTTTTAGAAGCATGCAAGCTCGTTCTTAAAGGAGCTAGAGCAAATGAAGGGAATATTAATTACAATTTAGTGAAGGTCTTCGGCGAAGAGAACACTTACAAAGCAGTTGGATTTTGGAGAGATGCAGAAATTTATGATGCTCACCTTGCGAGCGATTATGTAGCAGACTACATGAAAAAGTCGACAGAATTTTTGAGCGCTCCCATAATGAAGGAAGTTATACGTGGTGAAAATCGGTAAATGGTAAAGAGAATATCAAATTGATTTATGAGCCGGTAGGTGTAGAACAAAAATAACTAGTAAGTTTAATAGATTATTTTCAAAAATACGGTTAAAAGGATGAAACTAAATGATTATTCTATATTCACATTTTGAAGTGAAACCGGGTCATGAAGAAGAATTTTTAGCAGCTTGCAAACCGGTTATTCAAAAAGCTAGAGCTATAAAAGGTAATACTAGTTACCATTTAATGAAAGTATTTGACGAAAAGGACATCTATAAATTAGTTGGATTTTGGGACGATATGGACGCATATAAATCTCACAGTACAAGCGAATATTTGAAGGATTATGTCCAAAAATCAAACAACTTTTTGGCTATTCCAATTGAGAGAACATTAGTTAGTGGAGAAATTGTAAAAGTATAAACAGGGAAAAGAGTTTGAATATAGTTTTGAAGTGTATGTAAGAAGTTGTAAAATCAGAACTATCTTTTACACACATGCAAGTGAAACCTGACAAAGAACAAGCATTTTTAGAAGCAAGCAAACCATTTAATCAAGCATCAAGAGCCGAAGAAGGCAACGAAAGCTACGATTTAATGAAATCTACTGAACAAGATCATCAGTACACAGTAGTCGAAATTTGGAAAGATGGACAGGCTTTACAAACACACAATGGCACTGAACACATGGCAGCTATCGCTCAACAAGCACCGAATTTTTAGTTGCACCAATGGATGTGCATGCTTTTGACGGAGAACCCATGAAACTAGAATAGAATGAAACTCTCTTCCTTAAATGAGTGGGCGTGATGATTAGATAGTCTTCTTTACAAAAAAGTGGCCTTGGCCACTTTTTTTTGCTTTGGCAGCAAACTAGCACTAGTTATTTAAAATCAACCGACATATAATAAGCTAAGTGAATCTACTGGAATATCATGTAAGTAAATAACTTAGTTGACCCGCAAACCTCACCAAATAGAAACAGCTAACAAAATTGAAGGGAAGAGCGTTTTGAAAGCAAAATACATACCGATAATCTTCTGGGGGCTGTGCATTTTACTAGCAACTAATAACTACAATTTCCAAGCCTTACTATTCAGCCAAGAAATCAACTTTCATATTCGCGTGTTCCCCAACTTTTCGGATTTGTTCATCACAAATGACATTCATTTAAACAGTAAAACTTACGTATTCCAAAAAGTCGGTCATGCCTTGTCTTTCGGTATACTTTTTCTCATTATGGCGAAAACGGTAAATCATAAGACAAAAGCCATCATTTTATGCAGTCTTTTTGCGTTCTTTACCGAATTCCTTCAATTATTTTTTGAGAGGAGCGGAAGAATCTCTGACGTCATTATTGATATCGGTGGCGTTTATCTAGCTTATCGATTGAGTATATACGTGGAAGAACAAGGCGGAATCACTCAAACCTTTTGGAAAACGGTACAAAAAATAGTCGGTGCATTGACAGATGAAAAATTTCGTTAAATAAACCCAATTCAAATCGACGTTTCTTCTATTTATAGAAGAAACGTTTTTTTGTCTAACTTCTCACTATGAACCCTAATCCCAGCGCAGGCTCACCAACAAGCTAGTTGATGCGACACAGGAAAGTGAAAACTGACTACCTCAAATCGCTTCATCAAATCTACTGAAAATAAAATTTCTACACTCCTTAAATTTGTATTGCATCCTATAATTTTCCACTATATAATAAATCAACCACATTTACATGGGGCAATGGGAGAGGCAGGAATGATAGGGGTATGAAAGCAAACGAGATACAAACAGCGCAGCAAGTTGTAGACGCAATCCGCCAGTTATGGGCGGCACGTTCCGTTCGGGAATTACGCAAATTTATAGGGGAACTCCAGACAGAAGAAGATTTTTTGCGCTTGATGAAACTAACCGATCAAGCCGATTTATATACATACGGCCATTTGCTCGCAAGACAAGCTCATAAACGCTTTGGCACGTTGCGGACATTTACGTGGCAATGTGCGCGATTACTCGAGACAGGACGTAGCTTAGAAGCAGAAGAACAAATGGTTGGCAGGTTGCACGGTATCGAATCTGGCAACGATTCAACAGAAGAACTAGCAGCGGCCCATCAATTGTTGTTGCGCGTATTTTCTCAGTTAAATCGTTTGCCAGAAGCAAAAACGCAACTTGAACAGTACAAAGCACAAAAAGGATTCGTTTGGCCAGATCTTGAAGGATTTTATTTTATTCACAGTGGAGAATGGCAACAGGCTGAAAGAGTGCTTGAAGGAGCGTTGAGCGACAGAGTAACTGAGCGGAGTCAGCAAGTGCGCATGTTGTATGCAGATGTATTGGCGATGACTGGTCGACAAGCGGAGTCATTGGCTGTTCTAGAAAAAGGACAAGAGTTAGAATCCGACTCTTGGACATTCCGTGCAGATATTATCCGTACGCTGTTTTTCCTTGGTCATTACGAAAAGGCACTTGCTGAAATGACACATTATAATGAAGAAAACCCGTACCATGTTCATCAAAAAGCATGGGCATATATGGCGGCAGAATGCTTGTACAAGCTAGGACGTTGGGAAGGCCTGCAAGCTTGGGTAAACACTCATCACAAATTACTAGAAAAAACCGTTTACGGCAAAGGCGAAATCCGCCGAGATGCCAAGCGCAAAGAAATCAAGTTAACGCCAAATATTCAAAAGCTCAATTATTGTGTACCGGCGTCTTTATCATTGATGCTTGAAGCTTACGATATGAAAAAAGGGCAAGACGAAATAGCGGAACACGTCTTTGATGTGACAGGATCAGATTTGCAAATGACGATGACGTATATGGAGTCACTTGGATTTACGGCGCGTTATTTTAAAGGCAAGCTTGATGTCTATAAGCAATTGCTCGATGCAGAGATTCCGGTATTGCTCAGCATGATGATTGAAAACAATGCGCACGTGCAAGTTGTTATTGGCTATGATGACCGTTTGCAAGCATTGATCGTGCAAGACCCGAATGATTTAGGGCCACATTTATTGGCTTATGAAGACATGAAAGATACGTATAAATTAACGGATTTTTTGAGTATGGTGTTTTTATTGCCAGAGCAGCAATCGTTTTTAAGCTTGCTTGATAATAAAGAACATCAGTACTTCTCTCAGTTGTTTGAAATTTGGGCTGCTGAAGAAAAAGTCGGCGAAAAAGATCGTTCTATTGATTTTCTTGAAGCCCATCCAAATGAACGTTACGGAGCAATGGTGGGATTGGTTACTCGCTTTTCAGAAAGAGCCAAAGCGCTTCATTCGACTTGGCTTGAAAAGCTTTATAAAGACCTCGGAAAAGATGATGCTGAAGTTGCGCTTTTAGCGGCGCATATGCATTACCGGAAAGAAGAAACCGAGCAAGCATTAAAATGTTTAGAGGGCGTTAAAGAAAAAAACAGTCCGTATGCGCTGTTTTTAAAAGCAGCTATTTTGATGAGTCAAAGCGAACACGAAAAAGCAGTGCCGCTTTTAAAGCGTTCGATTGAATTGGATCATTATCAACCGATGGCCTATAGCCATTTGGCGCGTTGTTATTTGGAAATCGACAAAACGTATCAAGCGTTTAAATGGTCGAGTATCGCACTAGAGCAAGAACCAACTGACGTGTTTGCACGAATTACGCATAGTTTGATTCAATACGAATCTGGCGCATATGAACAAGCGTTAGCTCGTTTCCGTGAGCTAGCTCAAGAACATCCAGAAGACGGCTATTTTATATATGAAATCGGTCGTTGTTTGTTAGCACTTGGTCAAGAAAAAGAAGCGATAGCGTCATTTGAACAAGCTAAAGAAATTGACTTTAAAGAACCATTCGCGTATTTGCGGATTGCAGAAATTCATATGGAAGCGAAAAATTGGTCTTTAGCAGACACTATTATTCGCGAAGGAATTGATCATTGCGAAAAAACCGATGTACTGCATTTGTATTTGGGACATATCGCGATGGAACAGGAACAGTTTACAGAGGCGGAAACCGAATACCGGAAATCGCTCGAATTGGATAGGACGGATTTGTATACGGTGACGCACATCGCACATGCCTTGCTAAAACAAGAAAAACACGTTGAAGTGAGAGAACTCATCATGCAATACGCAGAGACGGGGGACATATTTTATTTTAACCGAACCGCTTCCATGCTTTGGCAAGAATCGGAAGATGACCTAGGAAAAACGCTAGCTATCGACCTATTAGAAGCGGGGATGGAGCGTGACACGTTAAATCTTCACGATATCGCTGAGCAATATGCGGAGTTTGGTGAAGTAACGCAATTCCGTAGCCGCTTGTTCGACCGGTTTAAACGGTTCCGCGAAACTTCTGCAGACCCGCAATTATTGTGTTACGAAGGTGGTTTGTACGAGCTAGAAGACCATCAACGTTTTGCAAAAATGCTATACGAGCAAGCTGTCGAAATGAACGGACTTTATTTGGCGCATTACCATTTAGGTCGTCTTGCTGAACAAACTGATAAATGGAAAGAAGCACTCAAACAATACACGAAAAGCGTGAAAGCCGACTCAAGCTTTACTGCTGCTCACGAAGGAATAATGCGTAGTTACTTGGCGTTAGAAGATCATGATCGAGCTTTTAAAGCAGCTTTACATGTGTTGGAAAATGAACCATTGCCGCTGGATTTGCAAGAATTGTTCGAGTTAGTCGATAATGACGCAAAACAAATCGCAATTAGCCAAGTGCTCGAAAAAGTAGCCGCACAAGTTCCTGAAGAATGGTTGTTGTCAGCAAAAGCTCAACTTGCAGAGAAGAAAGGCAATGTGACTGAAGCCGAGAATTTATTGCTCCAAGCACAAGGACTTAACGGAGCGTTGCCTTCTCGTTATCAATATATGCAGTTTTGCATGCGACAAGGAGACTTAAAGCGCGCGCTTGTTTTACTAGAAGAATTGATTGAAGAGCATCCAGCCGAAGAAGGCTTTTACGCAGAGTATGTGCAGTTGTTAGCGGAAATGCGCAAAACCGGCGAGCTCCAAAGACGTTTGAAAAAACGACTCAAAGGCGAAGAGTTGGCGATGGCCGAAACGTATAGCTCCGATCAGTTGGTGGTTTTGTTGGATACAGAAGAAGAGGAATCGACGAATTTCTTCGGAAGGTTACGAGACAAATCACGCCGCTTTTTATTGGTTTCGAACATTATTGACCTTTATACAGATGCTGCAAAAAAATACAAAGACAGCGAAATTCCTGTCTTGCACCTTGCAGAATTTTACATGGAGCGGGACGGGGCAGACGATGCGGCAGAAGAACTAGAGCCATTTGTTAAACGCACGGGTAATTTTGATGCGGCGAAATTATTGCTTCAAGCTACATTCCAAGAAGCTAATAATAAGCAATCACCTAAGCTGCTCAATAAATCAATAAAACAAGCGCGAGAACTATATAAGCAAAAGCCGGCCGACATTGATCTTGTTTTATGGCAAGGGGACATGGCCGCAGTCGAAGAGAATATCGACAAGGCCGAGGTGTTTTACGAAAAAGCAATTGCGATGAATCCATATCGAAGCGATAGCTATGTACGCTTAATGCATTTACTTGCCAATCACCGGAAAGTGCAACCAGAACAATTTGAAAGTCGTTTACCGGAAGAGCTTCGACTGAACGAATGGATTTGTTTAACGCTTGCGATTATGTCGATCAATACCGGAGACAGTGTCTCGGCAATGACACGGTTACATGCGTTGCAAAATGCGGCACCGGAATATTTACCGGCAAGTTACGAGCTCGCACGCGCAACTATGGTAGCAGGTCAACCTGTTCAAGCTAAGAAAATGCTTACTGAACTATTTGAAAAAGACGGCGGCGAGTTGTTTATCGAAGCTGCCGTTGAAGAAGAGTTATTTGAAGAAATTGTTGACGAAGTGTTAACTGTACAGGTTTAATGGTATGTAAAGTAGCGCCATCTTTGATTTTGAAGATGGTGCTTTTTACTTTATAAGTATGTACTGGTCCTGATTTCCAAGAAACGCTTGAAAGCTGTTAATGTGTCGTTCATACTAAAGTAGGGATATCGACGTACATAGAAAGACTAAAGCAAGGAGCTGCAGAATATGAAATCATTACTAAAAACAAGCGCAATAACGATTGGCGTATTGGCATTACTAGTTGCGGGCGGCTATTATTTTATCATACAAAACTCTTCAAAAGGCGGAGACATAACGAAAGTAGCCGAAGAAATCGAGAAAAGCGACGACAAAGCGGTCGCCGCAGAAAAAGATGATGAGAAAGTTGATCGTGATGACCTTAAAATGAGCGAAGTTGAACTGCAAATTTATATGCACAAAATGACACACCAAAAAATTACCGCCAGTGAAAAGAAAGGCGCAGTTGAAATGACAGCTGAACATATCGATGGGTTACTAACGATTGTCAACGCCTATGCTGATCAGTACGAACACAGCGATTTTTACTTAGCCACATTGGAGAAATGGAAAGAAGGGAATTTCTCCAATGCCGTCAATGTCCACAACACTATCTGGGATTGGCATAACGGTACGGTCGGTAGAGCGACAGGATTTATGACGCCTGAGCAAGAGCAGGATTTTGTGGAGAGAATGTTTAGGTAGTAACATAAAAAGAGGCGACCTAGTTTAAGGTCGCCTCTTTCTGTTCGTTACCGTTTAATTGCACCATGATTGATGTGCAAAAAGGGAAAGTTATTATCGTACATTCATGTCATTTGGGTGAGGTCCATTGCGGCGTTCTTTGTTTAACGCATTGATCGCTTCCATTTCTTTGTCGGTTAACTCAAAATCAAACACATCAAAGTTTTCTTCAATGCGTGACGGCGTTACCGATTTTGGAATGGCAATGGTATTGTTTTGTAAATGCCAACGCAACACAACTTGAGCCGGAGACTTTTCTTTCGACTCCGCAATTTTAGTGATAGTTGCATCTTTCAACACGTCGCCCCCTTGTTCAAGTGGACTCCAAGCTTCCAAGAAAATATCGTGCTTCGCACAAAATTCTTTCAAACTTTTTTGCGCCAAGTAGGGATGGCATTCTACTTGGTTCAATACTGGTGGAACATCGCACTCATCCAATAAACGCTGCAAATGCTCAATTTCAAAATTACAAACGCCAATCGCTTTCACGCGGCCATCGTTATACAATTTTTCCAATGCTTTATAGGTTTCAACATAATTATCAAATTCCGGAGTCGGCCAATGAATCAAATACAAATCTACGTAATCAAGTCCAAGACGGTTCAGACTTTCATCAAATGCACGTAAGGTACTGTCGTAACCTTGGTCCGTGTTCCAAACTTTAGTCGTAATAAATAAATCCTCACGCGGAATTTTTGTATCCTGCAACGCACGTCCAACACCAATTTCGTTCGTATAAATCATTGCAGTATCGATAGAAGTATAGCCAGTCTCTAACGCTTTCGTTACAACTTTCGTCGCTTCATCGTTCTCGACTTGCCACACGCCAAAGCCTAGTTGCGGCATTTTTAATCCATTATTTAATGTAATAAAATCCATTTTGCATAGCCCCTTTTTATGTATAGTAAGTTCAATTATTAGTGTACCCTATATTTCTTGGTAATAAGCACCATTTTGACTTGAAGAGACCAGATCCCCAGCGGAAAGCGCGTCCTTGCGCTTTCCCGGTCTTGGGTAATTAGGGTCTGAACTAGGGGGGAGAGGAAGAATTTGGGCATACTGTCGGAATCGGGTGGAATACTGTCCGGATTGACCAGAATACTATCGGAATCAACTCGAATACTGTCCGAATCATAATAAATACTGTCCGCAGCCCATTCTCTAACGGAAAGCGCGCATTTGCGCTTTCCTGATCTTGGGTATTTAACGGTATTGAACTTAGAGAAGGAAAAATTTGTGCATACTGTCGGATTCGAGTGGAATACTGTCCAAATTGACCGAAATACTGTCGGAATCAACTCGAATACTGTCCAATCGCAATAAATACTGTCCGCAGCCCATTCTCTAACGGAAAGCGCGCATTTGCGCTTTCCTGATCTTGGGTATTTAACGGTTTTGAACTTAGAGAAGGAAGAATTTGGTTATACTGTCGGATTCGAGTGGAATACTGTCCAAATCAACACAAATACTATCGGAATCAACTCGAATACTGTCCGAATCAGCAAAACCGTCAGCAAATCAGCTCAAAACCCCCCTCACAAAAAATGATTATCTCCCAACACAAAGGGTAAAGTACAATCAACTACACTCTTGGAGGGATAACAAATGACAAACAACTCACAAGGAAAAAACACAAATCATCAAAAAGATGCCAACGATTCGACCGTCGATAAAATTATCGAGAAAACAAGCGAAATGCTAAGTGGTGGCGACGAAGGTTGGGAATCGTCCGGGAAAAATAAAACCCACGATACACCTAATGAATCCCCAGATTATGTCCCGACCGAAGACAAAGTAATTCGCGATCCGGAAACAGGCGAAAAGAAAGTCATGAAAGATAAATAGCCTTAACGCAAAAGAAAACTCATTCCACACCAAGGAATGAGTTTTCTTTGTCCAATTATGATAAACTTTTCTTGAAGTTAATTTTTAGAATATTTAATTTATAAAATGAAAATATGACCAGAAATAGATAAACACACTCATAAAAGGGGATGAATTTAGTGGTCAATAAAATGGACAAAATTCAGCAAGAAGCCTTACAACGATATTTGAAATTTGATAAAGAACACAAAGCCGAAAAATATGCAGCAGCTTCAGAAGAAAAAATGATGACGCGGTCGAGCATTATCAATCACCACGACAATTTGGCGATTGAGCGCATTATCAACAAAAGCGATTTGTTTCCGATTGCACATTTGCAGGCAGGACTTGATGTCAGTAAAGCAGTTTGCCGCATTTCAATTCGTGGTCGTTCAGGGCAACTTGAAGGATACGGAACTGGATTTCTCGTAGGACCGAATCTTTTACTTACGAATAACCATGTACTAGAAACGGCTGAAGCGGCGATGTATGCAGTGGCGGAATTTAATTATGAAGACGATGTTCATTTTATGCCACGCGACATCATTAGTTTCCGATTGGATCCGGAGCTATTATTTATTACCGACGAAGCGCTAGATTTCACGTTAGTCGCAGTAGAATCTCATAATATGAATACAGTGCCGCTCGCAACTTTCGGTTATTTGCCGTTACTGCCAAAGCCCGGGAAGATTTTGGAAGGTGAATATGTCACTATCATTCAACATCCAAAAGGCGGTCCAAAAGCCATTACCATTCGTGAAAATGAAGTCAAATTTATCTCATCTGATTTTGTCCATTATGTAAGCGATACCGAACCTGGTTCATCAGGTTCACCTGTTTTCAATGATCAGTGGATGGTTGTCGCATTACACCATGCGGGCATACCAGATCCAAACGACAGCAACCAATGGATTGCCAATGAAGGCATCCGCATTAGCTCAATTATTCAGCACTTGAGTGAAAAGCGCAGCAGTCTAGAAACAGAGCAAGCACGCAAAATGCTCGATTATTTACTATCAGTTGTCATGCCCGGATCAACGACAACTCCGATGGAAGTAGGCGTCTTGGACGCGGATTGGTATGCAGAAGCTACAGGTTATAACAGTGAATTTTTAGGTCCGGATTTCATTGTTCCATTGCCACAATTTGATGAAGAGATGAAAAAGGATTTAGCGACAACGAAGGACGGCAAAGAGGCACTCGATTATACCCACTTTTCGGTCGCGATGAGCAAGTCGCGTCGTCTTGCTTTTTTCACGGCCGTAAATATTGATGGCGATCAACTCGTTGATGTCAAACGACGAAACGATCGCTGGTATTTTGATCCGCGAATCGATAAAGCGTACCAGTTGGGAAATGAATTCTATAAATCGAACGATATCGACCGCGGTCATCTCGTGCGACGCCGGGATCCCAATTGGGGCATTGATGCCGTGAAAGCCAATGAACACACATTCCATTTTACCAATAGTTCGCCGCAACATAAAAATTTCAATCAAAAAGTATGGCTCGACTTAGAAGATTATTTGCTCGAGAACGCACGCGACTACGATATGAAAGTGTCGATTTTCACAGGACCGGTGTTCCGAGACACTGACCGCACGTACCGAGGAGCGCAAATTCCAAATCAGTTTTGGAAAGTGGCAGTCATGGTAAAAAACGGCACCGAATTGTCAGCGACCGCTTATTTACAAACACAAGAAAATTTGATTGTTGGTGATTTGGAATTTGTTTACGGTCAGTTCCAAACCTATCAAGTACCGGTTACAAAAATTGAAGAGCTAACCGGTCTTGATTTTGGTGAATTGCGCCAAGCGGATTCATTAGCAGAAGGACAAGCGGCTCTCGTTTCGAACCGGGAAGATATCCGGCAGTAACAGCGAGTTTGATGTTGAAAATACCCATAATCTTGTATTTTAAGAGAATTTCTTGGACGACAAGGTTTTATTAAATTTATGTTTAGAAAATCTGAATTATCCATTAAATATGATAAACTGACGATAGACAACCCAGAATCTCAGACGGTTTACTATTATCTGAACGGGGGGATTTTCATTGGCTCAAGGCATTCATAGCATTTTAAAGGAACGGGGTATTCAAGTGTCGGAAGTGCATCAAGAAATACTTGCGCAGCAAATGAAGGCGTTACAAAAATTACGAGAAACGGTCGACAATTCGCAACTAAAGGATTTTGATATGGCACTGACGCATATGCCGGGAGGTGAGCGTCTGTGACTCAAGAATTAGCCGCATTATCGATTGGAGAACTCGCACCGAAACTGCGCGATAAACAAATATCGCCGGTTGAATTGACTGAATCGGTCTTGGCGAATGTGGATACTTATGACCACGACATCAATGCCTTTATCCGCATAGACAAAGAAAAGGCGATAAAATCGGCAAAAGAGGCAGAGCAGGAAATTCAAAGTGGCAATTATCGGGGGTTTTTGCACGGTATTCCAATGGCATTAAAAGATATTTTGTATTTTAAAGACGAACCAGCAACGATGGGTTCGAAAATCCATGAAGGATTTATTGCTGACTTTGATGCGACGGTCGTTTCAAAGCTCAAGCTCTCGGGAGTGACTTTTCATGGCAAGCTCAATATGCACGAATATGCCTGGGGAGCCACCACTACCAATCCGCATTACGGTGCTTGCAGAAACCCATGGGACTTGAATCGGATTCCAGGCGGGTCAAGTGGGGGTTCTGCTGCCGCGGTGGCAGCAGATATGTCAATTGCTTCTCTTGGGACAGACACGGGGGGCTCCATCCGGATTCCGGCATCGAGTTGTGGCATTATTGGTTTAAAGCCGACACATGGCCGTATTAGTAAATATGGCTGTTTTCCCTTGTCTTGGAGTCTCGATCATATCGGACCGATGACGAAAACGGTCTTTGATGCTGCGCTTTTGTTGGAAGTGCTCGGTGGCTATGATCCGAAAGATCCGACTTCGGTTGACCGGCCAACACAAAACTATTCAGGCCAATTGAATGAAGATGTTAAAGGGCTGGTAATTGGCATTGAGGAAGGTTATTTTTTCAAAAATGTCGACAATCGAGTGGATGAAGCCGTACAAAAAGCTTTGAAACAACTAGAGAAGCTAGGAGCACGAATCGAAGTGGTCCAAATCCCCTCGCTTGCGCAAGCTGAATTTGCGGAGCTCGTCACCATCACGACCGAAGCAAGCGCGATTCATCACGATAATTTGGTCAAACAGCCAGAGAAATTTGGCGATGATGTCCGCTTATTATTGGAAATGGGTGAGCTAATGTCTGGTGTGGATTATGTACAGGCTCAACAAATTCGTCGCAAGCTGAATCTCGAGTTCGCGGCAACTTTTGAAAAAGTAGATGTACTCATTTCACCGACATTGCCTTTTTTGCCGCCAGCACTTGGCGAAAGCACTGTAGATATCAACGGACAAACGCTGAGTTTTCTAGATGAAGTCATTCGCTTTACTGGACCAGGCAATCTAACGGGCTTGCCATCACTCAGTATTCCTTGCGGCGTTCGGGACGGAATGCCAATAGGTTTGCAAATCATGGGTCCGGCTTTCCAAGAAGAAAAAGTTTTGAACGTCGCTTTCGCAATCGAGAAATTGGAGTTAATGAATGGCCAGAAACCTGATTTATATAGACATAGATAAATCGGGATAAGAATGCAACTTTAAAGCGGAAAGCGCAGCATGCGCTTTCCTTGTTTTATGGTATGTAAACGGTTTTAAAGTTTGGAAAGTATTCCATATGAATTAAAATGAAGCCAAAATAACGATCCATCTAGAAAGGATGACAATACGTGACCAATAGACATAAGTTTCCGGAAGACCGCGTGCATTATACATGGGACAAGAATCCACAGCCGGTATTGACCATCGACAGTGGAGAGCAAGTGGATTTTTCTACGCGAGAAGTGGCCGACAATCAGTTTACTAAAAGCTCTACGACTAAAGACATTGATACACTCGACTGGGCAAAAGTATACCCGCTCGCAGGACCGGTCGAAATTCGCGGGGCAGAACCGGGTGACACATTGGAAGTCGAAATTGTCGAGCTAGAACCGGGAGACTGGGGATGGATGGCAATCCTGCCAGGGCTCGGGCTATTGCCGGAAGAATTTCCAGATGCCTACTTAAGGACTTTCGATTTGAGCGATGGACAATTTATTCATTTCAATGAAACCATCAAAGTGCCAATCGCTCCTTTTCTTGGCACAATGGGTGTCGGTCCAGAAAATGCCGATGGAGAAACGATTATGCCACCCGGAACATTTGGTGGCAATATGGACACGAGACATTTGACTGTCGGAACAAAATTGTATTTACCTGTGCAAGTGGCGGGTGCGATGTTTAGCTGCGGGGATGCCCATGCAGCGCAAGGGGATGGAGAAGTTTGTGTGACCGCCCTTGAATGTCCGATGCAAGCATCACTGAAATTTCGTCTAATCAAAGGCAAATCGATTCCCGCTCCACAATTTCAAACAGCTGGTGCACTAACCCCGAAAGTCGACCATCGAGGCTTTTATGGTACGACCGGTGTGGGACCTGATTTAATGGAAGCGTCACGCGACGCCATCCGTGCAATGGTGGATCATATCTCTAGCAATTACGGACTTGAACCAAAAGATGCATACCTATTATCAAGCGTTTGCGTCGATTTGAAAATTTCCGAAATCGTGGATGCTGGACAATATATTGTGAGTGCATTGTTACCACTTGCTGTATTTCAAGAAAATGGATAAATAGAAAAAAACGCTACCCAATTGGGTAGCGTTTTTTATAATCACCAAAAGTTTTCTTAATTATCTGTTTTTTTAGTAATTTTAATGATAAAATAACAAAAGAAGCATTAAATATTGAAAAAAATGGATAAGTTTAATTCTAAGGGAGAGGTCCTATGAATGAAGACATTTACTTTGAGAAAGAATATGCACAGTTGTATGAAAAAATCGAAGGTGGTTATTGCGAAGAGTTTGTATTCCAACATTCATTAGGGGTTGTCCGGCATTTATTTATCAAACGTGAAATTCCGATCAAGTTAGACAATCAAGTTTTTTATGATCTCGTCACGCCATATGGTTATGGGGGACCGCGAATTGTTAAGGGAAGAAGTGAAGATAAAGAGGAACTGGTAACTGCTTTTGAGCAGAATTTTGGAGAATATTGTCTCGAGAATGGGATAGTTTCTGAATTTGTTCGCTTTCATCCCGTTATTAGAAATCACTTAGATTTTCTGAATTCATATTCCCTTAGTTTTAAGCGGTATACGATTCAGACCCGACTCGCGGATGTAGCTGACCCTATTCTCACAGAGTATTCCGCTTCGAGTAGAAGGGACATCCGGCATGGCTTGAAAGCAGGTGTAGAATACCGTGTGATTGATCACCCAAAAGACTTGAAAAATTTTAAAGAGCTATATTATTCTACCATGCAACGAAATGCTGCAGAAATAATTTACTATTTCGATGATGCATATTTTCAGCGTTGTATCGATAAGCTTGGCGACTATTTAGTAGTTGTTGAAGTAAGTTTTGAAGACAAGGTGATTGGCATGAGTTTGAACTTCGTTTATGGAGATTATATCCACGTTCATCTTACTGGTACGCGTCAGGAGTTTCATCAGTTTGCACCGGCTTATATTTTACAATATGCACTTGCCCTTTGGGGGAAAGAGCATGGTAAAAAGCTAATTCATCACGGCGGGGGACGAACAGGACAAGTGGATGATAAACTTTATCTTTTTAAAAAGAAATTCGGGCGTAATGAAGATTTAGCGTATTATATTGGTCAAAAAATTTGGAATCAGTCTGCGTACGAACGATTATGTCAAGCTCATAACAATTCAAACGATACCGATTCATTTCCTGCTTATCGGAGCATGAAATCTTCAATTCCCATAAACTAAGCTAGCATGAGCGTATGATTTTCCTCGTGAGGTGCACTTTTTAGCCGAGAAGGTGCGGAAAAGTTGCTGCAAGGTGCGGAAATCACTGGCTGAGGTGCGGTCTT
Source organism: Planococcus halocryophilus (assembly GCF_022489025.1). Lineage (GTDB taxonomy): Bacteria > Bacillota > Bacilli > Bacillales_A > Planococcaceae > Planococcus > Planococcus halocryophilus_A. Next base: position 53,307 of record NZ_JAKVTG010000013.1, on the reverse strand, counting down.
GGTCACAAAAGGTGCGGTTAACAACTATTCAGGTGCGGTCAGCCCAAATGGGTCCGTTGAAAGGGAGATCTACTATGAAAGAAATCGGTGGCTATTTTGGTTTAGAGGATTTGGTGGATAACGAGTTTTACAGTGATTTGCTAGCTCTTAATAGCGGCAGCAATGCGTTGCTGTATTTATTAAAAGCACGTCAAATTAAAAAAATACACATTCCTTATTATTTATGTGATTGCGTTAGTATATTGTTAGATAAACACGGCTATGAATATGAATATTATTATGTAGATTCTCAGTTCCATCCGATTTTTGACAAGCAGTTAGCGCTAGGCGAGTACTTATATGTCGTAAATTTATATGGCCAAATTACAGAAGAAAAAACGCGCGCATTAAAAGAAAGGTACAGTCAGCTGATTTTAGATCATAGCCAAGCCTTTTTCCAAAAACCAATTGAAGGCGTTGACACTATTTATTCTTGTCGCAAATTTTTTGGCGTTCCGGACGGCGCTTATTTAGCTACCGATGCCATGCTTTCTGAAAAACTTGAACAAGACATTTCAAAAGATCGCATGGTTCATGTACTTGGCCGAGCGGAAGGAAAAGCTAGCGACTATTATGCTGATTTTATTGTGATGAACGATGGCCTTTCTGAAGTGTCACTTCGTACTATGTCTAAATTGACAAGCAACTTAATGGGCGCTATAGATTATGAACGTGCACGTCTCGTTCGCAATGAAAACTATACTTATTTACATGAGCAGTTAGGAGCGGAAAACCCTTTGCCATTGACGATGCCAGATGGCGCGTTTGCCTATCCGCTTTTGGTCGAAGACGGCCCAACGATTCGAAAAAGGTTAGTGCAAGAGAACATCTACATTCCGCTGTTGTGGCCAAATGTTCTTGCAGATTGTCCAAAGACCAGCATTGAATATCAATACGCTGCTAACATTTTGCCTCTGCCTTGTGATCAGCGTTATACCCTTGAGGATATGGAATATTTAGTGAAAGCATTAAAAAGCCAGCTTGTTTACAAAGAGTAAGAAATGCTCCCAATACCAACACGGTTATGGGAGTATTTTTCTTGAAATATTTTCATACAGTTATCAAATGATTTCTTACATCAACAATAAATTTATAATACATCTGTACACACGTACTATGTTTATTTTCAATCATCATTACAAAGTACTTATAATGTTTCCGGAATATGGTATGATGCAGAGTAGGTCAGCTTTTCGGAAGAGGCATGCGAAAACAATTATTGAATGTTGTTCGGTCGCTGTTCTAGGACATGCCTATTATATGCGGACCAAGAGTTACAGATTTCATTAATTGGAGGTTTTATTATTTACACGATAGGATTTGTCATCAGTCATAAAAACAATGAAAAACGAAGAGCGCTTTTGCCGAAAGATATGCCGAACATCAAAAACATTGAACAATTGTTTTTTGAAGTGGGCTATGGCGATGCGCTTGGTTATTCAGACGCAGAATATGAAGTTTCTGGCGCGCAATTTGTGTCTCGCGAAGAAGTATTGAAATGTGACGCTATTGTTGATGTGAAACTAGGAAACGCAGATTATTTTGATCAATTAACACCTGGGAAATTATTAATTGGTTGGGCTCATGCCGTACAAGATATCGCATTTACGGATTCTGTTCTTGCGGGTGACCATACAGTGGTGGCTTGGGAAGAAATGTTCGAAGATGGTCGTTATATTTTCTATCGCAACCGAGAAGTTGCTGGGGAAGCAGCAGTTTTGCAAGCGTACCAATATGTCGGAAAAATGCCGTATGAAACAAAAGTAGCGGTTCTTGGAAACGGTCATACCACAAAAGGCGTGCTGCGCATTCTTCACGGCTTAGGCGCTGATGTCGATGTTTACGGACGTAAGTTAGAGTCATTGTTTATTAAAAACATGGTCAATTACGATGTCCTTGTAAACTGCGTAATGTGGGATACGACACGTACCGACCGCATCATCTACAAAGAAGATTTGAAACGCTTGAAAAAAGGCGCGATGATTATTGATGTGAGTTGCGACCCGAACATGGAAATTGAAACGTCTCGCCCGTCGACAATTGATGATCCTGTTTATACAATAGACGGTATTATTCACTACACAGTAGACAACACGCCAGCGATGTTCCCGCACACGGTGACTAAAGTGTTGAGTGAAGGGTTTTCGCCGATGGTCGATCGTTTTGTCGAAGGCAATTGGACGGACATGATTCGCAATTCTGTGGTCATTGAAAACGGCCATATCCTCGATCACCATATTAAAGAATTTAGAGAAGCTAGAAACCTATTAGTAAAATAAATTCGAAAAAGCGTTTCGCGATCAATTGATCACGAGACGCTTTTATCATGGTTTGATTATCTCTGAAGTAAAGTACAATTTAAACTGTTCGGATAAGTAAGTTTGACCTCTAATATTCGGATGCAACTTGTTTTGCATCAAATCAAGTTGAGAAATATTTTTGGCATGAACATCATCGGCCATTACTTGATAAAAATCAAATAAGTAAACGCTATCTTGGGTTGTGAGTTCACGGCTTGCTTCTATATAAATCTGCATTTTTACGTTGTCCTCAGCAGAAGTCGTTGGATTTGGCGTTCGAATAATGACTTCCGTATCACTAGAGTCAAGGATTGCATCAATAATCACTTGATAATCGGCGGCGTACTCTTTTACTGGAATTTTCCAAGCGCCTAATGCATCATTTAAACCTGCAGAAATCACGACTAAATCAGGTGCATGTTTAATGACGTCAGTTTCGATTCTTTTTTTCATATGAGAGACGGTATTTGCGTTCATGCCCGCATTGATAATTTTTACTTGATCCGGATAATTTTTGTTAAACCAACTGGCTAACAAGCCGACATGATTCAAATTACCATCGGGCAAGGAATCGTCTGATGTGACATAATCTCCTAGGAAAACAATTGTCACAGGTTTACCAGATGTTAGCTTAGTAGAAAAGCTACTAGGCAAGGACTGTGTTTCAACCGTTTTCGTATGAAGTGCACTTTCGTCGGATAATTGAATACTGTTTAAATTTCTTTCACCAGTGATTACGATGAATATGAGGGCAATCAATAATAAGTAAATCAATTTTTTTAACATCCTAATACCCACCTTTCACTTCTGTATTAATTCAATTTTACCACAACTTGAATCTTAATTAGTTGAAATTTCAGATTTTTTATAGGTATTTAGCTTCGAAATCAACTATAGCGCTACTTTACAAGTTTGCTAGCGAGTTTGAGCGGGGTAATATAGGAGATATAGCCAATACAGAAATAAAGGAGGCGATAAAATGGAGAGAATAGGACAAAAAATAAGAGAGTTAAGAGAAAGTCATCACTTGAGCGTGGATGATTTAGCTTCAAAATTAGGCATTGCCAAATCCGTAGTCTGGGGTTATGAAAGTGGCAAAAAGCAAGTGAGGGTTTCCCATTTACAATTGCTAGCCGATTATTTTGAAGTTCCTGTAGATTTTATATTGGAACGCAATCAACCGACGAATAAGCTTGATTTTATACAACTAGCTGATTTAAATTCGGTGAATTTAGTAGTAGACGATCATCCATTAAGTGAAGAAGAGTTGGCAGATGTCATGTCCTATTTACAAGTTAAACGTCGTTTAAAAGAAGACGGCCTGCTGCAAGAAAAACAAACTGCAAAATAAAGAACATATAAATAGAAGTATTTTTTAAATTTTTTCCTGTCAATATAGAAACAACCGGACCGTAACTACTAGACGGTCCGGTTGTTTTGTTTGATAGATTCGCTTTACGGGAACTTGGGTACCTACGGACGTTTTACTTTTGGGGGGATGGCATTGTCGGCTGCACTCGTGACAACTTTATTGTGCATAGGTTATTTAGTATTCACCATTGATAAAAAACAAGAAAACTTCCCAGTACCGGTTGTGCTCGTATTAATTGGTATTGGCTTATCTTTTATCCCTTATTTTGCAGACGTCAAAGTGACTGAGACCTTGATTTATGATGTCTTTTTACCAGGTTTACTTTTTGTATCTGCTTATCAGTTTTCGGCAAAAGCTTTGCGAAAAAATGCAGGTATTATTGGCTTGTTAAGCACGGTTGGACTTGGGTTAACGGTTGTCCTAGTGGGACTGGCTATTTATTGGATTGGTGGATGGTTCTTTTCGATTTCATTAGCAGGAGCGTTTGTGGCTGCTGCAATTTTGGCACCTACAGACCCAGCTTCTGTCGTATCCATTTTGAAAAAATCATCACCTGACAAAAATATTGCGGATATTGTTGATGGGGAATCGATGATTAATGATGGCACGAGCATTGTGTTGTTTAGTGTGTTGTCAGCGATGTATTTGCAATCCGAATCACTGGATGTTTTTGCTGCATTAGGTGAATTTCTTTATGTTTCTGCAGGTGGTGTGATTCTAGGCATTACAGTCGGATGGCTATTAAGTAAGGCCGTTCACATTACGCATCACAAGGATTACCAAGTGATGCTCAGCATTGTACTCGCTTACGGTGCGTTCCAACTGGCAGAAAGCTTTGGGTTTTCAGGTGTATTAGCGACTGTTTCAGCAGGTATTATGTTGTCGTGGGAGTTTTCACATATCAATAAAGAAGATCATTACCGCGAAGCGTTATCAGGATTTTGGAGCGTGGTAGAACCTTCACTGCTCGCATTATTGTTTTTACTAATTGGTATCGAAGCCACGAAATACTTATCATGGGACAATTGGATACTAGCGATTTTGATTTTATTTGCGAGTATTGCCATTCGCTTTGTCGTAGTCGGCAGTAGCTTTAAATTATTAGCAGGTAAGCAACATAGCGCTATTTGGAAAAAAGCATTGCTTATTTCTTGGTCTGGCATACGTGGGTCCATGTCGGTGTTCTTACTGCTGCAACTAGGAGCCATGGGAAACGGCGAGATCGCAAGCGAACTAATTTCGCTCAGTTTTTCAGTTGTTATTTTATCCTTAATCATTCAAAGTTTGGGCATTCATCCTTTATCAAAAATGCTAGATAGCAAATAAAATAGCCCGTACCGGAAATTCAACTTCCGGCATGGGCTATTAAATTAGACTTTAGAATACAATTCTTCAATTTTCTCAGGCAATAATGGCTTTTGGAAATAATAGCCTTGTGCTTGATTGCAACGCTTATTTTTTAAGTAAACTAGTTGGTCTAACGTTTCTACACCTTCTGCAATAACGTTCAATCCCAAATTGCGCGCCATTTGAATAATAGTATCGACTAAAGCGGCATCTTTAGCATCTTTGTTAATATTACGTGTGAAATATTGATCAATTTTCAAACTATCGATAGGGAACAACTTTAAATAACTCAAGGAAGAATAGCCAGTACCAAAATCATCTATAGATAAATGGATGCCCATTGCTTTTAATTCCTGCATTTTAGTAATGGCGGATGTGGCGCCTTGAATCAGACTTTCCGTCAGTTCAAGTTCAAGAAATTCCGGTGCTAACTGTGCATCTTCTAAAGCCGAAGTAATTACTTCAGAAATATTGCCTTGTGAAAATTGCTTGGCAGAAATATTGACGGCTACTCGGAAAGGTTCAACGCCAGCATCTTGCCAAGCTTTTGTTTGTTGACAAGCCGTCCGAAGAACAAACTCACCGATGTGGAGAATCATGCCGTTTTCTTCAGCAATCGGTATAAACTCAGCAGGTGAAATCGGACCTAACTTGGCATGGTTCCAACGAACAAGTGCTTCTACTCCAATAATGCGTTCGGTTTCTATATCGATTTGTGGTTGATAGTGAACAGAAAATTCACCAAGCTCTAATCCTTTCCGGATGCTCATGGCGATTTTAGATTTGCGAGAGATCAAGTCGTTCATGTCAGACGTGAAAAATTGAAAGTTGTTTTTGCCTTCTTCTTTAACACGATACATGGCAATGTCGGCATTTTTGATTAAAGTTTCAGAATCCGTACCATCTGCTGGAAACAAGCTTGCACCGATTGAGGGCGTGATGAATACTTCTTCGTCGTTTAGTAAAAAGGCGTGGTTCAAGACGTTTAAAATTTTTCGCGCGATGGCTTCTGCTTTAGTGTAATTACTATTGGGTAGCAACAAAATGAATTCATCACCACCAAGCCTTGCAAGCGTGTCAGCTTTACTAATACAGGACTTAATCCGGTGAGCCACTTCTATCAATAGCTGGTCACCCGTTTGGTGTCCATACGTGTCATTTATTAGCTTAAATTGATCAAGATCTAAATACAAAACCGTGTGAATCGTACTGGTATCAATTGCTTGATCAAGCGTGGACTCAAGTCGATCGTTGTATAAGCGGCGATTTGGTAAGCCCGTCAGCGAATCCAAATAAACTAAATTACTGATTTTTTCCTCGCTATTTCTCCGATCGGTAATGTCCCGAAAGATTAAGCTATGATAATCACCTCTGACTGTTTCCCAAAAACCTGTGGATAATTCAACTGGAAATTGGCTGCCGTCTTTTTTTAAGCCTATAAGTTCACGAATTTGTCCGACAAGCTCGTGACTACAAGTACCGGGATAATCGTCAGGAAAGATGATACAGACATTTTGATCGATTACTTCATCTTTATCGTAACCGAAAAGAGACTCAGCACCTTGGTTCCATTGGGTAATAATGCCATTGGCGTCGGTTACGACAATACCATCCGTTGCGGTTTCGATAAGAGAATCAAATTGACGTGTATATTCATCAGCTAACAGTTTTACTTTGTTGCTATGTAGATTGAATATAGAGACTAGTAAAGTCATCACGATGATCATACCAATAATATAATCTACATAATTACTGCTCGTTGGAAGGAGTGTTGTAGTCAAAGGCAAATCCACCGGTAAAGCTGCAATGCCGATAAATTGAATTGACCATATTCCAAGTTCCATAACGAGAGTACTAAACAAAATCCATTTGACTCTTGCTTTTCCAACGGCCTCAAATCGAGTGTTGTTAATGTTCAACGTGATAAAAAAAGAGCAAAATACAATAATAATCGAAATAACGATTAACACAGAGTCATAGGATAATGGTGAAACATTCAACTAATTTACACTTCCTTTATGTGGTACAGAGTAAAACGATACAGTTTTTTGTGAAAAAAATAAAAAAATGAAAACAAACAAGGTCATTCGATGTATTTATATTAACATATATGTAAATATTTTTTACTAATTTTACAAAATTTTTAATTAAATTTAGTAATTAAAAGTATATTTACTATCGGGACTTTTTTAAATATTAGCTTTATAATAGAAAAATGTTATTATTAAACAGTAGATAACTGAAAACTAAGGATAAGAAGGTGAAAAGATGCGAGTGAAAAAAGCAATCATTCCTGCTGCGGGTCTTGGTACACGATTTCTTCCGGCGACAAAAGCTATGCCAAAAGAAATGTTGCCCATCGTTGATAAGCCGACAATCCAGTACATAGTCGAAGAGGCAATCGCTTCTGGCATCGAGGACATTATTATTGTTACAGGTAAGGGTAAGCGTGCCATTGAAGATCATTTCGATCATGCTTTCGAATTGGAAGACAATTTGTTTAAAAAAGGAAAAATCGATATGCTGGATTCCGTCTTAGAAACTTCCAATGTGGAAATTCACTATATCCGTCAAAAAGAACCACTTGGTCTTGGTCATGCGATATGGTCTGCGCGCCGATTTATCGGTAACGAGCCTTTTGCTGTCCTATTAGGTGATGATATTGTAGAAAACGAAGAACCTTGTCTAGCTCAATTAATGAAACAAAACGAATCGACTGGTAAAAGTGTCATCGGCGTTAAGCAAGTTCCAGAAGACGAAACGCATCGCTACGGTATTATCAACCCGATTTCAATTGAAGGAAAATTGATCAAAGTCGATAATTTTGTAGAGAAACCACCGGCAGGAACTGCACCTTCAAATTACGCAATTATGGGTCGTTACATTTTAACTCCCGAAATTTTCGAGTTTCTTGAACAACACGAACTTGGTGCCGGTGGTGAAATTCAACTGACAGATGCCATCCAAAAACTCAATGAAGTCCAAGAGGTTTATGCTTATGAGTTTGACGGACGCCGATTTGATGTTGGTGAAAAATTTGGCTTTATTGAGACAACGATTGAGTTTGCTTTAAAGCGTCCTGAATTAAGAGAGCGGTTGTTGAAGCTCTTTGAGGAGAAGTTAAAAGAATCCTTTATCAATGAAAAATAATGAAAGTAAATACACATTAAAAAAGCAGCGACCATTATTCCTTGGTCGCTGCTTTTTAATCGGATTCAATGAGTTGAATCAATTCCTGACCAGAATACATACCGTCAGCAGTGATTCGTTTTAATTCGAAAGGCGATGAATTTTGAGTATTGGTCCCAGTATGAATGGTGAAAGCCATTTTATAGCCTGTTTTTTTTGCTAGACGAATTGTATCGGCCGTGTACTCACCGTATGGATAGCTAATTGCGACAACTTCAGTACCAACATTTTTCTCGATGGTATTTTTAGCTGTATATAAATCCGTAAATGTACGATCTTCAGACTCTTGCTGTGTTTCTAATTTGTTATCTGTAAACAAGCGGCTTGTAATGAGTCCACGGTCTTGCTGCTGGAAATCGGGCTGTTTGGAATGAGAATCCCATGTATGACTTTGAATACTCATCGTTCCCGTCATTGCTCTAGCTTGCTGCCAAGAAAACTTTTCATATTCACCAGCAGTACCGCCATTGGTTTCGAAAATGCGACTTGCAATCACATAAATACTTGCTTTCATGTTTAGCTCTTTTAGTATCGGAAAGGGAATTGTGTAATTACTAATATAGCCGTCGTCAAACGTAATTAGCACCGATTTATCAGGCAATGGGGCATTGGTTTCTAAATGAGCAAGTAATTCCTCTTTAGTGATACTCGTGTAGCCAGCTGACTTTAAAGAGAGCATTTGTTCTTTGAACCGGACCGGATCGACACTAATAGAGTCATTTCGACCTGGAATCAAAATATGATACATCAATACGGGAATATCTACGGAGTTGTTTTCGAAGAGCTGATAGGAACAACAGTAGCCTCTTCGTTCCAACCCATTTTGAAGCCATAATACTCCAAAATAAAACGTAGTGGTGTCCCCATCAGTAAATTTGATGAAGTTTGAGTGGCAGGTAGAAGTTTAAAATTGCCGAAGCGATTGTCCGTATAGTTCGATTCTGCTTTTACACTCGAAAGTGAAAGACAAATACCAATTAGAAATAAAAGATTTAAAACGAATTTATACTTTTCATTTCACCTCATATTTCTGCATATGTACAACAAATCTTTTTTGTGAAAAATAGTAATATAAAGTTATCGCAAGTAAATATATGTATAAAATAAACACTTAAATAGGTATTTATTATTAATTATGAAATTATTGCTATCTCTTTAGAATCAATTTAGTTTAAATAAATTTCTTACTAATATTAAAATACTGAATATTCTAAAAAAAAAATTAATTTGTAGATTTATAATTATTTTGTGCTAAAATAAGTGATAGCAGAATCGAATTTGTAAGTGAATGGAAATTTGTATCTAAAAATAATGGAGCGCTTACAAAAAGTGTTGAGGAGGCATCTACAAGTTGAGAGATATTTATTTTGAAAAAGATTACGGTCGCTTATATGAACAGATTGAAAATGGTGTTTGCGAAGTTTTTGAGTTTCAACATCCACTTGGAAAGGTCAACCACTTATTCATTAAGAGGCCCATTTCTATGAACATGACTGAAGAAGTTTTCTACGATATTACAACTCCATATGGATACGGAGGTCCACGTATTATCGATTGTGAAGAAGCACATAAATCTGAATTAGTTCAAGCTTTTCAAAATGCTTTTAAGGAATACTGTCAAAACGAAAATATTATCTGTGAGTTTGTCCGGTTTCATCCTTTGTTCTCAAACGCTAAAGATTTTGAAGGTTGTTATGAATTGACGTTTCGTCGCTTTACCACCGGAACAAACTTAAAAGATTATGAAGATCCAATTAAATCAGAGTTCTCGAGGTCAAAGCAAAAAAGTATTCAAAAAGCTTTAAACGCAGGTGTTGAATACCGTATAATTGTTGATCCTCCTGACTTAGAAAATTTTAAACGACTCTATTATGAAACAATGAAAAGAAGAGACGCAACATCAATTTATTATTTTGATGACGCATACTTTAATGGTCTTCTTAAATCATTTGGTAAGAATATTATTGTTGTAGAAGTCCTCTATGAAGGGAAAGTAATTGCTAGTGGTTTAAACTTTGTTTATGAGAAGTTTATTCATATTCATTTATCAGGAACTACACAGGAACATCAATGTTTATCATCAGCTTTTGTGATGAGATACGCTTTAGTATTATGGGGGAAAGAACATGGCATGGAGCTAATTCATGAAGGTGGTGGTTTAACAGGCAACCCTGATGATTCGTTATATCTTTTTAAAAAGCAATTCGGGAAAAACACTGAATTTCCATTCTATGTAAGTTATAAAATTTGGAACCAAAAAGTATACGATTTATTGTGTAAGGTTGTTTGGGTGGATAAAGATAAGGTGTCTTTTCCAGCTTATCGTTCTAAACCATTAAATTTAGTCGGAAATTGACTTGATATCGATACCCAATCGTGTATGAATGAGAGAAGTTTGCGTCTTATAGCAACTTCTCTTTTAATTTTGTATAGGAAAGGCATTGGGATTTAGAACTCTCTCAGTTACTACTTTTTTGAAGGATGCTATAATAAGATTCATAGAGTAGAAACGATTATAATAGAAAAGGATTTGTCATATGAAAGTAAATAAACTTGTTTCATGGATTGCAGTCTTTTCCTGGATGGCTATCATTTTTTATCTTTCTCATCAACCAGGTTCAGCTTCTAGCCACTTAAGTTCTGGTATCGTCGCAGCATTGTTAAATTTTATCGATGGAGTAGCACCGCAACTAGATATTGATATCGAAAGCTTTCATACGTTTATTCGTAAAAATGCCCATTTTATCGCCTATTTCTTACTTGGTTTATTGAGTTTAAATGCTTGGAGAAGTAGCGGTTTTAGAGGCGTTAAACAGTTGATGTTAAGTTTTGGATTGAGTGTCTTGTTTGCGGTAACTGACGAAATTCATCAATTGTTTATAGAAGGGCGCAGCGGAGAAGTTAGAGACGTTTTGATCGATAGCTCTGGTGTGGGATTAAGTGTACTGATTTATATGGTGTTTTGTAATTTATGGGATTATAAGAAAGTAAATACAATAAAAAGAAATATAAAATAGAATATTGACAAAAAATAGTTTGAATTTAAGCTGAAAGGTTTATGTTATTCCGTATTACTGGTACATATGAATCTAGTATTTGGTCTGGATTAAGCGTAAAATGGATTAAATCAGAAAGAATAATGGCAATTGTAAGGAGAAGTGCAATCATGACAGCAACTGGTTTACTTAAAAAGAGGTGGAGTATATGTGGGCTTTAATAACAGGCGGTTTTGTGTTTGGAATGGCTGTTATTTTCTCATTGGGCAAAGCAAGCTCTAAGCGTGAAGAAGCAACTTACAGTCATCGTGAAGAATTGTTGGCACGCAGCAAAGACAACGAGTCCGAATCAGAAACAACTGTAATGGTGCACAATGAATCGACTGATCAGCAACAACCACATAAAGGAAATACCGCACGACATCCATCAGAGCAGGTCTAATGGATGTCGTGTTTTTTAGTACTTATTACCCTATTTTAGTATATTTTCTGAATTATCGGACAACAAACTATTATTTTTGGTGCTCTGTCTGTATGATAAGGATGAAATGAATTGCTACTAAAGGAGGTGTCTTTAGTGAAGACGAAAACTATTGGGTTTCTTTTTTTAGTTCTGTTAGGCATGGCTGGCTTTAGTTATTTATTTCTAGTAATAGAAAAACTGACGAAGGACAATGAAGCTCAAAACGGACCTGAAAGCTATAGTGCGAGTTTCGATGCAGCGGAAGATAAGACGGTAGAACTTCAAACGGCCATTGATGACACTCCAGCTGGAGGTACATTGGAAATCCCACCTGGCGTTTACAAGCTTAGTAAAAATCCTGACCATAAAGCAGTTACGGGATATGGAGACAGTTATTTTGCATTGAAAATCTCGAAGCCAATTACGATCCTCATGGAGGAGGCAATTTTTCAAACAGATACAGATGATGAATATGGCGTATTTTGGGTCGATAAAACAGAAGATGTTCATTTGCAAGGCGGGTTTTTAATTGGAGAACGATTGCCAGAAGAGGGCTCATTAACTTCCCATATTGGTATATTGTTTCTTTACACACATGATAGTTCGATTGAGAACACGTATATCAAAAACTTTTCCCAAGGTGTACATCTAAATCATTCAAATCAAAACATTGTTCGGAAAGTAACGTCTGAATTTAACTACGGCTCTGGCATCATTAATTTTGATTCAAATCAAAACTTGATTGACTCATGCGTGGTACGAAATTCGGGGGATGGTCATTTATCTTTATATGGTGGGGGCAAAGATAATCATGTTATCAATTGCCTAGTTACCGAAGATCGTCCAGGTTATGAGGATCAACAAGGCATTACTGTAGAAGGCGAAACAGGAAGTGTAATCGAAAACAACACAGTTAGCGGATTTTACTATGGCATCGACATAAAAAATGACTCAAAATCAAATGTCATAGAATCGAATATTTCATTTAACAACGAGTACAATATCGCAGTGCGTGGTGGTGATGGTGGTGAAAACCTGAAGCTGCCGAGTTACAATACACAGATTTTAAACAATATGGTTGTTGATCCGCGCAATAAATCTTCTTATGGAATTTACGTTGGCGCGGGAAGTGGTCATGTGGTCATTGGCAATACATTAAATTTCGACAACCTAATCATGCCAGATGAAGATTTAGCAATTTATGAAAGCGAAAACTATTTTGTCGAAGAAGATGATGACTAAATATTAACTAGCAGGCGCGTTTTCTAATAGAGCCATTTATGGCTTTTAGAAAACGTGTTTTGTTATTGCAAGTGCGGTTTAGGTGCGTTGAGATGCGAAAAAGTATGTTTGAGGTGCGGTTCTAGCTTGGTAAGGTGCGGTTAACCCTTGATGAGGTGCGCTCGGAACAAAATAAGGTGCGCTCACACATTTTTATATGAAATAAATATACCTGCAAATGGTACAATTGGAAATATAGGAGCTTTTTTCAAATAAAGGAGGTCAAGATTTTATGGCGATTTTAGTTTGTGGAGGCGCGGGGTATATTGGCAGTCATACCGTCAAAGAATTAGTAAATACATATGAGGTTATCGTGTTGGATAACTTGACGACTGGTTTTGAACAATTGATCGACCCAAAAGCCGCTTTTGTAAAAGGGGATTTAGGGGATCCGGCGATTTTAGATGACATTTTCACTACGCATGATATCGATGCGGTATTTCACTTTGCAGCGAACAGCTTAGTAGGTGAATCAGTCGAAAATCCATTAAAGTACTACCGCAATAACGTTGGTGCGACTTTGGTGTTGTTAGACAAAATGATTGAGCATGGTGTGAAGCGCTTTATCTTTTCTTCCACAGCAGCAACTTATGGCATTCCTGATACAGACATGATTACAGAAAAAACAAAAACAAACCCAATCAATCCATACGGTCGTTCTAAGCTAATGATTGAGCAAATTTTAGCTGATTTAGCCAATGTCCATGATTTTCAATATGTTGTATTGCGCTATTTTAACGCAGCAGGTGCACATGAATCTGGCGAAATTGGTGAAAGCCATGATCCGGAATCTCATTTAATTCCTATTGTACTTCAGCATCTTCTTGGACAACGCGACAAAATTTCGGTATTTGGTACAGATTATGAGACGGCTGATGGAACGTGCGTCCGTGATTATATCCACGTGACTGATTTAGCGCGTGCGCATATTTTATCATATGAAGGTATGGCTGGTGGCAAAATTGCGAACAAAACGTACAACCTTGGCAACGGCGCAGGATATTCTGTTAAAGAAATTATTGAGACGTGTCAGCAAATATCTGGCAAGGAAGCTGTGGTTGATTATGCAGCAAAACGTGCGGGAGATCCGGCGGCTCTTGTAGCTTCATCTGATAAAATCAGTGAAGAATTAGGATGGAAGCCAGCCTTTAATTTGAACGATATCATTTCAAGTGCTTGGGCATGGCATTCAAATTAAAAAATGGGAAGCAGATTTTTCTGCTTCCCATTTTTCTATGGCCAGCGATAAGCTGGGAATAGTCCGCTATCTGAACTAACGTTAGCGGCCTCATTTAATTTGTCATAAATTTCTTCATTCCAGACTTTGTTGCCGACATAATAGTCGAATTCAGTATTTTTGCCAAATCTCTTTTTGAATAAATACAGCGAGTCATCAGGACCCGGGTTCACGCCGCCTCCTGAGTGAATGTATTCAACTCCATGTTCTTGGGCCCATAATACAATGGCGTAGGTCATGACATAAACAGGCGACAAGTGATTGATGTCACCGTCGATAGTGCCTGATAGGTGAGTATGTACATATGGACCTGTGTGGAAATGAAGTTCTGCACCAATCACTTTTGAATCGTAGATAGCTTCAACTAAGATTATTTTTTCGCCTAAATTTTCAATCATTTTTGAGAAGTATTCATCGTCAAATAAGTAAAAGTCTTCAGCACCTACCCGTTTCATTGTTGTGAGGTAGATTTCCTGAAACTGGTCTAGGTTAGATGGATTTTTTGTGATTCGATAAGTCACACCATCTCTTAATGCTTTACGAATTCTCTTGCGGGTCGAGCCCGAAAATTCTTCTTGTATTGGATCTTCAAAACCTTTCAAAGTAATTCCTGTAGTATGACGTCTAAAAAGAACGTTATAGCAAGAATCAAAATCTTGAGCGTTTTCTACAAGCGGGTGAAAGCGAACAAATTCACTGACGATATTATGTTCTAAGCTATAATCTTGAAAGGCTTGGCAGAAAAGAGTAACTAACTCATCTTTACGTGTCTTATCTTTTAAATCGGTAATAACTGGGCCTCCATAACCGTATGGTGTGAGCAAATCATAGTATGGTCCGTCTTCCACAGGAATTGGAATTTCTCTTTTGATAAACTGGTGATAAACCGTACCTATTGGATGTTCGAATTCAAAAACTTCACAATTTCCTCCTTCGATTTTTTCGTAAAGTTCGACATAATCTTTCACGAAAAATAAGTCTCTCATAAAGTAAAACCTCATTTCCTTATAATTTTTATGAGAATTTTTAAGTTCCCTTTTCTCTAAGAGTTCATCTAAAAGTAATTCGTAATCCCATTAATATGACTAAATTTTCAAAAAACATCTTGTTAATTGATTATAGCGAACATTTTAAAGGAATGCGAGGGGGTAAAATATTTCTTTAGTCCTGTTTATAAAAAAAATATAGGCTATAGGTTAGAGTAACGAAGTAAATGGCTATATTTATATAAAAAATATTCAGAAAAATGTGCTTTGTTAGAGAATTTGACTTATACTATAATTAAGTATGCTTTATACTATTATTCTACGATATAGTGGTTAAGTTGAAGGAGAGCTGTTTATGAACCATAAAAAAATCACTCGCTTGCTTCTTAGTGTAATAGGGATTTGTGGTTTGATTGCCACTGTAATTATGGCGCCGACTTATTTTCTAGCAAAAGAGAAAAGTGATGTAACTACACAATTTGGAGCAGAAGGTGATGGCGTGATGGATGATACTCAAGCAATTCAACAAGCGATTGATGAAACTCCAATAGGTGGGGAATTGCATATTCCGCCGGGAATTTATAAATTGACTAAAAACCCTGATTTAAAGGCTAGTACTGGATATGGAGACAGTTATTTTGCTTTGAAAATTTCTAAGCCAATTACCATTATAATGGAACAAGCAATTTTTCAGACTGAATCAGCGGGAGAATATGGAGTGTTTTGGATAATGGCAACGGCGGATGTCCATCTAAAAGGTGGTTTTTTGATGGGGGATAAATTGCCTGAAGAAGGCACCTTGATTTCAAATATTGCTATTTTACTACAAAACAGTCGTGAAAGTTCGATTGAAAATGTTTATACAAAAAATTATTCACAAGGTATCCACTTGCATCATGCTCATAACAATGTCATTCGAAATGTAATAAGTGAATCCAATTATGGTTCGGGTATTATCAATTTTGCATCAGATTACAATACAATAGAATCTTGTGTAATTCGAAATTCAGGTGATGGCCATCTTTCTTTGTTTGGAAAAGGAAAACATAATCTGGTAAAAGGGTGCGTAGTTACTGAAGATCGTCCAGGCTACACAGATCAACAAGGCATTACAATAGAAAGCGAAAAAGAAAGCAAGATTGAAAAAAATATGGTCAGTGGTTTTTATTATGGTATTGATGTTAAAAATGGAGCGGAATCCAATGTCATTAAAGGAAATGTGGTTTACAACAATGAATATAATATTGCGATTAGACCAGGTGATGGAGGAAAGAATTTAATGACGCCGAGCCACAATATTAGCATACTTAATAATTTGGCTATTAGTCCTCGTGAAAACTCAGAACGGGGGATTTATATTAATATTGGAACTGGGCATATAGTTCAAGGCAATACAATCGAGAAAGGTAATCTCATTCTTCGCGATGAAGAGTTGAGAGTAACATATCAGCGGGAAAATTTTTTTGTAACGGATGAATAGCAGGGAAAAATTTGAACATATGTAAATTTTTCGATTAATTTATCTGAATACTCTTTTTATACTAGTATTCTGTGCTAAGATACGATATGTATAGAAATTCATCAACCATTGAATTAGCTGAATCTGACAGGTTAATTGCGGACTAATTCATTAAAATGTTTAAGAAAACTTATTTAACTGTAGAGGAGCCTTTAATTTATGGGAAACCGGATAATGGTGAGTATCGAGTGTAATGCTTATAACCATGAAGATTTTATAGCGGAGGCATTAGAAAGCATGTTAATGCAAAAAACAGATTTCGCTTATGAAATTTTAATTCATGACGACGCATCTACTGACCGAACAGCTGACATCATTAGAAGTTATGAACAGAAGTATCCGGATATCGTTAAACCCATCTACCAAACAGAAAATCAGTATTCACAAGATATCCCTTTTGAAGTGTATAATAGTGATCGTTCATTAGGAAAGTACACGGCGGTTTGTGAAGGCGATGATTATTGGACGGATCCGGAGAAGTTGCAGAAGCAAGTGGATTATATGGAAGCGCATCCTGAATGCAGCATGTGTGTGCATGCTGCAGAAAAGGTATCTGCAGTCACTAAAAAAAGAGTTGCTACTGTCCGACCTAGCAATAGGAACAAAGTCTTTTCTGTAGAAGAAGTAATAGAAGGGGGAGGGGAACTATTCGCTACTAACTCGATTATGTATTCCCGTGAAAAAATTCCTGAGATGTCCGATTTTTACTTGAATGCGACAATTGGAGACTATCCTCTGGTCATATTAGGGGCATTAAGAGGAACGGTTTATTACATGGACAGGGATATGGCTGCGTATCGAGTGGAAGTGAAAGGGTCCTGGACAGACATGCACCTCAATGATATTTCTGCAAAGCAAAAGCACCTTCAAGATGTCGCGGATTTGCTCGATGAAGTAAACGTCTATACTAATTTTAAGTATGATTACGTCATTAGCCGCACAAAAAAACGGAACCGCTTCTATCTTTTGCTTAAGCAATTGAAAATTAGAGAAACGTTGAAAAAGGGTTACCGAGAGTTCTATGTGAAACCTGAATTTTATAAACGAATCTTTAAACGAATTACTATTTAAAACCACCCTTATTACCCCATTAATTAAGAAAAAGTAGTTTTTGTAACAGGCAACGCCTGCTACTGGAAACTGCTTTTTTGTTTTTCCTAAAAGTGTGAAGTAGTTAAATTGGTCTGCAAGTATTAAAGAAAAATCTATTAGAAGATATTTTCAGAAAACAGTAAGTATATAACAATTAATTGAAGAATCTTGCTTAAAGACTATTCTTAATATCCAATAAATTATTCGGAAAATATGAAATAGTGGAATAATTTGCAAAATAAAAAATAAAAATAATCTAAATTATCTGTTTTTTAAGACATGTAATGTGTTAGAATAAAAAGAAAGTACGATAATTAAGCATAAAGTAGTGTTTTTTCAGTAAAGTCAACTCAATTGATTCAATAATTAGATTTGATATACCTATTTTAGTAGGTATATATTCAGTGTCTTAAGACTTCTGAATAATCAGTTTTTAATGGATAGAGATAGGAGCAGGTCTATGAAACAGGAAAAATCATTGAAGAAAAAAACAATCAGTGGACTGCTGTGGAGCTTCGGAGACATGTTGGGCAATCAAGGCATTCAGTTTATTATCCAGATTATTCTTGCGCGATTATTGGCACCTGAGGATTTTGGGTTAATTGGAATGATTTTAGTGTTTGTTGCACTTTCAAACTCTCTCGTCGACAGTGGATTTACACAAGCATTAATCCGAGATCAAAAAGCTGATCAAACCGATTATTCGACGGTTTTCTATTTTAACTTGGCGGTTTCGATTTTTATTTATGGTGTGCTATTTTTATCAGCACCGCTAATCAGTAATTTCTTTGATCAAGTAAAGTTGATGTCTATAATCCGAGTGCTAACACTGGGAGTTATTATTAACGCATTTTCCATTATACCTAGAGCGATGTTTACTAAAGAAGTGAATTTTAAAGTGCAAGCAAAAGTCAACATGGCAGCGAGTATTTTGTCTGGAGTTGTTGCAGTTGCAATGGCCATCTCAGGGTTTGGTGTATGGAGCCTTGTGATTCGCATGTTAGGTATGAATCTAATCCAGGCATTATTACTCGTTTTTTATAGAAGATGGCTACCTTCACTTACTTTTAGTGTTATCTCGTTCAAGCGCTTATTTGGATTTGGCTGGAAGCTACTTGTGTCGGGGTTGATTGATACAGCTTATAACAATGTTTACTTCTTAATTATTGGGAAGCAATATTCGGCTGGAACTCTTGGATATTTTACAAATGCATCTAAATTCAGTGATGTAGCGACGCAATCATTGACAGCGACAATTCAGAGGGTGACTTATCCAGTGTTAAGCGGAATTCAAGATCAAGAAGAGCGCTTAAAACAAAGTTTCAAAAAGGTTATTAAACTTTCGGGTTTTTTAATTTTCCCACTCATGGTTGGATTAGCGGCAGTGGCAGATCCGTTGATTTACTTAATTTTCGGTGAAAAGTGGATGCGAATGGTGCCATATTTTCAACTTTTATGCCTCGCTAGCATGTTGTATCCAATTCATGCTTTAAATTTAAACATTTTACAAGTCAAAGGGCGATCGGATTTGTTTCTTTACTTAGAAATCATCAAAACAATCATTCCTACGATACTTATTGTTCTTGTTATCTGGATGGATTGGAGCATTACCATATTAGTAGCAACCATGGTTTTAGATTCGCATTTATCATTGTTTATCAACATCTATTTTTCAGGTCGCGAAATATCTTATGGTGTCAAAGAACAGGTTCGAGATCTCTTACCGATTTATACAATTTCATTAGGAATGGGAGCAGTTGTTTATGGTATCGGCAAACTCCTACCACTACCGGAACTTCTGATGCTAGTTTTGCAGATTGGAATTGGCGCAATTCTTTATATCGCAATTTCAAAACTTTTAAAAATTCAGGAGTTTGATACCGTCTACGATTTATTGGTGCCTGTAATAAAAAAGATAAAATCCGTTAAGGTGAGCTGAATCACTTAAAAAGATGCTTATTATGGGAGGGAATAGAATGGCGAATGCTTTTGAACATCCAATTTATGTAACTAGACCGTTATTACCGAATATTGATGCAGTTACGGAAAGAATGAAAACGGTATGGGACAGTCAACAATTAACAAACTTTGGTGCACAACATGACGAATTGAGTGAAAAACTCAAAGCTTACCTGGAAGTAGATCATATTTCGATGTTTTCAAATGGCACACTCGCATTATTGTTGGGGATAAAGGCTTTAGAACTGACAGGTGAAGTGATTACTACGCCATTTACATTTCCGGCAACTGTTCAAGCGCTAGATTGGAACAATCTGACGCCTGTGTTTTGCGATATAGATCCAGTTACTTTCAATATTGATGCCGATAAAATTGAGGCATTAATCACTGAAAAAACGACTGCTATTTTAGGTGTTCATGTGTTTGGCAATCCGTGTGATGTTGAAAAAATACAGGCAATTGCAGACAAATATCATCTCAAAGTCATTTATGATGGCGCTCATGCTTTTGGTGCAAAAGTGAAGGGTGTTCCTATTAGTAGCTTTGGAGATATGACAATGTTTAGTTTTCATGCGACGAAATTGTTTAATACGGTTGAAGGTGGCGCGCTAACTTATCATGACGCGGCGCTCGACAAACGTTTAGACTTGTTGCGAAATTTCGGCATCGTTAACGCTGAAGAAGTGGCATTGTCTGGGTTGAACGCCAAAATGAATGAAGTTCAAGCAAGTGTTGGCCTGGAAGTTTTAAAAGTAGTAGAAGAAGAACGTAACAAGCGCCACAAGATAAAACTTACTTATGAAGAAAACTTAGCATCTGTTAAAGGAATTCGGGTGTTAACTACACTTGAAAACGAGTCTAGCAGCTATCAGTATTTCGTTATTGAAATCGATCAAGAGAAATTTGGTCAATCGAGAGATTTTGTCTATGAAGAACTTCAAAAATCCAATGTGTTCGCAAGAAAATATTTTTCTCCACTATGTAGTGATTTCACATGGTATAGCGGACTCGAATCTGCGCAGCCGGAAAACCTTCCACAAGCTCAAAAGGCTGTTAGACAAGTATTAGCGATGCCGTATTACGGGGCGTTAACAATCGAATCAGTCGCTGAAATATGCACCATAATCGAAGACATTCACAGCAAAGAAAAGAATTTATTTCATTTAATAGAAATGAGGGAGTTAGGATGAAAGGGATTATATTAGCTGGAGGAACGGGGACACGATTGTATCCGTTAACGAAGTCAATTTCAAAGCAAATGCTGCCTGTATATGATAAGCCAATGATTTACTATCCGCTATCTGTTTTAATGCTTGCCGGTGTTAAAGAAATTCTAATCATTTCAACACCACGAGACATTTCTGGATTTTTAAGCTTGCTAGGAAACGGTCAAAAACTCGGTATCAAGCTGGAATATGCGATTCAAGAAGAACCAAATGGATTGGCTGAAGCCTTTACGATTGGTGAGAGTTTTATCGGAGAATCTCCTGTTGCCCTTATATTAGGAGACAATGTTTTTTACGGCTCGGATTTTGGTAGCAGACTTACGGAGTCAGCTGAACTAACAAATGGTAGCATTATTTTCGGATGTCACGTCGCAGATCCGAGAGCTTATGGAGTGGTTGAAGTCGATGATGAGTTAAATATTGTATCTATAGAAGAAAAACCAGAAAAACCGAAATCCTCCTATGCGATTCCAGGGCTTTATTTCTTTGACAATCAAGTTGTTGAAATCGCCAAACAAGTAACGCCTTCAGAACGTGGTGAAAAAGAAATTACTTCTATTATCAATGAATATTTAAAACGGGGAGAATTGCACGTCAATATTATGGGGCGCGGACTTGCGTGGCTTGATACAGGTACACACGAAGCATTGTTAGAAGCTTCAAATTTTGTAGAAGCGATTCAAAAAAGGCAAGGTTTGTATGTTGCATGTCTTGAAGAAATAGCTTTCCGGAAAGGCTATATTAGTCAGTCAGATTTGATCGACTTGGCGCAGTCTTTAAAGAAAACGGAATACGGCAAGTACTTATTGGATATTGCTTGTGAGAAATCACTTTCACCGAATAAATCGTAGAGGAGCGCACCTATGGAAAATATACTCGTCACCGGCGGAGCGGGATTTATCGGAGGGAACTTTGTCCAATACATGACCGCTAATTATCCTGATTACCATATTTACAACTTAGATTTACTGACATATGCAGGAGATCTAACGAAACATCAAGCGATCGAAAAAGATGAAAATTATAGTTTTGTTCATATCGATATCGCGGATCGTCAAGCTGTTGAAGCCTTATTTGAAAAAGTTGACTTTACGTATATCGTTCATTTTGCGGCTGAAAGTCATGTTGACCGTTCTATAACAGAGCCGGAAATTTTTATCCGGACCAATGTGCTTGGAACGCAAGTATTACTTGAAGCTGCAAAACGAGCAAACATTAAAAAATTTGTCCACGTTTCTACAGATGAAGTATACGGAGAGCTGGATTTTGATCCTACTACTTTTTTTACTGAAGAAACACCGCTTCAACCTAGTAGTCCTTACAGTGCTAGTAAAGCATCATCGGATTTATTGGTAAGAGCGTATTACGAAACTTACGGCTTACCGGTCAATATTACACGTTGCTCCAATAATTATGGTCCTTACCATTTTCCAGAAAAGCTAATTCCATTAACAATTTCGCGTGTGTTGAATGATCAAAAAGTACCGGTTTATGGCGACGGCAAAAATGTGCGAGATTGGTTGCATGTGCAAGATCATTGTTCGGCAATCGATTTGGTCATGCATAGCGGAGAAATTGGAGAAGTTTATAATATTGGCGGACATAATGAACAAAAAAATCTTAATGTTGTAAAAACGATTATCCGCGCTTTGGGAAAATCAGAAGACTTAATCGAATTTGTCGAAGATCGTCTTGGTCACGACAAACGGTATGCGATTGATCCGACAAAAATCGAACGATTAGGTTGGCGGCCCGTTTACGATTTTGAAACAGGAATTGCACAAACGGTCGAATGGTTTTTAGAGAACAATGAATGGTGGGAACAAATTATCAGTGGCGAATACCAACAATATTTTGACAGGCAATATGCGCGCAAATAACAATCTGTGTCTAACCAGATCTGCCGGTGGACAAGGGGGAATGGGGTAATGGCAATTCAGCCGACAATTAGTGAATTTATAAAAACTGCGTATCCAACAAAACAATCAGTAAAAATACTGGAATATAATGCTGAAACGAGTAGTTTGAAAAGACAGCTTGCCGATGAAGGGTATGAAAATTATTTAGGAATCTGCACACAAAAGCCAGGAGAGAAGCAAAATCCAGATCTTTATTATGCTGATGAAAAAACACTTACCTATAAAAATAATGCAGAAGTACTGGTGATTAACAAAGCTGATTTTCTGGATTTAAAAAATGCTTTCCATTCTTCTGCAAATATCATTCTTTTTATCCCGGCGAAAATTATTGATCGCGCAAGCTTTTTACCTCTTTGGGCGTATAAATTAGCCAGGAAGAAAAAATGGAGTTTCCGCTTTGAAAATTTTACGGATCGTTTAGGAGGTACGCGAACTAGCATCGTCTTTAAGCGAAATCATCAAAAAGAAAAGCAAGCGCGACAATATTTGTCACCTGAACTTGGACTGGAGAATTTCTTTGGCATTCTTAACAAACGCCAGCTGGAATACGTTATTTTGCGTTGGTTTGACGAATTGTCATTTTTAGAGTTGGACGAGGATGTAGATTTATTAATTGCCGACGAACATATTGAAAAGGTTAGAGATTTATTAAACGAAAAAGTAGGGATTTTACCTTTTGATATATACAGCGTGGGCGGGCTGATGGGAAGTAATTTCAAGAACATTGCTTATTATCCTCCGTACATTGGAGAAATCATATTGGATCAACGTCAGCTGTGGAACAACAAGTATTACGTACCGTCAGATGATCATCATTTGCTTAGCTTGATGTATCACGCAGTTTATCATAAAGGTGAAAAGTCGGGGATTCCGGCAAAATCGGACGGCGTAGTCAAACAAATTCCGCAAGATCATGATTATCCAGGGATTTTAAAGCGTTTAGCAAATGAAACTGGACATAAGCTTGACGAAGTCAGCTTGGAATATTTTCATCATTTTCTTGAGGAAAAAGGCTGGGCTCCTTCAACAGATACCATTCGTAAATTGATTGGGGTAAGTGGCAATTGGCTCGAGTCGATTATTAAGTCGAGTGAGCACAATTTCGAAAAAGACGGCGAATTGATGGTATTTGTCGTAAGAGAATGGGCAGAAGAACGGCAACTAACTGACAAAATTATTGATTGGTTTGAACGTAATGGGTTATGTCTTATTCGAGCAATTACACTCGATGACGAACAAAAAAGAAACGCAGCCCAAAATTTAAGAGGCGGAAATTGGGGGCAAGGACCATGGCCAGTGAGTGGCGGAAAGCCGTCCACCTTACTGGTCATGTATGATTATCACCCCAAACCACTACCTGCAAAAATGAAGAAAAAGTATCCACATGTGTCGAACCAACATTATTTGTTAAAAGAACAGCTGCGTTCGGAGATTAACTTTGCTCTAGTTAACGAACAGCGCGCCAATCCGCTTCATAGTGCAGACGATGAAATTGAAGCATTGGATTATATTGCAGCAGTCGCTCCGGATCTTTTACTAGAAGTTAAAGACATCGTTATAGCTTGGGACAAAGCTTACCGGACAAAAGAAAAGGTAATTGCTGATGTTTCAGAGAAAAAACGTCGTGCCAAAGTGGAAGTTATTGAATATCAGGGGCGTAAAGCTGTGAAAAAGACATATAAAGCGGGCAAAGAGCGATTTTTGGAACGCGAAAAATTTGTTTACGGTGAATTGAGCAAAGAATGTGAATTTATTCCGAAGCTAATTAGCAGCGGAAAAAATTATATTATTGTTCCTTATTTAAAAACAAACCCATTATCGGAAAGCTGGCATATCAAAAAACAAATATTAAAACGAAAACATAAACAAGAAATTTTTAGGATTAACGAGTTTTTCTACAACAAAGGCTATGCGCTAATTGATTTCCATCCCGGAAATATCTTGCTAACATCTGAAGGATTAAGATTGATCGACTTTGAGTTTTTGTATCAATACGAGCAACTACCACCCAGTGTTAATGATTCGTTTGACCTTAATGGATTCCCAGAAGATTTTGCAGAAGACCGTCCTTATGGGATTTTCCCGAAGCAACGGCGGAATATGTGGAGAAAAATTCTATATTAAACCGGATTAGAGGAATGGCCTATGACATCTTTAAAAAGCAAAGCAGTAACTAGTGTCAAACTTACTTCCATATCGATGCTTGTGACGAGCGTTCTCCAAATCGCTCAGTTACTGATTTTGGGTAGAGTGTTGGGGCCGGAAATTTTTGGTCTAATAGCTATGGTGCAAATTGTTATTCAATTTTCACAACTATTCTTGGAAATGGGGATAACAGACGCCATTATTCAAAAAGAAAAAATCAGCAAAATTGAGCTATCAAGTTTGTACTGGTTTTCTATTTTTGTCGGATTCTTCTTGTTCCTAATCTTATTCATGCTGGCTCCAGTCATTGCGTTGATGTTCAATGAACCGAGTTTAACTGGCATGATACAAGTCGTTGGAATTAGCTTTATCATCTTGCCATTCGGTTTGCAATTTCAGACACTTGCTACAAAAAAACTGGAATTTGCACAAATTACAAAAAATGAAATTTTGGCAACAACAATTGGCGTTTTGTTAACAGTTTACTTAGCTAGCTTTACCACTCTTGGTGCATGGTCACTCGTTTACGGTCATATTGTGATGTCGTTATTTAGAAGTGTTCCGTGGGTTATAGCTGGGTACCGGGATGCGGAAGCTCGACCACAACTGGTCTTTTCGTGGAATGCGATTAAAGGTTTTGTCAGCTTCGGTCTGTATCGTCTAGGTTCCACAAGTATCAATTATTTTACGACTAAAATTGATCAAATGGTTGTAGGTGTTATGTTAGGCCCTGTTGCGCTTGGTTATTACAGCATGGCTATGAATCTTATTATGCAGCCGGTGCAAAAGTTGAATTCTATGATTAATCGAGTGGCGTTTCCTGTGTTTTCAAAAATTCAATTGGATCAACGTAAACTGAGAAAAACATATTTACTAATCACCAATATGTTAACGAGCTTTAATGCGCCGCTGTTGGCGGGCGTCATTGTTTTAGCACCATACGCAGTCCCTCTGCTACTTGGCAAAGAGTGGACGCAAAGCGTTCTCATTATCCAAATTCTTTGCTTGTACGGATTATTCAAAGCTTTAGGAAATCCGAGCGGCAGCTTGTTTATCGCCGTTGGCAAAGTAAGGTGGAGCTTTTACTGGCAATTGTTTCAACTAGGGATTATTCCGGTTGTCGTATTCCTAGCAGGATTGTCTGGTGAAATTTTCATTGTTGCAATTGCAGTTGGTTTGCTTAGAATGCTGTTATTTTACGTCAGTTATTTTGTGCGAATCCGTCAAATTATTGGGGATAGCTTACGTGAATTAAACCTCTCTATTGCGAAGCCGGTTGTTCATTCACTTATTATGATGGTACTTTTGTATTTTTTGAATTCCCAGTTAACAGAAGTTGGAGCAGTTGGAATCATCATTATTGACTCGATTACTGGTGGGGTAATTTATGGTGTGTTAATGGTATTAAATCAACGTGAGTTAGTAGTTGAAGTAAAAGGATTTTTTCGAAAAAAAACCTTAGTGAAACAAGGGTAAACATGATTCGAAAGAAATGTCTTATGCATTTGCTCGGTACAAAATTAAAATTAATTGCACAAAACATTAAATAGTCTAAATAATCTGTAATATTTAGACTATTGTATGGTAGAATAAGAAAATAAGTTTGATTAGTAAGTATAAAGTCTTGGGTAAAAGGTTGTTTTTTTACTGAAATAGCTTTTTTGAAAAAATGACCATGAAATAAACGTTAACTTCTATCGGATCACGTGAGGCAATAGCTAAAAAAGGTGGGATATTTATGAACTTGGAGTCGAAAATTTATGTAGCGGGACATCGAGGTCTTGTCGGATCAGCAATTGTGAGAAACCTACAAGAAAAGGGCTATCACAATCTTGTGTTTCGGACCAGTAAAGAACTTGATTTGACAAACTCCAATCAAGTCGATTCTTTTTTTCAAGAACAACGACCAGACTACGTATTTTTAGCAGCAGCAAAAGTTGGGGGGATTGCTGCAAATAACGACTACCCAGCAGAATTCATCCGAGACAATTTGATGATTCAAACAAATGTCATTGATGCTGCTCATCGGAATAAAGTAAAAAAACTGCTGTTTCTCGGCAGTACGTGTATCTATCCAAGACTCGCAGAACAGCCGATGAGAGAAGATGCCTTATTGACTGGAGAACTTGAGCCAACCAACGAGCCATACGCCATTGCTAAAATAGCGGGCATTAAAATGTGCCAATCTTATAACCGTCAATATGGTACGAACTTTATATCAATCATGCCGACTAACTTATTTGGACCGAATGACAATTTCGACTTAACAAGTTCACATGTTCTACCGGCGCTTATTCGGAAATTTCATGAAGCAAAAAACGCTCAGGCTGAGACTGTTGAAGTTTGGGGCACAGGAACACCAAAACGTGAATTTCTTTACTCTGATGATTTGGCAGATGCAGCTATTTATTTGATGAATACTTATAATGGCAACGATTTGGTCAATATCGGTGTTGGCAGAGATATTTCGATTAAAGAGCTCGCCGAAAAAGTTGGGAAAACTGTCGGCTATGAAGGAGAAATCGTCTTTAATACATCGAAACCTGATGGTACACCGCGTAAGTTAGTGGACGTTAGTCGATTAAAGAGTCTTGGATGGGAAGCGAAAATCCCGTTAGATGATGGATTAAAAATGGCTTATGACTGGTTTTTAGAACAGACAGAGAAAGTACGATTATAAGGGGGATTATTATGAAAAAAGCATTGATTACAGGAGTTAACGGTCAAGATGGCTCGTTTCTATCGGATTTCTTATTAGAAAAAGGATATGAGGTACATGGCATCATTCGGAGAAGTTCGAGTTTCAATACAGGGCGCATCGAGCACTTATATATTGAAGAGTTAAAGTCGAGTGAAAACTTTTATATTCATTATGGGGATATGACGGATACTTCCAACATCATTCGACTGATTAGCGAAATTAAACCAGACGAAATTTATAACTTAGCGGCAATGTCCCATGTAAAAGTGTCGTTTGAAACTCCTGAATACACAGCAGATGTTGATGGAATCGGAACTTTGCGTATTCTCGAAGCAGTGCGTATTCTCGGTTTGGAGAAAAAGACGCGCATTTATCAAGCCTCTACTTCAGAGTTATATGGAAAAGTACAAGAAGTTCCACAACGAGAAACAACGCCGTTTTATCCGCGTTCCCCATATGGAGTGGCAAAATTATATGGTTATTGGATCACGAAAAACTACCGGGAATCTTATGATATGTTCGCGGTCAACGGTATTCTTTTCAACCACGAATCCGAACGACGTGGAGAAACGTTTGTAACACGTAAGATTACAATGGCTGCTGCGCGTATTTCGAATGGCAAGCAAGACAAATTGTTACTCGGGAACCTTGATGCAAGGCGAGACTGGGGTTATGCCAAAGACTATGTAGAATGCATGTGGCTTATTTTACAACATGATACGCCAGAAGATTTTGTCATCGCAACTGGGGAAATGCATACTGTTCGTGAATTTGCGACACTCGCATTTAAACATGCGGGAATCGAAGTAGAGTGGCAAGGAGAAGGAATTGATGAGAAAGGCTTTAATGCAAAGACCGGCGAAGTTGTAGTTGAAGTAAATCCAGAATATTTCCGTTTAGCTGAGGTTGAGCAGTTATTGGGCGATCCTTCAAAAGCGAAAAAGCTACTTGGTTGGAATCCAACAGCGACTTCTTTTGAGGAGCTAGTGGAAATTATGGTGACACATGATTGTAATTTGGTGAACCGAGAAAAGAGTGCAATTAGCGAATACTAAACTGAGCGGGTTCCTTAACGGGGGGAGGGATAAAGTGCAATGGTGACCTTAAATGACAAAGTCAGTGTTATTATTCCAACGTTCAATCGTTCGGAACTGCTGAAAAAAGCTGTTGAAAGTTTAGAAAAGCAAAGTCATCAAAACTTGGAAATCATCATTATTGATGATTTTTCAACTGATAATACGGCAGCTATTGTTGCAGAAATGACTGATGACCGAATTATCTACTTGAAACACGAGGTGAACAAAGGTGGGTCGGAAGCAAGAAATACCGGTTTAAGAAGAGCCACTGGAAATTTCATCGGATTTTTAGATTCAGATGATCAGTGGCTACCAGAAAAAATCGAAAAGCAGCTGGAGAAATTTAATGATGAGCCAGATG
Source organism: Planococcus halocryophilus (assembly GCF_022489025.1). Classification (GTDB taxonomy): domain Bacteria; phylum Bacillota; class Bacilli; order Bacillales_A; family Planococcaceae; genus Planococcus; species Planococcus halocryophilus_A. The sequence continues at coordinate 24,099 of NZ_JAKVTG010000013.1, read as the reverse complement.
TCGGAGTAGTTTATTCAGGTGTGCAAGTAGTTGATGAAAACAATCAGCCTACTCGTAAAATCATTCCGGAATATCGCGGAGATATTTTGTCCAAGTTACTTGAATTTAACTATATCGATACTACTTCTTCGGTATTAGTTAGAAAAGAAGTATTAGACCAAATAGATGGCTTTGATGCCAAGCTGCCAAGTTGTCAAGATTGGGATTTGTATATCAGGCTGGCGCAGGTGACAAAATTCGATTTTGTCACAGAAAGCATGGTGTTATTTTATCATCATAGCGGGGAACGAATTACGACCAATAAAACTTCTGTACTCAATGGGCATTTAAGCATTTTCGAGAAGTATAAAAAACTAGCCATGCAACAGCGGAAGTCTACTTTCCATCGTTTTACTTTAACCATTTGGAAAGTTGTTTTCCGAACGGGGATAATCGGTCAAAACAAAGAAGTCGTGCAGTTGTCTAGAAAAATACTGTTAGAAGGATTTAAAAATGACCGAGTGTCATTGAATTTTCTATTCTATTACCTGTCCACTTTCTTGCATATAAAAATTTTAAGCTACCTATATAGACAATCCAAAAAAAACAATAAAAAATCCCAGATGTTCTCTGCAGATGTACCTTCCTAACAGAGTGGTAGGCAATGGGTTGTCTAAAAAGAGAATTATAAATAAAGGAATGAGACTATGGAAAAGCATATAGAAGCCGATGATCGATTTGAAAAAGTCCTATTTATCATCGTTAATTTAATAACTGGGATTTCAGTGATCTATTACTTGCTTCAGTTAGGTCAGGTTTTCAATGCTGACGATCCATGGAACTTGTTCATTTTAATTATATTTTCCTTCAAGTTATTAATGGATATTTATATATTCAAGGTGGGATTTTCTTCTTTTTCACTTGTTCTTTTGTTTTTGCCGATTATCAGTATATTAGGTTATGCGCCAATTGGGGAAGTGCAGCCCTTATTTAATGATCGTACCCATCTTATTGAACGACATTTTTATACATTGGCATTTGGTGCGCTTTTTTTCTACTACGCTTGGTCGATTTTGCTGTGGGTATCAAATAAGACTTATGGCAATTACGATGCTAAAATTTTGGCGTATTATTCCGGAACAGTTCATAGTTTGTTAGCGACTTGGCTATTCAGTATTTTAGCTGTAGTTTCCGCAATCATCTATTTGCCGGATCTACCTGGAGGGGCGTATAACGAACTTTCACCAAGTTTATTGCCTGGGAATGCATGGAACTCTGTTGTTGTTATTTCGTACTTCTTTGTGCTGATGGGCGTTAAAGAGAGTGGACTACGGAAATTCGCCATTTTGTTTGTCCCTTTTTGGCTTTTGTCCCATTATGCTCGAGTCGATATTTTAGGTTTGCTGTTGATTTTGTATTTATTATTAACGGCCACTAAAAAATTAGATGTGATTAAGTCGAGTTTTTCATTTAAAAAAGTGGCGTTAATCGCTGGGGGATTGCTACTTTTTTCTTATTTAGGTTTGGTGAGACATACAGGACTGATTTTTGACGTGCAAGCAATTCTTGACTCTGTAGCAATTTTGGTCAACTACCCAACTGTTCAAGATCTTGTTTATTCCACAGCTGCTGCAATTGAAGTAACTCATACGTACGGTAATTTCCATACAATTATCGATTACATTCCACAACTAATTCCTTCTTTTCTTGGAATTGAAGCGAAGAGCCCAGAAGCTGCCCATCTTGTCGCTTCGATTATACACACAAACTACGGTTTATTTGTCTACGGAGAATTTTACTTAAACTTAGGAGTTCTTGGGCTAGTTATTGCACCATTTGCTACATATATTATTATTTTCACGCCCACTATTATCCTGAAAAAACTCTTCGGTAATTTCGGAATGGCATTAGGGTATTACTGGATTGTTTTAACCATTGCGCGAGTATTCTGGTACGGCTTTATTTATTACATCAAGCCGTTAGTCATTATCCTTCCGGTTTTTATCATTATCTATCTTGTTGTTTCTTCGTTCGAAAAAGATTTAGTGGATAAACGTGAATTGAAATCTACTGATCCGCATTAAAAAACGTCGGATTGTGGCACTGGCTAGTTGATGTCATTTATAAGAGAGGTGCTTTAACATGACTGGGACAAAAAAAGGGGATTTGATATTTGTTGGGCCCTTGCCTCCTCCGATACTAGGAGAAAGCATTGCTCTTCAATCCCTGTATAATTCAGAAAAACTTCACCAACAATATAATGTGAAAAAAATTAATTTAAGCAAGAAAGATTTTGAACATCCTGGTGCGCTTTCTTTTGATAAATTGCTGCATGATTCGTTAGCTGTTTTTTACTCTGGCTTTTTATCACTGCGTATGAAAAAACCAATTTTGTATATTTCCATTTCGCAAACTAAAATGGGGTTGTTACGTGATTGTGTGATGATCCAAGCTTGTAAAGTTCTTGGGCGTGGTAAAGTAGTGAGTCATTTACATGGCAATAACTTAGGTGGCACGATTGACGCTACTTCTGGAATTACGCAAAAATTCATCATCCATTCATTGCAGAAAATTGATGTTGGAATTGTATTAGGTGAAAAGCTAACGCCAAATTACCGCGGTCATGTCAAACATGTGGAAGTGGTATCCAACGGTATTCCTGCAGACTTTATATTGAAGAATGAAGTGGGGCAGGGGAAGAAAAAAGGATCGATCTCTCTTTTGTATTTGAGTAATCTCATGTTTGAAAAAGGCTATATTGAATTGATTAAAGCAACAACTGCGTTAATTCAAGAAGGTCATAATTTACGCTTAGATTTGGTTGGTGGAATTCAAAATGAAGATGAATTCCAAGAAATCAAGCATTATATCGCAGAGAATGATGTAGATCACTTGATTCAATATCACGGGTTAAAGCAAGGGGAAGAGAAAAAACGTTTTTTCCTTGAATCAGATATGATGGCGTTACCGACCAAATATAAAGTAGAAGGTCAACCCATGTCTATTATTGAAGGAATGGCAGCGGGATTGCCGATTATTTCTTCGGACCGAGGAATTATTGCGGAGTTGATCAAAGATTGTGGTGTGATTATCGAACCAACGATAGAAGGCGTAAAAGCTGCGATAAAAGAGTTGGTGACGAATGATGCAGAGCGTATGCGGCTTGGAAGAATGAGTCGTGATACGTTTGAAGAGTTTTATACGGAAGATAAATACACCGATCGGTTAGTGTCTATTTTTGATGAACTTTAAGTAAAGGCAACGAATTTGTTGCGTGCTTTTAAGGAAAGGAAGGGTCATATGATACGCAAAAGAAAAATCACATTTGTTATTAATTACTTCTATCCGGATCTTGCAGCAACAAGTCAATTGATGACCGAACTAACAAAGTATCTCCAATATGACTTCACAATTACAGTTATTGCGGCACAACCGGGATATGCAGGAGAAAATCATGACAGTAAAAAGCTCTTTGAAGAAGCTTACGTAGAAAATATTAAAGTGGTTCGGATCAAGCTGCCCGAAGTAAACAAAAACTCGAAAATCAGTCGAATCAAATACATCTCTTCTTATTTCTTGTTAGCAAACCTTGCGTTGCTCAAGGAAAAAGGGACAGATGTTATTTTTACGATTTCTCAACCACCCGTATTGGGCGGATTGATCGGAACCATCGGAAAACTGCTGAAACGGTCGCGACATATTTATAGTATTCATGACTTTAATCCTGAACAGGCGCAAGCAGTTGCTTATACAAACAACCAAACCGTCTTTAAAATTGCTAAAGCGATCGACAAACTAAATTGCAGTTATGCGGATCAAGTATTGGTTGTCGGGGAAGATATGGCAGAAACGTTAAGAGGCCGATTCGAGGGAGGAAAAGTACCAAAGCATACGGTCATCAGTAATTGGACAGATGAAGACGCCATTGTACCGCTTGAGAAAAACGAGCCTGAAATCCGTGAGTTTTTAGAAATGCACGGGTTACAAGATAAATTTATCGTCATGTATTCAGGGAATCTTGGATTGTATTATGATTTAGAAAACTTAATTCAAGTATCTAAAGAATTTGTCGGTCAGCCAGATATTGTCTTCTTGTTTATCGGAGAAGGAGCCGTTAAACAACGGATACAAACATATGCGTTAGAAAATAAGTTGGAGAACGTTAAATTTTTACCTTATCAACCTAAAGAATTTCTTAAGTATTCCTTAAATGCAGCTGACGTTCATTTGGTTGTGAATCAAAAAGGGATTAAAGGTGTTTCAGTACCGAGTAAAATTTATGGTGTTATGGCCGCTGGCAAACCAGTTCTTGGAGTTCTAGAACAAGGGAGCGAAGTGCAACGTCTAATTTTTGAAAGTGGAGCAGGTTTGGTTATTGAACCTCAAAATTATCAAGGTGTTGTGCATGCGATTAATTATTTGAGGAGTCTAGACGGAGACGAACTGAAAGCGATGGGCTTGAAAGGACGTTCTTATCTCGAAAAAAACTTAACAAGAGATACTTCAATTAATAAATACCGTGATGTTCTGCAAACAGTGTCAGATCATTCGCAGCCAGGTGCAACTCGACCTATTGAACAATAAGAGAAAGTAATTTATGAAAATAAACAAATGATAAAAAACCTGGGTTTACGAAATCAATTGATTTCGTAAACCCAGGTTTTTTATGTTAAATTTTATTCTTTAAAATGGTGCGGAAAATTGGTTAATCAGTTTGGAATTATAAATCTAAAATTAAAATGTATTAAATTTCTAAAAAAAAAGAAAAATAAAATAACTTGAGAATCGTTGATATACCAATGTTCGGGACTCTTAATAGGTAAATATATCTGATATTTCTAATTAATTAGAAAATTAGATTGAAATATTAGGTATTTATATATATAATGAGTTCATACCGTTTCAAATTAACTATAACGAGTGGTTAGTAAGTTTGTTTTTAAGGCGAATATTACCTATATTTTTTTCCGCAAGCACATTAACTGGGTCTTAATAATCACTAGAGCTGATAACTCAGTTTGGAAGCGTATAGCGAGGAGGAGGACGTAATATGAGATTAGTATTATTATCTGGGGGATCAGGCAAACGCCTATGGCCGCTATCAAATGACGCACGATCCAAACAGTTTCTTAAAGTATTAAGTGATCAGGATGGCAATAAAGTTTCGATGGTTCAACGCGTTTGGAAGCAAATCGAGGAAACTGGAATGGCTGAAAATTCCATTATTGCAACCAGTAGTTCCCAGGTAGATATGATCAAAACGCAATTAGGACAAGAAGTGCATGTCGTAACTGAACCAGAAAGAAGAGACACATTCCCTGCAATTGCTCTTGCGGCAGTTTATCTTTATTCAGTTCAAAAATGTTCTCTAGATGAAGTTGTGGGAATGCTGCCGGTAGATCCTTATGTAGAGAATCGTTTCTTTAATCGTGTACAAGATTTGGAAGAAGCCTTACTAGCTTCTGGAGCGGACTTGGCATTAATGGGAGTAAAACCTACGTATCCTTCTGCTAAATACGGTTATATTATTCCGGAAAACAAAACGGAAGATGCTTATTTAACAGTTGACTACTTTAAAGAAAAACCAACAGAAGAGCAAGCAGAAGAATTAATCCAACAAAATGCGCTTTGGAACTGTGGTGTTTTTGCTTTTAAATTAGGTTATATAATCGACTTGCTAAAAGACAGAGGAATGCCTGTTGAATATTCTCAATTGCTGAGAAATTATCATCAACTTCCTAAAAATAGTTTTGATTATGAAGTGGTTGAACGCGCTAATCATATCGTATCCTTGCCTTATGACGGTTATTGGAAAGATTTAGGGACGTGGAACACGCTAACAGATGAAATGGCAGTTCAAGTGACGGGCAAAGGAGTAATCGGCGAGGGAGTAAAAAATTCTCATATTGTGAACGAACTCGATATTCCGATTACCTTGCTCGGTTTGGATAATGTAGTGGTTGCGGCCAGTCCAGATGGAATTTTAGTGACAGATAAAGATGCTAGCACGAAAGTAAAAGAGTATGTCGAGGGTTTTAATAGTCGGCCGATGTATGAAGAGCGTAGATGGGGCTGGTATCGTGTGCTGGAATATACACGGTATGCTGAAGGCAACGAAGTGCTAATTAAACGACTAGGTATAACGGCAGGAAAAAACCTTAGCTACCAAATGCATTACAAACGCAGTGAAGTATGGACCATCGTTAAAGGGGAAGGTATTTTTGTTTTTAACGATCAATTGAGCCATGTACGTACAGGTGATGTGATCCATATCCCACTAGGTGCAAAGCACACGTTAAAAGCAACGACTAATATGGAGATTATTGAAGTGCAAACAGGAAGTGAATTGATCGAAGAAGATATTTTCCGCACTTCAAATGAATGGGAAGAAATCGAAGAAATTTGCAAAGTGAAACTGACTGCTCGCTACGGATGATGTGTGCGAAAGAATTAGAACAGGAATAACAATTTGTCATTTCTATGATGGGAGGAAGTCTCATGTATAAGGAACCTGTTTTTTTAAAACCAGTCTTTCAAGAGAGAATTTGGGGTGGTGGGAAACTGCAAGAGCTGTTTAACTACGATATTCCATCGCAGACGACTGGTGAGGCGTGGGTTATCTCTGCTCATGAAAATGGACCTTCTATTATCATGAATGGTGAATTAGAAGGGAAAAAATTATCGGATGTTTGGTGGAAATATCCTCAGTTATTTGGTTTTGATATCACGGATAGAGAATTTCCGCTACTAGTAAAAATACTTGATGCACACGATCAATTGTCTGTTCAAGTACATCCGGACGATCATTACGCCGATGACTCTATTCATAAGTCGTGTGGGAAAACTGAATGTTGGTATATTTTGGATTGTGAAGAAGATGCTGAAATCATCATTGGTCACCAGGCACAATCAAGAGATGAATTTCAACAACTAGTTGCCTGTGGTGAATGGAGTAAGTTATTTCAAAGTTTGAAAGTAAAAAAAGGGGATTTTGTTTACGTTCCAAGTGGAACGGTACACTCAATTGGAAAAGGCATTGTGATTTTAGAAACACAACAAAGTTCCGATATTACATTCCGACTCTATGATTACGACCGAGTCGATCATGAAGGTAAGAAACGTGAACTGCACTTAGAACAAGCGATGGCAGTATTGACTTGCCCTCACAAACAAGTCATACAAGATAACTTGAAAGAGAGCATGAATAATCTGGAGTCGACTCGTTTAATTGAAGGTGAATACTTTACGGTTTATCACTGGAAGCTTGGTGGAAGAGCTGAAGTGCCATTAACAACTGGATTTTTATTAGTCAGTGTAATTAATGGAATGGGCCAACTTGTCACGAAAGAAAGTGTGTCGACTGTGAAAAAAGGCGATAATTTCATTGTGCCAGCAACAATAGGTGATTATTTTATTGATGGAGATCTTGAGATGATTGTTTCTCATACTTAAAACTGACTTTAATTATCAGAATATTTAAAAATAAAATATATGTATATTTGTAAATATAAGATTAAATATGTAGGTATTTAAAACTATATATTATTATTTATCTGAAAGTTTTAAATAAATAAACACCAGTTCAAGGACTATTGGTGTTACAATGGGGCAATATTAAACGGGCTATATGCAAGGAAGTGATTTCTTTCATGGCACGTTTGGTACCCATTCCGAAACGAGAATTGATGTTTTGTGAAAATCGAAAGGCGGGTGGGTACTCTAATGAAAAAAGTTACAAAGGCAATCATTCCAGCAGCGGGTCTAGGTACTCGATTTCTTCCAGTAACAAAAGCGATGCCCAAAGAAATGTTACCAATCGTCGATAAACCGACAATTCAATACATTGTAGAGGAAGCAATCGCTTCTGGTATTGAAGATATCATTATTGTTACGGGCAAAGGCAAACGTGCCATTGAAGATCATTTTGATAAGAATTTTGAGTTAGAAGATAATTTGTTTAAAAAAGGTAAATTCGAACTTCTTGAAAAAGTTCAGCACACCTCTAATGTGGAAATTCATTATATTCGTCAAAAAGAGCCAAAAGGTTTGGGACATGCGGTTTGGAGTGCGCGTAAGTTTATCGGAAATGAACCTTTCGCGGTGCTATTAGGAGACGACATAGTAAAAGCTGAAAAACCTTGCTTAAAACAATTAATCGATCAATACGACAAAATGCAATCATCTATTATTGGGGTCCAGCAAGTTCCTGATCACGAAACTCACCGATACGGCATTATTGAACCAAGGGCAGTGGATGGACGTTGTTACGAAGTTAGTAACTTTGTAGAAAAACCAAAGCCAGGAACTGCTCCTTCGAATTTAGCAATTATGGGGCGTTATATTTTAGAACCGGAAATATTCAATTTTTTAGGCAATCAAAGTGCCGGCGCCGGAGGAGAAATTCAACTTACAGATGCCATTCAAAAACTAAACGAAGTTCAAAATGTCTTCGCTTATGACTTTGAAGGCAAACGTTATGACGTAGGTGAAATGCTTGGGTTCTTGCGGACAACCATTGAGTTCGCGTTAGATAGCCCCGAGTTCGGACGAGATGTAGAGAACATCATTAACGAATTGATGGCTGAAAAATCAGCTACACCACTATTTTAGTCGGGGGTATCGGTATGAAAATAGCTGTAATCGGAACTGGATATGTTGGATTGGTAACCGGTGTGAGTTTGTCTGAAATTGGTCACCACGTGGTTTGTATCGATCTTAATAAAGACAAAGTAGCAAAAATGCAAAAAGGAACCTCGCCTATTTATGAACCTGGTTTAAGTGAATTAATGACAAAAAACATTAAAGCGCAGCGTTTGAGTTTTACAAGTGATCACCGAAAAGGGCTCCAGCAAGCGGATGTCGTTTACATTGCAGTAGGAACTCCAGAAAACAAAGATGGCTCTGCTGAATTATCTTTTGTTATCCAAGCGGCAGAAAACATTGTCGACTGTATAGTGCATGATGTCATTGTCGTTACGAAAAGTACCGTTCCTGTTGGCACAAACGACATGATTAAGGACATCATTCAATCTCAATTAACTAGTGACTTAAAAGTTGAAGTTGTTTCAAATCCAGAGTTTCTAAAAGAAGGTTCTGCTATTCACGATTCCTTTCATGGAGATCGTATTGTTATAGGAGCAGATAGTGAACATGCTTTTGACGTTATTGAAAAAATCAATCAACCGTTTAATGTCCCTATTTTTAAAACAGACATTAAAAGTGCAGAAATGATTAAATATGCATCAAATGCATTTTTAGCAACTAAAATAAGTTTCATTAACGAAATATCCAATATTTGTGAGTTATTGGGCGCTAATATCGAAAATGTCTCAACGGGTATGGGTCTGGATCAACGAATTGGCAGTCAATTTTTAAAAGCCGGAATTGGGTACGGAGGCTCGTGTTTTCCAAAAGACACAAAAGCTCTTATCCAAATCGCGGGTAATGTCGCATACGAGTTTGAATTGCTGAAAGGCGTAGTTAACGTCAATAAAAAACAGCAAGGTCTTATTATACGAAAACTAAACGACTGCATTCCTAATATTTTTGGTAAGAAAATTGCTGTTCTAGGACTAGCATTTAAGCCCAATACAGATGATTTACGCGAATCCGCTTCTATTTTGGTGACTGAAGAATTGATCAAACAAGGAGCAGAAGTAGTGGCGTATGATCCGATTGCAATGGATAATGCAAAATCTATCCTCAACACAAGCATTCAATATGCTGACTCAATAGCAGAGGCAATCGAAAATAGCGATGCAGCATTAATCTTAACCGATTGGGATGAGATTAAAAATGTAGAGCTAACCGTATTTAATAAAATGAAAACTCCGCTTGTTATTGATGGGCGAAATTGCTTCTTAGTCGAAGACATGGAAATGCACGGGATAGAATATCGTTCAATCGGTAGACCGGCTGCAACCAAAAAGATTGAAGTAACTCCCATCTGATAAGTAACAGGAATTTATGATGAAAGTGGTGATTCAAATGTCAGTATCCGCTCCTGAAAAAGAAAAGTTAAATGTGAAAACAAGATACAGTGAATTGGTATTTGAAAGCGTAAAAACAAATACTAGCAATGGTTATTTATATACAAAACGCTTTCTAGATATTATCGGTTCATTAGTAGGGCTGATTATGTTGATTCCCGTATTTCTGATTATCAGTCTGTTAATTAAAATGGAAGATCCTAAGGGCCCGGTATTCTTTAAACAAAAAAGAGTAGGCAAGCATGGCAGAACCTTTGATATGTACAAATTCAGATCCATGGTCAGTAACGCGGAGGATTTAAAAGCTGCTTTGCAGCAACAGAATGAGGCATCGGGACCTGTATTCAAAATTAAATTCGATCCGAGAATTACAAAAATCGGGAAGTTTATTAGAAAAACAAGTATCGATGAACTTCCTCAGTTGGTTAATGTGCTAAGTGGAGATATGACAATTGTAGGTCCGCGACCGGCTTTGCCAGATGAAGTCGCACAATACACAAATTATGAAAAACAGCGTATCAGTGTAACTCCTGGGTTAACTTGTTTTTGGCAAGTTAATGGCAGAAGCAATATAAGTTTCAAAGAGTGGGTCGAAATGGATTTGGAATACATCCGCAAGCGCACAACGGCATTAGATATTAAATTAATCTTCAAGACGATTCTAGTGTTGTTCGGATCAAAAGATGCGTATTGATGGTGGCCAATAAGTAGATTTTCTGAGTGAAGGCAAGCAATCTACAAATTGATGCTGTCATGTAATGCTCATAAATTCGAACTTGGGGACATCGAGGAATGACCTTGATGTCCTATAGCTGGTTTTAAAAGCAAAAATAAGCGTCTCTATTTTAAAGTCGCTCATGTTAGCTTTTGAGAAAATTTGATTGAAAGGAGGTTTGGCGAAATGATAGAAACCATCAGTTTACGTGAAATTTATGGCATATTAAAAAATAAGATGCGCTTAATACTGGCTATTACCATTGCAATTATGATGAGCACAGCCTTGATATCGTACTACTTAATCACCCCGATTTATCAAACATCCACTCAATTACTTATTAGTCAAAAGCAAAGCGAAATGATTATCGACTCCCAAAGCATCGATATCGATTTGCAATTAGTCGGTACATATAGTGAGATTATAAAAAGTCCTATTATATTGGATCAAGTAGTTAGTCAATTGGAGTTGGATATGTCTTATCAAGAAATTAAGGGGAAAGTAAATGTTGAATTTGCAGAGAATTCACAGCTACTCAATATATTCGTAACTGATCCAGATCCTGCCGTTGCTGTCGGAATTGCGAACAAAATCGCTGAAGTTTTCGAAACGGAAATTATGGAATTGATGAATATCGATAATGTTTCCATTTTATCACCGGCTGTTGTCTTGGAGAATCAGATACCTGTGTCGCCAAACCCTCCACTTAATATTTTACTAAGTGCAATTGTCGGTCTTGTAATTGGCGCAACCATTGCTATGATATTACGTTATTTAGACACGACAATCAGAGTAGAAGAAGATGTAACAGATCTTTTGGGACTACCTGTTCTAGGAGCAATCTCGCCAATGAATGATGAAGAAGACATTCCGGTTAACGAACCGATTGCTTTTAAACGCAGGGAGGAACAAGAATGGTAAAGAAAAAAAACAAGCCTGAAGTAAAGAATAGAAAGTTAATCGCATTTACCAATTCAAGATCACGTGTTTCAGAACAGTTTCGAACCTTGCGGACGAATATTCATTTTACTGTTCCGGGTGGAAAAATCCGTTCATTAGTCGTGACTTCGGCATCTCATTCGGAAGGTAAATCAACCACCTCATCGAATTTGGCGATTGTTTTTGCGCAAGAAGGCAAACGTGTTTTATTGATTGATGCAGATATGAGAAAGCCGACAATGCATCAAACGTTTAAAATTAGCAATTCAAAGGGATTATCTAATGTATTGGTTCGTCGAGTGTCTTTAAAGATGGCGATTCAAGCTAGTGGAATTGAAAATTTAGATTTGCTGCCTTCTGGACCAATTCCTCCAAATCCGGCAGAGTTACTGAGTTCTTCTAATATGGACCTCCTTTTTGAAAATGCTTTGGATACGTACGATATGTTGATTTTTGATAGTCCTCCAGTTCTTTCGGTTACAGACAGTGTTATTTTAGCAAATAAATGCGAAGGTACTATTTTAGTGGTGAATTCGGGGAAGACAGAAAGGGCACATGCGCTTAAAGCAAAAGATGCTATTACTACAGCAACAAAAACGCGGCTGCTTGGTATAGTCCTTAACAACGTTCAAGTGGATAAGGATTTCAATTATGCTCAGTATTATACTCAATCTCAACTTGAAAAATAATTAGATCTCCTGTATTTATTGCTGAAATAATATAGAAAAAAGTTCAATCAGTCTTCTGATTGAACTTTTTTTGTGGATTATTCAATTCGTTCTTCGAGCGAGATAGGACGGATGATGCCCCAGCTTGAAACGTCTATCGTTACTTGCAGGTCGCGTATTTCTTCGAGTTGAGGTCCTTGGCCTTGTTCTACGTAAAACTGTTCTAATTGAGGTGCTGTGACGCGACTATCATACACATAGCCCTCAATAGCCCCAAAGAATGGATTAGTTTCAACGCGGTCAAGAATAGCATAGCCATCTTCCCCAGTTTTTAACGTAAAGTAAATGGAACTGTCATCGGTGATAGAAGGAGACTGCAAGTCTGGATATTGTAACATGACATACTCCCCGTAAAAAGGGTCAAACGGATCGAGAGGTTCTGCTCTTAATATATATTGTTCGCCGAACCAAGTGGCCGCATAATAGCTTACGAGTAGTACCACAATAAATACGGTTTGAATAATCGGTAAGAGCCAGGCTTTCATGGCTTCACACCTTCTTTCCTACGATTAATCCACCAAGCTGCTCCTGATAGCAGAAACAGTAGTATAGCGCCGATAAGGAAGAAGAGAGACATATCGAGACGTTCCCAAGCGTAAATAATGTAAATTACAAATTGGACAATGATAAAATAAACAAAGCCTAATCCCAGCTTTTCATTTTGCTGCTGCGCAATAATTAAATATGCAAGCCCGCTTAGCTCAGCTACCACTGCAAGCCCAATGGCCGTTTCGTCAAAGAGTAGCAATCCGATGACACCAGGAATTGCTATCCACATGAGAGAGCGGAATTTGAAATAACTGATAAGGAGCACGCCAACTGCCACTATGGCTAAAGCGATGGCTTCTAGCCAGTGGCTTTCATCGATTATACTGATAAATGTTTGGCCGCGAATTGCTAAATAAACAACAAGCAGTATCCCTGCAGTCATTAAATAAAGCGGCCGAATCATTTGCTGTTTATTTTCGGGAGCAATAAAAAGAAGTGATACAAGCGCGAACAAAGTCCAGATTGGCCAAAGAACACTATCGTAATCTACGAGTCCCCATAGCATAAAGCCAGAAGCGAATAATAGTATCCAACTAAATGCAGTAGATGCAAAATTTTTGCTGAAATAAAACCAGCCAAATGTAACGGCGATAAAAATACCCCATTCGACCCAACCGATATTAGGCAAGAACGACATTAAAACAGATCCACCAAAGAAAAATCCGATGAGTGAATAGATGAGATGCCGCCAGTAAAAATAATGAGCAAGCGCTGCTAAAAACATCGCCCATGGCAAAACGGAGTTCGCAAGTGGAAAGTGGAAAGTCTGAGCAACTGTCAGCAAAGTTGCACCAAACATTGCAAGACCGATAACCCTGAATAAGAGTGGATAGCCAAAAGCTTTCTTTTCGGAAAAATAAGCAATGGTGTAAAACAGCCACATTAATGACAGCATAAGCAATACTTTTGCTATATCCGGTATCGACTGCCAATTGGCTGCGATAAAGCTAAACACGGCAAGCGCAAAGAAAATCAAACCGATCATTAAAAGCAAAGGTAGCTTTTTAGGAGCCGGCTGATGCTTTTCAAACGCCAAAATACGTTCGGCTGTACCTTGATCTATTAGTTCAGCCTGTTGCCATTGTTTCAGTTTTCTCTCCGTATCCATTGTCACTCCTCCTTAGTTTATTCCTTTAAGTATAGCTGAAAATTATTAAAGTATATAGGAAAATGGTATCAGAAAAAGAAAAACACCAAACAACGGAATTTTGTTCCATGTTTGGTGTATTTCTAGTTTTGTAGCTTTACAACAACGATATCATCAATGATACGAATTGCATTTTGGGATGGCCATGCGTCCATTTCTGCGAATGACTCAAAAGCTGCAATTTCTAAATATTCTTGCTCAGAAACGAATTTATAAGTAACACCAAAATGATTTTGCATCATCTGATTGTAATAGTAAGGATATAAAACAATACTATCCCCGAAAGGACCAGTCATTTTCGGAATGCTTTCTGAAATGTTACTTGTACTCAAAGTTGAGTCCAATCTGTATCGTCCGATAATAGCCAGTTTAGAGCTAGGTGTGACGTTTTCAGTTTGCTGGATTCGGCTGATTAACCGGTTAACAAAAGCAGTTGATTTTTCATATTTTAGTTCTATATTTAAATATGCGATATTTGAGATAAGCGCAAAAATTGAAAATAGTTACGAAATAATTAGAACGCTTAGCCATGAAAAGCTCTTTATAAAAACAGTTGGAACGGAAAGGTGTTCATAAAAAAACAGGCAATATATAAAAACTAACAAGAGCGAATACCATCAACATTTGGTAAGTCAAGTCTGCTGACATAAAGTACAATATATAAGAAGAGAGTGCATAAATAACACCATTACTGCAGCGGAAAAAGCATGTAGTTTTGATATAAATCTGCTATTTTGAATTAGCAATAAAATGAAGCCAAAGCCGATTAATAAAAAGATCGCAACATTCAACCATTCAAATAAATTTACTGGGAAGTCTGTAATAAATCCTCGGAAGAAAAATAGAGAAAAGGCTTCATGGATTTGTTTAAAATGCTCAAAAATAGAAGCATCGCTTTGTCCAACCAAGTCAAGCCCTTGATAGCTCGTAATGTTGCCTACGAATAAAGTCGTATAAAGTTTAAAATTAATGATGTACAAAGACATCCCAATACTAGCTAAGGCAAAGAAACGTAAAAGATAACTTGTTAATTGAAGGCCGGTGATTTTTCTGCCTATGATTTCAGTTATAAAGAAAACTAAGATCAGTGTAGAAAGAAGTGGTAAATTGGCTTGGTAAATCCCGGCACTTATGTAGAATAGGATAGAAGCCTGGATAAAGCCGTATTTGTATTTTTGGGTGATAAGTACAGATAGAACTGTCAGTAAAACCCAAATAGATAACCATCCGCAGTAAACATATAAGAAAAAGTGGAAGCGATCGTTGGAAATGTGACTATCAAGCAACTAACAGCCAAGATGGAAAATGTTTTTTTCAATTGAAACAATTCGGTGAGCATAACAGCTATTAAAGCCAAATAAAAAATTGCAAGCATACCATTAATCCACTGTAAGTCGAAATAAGAACTGATTCCACTAAAAGGCGACAAGAAAAAGCGTCCTGAATCAGCTTTTAGTTGAGGGCTATGTGTATTAAACAGGCTGTCGTGATTAGGAAGTAAGTTGGTGAACACAAATAGATAACATAAAAATTCCATCACAACAGCGGTTAGAAAAGCTGTTTTCCGTTGTGGTTTTATAATTGATTATAATTTTTGTGGAATTTTTTCGGGCATTTTGCGATAGCTCCTAATCTAGTACAAACACTAATTGAATTTGGTTTATAATTCCCAATTCTAATCGTAGCAAACTTTGTTTTGGAAAAATAGAACATTCTTTTCCTAGTGATATAGGAGATTAATTTTGCTTAAGCTGTTATTGCCAATTCTTTTTTTCGCTATCCAAAATTGCCAATTCGATAGCTTTCAGTGGATTAGCAATCATTTTCCCATGGCCAACCGCTAATAATTGGGGATGTAAGTTTTTGATTTTTTTGGCGCTTTCCAGTGCTGTTTTTTTGTTCCATGTAGCGAATGCTGGAAAAGGGAATAGCGCTTTGAATGTGCCAGAAACGGCAATGCCACCTTGTGTTTGAAGGGCATCTCCCACAATGAGAAAACGATTGCGAGTATCAAGCAACGAAATCGAGCCAGGTGTATGTCCAGGTGTATTCACCACTTCAAGCGAACCAATCCGCGCGCCTTCTTCGAGCAAGCGATCAGGTTGTGTGTTGATATTTGTTGGGACACCGCCTTTAATGGGCGAGTCGGGTTCGCCAGGAAGAGTGTGAATATCCCCTTTGAGCAAACGAGCGTCGCGTGAGGACATACTGACCACGGCATCTGGCCATTCGTGTTTAATGGCATCAAGTGCACCGAGATGGTCCATATGGGCGTGGGTGATAATGATTTGAGTTAATGGTTTTTGCATAACACGAATCGATAATAAAATCTGTTTCGCATTAAGGCTCAGTGCGGCATCTACTAAGGTCAATTCAGTTTCTTCATCGATAATATAGCAATTGATTGGAAGTAATTTTGGTAAGAAAGTTAATTGGTAAATAGGTCCTTTTTTTGTCATCCGCATGGGTAGTTCACTCCTTTAAGAAAATGTTTGTTTAACTCTAGTTTATACTGTTTCGACAGTAAATGATGAGAAATGGACAGTATTTCATCCGAAACGGACAGTATTTGTGCTGAAACGGACAGTATTCAATAGAATTCGGACAGTATGCCCAGTTTCTTCCTGCTCAAAGTTCAAAACCATACTTACCGAAGACCAGGAAAGCGCAAGGTCGCGCTTTCCGCTGAGGAAATGGGATGCGGACAGTATTTGTTGTGATTTGGACAGTAAATGGTGCCGTTTGGACAGTATTTCACAAATTCGGACAGTATTTGAGCTGAACCGGACAGTATGTCCAGAAACTGGAATCCGTAAAGATACTTTAAACGAATTTCACGTCAATAACAGACATTTTCAAACGAGCTCACTATAATAGATGAAAGGGGTATGGGGCCATAAAGTAATTTGTGGTGCTATTGCCAATGAAAGACAGCGATAAAAGTCGGATTTCAGCATGGTTCTGGTGGAATGGTCATTTATAAAGCGGAATCACATGAAAACTGCGACACCTTATTCAAAATGGATCCGTATGTAGCAGAAGAGGCAAGAGAGTATCAAATTATAGAATGGTAAGCTGTTTGGGCAGATAATGTGGAGTAACGAGAGGAGGGAATTCGGTGCATGAGTTAACTGGCGTTTTACCTGTTTTACGCAATATGAAAGAATTTGAACGTTTACTTAGTAGCGATCATGAATATATTATCTTTTTGGAAACGCGGTTATCACAATTAAAACAATTGGTGCAAGCAGCGAAAAAGGCTGAAAAAAAAGTGATTCTTCATGTCGATTTAATCCAAGGGTTAAAAGCGGATGCTTATGGATTTGAGTATTTATTGAGAGAAGTCAAACCAGATGGAATTGTTTCGACAAGAAGCAATGTTATTTCATTAGCGAAGAAAAATAATTTGATGACAATTCAGCGATTGTTTTTACTCGATAGTCAGGCGCTAGAACATAATATTAAGTTGATTAATCAAGTAAAGCCTGATTATATTGAAATATTGCCAGGGATTATTCCGTCCGTTATTAAAGAAGTTTTCGATAAGACGGGTATACCGGTTATTGCCGGTGGATTGATTCGGACGAAAGAAGATATTCAACTTGCTTACGACGGAGGAGCTAAAGCGATTTCAACATCACAACCAGAACTTTGGGAATTGTGAAAATATATGTTGACAGCGTTTTCATTAACTGATAACTTAGACTTACAAGTTAAGAACTGTGTTGGAGAAATGGAGACCTGCACTGAAAAGAGCGCTTTTAACAAAAGAGTGGCTGGTTCAGTGTGGGTCTTTTTATATTTTTCGAGATGGTTCTTAAACGAAAAAAACAAAGGGGTGCAAAACGATGACGGAGTTTTTAGCAGAAGTAATTGGTACGATGATTTTAATTATTTTTGGTGGAGGTGTAGTGGCAGGGGCGGTATTAAAAGACTCTAAAGCAGAAAATGGCGGTTGGGTTTTGATAACGCTTGCATGGGGTCTAGCTGTTACCATGGCTGTCTACGCAGTCGGGAGTTTTTCAGGAGCACATATTAATCCAGCAGTAACTTTAGGTCTTGCGTCTGTAGGAGATTTTCCTTGGGCTAAAGTTCCAATGTATATCGCTGCACAGATTCTCGGAGCTATTCTTGGTGGAGTTATTGTTTTCTTAAACTACTTACCGCATTGGAGACGTACAGAAGACAAGGGTGCGAAACTTGCCGTATTTGCAACGGGTCCAGCGATCCGTAGTCCTTTCTCCAACTTAGTAAGCGAAATTATCGGAACTGCCGTATTAGTGATGGGCTTATTGTTCATTGGCGCGAATGATTTTACTGAAGGCTTGAATCCGTTAATCGTAGGTTTGTTGATCGTCGCAATCGGGATGTCACTTGGTGGCACTACCGGATACGCGATTAACCCGGCGCGTGACTTAGGTCCGCGTATTGCACACGCATTGTTGCCGATACCAGGAAAAGGTAGTTCAGATTGGTCGTATGCATGGGTGCCGGTTGTCGGTCCTATTTTCGGTGGTATATACGGCGCGTTATTTTATAAAGCGTTGTTCACAGGAGCATATGATTTACCATTTTGGATCATGACCGTCGTCTTATTACTGGTATTATTTGGAGCGGCAAGTGTAGAATTGAAAAAAGAACATACAGCAGCTGATACAATTGAAGAAAATATTTCATAATTCATTAGGAGGAGATCATTTTGAGTAAAGATTATATTTTATCTATCGACCAAGGTACGACAAGTTCACGTGCGGTATTGTTTAATCACAATGGTGAAATCGTTGAAACTGGCCAGCAGGAATTCCAGCAATTCTTTCCGAAGCCAGGCTGGGTAGAGCATGACGCAAATGAAATCTGGACATCTGTTCTAGCGTGTATGGCTGAAGTATTGCGCAAATCGGATATTAGTCCAACTCAAATAGCAGGTATTGGTATCACAAACCAACGTGAAACAACAGTGGTTTGGGATCGTCATACAGGCAAGCCGATTTACAAAGCAATCGTTTGGCAATCGCGTCAAACTGACGGAATTTGTAATGAATTAAAAGAGCAAGGTTTGAACGAATTATTCCGTAATAAAACCGGTCTTTTAATCGATGCTTACTTCTCTGGAACGAAAGTGAAATGGATTCTTGATAATGTTGAAGGTGCACGTGAAAAAGCGGACAATGGCGACTTGATGTTTGGAACAATGGATACATGGTTGGTTTATAAATTGTCAGGTGGTAAAGCACACGTAACAGATTACAGTAATGCATCACGTACATTGATGTATAATATTTTTGATTTAGAATGGGATCAGGAATTATTAGATATTCTTACTGTACCGAAGAGCATGTTACCAGAAGTGCATCAATCATCTGAAGTTTATGCAAACACAGTAGATTATCATTTCTTTGGTCACGAAGTACCGATTGCCGGTATTGCGGGTGATCAACAAGCTGCCTTATTCGGTCAAGCTTGCTTTGAAAAAGGGATGGCGAAAAATACTTACGGAACTGGTTGCTTCATGTTGATGAACACGGGTGAAGAAGGTGTTAAATCTGAACATGGCTTGTTGACGACTTTAGCTTGGGGCGTTGATGGCAAAGTAGAATACGCGCTTGAAGGTAGTATTTTCGTAGCTGGTTCAGCCATTCAATGGTTGCGTGATGGTTTGAAAATCATCAAAAATGCTCCCGAGAGTGAAAACTATGCGATGGAAGTTGAGTCAACAGACGGCGTATATATGGTTCCCGCATTTGTTGGACTTGGAACGCCTTACTGGGATACAGATGCACGTGGTGCGGTGTTCGGTTTAACACGCGGTACAACGAAAGCTCACTTTATCCGTGCAACACTCGAATCACTCGCATATCAGACAAAAGACGTTGTAGATGTTATGATTGAAGATGCAGGAATCGAACTAAAAACCTTGCGTGTTGATGGTGGAGCAGTTGCAAATGATTTGTTAATGCAGTTCCAAAGTGATATTCTAGATGTACCGGTAGAACGTCCAGTTGTTCAGGAAACAACAGCACTTGGTGCAGCTTACTTAGCTGGACTGGCAGTTGGATTCTGGAAAGACAAAGAAGAAATCGCTAAGCAATGGAAAGTCGACAAAACCTTTACACGTGATATGTCGACAGAAGATGGCGAAAAACTTTATGAAGGCTGGAAACAAGCGGTAGCAGCAACACGATTGTTCAAACCCGAGAAATAACATAAAAGTTAATAACGAGAGATATACGGCCGGAGACTTCGAGAGACCAAGCCAGTTTTACAGAAAAAATTCTGTAACTGTGCCTGGATCTCTCTTTTTATTTGGAAAAATGGGTATACAAGTTAGAAAGAGCCATTTTTCAAACTGCTTGAACCTATTCCGTATAAACCATTTTTTGCAAATGTAGTTTTTGGGTGGATCAAAGCAGGTAAATGAAGATCTATATCTCAAACAAAAAAGAAGGAGTAGATGAACTTATGAAATTTTCAAGTTTGAACAGAAATGAACGATATAACCAAATGAAACAATCGCAATTAGATGTTTTAGTCATTGGTGGCGGAATTACAGGTGCAGGAATTGCACTAGATGCGGCTGTGCGCGGTATGGATATTGCAGTAGTCGAAATGCAAGATTTTGCAGCAGGAACAAGTAGCCGCTCAACAAAATTGGTTCACGGTGGCTTGCGTTACTTAAAACAATTTGAAGTGAAAATGGTAGCAGAAGTTGGCAAAGAGCGCGAAATTGTATATGAAAACGGACCGCACGTAACGACTCCTGAATGGATGTTACTACCGTTTTATAAAGGTGGAACATTCGGACCGCTCAGCACAAACGTTGGTCTTCGTGTTTATGACTTTTTAGCAGGTGTTAAAAAATCAGAACGCCGCAAAATGTTAAGTAAAGAAGAAACATTGCGTCGCGAGCCTTTATTGAAGAAAAAAGAACTTAAAGGCGGGGGCTATTACGTAGAATACAAAACAGATGATGCGCGTTTAACGATGGAAGTGATGAAGAAAGCAATCGAAAAAGGCGCAATGGCGATGAACTATGCAAAAGTGAAAAGCTTTATTTACGACAATGGCAAAGCAGTTGGCGTACGTGTCGTAGATCAGATTGATGGCAACGTTCATGAAGTGTTTGCGAAAAAAATTGTCAATGCGGCTGGCCCATGGGTTGATACATTGCGCGACAAAGACCATTCGAAATTCGGTAAAACTTTGCAATTGACGAAAGGCATTCACTTAGTGTTTGATGGCCGTCGTTTCCCATTAAAACAAGCCATTTATTTTGATATGCCGGACGGCCGCATGGCGTTTGCAATTCCGCGCCAAGGAAAAGTTTATGTCGGTACAACAGATACAGTGTACGAACAAGATATCGCTCACCCAACGATGACAGAAGAAGATCGCACTTATGTCTTGGAAGCTGTAGACTTTATGTTCCCTGAAGTGGGAATTACAAAAGAAGATGTCGAGTCAAGCTGGGCTGGGTTGCGTCCACTGATTCACGAAGAAGGAAAAGATCCATCTGAAATTTCACGAAAAGATGAAATCTTTATTTCAGATTCTGGTTTAATTTCGATTGCGGGTGGTAAATTGACTGGTTACCGTAAGATGGGTGAAAGCATTGTCGATCTTGTGGCAGAGCAATTACAAAAAGAACGGGGAACTAAGTATCCGAAAATCTCAACAAAACGCTTGCCGGTTTCCGGTGGCGATGTGGGCGGATCAAAAGGTCTGAAAACGTTCAGAGCTGACCGTGTTCAACAAGCGGCTAGCATGGGGCTGACGCCTGACGCGATGGATATGCTTGTAAGTCGTTATGGTTCAAACGTCGATAAAGTCCTACATTACTATACACAAGGGTTAGATGCTGCAGCGGAAGCTGGACTCGATCCGATTGTTTACGCGATGTTGCGTTATTCAATGGAATACGAATCAGCGTACAAACCAATCGATTTCTTTATCCGTCGTACAGGTGCGTTGTTCTTCGATATTCATTGGGTACATGCACATAAAGAAAATGTCATCGCTTATATGAGCAAAACGCTCGTATGGAGTGAAGAACAAACTGAAGAATACCGTGCTGAATTGGAAGGCTTGCTTTATGAAGCAACGCATCCGGTTGAAGTATCTTCTCAAAGCTTAAACTAATTAAAATCAAGCCTGTCCATCGTCTATAAGTGACTTTGGGCAGGATTTTTTGCGTATAGAGCCTATTTATAAAAACTTGTACGGTTCAAGTTCATGTTATAGTTAGTTGGAAAATAGTCTGACTATTGGAGGAACCAATACAATGAGGCAAAATGAATTATTGAAGAGTTACGAACAAACAACTCAACAATTGGCAGGGCATGGCCCAAGAAATATAGCGGTTTTGAAAAATGCTTTCGAGTCGATTGATGGAAAAATCAACAGTGATAAATATGGACAAGGTTCTGTGATCGAAGATTTTCAAAAGCAAATGGCCGATTTTTTAGGGAAAGAAGCGGCCGTGTTTTTCCCGAGTGGCACGATGGCTCAACAAATTGCTTTACGAATTTGGTGTGATGAAAAAGACCTGAAAAAAGTTGCCTATCATCCTTTAAGTCATTTGGAAATCCACGAAGAAGATGGCTTAAAAGAATTACATGGCATTCAATCGATTTTATTAGCAACTGAAGATCGCGTAATTGAATTAGAAGATGTCACTTCGATGAGCGAAGATGTTGCGTGCGTGTTGCTAGAATTGCCCCAGCGTGAAATTGGAGGGCAGCTGCCCAGTTTTGAAACGCTTGAAGCCATTTCAAGTTATTGCCGAGAAAAAGAGATCAAGCTTCATTTGGACGGTGCGCGAATTTTAGAATGTCTTCCGTACTATGAGAAAACCATTAAAGAAGTTTGTGTTTTATTCGATTCGGTGTATTTGTCGATGTACAAAGGAATCGGCGGTATTGCAGGGGCCATTTTAGCAGGTGATTCAGATTTTATAGCTCAATCAAAAATTTGGAAAAAACGTCATGGTGGTGATTTGATTTCCTTGTATCCGTATATTTTGAGTGCGGATGCGTATTTTGCGCAACGCAAAAATCGCATGGGAGATTATTACGTGCAAGCGAAAGAATTGGCTTTGTATTTTAATTCATGCAAGGGAATTTCCACTATACCTGAAGTGCCTGTTACCAATATGTTCCATGTGCATTTTACTGAAATACCTGAAAGGATCGCGCCGATATTAGCACAAGCTCAAGAAATAATGAATTTAGGCGTTACCGGCTATTTGCGTAAAGAAAAGCAAGGCTGTTCGTTTGAAGTCAGTATAGGCGATCAATACAATAAAATTCCGCAACAAAAAGTGAAAGTTCTTTTTGAATGGTTGGCCGAAAAGATGGAAGCCATAAGGTAATGGGTGAAAAAATCCCTTTTTTTATTCGAATAAACATATTCTTTTGTAAGAATGGGTAAAGAAGTATATTGAATGGCAGCAGCAAGTTGTCAAACTGATAACTGGGGGATGAGCAGATGAGAAAGATGAACAGAGGGATGATCACCTCATTAGGGGCTATTGGCGTGGCACAAGCATTGAAAATCGTGACACACAAAACCGTAACGGGTAATTGGGATTGGCGACAAGCCTTTACAACAGGTGGCATGCCAAGCTCTCACTCAGCGGGTGTATCAGCGCTTGCGGCGTATGTGGCTGCGAATAAAGGTGCGCGTCATACAGAAACAGCCCTTGCGATTGTGTTCGGTGTCATCGTTATGTACGACGCACAAGGGATACGTCGTCATACAGGAGAAATCGCACGACTGGTAAATGAACTAGAAGACAGTTTTGTGAAATTCTCTGGAGAGTTTCCAAGTTTTGAATTTGTCGAACGCGAAAAAGATTTAAAAGAATTACTTGGTCACCAACCTGTAGAAGTGGCTGCAGGAGCTGTTTTCGGTACAGCTCTTGGATTGGTTTCAGCAGCGATTGAAAACCGCTTCCGTGAAATTGAAGAAAAAGAAAAACGCTCTAAAAATCAAATAGCCTACGATGGACGAGGTCGTCGAATGACCCGGTCTTAATAAATATAAGAAGCCATTCCT
>NZ_JAKVTG010000012.1 GCF_022489025.1 Planococcus halocryophilus | reverse complement strand
GTAAATGAGTGTTTTCAGACAGAAGCTAGCCTGAGGGCTAGCTTTTTTTCATAGAAAATTTAATTGGAGTACTGAAATGTCACTGATTACAATACCCACAAACCCACTATCTAACTGTCTTAAAAACGGCTATAAAGATAGAATTGTACAGAACATAAAGGAGGGATTCGTTTATGGAATGTGATTTTTTACTGTCGTACATCAATGGATCTCAACTGATGAAAAAGGAATGCGCTGAGGTAGTTGAACACCACTTAGCTATATGTTTAACGTGTCAGGAATTGTTTGAGATAATGGGAGACTTGCCTTTTATAGAGGAGGAAGATTCATTTTCTATTGAAATGAAAGCCAGAATTTTAACCAAAGTCTTTGATGAGGAATTCCCCATGTTGTAAGAAAGTGCAGGTTGTTCCATGAACGATTTCTATTAACGAAAAGTTACTTCCAGTCATTGAGCGTGGATGGAATTCTCATATTGACACTTTGCAGTCTACAACCTCTAATATTTAGAACTCAAATCATTAGAGAGGACATCATAAAAAATTTTTGCACCTCAACTATTATTGGCAGAAGCGAGAGTTGAAAACATTTTAATCTTTCATTGTAGGTAGAGCTAATTGTATGGATAAACAGTGGTTTTTTATCAGGAGCTAGCTATCTGTAATAAGGATGAGTATAGTTAATATAAAGAAAACCACATTTCGATACAGACATTTCAAGAAATGCCAAGAAGATGCTAAATTGCAGATGATTATCACTTTTTTATTTAGAAATAATATTTTGGTATGTTAGGAGTCTAAGTGAACATATAACAGAGATAGAGAGCATAACCAATTTGTCACTTTAGGGAGAAATGCAGAATGATGTTGAAGTACTACACAAAACGCTACGAGGTAATCATGCAGGGTACTTATCCGGCAAATCGAAAGAAAATAATGTTAGCTACCCTTGCGAGTGACATAGAGAAAGCCTATGCAATTCCGATGCAAAGAGATCCAGCGTGGGAACAGAAAAACGAAGAGATATTCTCACTTTATTCTCAAGTTTCTGCTAGGAAAGACATGTAGAAAAGGGCGCTACAGCCACTAAATAAGAACGTCAAAAAACTGAACCAACTGAACGCAGCGCATTAACCGAGAGAGAAGTGCGTGACCTATCGGTATCTATCAAAGCTTATCTTTATAGGCTTAGAGCACTTTTACAATTACTATTAATTTCCTAATAAAATGCAGTTTACATATCGTAGCTTATCAAAAGGCAAGAGGTTCAATTGTGAACTCTTGTCTTTTTGTTTGAAAAAGTGTAATTCACATACGGTTTTCTTCATAGAATCAGCTAGCTTTTGCATCTTTCCATTGGTATATTAAGGAAATGAAGAAAAAGAACTATTTGATGTGAGAAACGGGAGGGGTTATTTTGAGTCAGACATTAACCAAAGAGGTCATTTATACAGCTTCCTCTCAGCTAGGAGAGGAAGTGGAAATCGTTGACGCAGACTGGAAAGACAAGTACGGATTGGCTGTGATTCTTCGGAGGCATAAGAAAACCTTCGTTCAATTGAACGGTGTAGAAATAACAGTAAGCTTTACAGCGTATAAATTATCGATGATTCGTTGGATTGATGATAACCACTTTCTGGCAGCTACCTACGAAAGTGACAAAAAAAATATGTTTATTGTAGACCTTTCTGGACAACTTCTTCATTCCTTTAATGGCGGTGAGGCATTTGAAGAGATAGTCGTTGGAAAAGAAGGAATCTGGGTCAGCTATTTTGATGAAGGGGTTTTTGGTAATGGAATCTCTACCGAGGGACTCGTACTTTTCGATATGACCGGTAACATCCTCTTACGATACCATTCCGATTTATTGAATCCTAATGCAATAGCCGACTGTTATGCTCTTTGCAAAGGGAGAGGAACGACTGCATGGATTTTTCCTTATACCGATTTTCCACTGATTGAAATAAACTCACAAGAGCGAACAAGTCGCACTTATCCGGTGCCTGAATTACTGCATGGCGCCAAAGCTTTATGTATCAGAGGAAAAGATGCTTACTTTTTTGATCCCTATAATTCCAATCAGAAGATGTATCAATTGAAAATTGGCACACAGAAACCATTGCTTTTAGGAAGCGTTCAAGGCGTTCTGAGAGGGCTAGGTCCGTCAGAAACTAACCACTTTCTCTCCATTTCTAAAAATCAGGAAGTTGCACTTTATCAAGTGATGATTTAGGATATCCTTTGGAAAAAAGCATAACCATATTTGGCGAAAAATTTATTGATGCTTTTAATAGAAACAAGTCAAGAATGTTTGATAAGGTTTTATATCAAAATTGAGTTTTGTTTTTCGAGAATGTCAAAATTATTATTTAGAAAAATCGGAGGTTATTGGGGTGGATAAGAAATTAATGATTTATATCGCTTTTGGCGCAGCCATAGGATTCTTTTTTGGGGGAATCTGGGAGGCTATTGCGGCAATGGTGCTAATTTACATTGCTCTTAGAATTGATTATTTGATTAAAATTTTCGAACACAGAAGGTAATTTTTTAGGTGATAAGGGTATTCGTATCTCAAATTATCAAAAGAGAAAAAGTGACATTCAGCTTTTTCTCTTTTTGTGTTGTGAGGGGGATACTAAGCAAATTAGGAAGGAGCGAAGCAAAATGAAGAAGGAAATGGAAGAACTGATTGTGAAATCTTTCTTCGAAAAAAACGTTCAGGAAAGAGTGCTTCATGAATTGTTTTCACCAAAGAAAAGAGGTCATGCTTTGAATCGGCTTTGTCATGAATATCAGAAGATGTTGAAAGGGAAGTACATGATTGAAATTCCACCACCAAATTCTGATCCACAAGACATTTACGAGCTGCTTCTAAAAAACGGAGCTGAAAAAAAGTGCTACTCCTTGTCCTACAATGAAAAGATAGAGGGAAAAGAACTATTGCTGCAAGAAGCTTTAGCACAGGCTGTCGGTTTTGGTTTTCCTTCAATCATTTCGTGCATTCCCGGTGAGTTAGCTTATTTTGAAGCAGAGCAAGGATTTGGTCCTGCCCCAAGGTATATATTAAGAAGACCTAAAATGAATTAAAGCAGATGATTTAAATGTAACTTCCTACTGATAAAATCTTGGAACGATCACTCAATGATACATTTGACTGGTTGAAAACGTTGAATCTCTGGAATATAGGTACACCGATTGATAAATACAGGAAAATTATGGGCGTTTTACTACCAAAGGTTTTGTGACCGGTTATCGGATATTTATGCCGCAAAAGCAAATAACTTAACGGCTATTGGCTGTCGTTTCTATTTTGTGCAGGAAGTGGAACTTGCCCAAGCAGATTTCGTTATTGAGGATTTAGCAGAACTGATCAATTTATTACCACTATTACCTATTTAATAGAAGATTGACTGCTACTGTATTTAAGTGTTTGACACTCCTAAATGAGAAAAAGGGGATGTCTATTTACTGAAATTGCATAACAAAAAAACCACTTTCAAATAGATAGGCTGATTTGAGAGTGGTTTTTCGTGAATTTTTCCATCGATGCTATCTTCACACTTTACTCGGAAAATTGTTCAACAACGTATCTTTATTTTCGGTCTTAAACTCGAGGGCTTTCTAGGCTTTAACTGTCGGCAGTATCGGAGATGTCACATAAAAGAAACCCCAGAGTAGAAAGAATAGAACTAGTAAAGCGATAAAAATAATTAATACGCCACTGTCCCGCTCCCATCGATACATAATCCATTTATCAAGAACGCCATAACAGATACCCGTAAGAATCCCCGCGATGATGAAGGGATAATAGGGCAGGAGTAAGCCAATTGCTGCTCCTGCCAATCCAAGGATTGGGGTATAAAGCCACATAAATCGTCCTGCCCATTTGCGCAAAATCGATTCAGTCAAAACGGAAACCAGATTCCCATAAATAAGTACTATGAATCCGGCGTAGTAAAAGTAGAACAACGTCATTACATAAAAATGTTCTGCAAGGTGATAGACAATTTCCTCGTCAGTATAAATAGTTACTAAGCTCCACACAATAGATGAAATTAATAAAGTGAGGAACGTTGATTTGAGTTTGCGTGCGATGAGTTGACCTTTAGTTTCTATCATCATAATCCTTTCATAATTGTGATTTTTCCCATAGTTTTTGCCCTAAGTGATTATAAAATTCTACTGTTGTTTATATAAACGTCCTGCTAGGTAGAGTTTCGGAGAGCAAGGGGAATCTATGTTTTTATCATTACACTTATAAAGTGTCGAATTTCCTTATAATGGATGATAAAATGTAAATACATAATACTTAAACAACTTAACAGAAGAAAATTGGGGATTGTGCAACAGAAAGATCTTAAGTATGAGTTTTCGATGAGTGGTCACTTTAATCTGTGATGAATTTTAAACTTAAAGTAAATGGAGGAGAACATTTTGTCAATGTTACTTGAAGTGCTTGCCATTCTACTCATTATCAATATGGCAATTTTGATACATGAAATGGGACATGCAATTGCAGTGATTTCACAGAATAAGCATGCTAAAGCGGAAATCTATTTTGGTTCATCAAGTAAAGAGAAAAAATTGAAACTAAATCTTGGAAGAATTACCTGCTACCTAACCATTGCCATTTCAGCGTTTTGCCGTACTTCGAACATAGAGAAATTACCGCCAATTACATATAAACAAAGAATTATTATTTTTATAGGTGGACCACTCGCTTCTTTATTAGGGTTTGGAACACTATATGTCACAACTCATTATATTTCAGGTGTAGCAGGAAATATTGTTATGAACATAGCAGGAGCTAGTTTCTTTCTATTCATAACTCCATTAATACCTTTTACATATCCTTCCTTTTTAGGAGGAGGTCCAAGTGATGGACTACAGATTTCAAACTTAATAAAAGAAAACAGAAAACAACGAAAAGCAGTTTAATAACAGATTCATGAAAATCGGAAATCAATAAAAAAGAGTGATTCGGCTGTATTCCGAATCACTCTTTTTTATCGTTTAAGCTTATACTGTTCGCCATAGTAAGATTCTGCCTTTGTAAGCAATCAAGCTGACAATGCTCAATAAAATTCCAGACAAGATGAATACCCCGCGAATGCCAAAAGCGTCTGCTAGAACACCCATCAAAAGGGAAGCAATGCCGAAGGTTCCGGTTCCAATTGCGCCGAGTGTGGTAAATACGGTTGGCAATTGAGCTTTTGGAACACTTGTCTGAACTACCATCTGTTGTGGGATGTTCTTGATTTGGCTAGAAGCCCCAACCAAAAAGGAAAAAAACAGTGCTAGCGTCGGAAGGCTCGTCAATCCAAAGAAGATGGTGACCAAGCTGCTGGAGATTGCACCTAGAAATATAAATTGGCTGAGCTTCTGTTCGATCCAGTCTGAAAACCGCAGACAGAACAAGCTGCCAGCGATTAACCCTAAGAAAAAGGTACCATTAATGAATCCCCACCATTTTTCATCTGCGAATAAAGCATCACTGACAAAGACATAGAGAATTGCGGCAATCCACACGGTCCCAGCAATTGTCTCCAGGACATCCATCCAGACAATTCGCTTGAGTACAGGCGAAGTAGAGACGGTTTTCCAGCCTTGGCTAATTTGCTTCCACTTTCCTTGGTTACTTGATGGTGTAAAGTCGACCGTATCTAAAAAGCTCAAGAGCAGACTTGAGACCAAAAATAAGGCGGCTGTTAACCAAACCAATTCATTCGCAGCGAGCCAAATCAATAGCGAGCTTCCAACAAACCACATGGCGGTCTGAATCAGCTGGGTAACAGTTTCTGTAATGCCATTCGCTTTCAGTAGCTGCTCGCTTTTCACGTAATTTGGAATGAGCGATTGAGTCACTGGGTTGGCGCAGCCATCCAGTAAGGCGACCAAGCTAATGATCAAAAAAAGCCCGTAAAAATTAGCCATCGAAAGTTGAGGCGAAAAGAACGCCAGTCCGATTAGCAAGATTGTTTTACCCATCTGTGACCCTGCCAGCAGCCATTTTAGGTTGAAACGCTGCATCAATAAAGGAGTCAAGGAGTTCGAAATGAACATCGAACTGGTGATAGTAAATGGCATAAAAGCAGCTGCAGTGGCTGATCCAGTCAATTCAAAGATGATGTAAATAATGCTGACAATATAAAGAACATCGCCGATATTGGCAAGCGATTGCCCGGTCAGCAATAAATTGTAGTTCCGATTCATTTTCATTATTCAGTTCCCCCAAGAAGTCAATTCGTAAATAATTTCTATTCAAGGGATAGATCAAATTGGACTAATCGTCATATTAGTTGTTCCTTTCTGTTTAAGGATAAATCTTGGGGGCGATTTATCGAAAGTATTCATTATTTTCATTATACTTTAAGTGGGAGGAGAAATTTTACATTATTTTAAAGAAGAGAAAAACAGTGAGTTATAAGTTTCAACATATAACTCAAGGACAAGTCGCTATAAATTAGATTGATTGGTATTCAACAATCTCTTAATCATTCTGATTTGACCACGATGGCTAATTTCCTCTTCCAAAACATGAAACCAAAGGTAGTAATTGTTGTGAGGAATGCCATTTCCCCATTTCTTTTCTTCTGCTAACCAATTGTCTTGCTTTGATTTTAGCAATGTAAGTGTATCTTGTCGGACTTGATGCAATTCGTTTAAATAATAAGCAAGAGTATGTCCTTTGATATCCTCTTTTGCTTTGGCGCCGAGTTCCAATGCTGATTTCCACTTTATATATTCATCTGCTGTTAAATCTCTGTTTTCACTTGAAACAATTTGATGAACAAACTCAATAGATGCAATATGCAATAAAAGAGAACCAATAGAATTCGAACCCTCATCATGCAGATAATCCAAATCGCTTTGATTTAAATTAGCTACATCAATCAATGTAACTTCTCTTATATGTTTTAACATAGTAACAAGTTCCCCGATTTTCTCAGAAAAAGAAACCGTCGGTATTATTCGATATTCCACTATCAATCCGCCTCCATTCCTCTTCTTATAAGACTACTAGGAATATCGAATATTTAAAGACTTATAATTCTGAAAAGAGAATGATATAATTAAGGTAATAACTTAAAGGCGGCCAATTGGTGGCCTTTTTTCTTTGTCTAAGTTTAAATTTCATATTCATAACCTACTTTTCGTTTTCTAATATTTGGCAGGAGGAAGTTAATGAAAGATATTGATTCCAAAATGATTGATCAATCTATACAACATCTCCTTTCTTATGCAATGTCTAGTAATGCTGTTATTCAGGAATATGACAAGTATATTTATTTATCAAACCAAAAATTGTATGCCTTTTTATCGGGAAACATGGCTATTGGCTACATTGGTATCGAAATTTTTGAAACAAGCAACTGCATCATCAAACATCTAGCTGTTTTACCAACTCAAAGAGAGATGAATGTAGCAACTAAAATGATTGATTTTATTACCGAAAAACATTCATTAACTCAAATTTCTGCTGAAACAGATGGAGAGGCAGTAGGATTTTATGAAAAGTATGGATTTGAAATAACGAGTTTAGGTGAAAAATATCCAGGAGATGAACGATTTCTGTGCATTTATAAAACGATTTCTTATTCATGAATTCCATCAGCGAGAGTTGAAAGTTTCTTAATTAAAGCACTGCTTAATCTAAAAGAAGATATATCTAGAAGCAGTCGTATAATGATTATTGCTAGCATCTAAGGTGTTGGGAGGGGAAAAGTTGGTAATAAAAAATGAAGACGATATTATTGAATTGATACAAAAAGACGAGTGGATGATGAAGTTGCTTAAAACGGTAAAAGTCCTAGACCTTCCCGATGGGTGGATCTGTGCGGGGTTTGTTCGATCTAAAATTTGGGACATGGTACACGGTTACAGTGAAAGAACGACTCTTGAGGATATTGATGTTATTTATTTTGATGGTACGAATAAGGACGAAAAGATGGAAAAGCAATTAGAAAGTAGATTAATAAGTTTACTTCCTAATGTGCCATGGTCAGTTAAAAATGAAGCAAGAATGCATAGTAGAAACGGTGTAGAACCCTACATATCATCAACTGACGCAATAGCAAAGTTTCCAGAAACAGCGACTGCAATAGGCGTTAAACTAGATAAACAAGACAACTTAGTGTTAATAGCTCCTCATGGAATTGAAGACTTAATAAACTTGACAGTTAAACCGACTCCTTTTTTTACTGCAAATATAGAGCGTATGGCAATCTATGAAAAGCGCGTTCAAAAGAAAAACTGGAAACGTCATTGGAATCGAATAATTATTACCTAATATATAAATGAGTAAAAGCTACCTCGATATACGCAAGTTTACCTCTTAATCAATTAACGTAACACTCTTCATCTATTCCACATGCTTGATGACGTTGGAGCGCAACAGATAAATGACGGTAATCACAAAAATCAGCATACCGCACACCAACATCACATCTGAAATCGTCAATTGCAACAAGAGAGCTAGCGACACAAATGCATAGGAGAGAGGAACAAGTCCATTTGAAGATGCATTGACGAGACTCATGACGCGGCCTATTTTCATCGGGTCCGACTGAACTTGTATTGTTGAAATTAGTATTACGTTGATAAAAGAAGAAAGAATGCCCATTAGTACGAGTAAAAGAATTCCCTGCCAGAGAAACCCGATTTGTCCTAAGAAAGTTAAGCAAATACCCAACACACCAATCATCACTAACATAGTCAATCCTCGTTTTTTTTGCCAATTCAAAATGCCGACTAAAATGGCTCCAGCTAACATGCCTCCTTGATATGAACTTTGAAGAAAACTTAAATCCAACACCTCACCTTTGAGAACACTATCCACCAGCAACGGAATGCCCATTAACAATGGACCGAAAAAGAAGAAGTTGATTATGATTAAAATCAGCAACATGTTTTTCAGAAAAGGCATGTTCCAGACATACGACAAACCTTCTTTTAGTTCTGATAACGTTGAAGGTTTGCTAATACTTGTCTCACGCTTCTCCTCCTTAATAAGAGAAGAGAAAAGAAATGTTAATAGTAAAAAGCCAGCAATCACTGCAAACAACAGGCTAAAAGAACCGAACGAAAGAATCCAACCGCCTAGCATTGGACCTGAAAAAAGCGCGATTTGATTGGAACTTTGAATAAAAGAATTTGAGCGTGGAAGAACCTCTTTCGCGACGAGTGCAGGCAGAAGAGAAGTATTTGCTGGAGAAAAGAATGCGTCTACGATTCCAAAACTCAAGGCAAAAAGAATAAGTGGCCACAGTTCAAGTAAACTGAGCTGTAGCAATAAAATCATTCCTAGTACAAGAAAGCAGCGTACTAAACTCGATAGTAACATGATGCGTGAGCGGCGGAACCGATCGGCCCAAACACCACCAAGTGTCATAAACAAAATCCGAGGGACCATCGTTACCATCATCACAATACCTAAAGCGCTTTCCTTTTCCAGCACAGTGATGATGTACCATTGTTCAGCAAATAAATATGTTGATAAGGCAAGAAAAGATACAGTACTAGAAAGCCAGAGAAAAATAAACGATCGGTTGCTAAACAAACTCGAGATAGCTGTTGTCTGTTCATTTGCGGTAGCTACTTGATCATTTCCCACGTAACCGCTCCTTTCATTACCTAATTTTCTTTTTTAAACAGCAATTCATCAATCTGAAATGCGGTAGTCATCAAGTAGTAATGATGCTTGTCCGCTTCCTCGTCCTCTTCATTTAATGTACTTAAGAGTTCACGGTACTTCCGTGTGAATTCCACAAACTTTTTCTCACTTACAGTAAATTCAGTTTGAAGTGACAGGTTGTTCCATTCTTCAACATTGGAAGAGTGCAGTTCAAATGATTCTTCTGGAGCTGTGAGCACCCGTGTTTTTGCACGATCAATGACTTCTAAATAGGACTGGCGTGTAGCTTCCTGGGATTCCACATAGGTAAGCAAATGATCTGCCGGAATAAATCCTCTGGCAACGGCCTGGTAGAATTTCAGGATATTTCCTCCACGTTCTTCTTTTCGGACTAGCTGAATAATGCCGTATTTCTCTAATTCTCGGAGGTGGTAAAGAACTTTGGCTCGCGAAAGGTTGAGTTCTTGAGCCAGCATTTGTCCTGTGTGAGGTTGTTCGACTAGATAAATGAGCATTTTGGTGCGTAGCGGATCGCTAATGACCTTTAATTGTTCATACGTTTCGAGAATGAAAATAGATTGTTGATTCAATTGTAAAACCCCTTTCTTAACCGGTTAACTTTTCTTAACCTGATTATATACATGCTAACTTTTAAAGTGCAAGTATTCTGAATATGATTATCGAACCAATATCATATATAAAGTTCGATAGGCGTCTTTTCTTTACTATGACTTTTTATAACCTTAAAGAGCACTGCGAAGCAACGGAAATAATTTTGCAATGCTTTTTTAAGACTTCTACTGTTAAAGACATTCAATCGTATAAAAGGGCGATTGAATAATACTCAGATTAGTTAGATGAAACTTGGAAGTAAAGGGGATTTGCTGAAATATTAATGCTGATTTATACAGTAAAGAACGCGGTACAAAATGGTTTTGGTAGTAAACCCTCTTATTTAAAGGAAGTGGGTATAACCTTGGTAAATTATATACAGGAGGTTGCTGAAAGGTTGAGCAAAATTGATCAAAGAGGCCGTTTAGAAAAAGAGCCATTTACGTACTTGCTGACTAAAAACGGCTCAATTCTGATTAGCTACCAAGGCAAGCAGGTAGTAATGCTAAAAGGGAAAGATGCCGAACAGCTATCTGCAAAACTTACAGCTGCAAAAGCCGATACAAGACAACTGCCGATTCTTTTGGCAAAAGCAACGGGAAATTTCAAGCGGGGCAACGAGAAGAATGGAAAAAGAAATAAGAATTGATCTGAAATATAGAATTGACTAATTTCATGAAAACTTAGAATATATATTGAGTTAATCAGAGTCACAAAAAAAGACTGGGCGCAATTAATCTTGCACCCAGTCTTTCTTATAGTTGTGGAGAAAATTTTGTTTTGTACGAGACCTATACTAGGGTGAACTACACAATAAATTTCGTGAACCAAGCAATGTACCTTGCCCCGGGTAAAAAAAATAACTGAGCAAGTAGCGTTCCTAGTAAGCGGGAAGCAATCATCATTAGAGCGATGCTTTTAAGATTTAAGTAACTGCCGCGCCGATTGAGGACATCATCGGCTAATACAGAGATTTTTGGATCGACGAAAACAATTAACAGAATAGTAGCCAATCCGTTGATAAGACCAGAAGCCATAATTGCAGTAGCAGCTCTTTCAGGAACAATGATGGCTGCATAAAGCGCAGCAAGAACGCCAATTGTGTAAACTGCGGTAATGATCATATTGATAAAAAATAACTGAACCGGAATATCCTTTAAACGGACGCCTTTTAAGTAAGATGGTTTTGGTAGATGAACGTGTCCAATGCCCCTCCTAATATAGCCAATGTTCATTCCTTTTTTGACCAGTCCGGGTATCGATCCTCTTTCGGCTGAAAGATGAATGATTGCACGTGAAAATATAGAGATGAAAGTTGGAAGTAAGAGGATCCCAAGCATTGTGCCGATAGTAGACGAACCGATAATAATTCGGTATTGTGCTTCCACAAATTCAAAGGTGTTAATTTCTGGAGCAGAATCAATCAAACTCCCCGTAAATGGTTGTTGCATCATATTCGCCAAACGAGAGACCATTACCATGACATTGAATAAGGATAGCGCAGATGCCAGCAGGCGAACTCTTACTCCAGATAATCGAACGGCATAGGCAAGTGTTTCTATAGAGTGAATGATTAAAACGAAAAGAGCAATCAAAATTAATTTCTCTGTGAAAAGTTCCAATAGAAAACCTACTTTAATTTTTATCCTTATATTACCATAGCTCTTTAAATAAAAAATGAAAAGTAAGAATATTAATAGCCGGTTTAATATTTAAAAGCATATCGTAAACATCAAACTGCAAATATAGAGCATATTACATTTTATTAAATTTATGTAATATTTGTTAAATACCATTGACGATGATGGATGCATTCGGTAAAGTTTAATGGAATGATAGAAAAAACTGTAAATTAAAAATAATCAGATGTTATTAATTTGCAATTTTTTGAACAAGATCAGAGATATTAGTAGGGTAAACAGAAACACTTATAACAAAAGGAGGACGACATGACGATGGATAAAAGTTTATGGGGGAAATCAGCAAAGGCGTTATTATCAGTAGGGATGGCTGCAATGCTGTGGGTACCGAGTTCACAAACAACGGTTCAAGCAGCTGCTCCAGCAAGCGATCTTTTTATTTCGGAATACATAGAAGGTAGCAGCTTGAATAAAGCAATCGAAATTTACAACGGAACGGGTGCTTCAATCGAGTTGAGCCCTTATTCGGTAGCGTTGTATGCAAACGGCAGCACATCCGCGCAAAGTGAGATGGCACTTTCCGGTACGGTTGCCAGCGGGGATACAGTAGTTCTCTATCATGGCAGTGCAGATTCGGCGATTCAAAGCAAAGGAGATTTACAAAACAACAGCGTAATCAATTTTAACGGTGATGATGTATTGGTACTGGAAAAAGGTGGGGTACCAATTGATTCAATGGGCCAAGTGGGATCAAACGCTGAATTTGCGAAAGATGTCACGCTGGTTCGCAATCCGGATATACAATCTGGCGACAGCGTCGTGAATGACGCATTTAATCCATCGACTGAATGGACTACGTATCCCACGAATACATTTGATCACTTAGGAAGCCATACAATGAATGGCTATGGTGAAACGCCAACTCCAACTCCATCTGCTTATTATGAATCTGCAGATGGTTTGCAAGGAGCGGCGTTGAAATCGGAACTCCATGAAATTATCGATGACCACCAACAACTTAGTTATTCACAAGTGTGGGACGCGTTAAAAATAACGGACGAAGACCCGAATAACTCGAACAATGTCTTGTTATTATATACAGGAGAGTCGCGTTCAAAATCGTTGAATGGCGGGAATGTGGGTGACTGGAATCGCGAGCACACATGGGCAAAGTCTCATGGGAATTTTGGAACAGCGGTGGGTGCAGGGACGGATATCCACCATTTGCGCCCAACTGATGTACAAGTGAATGGAATGCGCGGAAACTTAGACTTTAATTATGGCGGCTCTGCAGTGAGCGGTTGCGATGGCTGTTTGCGCACAGCTAATTCCTGGGAACCACCGAATGATGTAAAAGGCGACGTTGCCCGTATGTT
The DNA here is from genome assembly GCF_022489025.1 of Planococcus halocryophilus. Classification (GTDB taxonomy): domain Bacteria; phylum Bacillota; class Bacilli; order Bacillales_A; family Planococcaceae; genus Planococcus; species Planococcus halocryophilus_A. The sequence continues at coordinate 85,539 of NZ_JAKVTG010000012.1, read as the reverse complement.
GTTTTATATGGCAGTTCGCTATGAGTCAGATGACTCGGTGGATTTGGAATTGAACGACCAGGTGAATAATGGTTCAACGCCTTATCATGGCAAGATTTCTGTTTTGCTGGAGTGGCATGCACAAGATCCTGTCAGCACTTGGGAAGAGCAGCGCAACGAAAAGATTGAAGACATTCAAGGCAACCGAAATCCATTTATTGATCATCCAGAATGGGCCGAATCGATTTGGTAAGTAATTTTCGTGCTTTGTTTGTATAATAGATTAATAGGTTTTAATTTTATTCCTAGTCTATGCAAAACCGATTATTAAGAAAGCAGAAGCTCCTATTTGAGCTTCTGCTTTTTTATTTCCAAAATTATCTAGCTATTAATCTATGTCCTGAGTATATTTAATGTATATTAACTGTTTTTCTCTATATTTTAGTGGATAAAGTTTATCCTATAAGAGGAGTTGGAAGATTGTTGAAAAGAATACTAGCAGTTATCGTTAGCGCAAGTATATTAGCATTAGCTGTTTCTGCGTTAAATTATGTTCCACAAAATCAAAGAGAATCAGATGTGTATTATTTAGGTATCGTCGTATATTTCATTTCAACTATATGGATTTATCTACTGTACTACTTGGTAGTCGGTGTTCCTTCCTCTTGGATAATAGATAAATACAGAAAACAATATAAAGAAAAGACTAATGTAAATCAATATTTTATGGAAGTATCTCTTTATTCTCTTGTAGGGTTATTTTTGGGAACAGCTTATTACTTACTAATGGGTTCTGAGCAAGCTTATTTGTACAACTTTATTGAAACAATAGGATTTTGGGTCGTGGCGTTACTTTTGTACTTTCAAGCTTTATGGATTCTTGAAAGAGGCCATTTAGCAAAATACGCTAAAGGGTGAATAATCGTCTATATGAATCGTATGTAGCAATTGTTAGAAAATATCTAGCCAATTTAAAAACGGACGACGAAAAATAGTTATTTTTCTTCGTCCGTTTTATATTTAGTTATTTACTTGCACAGCATCGGTTTTTGAAACCGGACTTTTCATGAAGTTCCCGTCTTTTCTGAAATTCCCCATTACTTCCATCGTTTCGCTAATGCTAACGAATGCTTGTGGATCAACTTTTTTGATCAATGGTCGTACAAATGCCAATTCATGACGGCTAATAACACTATAAAGAACTTTTACTTTAGCCGCTGAATAAGCGCCTTCGCCATCTACTACTGTGATTCCTCTGTCTAGGTTATCAAGCAATGCTTTTTTGACGGCATCTCCTTGATTTGTCACAACCATCAAGCTCAGTTTGATATGACGCGTGTGAACACGGTCAACTACCAGTCCGGTGATGTAAATGGAAGCCATCGTATACATTGCTAACTCCCATGAAAAGATAAAACCAGATACAAAAACAACTGCACTGTTTAAACTAAAAACAAGTGCTCCTAGTGGAATATCTCGTTTGATTGACAACAAAAGGCCAATGACGTCAAATCCGCCAGTCGAACTATAATACCGAATAATGATTCCAACTGCTATACCTGAAATGACGCCACCGAAGACTGAAGAAAGCAGTGCATCTTCTGTGATTTTGACGACAGGAATGTAGAGCATAGATATAGATGTGACCACTACAGAAAACAAACTGTTGGCGATAAAAGTCTTACCGAGCTTCATCCAGCCTACTACAAGAATTGGAACATTCAAGATAATCATCCAAAGTCCAGCATTCAGTGGTGTTACCAACCCGAACATCATCGCAATACCTGTTACGCCACCCGCTAGTATTTCATGTGGCAATAAAAACATATTAGCTGCAAATCCAAGAACAATTGAAGAAACAAAAATAAGCAATAATCTCATCCATTTATTCATAACCAAACTCCAATCTTAAGGGTAGCCTAAGCCTTATCCATTCTATTTTTTATCCCACAAAAAAAGGGCGTGCATTTGCACGTCACCTTAAGACTATTTATCATAATGGACTTTTTTTAGTGTTAATCAAAACTACGACCATGTGAATAAATTGCTTTTTTATAGCGATACAATATTTCATATTATAGTGGCTTCAGGCCGAAAAATGCAAGCTTTGTAGTTTAGTTCTTATAATTTTTAATACAGCAAAGGCTTCAAATAGATTTTCTTTTAGATTTGAATATAACTTAACATAACAGCAAGTATCTTAAGTTATCTGCATAAGAGTCTAAACCTAGGACTCCATAGGATGAAGGTTTACGATATAATGTTTGTCCATAAAAGATAATTATACTGGAGTACATAATGTAGGTTAGGAGTGGGAAAATGAAGAAACATATATTGTTGTATGGAGGAATTTTGATTATAGCTTTATCATTTCTAGGACTGTATGATTTATGATTACCAAAAGTAGGCCCTATTGGGAATGGTCCACCCACAACTTTCATTTGGTTTATCTTTTCTATTCTAATATTGGTTGGATTGGCTTTAACAGCGATATCTATAGTTAAATTTCGAAATGAAAAAAATACCAAAAACTAATGAACACTCTTCAGGATTCACTTTTTAACTTGAAAAAATTATCAAGCTGCCTACAGAATCTTTAATCAAATAGCCTTCAAAGGATGGAATCATAATGGATAAATGCGAGTACAAGAAATTCTATGAGACAGTTGGGAATTTAAACGGTTGGGATTTTAGCAAATTACAAGTTATGAGTGACGAACCAAAATGGGACTTTTATGATGAAGTAAAAAGAAGGGCTCAAACAACTGATATCCTTTTAGATATTGGTACAGGTGGTGGAGAAAAAATGCTAACCATTGCGCCAGCATTGGAATTGACAGTTGGAATTGATTTATCGCATACGATGATTCAAGTAGCAAAAGAAAATCTTAAAAAATCTAACTTACCGAACGTGCAGTTTTTGCATATGTCTTCAGACAAAATCGAATTTCCTGCTAACTTCTTTAATGTTATATCAAATCGCCATGCACCATTTGATGCAAAAGAAGTTGCACGCGTTTTAAAGACAGACGGCTTGTTTTTAACTTAACAAGTGAGTGAAGCTGACAAATTGAATATCAAAACTGCTTTCAAACGAGGGCAATCCTTTAGTGAAAATGATGGCGTTTCAAAAGAAAAATATAAATGGGAATTAACAAAAGCGGGGTTTTCCGACGTGCAATCTTTTGATTATAACGTTACTGAATACTACCAAAGAACTGAAGATTTGATTTTTCTCTTGCAACATACGCCGATTATTCCGAATTTCGGTATGGAGCCAGAGGACTACTCTCGTTTAACTTCTTTTATCGAAAACAACCGAACAAAAAAAGGAATCTGCACAAACTCGAAGCGATTTTTGATCATAGCCAAAAAATAGTTAGTCAGTAAAATAGAGAATGGATTTTTTGTTAAAACCTTCCATTCTTTATTTTTTAGAATATTGTATCATTACCTCACTGTTTTATCACATACCCCTACTTTCGGAAAATAGTTTTAAATAACTACTGCTACCCAATAAAATACTCACTGTAATAAACGAATGTTATAACGAGTGCGAAAAGAAAATAGGCAAAAGAACCGAAAAAGACGAAAGAGGTCCGGGCGGCTTTATTTTTGAATGGCATCCGGATGCCAGTTTTACCTCTTAGCTGCATATCCGTTTGTTGTGTATATGGGTTGGTTCCGCCTGTGAAGCTGTGAGCTAATCCTGTGCAAACAACACTAAAGGGAATGGCTACGTCAATAAATTCAAAGTTGAAGATAGAGGAAATCAACCAATTTCCAATCCCAAGTACCAGTAATGTTAAAATAAAAATGATTGGCTTTTTCATCACTTTTCCTCCTTAGCATTCAGATTTCACTGCGGAAATTTTAAAAAAACTATAGTTTGGCAACATCTCTTTAAAAAGACCTTATTAAGTATACGCAGTAGCATACTGTTCGTTTCAATTATTTGGTAAACTGATTAGATTTTGTTACTTATAGTTGAAAAAAATAATTATTGATAATTTTAAAAAATGAGTTGATGGGGGAATCAAAGGATGTCAGATTATAAAGACGAAAAAAAACTTACCGGTGGAAATGTTTCTACTGTTTATCGTGTAGCAGACACAGTTCGCCGAGAACTAAAGCCGGAAAGCTTTAAAATCCATCAGCTTTTAAAGCATTTAGAAAAAAAGCAGTTTACTCAATCACCACGATTTTTAGGCATAGACGAAAATAGGAGAGAGATTTTAACGTATATTGAAGGAGAAGCCGGTAATTATCCTGTGAAAAAGTATATGTGGTCAGACGAAGTATTAAAAGACATTGCAAAAATGCTTCGTCTTTATCATGATTCAGTAAGTGATTTTACATTTGATGAAAATTGGCAGCCTTTAGATAATACACCTTCACCATATGAAGTAATCTGCCATAATGACTTTGCTCTATACAACCTCATTTTTAATCAAGAAAAGCCAGTTGGTATCATTGATTTTGATCATGCTTGTCCTGGTCCAAGACTTTGGGATATTGCTTATACGCTTTATACGTGTATCCCTTTATCAAGGTACAATCTAGCAGAATCAGAGGATAAAAAAGTTTACTACAATTCCTCAAAAGATGCGGATCGCATAAAGCAGCGGGTACAGTTGTTTTTCGAATCTTACGGAGATAAAGTGGATAAGAATTATTTGGAGATGGTATTGCTGCGATTAGAAGGATTATGTAAAACGATAGCAAGAAAAGCTGCTGAAGGGGATCTTGCATTTCAACAAATGATAAGTGATGGTCACATAGAACATTATCAAAAGGAAATTGAATTTATACGCGAATATGGTCATGAATGGACTTGAAAAACTAAAAAATTGCCATTTGAGAATTCCTTTTAATCCGGAAACTCAAATGGCAATTTTTCAATAGTAGACGAAATTATAGCAATCGATTATGACTTGCTAGATGTACCTAAAATACTTCGCGCAATTCAATCTGGCCTTCACCGCCTCCTTGAGGGTCGGGCATGCGCATGGCCCAATCGATAGCTTCTTCTCTTGAGTTCACATCGATAAGGATAAACCCGGCTACTACATTTTCAGGTTCGGTAAATGGGCCTTCTGTAACCACAGGATTTTCTGCTGAATTTGGATAGGAAATGCGAATTCCACTTGAACTTGGTTTCAGACCTTTCGCCATGACCCTGACTCCTGCCTCAATCAGCTCTTTATTGTATTTGTCCATAGCTTCCATAAGTTCCAAACTTGGCCTATTTCCGGCTTCTGAATTTTTTGAGGATTTAACGATTAACATAAATAACATATTTCTACCTCCTTTTTATAGTGATTTTAGTTCTGTTGTCATTAGTATATATCTTTTTTAATTAATGATCTTCTAGAAATTCGCGACAACATATTTTCTTTAGATTAATGATAGTCGGCTTTTAAGACACGCGTTTATCTAATAAGATAAACGGGAAAAAGAGCTTGTGGAAAAATATATGTTAGAGGGAGCTGAAGGAGTATGGGAAAAGATCAAAGTTCCTATTCGTTTCGTAATTTAGCGTCTGGTCTCCTTTTTGGGATGGGTTTAGTGGCGTTTATTGATGAAGCGGTTTTTCATCAAATTTTAGGATGGCATCATTTTTATGACAAATCAACCACTGCCGTTGGCTTATTTTCAGATGGCTTATTTCATGCATTCAGCTGGTTTGCGACAGTGGCTTCGTTGTTTCTATTGGCAGATCTTAAGAGAAGAAATTCTTTTTGGTTAAAAAGATGGATTAGCGGTATGTTTCTCGGAGGAGGATTATTTCAGCTTTTCGATGGACTTGTTCAACACAAACTTCTTGAACTGCATCAAATTCGCTATAATGTCGATATTCTCCCGTACGATATTATTTGGAATGTCACTGCAGTTATTATACTAATTATTGGGGTTCTGCTTTACATGCAAACGCAAAAAAGCAAAAGGACGGCAAAAGAAGGGAGATAGGTGAGCATGCATTCTCATGTTCAAGCAGCAGGTACAAGTTTCGAGGTAATCGTGACATTGTTGTTAATCTCAATGATTTTCCTCTATCTACTTGCTGCAATTAGTACAAATCGGAAATATAAGAAATGGCCAGTTTATCGATTTGTTTTTTGGATTGTAGGCGTATTTAGTGTAGGAATAGCAATGGTCGGACCGTTGGCGGAATTTGCTCATATCAATTTTAAAGGACATATGATTACACATCTGCTTTTAGGAATGTTGGCACCGCTCCTCCTTTTGCTCGCTACGCCAATGGCATTGTTATTGCGTACATTAAAAGTATCTACTGCGAGAAAGCTTACACGTGTCTTAAAAAGTCGACTGCTGCACTTTTTCACCAACCCTTTAACGGCTACTGCTCTTAATATCGGTGGCCTTTATATTCTGTATACGACTGATTTGTATATGCTGATGCATCAATCGCTTGTCCTTTATAGACTGATTCATTTGCATGTTTTTCTGGCGGGGTATTTATTTACGTTGTCCATTATTTATGTTGATGTTACACCACGTCGTTACAGCTATATGTACCGAGCCGTTGTATTGATTTTAGCATTAGCTGGACATAAGATTTTATCCAAGTATATATACGCAAATCCTCCAAAAGGCGTTCCGAGAACGGATGCTGAAGCAGGCAGTATGCTGATGTATTATGGGGGTGACATCATTGAACTTGCCTTAATTATTCTTTTTTGCTACCAATGGTATAAATCAACTGCACCACGTTTCACGAACCCTTTATACAGAACTTAAATATAGTTGTAAACTAAAAACAAATGCGTAGAAAAAAGAGGCTCTCAATAAAGAGCCTCTTTTTTCTGTGTAGAGATGTTGTGTAAAAGCCATGGAATTGCATTCTATTGACTCAGCTACACTTTAACTATTTTCTTTAGATAAACTAGGCAAAGTCTCGCGTAAGCGAATTGCTGCGATTATTCCAGCACTCAAAGGCAAGATAGCGACTAACCCGATAGCCCAACCGACATTTAGTAAATCCGTCAATATGCCGGCAAATAATGCCCCAAAAGCATATCCACTATCTCTCCAAAAACGATAAACTCCCATTGAAGAAGCTCTCCATGACGGATCTGCGATATCGCTTATAGAAGCTTGCAATGTGGGATAAACCATCGCAGTTCCAACACCTAACAGGATAGCTGCAACGATCCACGTATTGTATTCATTCACGAGTAAGATCATCCATAATGAAATGGCTTGTAGCCACATGCCACCAACAATCAACTTTTTTCTGCCAATTTTATCGCTAAGAAAACCTGTGAAGAGTTGGAAAAAGCCCCAGGAAGCCGGATAAATAGCAACCAGTAATCCGATTTGCGATAAGCTGAGCCCAACGCTTGCAAAAAATATCGGAAACAGTCCCCAAGCCATACCATCTTTCAGATTTGTACTCAGTCCTGAAAAAGTGAGGATAGATAAATTTTTATTTTTATAAGTTGTATTTTTAAAAATATCTGCCGCTGAAAGTGTCGTATTTTTAGTAGAGGTGCTAGCTTGTAATTTAATGTGTGCTTGAGTATCTTTTACAATTAGCGACAAAGCAAAGCCAATTACGACAATGACAATTCCGATATAAAAAGGTTCTGGTCGGTTTGAATAACTCGAAGCAATAAAACCTGAAACAGCTGCCATAACCGCTACTCCCGTATACCCTGCAAATTCATTAAACCCAACAGCGAACCCTCGTTGAGTAGGTTTTGCTAAATCAATTTTCATGTTCACAGTCATAGACCACGTAAGTCCCTGATTAATACCTAAGAAAATATTCGCGACTACAATCATCCACCATGAGCTTGCGAAGATCACCAGTAAAGGGACGAGTAACCCCACACTCCAACCCACAAGTAAGACTTTTTTCCTTCCAAATCGGTCGGCGATGGCTCCTGCGAAATAGTTTACAATAGCTTTTGAGAATCCAAAACTAATGATGAAGGATAATGCCGCGCTTGTGGAGACTAAGCCGAAATCTTCTTCGCCGATAATTGGGAGGATGGTTCTTTCTAAGCCAACCATAGACCCCACAAAAAAGTTTGTTACAACTAACAGGATGAAATTCAGTAAATTTTCTTTGATGCCAATTTGTACAGTTTTCATAATTCCCACCTTCAACAAAAGGTTTTCTTTTTGTTATTTTTTTATTCATCTATTTTTACTGTTCACTTTGCGGTCGAGTATTTAGTATATCAATAGTACAGGATCGAATCGATTAGCAAAACTGAGGCAATGACAGGAATATTAAATAAATAGGTGACCCATGCACTTTCAATATTCAAATACTTGTACTCATAAAAAATTTTAAAGAACACTAAAATTACCCAAGAAGCGAGTGTCGCCCGCTTTATCAAAAATATCAATTCAATAGCAAAGGCATTGTCGAAAACCAACATAAACAAAACAAAAGAGTAAACAAATGGATACATTAATAGCAATACACCTAAAAGGTTAATCGTGCGAAGAATTGAAACAGCCCAATTGATGCGAGAGTAGGGAGTTTCTCTTAGTGTTTCCAGTTTCAACATTTTTCTTATGACAAACTCCACTAAAACATGCAACACAATGTAAATATACAAGTAAATAAAAATACTAACAGCAAAATAAACATCGTAGTCTGTCACACAAAGTCACGTCTCCCTTGTTAGTCAAATATGGTGTGGGTAAATAATCTTATTAAACAATTGAAGCAAACGGCTATGAATAAGTAAAGGAGGAATTCCTGGGTTTACTAGGTTGTCATTCTTTTCTCCTCTAATAAACTAGTGCACATTTCAAAGCGTTTGGAACAAATGTTAAAATAAATAAATTAGAAAAACTTTGAAAATCTTGTAACGAAATCTATATTTTTCAGATATATAACGTGAAAGGAGGTAGAAGTGTGGATGAACTTACGGAAATATATGAACAACACGCAGAGCAGGTCTATAAATACTTGATTTCACTTTGCCGGAATGTGGATATAGCAGAAGAATTGACGCAAGAAGCCTTTTATCAAGCGATTCGCTCAATTAACAATTACAATGGCGAATGTAAAATGTCGGTTTGGCTCTGTCAAATTGCTAAACATACTTATTATAAGTACGTCGACAAGCAAGTCAAACAAGTTAATCAACTACATACTGAAGATCAAGCAAAGTCTTTAGAGCGAGATTTAATCGCTAGTGAAAACAAGATTGAACTTTTCCGTATGGTTCATTTTCTTGAAGAGCCTTATAAGGAGATTGTATTGCTGCGACTTTTAGGAGACTTGTCTTTTAAAGAAATTGGTGAAATTCATCAACGAAACGAAAACTGGGCCAGAGTGTCTTTTTACAGAGCAAAATTAAAGTAGAGAGAGCGAGGAACTGTCTATGAAAAATGAATGTTACATAGTCCGTGATTTAATGCCATCTTACATCGATCAGCTATGCAGTGATGAAAGCAAAGGATTTATCGAACAGCATGTAAAGGATTGTGCGTCATGTTCTCACATATGGCAGCAGATGAGAGCGGAATTGAATGATGGAGAAAAAGTCGAACTGCCAAGTCGAATAGAGCAGAAAAAACCGTTTGAAAAAGTATCAAATTTATTAAAGGCCCAAGGCAACTTTTCGCAATTCTTAAAGGCTTCTTTTTGGATTTCACTGTTAATTACCATTGTTCTTTTAGCATTCTCTTTTAACAATTTCATCCCATGGCAAGAAAATCAACAAGAAGCTGAGAGAGTAGAACAACAACGTCAAGAGATTATGGATAAGGCCATTGCGGCATTATCAGTAGAAGGAATGCCTGACAAAACAGCATTACAAACTGTATTTGATCAGTACGAAGAACAACTGCAACATATTGCCGTATTCGTTAAAGAAGATGTAGGAGATAATAGTTCGTTGCCAGCAGAGCCCAGTGCGATGTTTCCTATTGATTATGAAAAAGCATTGCTTTTTGTAGGTGAAAATGGAGAAATTACGGAACCGATTGTTTCAAATGATTATGACATTGGCACAATTGTGATGGCTAGCGGAGAGAGTTTGGTCCAATTTGAATACAAAAACGCATATTTACAAACCGTCGAAAATGCCCATCAAACAAAATACTATTCTCTTAAAGTTTGGGAGTTATTTTCTTTGCCCCTCGCATTTGGTTTGATCACTTTGTTTATTTTTGCTATATGGAGTTACCAAAAGAGAATCATGAAACCGATGGAACTTCAAATTGGTTGAACTGCTGAAAGCGAAATTCACTTGTATCCAAAAGAGAGAACCAAGGCTACATGTATAGTCTCGGCTCTCTCTCTTTATTTAAAGTTATAGCTGGTCAGTGGTCTACGATCCACCTCGACTTCTTAACTTATTTCGAAATCGAAGACTTCATGATCCGTGAAATTATTCTCCACCGCTCGTATAATGATTATCCCCCATTTGGTAATTAGAGCTTTCGCCAGGTCTAGTATGAGGATTGATGGCATTGTGAGAAGTATCATTTCTTTTTTTTCGCTTCCATTCAATTAGTGCGCCAAGTGAAATTAGTGACGCAATGGGAACTATAAAAATCCACATGTTAGTTTCACGTCCTTTCTACTAAAATCTTTTAAATGGTTAATACCTTATGAAAATTTTAACATAGAGGCTGGGAAAAAAATACAGTGAACAATAGTGAGCAGCTAAATTTTATCTTATAATAAAGACTGGTAAGTATTTTTTCTGGTAAAGTAAACTAAATGGGATATAGAGGGAATGTGTTACTGAATTTCTTCAGAAATACAAAACAACACGAAGTACGGGCATTTGAACCAAACACCAATTAATCGTTTAGATCTTTGGAAAGAGGGATATTATTGTTTTTTGAAAACGCTCGGCCGACAATAAAGCAGAAACAAGGACAGAACAAAGCGATTAAAATAAGTCATGAATTTTATGGTTGGGCTCTATTAGGTCATGCGATTTACTCGATTTTTTTCTTATCTAAATTTAATGCCTCTTTTTGGATTTTGGTATGTGGTTCCATTATTTATTCCGCGAGTAATTTCTACTTTTCTAAAAGGAGAGATTGATTTGAAAATTACTTATTACTGGATTAGTGTTGTTGTTCTTCTAATCGCAACTATTTTATTGTTTAGCAAAGGAATGGATTTAAGGTCTATCGGAACAGATGTTGATGGAATTGGTATTGGTGTCTATTTTTTGTTTTTTGAAATAAATGACCGAGTACCATTACAAAACATACCGACTTATGCGTTTGGATTTTTCACTGCAAGTATCATAACTGCTTTAGCTGCAACGATTATGGTGTGGGGGAAATGGAAAGTGATTAAATAATAACTTACTTCTTTTCTGCTTTACACAAATCAGCCAAAAGAAAGAGATGATTCGAATGACAGAAGCAATTAGATTCAGACTGGCGACACGTGAGGATTTAGAAATAATTGTTGAAATGCTTGCTAATGATCCATTAGGCAGTCAACGAGAACATTACGAGCAACCTTTACCTTCTGGCTATATCGAAGCCTTCCATGCAATTTCAAAGGATCCCAATAATGAATTGGTGGTTGCCTGTATAGAACATGAAATTATTGGCGTACAACAAATTACATTTACACCATACATAACATATCAAGGAGGGTGGAGAGCTACAATTGAAGGCGTTCGAACTTCTCCTTCAGTACGGGGGAAAGGTGTTGGAACACAGCTTATCCAATGGGCGATTCAACGTGCAAAAGATCGAGGGTGTCATTTAGTACAATTGACTACAGATAAAAAAAGAACAGATGCTTTGAGATTTTACGAACGCCTTGGGTTTGTAGCCTCTCATGAAGGAATGAAACTAAAGTTATAGTTATATTTAATAGATAGAGAAGAAGAAAGGGTGGCTGAAATAGTTCTATTTCAGCCACCCTTTGCTTTTTAGTTTTATCTTTCTACTAAAAATTTTTTACCATAATCAAATCGGTTTGTTCATCATCACCCACAAAAAAGGAGTGAGAGCTATTTTGAACAAACCCTTTTTTCTCATAAAACCCAATAGCATTTTCATTTTCTTCCCAAACACCTAGCCAAATTGTCTTTTTCCCGAACTCCTGCGCAACTTCCATCGCTTTATTGAGCAGTTGTTTTCCGAGTCCATATTTTTGATAAAGCTTTTTAATGTAAATTCGTTCAACTTCGAGTGAATCTTCACCCATCGCTTCAGTCTGTGCTTCACTTGTATTTACTTTAAGATAACCTGCTATTTGATCATTGAAATAAATAAAGAAAAATAGGGAGGAAGGGTTGGCTAACTCTTTCTTTAGCTTACTCAAATTATAAGCTTTTTCTAAATAGGCATGTAAATGGTCCGGTGAATTATAATCTTTAAAAGTATCGCTAAACGTAGAAATACTAATTTCCTGTAATTCAATTACATCCATTTCGTTACACGTTCTGATTATGGTTGTCATAAAATCGATTGCTCCTTCAACTGGCTAATAATTCCGTTTATTTCCTTTTTTCACAAGGTCCCAATCTTTTTCAATGTTTTTTCGGATTTGCTGAAGAATATCAAGTGTAGCTTGTTCATCTGCTTTTGAAAAACCTTGCAAAGCAACACGATTGGAATAGACATTTTCTCTTATAATGATGGGGTAGACCGTTTTTCCTTTTTCAGTTGGATATAGTTTTTTGTTCTTTTTATTAGATGGATCGTCCTTTTTCTCGATAAAGCCATTTTTCTCAAGCTTTTGTAGAGCACGAGTAGCTGTTGAGCGATCTACTTTGATCATGTCCAATAACTGTTCTTGAATCATTCCTGGATTTTCACAAATGCGGACCACGTATAAGTATTGCCCCTTTGTTAAATCCAGTTCTTTAAATTCGATATTGCTTATTGAATCTAAGGCCCGTGCAATCATACCGATTTCGCGCAAAATATCTTTCATACATTTCTCTCCAGTCAAATTTCTATTGCTAATGTCATCAAACATAGTATATATTGAACTTAACTTAATTTTGTTGCATTTGCAACAAAAAATATATTTAAAGAAGTGATTCGATTGAAGTATATTTTTTATATAATAGGTATTTTGTTGTTAACTTTAGGTATTGCCTGTACCATTCAATCAGATTTGGGAACATCTCCATTTGATGCCGTGTTAGTTGGGTTAGCTAGTAATGTAGGTCTTACAGTGGGAAGCTGGGAAGTCATAGTAGCTCTTCTATTAATTGGCTGTAACTCTTTTTTAATAAGACAAAAGCCAGAGGTGTTAGGTTTGGTAACCGCTATTATCACAGGTATCGGAATTGATCTATGGCTTTTTGTGTTGAGTAACTTATTAATTGTCGAATCGGTACAAGGTCAAGCTATCTATTTCGGAGTGGGTCTTTTTTTAATAGGCGTAGGAACCGCAACTTATTTGCACACGAATTTCGCGCCCATTCCAGTAGATCGCTTAACCTTAATCTTGAAAGATATCACAAAAACCAATTTATTTGTTGGAAGAACGTTAATTTATCTGTTGTTTTTGGTTGTTGCGTTATTACTCGGAGGGCCAATCGGCATCGGAACGATATTAACGGTTTGTTTTGCAGGACTATTGCTTAATATCTTTATGAATCCAATTGCAAAAGCAATCGATCGCGTCATTGTACCACCAGTCACTTCAAATCAATAAAAGGAGAGTGTGAGATGAGTAAATTGTTAATACTGGGAGCCAGTGGATTAGTGGGAAGAGCGTTAGTTGAAGAATGCAAAGAAAGTTTTGAAATATTCGGTACGTATTCCACATCGCCTATAGACCTTCCTGAAAACAACCAGTTTCAACTAAACGTTAGTGAATTAGAGCAACTGAAAAACATCATTCGCAAAGTAAATCCTGATGCCGTGGTTTCGTGTTTAAGAGGGGACTTTGACCAGCAACTACGATTTCATAAAGAGTTGGCATTAGAGTTAATAGAAACGAACGGGGTTTGTTATTACGTCTCTACTGCCAACGTATTTGACGGAGATTACACTAAACATCACTCTGAAGAAGACAACCTAAATGCTGAGTCTGTATACGGGAAATTTAAAATTAGCTGTGAGCACGGTTTAACACAAATTTTAAATGAACGCGCTGTGATAATAAGAATTCCGCAAATATGGGGAAAACAGTCCCCAAGACTTAAGGGGATCGAATCTGCAATTGAAGAAGGTCAACTTGAGGTATACGACAATTTAGCATGCAATCATTTATCCGACACCTTATTGGCCAAACAGTTAAAATACATCATAGAAAATAAGTTAGAAGGAATCTTTCACCTCGGAACTGTTGATATGATGATTCATCAGCAATTTATAGAAGAGCTAGTAAAAAAGCTTACGGATAAAAAAGTCGAACTAAACGTAAAGTCGATTCCAAATGTCACTGGAATATGCCATTTTGGTTTAACAAGTGTCCGACACGACATTCCTGCAAACTTACAACTAACCAATCAAGAGCTAATCGACTATTTAATCGGACCAAGTGAATAAAAAAATCATAAAAAAGAACTTCAAATGAAGTTCTTTTTTGTTTGTGAAACATTCAGTTAATTACTGACCAGTGTAGTCAACTCGTGTGATAATGAGATTGACCAGAGTAGTCAAATTTTTTTGGTTAAAAAGGGGGAGCCCAGTGGAAGACTTATTAAAAAACGTAGATCTTGAAAAAAGAGATCGAATCCTAAATAGTGCCATGAAAGAGTTTAGTAAAAACACATTCCAAAAAGCATCAACCAATAAGATTGTTGAAGATGCAGGAATTTCTAAAGGTCTGTTATTCCATTACTTTGGAAACAAGGAAAAGCTGTATAAGTACTTAAAGTTTTTTACGTTTAAAGTAATGACTGACGAAATTAACAATGAATTGGATTGGAACAATCAAGACATTCTCGTGCGATTAAAAGAAATATCAATGATAAAACTTAAAGTTTTTCAAAAGTATCCCTACTTAATGGACTTTTCACTGTTACTTTTTAAAGATTCGACTGTTGAAGAGATTATGCACCAATATCCAGATTTTCCGTTAAAGCTTTATAGCCAAGTCTATACGCACAATATAGATTATTCTCTTTTTAAAGAAAATCTTGATGTAGAAAAAGCGTTGAACATCATCAAGTGGACGATGGAAAAATTCAGTGACGAATTCAGAAGAGATCTCGAACTAGGTGTTACCAAATTTGATAATCAATCAGTGGAAAAAGAAATTTCCAAGTACATCGACATGCTTAAAAAATGCTTTTATCGATAGATCTAGTCAAGAAAAGGAGGGAATCTGATGATTTCTGTTAAAAATTTATACCACTCTTAT
The DNA here is from genome assembly GCF_022489025.1 of Planococcus halocryophilus. GTDB lineage: Bacteria > Bacillota > Bacilli > Bacillales_A > Planococcaceae > Planococcus > Planococcus halocryophilus_A. The sequence goes on along the minus strand of NZ_JAKVTG010000012.1, from coordinate 70,262 downwards.
AACAAAGACGGAAAGTATCAAGTAAAAGACGTTAGTTTTGAAGTCGCGAATGGTGAAGTGTTCGGTTTTTTAGGTCCATCTGGAGCAGGTAAGTCAACTGCCCTCAATATTCTTACAGGTCTTTTACCTCTTCAACAAGGCGAAGTCGTGGTAGGGGGATATGATTTAAAAAAGGTTTCAAACGAGAGGTTCAATAAAATCGGAATGAGTTTCGAACAGTCAAATGTATATAGCAAACTCACAGCTAAAGAAAATTTAGATTTTTACCGAAAATTGTTTGATGTGCCAACGCTAGATTCGCATACGCTATTAAAGCTTGTTGGTTTAGAAGGCAAAGAACATGTAAAGGCTGGTGAGTTTTCAAAAGGTATGAAGCATCGGCTCACTTTTGCAAGGTCGATGATTAATAATCCGGAAATGTGGTTTTTAGATGAACCGACTACGGGACTTGACCCATCTATTGCTGCAGATATTAAAGACATCATCAAAGAAAAAAACAAAGAAGGCGTGACGGTATTTTTAACGACACATAACATGTTTATTGCAGACGAACTGTGTGACCGAGTGGCTTTTATCGTTGATGGAGAAATTAAATTAATTGATTCACCAAAAAATTTAAAGCTGCAATACGGCGATAAACTCGTTGAAGTGGAATATATAGAAAAAGGAGAAGTGATAAAAACGACCTTGTCTACTGTATTGCCAGAAGATAAAAGAGAGCTACAAAAGATTATTGAACACCATGACATTCAAACGATGCATACAAAAGAAGCTACGCTTGAAGAAATCTTCATAAAGGTCACTGGAAGGGGGCTTGTTTAACATGAAACTCTTTTCTAGCTTTATAAAAGAGTTAAAGCTAGCCTCACGAGGGTTTTACTTTTACATCGAATTGTTTATGGCGGTAATCATTTTAGCGGTATTTCTGTTGTTGGTTCCCGATAACTTTAATAACCAAAGAACGGAATATATCTACTTTGATATGCCAAGTCAAACGAGTGAGTTGTTTTTACAAGAAATCTTACGAGAAGACACTGATGGGAAAGCAACGCCTGTCAAAGTTGAAGTAGATAAACAAGAAAAAGACGCTATGCTATACACCACGACGGACCAAAAAATATACGTATTAACGAGCCGTGAAGATGTCATCTATATGGCAGATAAAGAAAAGAAAATTGCTGCGGTAGTGAAATTAGACGGTGATAACACGATAAACTATGAATATTACTTACAAGGATATGAATCCGAAAAGTTTAAGAACCTATTAAAAATACTTCATGTGGAGTCCAATGAAACCATAGAAGCTGCGATGAACAATCAAGACGTTAGGCCTTTAGCAAACAATTTCAATGTGTTATCAGATAGAGAGAATATGATGCCGTCCGTTTTAGTGTTTAATGGAGCGCTTATGGGGTTGTTTATTATTGCCGCATACATCTTCTTAGATAGAAAAGAAGGGGTCATTATGGCATATGCCGTTACACCTTCTCCTGTTTGGCAATACTTGTTGAGTAAAGTTGGTGTCATCCTGGTGACTACAATCCTATCGAGTTTTTTAGTCGTCATTCCAATAATGGGAACTCAGCCTGATTATTTATTATTGCTACTTTTGTTAGTAACTACTGCTTTTTTTTCATCGGCACTTGGGCTTTTAATAGCGAGCTTCTACAAAAATGTGACACAAGCTTTTGGAGCGATTTATGGGTTTATGTTGTTAATGGTTCTTCCCAATATTGCTTATTTCATCCCAAGTTGGAATCCGGATTACCTAAAACTAATCCCTACCTATCCCATGTTAGAAGGCTTTAAATCGGTGCTGCTCGGAAATAATGATTGGTTATATGTGTTAACTATATCAAGTGGATTTTTATTGGTAGGAGTTATTTTGTTCAGCATTTCAAACCGAAGATATAAGAAAACACTTTTAGGGTAAGGAGGAATAGCGATGATTCGGAAAATCTGGGCGATATTCAGAAGAGACTTAAAAGTGAACTTGAAAGATTCGATTGCTCTTTATATCTTATTCATTCCAATTCTTCTTGCTGTTTTAATAAATCTATTTACACCAGGGATAAATGAAACGACAGTAGGATTGGCTTTACTAGAAGGAGATAACACCAGTCAAGTAAACTATTTAGAGCAATTTGCAGAAGTGGAACTTTTTAAAACTGTCGAGCAAGTACAAGAACGAGTTGAAGAAAGAGATGCCACAATCGGCATACTTCCAGAAAACGATCGTTATTATTTAATGACACAAGGCAATGAGCCCGAGGGCATTGTCGATTATGCAAAAATAGTAAACAGTTTTTATGAGCTAGATATTACGATTGAAGATACCAATAGTGAACTATTCGACTTTGAAAGAACTGTACCACCCTTTAAAAAGACTTTAGTGAACACAATGATTCTCCTAATATCGATCCTTGGTGGTATGCTCATTGCATTGAATATCGTTGAAGAAAAGGCAGATAACACATTAAGTGCGATTAACTTAACTCCAGCAGGAAGACTCACATTCGTTCTAGGGAAAAGTGTAATCGGGGTTCTGCTTTCCGTAATTGGTACTATTGCTTTAATCGTCATTACCGGTTTTGGAACAGTGAATCTATTGCAGTTATTGCTAGTCTTGCTGGTAACGAGTTTACTTAGTATATCAGTCGGTTTTATCCAAGGGCTGACTAGTAGCGACATAATGACCGCAGCCGGAAGTATCAAAATATTGTTTCTCCCTTTACTTGCAGGAGTGTTAGCAATTGAAATGTTGGGGGATAAGTGGCAAAAATTCTTTTATTGGAACCCTTTTTACTGGGCCTACAAAGGGAACGATCTGATTTTGTCTCAAAGTGGAACATGGGGGCAGATTTTTATGTATTCTGGTATCGTTTTGCTAATTAGTGGGATTGTTTATCTTTTTTTAGCACCAAAGATTCGAAAAGGACTCGAATGATAAGAAAATCATATGCAAAATAGATATATTTGGGGAAGAAGCTTATAGTTAAGCTTCTTTTTTTTGATTATTAGGAAATAAGTATACAATTTTTGTTTATTTTATGGGAATTAATGTTATTCTATTAATGATGAATTAGTTTCTGTTAATTTACAGTAGTCATTTTGAAATCATGCTAATTCTAGTGCTTACGAAAAAATAATATAGTTTATCAAATTTATGTGAGTCCTATCGCAATTGGAGGAGACTAATGATGAATCAATTAATAACGCAAAACTGGAATTTAGATTCTTTATATAAAGGTGGGAGCCAATCAATTCAATTGGTTAATCTAATACATCGTATAATGGATAATTTACATATTCTAACCAAGAATCTTGAAGTACATAAAACGAGCATAAAAAAGCAAAATTTAAAACCACTACTCTCCATGGTTCAACAGTTTCAATCGATATTGAGCGAGTGGGAAGAAGTGGATGAATTTCTGCTTTGCGCCTATTCTGAAAATGTCGATAACAGTTCGGCAATCAGCCTGGTTAAGAAAAGTGACAACTTAAAAGCAGAAATAGACACGTTAAAAGTGAAATTAAATCAACTTCTTGTATCTTTACCAGAAGATACATGGAATGAATTTATCAATTTAGAAGAAATAAAACCAATTTCATTTTATTTAGTTAAGCAAAAAAAAGATGCCAATGATCGTTTACCTCCTGAGATGGAAAGGTTAATCAGTGTGATGTCTGTAAATGGCATAAAAGGATGGGAGCAACAACAACAACTTATGCTATCGAAATTGAAAGTATTGCTTGAAGTGGACGGAGAAAAAAAGCCGGTCCCCATTGGCCAAGCTTTAAATTATGCTATTCACTCTAAAGACAACGAACTTCGTAAACAAGCGTCACAAGGCATAAAAGAGGCATGCGAAGCCGAAGCCACTTCATTCGCTTCTGTATTCAATCATATTGCTGGTTCTCGTCTAGATATATATGAACAACGAGGATGGACCAATTTATTAAAAGAAGCGGTTGAACAAAACGACATAAATGAAGAAACAATTCATTTAGCGATTGCTTCAATTGATGAAAACAAAAAATGGTATACGACTTATATTCAACGTAAGCTCGAGTTGAGTCGAGCTAAGAAAACTAGTTGGTTTGATTTAGTAACCCCATTGTTTGCACCTATTGAAAAAATTTCATATGACGAAGCGAGAACAATTATTCTTACACAATTTTATGGGTTTAGTGAAAAGTTAGGACGATTTGCAGAAAGGGTATTTGAGGCAGACTGGATTGAAAGTGAAAATCGACCTAATAAAGCGGAAAGTGGATTTTGTACATCTATGCCCTTATCTAAAGAGAGTCGCATATTTTTAACTTACCGAGAGACATACCAAGATGTCTTAACGTTAGCTCATGAACTCGGGCATGCGTATCATAACTTCATCATTCACGACGAACCTGCACTCGCCCAGCAAAAAGGGATCAGCGTCGCTGAGACCGCCTCCACATTTATGGAGAATTTGGTGTTGGATGCTGTAATCGATCAAACAAGCAATAAGCAGGATAAACTCGCTCTTCTAGAGTTGAAAATCAAAAATGGACTTATGTATGTAGGAGCCGTACCAAACATGTTCCGATTTGAACAAGCATTTTATGAAAAAAGAAAACAAGGGCCATTATCTGTTCAAGAAATAAATGGATTGTTAAGCGACGTAGAAAATTCTTTCTACGAAGGACAGATTGAAGATTTAGCACTTTATAAATGGATGTATACTAGTCATTTTTACGATGCGGAAAAACCTTTTTACAATATTCCTTATACAATTGGCTATTTGTTTAGCAATGGCATATATGAGATGGCGAATTTAGAACCAAATGGCTTTGAAGAACGTTATGATGAACTTTTACGGAACTCCGGGAGAATGACAGTCGAACAACTGGCACAAACCTTTTTAAATGTAGATATATCCAAGCGAGAATTTTGGCATGCTTCACAACAGCCTTTGAAAGATGCAATTGACGAGTACATGAGACTGACTGAGAAGTATTGCGTGATAGACTAACAATAATTTTATGAAATAGAGCTAAAAAATAACACCTTCGATGTAAGTACAGGTAAAAAATGTACTTGTTGAAGGTGTTTTCTACTGTGTTACTAAAATTGGTCATAAAATGCTCGTTTTAATCGATGCTTTCTGTTTGATCAATCATAATTTGTTCATCCATTGGGCCAACGATTTTCTGGGCAATTTCGCCTTTTGTATTCAAAATATAAGTTGTCGGGACAGTGCGCACTTGGTATGTTTGTGCCACTTCTCCAGATTCATCCATCGGAATTTGGAAAGTTAAGCCAAACTCATCAATAAACGAACGGATGGCTTCGTCGCCTTTGTCTTGGGAAGTCAAATTGACGGCCAGTATTTCGACGTCACCGTCTGGATTGTTTTCATGAAATTGCTGCATATGCGGCATTTCCGCACGGCAAGGTGGACACCAAGTTGCCCAGAAGTTAAGAATCACTTTTTTTCCACGATAATCAGACAAGCGAACTATTTCGCCATTTTGATCGGTTAATGTGAAATCGGGTGCTTCTGCTCCTGGTGTAAGCCCTGTCGTAGCTGACTGATTGGATTCTACTTTAGATTCTGTAGATTCGTTTTCTTTTGCTATGAAGTTAGTGGCAATAATGGCAATTGCTGCTAACAATAAAATTGCGAAAAGTACTTTTTTTATCATACAATCTGTCCTTTCTGTGCAAATCGGTTATAAAAGAATATCGTTATCACTGCAAGCGTAACTAATGTTGCAATTTGCCAAGAGATTAAGGGAGCAAATACGCTTACAATTAGCAGTTCTAATGTAAATAAGGCTGCGAGTAGTAAATCTGTCGGAACATCTGCACGCTTAACAAGATAGCGGATAGCTAAAATACTTACTATTAGCAAAAGGCTATGAAAAATTGCTTCTAGTACATTGTTTTCGAAGATCTGCAATACAGCTTGATAAGATACAAAAAACAATAGCCAAGCAAATACCGGTTGGTTAGCTAGTTTCGGCTGTTTAATTAAGGTAACCGTTAAATACACGATTACTAGAACAATTCCTAATAAATGACCGTATAAACCACCATTAAAATAAAGAATAGATAAAGGCATTTCAAGGAAATTTTCGAAATTAAATAGAATGTAGCTTAGCTTCCAGATGAGGATATATAGTGACACCGCATTCCATAACCAATCACCCGGTTTTTCTTTTAGAGCAAAGCGCAATAAAAAATTTGTTAATGCAGCTGCGATTAAGACTGAAACCCATATGGCTGGGATTGTTAAGTGAAATATTGGGACATAGCTCATAGTGATAAGCCCAATCGTGCTTTCTGTTTCATAAAAATCTCTCCATCCGTATTATACTCAACGGTTTCCATTATATCGGAATGCACAATCTTTTCATCTTTTTTGTTTGACAGGTATGATGAAAGCTAAACCATCCTAGGAGGCAAAAGTATGACATCTTGGCATGAACGTTTTCAAACAAAAGAATATTTGTATGGAACAGAACCAAATGAATTCATCAAAAAAATCCATCCGAATTTAAAACTCTCAGGTGATGCTCTTGCGATAGCAGAAGGTGAAGGACGTAATGCCGTATATCTTGCTGAACAACGAATGCGCGTCACTGCCTGGGATATTGCCCAAAGTGGCCTAGATAAAACAGTGCAACTCGCAAAAAATCGTTCGGTAACTGTCTCAACCGAACTGGTGGATTTGTCACAAGCAACATGGCCAGAAAACAAATGGGACGAAATCATATGCGTGTTTGGTCATTACCCAAAAGAGGTCCAACAGAAAACATTCGAAGGGGTAAAGCGTGCGTTAAAACCAGGAGGTTATTTTTTAATGGAAGTGTACTCTGTTGATCAACTCCAATATGGAACAGGCGGACCGAAAACAGAACAACTTCTATATGGGCCAGAAGAAGTGTTGTCGGCATTTAACGATTACCGAATCGTTCATTTTTTCACAGGGGAAGTCGTGAGAAATGAAGGTATTTTACATAATGGCTTGTCTCATGTGATTCAACTTGCTGTTCAAAAGCCAGTTTAAGAAAAATAGAGAACCCCAGCAATTCTGACAAGTTCAGGTTGTTGGGGTTTTCTCTACATATTTTGAAAATATAAAAGCCGTAAATGTGATTTTCACACACGGCTTGTTTGTGCAACATCAGAAGAAGCGGTGCGGGTTGTTGTTGACTTAGGTCCAAGTTGGAACAGCAATGCGCCACTTGCGATTAATACAATTGCAGCAAGAGACTGCCAAGTAAAAGGAACTTTTTCAAGACCAAACCAGCCAAGTGTATCCCACACAAGCCCGAAGAATATTTGAGAGATCATGACCAGTGAGATGGCTGCACTCGGCCCCAATTTCTGGACGCCTTGAGTCACGGAAGCCACAACGCCAACTCCCAGAATGCCACTGAACCAAAACCACGGCTCGGCTTGAAAGTGGAAAAGAGTCGTTCCTTCGAAAACGAGTCCTGCTACCAGCGAAGCGACAAAGCCAAGAAGCAGAACAAGGGCGGTCGTCGACCAGATACTTACCCTTTTTTTAACGTTCGCATTAAAGGTGTTTTGGACGCAGACAAATGCGCCACCTAGAAAAGCTAGCAGTATGCCGATTGCCATTAAAGTTCCTCCTATTCGTAAATGTTGTTGCCAAACTGTTTTAACATGGAGTCACGGTTAATTATTATGATTTTCCCGCGCTTTTTCAAAATCCATCCTTGTCCTTCAAACTGCTTTAATACCCGATTCAAATGCCGGTAGCTTGTACCGATTAAATCTGCCATGTCTACAAGTGAAGTCGAGTCGAGCGTGGTGTCATTTGGCGTCATTGCTAATAAGTAACTGGCCACCCGAACATCGACTGCATACAATAAACTGAAATTCATAGCATGCGATTTAAGCTCGAACTTGTGGGTAATCGTCTCAAGTAAAAACTGTAGCCATTCTGTGTTGTTTGTCATGCTATTTTCCAATGCCTCATACGGAATGCGAATGACTGTTGTTGTGGTAACGGCTTCAACTGTATTAATCAGCGTAGATTTTCGAATATATTCAATATCTCCAACAAAGTCAAAAGGAGATTTAAATGCCAATATAAGTCTTTTGCCTTCCGGCGATAACCTTGACACTTTTAATTTTCCTTCTACTAGTAAATAAAGCGTGTCAGATTTCTCGCCTTGTGAAAACAACCGGTTACCACCTGTGTAAGTTTCCAGCTGCATGGCTTGTTGTACGCGATCAGGGAACATCGTGCTCAAGTTATATTGCTCAAGGTAACTGAACACAGTTTCTTTTTTCATAATAGACACTCCTTTACCATTTCAAGACGATGACGCCTGCAATCATCAAGGCAACACCGAGGAGGTGATTGCGCCCAATAGTCTTTTTGGGCATGTCCAGCCAACCTTTAGAGTCAATCAGCACAGCTGTGATTAGTTGTGCAATTAAAAACATGCCAATCGTCAGTGTCACACCTAAACGGTGAATCGCTGTCATGTTGCTGAACAGCACGATTGCTGCTAGCATACCGCCTGATGCATAAAGTGGAGAGACTTGAGTCAACTGTTGATAAGACCGATCTTTTAATGCTAAGACAATTATCAACGCTAAGATAAAGCCAGTAAATTGGGTCATCGTGGCAGCTTGCCATGTGCCGATTTGCGAACTGATGGCGGCATTTGCAACACTTTGAAACGTCAGGAAAAAACCTCCTGCCAATGCAAAAAATATGCCTTTCATTCGATTCACACTCCTTATATCTTTTTAACTGTACTAGCAGCCAAAAAATACCGAAAGGACATATGTCCCATTATTATTCCTTTCTTATTGTTTGTCTAGTAGCATGAAACAAAAGGAGATTCATCATTGTAATGTTTAACTTCAATCATTTACGCTAAGCAAATTAGGCGACTTTCGATTTTTTCCATAATAAAGGCGCAATGGGCATCAGCTTTTCAGCTAATACCCATCGCGCCTTTTGGTTTATAAAGTTATTGTGCTGTGTAACCGCCATCGATGACGATTGTTTGACCAGTAATGCTTTTCGCTTTGTTGCTTGCCAAATAAAGAGCAGCATCTGCAATTTCAGCAACGTCTAGCAAACGTTTTTGAGGCACAAGCGGTAAAAGAACTTCTGCTAGTACTTTTTCGATTGGCACATTACGTGTCTTAGCTAAATCAGCCATTTGACCACGCACTAATGGTGTATCGACATAACCTGGTGCAATTGCATTAACTGTAATGCCGTGTTCTGCACCTTCTAAAGCAGCGACTTTTGTTAAGCCAATAACGCCGTGTTTCGCGCTGTTGTAAGCAGCTTTGCCCGCAAAACCAATCAAACCATTGATAGAAGAGATGTTAATAATGCGACCAAATCCTTGTTCTTTCATGATTGGGAAAACTGTTTTCGTCAAAATGAACGGTGCAGTTAACATGATTTTTAGCATCAATTCGTATTTAGCTGTCGGAAATTCTTCGATAGGAGATACGTGTTGTAAACCGGCATTGTTAATAACGATGTCCACGCGACCATAAGTTTTTTTAGTTTCTGCTACTAAGTTTTGAAGCTCAGACTCGCTAGTAACATCAGCTTTAACGCCGATTGCTTCAAAGCCGTCGTTTCTCAGTGATTGAGCAGATTCTTGTAACACTTCATCATTAATATCTGATAAAACGACTTTTGCGCCACTTTCTGCGAAGTGTTTTCCAATTTCAAAACCGATACCGCGAGCAGATCCTGTAATAATTACGACTTTTTGTTCTACCATGTTAAATTCCTCCATATAATGTAATTTAGTTTGATTGATGTGGTTATACTAAACCGATGCCACCCATAATAATGCCGACGATTACAGCGATTGTTGGAATAACCAATGCGACAACAAAGACATCTCTATATGTTTCTTTATGCGTCAATCCAGTTACTGCAAGCAAAGTTAATAATGCACCATTGTTTGGCAAAATAGATGCACCTGCAGCTACAGAAGCCATTCGGTGGAACACTTCTGGGTTGATGCCAGTAGTTTGTGACAAGTTATAAAACGTATCACCTAGTGTACTGAGCGCAATTCCCATACCACCTGAAGCAGATCCGGTAATCATGGCCATTACTTGAATTGCTAACGATTGGGCAACCAAAGGGTTGTCCGATACGTTAAGTAGCCATTCTGTAATATTGTCAAAAGCAGGTACGATTGCAATGACAGCTCCGAACCCAACAGCCGCACTCGTGTTAAGGATAGCCATAACCGAACCTTTCGCACCTTCGTTAATCGAGAAGATAAATTTCTTATAAACTTTTAAGTTGATTAGCATAATACTTACAATACCAAGCATTAACGCATAAATTGGTTCAAGTTTTACAACGTTTAAAAGAATCACGACTACAATAAGAGGAACTAATGACAAGAACCAACTTGGTGTAGAACTTTCATCGTCTTTTGAAGCACCCGATTTTTCATGCATAGAAAAACCTTCACCTTTTGCCGAAAGTTTTTTCTCTCGATACGCTAACCAAGCATAACCTCCAACTGCCATGATTAACGTAGTGACGATTCCAATAACTGGACCCGCCATTGGAGTTGTATTGTAGTAAGCAATCGGGATTAAGTTTTGAATCTGCGGTGTGCCGGGCATCGATGTCATTGTAAATGTGAATGCACCAAGCGCAAAAGTAGGAACTAAAAGTCTCCGTGTAACGTTTGCTTCACGGAACAATTCAAGCGCAATTGGGTAAACAGCAAAAACGACAACGAACAAACTGACGCCGCCGTAAGTCAATAACGCAGATGCGATAAGAACGCCTAAAATCGCACGTTTCCCCCCAATTAATTGAGTGACTTTCTTAGCGACAGCTCTCGCAGCTCCTGTTTCTTCCATCAATTTACCGAATACTGCACCTAGTAAGAAGATCGGGAACCATTTCTGTACAAAATTTACTAACCCATTCATATACGTATCTGTATATGTTGAGTAAACGTCTAGTCCACTTAAAAGTGCTACGACTCCTGCTGCTAATGGAGCTACCCATATAATAGACCATCCCAAATAGGCAAGTGCCATCAATAGGATTAATCCGATAAGAATGCTTAACATGTGTTCTCTCCTCTTTCTAATCTGTGAATCTATATTTTTTTGCCGAAGCAAGGACTTATTATACACGAATAAAGGTATATTGAAATAAATATATACTAATTAACAAAATAAAAAACAATTGTGATATTTACATTTTTTCTTGTATTTTTGTTATTAATGCTATTTAATTAAGCATCTATAAGTATGAATGAAAGTAGTTATTTATATTTTAGGTAAAAATAAGATTTTATTATTCTTTTAATGTTATTTTAGAATTATTAAATCGAGCTAAAAGTGAGACGATTCCAAATAGGCCCACAATTAGATTGTCTAATCTATAAAGTAGCTTGCTTTCTTTCATTTCTTTAGAAAATCGCAATTATTTTGGAGGAAGAATGATGGATTTATTGATTATTTTACTGTCGCTCGGATTGTTAATGTTTGTGGCTTATAAAGGTTTTTCGGTGATATTGTTTGCGCCACTGTGTGCGTTATTGGCAGTTTTCTTGATTGATCCAGCAAATATTTTGCCGTTCTATTCAGGTATTTTCATGGACAAGATGGTCGGCTTTATCAAACTTTACTTTCCTGTATTTTTACTAGGAGCTATCTTTGGTAAAATCATTGAAATGTCAGGCATAGCAGAATCGATTGCGAAAACAATTGTCCGGTTTATCGGGGCAAAACAAGCGATGCTTGCCATCATCATTTTAGGAGCGATTTTGACGTACAGCGGCGTTAGTTTATTTGTTGCTGTTTTCGCGATTTACCCGTTTGCCGTACAATTGTTTAAACAAGCAGATATCCCGAAAAGACTTATGCCCGCTACGATCGCACTCGGTGCATTTACGTTCACGATGGATGCACTGCCAGGAACGCCACAAATTCAAAATGTCATCCCAACGTCATTTTTTGGTACCGATATTTATGCTGCACCAGTTTTAGGTATTATTGGTGGCGCAGTTGTTTTGTTTACTGGGTTATCTTATTTGGAATTCAGACGCAGACAAGCGAAAAAAGCGGGGGAAGGCTATAGTGGGTTTACAGAAAAGACTGCTGATGACACAAGAGATAAAGAAAACGACCCTCGTATAGAGTTGTCTTCTAGCAATTCTAAAACCAAACAGCTTTTAGCGTTTGTCCCATTGGTTTTAGTAGCTGTGATGAATAGTTATTTGGTTCGAGCTATTCCGGGGTGGTATCCGAATGGTTTTGACTTTGCGGCTTTAGGGCTCGATAACTATTCAATCGACGTAACATCAAACGTTGCTATATGGGCCGTAGAAATTGCACTTGTAGCAGGTATTCTTGCAGCTCTTCTTTTCGATTGGAAGCGAGTTATGGAGAACATGAAAGAGGGTCTCAATACGAGCATCAATGGATCGTTACTAGCTGTTATGAATACGGCATCTGAATATGGATTTGGCGGTATCATTGCAGCACTACCAGGTTTCGCGAAAATCAGTGACAGTATCTCAGGAACTTTCACTAACCCACTAGTTAATGGAGCAGTTACTACGAGTGCGCTTGCGGGTATCACCGGTTCCGCTTCTGGCGGAATGGGGATTGCGTTAAGTGCAATGGGCGATCAATTCAATAAAGCCATAGCTGCGGCTAATATCCCGCCAGAAGTAATGCACCGGGTAGTCGCAATGGCATCAGGTGGGATGGATACTTTGCCGCATAACGGCGCAGTTATTACGTTACTTGCGGTAACTGGATTAACGCATAAACAATCATATGGTGATATTTTTGTCATCACATTGATCAAAACTTTAGCTGTTTTTGTTGTCATTATAATCTACACGTTGTTTGGTATTGTTTGAACTATTTATTCTACTAAAAAGCTGTCGAGTCTCATCAGACTCGACAGCTTTTTAGCATCTCATAAAGAGAAGAGACAGATGATTTTAGGCTAGTAAGGAGGAATAAGGAAAAAACAATTGAATTACTAGTAGTTAAGGGGTAAGTAGTTAATGCTCATTTAAACTCAAGTAATTAGTGACAAAAATAGGGTAGGGGTGTGTTATATGAATAAACTATCTCTTGATCAATTTGAAAAAGCCGCTTTGTTTTTAAAAACAACAGCACGACCTTTAGAACGGACTTTATTTGCATGGGAATTTGAAGGTGGTAGCTCTGAGGCTGTTTTAAATGAAGTGAAAAAATTTCAGAATAAAGATGGCGGATTTGGTCATGGCTTGGAATCGGATTTTCGCTGTGAGGAATCTTCAGCTTTGGCGACTGCGGTTGGATTGCATCTTTTGAGCGATATTGGCGTAACAGAGACAGAAGCAACAGTGGAGAAGGGCATTCAATATTTACTAAATACGTTTAACCAAGAAAAGCAAGGGTGGCAAATCGTCCCACGTGCTGTTGAAAATGCACCGCGAGCGATTTGGTGGAACTACAGTGAGGATTGGGCATGGGGCAATCCGACCGCTGAAATCATTGGACTTCTTCATCATTATAAGGGCTTAGTACCAGCAGATTTCTTAGATGAAATAACATCAGTTGCCTTGAACTATTTAAACAACTTAACGATGTATGAATCGCACGAATTACTTAGTTTTTTAAAATTGTATAAACAACTTTCTGCGTCTAAGCAAGCTGTTATTTATCATAAATTGAGCGACATTTTAAAAGCATGTGTAACTATAGATTCGGAAAAATGGGACTCTTATAGTCTACAACCACTCCAAGTAGTTCTTACACCTAGTTCTGATTTTTACGACTTATTTAAAGAGATAATTCCAGAAAACGTAACGTATGTAATTCAAAAGCAAACAATTGATGGTTATTGGAATCCTACTTGGATGTGGGGTCAATTCGAAGAAGAATGGAAAGTAGCAAAGCAAGAATGGCAAGGTGTGCTTACGCTTACTAATTTAAAAACCCTTCGCGCATTTGATGCGTTGGAAACCATTTAATTCCTTTTGGTAGAAGAAAAGAAGAAATAACAGCTGAAGTATATAAAGAGAATATACAATCAGTAAAGCTTCTTGAAAAATCTTCATTGAGATTTGTGAGAGAATATGAAGAAGACAATATAGTAGTTTGGTTATATGCATTAACTAAACAAAAGTTAAAATCACGATAGTAAGCATTTTATGGAAACGATACAAATGAATGGTGGCGTTTTAGGTGAGAAAGTTAATTTTAAATCTAGCAATTAGTTTAGATGGGTTTATTTCAGATGAGCATGGGGGATTTGATTGGATCGTGGGTCACGGAGACACAAAGAACGATACGACAGATGTTTTTGATTTTGCAGAATTTATGGATGGTATCGACACTATCGTTATGGGGTCAAAAGCATATGAAGATGTAGTCTTAACAAATTTGGATACGTATGAAGATAAAAAAATATTGGTTGCAACGACAAGAGAGCTAGAGAAAAGAGACAATGTAGAATTTATTCAAGGTGATGTTTATAAAGTAGTCTTAGCATTAAAAGAAAAAGAAGGCAAAGACATTTGGTTATATGGTGGAGGAATTCTTGCCGAACCATTTGTGAAAGCGAACCTTGTAGATGAATACATTATCGGAATTATTCCAACCATTTTAGGACGGGGACGCACGTTGTTTAAAGGTGGCAATCCGAAAATTGATTTGCATCTTGATCGTGCTACGGTGACAGACGGAATCACAATGTTGGTTTATAGAAGAAAATCAAGCTGAACTAAATTTCATAAGATTTAACGTCAACAATTTTTGCTGACTTCGCGGCACTGCTAAACGTCAGGACATAGCAAAACTCAATGCGATCACCTTTTGTTAATGTGATAACGCCGTTGATCGAAGCGGATTTTCCGTGCGTAATGACTTGGTAAACTTCAAGACTGCTCATAAGTTTTTGTTTATTTTGTAGCCATTCAATTAACTCATCTTGACCATATAAAGCTTTAGTTTGATTTAATTGATACCAGTGGATCGAGTTATCGATATAACTCTGTATGTTTGCAGTTTGCCCTTCTAAAACTGCTATTATAAAATCTAGTACGATTTGTTTTCTTGGCGAATTGTCACAGCCTTTAGGAACAATAAGTTGGAAACTAGCAGACATGTTTAATCGACCTCCAATTTGAAGTAGTAAGCTATTATTTTGTCTACTACAAAATAATTTTCTAATATTAGCATTACTATAATTGGAATCACTAAAGATATCTAGTATGAAACAAAGTTGAAATTCGTGTTTTAAATGAATCTTAGTTTTTATTTGTTGACCATGTACTTAGGTACATGGTCTATACTTTTTTTAGAGGTGAAACCATGACTTATCAAATTAGTGAGCTAGCAGCTCTTTGCAAAGTAAACAAAGAAACCATTCGATATTATGAACGAAAAGGATTATTGCAAGAACCTCACAGGAACAGTTCAGGATACCGAATTTATTCAACAGAAACTATTGAACGGCTTGGTTTTATACGTCGGTTACAAGATTTAGGATTTTCGCTAAATGAGATTTATAAGTTATTAGGTGTTGTAGACAAAGATGATGATCGTTGTGAAGATATGTTCGATTTTGTTTCACAGAAAGAAGTTGAAATCGATAAACAACTAGACGATTTGAAACGGGCTAAACGTATGTTGGTGGAGTTGAAAAATCGATGTCCAGATGAAAAGGACCTGCATATTTGTCCGATAATCGATTTATTAATGGAGGAGGAATAAAAATGAAGAAATACAAAATGATCATAGAAGGAATGACTTGTACCAAATGTGAAGAGCATGTTACACAGGCACTTGAAAGCGTCCAAGCTAGAGATGTTCAAGTAAACTTTAAAAAAGGACAAGCTGAATTTTTATTGTCAGAAAAAGTAGAGATTACTAAAGCAAAACAAGCAGTAAATGAAGCGAATTATAAGACGCTTGACATGGAAGAAATGACAACACAAGAAAGTGGCAATAGGGAGTTTGACTATATCGTTATTGGTTCCGGTGGAGCCGCTTTTTCTTCTGCGATCGAAGCAGTCAAACACGGTACAAAAGTAGCCATGATTGAACGTGGGACAGTAGGGGGCACATGTGTAAACATTGGCTGCGTCCCATCTAAAACATTGTTACGCGCTAGTGAAGTTAATAGTGCAGCTCGCAAGAATCCATTTATTGGTTTGCAAACGTCAGCAGAGAAAGTTGATTTAGCATCATTAGTAAATCAGAAAGATGAACTAGTCACAAATCTTAGAAATAAAAAATATGTTGATTTAATCGATGATTATGGCTTTGAATTGATAAAAGGTGAAGCTAAGTTTATTAATGAAAATACCATCGAAGTAGGAAATATGAAATTAACAGCAAACCGATTTTTGATTGCGACGGGGGCCTCTCCAGCTGTTCCGACTATTTCTGGAATAGAAACAATCGATTATTTGACGAGCACTACACTGTTGGAGTTAAGAGAAATTCCTAAACGACTAACTGTTATTGGTGCAGGATACATCGGGGTAGAGTTGGGTCAGTTGTTTCACAATTTGGGTTCAGAAGTCACATTAATCCAAAGAAGTTCTCGTTTGTTCAAAGAATACGACCCTGAAATATCGGAAGCTTTTACTAAATCATTAACTGAACAAGGTATTCGAGTAATTACAAGCGCGAAGTATGAAAAACTTGAACAACAAGGAACTGTAAAAAAAGTGTATCTTGAAGTAGATGGCAACAGCCATGTAGTCGAGTCTGACCAATTATTAATTGCTGCTGGTCGTACACCTAATACGATAAGCTTGAATCTTCATAAGGCGAATGTAGAAATAGGAGAAAGCGGAGAAATTGTAATTGATAACTATAGCAAAACAACAAATAAAAAAGTATATGCAGCAGGAGATGTTACATTGGGTCCACAATTTGTTTATGTAGCATCTTATCAAGGACGAGTAGCAGCAGGAAATGCGATCGGTGGTCGTAATGACAAGCTAGACTTGGCCGTTGTTCCAGGTGTTACGTTTTCTTCACCTGCAGTTGCTACAGTCGGATTGACGGAGCAGCAAGCGATAAAACAAGGTTACGAAGTGATAAGTTCTGTGTTACCTATAGAAGCTGTTCCTAGAGTGCAAGTAAATCATGAAACAACTGGTGTGTTCAAATTGGTAGTTGATGCGAAAACCCGTAAATTATTAGGAGGTCATATTGTTGCAGAGAATGCCGGAGACGTGATTTATGCGGTAACACTTGCAGTGAAATTTGGATTAACAATTGAAAATCTCAAAGATACTTTAACACCTTACTTAACTATGGCAGAAGGTGTAAAACTAGCTGCACTGACTTTTGACAAAGATGTCTCTCAACTGTCTTGTTGTGCAGGATAGTTAAATCAGAAGTATCTTTTACGAGTAATTGAACCAATAAGGCCGGTAGCAAATTTTCGCTACCGGCCTTATTGGTTCAATATAAACTAAGTTTACTGCGCAACATTCATTGTTCTGTGTCTTTAGAAAACACTTTGACAGCAAACGGAAAGTGCATAACACCCGAATCTGAAAAGTTGAATTCTGCCCATAATTTATAAAATCCCGCCGAAGGAAAGTTTGCTTCGAAAACAGTTTGATCATTAGATATGGGGTGAACATGTAGAAATTGCTTTCCATGTTCGTCTAATACTACCACATGACCTAAAGCACCTAAATAAGGTAAAGGAGTCTCATTATTTAAATCAAAAGATAATGTAGCAGATTTACCAGCAATTAGTTGTGGTCTTTGAAATGTAACTTTTTTACCTTCAAACTCTTTTGTTGAACGATCACTTTCAATAAGAGTTTCCCAATTTATTTCAGCAGTATGGAAACTCTCCCCAACAGTTATTGTGTTTGGTTCAATCGTGTAATTCAATCCAACGGGATTTATGTCCACAAATGCAAGATAACGACCTTCAGGTAAATTCACATCCACTTCGTAATCTCCAGACTCGTTTTCAATAGGATGAACGTGTATAAAGTTTTCCAAATCTGCACTGACAATAATTAAGTGTATTTTTTTTTCGTGAGTTTCGGTTAAATCCACAGGTTGATTGTGTAAATCTCTAATTGTTATAGTCACACAACCGGAATTGTATGTCGTATTTACTTGTACTTCAGAAGCTCCACTACTCTTTTCATGATGTTCGTGATGATGATTATTCAAACAAAACGCCTCCTTGGTTTCTTTTAGTAGTTATTTGAATTAGTAGACATGTTTTCTTTATTGGTTTGTGGGTGACATTGTGCTTCGGGTTCAGGTGCTTTTTCTAACGTCATCCATTGACCGCGTTGGAATTGAATTACTAATACGACAGAACGAAATGCAATATCGATACCTATTGCAATCCAAACGCCTGCTAATCCGAAGCCTAATCGGATTCCTAATAAATAAACAAGAACTGTACGGACAGCCCACATACCAACTGCAGTTAAATACATTGGAAACTTTGTGTTATTTGCTCCTTGAAACGATCCGGTCAACACCAATAACACAGCAAGAAAGGGTTGAAAGACACCTGAAATTTTTAAAGCAGTACCAATATCACTAATTACAGCAGGGTCATTTGTAAAGAAAGCAGCAGCCCATTCTCCAAAGAAAAACAAGACAGCCCCCAATAAAGTCATACAAAAAACAGTGAACTGGATAGACAACTTCGCATACTTTCTCGCCTCATCTAAATTTCCTGCTCCAATTTGTTGACCAACAAGAATGGTTGCTGCTGTAGCAAAGCCGTAACCTATCATGTAAGAGAAAACTTCAACATTACCAGCTATTTGGTGCGCCGCAAAAGCATTAGTTCCAAGTGCTACAACAAATCCGAAATAGACAATTTGACCAGCTCGCATAACTAGACGTTCTCCGGCGGCAGGTGCCCCTAAAGAAGAGAGTTCAAGTAAATGGTCTTTATCTAATTTCCAATAGTCTTTTCTAAATGCGAGTACCTGATTTTTATTGATGTAAAAGAAAAGAGCTAAACTACCGATTAAACGCGAGACAACGGTAGCAATTGCTGCACCGACAATGCCAAGTTCCGGAATAAATAAAAACCCGAAAATTAATACATAATCGAGCAATGCGTTAATCCCATTAATGACAAAACTGATCATCATTGGTGTTTTGGTGTCACCTGAACCTCTTAGGATGGCGCTCATAACAAACATTAAGGACATTATGACTGAAGGGATACCAACAATTCGAAAGTATAAGACACCTAATTCCAACACATCATCTTCAATGCCCATTAACTGTAGAAGTGGTTCAGCAAAAAACCATGTTGCGATACCCGTTAAAATCCCAAATAGTACTGCGAGTAGTATAGATTGTTGAGAAATGTGCCTAGCTTTTTCCGGCTGATTTGCCCCTAAAAAGTTAGCTATCCGGACATTGGCTGCAACTCCGATTGCCATAAAAAGTGCAAAGTAAATAGCAAGTACCGCATTTGTAATACCTACTGCTGAAACGGCCGATAAACTGATTTGAGACACAAAATAAGTATCTACAAAACCTAGTAGCGTTTGAAAGAAGTTTTCTATTACTGCAGGTACTGCCAAAATCACAATGATTTTCATTCGATCTCGATCGTTTTGAGGTTTTAACACCTGATCTTTTACAATAGACTTTTCCATAGAATTTTCCTTTCCCAATCCAGCTATGATTGTAATTTTTTAATCCGTTATTTTCTGATACTTTATAAAAATTCCCTTTCTTTTCACGAGATAAACTCCATAGAAAATGCATAGTTTCCATTAAGAATTAAAAATTAGTCGAAAGAAAAAGGAAGAAAAATGATATCTGTTCATCACTTTTCTTCCTTTTATTAAATAATAAGATTATAAACTACATTAGCTCTTTAAAACGTCATCTTTAGTTTTCAAGTTTCTTAGCAAAAGCAAAGATTCGAAAAAGAGAATTGTAAATCCAAGCCATACACCACCAAAAACATAGCCAGCTAAAATATCACTAGGAAGTTCTAGCTCTAAATACATGCGACTTATCGAAATTAACATCAAAAGAATGAATATGACAAAAGGAAAGAATGTACGAACCGAAACCTTTTCGATGGTTCTAACTAGGATAAAGACGACAATCCCATAAATCACAAATGTCATTAAAGACTGCTCGCTCGGAAATGAATACCATAGATTTTCTAGTGTTTGATTCAAAGGAGAGAAATTATGGAATATTTTTCTCAAACATTCTTCGTATATTTCACCGCCTCCATTAACCACTACCAGTAACAAAAAGTAAGGAACTTTATCATTATTTTTCCATAAAATCCAAAAGGCTATAAATAATAGACTGAAGATTAATGTGTTTCTAGAACCTAGGAGTGAAAAAAACAACATAAAGTTTGCCCAAGCTTCAGTGAAAATAAACTGGATTACTAAATTCGTAATGTCGTTGAAATCTTGAAATTCATTTCCTAAAAAATCCTGTATTAACCCAATCATTAAAAGAAACAAACCAAAAGTGACTATTGCTGTGCTTATTAATAAAATGGCCACCTTTTTACGCGAATGCATTAAGTATAAAGAAATTTCCAAAAAACGAGTGGCATAATCACGGAACTGCGCTTTGTATTTTTTGTATAGGTACATCCCCACTAAAAAAGCAATTGCGAATACAGCAGCTATGAAGAAATATTTTTTGATCGAACTATGAAATTGTTCCCACTCGGGACCTAAAATTTTGCCGAATGTTATAAATAGACTGACCCAAAGAAAAGCGCCACTATATGCATATAAGGCATATAGTCGAAATGGTATTTGAATAATGCCGGAAAAATACCCTGTAATATGTCTAAGCCCCGGTATAAAATACGCAACGATTAACAATTTATTTCCGTGTTTATTAAACCATACGGATATCTTACTGATTTTTGCTGGTCCCATATGAAAATGGTGTCCATATTTGATGAAAAAAGGTGCTCCTAATTTGCGACCGATAGAATAGGAAATGGTCATGCCGATTGAAGTACCTGCACCTGCTACGATTATGCTATAAGCCCAGTTTAAATCATGTTGGTACACAAGAAATCCGCTGTAAGTCATAAGAACTTCACCAGGTATAGGAAAAGCAATCAGTTCAAGAAGTAGTGCTCCGAACAAAACGATATATCCATACTGTTCAAGGTAAGCAATGATATTCTCCATAAGAAATGCCTCCAAAAAGTATCTCGTATAAATTAGTTTACAGCAGAAGTGAATGTCACTCTAGGTTCAAACAAAATGGTGTGTCGTTTTTAAAAAATGGCTGTGTGTAATTTCAACTTCTCACTATATACATAAAACAATTTAAATGTGCAGTTTGTGTCGAATTTTCATATTCCTGTTTAACTAAAAGTGGTCTAGGGAAAATTCAAGTAATCGCAAAGCAAGTGGACAGCTAACTTTTTATCTAAATGTAGCATGTTCGTTTGTTGTAATGCTTGTACATAGAATGGAGGAATGGAGAATGGCAGATTATAAAAAGAATAGTATCTCCTTAACCGGGGCTGTCGGTTTGGGAACTGGAGTGATGATTAGCGCAGGGATTTTCGCCTTACTCGGACAAGTCGCGCAACTTGCAGGAGCTTGGTTTCCGTTAATATTTATTGCGGGTGGGCTTGTCACAGCGTTTAGTGCTTATTCTTATATTAAATTGAGCAATGAATTTCCATCAGCCGGTGGAATTGGCATGTTTTTAGTCCAAGCGTATGGGAAGGGCACAATTACAGCTGCAGCTGCTTTATTAATGGCAATCTCAATGGTCATTAACCAAAGTTTGGTTGCTAGAACATTTGGGACGTATACGCTACAACTTTTTGATGTGGATCAATCAAGTTATCTTGTTCCACTATTAGGGGTCGGGTTACTAACTTTTGCTTTTCTAGTAAATATTTCTGGCAATAGCTTTATACAGTCGTTTACATCCATAGCGTCACTACTGAAAATTGCGGGACTGGCTGTTTTTGGGATAGGTGGATTAAGCGTTGCTGGATTTTCTTTTGCACCTGCAGAAAGCGGAGGGAATTCGGTAGATCCTACAATTGTTAGCTATATTGCTGCGGTGGCATTGACAATTTTAGCGTTTAAAGGATTTACAACGATCACCAATAGTGGTTCTGAAATAACCAAACCTAAGAAAAATGTTGGCAGAGCCATTATGATTTCGATTTCAATTAGTTTGCTTGTTTACTTATTAATTGCATGGTCAGTTTCAAGTAATTTGCCGTTGGACCAAATTATTAAAACGAAAGATTATGCACTTGCTGAAGCGGCTAGACCTGCATTTGGAGACTACGGACTTTGGTTTACTGTAGGTATTGCCATCATCGCGACAATTTCTGGAATTATCGCAAGTGTCTTTGCGGTATCTCGAATGTTAGCGATGTTGACAGATATGAAACTGATTCCTCATAAACACTTCAGTATGCCTGGAGATATTCAAAAACATACCTTGGTTTACACGATTGTGTTGGCGATGTTCCTTACTATCTTTTTCGATTTGAGTCGAATTGCTTCAATGGGTGCAATTTTATACTTAGTGATGGACATGATTATCCATTGGGGCGTGTTCAAGCATTTGCGCGAAAAAGTGGGAGCAAATTCAGTGATTGTGTTGACCGCACTATCGTTGGATGCTGTTATACTCGCTGCATTTATTTGGGTGAAGATAAACTCTGACTTATTTGTTGTCGGTGTCTCCTTTGTATTTATCCTGTTAATCTTTGCAGGTGAGCGTTTCTTTTTAAAACGTACAGCATAACCGATTTATAAATGTTGTAAAACTGAGCATATAAATACCCCCGAAAAGTTAGGTAGAACCTTGACTTTTCGGGGGTATTTTTTATTGGTTAATAGATTTCAATTTGTCCCATCATGCCATTATCTTCATGTTCTAAAATATGACAATGAAACACGTATACACCTTTTTCTGGGAAAGTGACGAGTATTTTTACTTTTTCTCCAGGATTAACTAATATACTGTCTTTTAAACCTTGTTCATTTAGACCCACTTCTTTACCATCACGAGAAATAACTTTAAATTGAGTCCCGTGAATGTGGAACGGGTGAATCATCCCACCCATCATATCTTTTTTATTATACACTTCCCACACTTCGGTCACGCCTTGTTCTTGGCGTAAGTCAATGCGGTCTGCATCAAATTTCTTGCCATTAATCGTTACCATGTCCATCATGCCAAATAATTCGATGTTTTTTTCAACAGGCATTTCTTTTTCCTCTTGCGATAGGAATGGCTCTTCAGTTGTCCACATTTCAGTTGAATCTACGGTAGAACCGTCAAGCTCTACATCAAATGGCAATAATTCAACGCCTTCATCATTTATGATAGCGAGCGATTCTTCGGCTGTTAGTTTTGAAAAATCTATCAGAATCTCTGCACGCTCTGATGCTGCCAATGTTAATTCTTGAATCTCGACAGGTTCATCGAGCAAACTGCCATCAGATGCAATTTGAGTAAAGCTAGCGCCATTGCTTAAACTGAATGTGTAGTTACGCGCATTCGATCCATTTAATAGGCGGAAACGCATTATCGGTTCCGTAATCGTTAATTTAGGATTGACTGTGCCATTAACGATAGAAACGTCTCCTAATGTGCCATCTTCATTCATAAGTTGATTGTAATTCAATTGTTTGTCTTCATCAAAAAGGCGATCTTGGAAAATCAGTGGAATATCATTGACTCCATATTCATTTGGTATAGTAGGATCTTCCTTATCAGAGCTATCGATAAGCAACATACCTGATAATCCTCTGTACACTTGCTCAGCAGTCATTTCATGAACATGGGGATGATACCACAAAGTTGCGGCTGGCTGATCAGCTTCTAATGTGACGATTCGACTTTCACCAGGTTGGATTTCATCACTAGGGCCGCCATCAATTTCACTTGCCACTTCAAGGCCATGCCAATGAAATGTAGTAGGTTCACTTAAATCATTCGTAATTTTAACATCAACCTTTTTTCCTTCTTCTATTTTAAGTGTAGGGCCAAGCAAATTACCGTTATATCCATATGTTTCTGTTGAAACTCCTTTAAAAAATTCAGTAGTTCCTTCTTGTGCAACAACTTCATAATCGTAATCTTGATCTTTTTGCTTTTCGAGTAATGGAGGGATTGCCAAATCATTTAATCCTTCGGAAGAAGTAAGGGAAGGTACATTGCCATGATCCATCATTGAACCCATACCGCCCTGATTCATCCCTCCCATACCTTGGTCAGAATCTTCTTCACTCATCATATTTGAATTCATCCCACCATTGTTACTGGAGCAAGCAGATAAGGTTATAGCTGAAAAAAGCACTATTCCTATCAATTTATTTTTGTGATTCATCGTAAACCCTTCTTTCTTTCGTTTATGCTTATACTTTACCTAAAAGATATGCATAAGCCGTGCAGGAATAATGGCATTCTTATGGCTATACTATAAGGCTTAAGAAGTCATTAATCTGCACAAAAAATCAAAACCTTTCCTTTACACTTAAGATAGATCTGATCGTATAGAAAGAGGGAGAACTATGGTTATAAAGAAATTGGGATGGATATTTTTTTTGACTACAGTAATTTTAACAGGGTGTAATAACAGTACAGAACAAAAAAAAGAAATTCCTTTTTCAGGTGAACTCAATCATGTCCATGGGATGGGCTATGTCGGAAACAACAATGGGTTGTATTTTGCAGCTCATACAGGGATGAAAATTTATCGTGAGGACAACTGGTTTACCATTTCTGACGATTTTTTCGATTATATGGGATTTAACGCAATAGACCAAGGGTTTTATACATCAGGGCATCCTAGTGCTGATTCTGATATGCCAAATCCACTTGGGATTCAAAAAAGTTTAGATGGCGGAAAATCTCTGGAACATATTGCGTTCGAAGGAGAAACGGATTTTCATGCGATGGCTGTCGGATATATTAGTCAAGACATTTTCTTGTTAAATCCAGAAGCGAACACTGAATTAGACCCTGGATTTTACAAACTCTCGAGAGAGGACGAACAATGGAAGCCTGTAAATGCGGAAGGATTAGAAGGTGAAGTTTCAGCGCTTGCTCTACATCCGACCAATTCCAATATAGTTGCAGCAGCGACATCTACCGGGATATATGTCTCAGAAGATGGCGGCGAACAGTTCGACCTGATTACAAAGGATAATGATTCCGGAACAGCCGTTTTCTTTAATGAAAGCGAATTGTTTTATGCAAGCTATGGAGAGAATGCCATGTTGACAAAATATACAGTGGCGAATGAAAAAGAAGAAAAAGTTAATTTGCCAAATCTTACACAAGATGAAGTTGCCTTTATTTCTCAAAATCCTACTAATAAAGATGAAATTGGGATATATACAATGCAAGGAGAAGTATTTTTAACAAAAGATAATGCAACGACTTGGATGTCGTTACTTGACGAAGGCAATGTACAATAACACAATGTGATATTTCCTTTATAGATTATAAGCAATCAATAAAAATAAGGAGTGATTACGATGAATTCCAACAACTCACATCATGATCATGAAAAACATGTACCAGAAAACGAGCATAATCACGCAGAAATGAGTGAAAGTGAAAATCATTCAAATCACAATCATCAAGGTCACAGTGGCCACGGGGACATGGTTGCAGATTTTAAAAAACGGTTTTTTATTTCCCTGATTTTAACTCTTCCGATTTTAGCACTATCGCCTATGATTCAACATTTTTTAGGGGTCGATTGGCGCTTTGACAACGATATGTATATTCTATTTATCTTATCAACCGTCGTTTTCTTTTATGGCGGATGGCCATTTTTAACAGGAGGAATTCGTGAGCTTAAAGATAAAAATCCCGGCATGATGACCTTAATCGCTTTAGCAATTACCATAGCTTATGGATACAGTACCATGGTCGTCTTTGGTTGGGACGGCAATCAGTTGTTTTGGGAACTGGCTACATTAGTTGTTATTATGTTGCTTGGTCATTGGATAGAAATGCGTTCGATTATGGGAGCTTCTAATGCTTTAGAGGAATTGATCCAACTCATGCCAAGTGAAGCACATAAACTAGACGGAAATAACGAAGTGCACGATGTACCGCTAGCTGAAATTCAAAACAACGATCGATTACTAGTCAAACCAGGCGAAAAAATCCCAGTAGATGGTTTGATTATTGAAGGGAAGTCAACAGTTGATGAATCTATGTTGACAGGTGAATCACTTCCTATTGAAAAAGAAGAAGGCGACAAAGTGATAGGTGGTTCAGTAAATAATGAAGGTTCTTTAACAGTCGAAGTTGAAAAAACAGGAGAAGCATCCTATTTATCACAAGTCGTCAAAATGGTGAAAGAAGCGCAAGAGTCAAAATCTAAAACACAAGATTTAACGAATCGCGCAGCCAAGTGGTTATTTTACTTAGCTATAGTGGCAGGACTTGTAACATTTTCTGTGTGGATATTACTTGGTTACCCTGTGGATGTGGCAGTAGAACGAATGGTAACCGTTATGGTTATTACATGTCCTCATGCATTAGGTTTGGCTGCTCCTCTGGTGGTCGCCGTTTCAACTTCAATTTCGGCTAAAAAAGGATTATTAATTCGAAATCGCGCAGGATTTGAAGACGCACGCCATTTAAATGCTGTTGTTTTTGATAAAACAGGCACGTTAACAAAAGGCGAGTTCGGCGTAACCAATATTATACCTAGCGACGATTACACAGAAGATGAGGTTCTGCAGTTTGCTGCTGCAATTGAGCAAAATTCAGAGCACCCCATTGCAACTGGTATTGTGAATTCTGCTAAAGATCGAGGACTTGAGCTGAAAAGAGTGACCGACTTTGAATCGATTACCGGAAAAGGCATTCAAGGACAAGTAAACGGTCAAAAAATAAATGTAGTGAGTCCTAGGTATGTGACTGATAATAATTTAAGTTTTGATGAACATCAGTTTAATGAGTTATCAGAAGAAGGAAAGACAGTTGTATTTGTATTAGTCAAAGATCAACTCGCTGGAATGGTTGCACTAGCCGATATCGTACGAGAAACTGCTAAAGAAGCCGTATCGGCATTAAAAGAACAAGGCATTCATTCAATTATGTTGACCGGAGACAATCAAAAAGTAGCGAACTGGGTAGCCAAACAACTTGGCATTGACGAAGTTTACGCAGAAGTGCTACCTGATGACAAAGCCAACCAAATCAAAAAAATTAAAGATAAAGGATGGAAAGTGGCAATGACTGGAGATGGTGTCAATGACGCACCAGCGCTTGCGACAGCTCATTTAGGAATTGCAATTGGAGCGGGAACGGATGTAGCAATGGAAACAGCTGACGTCATCCTTGTTCGAAGCAATCCGAATGATGTCGTTGAATTAATGGATTTATCGAAAAAAACGTATCGGAAAATGGTGCAAAATTTGTGGTGGGCAACAGGCTACAATATATTTGCCATTCCATTAGCCGCTGGTGTTTTAGCGCCGTGGGGTATTATTGTGAGCCCGGCAGTGGGTGCAGTATTAATGAGTTTAAGCACCATCATTGTTGCCATTAATGCGAAGCTATTAAAAGCATAGTATGAGGAATTAATTACCCCGTTATTGTTATAAGTTACTAACAATAACGGGGTATGTTCTGTTTTAACAAAAAATAACAGAAAAAAATGTGAATTTTCACCCGTTTTTTCATTTTTAGATAGCTTCTTGATAAATTTCCTGTAATATGAAATTAAAGAGGTAAAAGGTTGAAAATTTACTAGGTAGATGGAGGGGGACGCAAACTTGAACACAAAGTCAAAATGGCTGGCAACCAATATTTCAATAATATTGGCCCTTTCCATTTACGTACCAACACCATATGCTACTACATTAAGTGAGCTTGAAAAAAAACAGCAAGAAACTGAACAAAATAAAAGTGAATTGCATTCTGGAATAAAAGAAAAAACAAATGCCATAAGTACGAATCAAATAACGTTGTATGACATTATGGAGAAAATAACAGAATTAACGAATAAAATTAACGAAATGGAATATTATATCACCGAAGTTCAAGAAGAAATTAATCAACGGAAAATTGAAATTGATGAGTTGAAAAATTCAATTGAATCATTTGAAAACAAAATAGCGGAACGCACAGAATTGTTAAAAAAGCGTGTTCGTGCTATACAAATGAGTAGTGGGTCGATTGATTACATCGATGTACTGTTAAGTGCCAATAGTTTTGTCGATTTTATCGACCGATTCTCAGCCGTAAACACATTAATAGAAGCAGATCGTGAAATCATGTTGCAGCAAGTTGAAGATACTAAACTATTAGCTAAACAAAAAACAATCGCGGAATCCAAACTTGTAGAGCAAAAAGAGCGGCAATCCGCACTTAAAGAACTGAACGATTCAATAGCAGCTCAAAAGAAAGAACATGCTGAATTTGTTGTAGAGCTAACAGCAGAACAACAGCGATTAGCAAAAGCAAAATCCGAATTGGAAAATCGATTTGAAGAAGAATTGGAACTTAGCGAGAAACTAGAAAAACAAATCATTTCAGAACAAGCTCGCCTTGCTGAATTGGCAAGAAAAGCGGAAGAAGAACGTAAGCGAAAAGCCGCTGAAGAAGAGCGGTTACGCCAAGCTTCAAACAGTCAATCATCAGTGAATATTACTAACAAAGTAGTAAATTCTCCTTTTATTAGACCTGCAGCTGGCAGACACACTTCTGGATTTGGTGGCCGGGACATAGGGGATGGAGCGGAAACACATTTAGGTTATGATATCGCGAATGCAACAGGAACATCGGTTGTCGCAGCAGCAGATGGTTATGTATCTTTTGCAGGAGTCATGGGTGGATATGGCAACGTTGTGATTCTTACACACTCTATCAACGGTCAAACGCACGCGACAGTATACGCGCACTTAAATTCAATAAATGTCTCTATCAGTCAATTTGTATCACAAGGTGAACAAGTTGGCGGCATGGGGAACACGGGACGTTCGACTGGAACTCATGTACATTTTGAAGTGCATGTAGGTCCTTGGAATGGATCAAGATCAAACGCTGTAGATCCAGCTCAATATATATGGTAAACGTTTTAAACAATCGTCCCTGTTTACAAGTGACGATTGTTTTTTTATCTTCTAAAAATTTTATTGTAAAGTAGGTCAAAGTGTGTCGAAAAAAAATGAAATAACAAGTAAACCAGTAAAAAGTAAAAAGAAAATTTCAAAATTAACAGGGTTTTTCTATCTACTAGTCATCTTCATAGCCAGTTTATTGCTTATTGCTTTAGCCTTTGTTTACCCAAGTTTAAAAGAGGGTGCCACAAGTAGTTCGCAAACGAACGACCCAAGATCGTCGGAATCAGCTGATGCAAGCAAGTCTTCATTTTATTTTAAGTTGCTCAATCCGTTTGCAGAAAAACAAAATGCTACTGACTCTAAAGTAGACTCCAGTTTACAAACCGGAAAGCAAACAAATGATGAATTTCAACCGCCTATGAGAACTTTTATAGATGAAAAGGAGTTATCTTCAGATTTTAATGAAGAGCTGTTTGATGCTATAAGTTCTGGTACGAATATCGACACAGGACATTCAACTTTTGACAAAGACGTCATCTATATTTATCAGAGTCATAGTAGAGAAGCATTTTTACCATATTTAAAAAACGTAGATGAGCCTGAAGAAGCTTTTCATTCCAAAGCAAATGTAACTTTAGTTGGGAAGATGCTAGGAAAAGCGCTAAAACGAAGAGGAATAGGAACAACAGTAAATTCTTCAGATATAGTCCAAGAACTGGATTCAAGAGGAATGGACTACGGAAGTTCATATTTAGTGTCGGGGGAACAAGTAAAAGCAGCAATCCAAGACAATCCGAACTTAGAAATTTTCATAGATATCCACCGAGATTCTTTGCGCAAAGATTCCACAACGGTCAACGTAAACGGAAGTGATTATGCACGGTTACTTTTTATAGTGGGTACAGGACATAAAGAGTTTGAAAAAAACTTGTCTTTCGCAAAAGAATTACAACTGCAGCTGGAAACACAATATCCTAACTTATCAAAAGGAATACTAGAAAAAGATAAGAGCCAAGGAAACGGCGTATACAATCAGAACTTAGCTGCAAACGCAATTATTGTTGAAATAGGTGGAGTGGATAATACGGTAGATGAACTTTATTTAACTGTCGAGGCATTGGCCGATGTATTGAGCGATAATTATTGGCATGAATAAAATAAACTAAAGGATTCATAGTTCTAAATACTTGGAAACTAAAAATAAAAATAAATTATTGTTATATATGTGCAATATTTCTTATTCAAAAAATTTCTTTCAATAATATACAGAAAAATATAAAAATTAATAGATTTAGGTAAATAATACCTATATAATGTAGAAAGATAATAGTAAAGGCTCACTTTAAACTAGTTGTATGATAACTATGTAGAAAAAAGATATTGAATAAAAAAAATTTACATAATACATGCTTAAAACTCTAAATTAAATGAGCTCGTTTATTATCTAATAATAATGAGAGGGTGTTAGTTATGAAGAAAAAGTTTTTATCGATTTCGTTAATGCTTGTATTGTTAACTGGAGTAGCAAGTCCTACTTTTGCAGCTAGCGACAAAGATGTAGAAGAAGCTATGAAAATGATCGAAAAAACAAATGTTGAGATTGATGAAAAAATTGAAAAAGCAGTCGAGAAGGCAGATGAATTGCAAGAAGATTACCTACTAGATATTCGCAAAATTGAAGAAGGCGGCAAAGTCCTTGATATCAAAATTGAAAAGAACGAAGTACTTGCTGAGTTAGAAATGTCTAAACATGATTTGAAAAAGCAAGTAAAGCTACAGGAAAAGTTATTCAAATTAGACCAAAAGATGATAGAAGAGCAAGCGAAAATCGATAAAGAAATGGCAGAAATCAATTTTGAAATTACAGAACTAACAGAAAGAATTGTATCAGCTGATGAAAAAGATGCGAAGAAATTAGAAAAAAAACTAAATAAACTAACCGAAAAACTAGATACTAAATCAATTGAGTTTAAAGAAAAAACAACAAAATATACGTATGAGTTAAATAAAGTTATTAAAGATATTTATGATGTAACATTTAAAATGTCAGCAGAGACAATTGCAAAAGCTGCTGAAAAAGGCATTGAAGCAGAATGCAGTTGGAAACTAGTTCGTTTCGCTGATCAATGGGTATGGATTGATCCAATACGTGTAGTTGGAAGAAGATAATTTTTACAATTCAGTATTCATTTGTAGTACAATAAAGACGAGTTCATCGTGA
The DNA here is from genome assembly GCF_022489025.1 of Planococcus halocryophilus. Classification (GTDB taxonomy): domain Bacteria; phylum Bacillota; class Bacilli; order Bacillales_A; family Planococcaceae; genus Planococcus; species Planococcus halocryophilus_A. Next base: position 38,962 of record NZ_JAKVTG010000012.1, on the reverse strand, counting down.
ACTCGTCTTTATTCGTGTTGAGGTGGGATGATATGGACGGTTTTAAGGTAGGTAGAAAAGGAGAATTTCTTGAAACGGTAGATTTTGAAGACAATACTTCCTTAAGCCTTATTACTAAAGGAGATGGTGTAGAAATATTACATCAATCTATTGAAGAAGGAATGTTGTTTTATGTTTATCCCAGTGAGAATCACAATGCTGTAGAGTTTTATTTTGTTTTATCAGGAGAAATTTTTTATGATCTTGATAACCATAGAGAAAGATTAGGTCCTGAAGATTACTTTACAACACGTGGCCTTAAAGAACCCATTTATTTCACTGCAGTATCGAAAGTTACTTTATTATGTGTTTTCACAGAACAAACATTTTTTCATATTAGTAAAGAAATTTCAAAATTAATGGATATTATGAAACAAGTAGAAGATAAAGATAGATATACCCATAAACACAGTCACCGAGTCGCTACTTATTCAGTCCGCATTGCCCAAAAACTAGAGCTAAACAAAGAGCAACTCGAAAATTTGACAGTGGCAGCTTTTCTCCACGATATCGGAAAAATACACGTACCTTCTGAGGTGTTAAATAAACCTGGTAGGTTAACGAATGAAGAATTTGAACTTATAAAAAAACATCCATTTGATGGAGCTGAAATGGTTAGAAATTCTTATTACTCTGAACTGGCACCGATAATCGAACAACATCACGAAAGACTCAATGGTAGTGGCTACCCGTATGGACTAAGTGGAGATGAAATCCTTTTAGAGTCACGTATTATTGCAGTAAGTGATACGTTTGATGCAATGACAGAAGATCGTGTCTATCGAAAAGCAATGGAAGACCACGAAGCAATTGCCGAACTAAAAAAAATGTCTGGCATTCACTTCGATCAAGATGTAGTAGCTGCTTTTGAACAAATATTAAAAGAAGATGGTAAGATTACTCAAAAAACTGAATAAGCAAAGACAAAGCCAACTGGAAAATTCCAGTTGGCTTTGTCTTTTTTCATTAGTTCACGGATGTCTGTTATTTGTAAAGATCTTTGTATCGTTTCATAAATTTACGGTCAATATACTGTTTGATCTTCCACGGGATTTTGCCATGGAAAAGCTGGTTTCCATAAGATAAAAAAGCTTCACCATCGCCTGTAGACAAAATCGATACATATCTTTTTTGAGGAGTGAAACGCACTAATTGGCCTTTAGATAAGCTTTTTTTTAAGTTTTCCCAAAGAATTGGACCTTGTCGAACAGCGTACACTCCGTTTTTAGCTAGAGCTGGGTACTGATCAATTGTGACACAATCTCCAGCTCCGAAAATTTCAGGGTGTTGATTGTTTTGCAACATCTCGGTCACTAGCAAATAACCGTTCTCATCAGTAGGTAATCCAGAGGTTTGGAATAAATCGAAACTTTTTGGACCTGTTAACCATAAGACTTCTGATTGAGGATGACTGTCTCCAGCACTCGTTATCACGTTATTTTCATCAACAGATTCGATCCCCGTACCCGAATAAAACGGTAATGCTTTTTGTTCGGCAATCGCTTCAATTTTCTTTGAAGCTGCAGCCCCTTGACTCATCAATAACTGAGTGGAACTAAATAATGCAACATTGTTAGATAACTGATTTTGTTTTCGCCAAGAAAGGATTGAAAATGCTAGTTCTACACCTGATGCGCCGCCTCCCACTATTACCGGATGGGCAGATTCTCGAGTCCGTACAAGTTGCTCGGGAAAACGGTAATTCGGTTTGATCGATAATGCATGATTTTCAATCGCTTCTGGGACAGCAGTTTGTGAACCAATATCAAACGATACAAAATCATAAGCATAAACTGTTCCGTTTGCCCCCGTCAGCTCTCGTGCTTTTGCATCAACAGTAGTAATTGCATCTTCAATAAATTCAACACCAATGCTTCTGCATAATTTAGATAGGTCAATCCGGATATCATCCAAGCTATAAACGCCTTCTGTATACCCGGAAAACATTCCAGAATAATATTGATAAGAGGACGGTGAGATTAAGAAGACGTTCCAGTCTTTTTGAGAATCTTTCTTTAATTGTTCTAGGCAGTGCAAATGTGCATGTCCGCCTCCTACTAATACAAGGGTCTTCATCTCTCACTACTCCCATCTAGTTTAAAATTCGTTTAGCTTCAGCCATTCGTTGATAAATGGTGAAAAGTTGAATCGCGATAAAAACCAAGGTAATGGCTGTTAAATATGTTGAAAAGACAATCATTAGGGTAAACAATATAAAGCCTTCTGTTCTTTCGGCTAACCCTGCCTGATAGTAGAAAGACTTTACGCCTTTTTTATCGGACAAAGCTCCTACAGTTAAAAAGACAGTCATGCCAATGATTATGGAGGTACTTAACAATAATAATGCCCACATAGCATCTGGAAAACGGAAAGCTAGTCCCAAAATCACGCTAATTTCTACTATGCGGTCAAAGCTAATATCAAGTAAGGTTCCCCAAGGAGAAGGTTTGGTTTTGCGGGCCATCGTCCCATCAACTACATCCAAATAGCCGGAGAGCCACAGTACAACGACTGCCCAAAAGGGTTGATCGAAGTAAACAAAGACACCTGATGAAAGGCCAATCACAAAAGCAATTTTGGTCACACCATTAGCAGTGAAGCCCCTCTTTAGTAAGAAGTCAGCTGTTTTGTCAACGACCGGTTGTACATGTTTTCGTCCATATGTATCAAGCATCAGGTTCACCTTTTCATTTTTAGAATACTTTAAGTATAAAGGATGTTCCCAATTGTAACCCGTAATTTCGCTCGATTCAAAAAAACTCGCGAGTGTTGAGTCAGATTAAGAGAATATAAGTCTTCTTTATTGTTAAAATGGATTTAATTTTAAAAAAGAAAGGAAATGATATAAATGGTTAAAAAATATGATATTGCCGTAATAGGAGCTGGCGCAGCCGGATTAACTGCTGCTTTTACAGCAGCTGGGTTTTCTAAAAGCGTTGTACTAATCGATAAAAACTTACCTGGCGGAGAATGTACATGGTCGGGCTGTATTCCAAGTAAATCACTTATTAATATCGCAAAAGAAGTACATCATGCGAAAAAATATACACCGGATTTACAAGTAGATACTTCAGTTGTTTTAGAAGACATTCAAGACGTCATTCAAAAAGTATATGCAGGCGAATCCCCAGAGGTGTTAAAGGAAGCAGGCATTGATTTTATCAATAGCTATGCGAAATTTATCGAACCTCATGCATTAGAAGTAAATAACGAGCGTATTGAAGCAAAAAAAATCATTCTTTCAACAGGATCTTCTCCAATGGTGCCGCCAATTGAAGGGTTAGACAAGGTCTCTTATTTGACAAATGAAACCATTTTTACTCAAAAGACGTTTCCGAAAACGATGACCATTCTTGGTGGTGGAGCAATTGGTGTAGAACTGAGCCAAGCATTAAATCGTCTTGGAGTTAACGTAACACTTGTAGAAAAGTTCGAGCGAATTTTACCAAAAGACGAGGAAGAGCTCGTGTTGATGATTCAGCAACGTTTAATCGATGAAGGTGTAACGATTCATACCGGCGCTACTGCTGTTCGTGCAGAGCAAAATGGAGAAATCATTGATTTGATCATCGAAAAAGACGGTAGTGAAATGACGGTTAGCGGAGAAGGGCTTCTAGTAGCGCTTGGTCGTCAAGCAAATGTTAAAGGATATGAATTGGAAACAGCTGGTGTGGAATTCAATTCGAAAAGCATTCAAGTTGACGAACATTTAGAAACAACCGCTAAAGGCATTTATGCGATTGGTGATGTCGTTGGTCCTTATCAACTGTCACATATGGCAAATGCACAAGGAATTTTAGCAACACAAAATGCCATTTTACCGATTAATCGAAAAATGGACTACGAGCATGTGACGTGGTGTACATATACAGATCCTGAGCTCGGCAGATCCGGCTTGTCCGAAGAAGAAGCCCGTCAGAAATACGGCGATTCCATTCGCATATATGAGCACGATTATGCTGACTTGGACCGTGCCAATACGAAAAAAGATAACATCGGGAAAGTGAAATTGATTTTAGATAAAAAAGGCTATATTTTAGGCGCGAGTATTCTTGGTGACCGAGCAGGTGAAATCATTAGCCAAATTCAAACCATTAAAACCTTAAACATTAATATGGGCAAATTATCAGGTGTAATTCACCCGTACCCAACCTATAGTGAAGTATTGGTGAAAATCGGGAAAAAGGTTTTCGTAGACAATTTATTAAACCAACCTGTTGTAAAAACGTTTAACAAAGCGAAAGCTGGAGAACTGCCAGCAGAAAAAATAGGAATTTACGGAGCTGCAGCAGTAGCTGGAATCAGCATTGCAAACTTAATAATTAACAACAACATTAAACCAAAACTAGGTGTGAAAAATGGACTTTTAAAAGAAATGCCTTCAACACCGAACGCCATATCGTCTCAAACAACAGAGCAAGACATGCAAGTACCGGCATGGCCATATAACGGCAATAAACATAGAGCAAAACAAAGTTTACTTGAGATGCTCGAAGATTATGATGATATTCACATTCAGCAAAATGATAAAAATTACGTCCGTGCAGTAGCTATATCCAAACCCCTTAGATTTAAAGATGACATTGAATTTTACTTTAATGATGCCGCAGAGCGCATTGAGTTCCGGTCAGCTTCTCGCGCAGGTCATTCAGATTGGGGCGTTAACCGAGAGCGCTATGATGAAATGAGAAGTCGATACTTTAGCATTTTGGCTCAAAAGCGAAACGTATGAACAAGAGCAAAGGTTTGCAAATAGCCAAATGGGTAGCGATTGCTGCATTAATCGGCATCGCCATTTGGCTCAGCCGCTCAGTTTTCCAAGTAGATGCCAACGATCTTCGTAATTGGATTTTGTCATTTGGTATTTGGTCGCCCGTTTTTTACATCCTTATTTATACTGTTCGGCCGCTCATCTTTTTTCCAGCATCGGTTTTATCGATTGCAGGCGGTTTAGCATTTGGGGCATGGCTAGGCACACTTTACACCATTATCGGTGCAACTCTTGGAGCCATGTTATCTTTTTACGTTGCCAAAACTCTAGGAAAAAGCTTTGTTCGCAAATCTTGGACCGGTAACGTCGGGAAAATTCAATCTCAAATGGAACAAAACGGCTTTTTCTACGTCTTGTTATTTCGTTTCATTCCAGTCATTAATTTCGATTTAATCAGTTATGTCGCGGCTTTTGCCAAAGTTCGTTTTACGTCTTTCGCGTTGGCTACATTTATCGGAATTATCCCGGGTACTTTTGCTTATAATTTTTTGGGCAGTAGTTTTGTTAGCGGAAACCCGAAAATCATCATTCTCGCCGTCGTTGTTTTCGTTATACTAACAGTAGTACCAATTGCTTTACGCAATCGGTGGAACAAAAAACAAACGCTCAATAAATAACAGCAATTTTATCAATGGATTTAGGAAGTGTAAAAAATGAAGAACTCCATATTTCTAGCATCAGCCTTTCTAGCGTTGACATTATCTGCATGTTCACAAGACACGAATGAGCAGACAGCTGAAGAAACAGAACAGTTGCTGACAAGTGATTGGCAAACGATTGCGGATTCCGCAACCGGGCAGCAAGTGAATATGTATATGTGGGGTGGCAGCGACAACATTAATCGTTATATCGATGAATGGGTAGCACCTCGCTTGAAAAAAGACCATGACGTTGAATTAAACCGTGTCCCGATGAACGACTCTCAAGACATCATCAATCAATTGGTTGATGAAAAATTTGCTGGCAAGTCGAATGGCAGTATGGACATCATTTGGATAAACGGTGAAAATTTCAAAACGGCTAAAGACAATGATTTGTTGTGGGGAAGTTTTAGTGGCCAATTACCGAATTTCAACGACTTTATCGACAAAGATGCGCCTGAAATCGCTAATGATTTCGGTGAACCTGTAGAAGGACTCGAAGCCCCATGGGGAAAAGCGCAATTTGTTTTTGTGCATGATGAAAAAAAATCGCAAAACCCACCCAAATCTATGGATGAATTAGCCGAATGGGTTCAAGAAAACCCGGGGCAGTTTACGTATCCGGCGTTACCTGATTTTACGGGCAGTGCATTTGTCCGCCACGTGTTGTATGAAACAACAGGTGGATATGAACAATACCAGCAACCTGCTGAATCTATCTCAGACTTAGAAAAAAGGTTAGAACCGATGTGGGATTATTTAAATAGCATCGAGCCGTATTTGTGGCGCGACGGAGAAACGTATCCTGAAAGTTTAGCGAAACAAGATCAATTGTATGCAAGTGGTGAAATTGCCATAACGATGAGTTACGACCCTGCACTTGCTGCGAGTGAAGTGTTAAAAGGACGTTTCCCCGATTCAACTCGCACATTCGTGTTAGACGGCGGAACTCTTTCCAACACCCATTTTTTGTCGATTCCATTCAATTCTTCTGCGCGAGCGGGAGCGATGGTCGCCATTAATGAAATGATGTCGCCAGAAGCTCAAACGGCTAAACTGTCCCCTGAAAACTGGGGTGACTTGTCTGCAATCGACTTAAATTTACTATCGTCTGAACAACAACAGGCAATGAATGCAGTCGAATTAGGTGAAGCTACTTTGTCGTTAGCGGAGTTAGAAAACAACCGTCTTCCTGAACTGTCATCAGACTATATTGAAATAATCGAAAAAGGATGGTTACAACATGTGGCAAAAGAATAAACCGTATCTTTTGTTGTTTCCAGCCATCGGCACCATCGTCCTCCTGTTTTTCGGGGGACTTTTTGATGGGTTTTTGAAAAGTCTTGGCTATTTTCCAGCACTTGATCAAAAGGACTTTAACTTTACCGCTTATCGCGAGTTGTTCCGCTCGTCTGAATTTTGGGAGTCACTTATTTTAACTCTTCGCGTTGCATTTTTGTCTTCACTTTTCGCTGCTGTTTTGGGTGCAATTATCGCCATTTTCTTGTTTATGATGAAAGAATCAACTAACGGCAGCAACTCGTCTATTTGGTACCGACTGTTTCAATTGCCGTTAACGATTCCGCATCTAGTCGGTGGCTATATTATCGTATTGTTGTTTATGCAAAGTGGTTTTCTTTCTCGAATTGCTACCAATCTCGGCTTTATCGAGACAATCTCAGAGTTTCCTGTTTTGGTAAATGACTCATTTGGTTGGGGCATCATCTTGACTTATGCTTGGAAAGAAGCGCCATTTATATCACTAATGATTTATCCAGTGTTGTCACGAATCCACAGCTCCTGGCGCGATGTGTCACGTGTGTTCGGTGCAAGTCGCTGGAATTATGTACGCGAAATTGTTATTCCTGTCATGATGCCTGCATGGACGATTGCGACATTTATCGTTTTTGTTTTTACGTTTTCTGCTTTTGAAGTCCCGTTTTTACTTGGTGTTACATACCCGAGCACGTTACCGGTGTATTCCTATCAACTCTATACAAGTGGAACGTTAGCAGACCGACCAGAAGCGCTCGCAGTCAACATCATTTTGGCAAGTTTCACCGTATTATTGGGGTTAGTTGTTTACGCTGTTAATAAACGATGGAACGCTTTAAAGGGGTGGGATTGATGATGAAGCCTCAATTGTTCATAAAAATCAGCCTTTCCTTACTGGTATTCCTACTAATGTTCTTGCCTTTTATCCCGCTCATTTTATCTAGTTTGTCATTTGGTTGGCAATGGCCAGCGATTATACCAGATTCAATTAGTTTTCGTGCATGGGATTATGTGTTATTTGGCAGTTCGGGTACATGGCAAGCGGTTGGTGTAAGTTTACTAATTGCTTTAATTGTCACGATCATAAACATACTGCTTGCGGTACCAGCTGCTAATGCACTCGTGCGCAATTCGTTTCGTGGCAAATGGCTAATGGAAGCCATTATTTTTGCGCCGATTATCATTCCACCTTTTGTCGCAGTGATGGGCATTCATTTAACGTTTTTAAAACTTGGATTAACAGAAACGATAGTAGGTGTGGTGCTAGCTCATCTTTCGCCTACTTTGCCTTATATGGTGCGCGCCATTATGATTAGCTATCAAACTTTATCGGTCGATTGGGAAGACCAAGCTCGCATGCTTGGAGCGGGTCCTGTTTCTCGGTTTACTTTGGTGGTCTTGCCTCATTTACTGCCGGGTATTGTCGCAGGAGCTAGTTTAAGTATTTTAATTTCTTTAAGTCAATACTTAATCACCTTTATCATTGGCTCTGGTCAAGTGGTTACGTTATCCATATTGTTGTTTCCATTTATAAGCGGTGGTGACCCTGCAATTGCTTCAGCCTATTCCTTATTGTTTGCGGGAATGGCGATTATGACATTGTTCGGTTTGGATGTTCTTTTGAAAAAATACTATCAACAGAAAAAAGCCGTAACAAACAAAGGCTAAAGGAGTGAGAACATGAGCGATTTGCGAATAATCAATGTGGAAAAACAATATAAACAACCGCAACAAAAAGACAATCCTGCCTTTTCGTTACACCCTATCAACTTGACAATTCACGAAGGCGAGTTTTTCTCATTGCTTGGACCTTCTGGTTGCGGTAAGACGAGCTTATTAAAACTAGTTGCGGGATTACTTCAAGCCGATAATGGAGAAATTTGGATTGGTGATCAAAATTTAACTCAAGTTCCATCAGAAGCCCGAAACTTTGCAATGGTCTTTCAACAATCGCTATTGTTTCCACATATGACAGTAGAAGACAATGTCGCCTTCGGATTAAAAATGCAAAAAGTGGATAAAAAACAACGTTTGTCAAAAGCGCGAGATATGCTTGAACACGTCGGACTGCAAAGCTTCGGCAGCCGTTTTCCAGATGAACTTAGCGGTGGGCAACAACAGCGTGTAGCTTTAGCACGGGCATTAGTAGCCAATCCGCGAGTGTTATTGATGGATGAGCCATTTAGTGCACTAGATCCAGGTCTACGAGAAGAAATGCGGGACTTGCTTAGCCGGATTCAACTTGAGTTTCATGTTACCGTACTGTTTGTTACGCATGACCGAGAAGAAGCTTTTTCTTTGTCGGATCGGATTGCTGTGATGAGTAGAGGCGAGTTTTTACAAGTTGGAACTGCCAAAGAGTTATACGAGCGACCGTTAACTACAAAAGTAGCTTCCTTTCTTGGGTTGAAAAACATTATTGAAGGAAATGTTGAAAGTGGCTATTTTCGTTCTACTGATGGAAGTTTTGAATTTATAGTTGATGCAACTACCAAGAATGGTCTGAGCTGTTTAATCGTTCGACCTGAAGCTATGCAACTTGTGACAGAAGATTCACCAACACTTATATCCGGCATCCAAATTCAAGGAATAGTAGAACAGATGAAGTTTAATCATGGGTTTTATTCAGTCAAAATTAGTGCAGGAGAATCCCATTTAACTTGTAGTTTGACGAGTCAACAAGCTGCTACGCTTTGTGTAGGTCAAACAATCGCTTTGCAAATAGAGAAAAAAGAATTATGGGTAGTGAATGACTGACTATGAAGTGCGTAATGAATTCCTATTGAATATAAACTTTTACCAATGAATGAATATTGAATATGTATATTCGATTTAGTTAAGGGTTATTAGTTAAAAAATAGATATTCACCAATTAAATATATAGGTGAATATTATTCATTTTTTAAACTTGTTGCATAGAGTATAAGCTTTGACTTATATAATATTATTGGCATACACTTAATACAAAGGAGTGGATCTACATGGAGACTTTATCAACACAATCTGCAGCTGATGTTACAGCTTGTCTGAAAGCTGTCAGCGATCCAACTCGTCTAATGATGATGAAATTGGTTGAGACGAATGAGTATTGCGTATGCCAATTTGTTAAAATGTTTGGCATGAGTCAGCCAGCGATCAGTCAACATTTGCGGAAGTTAAAGCAAGCGGGGCTTTTAAAAGAAAACAGAAGAGGGCAGTGGCGGTTTTATTCGATGAACAAAGAATCTTCCCACATTGCATTACTGCTGGATATTTTAGGCCATATTGAAGACTCAGATGCACAACTTCAAGCTGTGCGTGCGAAAGAAAAACCAGTAGATTGTTTTTAAAATTTATCAACGTTAAAAAGGAGAATCATTCATGACGAAAAAAATTATTTATTTTTTATGTACAGGAAATTCTTGCCGTAGTCAAATGGCTGAAGGATGGGCAAAACAACATTTAACAGCGGAATGGGATGTATATAGCGCTGGAATTGAAGCTCATGGATTAAACCCTAATGCTGTGAAAGCAATGAATGAAGTGGCTATTGATATCTCGACTCAAACTTCAGATATTATTGACGAAGATTTGCTCAACCGTGTGGATTTCATCGTGACGCTTTGCGGGGATGCAGCGGATAAATGTCCGGTAACTCCATCCCATATTCGACGTGAACATTGGGGCTTTGAAGATCCAGCAAAAGCACAAGGCACAGAAGAAGAAAAGTGGACTGTGTTCCAAACGGTTCGCGATGCTATCGGAACGCGCATTGAATCGTTTGCGAAAACTGGCATTTAAAAATTCTCTAAACGAACCCCACAAGCTAATAAAAAAGCTTGTGGGGTTTTTCATTTGTCTAAATTGTCAATCGATTCCAACAACTTCATTGACACAGTTGGAGGCGCTATTTATACTTGCTATATAACAGTTTAGCTTTTTACACGAGAGGGGTCATATTATGCTGGCAACGTTAACACCACTGGATTGGAAACGCCGCGCGGTAAAATACTATCCGGAGAAAGTAGCGGTAATTGATGGAGACAAAAAGTTTACATACAAAGAGTTTGGCAAACGAGTAGATCAACTGACGATTGCTTTACATAATGCGGGGATTGGCAATAAAGACCATGTGGCGGTAATGCTGCCAAATAATCATGCGATGTTAGAGTGTTTTTACGGTATTATCCCACTTGGCGCGGTCATTGTTCCGCTTAACTACCGCTTGTCTACAAAAGATTTAACGTATATTTTACAACATAGCGACGCCAAAATGCTGATTGTTGATGCGGAGTTTGGCAAAATGTTGGAGGGAGTTCAAGACGAGCTACCAATTAAAAAATATGTTGTGGTGGCGGTAGATGGCTTTGATTCAGCGATCGATGGTGAAGATTACGAAACGTTTATCGGCAATGTTCCAGTTGATGCAAAAGTGCCTCCCGTTGAATTAGACGAAAATCAAATGCTGTCGTTAAACTATACGAGTGGTACAACGTCGAGTCCAAAAGGGGTGATGCAAACGCATCGCACCAATTATCTAAATGCCGCAAACTTCTTGCATCATTTAGAAATTAAATTCGATGACGTGTATTTGCATACTTTGCCCATGTTCCATACAAACGGGTGGGGCGGTGTTTGGGCTATTACTGCAGCGGGAGCGACGCATGTGTGTATACGAAAAGTAGACCCACCGCTCATTTTGGATTTATTTGAAAGTCATGGTATCACTTCACTTTGTGGTGCGCCGACAGTTGTTAATATGCTCGTTAATGAACCAAAAGCGAAAGAAATTAGATTGAGCCAAACCATCCATATGGGAACGGCAGGTGCGCCACCTGCTGCAGCATTAATTGCGAAAGCGCAAAGCATTCTCGGATTGAATATGATGCATGTATATGGCTTAACCGAAACGTCACCGTTTATTCTTTACTGCGAATGGAAAAATGAATTTAATGATTTGGACCCTGAACAACAAGCATCTATTAAAGCACGCCAAGGAATAGAGCTCGCTTTTAATGGAGAAACGAAAGTGGTCAACCAAGAAGACGGCGAAGAAGTGGCATGGAACGGCAAAGAACTCGGTGAAATCGTTACACGTGGTAATGTTGTGATGGCGGGATACTACAAAGACCCTGAAAAAACAGCAGAAGCGATTCGCGACGGCTGGTTTTATACAGGTGATTTAGCTGTAACGCATCCAGATGGCTTTATCGAAATTCAAGATCGCATTAAAGACATGATCATTTCTGGTGGCGAAAACATCTCCTCTACAGAAATCGAAGGTGTCTTGTACAAGCATCCAGCGATTGCTGAAGTCGCTGTAATTGCTGTACCGGATGAAAAATGGGGGGAAGTACCAAAAGCCATTATTGTTCTGCATCAAGGAGCACAAGTAACTGAACAAGAAATCCTGGATTATACACGTGAAAACATGTCGCGCTTTAAAGTACCGAAATCTGTAGACTTTGTTGAATCGTTACCTAAAACGGCAACTGGGAAATTGCAGAAGTTCCAGTTGAGGGAAATGTACTGGGGTCGAGGGAAAAAAGTTAATTAAATTAAAAAACCGTCTATTCATGAGAATCTTCATGGATAGACGGTTTTTGTGATGAATTATAAACCTAAAATCGCAATAAAGACTAATGTAAATAACAAGCTAGTGACAGTCGACATCACCCAGTAGTTCTTGTCGCGAATATTGAGCAAAAGAAAACCAACGATGAAATTAATGAGTAAAATAACAAGGGCAACGCTACCAATTACATATAACATCTATATTAATTCTCCGTTCTTTCTATAAAGTACTGTTAAAAAGTGTTTTCACTCTTTACGATTGATGTTTTTTAACTCCCCATGCAAATACTCTTCCGATTTTCCTTTTGGAATGCTAAGCGTTTCCCAATTCTCATCTTTTAATTGCTTTCCAATATAAACAATTTGACCAACATGACAAGCATAATGAGTTAGTTGTCTTTCGATTGCTTCTAATACAGTGTGTTTTTCACCTCGAATAGTGACATTTTTTAATAAATCTTGGCTTTCTAAACCATTCAATGTACCAAGAAACGTATTCCAGCCTTTTTCCCAGGTAGTTATCATTTCTTGTTTCGAGGAAATGTCATCTTCAAATTCCTGATCACGATTTCTAGTAAGTTTTTCTCCATCCGTCGTTAAAAAATCAGACCATCTAGATACCATGTTTCCACTTACATGCTTGACTATAATTCCTACGCTATTAGAAGCCTCGTTTAATCTCCAGTGTATATCAGCCTCTGATAATTGACTGATGGTTCTGTCCCCAAGATCCTTAACGCTTTGAAACCTCTCTTGAATCACCTTCAAATATTCTTTTCCGAGTTCCATACCTACACACTCCTTCATTTTTATAAATGCTGAATTGAGGTGTTTTAGTGTTCAGAATCTATTACAGCACTTGTATTGTCTTCTATAGAAGCTAAATACCCATCACTGTCTAATTTCACTTCTAAATAGTAGTTCTTCTGTTGCTGAGTTTGCACAATCACAAAGTAATTACCTCTGCCAACATCATATCTAGTCCCGCCGTGAGACAAGTTATTGCTTTCGTGATAGTTAGTTATGATAAAATCTTTTGCGTAATGAAAGGCAGCCATTTCGTTTGCTTTATGTTCGCTATATAAATAAACTGTACCAACGATTATTCCGATAATCAAAAGGAGAGATGAAAATACGGTTATGATTTTTTTCATGAAATTCGCTCCTAACTTTCATTATACGTTATTACATACAGTGAATTTAATCATTGAAAAATGTTAAGGTATGTGACATTTACTGCTCTATTTAGAATAACTGAACTGTTGGATTTTTTCCTAACTCTAGCAAGAAATATTCCTATTTTTTTGATGCTATCCTAAATCGGTTGATCTACAGTACTCAATCCATGTTTATTAGTGGCAATTTTCGATACGTTAAAGACTCATAATTCAGTTATAAATATAAAGAAATCGCCTGTTATTACGATATTGACTTTTCTTTTCATATACTTATACTTGATTATGAGAATCATTTTCAATAAGATTATTAAAGGAAACTTCCTAAGAATATTTAAAGAAAGTAAAAGCATATAAAAGCCATCGTTACGCTAAAGCAGACGTTAGTGGACGTAAATATTGAAAGGGTGTAAGTGATGAAAAATATTGAAAAATATAGAAATGCATTTATGGATGCGTTGGAATTGGAAGAAGACCAGGTAAGTGAAGATTTAGCATTAGGAGAAACAAGAGAATGGGATTCATTAGGTCATATGATTCTGATTTCTACGATGGAAGATGTTTTTGATGTGTCAATAGATGCTGAATGGATGACAGAATTCGATTCGTATAAGGCAGGAAAAGAGCTTTTGAATCGTTTAGGAGTAGACTTTGTAAATGAATAGGTTCAAAAAGCTTGAGGAGTTTGGCAACCAAACCGCTGTATATGCTGAAAGAGAATACTCTTACGCTGAAATGGTAGAGATTGCTGACGAAATCTGCAGTCATGTAGGTGAAAGAGCGCTGGTTTTTTGTTTGTCTTCAAATAATAAAGAGTCTATATTTGGTTACGTGGGCTTTATGAGAGGGCATGTTGTCCCTGTCTTGTTAGATGCATCTATTTCGGTGGAGCGGTTGCAAAAACTAATCGAGCTTTATAAGCCTGCGTATATTTGGGCGAGTAGTGAAAACCAAGACCTTTTAAACTCAATGGATAGTACATTCGTGTTTGGAGATTACTCATTATTTAAATGTCCAACAGCAATTCAACATGAACTTGATGAAGATCTTGCACTCCTTTTAACCACCTCAGGAAGTACTGGCAGCCCCAAATTTGTTCGCTTAAGTTATAAAAACATCTTCAAAAACGCTGAATCTATCGTGAAGTATCTTGATATTAAGGCAGACGATAAACCGATCACAACACTTCCTATGAATTACTCTTACGGCCTGTCGATCATCAACAGTCACTTCATTAGTGGAGCGACCATAATTGTCACGGATGCATCGATCATGAAAAAAGAGTTTTGGGACTTATGTAAAGAGCAGGGAGCCACAACTTTTGGAGGCGTTCCTTTCATCTATGAGATGCTCGATCGGCTGAAATTTGAAGAGATGGATGTTCCAAGTTTGAAAAAACTAACGCAAGCAGGCGGCAAATTAAGCCCAGAGCTATTCGCTAAATTTGCAGATGTGTGTAGTCAAAAAGGGATTCAATTTTTTACTATGTACGGGCAAACAGAAGCAACGGCACGGATGAGCTATTTACCGGCCGAAAAAAACCTTGTTAAAGCCGGAAGCATTGGAATCGCCATTCCAGGTGGCGAACTGATGCTGCAAGATGACACTGGCAACAACATTTCAACACCTCATGAAATCGGCGAATTGATATACAAAGGACCCAATGTTTCTTTAGGGTATGCGGAGTCGTTAGTCGATTTATCGAAACAAGATGACAACAATGGGTCGCTGCACACAGGGGATCTTGCTTACTTTGATGAGGACGGTTATTTCTACATCACTGGACGAATCAAAAGAATCATTAAAGTCGCTGGAAGCCGCATCAGCTTAGATGAAGTGGAAGAACTTTTAACTGAGCATGGTCATGATTGTGTTTGCGCGGGGACAGATGATCAAATGATCGTTTATACATTAAAAGAAAATCAGCTTCAAATTAAAAAAATAATTAAGGAAAAATTAAACTTAAGGGGCGTTAAGATTATCAGAATTGAGGAATTCCCACGTAACCCTTTTGGGAAGATCCTTTATTCCGAGTTACCTATAGATAAATAATTTACGATCACCTGAACTCGTTACAGGAGATGTATCAGATGTGACAAAACTTACCTACTGAAAGTTGAAATTGAGTGTAGGTAAAGTACTTGTTTATCTTGTTTTATATAAAATCTTAAGTTTATTTTTGATCAGGTGATTGGATGACTTTTATATCAATTGAGTTTCTGTTATTTTTTACAGGTATCGTTTTTACGTATTATTTAATCCCACACAAGTGGAGATGGATTCTTTTACTAGCTGCCAGTTACAGTTTTTACGCTACATTGAGTGGCTACTTTGTCCTGTTACTACTTATAAGCACAGTGTTTACTTATTTTACGGGAATAGTCATTGAAAAACAGGAAACCAAACAACAGAAGAAAAGAGCCATGCTAGTTGGAATTTGCGTATTGCTGTTTTTTCTCGGCTGGTTTAAATATTTTAATTTTGTAAATGACTCGATTCGAGCCATTTCAACATACATGAATTGGAATTATGCCATACCCTATCAAGAGATTATCCTGCCTTTAGCCATTTCTTTTTATACCTTTCAGGCAGTCAGTTACCTTGTCGACATCTCTAGAGGCAAGCAAAAAGCAGAAAGACATTACGGCTATTTCTCAATCTACTTTGCATTTTTCCCTCAATTGGTTGCCGGACCCATTGAACGTGCTAAGAAATTGCTTCCTCAATTCAAAGTTGAACAAACCTTAAACTATGACAATATAAGCTATGGGATGAAGCGAATTGCATGGGGATTTTTTAAGAAAACATTGATTGCGGATCGACTCGCTCCAATTGTAGCGAGTGTTTACGATAGTCCTGACCCAACCGGTTCACAAATTGTTTTAGCGACGATTCTGTTCTCCGTTCAATTGTACGCTGATTTTTCTGCACTCAGCGACATTGCCATTGGTTGTGCACGAATGCTTGGGATAAAACTAACGGAAAACTTTAAGCAACCGCATTTTGCCGTTTCGATTGCGGATTTCTGGAACAGGTGGCACATTACACTTTCAACTTGGCTCAGAGACTATATCTTTGTTCCGTTGTGCAAAGGGAAGAAGAAGAGAAGCGAAATTTATTTAGTCATTGTGATTACGTTTTTAATAAGTGGCATTTGGCATGGAGCGGCCTGGACTTTTGTTTTATGGGGTCTAATTCATGGGTTTTACCGTGCTTTTGGAGATCACACAAAACATTTTCGTGGGAAGATGGCGACATTTATTCATTTGGATCAAAGTCCATCGCTGCATAAATGGATGAAAATCGCCACCACTTTTTTGCTCGTATGTTTTTCGCGCGTGTTCTTCCGATCGGATTCCATTACCGCTGCATTTGAAAATGCGCAACATTTCTTATCGCCTAGTTCGTGGAACCCATCTGGAATCATCGGGGCGTTTGAGATGTTTTCACTACTCGACTTAGTGATTTTCAGCTTTTTCTTTATCGTTATGCAACTGTTTCATTATATCGAAAGAAACAATACGTCAACGTGGAACTGGCTATCGCAACGCCCGGCAGTTGCTCGTTTTGCCGTGTATGTATTAATCGTTGTATCAGTTCTGGTGTTCGGTGCTACGGGTCAAGGATTTGTTTACGGTGGGTTTTAATCATAAACAAACTGACTCGTGTGCATGCTAGTCCATCAATTTAGTAAAAAGAGTACAAGATCGAAAGGATTTGCCATGGGCCGTTTATTTATTAAATTAACTATAATCATCGCTGTGGCTTTACTGCTGTTTATACCAGTTAATAACTTTGTAAAGCAGTCTCGGAGTTACAACATCAACGAGGACATCCTGACGTTTAAGAAAGATCCTTATCCCGTTGACATCATCAATTTAGGTGCCTCTCATTCCATGTATGGTTATTATTTTAAGCCAACGGGTTTGGCTCACTTGGATTTAGCTCTTCCTGGTCAAGCGCTCGAATACGACTTTAAATTATTGAAAGAGTATGGTGAGTATTTGAAATCGGATGGAGTTGTCATATTATCCATTTCTCAAATGACGTTCATAAATAGTGAGAACGAGGATGTAGACGAAGGACGTTATTATGAAATTTTAGATCGTACGCAAATTGAATCGTTTCGATTGTTGGATTATTATAAGTATATGTATTTTCCAGGCACAAATAGTGACAATTTTACTTCTGCGCTCTCAAGTAAATGGAAAGGCTTTAAATGGACTTCTCATCAATCTTGGGCAAATAATGGCGAAAATTATGCAGAAAGAAAAACCGAATACGTAGAAGAGCAATATAGAAAAGCAATTGAACATAATTACATTGAACAAAACGTAGAGCTGCTTAAGGAAATATTGGAATATTGTCAAGAGCAGGGCTACGAGGTCATTTTAACCATGGAGCCCGTACACAAGACGTACCAAGAACATTTCGATGAAGAAGTCATGAATCGACTTGTTTTCCAGTATTTAAACCCTCTTGAAACAGATGTGCCTTTTTTAAATTATATGAACGATGAACGTTTCACAGACAACAAAGAGTATTTTATCGATTCCGACCATTTAAACAGTAAGGGAAGAAAAAAATATTCGTGGATCGTTTACGAGGAGCTCAAAAGTTTAGGGTATTTTTGAGCGATCGTTATGTTTTATTGTTTATCGCTACTCATTTGAGCGGAAACTAACATGTTTTATATTAATACTCCTGGAGGGCAAGAATTGACATTCAATTCTTGCCCTCCAGGAGATTTTTTTGTCTATAATGGCAAAAATTCGATGCGTTTAGGACAAAGTTTCTTTATGGACCTTTTTAATTGAAGAAATGAATAGGGAGGTACGGGTATAAAAAGACAACTAGAAGATGAACTCCGATGATACTCCAAGCTACAAAGTGGTTCTCTATTTTTTGAACAACTAAAAACATTAGTGAACCTGTTAATGCGGCTAATAGAAAAAAAGGGCTATTTGAAAAATCCAATAAAAATTCGAGTCCGATTCCAAGGATTATTCCGATACTTGAAAATATAGCAACCTTTTTCCTGGTAAAGACCGCTTTATTTGAATCGCGAATTATTATAAAAATAGCAATCAATCCTATAACATAACCAATGAAAGTTGCATACATTATAAAAAAGTAAAAGTAGTCAGATTGGTAGTGCGGATCAAATAAGTAAGTCAAAATCATGTATGCGGACACCGAAGAAATAATAGATGCAGAAGAACCTTTCAAATAATTGAGTACCATTTAACTTCTCTCCTCTAAACGATGTCATCTATTAGTCAGTATTACATGTTCATATCTAATTAATCGTTATTAAAAATGATGCTGTGCATGTGATAATTAGAGAAATTGCTAGTCCAATCTGATTTTTACTCATTTTTGAATTCTTTCGCGTTCCTATAAAAAGTGTAACAAGACCATAAAGTGTTCCACACGCAAAAACGAGGGACAAGATTATCTTTCACAAATGTCATTATTAGTAAAATTAAAATTTAAGTAAATCATGACATTATCATTGAACTATGTAAATGATTTTATCTGCTAAGTAGTTACTAGAAGAGAGGATTGTCTGTACTTTTATCTACAAACTTAAGTGCTTTAGTGCATGCTGAATAACCTCTTTTTTAATATTTTTTATTTTTAAAATAATACCTTGTATTATAGAGTAATATGAAATAAAGTAATATAAAGGGGTGTGAAAATGGAAATTAGTAAAGAGGTACTAAAAGGCCATATTGATACATTAATTCTTTCTCTTTTACAGGGCAGAGATATGTATGGCTATGAAATAGCTAAAATTGTCCGTGAAAAAAGTGGAGACCAATTCGAGTTAAAAGAAGGAACACTTTATTTATCTTTAAAGCGATTAGAAAAAAGTGAATGGATCACCTCTTACTGGGGCGATGAACAAGGACCAGGAGGAAGAAGGAAATATTACAAACTCACGCCTGTAGGTGAAAAAGGATTTGAAGAAAAACGTTCAGAATGGGAATTTGTAAAAAAACTGATGGACTTATTTTTAGAAAGGGGAGAATAGGATGAAACAAATAGAAGCGTATGTTGAGGAATTGTATCAAGGTGTCGGTGGAAACAAAAAAGAGATTAATGAATCAAAAAAAGAAATGAAAAGCCACTTATTAGAAGCTGTTCATGAGTTGAAACAAGAAGGAAAATCAGAAAAAGAAGCAATTCAACTTGCTATTGAACGTTTTGGTGGAGAACAAGAAATGCGTTCGGTAGTTGGTCAGTTATTTAAGGCACAACGAATATTTGCTAATTGGATTCTCTATTTAGCCATAACCGTTCTACTGTTAAGTATTGTGGCAGTCGGATTACTTTCTGCATACGAAAATGAAAATGCCTCTGAGAATTCCGAAGTTGCTTCAGCTGTACACGAAATTTTAACTAGTCAAGGTTCGCTAACCGATTCAATGAAAACTGAAATTGCTGCTTTAATCGATGGAACAGATCAAATTTCAAAAGTTGAAATCTATAACGTCAGTGGTGTAGGTGTAAATTCCGTATTTGACTACGTAGAGAGCGCAAAACCTGAGTATCAATACAGTAAATCTGTTTGGTCTCCAGATTGGCTACTAGCGAACTTTTACCCTTACGGAAGTGGTGGGGGGGATAAGTGGTATGTTCAAATGGAAACACGACTTATCGGCAGCTGGATGGGAATTATTTTATTTTCAGGATTAGCGGTCTATGCAACACTATTCACAATGTGGGCAACAATTAATGCCTATCATCACAAACGATTGAATATTGCCTGGATTATTGCTTTTGCTATTTTTAATGTAGTCGGTTATTTAGTTTATATTTTAGTAGGTAAGAGAAAAATGAGATATAACTAAAATTGTAAGCTTAGTGGTTAAGCACATATTACAATTTCGAATCTTATTTTGCATATAGTAAAATAAAACTCAGCAATCTTTATACTAAGGTGGCTGAGTTTTATTTTATATGTGAAATTCATGGAACCAATTTTGAACTCTAATTTTTATAAGCATTAAAAGATAGGTCTCTTTAAAATTGCCTAATTGGTTATAGATAAATCTATCTTAATCACGCCATTAGCTAAAATATCATTATACTTAGCCATTATATCAACAACTTCATCTATAGTCTTTTTTATAAATATACCACTAGCTTATGTAAATAGAGGAATGGCGATACTATTGTCATTTTGAGTAAAAATCTCGATTGATTTGACTTAATTCGATACACTTAAATATTTAATCGTAATTGCTAAAGCTCCCCATTCCTTTTCTTGCTCGGGGGTATATATCTCATACGTTCCATCTATCATTTCTTTTATCGTCCAGCCTTCGCAACCAAAATCTTTAAGGGGGATAATATTGTACATCGCTTCAAATGTATCGTAACTCTGAAAATCAATGACCTCTACCTTTAGAAGTTCGTCTTGCTTAGGAATCTTAATAAATTCTATTGCATCCCCAACTCTGATTTTTCTTCTCTTCTCATCGTTCAATCGAACTTCTATTATCTTTTTTCCTTCTTTAATATCCTGAAAGTATTCTCCGTATAAACCCATCTGATGCAGCACTTTACAACACCTCACTTTGTACTTTCTTTCTATAAACATATCACTTAATTATAGTAAATAGAGTAATGCCGTTATTACTGTCAGTTTCGCGCATGATCCTGCGCTTTTTTCACTTAATCGTTCTGTATTTATACCAAGAAACTATAATTATTTAAACCCATATGCCAGTAAGCTATAACATCGACAGCCCCATTTGTGGTTGCTATCCCTAAATATACTACTCGGTTATAAAAATAGAGGATTGTCAATATTTATCACACTATCGGACAAAAAATTGTTTACTTCACATACTCTATAGCCTTTTCGCTTTTAAAACTGCCTTCATCTCAACCATGAACCATGAAGGAAACAAACAAAAAAGAGTTACCAAAGGTGGTGTAGTACTCATCTTTGCCAACTCTTTTCTAAAATGTTTACTCAACAATCGTGCACGATGGCTGTAGACCACTACAAACTCTTTTGCCATCCGTTTATTCATATAAAATACAATGCTGTTGTGTATCAGGATCGAAGAACAAGATTAACAAATTTTGTTTTTGCTTCCGTGTAGGCCTCCCTATCAAGATGAAATTCTTTTGCTAGATTACTCTTGAGACGAGCATATTCATAAACTAGTTGTGGATTATCCCTTAATTTATCTCGGAAAAGTAATTGCTTTTCCCATCGGTTATCTCCCTTTAGCATTAAGTGAAGGTGGGCGACACGTTTATCGTTTTTTACCTTCACAAAAAACCTTCTCCAGTCTTTGTTATCTAAATCGGGAGGTACATAATGCCAATCATAGTTGGATAATAACGCAGAAATATCAGTAATCTGTTCAAATGAATCAACATCAGCCATTAAATCAATGATTGGTTTTGCAGGAAGATTAGGGATGGAAGTACTGCCTATGTGTATTACCTGACCTATCCTAAATCGAGAAAGGAGGTCATAAAGCTGATTTTCTTCTTGTTTCCCTTTTTCTAACCAAGTGGAATCTGGATCAGCTATTTCAATTGATTCTGTTGCCCAGACTGGCCAATTAGTTTGGTCTTCGTTTTTGCTCATAATTAACCTCCTAAATAAAATGAGTTTTCGGCTAATCCTAACATTTGTTAACCTTGGACAATTATTAATATTTAAAAGTCTTACCTATATTCCACAAAAGGGCTCGTTTCTTGAAGATTAACCTTTTTTAATTCATGAATATTCAATCTAACATGTCAATAAGCCATCACATCATTAAATCCATTCATACTTTCTTTTTATAAATATACCACTTGGTTACGAAAACAGAGGGTTATTAAAATTTAAGGGATCATTCCAAACACATTTAGATGTAGGGAAGCACCTAACTTCTTTTATAGAGAGAGTTTTGTTCACCGTCTTCGAAATACTGATTACGAAGATTTTAGGTGTTACCAATATTCAAACTAAATTTATGCAACACTAATGGTATAAAGCAGGCAAGTAAAAATGAAACCCTGCTGAATATGTAATAATTTACTAACAAATGATATTATATAAAAAAAGCCTCTTAGCGCGCTCTTACTAAAATGTGAATTGTTCCTAATTTTTTTAGTGGTAGATGTACATATTATTTATAATATGTTTTTTAAATTTGTACTATAGTTGAAGAAGGTGGAAGGCTATCTCCTTCTTCGACTAACACAACGATAGGCGGTGTACGATGGATTGCATCATTTGTGGTGAAGAAGTAGTAAATGAAAATGACCGGTTGCAAAAAAAAGTAAAAGATTATTTAAGAATAACCAACGAATTAGATGTAAAGCATCTTTGGATTAAACAATGGAAAATCTGTTATGACTGTAGTGAATCGTACACGAATGCCAGTCTTGTAAATAATTCTGAAGTTTTACAAAAGATAGAGGAACAGAAAAAGCGTAAAAAACAATTAGTAAAAGTTAAAAGAAAACAGGGACCTTCGGGAGTAGCACGAGCCCATTACATTGAAAAATATATTGATTACGCCACGTGTAAAGCAGAAGAAAAAGGTCGAAATATAGCTCAACCCCCTTACTTGAAAAATAGTCAACAATACGATGATGCGTATATTACATATGTGAAAAGCAGTACATCTACAGCTGTATTGATCGTCCGGGATAGGTTAAAGGATATAGACACAAAGGGCAAATGGATTGATGTAAGGCATATGGAGAAACGATTTTCGTCTCATTACGATGGGGATTTTTCTTTTATCATTGTAGAATTGTTTTCAAGAAAACAAAAACCAACTTATCCGAAGAAAATGGAAGGAGAGACTGATTCCGATTACAAAAATCGGATAGCGTACATTACTTGGCAAACCGCAACAGCTGACATAGATTATCAACGAACTCAAGGAATAAAAGGTGACGTATATATTGTATTGCCTCGTCTAAAGAACGAACATGAGCGCATGTACGATGAGCACTATATCTTATGGGATGATAAGCACCGTTACTTTAAGCGCGTCAGAGAAAGTAATCAATATGTAAGTATTTTAAAGCCCCCTAAATGGAGATATGATATCGTTGCTACACAAAAAATAAATCATCAACAGCTACGTTATATTGAGAAAAACTTGCATCAAATCATTGGCAAAACCCATAAAAAAAATGGCGTAACCCTTTCCATATTCAGTCCGCAAAAGAAAAAAGGGACTGCATCAAAATACGAAAAGGGAGCTAAAAGGAGGAAGAAAGGGATAGGAAAAACTGATCCGCGCCCCGTTTAATAGACAGTTTATAGAAAAGGTATCCTGCAGCTAGGTTACGATTGGATGACTTCGGTATTATGCCGGAGTCCTCTTTTTTAGTTTTGTAAATAATTCAAACTTAGATAATAGAGGATTGTCGATACATGTATTAAAAATTAGCTGGTCCAAAGCGTACTAAGTATCATTGCTAAATAAGCGCCTTTTATCTATGTGGAGTAACTATAGCTATAGAAAATAACTAGAACGTTTCCTTTAATTTCTGAATTTTTGAGTGAGAAAATGCATATACATTACCAAATATATCGATTTTATCTCCCTTTATACGCAGCGCGCAATCCTTATTCGACGCATAAATCTTCATTTCTACTGATAGGGAAGACAGTTCGCTTTGAACCAAGGCCATGTTATTTTCAAGGTCAAAGTGAGATAGAACGGAAAAATTGTCAAGACCAATTCCGTTGTAAAAGGCGTTTTCTTTAACTTGATAGCCAAAGTTTTTTGAGCATAACCATTTAGCCGACATATTAATCGCGCCAGCGCTTGCTCCAATCACAACGGCGTTACTTTTTCGGATGCATTCCGACATTCCGTAGGCCATTAAAAACTCATTTTGTTTAAGCGTATCGCCACCTAGTAAGAAAATGACGGAAGCGTTCTGAATCAAGGTATGAGCAGCTTCTTTTTTTATACCATGATTGATTAAATAGTAGTCATCAAATAAGATGCCAGCATGGTCAAGCCATGAACGTTCAACAGTACCATCTACTTTAGCGTCTAGTGGATTTGAGCTGATCATTACGAGTGATTTTCTATCCGTTATATCATCTCGCAACATTTGACTCAGTCGCTCAGGAAAAAAATCGGTAAACCAACCTAAATAATAATGAGTGTTCATAGATACCTCCGCATCAAAGTACAAGCTCTAGTAATTGACCAGCTTGCATCTTCTTTTCTAAAACGTTTACTCAACAACCGCATCCGTTTGTGGAAAGCGTTTTACCTTATAAATCTTGAGATAAACGAATCATATCTCTGCATTGAATACCGTTTTCAAAGATATTCTCAGAATAATGCCGAATAAAAAAATCCGTATCTATACCAATTATTCTAAATCCACATTTTTGGTAAAGAGCCAGTTGACCTACACTTGAATTTCCCGTTCCGATTTCAATTGTTTTATAACCTTTTGTTTTAGCTACTCTTATTGCATCCAAAACTAGTTGTTTGCCTATTCCCTTACCGTGCTGGTCTTCAATGACAGCAACATTCACAAGCTCTACTATCTGGGGTCTTGTTGGAAGTAAGACATAAACACCCATCTATTGATGTATTCTTCAACAATTTCACTCGAAGGATCAGCCAGTAATAATAATTCCATCGGGAGTTTTTCGCCTTTTCTCAATTTCCTTATATCCATTTTCATTCATCTAGATTCCTTCCAGTTATTTTTCAAGGCTCAGTAATATGGCTCGTTTGTTGAAGATTAATCTCTCTTAATCACAATATTATTTAATCCAACATGCCAATGAGCCATCACATCAATAACCCTCGTTGTAAATTCACACAAAAGAGCAACGTCTTTAACTTAATGCTCAATAACTATAAAAGTGTATTCTAAGTGATTTCTATTTCTTTCATTAAATGTTCAACGAGTAATGGCAATTCTTTCAAATCATCCACTGTGAAATCAGCATCAACATTCGTCCATTGACTATCGTTTTTCCAAATCCCTTTCATTCCAATGTTTTGTGCAGCCTTTACATCATTTTCAGGATGATCTCCAACAAATATACTGTGCTTTGGTGATACATCAAGTTTTCGCAAAGCTCGTTTAAAAATCTCCGGGTCTGGCTTTTTGATGCCTTCCCACTCAGATACTAAAATCATATCAAAATAGTTTTCAATTCCTAACGCCTTAATATTATCCATTTGGAATTGTCCATAACCGTTTGTGATCATACCGAGTAGAATGTTTTTACTTTTTAAATCTTCTAACATCTCAATTAACTGATCGAAGGGGACACAATGGAATTGAAACTCACGGATGTAATCTTGAAGCAATTCCTCCCAAGTGATCGTGAAAATAGTGAATTCTTGAGTTAATTGTCGATAGACCGTGTCTTTCCAAACGTACCCACGCTTATCGAGTTCGATAAATCGAGTCATGTATTGTTCTTTCGGGACGTGACCAACCCATTTCTTCAGTCGATCGTATTGATTGTCAATAAATGCTTTTACTGAAGCGTCTCGATTTAACAAAGTTCCATCAAAATCAAATAGGACAGCTTTTATCATCTTTTCAACTCCTATGACGAATTCTTCTTATAAATATACCATTCGGTTATGAAAACAGAGGATTGTCGAAACTATTTCATATCCAATCATTTATTACCGCTTAATCTATAGAAAATTTTGTCATATAAAAATACCCCGAAATTTAGAGTTCAAATCTAACTTTCGGGGTCCACTACCTAGCAACTCTTTTTCAAACGGTTACGTAACTATCGTACTCACGTATGGACAATAATAACCTAATCGAACTTGCCACCTTGGATATACTTATATAGTTCACGCAATTGCCATTCTCTTTCTTCTCTTGCCTTTTTCAGATCATTATTAAAAGCATGGTTAATTGTCTTAATCGCATAATCCGTAGCTACCATTGCATGGCCTCTCATATGACCAACCCCGATGGCTTGCCCAATAGCCCTTGCCGCAGCCCTGGCTGTTTCTTCTTTACATTGTCTGGCGACTTGATGGACTTTAAAACCAGCTTGTCTAACTTGATGTACTGTTGCCTCATCTTTTTGCCAGAGTTTATTTACTTTAATTGCATTTAGTATTTTTGCATCTTGAGGAAATTCTTGTTCGAGATAAGGAAGTATATGCTCTGCGACACTAATTGCCCATTTAGCCAGTTCTATTTGATCAAGTAGTTCAGTGTTTTCCACTATTTCATTTCGTAATTCTGCATCATCAACAATTTTGATTTTGGATTTACTTTCCATAAAGATCCCCCTAGCTTTGCTTTGTAAAGATAGGTCTCTTTAAAATTGCCTAATTGGTTATAGATAAATCTATCTTAATCATGCCATTAGCTAAAATATCATTTTACTTAGCCATTATATCAACAACTTCATCTATAGTCTTTTTTCATAAATATACCACTAGCTTATGTAAATAGAGGATTGTCTATATTTAATAATAAAAGTTAAAAAAACCGATTTTGTGAAAAATTGATCTATCCTACTTGACGGTTACACCAACGTTCTAACATTATAATTGTTAAATAAATTCAAATGGTTTAAAGTTAGAAAAACACCTAAAGGAGAATGGATCATGTTAAATTCAGATTTGGATATACGCTTAGAACCACGCCTTAAAGAATTGTATCAATTACATAAAGAACGTTCTGCAAATATTGATTGGAGCTATCACGAATTTATACCATGGGACAAGGCCATGTCCTTTAAACGAGTTCCTTGGGAGGAGAGTCAAGTAACGCTTCCAGAAGGTGTAGTTATTGCGGTAGAAACAGCATTACTTACAGAAGTTAATTTACCTTGGTATACTTCGCATTTGGATTATACATTTAAAAATTCAATGGAAGTCATAAATGATTTCGTACGCACTTGGACGGCTGAAGAAGACCAGCACTCTAACTTACTGGAAACGTATTTATTGGTGACACGAAACGTAGATCCCGTAAGATTGCATCAATTAAGAAAACGAGTAGTTGAAAGTGGTTGGTTTCCAGACTTCACGAATCCTCTAGCAACAATGGCCTATACTACTTTGCAAGAGTTAGCTACACTCGTTTTTTATAACAATGTAGCTAAGGTAGCGGGTCTTTACGACAAAGATTTAGCAACATTACTTCGACGTGTAGCGAAAGACGAAGCACTTCATTATGCATTCTATCGCGACACAGTGAAAGCCCATCTTGAACTTGATCCGAATTTCATTGTTTTTTTTGAGAAAGTAATTATTAATTTCTCTATGCCAGGCGCAGTTATGCCAGACTTTAAGGATAGAATGAAAACCATTGCCATAGATACGAATTATGGACCACTGCAATACTTTGACCAAGTATTAGATGTCGTTATAAAATATTGGGATATTGCCAACTTGCAGCCTACTAGCGAAGATGCCAAACAATCACAAGCGAATATATTGAAATATCATGGGCGTTTAAAAAGAATCAAAGAGCGTCAGGAAAAA
Source organism: Planococcus halocryophilus (assembly GCF_022489025.1). GTDB lineage: Bacteria > Bacillota > Bacilli > Bacillales_A > Planococcaceae > Planococcus > Planococcus halocryophilus_A. The sequence continues at coordinate 11,019 of NZ_JAKVTG010000012.1, read as the reverse complement.
AATAAAAGGTAGTTGTATGAAAGGATTTTTTTATAATGAAAACAACTTGCGAAATATGTGGAAAAGAAACGAAAGATAAAGTAAGTTATTTGGAACTTGAAACGTGGGAATTTAATTTTTCAAAGAAGGAGAATAAAGACTTTTACTCTATTTGTTTTAATTGTTTTGATAAACATACGAATAATTTCATTGATAAAGAAATGGATCTTGAATTGAGAAAAAAACGTTCTCTTTTGGTGAATAGAGAGGTCCAAGAAGAAATCGAGGCTATTCTTGAAATCGAAAATTAATTACTCAGCTATATTTATTGAGCCTAAGTTGAAAGCATATGAGCAATAAGAGGATACAAGAGTCGGAAAAAGGAAAGCCATCTTCTTTGGGAGGGTGGCTTTTTACGTTCTAAAATATTGATATAGAAAACAGAGGATTGTCGATACCAGTAGAATAAAAAAGTTCAAGTAATTATGAACCGCACCTATTTAGCTCAGTGAATCTATCTAAGCAAGATCAAGATAGAAGACGAGTGAAATTCAGCTATTTTTTGGATAGAATAATGCATCCTATGGTAGTATAAATAAATTATAGTTAGGAGGGGTTGGATGGAAAATAAATCAGCGTGGCTACTTATTGCAATTGGCGCTTCGCTATGGGGTGTTATCGGAGTTTTTGTCACCTACCTTTATGAAGTAGGGTTTACGCCACTTGAAGTTGTCGCTGTGCGTGTGTTAACAGCTTCCATCTTTATGGTTCCTTATGTTTTGATGAAAAATCGACAGTTGTTCAAAATAAAGGTGAAGGATTCTAGGTATTTCATAGGTACCGGTATTATTAGTATTGTTCTCTTTAACTGGTGTTTGTTTAGTTCGATGAGAGAGTCTTCTATTTCGATTGCTTTTATTTTGCTGTATACAGCCCCGGCATTCGTGACGATTTTATCGCGAATCGTCTTTAAAGAAGCATTAACCGCTCGCAAACTCACAGCCCTCCTCATTACGTTAATAGGATGTTCTCTTGTTATTGGAACATTTTCTAGTTCTACCGCATCAATTTCACTTTATGGATTAATCCTTGGACTCGGATCAGGATTTTTCTATGCCCTTTACAGCATATTTGGAAAAGCAGCCCTATCAAAATATGACTCGTTAACCGTTACGGTATACACGTTTCTTTTCGCTACAGTTGCCATTGTTCCTTTTAGTGGATTAGGTTCGAAACTTTCTACTTTGACGGATTTAAAAGTACTTGGACTGGTAATCGGACTTGGCTTTCTTTCGACCATGCTGCCATTTATTTTCTACACAAAAGGTCTTCAATTTGTCGAGTCAAGCCGCGCCTCAATTATTGCAACGATTGAACCAGTCGTCGCTTCGGTCGTAGGGTTCTTTATCTTTAATGAAACGTTATCAACGTGGCAATACCTCGGCATGATCATGGTGATCAGCTCGGTCATTATTGTACAGGAATCCAAGAAACAAAAATCAAAGCTCGCGCACCAATATGACCAGGCGGGAGTGTAAATTCGTTACACATACTCTTTACTAACCAATAGGGGGGATCTAATGAAGTTTATAATGCTATTTGGTCCTCAAGCTGTCGGCAAGATGACCATCGGACATGAACTTGAAAAAAGCACTTCGTTAAAATTGTTTCACAATCATATGACCATTGAACTGTTGCATCCTTTGTTTGAGTTTGGTGATGAAACGTGGCGGCTTTCAACCCTGTTTCGTCAAGAAATTTTCAAATCTTTCGCCAAAAGTAAGGAAGAAGGCATGATTTTCACCTATGTATGGGCTTTTGATTGCCAAGAGGATTGGGATTTTGTCGAACAAACACGGTCGATTTTTGAAGCGGTCGGAGGAGAAGTTTATTTTGTTGAACTAGAAGCGGAAATCACCGAACGTATGGAGCGGAATCGCTCGGCGCATCGCCTTGAACACAAACCCACAAAGCGAAACACCAAAGCATCTGAACTTGAATTGATCGAGTCGATGAATACATATCGGTTAAACTCGTTGCCAAACGAAATTCAAGAACCGAATTATATACGGATTGATAATACATATCTAAGTCCCAAAAGCGTTGCGGTGAAGATTAAAGATTATTTTAACTTGTAAAATGCGTGGAAAAACTTTCGACTGTTTGAAAGCAGAAAGAGATTTTATATAAGGAGGTAGTTGTATTGTTAACGTATCCTGTTTCTACTACTCGTAGTGAAAAATTAGACATGATCGCTGTATTAAAAGAACGGTTGTTGGCAGCTTACGGGGAGCAGCTACTAGCCATCGGCGTATATGGCTCTATAGCGTTAGAAACTGAAGGTCTGTATTCAGATATTGAAATGCATGTGGTGACAAAAGAGTATCATCGATTAGAAGATCTTGAATTTATTTACGACAAGTTCAAAATCGAAATAGGTTTTCATGACAAGCAGGCGTTTTTTGAGAAAGCCAAAAAGATTGATGATGCTTGGGCGATTAAAGCAGGAGCGTTTATCCATGTTTTACCCGTATACGATCCTACAAACCTGTTTGATCAAGTGAAAAGCTTGCCTTTTGAAGGGTTGAGTTCATCTGCTCACCGTGTTATGAAAGAATTCATGGTGGGAGAGCCATACGAGACCATGGCAAAAATTCGTAATAGTTATCATAGCGGCAACCACAACTACATCCCGCTTGGCGCAAACGATTTGGTATGGGAAACAGCCAAGTTAATCGGTCTTGCAAACCATACATACTACAGTACAAGAGCGAAGACTTACGAAGAATCCATACAGATAGAGTCCGTGCCTTCTGGTTACAAAGAAATTGTGCAGCACGTGAAAAATGGACAGCTGACAGATACGGAAACGGTTTACCAGCTTTGTGAAAGTTTATGGACTGGGTTAAATGATTGGATGGAGTCATTGGGCTTAAATTACCGACTCAATAAACTTCCATTTTAGTGTAGGAGCGGGAAGACGCTTTTAAACTTATTTGTATCTTAAAACGGAGGAGCTTATAAAATGCATATACGCAATTCAGCCAAAGCCGTGATACAAAAAGAAGGTCACGTGTTACTGACAAAAAACATAGACGCAGAAGGCATCTTTTATTTGTTTCCTGGTGGGGGACAAGAGCACGGGGAAGTATTAGTCCAAACCATTAAACGAGAATGCTTAGAAGAAATAGGGTACCAAGTTACAGTGGGAGAACTGTTACATATACGCGAATACATAGGTAAAAATCATGAACATGCGCATGATCGAGACTTTCACCAAATTGAGTTTTATTTTGTTTGTACAATCGATGCTCAAGCGGTAGAAATGCAAGTTCCGTCTAATCCTGATTCTCATCAAATAGGCATGGAGTGGGTAGCGATCCCAAACTTACATGAGTACCGTATTTATCCAAAAGGAATTCGGTTGCCAATCCAGCAATTTGCGGATAATAAAAAAACCGCTGCGTATTTAGGGGATATTAATTAAAGTAAAAAGAGCGATATGGTTTTTTTATTATAAATGTAGTTATCTACTTAAGGATTTAATTGCAAATTCAAAATAAAGCCATTAAATCAACAAGAAAAGAACCAAAAACAATATTAATACAATAATTCTAGTTGAATAAAATCACTTCCCCTTAGCGTAAGACGTGCGAAAGAGGTAGGAACCTTTGCACTAGCTACTGCCACCAATCATAAAAATGCTGTATAGTAATGGAGGATATATATAGAAGTGAAAGGTGTTAGTAAGATATGATGCAAAACCCGAAAGGAAGAAAACGACTAGGTCTTGCATTGATTCTCAGCATGCTCGGGATTTTAGCTCCGCTGAATATTGATATGTATTTGCCGGCTTTTCCAGCAATCGCTGATGAACTCGATGCGCACGTCTCACTAGTGCAGCTTAGTTTGACTGCGTGTTTAATCGGACTCGCTGCTGGGCAAATCGTCGTTGGTCCATTTAGTGACGCGGTAGGGAGACGGAAGCCTCTCATTATCTCCGTTATTTTGTTTGCGCTGTCGTCCGTGCTTTGTGCTGTTGCCCCGAATATTGAGACCCTAGTTGCGGCTCGCTTTGTCCAAGGATTTACCGCATCGGGTGGTGTGGTGTTATCAAGAGCGGTTGTTAGTGACGTGTTTACTGGACGAGAAATGACGAAGTTTTTTGCGTTGTTAATGGTGATTAACGCAGTAGCTCCAATGGCTGCACCGATTGCAGGTGGCGCGATACTAGCTTTGCCATTTGCCGGTTGGGAAACGATTTTTTATTTTCTTGGCTTGCTAGGTATGATTATGGTAATCGTGGTGATATTGCGCTTACCGGAAACTTTGCCTCCTGAACAACGTGTGCCAAGCTCCATCAGACATTCGGTTCGGACAATGGCCAGTTTGTTTAAAGAACGCCCTTATATTGGTTACGCCTTAGTCGTCGGCTTAATCCATGGTGGCAGTTTTGCCTATGTTGCGGGGACGCCTTTTGTCTATCAAGAGATTTACGGCGTTTCGCCTCAAACTTTTAGTGTGTTGTTTGGCATTAACGGAATCGCCATGATTCTTGGTAGTTTTATCATTGGGAAGTTTGGCGGCATTGTTTCCGAGCATCGTTTGTTGCAAGGAGCGGTCATTGTGGCAGTGAGTGCTACGTTTGTACTGTTGATTATGACGATCATTCAAGGACCTCTGGCATCACTTGTGATTTCAATTTTTATTTACATGATTGCGATTGGGATGATCTTTACGAGTTCGTTTACGTTAGCGATGAAAGGGCAGGGGCATAGAGCAGGAAGTGCGAGTGCCGTTGTTGGGATGTTGCCTTTAGTTGTTGGATCGCTCGTGTCACCGCTCGTCGGAATCAATGAAACTTCAGCGGTTCCAATGGGCGCTATTTTATTTGGAACATCTGTACTCGGAACGATTGCCTTTTTCTTTTTAACTGGGCATCGACAGCAAGTTGAATAATAATGAGAACCAAGAGCAGAGGAAAGCTTTCTCGCTCTTGTTTTTTTATTTGGTATATCGAAATTTATGCCTCGTTACTCGTCGTTGCACTTGCTGCGATTATTTATTTTGTGTGGAGCTTGATTGATCGAAAGCGTGAAGAAACGTTTTACCGAGACTATGATAAAAATCGCAAACACCCGTAAATGGAAAGACTCTTTTGTTGCTACTCGCAATTTAAAGCGTCTTTTTTGTTTACCATTTCCTAACGCGAGGTATAAGGAACAAATAAGCTTGTGTCAATAGTAGAGAGCGAGGGATATTCATGTTCGACAAAACAGCAGGGAATTATGTCACTGAATTGCTGAAAGAGTGGAAAGTAAATCACATTTACGGGATGCCCGGAGACTCGATCAATGAATTGATGGAAGAATTGCGAAAAGAAGAAAGCATTCGTTTTATCCAAGTTCGGCACGAAGAAACCGGTGCATTAGCAGCAGCCGCTTATTCCAAATTGACGGGAAACATCGGCGTTTGCTTATCTATTGCAGGTCCCGGAGCGGTTCATCTGTTAAACGGGCTATACGATGCGCAAAAAGACAAAACACCCATGCTAGCCATCATTGGACAAGTCGATAGTCAGTTGGTCGGAACAGATACGTTTCAAGAGCTTAAAATGGATTCTCTGTTTGAGGAAGTTGCTGTTTATAATCGGCACGTTCAGCGCGCAGAACAACTACCGGATATGCTGAATCAAGCGATTCGTACTGCCTACGCTGAAAAAGGACCTGCAGTACTGATTGTTTCAGGTGATTTGTTTAGCACAAAAATTAAATATGAAAAACCACTTACGTCCGCTATTTTTTCTAAACCGAATATACGAGCTTCTGAAGAAGACTTACAAGACGCATTAAAATTGCTAAATGCTGCGAAAAAACCCGTGATATTGGCCGGTAAAGGGGCAAAAGGTGGAACAGCGGAAGTATTGGCATTGGCCGAAAAGCTGAAAGCGCCATTAATTGCTTCTTTTCCAGCGAAAGGCATCATACCGGACAACCACCCACATAATTTCGGTCAATTGGGGAAGTTGGGGACTGATCCGGCTGAACAGGCTATGCAAGAAACAGACTTACTGATCCTAGCAGGTACTGCTTTTCCATACCGAGATTATTTGCCTGCAGATGTACCTGCTATTCAAATTGATACAGATCCGAAAGTAATCGGTAAGTATTATCCTGTGTCGCTTGGACTAGTGGGTGAACTGGCACCAACTGCTACTTGGTTGACTGCCAGAGTAATAGAAAAAGAAGATGCCTTCCTTTTAACGTACCAGCAAAAGCGTGAACGGTGGCATGACACGTTGCAACAGGACATGAATACAGAAACTCAGCAATTGCAGCCGCAGCAAGTCATAGCGGAAGTGCAACGCATTTTACAAGAGGACGCCATCGTCTCACTCGATGTTGGCAGTATTACGTTATGGGCAGCACGCTATTTGCAACTAAACAATCAACAACTCGTAGTGTCGGCGTGGCTCGGGACGATGGGGTGTGGCCTTCCGGGTGCCATTGCAGGGAAACTGGCCTATCCGGACAAGCAAGTTGTAGCTATACTCGGGGATGGCGGCTTTTCAATGGGCATGCAAGACTTTGTCACGGCAGTTAAGTACGACTTACCGATGATTCTCGTCGTTTTTAATAACCAAAAACTCCAATTGATTGAACACGAACAACAAGAAATGGGCAACAAGGCTTCCCAAGTCGACTTAGCAAATATCGACTTTGCCGTCTTTGCTCGTGCTTGCGGTGGAGAAGGGTATACCGCTAAAAACAGGGGCGAACTGAGACAAGCGTTGACACAAGCGAAAGTTAGCCGGAAACCGGTAATTATCGATGTGTTTGTAGAAGACAGCACACCGCCTTCTTAAATCCAAAACAAAAAAGCGGAACGAATAAAATCGTCCGCTTTTTTGTTTTGGTTATTTTTTATATACCGTAGTCAAATCGTGCATTTCTGCAGGCAAGGGACGTCCAAAATAATAACCTTGGCCTTCATCGCATTTTTTGCCTTGTAAAAAGCCTAATTGTGTATCGTCTTCAATGCCTTCTGCAACAACTGTCATATTTAAAGTATGTGCCAGTGCAATGATGGTAGCTGTAATGGCTTTGCCGTTTAGGTCATTGCTGATGTCCCCAACAAAACTGCGATCAATTTTGATGCGGTCAAATGAAAATTGCCGTAAATAACTAAGTGACGTAAAGCCTGTACCAAAATCATCAATCGACATCGATACACCTAGTTTTTTTAACTGGTGTAAACTGCTTTTCAGCAGTTCTGTATCAACCAACAAAATGCTTTCCGTTACTTCGAGTTCCAGCCATTTGGCGTTTAGTCCGGTTTCTTTCAGAATTCCAATAACGGTCTGTACAAAATCGAGTTGTTGCAATTGGATCGTTGAGATGTTGACACAGATTTTAATGGGCGGATGACCTTGATCTTGCCACGCTTTATTTTGTGCGCATGCTGTATAGAGAACCCATCTGCCCAGTGATACGATTTGGCCAGTTTCTTCAGAAATCGGAATAAAGAAATCCGGTGGGATAAAGCCGAGTTCCGGGTGGTTCCAGCGAATTAATGCTTCCATGGCACTTAATCGATTATTTTCCAAATCGATGATGGGCTGATAATGAAGAGACATTTCTTGTTTGGCGAGAGCTGATTTCAACTCTCTTTCAATGGTTAGTCGATAAGCCGATTGTTGGTCCAGTTCTTCAGAGTAAACCGTATATTGTGCGATTTTGTGTTTTTTCGTGTAGTTCATCGCGGAGTCCGCTTTCTTGATTAGCTCATCTACACTTTCATCGGGACCGCTGCTAAACGCTATCCCGATACTCCCAGTAATGGAGACCGAATGTCCAAAGGCTTCAAAAGGTTTGGCTAATGCGTCATTAAATCGCGCTGCTAGTTGGAAAACTTGAGGTTGTTCCAATCCTTTCAGCAAAACTGCAAATTCATCGCCCGCAAATCGTCCCACCGTACAACTTGGATCAATACTTTCGGATAACCGGTGCGCAACATCTTTTAAAAATTCATCGCCGAACTGATGGCCGAACGAATCGTTGATCAACTTAAATCGATCTAAATTAATGAAAAACACAGCAAGTTTCTTTTCGTTGTAGTCTTTGCTTTCTATCGCCCGTTTTACATGATCTTCAAACAAGGTACGGTTTGGCAAACGCGTCAGGGGATCGAAAAAACCCATACCTTCCATCAGCTTTTTATAGTCTGTTTCAACAGTGATGTCTTTCGCAATTCCATAAGCACCTACAATGTTGCCACCTGACTTCATAGGGAAATTGGTTACCAGCAGGGTTCTTGTTTCCCCATCTTTTCGAATCATGCTAATTTCATAAGTACTCGCATTTCCATTTAATGCGTTGTGAAAATGAAAAAAGGCTTTTGGTAAATCTTCTGAAACGATAAAGGGAGTAAAAGACAGTTGCAATATTTCTTCCTTGGTGTAACCCGAAATTATTTCGCACCCCGGGTTGGCTGATTGAAAATTTCCTTCCACATCAAAAGTAAATATTGCATCTGGGTTATAGGTAAAGAGCGAATCAAGTCGTTCTTCTTTTTCTTTTAATTTTAGATTGGCTGTTACTTCAGCTGTAATGTCGATCACAGTGCCAAACAGCACGTTTTTACCTTGCCACTTCTTTTTAGTGGAATGGATTTCAACATGAAGCAATTGACCATCACTTCTGTAAATTCTTACACGGTAACGTGCAAAAGCATCTTTACTATCATACTCAGTAAATATTCGTTTTTGAATAACGGATAAATCTTCTGGGTGAATTAAGTCTTCTAAAGTAACTGTGCCATTTAAAATTTCCTTCTCCTGATAGCCCACTAATTTGCAGAAATGTGGATTTACGTAGGAGTAAGTTGAACCATTTAGTACATACAGACTGATGGGAATTTGTTGAACAATGTCATCAAACAAATCCTCGTACAACAATTCAGTTGGTAATGGCAATCTTTTGTGTATGGAGGTGTCCGCGTTGTTATTGTCATTCTTCACAAATCTGGTCTCCTTGTCATCCGAAATTTTCTACCATCTTCTCGGTAGCATCACACATCAATATGTATATATGTTAAGTATAATAAAGTAATTTTCAAACTAATACCATTTATATTTTAAATTATCTAATTTTATCAATACTAGCTGTGTTATTTGCTGTTTACCCGATATTGCCTCGGTGTAACACCCACAACAGCCTTAAATGCTGCTTGAAACTGTGTATTGCTTTTGTATCCGATTTTTACAGCGATTTTCGAGACGGAACTATCACTTGTACGTAATAAGTGTTTTGCCGTAGTGATACGACAAGAGATGATGTATTGGAGCGGACTCATGCCGGTAATTTCTTTAAAAAGACGTGCTAATTGGTATTTAGTTAGGTTAAATCGAGTAGCGAGCTCTGCTAACGTTAGTGGTTTCGAATGGTTTTCCTCCATATAGTGTTTTACTTCTTGAATCGTTTCTTCCGAATTTAAGTAGTTGTGTGATTCTTGTCGACCCGCAGAGCGATAAACGTGTAACAAAATAGAACTTATCACGTGATGCGTCATTTGTTTAGAATCTTTTCGGGGAAACTGTTTTTCTTGTTGCAAGTGGATAAAGAGTGTTTTTAAAGTGTCTATTCTATCAATTGGAATAACAGGGGGGAACTCAGCATAATGTGTAGGGTCTACCGGACAAAAGCTAAGTCGGTACCCACAATGCTTGTCAGATGCAGTATAGAGTTGCTCATGCCATGATCCTGCTTGAATAAAAAGAACTGTTCCTGCGGGGGCTGTATACACTTGGCCGTCAATTTTACATTGAACTGTTCCTGATAATACTAAAAGCATCTCAACTGTATCGGCGTGGCGGTGGAGCGGGACGTGCTGTGATGTTCCGTACGGCACAGAAAAAGATTGTATGCTGTGAAATAAGAAAGAATCCGGGGCTAGAGTCAAACTAATCGCTCATTTCTTTTTCTTTTATCATAACAAGAATCAATAAGAAAATCTGTATAATACCGGTAATACTAGAGATAATTCCGATTGCTCGAACAAGAATTAATAGGAAATAAAAAATACGAGAAGTTACATGTCGAAAAGCCAAGCAAAATAATTAGAGGTATGAATATTCTGATAATTAAACTAAAATAAACATAAACAGACTTTAAAAAAAGAAAGAAGGTTGAGTATGATGAAGCAATTATGGATTAATTTACCTGTTCATGATTTAAATCGTTCAAAGGAGTTTTTTAGGAGCATTGGCGTACCAATCATGGAAAATCGTCATGAGACAGATCAAATGGTGGGTTTAGTAGTAGGTAATCCACAAGTGCAGATTATGTTATTTCCAGATGAGCAATTTAAAAGGTTTACGCAAAACGACTTAACGGACACAAACGAGTCGACAGAAGTATTGTTTTCAATCTCAGTAGATACTAAAGAGGAACTTGATGAGACGATCGGAAAAGTGAAACAAGCAGGTGGATTTGTGTTTAGTGAGCCAACAGAGCGTAATGGATTGTACGGCGCAGGATTTGCAGATTTGGATGGACATCGGTGGAATTTGCTGGTGATGTAGTTTAACGAAGATTATTAGTTTACAGCTATTTAAATACGTGACCGTGGTTATTTGTATTTAGGTAAAACGAAATTTTAAAATAAATCTTACGGAAGAATTTTTAGAAATAAAATTCTTCCGTAATTAAATTTGCTGAGCGAAAATGAAAATTAGTAACAGCAATACATAGAAAACCACACACAAATCGCTAACCATAGAATTTAGCTTAAAATGACGTAAAAACGCTTAAAATCCGGTTTTGTCTCACTGTCTTAAGTATACTTATTGAGTGAAACACTACTTCCGATAATTTATATTATGTCTACTTAAATTAAATTTTACTAAAAGAACACTTTTTATCTCAACCTCTCCTCTTAGCTTAGTTCATCTATTAGCGTTTTTATATGTATAAGTAGTTAAAGAATTTTATAGCCGTATTAGATCTACATCAATCAATATAAAAAACTGCACCTGTTCTT
>NZ_JAKVTG010000011.1 GCF_022489025.1 Planococcus halocryophilus | reverse complement strand
GACGTCGATGTTACGGTACTTCTTAATGGATTTTTTGCTCATAGCTAACTGTTTCTCAATACTGTACTTTTGATCTCCTTTGTCGTGATCATGTGGATGGGCACTCACACTGGACAGGGCAGAAAGACTGAGAAATACAATCATGACAAAGATGAAAATTTTCTTCATTTCGCTTCCTCCTTATTATATTTTTGTTCTATGTATTAATAATCTGTTTTTTTACAAAACCTATTATACACTCATTTTTCAGAAATGCAATATAAAAAACTGAATAATTAGATATTTATGAAAAAATATTATTTGAACCAATATTCTGAAACCACAAAAAAGACCGCATCAAATTGAAAGCTTTTGATGCGGTCTTTGAACAGATTAAGTTAAATAATTCCTTGGAAACGTAAAATGATTTCGGCAATAACTGCTGAGCCCAGAAATGTTCCGAATAGAACGAGCATACCAATGACAATGGTTTTCCATCCTAATTGTACAAAATCAAACCATGAACGGCCGATAGATACACCTGCATACGCTAAAATGGGTGTCGCGATAGCCAATAAATTAACTTCCGTTGTATAAGCGGCAATTTGAGCGGAACCTGGCATACCGGGAATTGTTAAAATAAGTCCGATAATACCAATGTAAGCGATACTAGGCAATTGAAAAGGCAATAGGCGATGAATGATTAATCCGGTCAAACTAATACCTATCAGGATTGCTATTCCAGGAAGCGCAGTCCATGGGAGTACATCATAGCCAATCCAATTTCCAATCAGCATGATTACGCCGATGATCATAAAGACTGCTATCCATTCTTTAATGCTTTTTAACATATTCCACGCTTCCTTTCATTGCTTTTTTCTCTTTATTTTTCGACAATATTTCATACATTTTCACAGTTAATGGAAGTCCGACAAAAATACTCATGTACAGACCAGTTACAGAAGAGATTAAATTACTGACACCTGAAAAGGCAGTCAGTGTTTCACTCATTTCAGGAAATGCTGCGATTAATGGTCCAAGAGAAGCGGCTGCCATACTCCCACTGCCAACACCTGTGGCCATTGCAAAAGAAATCGGGTGCAAAGGAGTCACAGTTGCTAAGAAACCAGAAATCATTCCGATAAATATAGAGCCAAAGACTGTTCCAAAAATATACATGGCCATAACGCCGCGGCCTTCTGGTGAAGACAAACCATATTTATCAGTAATCAAAGCGAGATTGGCTTCACGCCCGATTGAATGCGTCATACCAATACTTTCTCTTTTCATACCGAGAAATACTGCTAACGGTAAGGCTAAAAAGATTGTTCCTAAGTTCCCGAACTCTTGTAATAGTAGAGCAGGTCCTGCTTCAATAATCTGTGGAAGTGCGGGTCCAGCTTGAACACCAAATTTTGCAATCAGTATTGAAACCGAAAGAAACACTAAAGGTTCAGCATTAATTGATTGTTTGTCGTTTATCAAAGGGGTAAAGTACAGGGCTAATCCAATTACAACTGCATAAAGCATCGGTAGTAACAGAATGCTACCTGGACCAAGAGGGATTTTGAAGATGCCGATTGATTCGGTAATCGCTACAATACCTAATACAATGACATGTAACCGCCAATCTTTCCATAACGCTAAAGCTTTCTCACTCATTTCACAACGACTCCTTCTATGTAAGAGAATATTTCTCTATGGATACTTAATTTGCGCTAAAAGAGAGCTTATTGTTTTTGGCATATTTTAATGCCGCACTACCTAACACTTTTGCAGCGATCAATAATGCGCGTTCATCAATGTCGAATTTTGGATGGTGATGTGGATAAGTTTCTGTGCTTTCTGGATTTTTGGCGCCTGTAAAGAAAAAAGTTCCTTTTATTTGCTGAAGATAATAGGAGAAATCTTCGCCTCCCATAATGGGTTCTGTTTCTCTCACGTTTGTTACACCAGGGACAGAAGGAGCAAGAGTTGCAACAAAATTCGTTTCGGCTTCATGGTTGACGGTCGTTGGATAGCCGCGTGAATAAGTGTATTCATAATCTGCACCAGAAACGAGGCAAGTTCCTTTAATAACACGGTCAATTTCTTCTTCGATAAAATTACGTATATCTTCTTTAAATGTTCGAACAGTTCCAGTCATTTCAGCCGTATCTGCAATTACATTATAAGGATTTTTTGCTTCGAAATTGCATATAGAGACAACAGCAGATTCAAGAGGATCGATTCGACGGCTGACAATTTGTTGCAAATTGTTGATCAATTGTGCACCTATTACAATACTGTCTTTCGTCTCGTGTGGGCTTGCGCCATGTCCACCTTTTCCGATAATTTTAATGTCGAAGCGATCAGGAGCAGCTTGCAGTGGGCCCGACCGATAACCGATTTCTCCAAGAGGTGTTTGAGCTTGTAGATGTGTTCCGAAAATAACATCGACCCCTTCAAGACAACCATCTTCAATCATGGCAATTGCTCCACCAGGCGGCAATTCTTCTGCATGTTGATGCAAAAATACAATTGTGCCTTCAATTTCTGCCTGCATACTGTTTAATGCTTTCGCCAGACCAAGCAAACTTGCAGTGTGACCATCATGTCCACAAGCATGCATCACTCCATCATTTTTGGATTTATACGGTACATCCGTTTGTTCTTGAATCGGTAATGCGTCAAAATCAGCACGTAAAGCGATTGTAGGACCAGGTTTACCGCCTATTAAATAGGCAAGTACGCCATTACCACCCACATTAGTCTGCACTTTATGTCCGAGGTTTTCATGGAACTGAGCAATGTATTTTGCTGTTTCGACTTCTTCAAAAGACAGTTCAGGGTACTCATGAAGAAACCTTCTAATGCCGACTATTTCATTATATAATTCATCAAGCTTATTAAATAATTGCTCCACAACATAACCTCCTGAGAAATAATATTCTAATCCTATCATAATTATTCATATACAACTATAAGACTTTATACGGAATACAAAAAAAATTCTGATATTTAAACCTATAGTATATGGAAAAAAGGTAGTTCTGTATCAGCAGAGTTTTAGTTAGATGTTATAATAGTTTGAATAATAACTTAATTTATTGTCAATCTGTAGTTGAAAAGAGGAACAATGATGCAAGCGAAAAATTGGTATGGAATAGATACGGTTAACTTGCTGAAAGTACTTGAAACAGATGCAGAAGTTGGATTAAGTGAAGAAAAGGCCAAAAAACGTCATGAGGAATATGGAGCGAATGAGCTGCCAGAACCTAAAAGAGAGCCTAAGCTGATCAAGTTTTTTAAACATTTTAATGATGTATTAATCTATGTATTACTTGCAGCTGCAGTAATTACGTTATTGTTAGGGCATTTAATAGATACGGCTGTGATTTTAATGGTCGTTATAATCAATGCAGTTATTGGTTATATCCAACAAAGCAAAGCGGAAAAGGCATTGGAAAGTATTAAAAAGATGCTGTCATTAAAAGCGATAGTACTGCGGGATTCAGTTAGAAGAGAAGTGCGCTCTGCTGAACTGGTACCTGGAGATCTAGTGGTGCTGTCTGCCGGTGAAAAAAATTCAGCAGATATTCGAATTTTGAAGGCTGCCAATTTAAAAGTGGAGGAGTCCTCTTTGACAGGTGAATCGGAAGCAGTGGAAAAAAATTCAGCAGTATTGCCAAATGATACGGTATTGGGTGATCGATTAAACATGGTGTTTGCAGGAACAACGATAGCCTCTGGTTCAGGAATAGGAGTAGTTGTTGCCATTGGATCAGCTACAGAGCTTGGGCAAATTAGCTCATCAATAGAAGAAGTCGATCGATTACAGACGCCATTATTAAAACAAACAGCAGCTTTTGGTAAAGTAATATCTTTGACCATTATCATTAGCTCTTTTGTCATATTCACCATTGGTTATTTGTTTCATGATTATGCAACAGCTGAATTACTGCTGGCGATTATCGGACTAGCAGTAGCTGCGATTCCAGAAGGCCTACCAGCTGTTCTATCAATCATTTTGGCGATTGGAGTTCAGCGCATGGCAGGACAAAATGCCATTGTCCGCAATTTGCCTTCTGTTGAAACTCTTGGAGCCGTTACTGTAATTTGTTCGGATAAAACAGGGACATTGACTAAGAATGAAATGACCGTTACTTCGGTGATATTAGAAGAAAAAGAATTAACTGTAACTGGAACTGGTTATGCACCAGTGGGCTCTGTTTTTTACAATAAGCAACCGGTTAATCTTGTAGAATATCCAGATTTCAAGGAGTTTCTCACAGCTATTAAAACGGTCAATGAAGCTCATTTGAGATGTGATGAAAAAGGGAATTGGGTCATTAGTGGAGATGCTACGGAAGGTTGCCTTATTACGCTAGCTGAAAAAATGAACGAAGAGGTTCAAAGATTACCAATCTTATCGAAAATTCCTTTTGATTCGGATTATAAGTACATGGCAGCGCTAGTAGAAAAAGAGCAGAGTAAATGGATTTATGTGAAAGGTGCACCTGAAAGTTTATTGGGAATGACCGGTTTGTCAACTTCATATGGAGAAGGGGCTTACTGGCATGAAAAGATGTTTCAACATGCCAATAAAGGCGAGCGGTTGATTGCAGTTGCGACAAAGCAAGTTAGATCTTCTACTTGCTTTATTAATCATGAGGATATGGAATCGGGATTTGGGTTAATCGGTCTGGCAGGAATTATTGATCCTCCAAGGGAAGAAGTCATAGATGCAATTAAACAATGTCGCAAGGCGGGAATCATTGTAAAAATGATTACGGGTGATCATAAAGATACAGCAGTCGCCATAGGTGCCCAAATGGGAATCGGTGATGGGAAACGAGTTCTTGAAGGCAAAGATTTAGATCGAATGGATGAAAAGGAGCTAGCCCAGGCGGCAGTGAATTACGACGTCTTTGCTCGTACTAGTCCGAACAATAAGCTTCAGTTGGTCCAAGCATTACAAGCCGAACAGCATATTTGTGCCATGACTGGAGATGGCGTCAACGATGCGCCAGCACTTAAGCGTGCGGATATTGGTGTAGCGATGGGGATAAAAGGGACGGAAGTATCTAAGGAAGCAGCTGGAATGGTTTTGGTAGACGATAACTTTAGCACAATTGTAAATGCGGTAAAAGAAGGCAGGCGCGTTTATGATAATTTGAAAAAGACCATATTGTTTATTTTGCCAACAAATATATCAGAAGGTGCTTTGATTTTTGTTAGTATTTTGTTTGGTACAGCAATGCCTTTAACAACAGTCCAGATTCTTTGGGTTAACATGATTTCCGCAGTTACTATCTCATTGGCCATTGCTTTTGAAAAATTGGAACCGGGTGCTATGAAGCGGCCCCCGAGAAAGCCAAATGCCAAATTGCTGAGCCCTTATTATATTTTTCGAATCTTTTTTGTTTCATTTATCATCTGCGGTGGAATTCTATTAATGAATATGCTTTTGACTGAACAGCAAATAGATCCATCCATCATTAATACGATGACGTTACAAGCATTGGTAATGGCACAATTGATGTATTTATTTAATTGTCGCAGTGAGACCGAGTTTGCATTAAACCGAAATTTTTTCTCGAATAAAATTGCGTTCATCGTCTCCTTCATTTTAGTTAGTGGGCAGCTTGCGGTGACGTATATGCCATTTATGAATATGTTACTTGGCACCGTGCCATTAAAAGCAGAGGATTGGATATGGCCATTAGCAATCGGTGTGTTGGTATTTGTTATTGTGGAATTTGAGAAATGGATTGTTCGTCGCATTAA
This sequence comes from Planococcus halocryophilus, assembly GCF_022489025.1. Taxonomy (GTDB): domain Bacteria; phylum Bacillota; class Bacilli; order Bacillales_A; family Planococcaceae; genus Planococcus; species Planococcus halocryophilus_A. The sequence goes on along the minus strand of NZ_JAKVTG010000011.1, from coordinate 97,876 downwards.
AACATCTAAGAAGTTTCGTTAACTTATGATACATAGCCATTGCCTTTTTTTGTAGGAAGAAGGAGGATAATATGGATCGTGTCATTCAAAAAATAACGACGAATTTATGGTTTGATATGAATGCTGAAGAAGCAGTAGAATTCTATACGTCAGTTTTCAATAACTCAAAAGTCGGACGAGTGACATACTATAGTGGTGTAGGTAATGAAAGTCATAATCTTAATGCAGGAAAAGTCATGACAATTGAGTTTCAGATTGAAGGTCAGGAGTTTTTAGCTTTAAATGGTAGCCCAGCGTTTCCATATACCGAAGCAATTTCGTTCATCATCAATTGTGAATCTCAAGAGGAAGTGGATTATTATTGGGATAAACTGACTCAAGGCAGCGATGTAAAAACGCAAATGTGTGGTTGGTTAAAGGATCGGTTTGGAATTACCTGGCAAGTGATTCCGGTCGAATTAAGTAATATGCTGATTGATGGTGAAGCAAAAAAAGTAGAGCGGTTAACAAATGCATTACTGAAAATGAAGAAATTAGATTTAAATGAATTGCGTAGTGCGTATGAATAATAGTAGAGAGCAGTGGCTGTTCCTGCCTTATGGATTTCATAAGGTGGGATTTTTTTCATTAGATTTTTTGAGTTTTCAAATCGGAGTTTTTGAACTTCGTATACGAAATGTGTAAGCTAAAACATATTCGGTAATTTTGCAGTATAAAGGAGAATTAGATGAAAGATATACATAGTGATATTTTAGAATTTAGAGGCAGCCATTATGATTTTGGTGTTAGGCAAGGAGAACTTTTAAAAGATAGTGTGATATTGGATAATCGGAGAAAGCAATGGAAAGCGAAAAGACCAAGATTTGAAATAAACGTGCAGGAGACAGAAGAGGTCTATCGTGAGTTTGCACCAAAAATATGGGACGAATTATTGGGGCTGCAAGAAAGTCTCGGTTTGCCAATGGAAGAAGTGATTCGTGACTTTGGTGGCTACCGAATTGATGCAATGCCTTCCGGTTGTTCAATTGTGACAGGCAAAGATTTTATGGTTCGTAATTATGATTTCCACCCACAAACCTACGAAGGACGCTTTAGTTTGTTTCAGCCGACTGATGGAGGGTATGCCATAATCGGACCAACGTCACGGATTCTTGGACGGATGGACGGGATGAATGAGAAAGGCTTAGCGATGGGCTATAATTTTACACACCGGAAAAAGCCTGGAAATGGCTTTGTTTGCTATTTGATTGGGCGTATTATTTTAGAAACTTGTGCTACGGTAAATGAAGCTGTAGAACTACTGACGAAAATTCCTCACCGAGGATCATTTAGTTATATTGTGACAGATACCAGTGGAGAAACACGTATTATTGAAGCAAGCCCACGTGCAGTTGATGTTCGAATCGGGAATGTTTGTACCAATCATTTCGAGATTCAACAGCACGAAAACCGTAACTATTTGAAAGACTCATTTGATCGACTAGAAGCGGTTCAAACCCAAGAACAGCAAATAAAAGATGTGATGAGTGCGTTCCGTTTATTTAACGACGTGGATAAAGGTGTTTTTTCAACTCTTTATAAAAGTTGGGCAGGAACAATTCACACATCTGCTTATTTACCGAAAGAAAAACAGGTGTGGTTTGCGCTTGGTGGAAACCAACAACCGGTTGTTTTTGACTTTAATAGCTGGCTGCAAGGCAAAAATTTAGCTATTCAAACGATACATGGAGCTGTAGATACCGACATTGGTTTTGCGCATGTTGATAAACAATTTGTATGAAATAAAAACAAGAGCCAGCTAAATGCTGGCTCTTGTTTTTTAAAGTTCTGCCATATGAACAAATGGCAAATGTGTATCTATTTTTCCGTTAATTCGTTTAGCGTATAAGCGCTCGCCTTGCAGCCATTTATCAAAATCTAGCATCAGCGGTAAGCGATCTGGGCCGATAGCAAATCCAACTTTTAAGCTATGTTGGAAGTAAGAAGCGGTGTGAAGAGTGCCTGAAGCTGTGCTGTATTTTTTCGAAAAAACCCCTTTGTCAGAGTCATTTAATAGACGAAAAGCATTGTATGCATCGATTTTTTTATGTTGTTGCAACATCATTTGTTCTCTTCGACGAGAGTCATCGGTTTGGTAGCGGTTTTCTTCAACTAGTAACTCAAAATGATTGGTGGAAACTGCAGATTCACGAACCACTACAGACCGCGGCGATGCTTCGACTACTACTGATTTTCCGGTACGGTCTAATAGTACGTAACTAAAAGAGCGGCGATGAGGCAGTTCTTCTAGCAACGCTACAGCGTCATCAATAGTCGCACAGTTTTCTAAAATCAAACGGCCGATCATATTGCAGATAAACCCATCTTCTGAGTTACGGCGGTTAATAAAATTATAGCCCATGACTAAGCCTTTTTCGTTCATCCCATCTGTGCGTCCAGTAATTTGCATGGTAGGTCCGATTGTCGCAAATCCTCCATCAGTTGGTTGATACAAAGCAAGTCGACCTTCATACCCTTGTGGTGAACTATCGTAATTGCGTACCATGAATTCGGACTCGGTATAAATCGAGCAGCCGCTACGTGTGTATTCCAAGTAATAGCCACCGAATTCTCGAATCGCCTCATGCATTGACCAGTCGAGAGCGTCGGCTAAGCCAGTGATTTCATCCCATACTCTTGGAGCTAAGGTTAATAATATATTTTTTGCGCGTTGTTCATCAATAATTAAATGACGGCTAGAAGCTTTTCTTTGCTTTTGGCGGTTTGGAAGTATCAATGATTCTTTTAGCAATTCTCCTTGCATTCGACCAAATTCATAATGGCTTCCGCGAAATTGAACAATATCGCTATGCACTCGTTTCATGTAAGAATCCCTCTTTTACTTTTCAGTGTAAGAAGAGTTTACTGCAATCATGCAGGAATGGAAAAGAATATGCTTAACATGGAAAACAAAGAGATATAAGTATGAGGTTTCAAAAAACTGGGCAAAAAAATGTGGATGCCTATTTTGAGCATCCACATTTTTATTCGTTTATTACACTACATAAATCTCAGCGTCTCCACCGTTAATGCCAGTAAACATATTCGAAGCAGCGGTGAGAAGTTGCAAAGCTGTATCTTTTTCCATCGAAGGACGTAGATAAAAAATATGCACAGCATTTTTGGTCTGTTCCGTAATAGCAGTCCGTTTAGAATCCACGTAAGGGCTGCCAAAGGCGCCTTGAGCATCTTTGGATACAAGAATGCCAGTTAAGGTGTTGATGCGATTATTCAAGCCTTCGTAGCGGTCTGCGTTAGTCCCGACTGCAATTTCAATATCGCCTTCAACTTTGTCGGCGTCATATAAACCAAGCGGAATTTCGTATTGTAGCGACAAAAAGCTATTCATGTCGACAGCGGAATCGACGACTGATAAATAATTTTGCTTTTTAATACGACGATACAATGCTTCAGCAGATGGTCGGTAACGGCTAGGGTCAGCCCCTAATGCTTTCCAAATTAATTGCCATTCAAGCAGCCCAGGGAAATCTGTAAATTCTTTATCTTCCAACTCAAAGTACAATTGTTCTTGAAAAAGTTGAAGACGGCCTTTTAACATTTGAGGTGAATCGGAAACGGTGATATTGTTATAATGAATGACACCAATTTTAAAGTCACTTAGTGTTTCTTTTATTTGAGGATCGATTGTCAGTTTCATTGCAATCTTCCTTTCATTAGGAGTTTTTATTATCGTATCATAGAATTGAGTGAGGGGTTACGACATGAATCTTGATCAATTTCAAAAAGAACTTGTTGCGTATGCCTCGGATATCGGAATTGATAAAATCGGTTTTGCCTCTGCAGAACCTTTTTATAGCTTAAAGCATCAATTGATTCGCCAGCAACAGTTAAATTACCAGTCTGGATTTGAAGAATCGGACGTGGAAAAGCGTACGCGACCTGAATTATTGTTGAATGAAGCCGTTAGCATTATTTCCATCGCTATCGCTTATCCATCACGGATGACAGATGCACCGCAAGGAGTAAAAGGTGCACGGCGAGGTATATTTTCCAGGTCCTCTTGGGGCAAAGACTACCATGCGGCACTTAGAGAGCGGCTGACGCTGTTAGAAGCGTTTATCGCGTCGCGTTACCCAGAAGCGAGAATGCGGTCAATGGTGGATACCGGTGAGCTGTCTGACCGTGCAGTAGCAGAACGTGCTGGAATAGGCTGGAGTGCCAAAAACACCAATATTATTACACCGGAATTTGGTTCGTATGTGTATTTAGGCGAAATGATAACCAATATTCCGTTTCGATTTGATGAACCGATGGAAGATCAATGCGGCGATTGTCGCTTGTGCATTGATAGCTGTCCGACCGGGGCGATTGTCGAAGGTGGACAGTTAAACGCTCAGCGCTGCATTTCGTTTTTGACGCAAACAAAAGGATTTTTGCCAGATGAGTTTCGTGGTAAAATTGGTAACCGGTTGTATGGTTGTGACACGTGTCAAACGGTGTGTCCAAAAAACAAACGTAAAGCCAATCAAATCCATGCAGAATTCGAACCAGATCCGGAAATTGCCAAACCGTTATTGTTGCCATTATTAACGATTTCCAACAGGGAATTCAAGGATAAGTTTGGATATGTGTCCGGATCGTGGCGAGGCAAAAAGCCGATTCAGCGAAATGCCATTTTGGCGTTAGCACATTTTAAAGAAACGGCTGCTGTACCTGTGTTGATTGGGTTGCTCGAAAGTGATGAGCGGCCAGTCATACGAGGAACCGCGGCATGGGCACTTGGCAAAATCGGAACAGTAGAAGGTTTAGCTGCTCTGCAGCAAGCAGAAGAAAATGAAAAAGAAGTAGAAGTACAAGAGGAAATTCAAAAAGGATTGGCATTTTTTGCTGAAAGATCGAAAGGATAAGTGAAAGATTTGGCTATTCATATTGTGTTGTACCAACCGCTGATTCCAGCAAATACAGGGAATATCGCGCGTTCATGCGCAGGAACAGGTGTGAAATTGCACTTAATACGTCCGCTAGGCTTTTCGACAGATGATAAAATGTTAAAACGTGCTGGACTCGATTATTGGGAGCATGTCGATATTCATTATTACGATGGCTTGCAAGAGTTGTTTGACCGATACAAAGACGGGGCATTCTACTATATTACGAAGTTTGGGGCAAAAACACATACTTCTTACGATTATTCCGATCGAGACAAAGATCATTTCTTTGTTTTTGGACAAGAAACTAAAGGATTGCCAAAAGAATTGATTGAACAAAATCCGGATCATTGTTTACGGATTCCGATGAACGACAATATCCGTTCGCTCAATTTATCAAATACGGCATCAATTTTAATGTACGAAGCGTTACGCCAACAAGATTATCCAGGGTTAGAATAAAAAAAGGACAGCGAATTTCGCTGTCCTTTTAAACTATTCTCTTTCGTTTGTTCCAGGCTTGTCATCGTATCCAGCAGTGAAAATAGCTACTAAGAACGAAACACAAATACCTAAAATAAGGATTAAGTTCATAATAATGACCTCCTTGAAATGTGCATCTTTGTTTAGTATAGCTTACAAGCGGAAAAAATGAAATATACAACATGGCTTGAAATGTGGATAATTTCTGACGGTCTGCAAAAAATGAAACCTTTTCAACACTCAAACGTATAAATAAGACAACAACAGTTATAGAAGGGATGAAATTATATGAAAATGAAAATTTCTGTCGCATTGCTTTGGTTTACAGGACTTGCCGAAGCATTTCTTGCGATTCCGTTAATTGGCGGGGGCTTTGTCATTAGCACAGGCTACTCAGCTTTAGGCATCATGTTCGTGCTTCATGCAATTACGTTGTTCTTTTGCTTCCGTGAATATGCACCAAAAACAGGGTCGATTCTCGGAATTATTACTAGTACCATTGCTTGGATTCCAGGAGTCGGCTGGATATTCCACTTGATCACCGCAGTTGTTTTATTACTGTCAGCAACATTTACAAGAAACCGAGTATAACTAAAAAAACCGCCAAACGGCGGTTTTTTTATGTCTATTCATCAATGAGGTGCGATTAACAATTGAATGGCAAACAAGATAGCAAAGATATAAAGAATCGGATGCACGGATTTACCTTGTCCTTTAAAAACTTTCATCAGTGGATAAGAAATAAATCCGAAAGCAATACCTGTTGCAATACTAGAGGTTAAGGGCATAGCAAGGACAATCAGAAAGGCAGGAAAAGCTTCGTCGAATTTTTCCCATTCAATTTGTTTAACAGAGCCAATCATTAAACTTCCGACGATAATTAGGGCTGGTGCTGTGATAGCTGCGACACTTGATAAAGAACCAACTAATGGTCCAAAAAATGCTGCAACAATAAATAAAATAGCAACCGTTAAACTTGTCAGACCAGTACGTCCTCCAGCTGCCACACCTGCAGAAGATTCTACATAGGCAGAAGTTGGGCTTGTCCCAACCATTGCACCTGCTGTAGCTGCGATTGAATCAGCTAACAAAGCTTGTCGCATTCTCGGCATTTTATTGTCTTTCATAAGACCGGCTTGCTTAGCAACGCCGATCATGGTGCCAGTGGTATCAAATAAAGTAACAAGTAAAAATGAGAAAACGACACCATATAAGCCGAACTCAATAACTAATTGAAGAGCTTCTAAAGGGTTCCAGATAAGAATTCCTTCTGGCAAAGAAGGGAGCTTCATCAGTCCGGCATCGAATTTTAATTGGCCTGTGAAAAAGGCAACGATTCCAGTAATGATCATGCCGTAAAAAATACCACCATGAATGTTTAAGGACATAAAGATTACGGTAATTAGTAAACCGAGTAGCGTTAGTGCGACTAATGGAGACGTTAAATCACCCAATCCGACCAAATTAGCATCATTAGCTACAATCAACCCACTGAGTCTCATACCGATAAAAGCGATAAATAAACCAATTCCCGCTGTAATCGCATGCTTTAAGTTTTCAGGAATGGCTTGAATCAATACTTTTCTCAACGAAGTTAACGACAGTATAATGAAAATGAGACCTGCCACAAACACCGCTGCAAAGGCAGTTACATAGTCGATGGCACCATCTGAACCGAGAACCATCGAAGTGAAATAAGCGTTTAAGCCCATGCCTGGTGCGATGGCGATAGGGTAATTGGCAGCTAAGCCCATCCATAAAGTTCCGATGACAGCGGCGATAATGGTAGCCAAAAACACTTGGTCAAACGGTACACCTGCTGCCCCTAAAATAACGGGATTGACGATGACAATATAAGCCATAGTTAAGAAAGTCGTCATACCGGCAGTGATTTCCGTCTTTATCGTAGAATTATTTTCTTTTAAATGAAACATAGAAAGCTCCTCCTAAAAACACGAACAATTTTAAACAACATGATATATATTATTCGTTTTAATACAAGAGTGCAAGAGGTGGAATCGAAATCCTAAAAGTCGAATTAATCTAATATTATTTGTACAATAGAAAGATGAAAGGATGATGATAAATGGATTTAACAATCAACGCAACAAAACAATTACATAATGGCGTAGAAATGCCACGCTTTGGTCTTGGCGTATACAAAATGACTGATAAAGAAGCGGCAGTAGAAGCGATGATCACAGCGATTGGAGAAGGCTATAAAGCGATTGATACGGCAACTATTTACGATAACGAAGCAGAAGTAGGAGAAGCGGTTCGTAATTCTAGCGTGAAGCGTGAAGACTTATTTATCACGTCGAAAGTTTGGAATACAGATCAAGGCTATGATGAAACATTGCGTGCTTTTGAAGCTTCGTTAAAACGTATCGACTTTGATTATTTAGACCTTTATTTGACTCATTGGGCAATCGAAGGAAAGTACGTAGATACGTATCGGGCGATTCAACGTCTTTACGATGAAAAGCTAATTCGTTCGATTGGTGTCTCGAATCATCATGAACATCACCTAGAGAAAATTTTAGCTACTGCTAATACAAAACCAATGGTCAATCAAATTGAATTACATCCACAACTAACACAAGTGCCATTGCGAAATTATTGTGAGACGAATGACATTGCCGTAACTTCGTGGTCGCCACTCGCTAGAGGTCGTCTTTTAGAAGACCCGGTGTTATCAAAAATCGCAAACCAGCATAACAAGTCAATTGCCCAAGTGATTATTCGCTGGCATTTGCAAAGTGATTTAATCGTTATTCCAAAGTCAGTGACGCCATCACGCATTCAAGAAAATGCTCACGTATTCGATTTTTCATTAACGCAAGAAGAAATGAAGATGATTGATGAGCTAAACCAAGATTGGCGGAGCGGAACAAATCCAGATGACATTACGGTTTAATAAAATCATCTACTGAATTAGATGAAATCAAAAAAGAACGAAGAAAAGGGGATCCTTTTCTTCGTTCTTTTTTGTAATTCCTAAATTCGCTGCAATGGAAATCAGCCACTAGTTTTCTATTATCTTGCAGTATCTTCAACCACTACTTTTTCGTTGGTGAAAGGGTGGATAAATGACATGCGGAATGCGTGTAAATGATAAGCACCATCTTGTGTTGGCGGTCCGTCGTATAATGTATCTCCAACAATCGGATGACCGATATGAGAAAGATGTGTACGAATTTGGTGCGTGCGACCTGTTTCAAGTGTTAAATGAAGCAAAGATTTGCCTTCCATTAATTTTAACACGCGGTAATGAGTAACAGCACTTTGACCAGTTTGTGAAACCATGCGACGCGTTGGGTGATGGCGATCGCGACCAATTGCGAAATCAATTGTGCCGGATTTATTATGAACTTTGCCTTTCACGACAGCTTCGTAATCACGCACTAATTGTTTTTGTTCTAACATGCGGTCTAACACGTTTTTAGCAACAGGGTGTTTAGCAACCATTAACAATCCAGAAGTTCCTTGGTCTAATCGGTGTACATGCTCCCCGTATGATCCACCATTGCGGATAATGTGACCCAGAATGGCATTGATAAACGTATCTGTTTGGCCAACTTCGTTCGGGTGAGTCGCCATACCTTTTGGTTTGCGAGCCACGATAAAGTGATCGTCTTCAAAAAGTACAGGTAACTCAACATCGTGTTTTGGTTCGTAAGGTGAGTCTGCGGGAGGTAAGTCAAATTGCAAGACAGTTCCTTTTGGTAATGGTTCTTTCCAAACTACTTCTTGGAATTTATCATTTTTAACACTTTTAGCCATTCGCATTTGATGAACGACTTTCTTGCCAAGACCCCATTCAGTTCTTAGTAATTCTTCTACGGTCATACCTTCGTCTTTAATTTCGTAACTCCACGTCATTTGATTTCCTCCATAAAAAAGGATCATGCGCAAGGCACATGATCCTTTTGTCAGTTATTTTTTAACTACATCATTGAAAAATAGTTCAATATTTTCTTTCGGCTGTGCGCCGACCCAACGAGAAATTTCTTTACCATCTTCATAGTGAACCAAAGTTGGCGTTGCTTCAATCTGGTATGGTGCAGCTTCTTCTTCATACTCTAACAGATTATACTGCAACACGTCTACATCCATATCTTCAGCAACGGGCATCAAAATTGGAGTAGTTTCTTTGCAATAGCCACATAATGGGCTATAAAAATAAACCGTAGTTGGCTCTCCACTAGCAATTTGCTTTTCTAAATCAGCAGGTAAGACAAGGTTCTGATAATTCTCATCATCTAATTGATCAATGGTTGCTTGATTTAAATCGTCTGTATCGTAAGGGTTGTTCGCTAGTTTAGTGTCGTTCGCTTGGTTAGTTAATAAAATAATACCTGCGAAAATGACAACGACAATTCCTGCGATGATTAATAATTTTTTCATTTTACTTTTCCTCCTTAAGGGTCTTCAATAAAAAAATGCTCATTCCAGCGATTAAAATAAATGCGGTTAATGCCAAAAAAGGAATGGTGATAAATCCGAGGAGATTGATGTATTCTCCGGTACATGGAACGAGTCCGCATGAAGGTGCGCTGTCCGCTAAGAAATCGAGCTTTTGCAAGCTATAGTGGTAGATAGAGATTCCACCGCCAATAATTGATAAAACCAATGCAGTCGTTGCAATTCGAACATTTTTCTGGATAAAAGCGATGCCGAGAACAATGACGAGTGGATACATGAAGATGCGTTGAATCCAGCAAAGTTCGCACGGAGCATAGCCGCGAATTTCAGAAAAATAAAGTGAACCTGCCGTAGCAATGAGCGCTACAATCCACATGGACAGCAAAACATTTTCCTGGCGTTTAGTCATTTTGTGGCCCCTCTTTTCAAAAATTGTTTCCATAGAATTATAATTGTAATCAGGAGACATGTAAAATAATATCAACCTGAGCGACTATCCGATATAATAAAGTATGAAACTTTTGTGAAGGAGAGCTGTGCTGTGTCAGAACAATTCGATTTATCCCATTTTGAAAAAAGCATGATCATTCGCGAAATGACTTATGCCGATATAAATCCCATCTTGGAAATGCAGCGTTTATGCTTTCCCGGTATGGATCCATGGAAAGAAGAACAATTAAGAAGCCATTTAGGCGTATTTCCACAAGGCCAGCTTGTAGCTGAGCTAGATGGCACAGTGATTGGTTCATGTTCAAGTTTACTTATTAACTTTGACGAATACGATGACCGCCACACGTGGGATGATGTAACAGATGCTGGTTACATAACCAATCATAATCCCGATGGTTACAATATGTACGGAATTGAAGTAATGGTTCATCCAGAATACCGCCGGATGAAAGTCGGACAACGTTTATACGAAGCCCGAAAAGAGCTAGCACGCGAATTAAACTTAAAATCGATTATCATCGGTGGACGCATTCCAAATTACCATAAACATGCGGATGAAATGTCTCCACGTGAATATGTAGATTCTGTTTCACGTCATAAGATTTATGATCCTGTTTTAACATTCCAGTTAATGAACAATTTCCAATTGATGCGCATTAACCCGAACTATTTGCAAGATGATGTAGCGTCAGGCAAATACGCAACCTTAATGGAATGGAATAACGTTGATTACAAACCTATTTCTAAACGGCATTTTAAAACAAGTTTACCGGTTCGTATTTGTGTTGTGCAGTATTTAATGCGTGCCATTACATCATTCGATGACTTGGCTAACCAAGTTGAATATTTTGTAGATGTTGCTTCAGATGCACATTCAGATTTTGTCGTATTCCCTGAAATTTTCACGACGCAGTTAATGTCGTTCTTGAACGAGCCATCGCCAAGTCAAGCTGTACGTAAACTGACAGAGTATACGCCACAATATATCGAGTTGTTTACAGACTTAGCAGTCCGCTACAACATCAATATTATTGGAGGCTCTCATTTCGTTAAAGAAGAAGACGATGAAATTTACAACATTGCTTATTTATTCCGCCGTGACGGTTCAATCGACAAGCAATACAAAATTCATATCACACCAAATGAACGTAAATGGTGGGGGATCTCTGCAGGAGATTCTGTTCGCGTATTCGATACAGATTGTGGGAAAATCGCTATCCAAATTTGTTACGATATCGAATTCCCAGAACTGGCACGTATTGCGACAGACATGGGCGCCAATATTATTTTCACGCCGTTCTGTACAGAAGATCGTCAAGGCTATTTGCGTGTACGTTATTGTGCACAAGCACGTGCTGTGGAAAACCAAATTTACACAGTTATTTCTGGTACGGTCGGAAACTTGCCACAAACTGAAAATATGGATATCCAATATGCACAGTCCGGTATTTTTGCACCATCCGATTTCGAGTTTGCGCGTGACGGTATTGTCGGAGAAACCAATCCAAACCTTGAAATGGTCTTGATTGGTGATGTTGATTTAGAAATCTTGCGTCGTCAACGTCAAAACGGAACGGTTAAGCAATTAAAAGACCGTCGTCACGATGTTTATCGTGTAGAATATAAAAAAGATTAAAGACAACCGCTTCCAAAAATGGGAGCGGTTTTTCTTCTGGATATTTGGTAAACTGAAATTTATCTTGAAAAATTGCTTTTTCGTCTTATTTCAATTACTTTACGACCATTTTATGAAGGAAAGCGAATGCGTCTTGTAGAATGTTATTAATAGGTGAGAAGTAGTAGGTAAACTATTATCAATATGAATGGAGGAATACATATGTCATGGAAAGAACGCATTCAACGTTGGTTGGATCATCAAGCGCTTGATGAAGAAACGCGTCAATCATTGAACATTTTAAAAGAAGATGAAAAATCAGCCGAAGATGCCTTTTATCAAGATTTAGTTTTTGGTACGGGAGGTATGCGCGGCGAAATCGGACCTGGGACAAACCGGATGAATGTTTATACAGTTCGAAAAGCTTCGCAAGGAATTGCCGACTACATAAAAGAAAATGGCGAATTGGCGATGTCTCGCGGCATGGTCATTGCTTATGATAGTCGACGTATGTCTCCAGAGTTTGCAGAAGAAGCAGCACGGACATTTGCAGCAAACGGAATTCATACGTATTTATACAGTGGACCAAGAACGACACCCCAACTATCGTTTAGTGTTCGCTATTTAAATGCATTTATGGGAATTGTTATTACAGCTAGCCACAATCCACCAGAATACAACGGTTATAAAGTATACGGAGAAGACGGTGCACAACTAAATCTTGAAGATGCCGATCGTGTAATTGATTATGTCGGTCGTGTTGAAGACGAATTGTCTATTGAAAACGCCAAGTTCGATAACTCTTTGCTCGTTCGAATTGATGAAAAAATGGATGAGGCTTATCTTAGCAATGCATTAACCGTACAAGAGCATTCCGCAAGTCCGATTCAAGCAGTCTTCACGCCACTTCACGGTGCATCAGGTGCAACGGTCAAACGTCTACTCGACAAAGCAGGTTATGATCAAATTACGTATGTCACTGAACAAATGCAACCAGATGGTGAATTCCCGACAGTCACTTCTCCGAACCCGGAAGAAGGATCTGCATTTGAACTAGCAAAAGAATACGGTAAAAAATCAGGAGCTGATTTGTTAATTGCTGTCGATCCGGATGGTGACCGCGTCGGAATTGCTGTTTGGAGTGGTAGCCATTATGAGTTGTTAAGTGGAAACCAAACAGGAGCTATTTTAATCGAGTATTTATTAAGTCAAAAACAACAAAAAGGAACGCTTCCAGAAAACGGTCGTATTTTCAAAACCATCGTCACTTCGGAATTTGGTCGTGTTGTCGCAGAATCTTACGGTGTAAGTTCTGAAGATGTATTAACCGGCTTTAAATTTATCGGAGAAAAATTAAAGCATAACGATGAGAACCCGGAATTTAAGTTTTTATTCGGATATGAAGAAAGTTATGGCTACTTGATCCGTGATTTCGCACGCGACAAAGACGCTGTGCAATCGGTATTATTGCTTGTTGAAGCAGCAGCGTTTTACAAAAAGCAAGGCAAAAATCTGCATGACGTCTTGATCGAATTGTATAATAAATTTGGTTGGTACCGTGAATCGCTCGTGTCCATTACAAAAAAAGGCATCGATGGGGCACGAGAAATTGCTGCCTTGCTTGAGAACTTGCGCAAACAGCCAGTAGAAGCAATTGCTGGGATTCCTGTCGTTTCTATAGAAGATTATGAAACGCAAAACCGTAGCTTTGTTACGTTAAGCACTAACGAAAAAATTGACTTGCCTCAGTCTAACGTCATCAAATATTTCTTAGAAGATGGCTCATGGGTATGTGTGCGACCAAGTGGTACAGAACCGAAAGTGAAATATTATTTCGGTATCACTGCCGAAACGCAACAAGAAAGCGATGAAAAAATGGAGTTGCTAAAAGAATCATTTGTTGAAGAAGTAAATAACCGCTAAAGAGCAAAGCCCCCTCATAAAGGGGGCTTCAGACTGTAGACAAAGTCTTATGAAACTGAATAGTGATGCGTACACTTCAACTGGGCTGGCCACTTCGCTTTCCGTGGGCTCAGCTTCAGCCTCCTCGTCACTAACGTTCCTGCGGGGTCTTCAGCTTTCGTCGCTACGCTGCTCCCACAGGAGTCTTCGTGGACCAGCCCAGTTGAAAGCTTCTTGCTACGAACAAAGTGAGATTCTTTAGTGCGCTTCCCCGTATAAATAAGATGTTAAAAGATTTTTCCCGACTCACTCTAGGATTCGGAGCACCTAGTGGCGACTCCAGCGGAAAAACGAAGTGGTGAGACCCCGCAGGAGCTTGCGACGAGGAGGCTCAGCGCTTCGTCCGCGGAAAGCGTCCACTAGGTGTGGAGAATCCCACATGTATACAAAGAAATGAGTAACTATTCTTTTGTCTACAAGCTGAAGCCCCCTCATAAAGGGGGCTTTTGTTTTCTTCGTTACATAGATATCTGTGTAGCTTATGCCCGTCGAATCTACACGATTGCTTGCGCTTTTCTTTGTCTAGACTCTAGCGCCCAGCTCTTTGGGTCATAAGTCAGTCCGACTGTGCGGCAAAAGACGCCGCTTCGCCGGTCTGCCTTATGCCCGGCAGAGCTACACGGGCGCTACCACTTTTCTAAGACAAAAGTACGAGTGAGCTTTTTTGTGGAAACGTGTATGGTTAAATTAGGTTGAGCGAGGTGAACAGAGGTGGAAGAACCTTCAAATATTACTTTATTAAAAGAAATTGCCGAATTGCTAAATGAAGAAATGGACATGTCCCGTATGCTTGACGGCGCAATCCGAAAATTATTAAGTGGTTCAACGTTTGAAACCGCTTGGATCTTTTTCATAAATGAAAAAGGAAAACATCAATTGGTGGCTCATGCGAATTTGCCAACAGCGTTGGAAGACAATGATTGTCGACATTTGCAAAAAGGTGGTTGCTGGTGCGTCAAACGTTATCAAGATGGAGATCTTGAAAAGGCATCGAATATCATTGCCTGCCAACGAATTGAAAATGCCATGCCGGAAAATTCGCGTCAACAAGGCAATATCACCCATCATGCGACAGTACCTTTGCAATCTGGAGAAGAGAAATTCGGTCTGTTAAACATTGCTGCGCCAGATACTGTCGAGTTTTCAAAAGATGAACTCGCACTTTTGGAGTCGGTCGCTTTTCAAATTGGTTCGGCGATCAAGCGGATTGGTTTAACAAAACAAGAGCAGGAGCTAGCTCTTGTTAAAGAGCGAAACCGTTTAGCAAGAGATCTTCATGACTCGGTCAACCAGCTACTTTTTTCTGTAACCTTGACTGCGCGTGGTGGAGTTGAGATGTCTGAAGATGTTGCTGTTCAAAGTACGTTCCGTGACATTCAGCATTTAACGCAAGAAGCTTTAAATGAAATGAGAGCATTGATTTGGCAATTGCGTCCAAAAGGACTTGAAAGTGGGTTGCTTGAGGCAATAAAAGGTTATGGGGAAATGCTCGGGATAACAGTTGAAACAAAAGTGACGGGTGTTATTCAATTGCCTTCTCGTATTGAAGAAACCTTATTTCGAATTGCACAAGAGTCTTTAAATAACGTTCGGAAGCACGCAGATGTTAATAAAGTCGAATTGTATTTGTCAGTTACAGCAACTGATGTATTATTGGTTTTAAAAGATGAAGGTCTCGGATTCGCATTTGACCTTAGCGTAAATCTGCCTTCTATCGGGATCCAAAGTATACAAGACCGAGCAAAAGCAGAAGGTGGAACAGCTGATTGGTCGAGTGAAATTGGTAGAGGAACAGAAATTTTAGTGCGGATTCCGTATTGATAGAGAGGTGCAGATAATGGTGAAAGTTTTAATTGCAGACGACCATCACGTTGTTCGAAGAGGGTTGCTATTCTTTTTGAAAACACAAAAAGACATAGAAGTAGTAGGAGAAGCTGTAAATGGTAAAGAAGCTGTAGAAATGGCAGCGACTCTTCAGCCAGATATTGTATTAATGGATTTGGTCATGCCGGTTATGGATGGCATTCAAGCAACGCGCATGATCAAAGAGCAATTTCCTCATATCATCGTTTTGATGTTGACTAGTTTTTCTGATCAAGATCATGTCGTACCAGCAATTGAAGCAGGAGCAGCGGGCTACCAATTAAAAGACATTGAGCCTGATGAGCTTGTCGCTTCATTGCGTAGTTTGATGCGAGGGGAAAATACGCTTCACCCGAAAGCTTCATCAGAACTGCTAAAAGCGCCAGCTGAACCCGCTCCACATACCATAAACCAACTAACGCCACGAGAACAAGAAGTGCTAGCTGAATTGACAAAAGGCAAAAGCAACCGAGAAATCGCATCGGCATTGTTTGTAACGGAAAAAACAGTAAAGACCCACATCTCCAATATCTTTATCAAACTGGCTGTCCAAGACCGGACGCAAGCAGCGTTATATGCGGTTAAGCATGGGCTAACAGAAGTCGGAAGAAACTAAAACGAGTGCAACGGAATTTTCCGTTGCACTCGTTTTTTATCGCTTTTTCACGGGGCGTTTTCGGTAGTCTTTGGTCAATTGCTTCCATTTATTTCGTTCTGTTTTTTGGGCAGCAGCATCACTTTTTCGTTCCATATGAGCGAGTTCGCGTTTAAGTTTTAAATAACTTTGGTAACGCGCTGCATCTAATTCGCCATTTTGAAGCGCTTCTTGAACGCGACAACCTGGTTCATCGTGATGAGCACAATCACGGAACCGACAAGCAAGTGCCAAATCTTCCACATCACTAAATCCTGTTTCAATACCTTCTGAGTAATCACCAAGCTGAAATTCACGCATTCCCGGTGTATCTATCATTAAACCACCACTAGGTAATAGAATCATTTCCCGGTGAGTCGTTGTGTGACGGCCTTTGCTGTCATCTTCTCGGATGGTTTGCACAGTCATTTGTTCAGTACCGACCATAGCATTGATTAATGATGATTTTCCAACTCCTGAAGAACCAAGTAAAGCACCCGTTTTTGATCCCACCAGTTGATTTTGCAGTTCTTCAATGCCTTCGCCAGTAATAACAGATACGGTAAAAACAGGAACACCGAATGCTACACCTTCAACTTGTTGGATAAACGGTTCGCTATCTGAACATTGGTCTTTTTTTGTCAAAACAATGATTGGATTGGCACCAGAATCCCATGCCGCCAATAAATATCGTTCTAAACGCCGGATATTAAAATCATCATTTAAAGACATGGCCAAAAAGACAAAGTCGACGTTAACCGCAATCAATTGGATATTCGTTGTTTCGCCTGCGCCTTTTCTAGAAAACTGGGAAGTCCGAGGGAGAACTTGGTGGATAATGCCTTTTTTTTCACCGGGCATTTGTTCAACGATGACCCAATCACCGACGCATGGGAATTCGGTGCCGCTATGGAGATGTCTGTATTTTCCTGATAACGAACAAAGCCATTCGCCGTGATTTGTTACGACACGGTATACGTTCTTATGTTCAAGAGTTACACGGCCAGGTGTACCATTCACCGATATTTTTTCTTGCCAGCTGTCGTTCCAGCCGTATTGTTCAATTTTCGTCAAAGGTATTTCCTCCTAATTATGCAAAATAAAAAACCACGGATGCGCGCAATTCGCAGTCCGTGGTCTCCAGGCATAATGGAAGAAGCATATCGTTAACGATACACAGAAGGAGACACTATAGACTGGAATTGCGTATTCAAAAATAAAATAGCCATAATGCCTCACCTCTTTCTTCAAGTTAAGTTAACAATAAATCAGTTTCCATTTTTCGTCAAGAAAAAATTTAGATAATTGCAAAAGAATTCACTTCAGCTTGCAATCAATAAATGACAACGCTAACATTAAGTAATTATTCCGATTACTTTTATGTGGTGATAAGGACTGATAGTAGATGAGGTGAAAACATGGGAGAGCATGAAAATGGGATTATTCCAGTAAGAGCCGGTGAAGAGCTTGATAAAGACCGTCTTCAGCAGTTTTTGCAAAAGGAAATAAAAGGATTACCGAACGGTCAACTTAAAGTTCAACAATTTGGAACAGGACATTCTAATTTGACCTATGCGTTGCAAATAGGGGACTGGGAAGCAGTTCTAAGAAGACCACCTCTAGGACCTGTGGCACCTAAAGCGCATGACATGGAGCGGGAATACAAAATTTTATCCGCCTTACATCCGCTCTTTAATACAGCTCCAAAGCCTTTCGTTTTTTCTGATGATCTATCAATCGTAGGAAGTCCTTTTTTTGTAATGGAGAGGCGCTATGGCTATGTATTAGATAGTGATTTTCCTGAAGGTGTGGAGCCGACTCCTGAGTTAGGACGCAAAATATCGGAAAAAATGGTCGACCTATTAGTTGAACTGCATTCACTCGATTATCAAAAAACTGCTTTAGCAGAGATGGCAAGACCGGAAGGCTTTATGCAACGACAAGTTGAAGGTTGGATAGGTCGCTATAAACGTGCGCAAACAGATCAACTAGAAGGGGTAGAACGTTTAGCTGAATGGATGCGAGCAAATATCCCAGTTTCACAAGCACCAGCAATCATTCATTATGATTTTAAATTGAATAATGCCTTGTTTTCAGAAGACTTCTCAGAAATAACAGGATTGTTTGATTGGGAAATGACAACAGTTGGCGACCCACTAGCAGACTTAGGTGCTGCCATGAGCTATTGGATTCAAGCGGATGATCCTGAACTATTAAAAGAAGGCTTAGGAAACGCGCCAGTCACAGTAATGGAAGGCTTTTACAGCCGAGAAGAATTTATCGCAAGTTACGGTAAAAAAAGCGGGCGAGATGTATCGGATATGAATTTCTATTTGACCTTTGCTTATTTCAAACTAGCGGTCATTGTTCAGCAAATTTACTATCGTTATAAAAAAGGACAGACACAAGATCCACGATTTGCACATTTCGACCAGTACGTAGCGAGCCTGATGGCGCATGCATTGTCAACTGCTTTAGAGGAATAACGTTCATCTGAACCAATAAATAAGACACGAAGTAGAAAAGAGGAAATTTCAGGTGGAAGAAAGCGATGGGAATTTAGATTCGACTGTTTGAAATGCACTTTCCAAAAGGGCAGGCCAGTAGTCAACCTTTTGGTTTGTCTAAAAGCCGTAAAGGGAAAACAAAGGCATAAATGTCGATGAGAAAGGAGTACGAATAAATGAAAAAACTATCAATATTGCTAAAGGAAAAAATATGGATCACTCCTGCATTGTACATTGTGATTGCTGTTTCCCTTTCAATCGCTTTTTACTATGTCGACCTTTTCTATATTGAGGAATTAAAGCCATTTATCCCATCAATTCTACTGACAAATGTTGATTTAGCCAAGACCATCATGGGGAGTTTAGCCGGTGCTCTTTTGACAATGACTATTTTTACTTTTTCAACAATTTTAGTAGTGCTTACTATGTACTCATCTCAATTCTCACCTAGAACATTGACGAACTTTATCCAAGATAAAATTGTCTGGCGGGTATTAGGGATTTTTCTTAGTGGTTTTATCTTTAATACGCTGTCGTTGTTGTTTATGAGAGCGGATTTGTATGAAACTGACGTGATTACCACTTTCGCTGGAATCGTAATCGCATTTTTCTGCCTTGCCACTTTTTCCTATTTTATTCATTATATCGCAACTAGTGTTCAAGTTGGTGAACTAGTCAATAATCTCATTACGGAATCAGAAGAGGCTATCTCGAAATTTGAGGAGTTGCAAGAAAACGAAGCTAGCGAAGAAAAAGATTGGAGTCCAATTGGTATTAAAGAAAGTCACCGAGCTGAAAAAGAAGGGTATATCCACTATTTGTCTTTCAAAAAACTTGTAGATTATGCAGAGGAGCAGGAGCTGAAAATTGAAATCCTGGTTAATCCTGGAGACTACGTATACGAAGGTAAAGCAATTTTTAATGTTTTCGGCGTCAATAAAGCCGAAAAGTCTATCAACAATTTTTACTCTCTTGGGGCTTCCAGAACGTCGGAGCAGGATCTTGATTTTGCCATTCAAAAAATGGTGGAAGTGGCGCTTCGTGCCATATCACCAGGGATTAATGATCCAAATACAGCCAATGATATCATCGTTCGATTAGGGCGCCTTCTTGGTCGATTGGGAAGACTCAAAACGGGCACGTTCTTGTTAGGCGAAGAACAAGTTCTGTATCGTTTCCCTTCTTATAAAAAAACATTATACAAAACCTTCCACCAACTGTCACATTACGGGAAAGAGGATATCTCCGTTTTAATCGCTATTCTTGACTCTTTGAAAATAGCTGCAGAAGTAGGTCCTAATCGACATCATTTGGAGTTGTGGGAGACCCATATTTATGTTTTTGACGGTGTGGATATTCAGGGGTTGAAAACATTAGACCAGGAAACTCTTCAAGAGAAACTCGACGAATTGGCTAAAGCCACAAATCAGCATTCCTATAACATTGCTAGAGAAAAGGGGAACTGAGAACGCTTTTTTTGGAGCTTGATATGCCGAGCGACAGAGGAGGTGAATTATGCAGAATCATCAGCTGTTTGAAGGAATGACTTTTTTAAAGGATTTATCAATTTCAGAATTTCTGCTGTTTTTTGTATATTTGGCTATTATTCTTGTTGTGAAATTTATTGTGTTATTGCTATTGAGAAAGCTTGTTCCTTCTAAAGATTTCAAGCTGCGCATTTATCCAGTAATTGAAGATATCTCAAATTGGCTTGTCTTATATGGCGGCATACTATTCTTTGTATTTTATTTTTCAAAAGAACAATGGTTAACTTCTGCTTTTTATGAAACAGAAGGTGTTGAAATATCTGTATTGCTAATTATTGTCGCCGTATTGATTGTGACTTTTGCAAACCGCATTACAAAAGCACTTACTCGTTATGTTATGCCATTTGTTTATGAACAATTTGATGTCGATATTGGCATAAGCTATACCATCAATCGGTTATTGTATTATTTAGTCATGTTTTTAGCTTTAGCAATCAGTTTTACAACAGTTGGATTGGATTTAACAGCACTTGGTGTCATTTTTAGTGTTCTCGGTATCGGAATCGGATTTGGTGTCCGCAATATTGCCGCCAACTTCGTATCAGGCATCATCATTTTGTTTGAACGCCCCATGGAAGTTGGAGAAATGGTAGAGATCGACGGGAAAATTGGACGCATTACCAAAATCAAACTTAGATCAACTGTAATAGAGACATTGAAAGAAGGGACACTCGTTGTTCCCAATCAGTATTTTATCGAGCAGATCGTTAGAAATCGATCCAGTGCTCAATTGTATGCAAGAGTTATGGTCAGCGTGCAATATGGCAGTGATACAAAAAAAATTGAACAACTTCTCAACGATTCGGCGTTAAAAACAATTAGTTTACTGGAAGAAACATCAGAAAAAAATGTAGAAGTTCAATTTATTGATTTTCGAAATTCTGCATTAGATTTTCAAGTAGAAGTACAAGTAGTTGATGTAGAGATGAAAGAAAATCTCGAAAGCCAGATTCGGCATGAGATTGCGGAAGCTTTTCTCCACAATAATGTGAAGTTAGCTGAAGGAGTTTATGAAGAATAAGAAAAGGCGATGGATAACAATCCATCGCCTTTTACTATTTGTTTATTCTTTTTCATCACTATCAATATATGAAATGTCTGGCTCAATGTGTACGAGAATTACACAATTCGGCTTTACTTTTTGAATTTTCTTCTCGATTTCTTCAGTAATCCAATGACTTTCGATTACATTTAAATTAGGCGCAACGCTAACTGTCAAATCAATAAACATGACATTGCCATGATTGCGTCCTTTAAAGTCGCGTAATGTAATGACACCAGGCACTCGACGAACCAACACAGACAAAGTTTCGACTTCGTCTTCATCAAAGCCATCCGTTAAGGTCATAACAGATTCTTTGAAAATATCTAGCGCAGTTTTGATAATGATCAATCCAATAATAAAAGCTGTGACAATATCCAATATCGGTGCACCAAAAATTGCTCCGAAAATACCAATACCGGCACCAAGACTAACGAGAGCATCGGAACGATTGTCATACGCTGCGGCACGAACAGCGGAACTTTTGATTTCTTGACTGAGTTTTAAATTATAGCGATAGACGATGTACATGATAATGGCAGAGAAAAAAGCAATCCATGCAGTAATTACTGAAGGTGCTTCAGCAATCGGTTCGAAAATTGAACGGAATGCATTGGTTAAAACCTGTAAGCCAATGACGGCCATAATGAAAGAAGCCAAAAGTGAGGCGATGGTTTCAGCACGTAAATGACCATAATGATGATTTTCATCGGGGGGCTTCTGAGAAATTCTAAGTCCAACTAATACTGCAATAGAAGCGAGAATATCAGTCAAGTTATTAAAACCGTCTGCTTTTAAGGCTTCAGAAGATCCCCAAAAACCAAAGGCCAACTTAATAGAACTGAGAAATATATAAGCACCGATGCTAATCCAAGCACCTTTTTCCCCTTTGCGTAAGTTAGTATACAGGTCCATAATGTTTCCCACCTCCAAGTCGCTGAAACAAAGTGAAACGACCCTCACATGAGGGTCGTTTCACTATTATTATTTATAGTCGCGTTAATAAAATATCATTTTTAAATATAGCAAACCATATAGGTAGTAAAAAAATCTGCATACATGTTCGACCGATAAAATAGATTAACGATTGAACAGTTGATCTTTTAATAGTATCAAGCTCTTTTTAAACCTTGTCAATACTGAAAAAGATTTCGCACTATTTGTTTTAATATTTTACACAAATTTAATGTTGAAACATATAAGTGAAAGGTTATGCTTAAGTAGAATAAATTTTAAAAAGGAGAGGCCTATGACTAAGAAAAACAACTATCTCGAGATTCTAAAAGCTTCTACGAAATTAGGATTAACGTCTTTTGGAGGGCCAGCAGCTCATATAGGTTACTTCCGGGATGAGTATGTTACAAAAAGAAAGTGGCTAGACGATAAAGCTTACGCAGATATAGTGGCATTATGCCAATTCCTTCCGGGTCCTGCAAGTTCTCAAGTTGGAATCTCAATTGGTATGTTGCGCGGTGGAATATTCGGTGGCTTTTTGTCTTGGTTCGGATTTACGATGCCTTCGGTTATTTTATTGTTGTTATTCGCACTTGTAGTCACAAATGGTTCTTTTGATAGTGGCTGGATTCAAGGGTTGAAAATTGTTGCAGTTGCGGTTGTGGCACATGCTCTACTGGGGATGGGAAAAAGTTTAGCACCTGATCGTCCACGTATTGCTATAGCAGTAGGAGCCGCAATATTGATTTTGTTAATACCGGCAACTTGGGCTCAAATCGGGGTAATTATTCTTTCAGGTATTCTTGGATATGCGATTTACCGCAAAGAAGATGCACCTAAACCAGTAAATTTAGTACTTAGTTTTGGCAAGAAAACAGGAATTGTTGCTTGGGCAGTTTTTGCTACGTTATTGATTGGACTACCAGTGGTTGGTCCGTTAATAGAATCGACATCATTGGCTATTTTTGATGTGTTTTATCGTGTTGGATCGATTGTTTTCGGTGGAGGGCATGTCGTATTACCAATGTTAGAGAGAGAAATCGTACCAACCTGGATGACAGCAGACGCCTTTATCGCAGGTTATGGAGCTGCTCAAGCAGTTCCGGGTCCATTGTTTACGTTGGCTGGTTATTTAGGGCAATTAATGAACGGAGGATGGGGCGTTTTGATTGCCGTTGTTGCTATGTTTTTACCCTCTTTTTTATTGATTATTGGTACATTGCCTTTTTGGAGCATTATCCGCACAAAATCTGGCGTGCAGGCAGCACTAAAAGGAGTCAATGCAAGTGTAGTTGGAATTTTGCTTGCAGCATTATATGATCCTGTCTTCACTTCGGGAATCCGTGGTCCCGTCGACTTTGCAATTGCGATAACAGCCTTTACAATGTTAGTCTATTTTAAACTAGCTCCTTGGATTGTGGTTTTAGTAACGACTATTCTTGGTGTAATCACTTATGCGGTTTTATAACTAAAGGGGGATGGATTGAATGACAGGCAACGAGTTGGATCAACAAGATGTGCTAGCGATTTATAAACAAGAGTTTTTTGTGGAAAAAAATACGGTTTATATGGACGGGAATTCTCTTGGGTTAATGTCTAAACGGGCTGAAGCAAAATTACATAGTTTAATGGATAGTTGGAAGACGTTCGGAATTGACGGCTGGACAGAAGGAGAGCATCCTTGGTTTACTTTAGCGGAAAATATGAGTGCGCGTATTGCACCTTTAGTTGGGGCTAAGGCTCATGAAGTAATGGTAACAGGATCAATTACTTCTAATATTCATCAAATGCTATCAACCTTTTTTCAACCGACACCTGACCGTTTTACAATCCTTGTCGATGATTTAAACTTTCCATCGGACATTTATGCGGTAGATAGCCATCTTCGTTTGCGTGGACTTGATCCTGCTAAAGCAATGAAAAAAGTTGGCAGTCGAGACGGTTATACATTAAAGCTAGAAGATATCATCGAACAATTGACTGACGACGTAGCGGTATTATTATTGCCATCTGTTTTGTACAGAAGTGGACAACTGTTGCAAATTCGAGAAATTACAGAAGCCGCGCATAAAAAAGGAATTTTAGTCGGTTTTGACTTGGCGCATTCGATTGGCGCAATGCCGCATCAATTACATGATGACGGAGTAGATTTTGCTGTATGGTGTCATTACAAATACATGAACTCAGGTCCAGGTGGAACAGGCGGACTATACATTCACGAACGTCATCATCATTTATTACCAGGGAATGCAGGATGGTTTGGTTCTGATAAAACGCGTCAATTTGATATGGACCATGAATTTTCCAAAGCACAAGGTGCAGGTGCTTATCAAATCGGCACACCTCATATTTTCAGTATGGCTCCTTTACTTGGCAGTTTGGAGTTGTTTGAAGAAGCAGGGATTCAAACGATTCGCCAAAAATCACTTCAGCTAACATCGCTTTTAAGAAAGTTAGTCAGACAACAGATTCCTGAGTTGACTGACGTTACGCCTGAACAAGATGGTGAACGGGGTGGACATATTGCTTTAGCTCATCCGGAAGCTGCAAGAATTTGTAAAGCCTTGAAAGAAGCAAACATCATTCCCGATTTTCGCGCACCGAATATTATCCGATTAGCACCTATCGCATTTTACACGTCGTTCAGTGATGTCGAACAAGTAGTGACGAAACTGCAAGACATTATGGAAAACGAAACCTACAAAAATTTCAGCAATGAACGAAATGTGGTGGCGTAAGTCATGACTAGAAAAATCATCGATATTTCCATGGAATTGAACGACATGACGCCGGAGTGGCCAGGAGATATCCCGTTTAGCTATGAGCTATCTGTAACGAAAGAGCAAAGTGGATCCGTCAATATTGGTAAGCTGCAAACGAGCACTCATATAGGTACGCATATCGATGCTCCATTTCATTACAATGAGCAAGGATTGAAGACGCATGAGCTGCCACTAGATGTCTATTTAACGCAAGCACAAGTAATGGATGTTAGTGGCTTAGAAAAGATTGCTCTTTCGGATTTAAAGCCGCTCGAAAAAAATGTTGAAGCAGTATTACTGAAAACTGTTTCTTGGCAAGACCGTAGCAAATTTCCAGAGAAATGGCCCATCTTTGATGAGTCTATTGCTAAATGGATGGCTGACAATGGTATAAGATTGCTAGGAGTGGACGTGCCATCTGTTGATCCTGAAACAAGCAAAGACCTGCCCATGCATCAAGCTATGAATCAACAACAGCGATTTATTTTAGAAGGCATTGTACTAGATGAAGTATCAGAAGGTGTTTATCAATTAGTGGCATTGCCGCTAAAGATAAAAGGCGGGGAAGGAAGTCCAGTAAGGGCAATTCTTCATACGTAATTGTTCAAAGACAAATAAAACCTTCACCCGTTTTTCAGGTGAAGGTTTTATACGTAGTCTGCACGGAAATAAGGTTCCATATTTTTTATATTCATCGCGATTTCATCGCAAATCTCTTGATAAAGCGCCCATTGTTCCGTACTGTCGTTACTTCGCAATTCGGGATTGCGGATATTCCAACGCAATAATTTTTGGCTGGGCAAATCCGATGGAATATCTCCATCTTCAAACTCGCCATCGTGTAAAGCGATGATTAAATCCGCTTTTCCTACTTCTTGTGGATTGTAAGAGCGTGCTTCAACTGAAGGTAAATCCAAGATGATTTCTTTCATTATTTCTAAAGGCATTTCGTTAAAGTCAGGTTGAGAACCTTGCGACCATGCAGCACTACGTATTTCCCAATCAGGAAGCATTAGCCGATTGGCCCAGATTTCTGCCATTAATCCACGATGTTGGTGAGGAGAGATAAAATATACTGTTTGTCTTGACACGGGAAACCCCTTCTTCCTATAGAACAAACCGTTTCTTCTATTAGTAATGTTTACCCACTAAGAACAAAATAAAACTATTAAATTTATGACTAAATAGTGATTTTAATGCGGTATGTCGAAAATCCGGATTTGTGAACTAAGAAACTCCTAGTCCGCAAATCCGGATTATTTATTTCACTACTAATATAGAACATGAAGAATCCTGGATTAACTTTTTACTAACAGATCCAACAAAGAATTTTTGCAAACCTGATTTACCACTATTGCCGATAATCAGCAAATCGATATTTTGTTCTTCGATAAAAGCTGTAATTGTTTTAGCTGCATTTCCTTCTAGTGCAAGGACAGAAGCTTTGGTGTCATGCGTATCAAGCTGTCGTTGAATAGATTGCTGAATATGCTTCGAGTATTCAGCTGCTCCGTCGTCATAATCTTTTTCGTGAGAAATTCTTTCGTCACCAATCCCATAAGGCATATACTGTGCATAATTGCTATCGACATTCGCAGATACTACAGGAGCCGAAGCAGTTCCTGCATCCATATAGCCAACACTTTCCCGGTAATCTTCGTTTACGTATATTACCGAAAGTTTAGCATTGGGCAATACGTTAACTAGTTCAATTGCTTTTTCAAATGCCATTCGACTACCATCGGAGCCATCATAAGCCATTGCGATATTCGTATACATTCCTTTCACCTCGCCTTATTACTCTTATTTGTAAATTACCCTTCACTACTTAAATGAAACCTCTGTTAGTTTCAAGAAAAAATTTTCGAAAAAAGTTGACAATTCAAAAAAGTTTTTGCTATTCTAGAATTAACTAATAAAAGGGAATGGAGGTAATGATGATGAAAAAAATGGAAATGAACATTCAATTCAATTTAATATCACCATCAGACCTTCCTATAGTTATTCTCTGACTTTATTTCGAGAATAGAATTATTCAGGACAAGTCTGTAAAACTGTCCTGTTTCCATGAGCGTGCGCCCATAAACTAGGCGTGCGCTTTTTTGTGTTTGTTCTCAAAAGAAATTTAGTCAGCAATAGGAAATTGTAAATAGGGGTCGGGAATTAGAAAGTGGGTGGAAAAAATGTTTGACGTGTTATGGAAATTAAAATGGTTTTTTAAAGAAAATTGGTTACGTTATACGACAGCGGTTGTTTTGTTGTTTGTTGCAAATATTTTAGAGATTATCCCGCCTTGGCTTATTGGTAAGGCAATCGATTCAATTGCACAAGGACAATTAACTTCGTCTATAATGTGGCAGTATGTAGTGGTTCTTTTTATAGCTCTCGTATTGGCATATTTGATTAACTTTGTGTGGCAATATCAATTATTCGGAGGCGCATATGTAATCGAGCGCCAACTTCGTTCGAGTTTAATGGGTCAATTTTTGAAAATGTCTCCTACTTTTTATGAGAAGAACCGGACTGGCGATTTGATGGCGCGATCGACTAATGATTTAAAGGCAATTTCAGAAACAGCAGGATTTGGTATTTTAACGTTAATCGATTCGACCTTGTATATGGCGACCATCATCGTAGCGATGGGAATTCTTGTTTCCTGGGAACTGACTTTCTTTGCGATGTTGCCATTGCCGATATTAGCAATCATCGTTCAAGTATTAGGTAAGAAAATTCATGTGCGCTATATGGAAGCTCAGGAAGCATTCGGCGATTTAAATGATAGCGTATTAGAGTCAGTAGGTGGCGTGCGAGTTATTCGAGCATACGTTCAAGAGCGTGCTTCCGAAAGTAGTTTTGCTGAAATGACAGAAGATGTTTACGAAAAAAACATGGCAGTAGAACGAATAGATGCGTTGTTTGCACCGGTAACGAAAGTGCTGACGTCGATTAGTTATATGATTGGACTCGGCTATGGCGCATTTTTAGTTGCGGATGGAAAAATGACGTTAGGAGATTTAGTTGCTTTTAATGTATATCTAGGGATGATTGTTTGGCCCATGTTTGCCATCGGAGAAATGATCAACATTTTGCAACGTGGCAATGCTTCGTTAGATCGAGTCAATAATACGTTAGAGTATCCAGAAGATGTGACAGACCCGAAAAAGCCGAGCGTAGCTGGAAAACTAGAAAAAATCGGCTTTCAGGATTTTAACTTTACTTATCCACAGTCGAGTTCGATCAATCTTCAAGGCATTAACTTATCGATGAATAGTGGACAAACCTTAGGTGTTGTCGGCAAGACTGGTAGTGGGAAAACCACTTTTATCAAACAATTAATGAGAGAATATCCGACAGGCGAAGGTTCTATTTTAATGAACGGTATCGAATTAAAAAAACTAACAAAAGATCAATTGCGCAGTTGGATTGGATATGTACCACAAGACCATGTGTTGTTTTCAAGAACAATTCGAGAAAATATTTTGTTTGGTAAATCAAATGCAAGTGAAGAAGAGCTAATAGAAGCGCTTCGTTTATCCCATTTCGAGAAAGATTTAGCTTTATTGCCAAGTGGATTAGACACACTTGTTGGTGAAAAAGGAGTGGCATTATCAGGTGGTCAAAAGCAACGAATTTCAATTGCGCGCGCTTTGATCAAAAATCCTGAAATTTTGATATTGGATGATTCACTTTCAGCGGTCGATGCAAAAACCGAATCGCGGATTATTGAAAATATTCAAGCAGAACGTATGGGAAAAACAACGATTATTACAACGCACCGGTTGTCTGCGGTCAAACATGCAGATTGGATTGTTGTATTAGATGACGGCAAAATTATAGAAGAAGGAACTCATGATGATTTGCTTGAAAAAAACGGCTGGTACAACGAACAGTTCCTCCGTCAGCAAATTGAGGAGGTGTAAGTATGGGGACAGGAAAAAGACTATTGCAATATGCACTGAATTTTAAAGAGGTTTTAATAATTGGGTTAATCATGCTGGCTGTTGCAGTGGCTGCAGATTTAGCAGCTCCGTTAATTGCCAAAGAGATTATTGATAATCACATAGCGATTTCGGACGGTACTGTAGATTTTGAGCCAATCGCTTATTTATTAATTTTGTTCTTTATACTGGCGATTATTACGGCGATTTTCCGGTATTGGCAATCGGTTTTCTTACAAAAAGGAGCAAATCGAATTATACGCAAAATGCGGAATGATGTTTACGAACATACGCAAACTTTGCCAATTCGTTATTTTGATAATTTACCAGCAGGCAAAGTGGTCGCACGCATTACCAACGATACTGAAGCAATTCGTGATTTGTTTGTCACGGTGTTGTCTCAGTTTGCTACAAGTTTTATGTATATGGGCGGTATTTTTATCGCACTGTTTTATCTCGACTGGAAAATGGCTGCCATGACACTCGTGTTAATTCCATTGTTATACATTTGGATGTTGGTCTACCGGAAGTATGCGGCTCGCTACAATCATATTGTTCGTGAGAAAGTCAGTGAAATGAATGCCATGATTAATGAGTCGATTCAAGGAATGACGATTATTCAAGCATTCCGACGTGAACGTAAGATGAAGGATGAGTTTGAACAACTAAACGATGAGCATTATAAATACCAGAAAAAATTACTTATACTTGAAGGCGCGGCTTCTTATAATTTGGTCGGCGTGCTTCGTTCGATGACGTTTATTCTTTTTGTTTGGTATTTCGGAAGTGCATCTATATCAGAAAGTACAGTTATTACAGTAGGTGTACTGTATGCGTTTGTCGACTATATTATCCGGTTGTTTAATCCAATTAGCGGGATTGTCAATCAGTTTGGCCGATTAGAGCAAGCATTAGTAGCAGCAGAAAGAGTATTCAATTTGCTGGACCAAAAAGGAGAAGCGGTTGTCGATAAAAAAATATCACGCTATCAGGGCAATGTTAGTTTTGAGAAAGTTTGGTTTGCTTATAAGGAGAAAGAGTATGTGTTAAAAGATATCTCGTTTAAAGCAAAACAAGGAGAAACAGTGGCCTTGGTTGGTCATACGGGATCAGGAAAAAGCTCAATTATGAACTTACTGTTTCGTTTTTATGATGTCTCAAAAGGGGCCATTACCATTGATGGTGTTAATATTAGTGACATGTCGAGACAATCAGTCAGGGAGCATATGGGAATTGTTTTACAAGATCCTTATTTGTTTAGCGGTACGATCGAATCGAATATCACATTAGGTGATGAGCGGATTACGAGAGAGATGGTAAACAGTGCATTGTCAGCAGTAGGAGGCGAGCGTGTATTGAACCACTTGCCAAAAGGAATCGATGAACCAGTTGTTGAAAAAGGCAGTACTTTGTCTTCAGGACAGCGACAATTAGTATCATTTGCACGAGCATTAGCATTTGATCCAGCGATTTTAATACTAGATGAGGCTACTTCCAATATTGATACAGAGACAGAAGAAATTATCCAACACGCAATGGATGTTTTGAAAAAAGGCAGAACGACATTTATCATTGCCCATCGCTTATCGACGATTAAAAATGCCAATCGTATACTTGTACTGGAAAAAGGCGAAATTGCTGAGGCAGGCAGTCACGATGAATTAATGAAGCTTGGTGGTATCTATTATCAGATGTATAAAATTCAATCAGGAATGTCCCAAACCCAATCTACTGGGTAAGGGGGGCATTCCTTTTTTCTAGTGAAAGATGCTATCGCTGTTAAATTCAGCTAGCCTTCCTTATAATTAAAAGAGCGTACAAAAAAACGCTGGAACATTCCAGCGCCTTAATCGTATACATGATAGAGCATCAGCTCGTGAATCATTGTTTTAATGGTTTCCTCATCTTGAGGAGTCTTTGACTTCCAAACGATGCTGCCATCGGGATGGTATTCTCCAGTTATGCGTTCGTTTTTATAAAAGAAGGAAATGTCCCACCCTGGTAATTGATTGTTTTCAAACATTGGCTTAAATTTAAAATGCTGAAGCATGTAAATCCTCCTTTGCGTTCTTCTTTTCATTATAGGGGAATACAAGGAATACACAAAGCAGAAAAAGAAAAGAGTGACAAAAGTGAATATAATAGTGACGTTAGTTTTTATGGCAATTGTTGGGGCGTTAATTGGTGGAGTGACCAATCACTTAGCGATTAAAATGCTCTTTTGGCCTTATGAGCCTAAATATATTGGTAAATGGCGAGTGCCATTGACGCCCGGACTCATACCCAAGCGGCGTGATGAATTATCCCGTCAACTTGGTAGGACGGTTGTCGAGCATTTATTAACACCCGACACATTTAAGAAAAGGTTTTTTAATCAGGAAATGCGGACAAAATCCGAAAAATGGATGAACCGTCAGTTAAATAAGCATTTGTTTGATTCACCTAAAACATTTAATGATTGGCTGCAAGCAGCTGGTCAAACAGGAATGGATGCGAAAATTGAAGCGAAGCTGGATGAACTGGTTGAACTTCAAAAAGAAGCTTTGCAACATTATATTGCAGGGAAAACGATTCGTGAATTGATGCCCGACAATTGGAAAGCTGAAGTGGAGACGAAATTATTTGAAGGGGTTCAATATGCGCTAGATCAAGGAATCGACTATTTTGAATCAGCACATGGTAGACAAACCATCAAGTCGTTATTGGATGAGTTTTTAGAGTCGCGTGGTCGTTTTGGCCATATGCTGCATTCCTTGCTCGGCGAATCCAAACCATTGGTCGACCGTATTCAACCCGAAATTATTAAGTTTCTTAACTCTCCAAAAACCTTTGAACTTGTTGGAACTTTAGCTTATAGCGAATGGGATAAAGTTCAAGACCGAAGAGTCGATGAGCTGTTAAAAGAGTTTGATTTTGAGACAGCAATGGGGTCAGTAAAACAATATGTTCGTGAAAAAGCAGCGATTTCTACACGTTTAAACACAACACTTGCAGAGACTTGGCCTGGAGGGTTAGAATGGACAAGTGTCAATATTACGCCACTTGTGACGGACTTTGTCTTCGAGCAAGGAGAGCATAAACTGGAAGAAACCATATTGAAAATTGATATGGAAGGTATGGTAAAACAGCAAGTCGATTCTCTGCCACTCAGCCGTCTAGAAGAATTGGTGCTTGGGATTTCACGGAGAGAATTTAAAATGATTACCGTATTGGGCGCATTTCTCGGAGGCTTTATTGGCGTCTTCCAAGGAATTTTCGTCATGATACTAAACTAAAATTAGAGGAGATGGATGAACATGACAGTAAACATTTATGACGACATTAACAAATTAGAAAGTACATTCCGTTCAACAGATGAATTCAAAAAATTAGAGGAAGCTGTTGCACTAGTAACTGCTGACCAACAAGCAAATGAATTGTTCAAGACTTTCCGCGATTTGCAAATTTCGCTTCAACAAAAACAAACACAAGGTGAAGAAATCACTGAAGAAGAAATGATGAACGCACAAAGCACAGCACAAGAAGCTCAACAAAACGAAAAAATTCTTGCTATGCTAGAAGCTGAAATGGGCTTAAGCCAAATGATCGAAGAAGTTAACCGTGTCTTGATCAAGCCTGTACAATCTTTATACGAAAGCATGTAATTTTACAAAAATAAAGGAATAGTGAAGAGAGACACCGAATACGTAAAGGTGAATGACAATTCATCTTTACGAAGGGGTGTCTCTTTTTATGTTTGAAACTATCGAATTAACAAAACGTGGGCGAATCGGTCAATTAGTTTTGAATCGTCCAAACTCAATGAACGCCATGAACGGTAAAATGATGAAAGAGCTGGCGGATTGCTTTGAATCACTCCAGCAAGATAGTACTGTGCAAGTGCTAATCATTCGAGGCGAAGGAAGAGCATTTTCAGCTGGTGGAGACATTAAAGAAATGATGAATCCGGATAATCCAATGGATATTGATGTGGTGATGAAGGATGTTAGTCGTTTGGCAAAAGCGTTGTACACATTGCCTCAAATTACGATTGCTGTCATTCATGGCGCTTCAGCAGGACTTGCTTTTAGCATGGCGTTAGCTTGTGATCATGTCATTGCAGAGGAAAATAGCAAATTAGCGATGAATTTTATCGGCATTGGTTTAGTACCAGATGGCGGAGGACATTTCTTTATGAAAGAACGTATCGGGGTACCAAAAGCGAAACAAATCATTTGGGCTGGTCAAACCTTAAAAGCGCACGATGCACTTTCAAAAGGCTTGATCGAGGAAGTGACAGCAGAAGGACGTGGACTTGAGCATGCTGAAATTTACGCTGCAGTCGCAATTGCATCTCCAATTAAAGCCAAATTAGCAACGAAACACATTCTTCATCAAACAAAAGTTGATGAATTGGTGAAAGTATTAGAAATGGAAGCCGCCGCACAGTCTACAATGCGAAAATCATCGGACCATTTAGAAGGCATTCAAGCTTTTGTCGAAAAAAGAAAGCCTCACTTTACAGGTCAATAAAAAGCATGGCGGAAAAATTCCGCCATGCTTTTCTCATGCTCATGAATGGAAAAGAAGGAGTTTGCCAGCAGGTGATGCTAAACGGTGAGTGAGTTGAATCATCTCTTTTTCTTCTAGCATCGCCTGTCCTTTACCGCGTGCTTCTTCATCGTTTTCAGCAGTAAATGTTTCGTCTAATAGCTGTTTGCCTGTTTTTTCGAATACAGTCAGTTTGTAAGTTCTCAATTCAAATCAATCCTTTCTGAATGGATATTCATTTCAAGTATAAAGGGTTTCTTTTAAAAAGTCCTGTAATTATTGAAACATTTAGGCAGCTGTTTCGTAGTAAGTAGAAAGAAAGGGGCGAATAAGAATGGCTTTGCATGTTGACCAAGTAACAAAAAAGTTTGGAGATTTTACAGCAGTAGACAATCTTTCGCTGTCGATAGAAGAAGGGGGAATGCACGGGTTTCTTGGAGCGAACGGAGCTGGGAAGACGACGACATTCCGAATGATTTTAGGTTTGTTAGATCCGACAGAAGGGTCAGTCCGTTGGAAAGGAAAACCCATTACATATGCGAGTAGTCCAGAAATTGGCTATTTGCCAGAAGAACGAGGACTTTACCCGAAAATGAAAGTAGAAGAGCAATTGGTTTACTTGGCACAATTACGCAATATGTCTAAAGGAGATGCAAGGCGTGAAACAGCTGCTTGGTTAGAGCGTTTTGAAGTGCCACATTATGGTCAGAAAAAAGTAGAAGAATTATCAAAAGGCAATCAACAAAAGATCCAATTGATTGCATCACTCCTACATAAACCATCGCTATTAATACTAGATGAACCGTTTTCAGGACTAGATCCAGTAAACGTCGAAATGTTAAAAAAAGCCATACTAGACTTTCAAAAACAAGGAGCCACGATTGTGTTTTCTAGTCATCGCATGGACCATGTCGAGGAATTATGTGATGATATGAGCATTTTAGATCGAGGAAAAATAGTGGTTGGTGGATCGATTAAAAGCGTGAAACGATCATTTGGTAAACAAAATGTTCGATTAAATATGGATGCGGATCTTAGTCATTTATGTAAAATAGCAGGAGTCGACAATTTTACAAAAACAAAAGATGGGGCTGTTTTTCAAATTACTGATGAAAAGGTTGCGCAGATTTTGTTGGCTGAAGCGATGAAACTCGGCACACTTCGTCACTTTGCAGTAGAAGAACCTTCTTTAGAAGAAATCTTTATCGCGAAGGTGGGAAAATCGCATGCATAGTTTTTGGATTATTTTTAAGCAAGCATTTATAACAAAAGCCAGAACAAAATCGTTTCTTATCACAACGGGTGTCGTTGTTGCGGCTTTTTTCTTGTTAGCCAATGTATCGAATATTATCGCCATTTTTAATGGAGACGAGAATGAAGAAAACACCTTGCATGTAGTTAGTGAAAATCCAGCACTTCTGGAAAATTTTCAAGCACAATTGGTATTGATGAATAGTGAAATTGAAGCTGTGCCGACGTACTTAACAGAAGCAGAATTGCAAAAAAGTATTACGGAAGGTACCATTGATGATTATTTAGTGTTAATGCTAGATGGGCAATTGAGTGCTCGTTATGTATCTGAATCTGCAAATGAAATGGGCGGAGGGGCTGAAATTGAAAATGCAGTCCAAGCAATACATACAACTATTACTGCCGAATCACTCGGGCTAAATGACAGCCAGGTAGGGCAATTATTCATGCCCGTTGAATTTGAAAGACAAGCGGTATCTGAATCTTCTAAATCACAAGAAGAGTTGAGTCAGGCAAGAGGTCTCGTTTATGTACTGATTATGTTGATTTATGTCGCAGTTATTTATTATCCAAATATGATTGCGATGGAAGTCGCAACGGAAAAATCATCGCGTGTCATGGAAATTTTAATCTCCAGTGTCTCACCTGTTAAGCATATGTTTGCAAAAATTGCTGGTATTGGCAGTCTTGGTATTTTGCAAATGATGATTTTTGGATTAGCCGGTTATTTTGCCATCCAAACAGCTGGTACAGATTTAACCGAAGGCGTATTTAGTGTCATGGGTTTTTCAGAAGTGAAAATCAGTACATTCTTGTTTGCCATACTCTTTTTCCTACTCGGATATTTCCTCTATGCGGTACTCGCGGCGTTACTTGGGTCGTTGGTTAGCCGAACAGAGGACGTACAGCAGCTCATGTTGCCCATGATGATTTTGATCATTATCGGGTCATTGATTGCTTTCTCTGGAATTTCAGTGCCTGAAGCTAGTTATGTTACTATTTCTTCTTATATTCCTTTTTTTGCCCCGTTGGTTATGTTCTTGCGCGTAGGTATGCTCGATTTACCGATATGGGAGCCGTTATTATCAATTGGAATTATGCTTTTGACCATCGGCATTCTCGGTTGGTTTGGCGCACGCGTATACCGCGGAGGCGTATTAATGTACGGCTCTTCACAATCATTAAAAGATATTCGCAAAGCCATTCATTTAGGCAATAAAAAATAAAAAATATTGATTTGGGCTATTCGACTGTTTGCGGGAAACTTTCTGCAAACAGTTTTTAAAATGACGCTGTCATGGTAAAATAAGAACAAATATTCGGTAGCTAAAAGGGGATTATTCATGGAGTCGATTCGATTTATCCACACAGCAGATTTGCATTTAGGAAGCCCTTTTATCGGCATGAAGGATTTGCAAAAAGAGCAGTGGAAACAATTAAAAGATAGCACATTAGCAGCATTTGATCGACTGATTCAATATGCGTTAAAAACCCATCCAGATTTTGTGTGTATTGTGGGCGATATTTATGACGGGGAAGATCGAAATATTCGGGCACAAGCGCGTTTTCAAAAAGGGATGCAACAACTCTCCGAGAAAAACATTCCCGTTGTTATATGCTTTGGCAATCACGATCACTTGAGTGGTAAGTGGACACGTTTTGAACTTCCACAGAATGTATATGTGTTTGATGAAACGGTTTCACAGTTCACGCTAAATACAGCTGCTGGCCCTGTCATCTTTACAGGTTTTAGCTATGGCAAGCGTCACGTGAGTGAATCCATGGTTGAGCATTACCCAGTGGCACAAAGTTTAGACAGCTATCATATTGGTCTTCTTCACGGCAGTCTTGAAGGAGACGCTACACACGCTGTGTATGCGCCTTTTAAAAAAGAACAGCTACTCAGTAAGCAATATGATTATTGGGCGTTAGGGCATATCCACAAGCGCCAAGAGCTCTACCTTGAGCCTGCGATGGTGTACCCCGGAAATATTCAAGGTCGACACCTGAAAGAATCAGGTGAAAAAGGCTTTTATGAAGTGACGTTATCAAAAGTAACGACACAATTAGAATTTATTCCAACGTCTGTTGTTCAATTCGACCAAGTAGTGGTCTCTGGTAAAGGCATTTTTCATATGAACGAAGTAATTGAGCTGTGCCAAAAACAACTAAGTCTTTTTAGTGAAACAGTAGGAACAGCTATTATTGAATTGGTACTTACAGAATTGGATCAAGATAGTTTCGGTTTACTTGCTGAAGTTCCAGAGAGTGAATTACTAGAGATGCTAAGAGAATCGGTGGAGGAATTAGATTGTTTTGTTTGGATTCAAGCGATACATTTGCAGCAAACAGATGAAGATGCTGAACTTTCTCCGTTAGGTGCAACATTAATCGATACAATGGCAAGCTGGGAAACGGACGATTGGAAAGTGGTGCTACAGGATTTGTATCGACATCCGAAAAGCAGTCGTTTTTTAGAGCCAGTAGAAAAACAAACCATTAGAGAGCTTCAACTAGCAGCCGTCCAAAAAATTCGGCGTACGATGCAGGTGGGAGAGTGACGACATGAAAATCGAAAAATTAGTGATTTATGGATTTGGCAAGCATGAAAACAGAACCATCGAATTAGGACAACAAATGGTGTTGTTTTATGGACCGAATGAAGCAGGAAAAACGACAGTTCAACAATTTATCATTCAAGTTCTTTTTGGGTTTCCAGCACGTAATCAAACACAATTGCGCTATGAGCCGAAAAATGGTGGTAAATATGGTGGCCAGCTTTACTTAACAGATCCGCAATATGGCAAGCTGGTCATTGAACGGATCAAAGGGAAATCGGCTGGAGATGTTACGGTACTTTTTGAAGATGGTCGACGAGGTGGAGAGACTGAATTGAAGCAAGTGTTGCGAAATTACGATCGCGCTTCTTTTGAAGCGGTTTTTTCGTTTTCGGTTCATGAATTACAAGGACTTGATCAATTAAGTGAAACCGAACTCAGTCGCACATTACTTGCTTCTGGTACGACAGGCATTGATGCCTTGACTCATTTAGAAAGTCAGCTGGAAAAACAAATGGCTGAGCTATTTAAAAAGAGTGGCCGTAAACCGCTAATAAATGCACTAGCTGAAGAACTTCGGGAAATGGAAAAAGAGTTAAAAGACTACCGACAGCGAGCAGAACTTTATAGTCCTTCAATTGAACGATTACAGGCCATTGGACAGCGTCTACAGGATATAGAAGATGAAGAAACGGCAAAAGAACAGGACCTTAAAAAAATCACGAAATGGCAACAAGCAGCGCCTTTATTTGCGAACAAATTGAAATTGACCAATCAGTTAGAAAGAGTGGAAATCCATCAGTTTCCAGCTGAAGGCAGAAGACAAATGGACCGCTTAGTAGATCAACTGACGCAAACCAAAGCAGACGTGGAATATATAAGCAATCAGCTTAATCGTTTAAACAATCCCGACGAAGTGGATTCAATAGAGTTTATTGAGAATTTGTTAAATCGTGAATCTGATTGGCATCAATTAAACGTTCAATTGGTTCAAAAGCAAAACGAGGCAATCGACTTAACTGAAGAACGCGAAGAACTATTATCTCTTCTTGGACTTACTGAACAACAAGCGATGGCAGTAGATGTTTCTTTAAGCCAAGAAGAGCAGTTAGCCGAGCGATTAAAAGAGTTAGATTTAGAAGAAGAAAATCAGCGTTTCAATCAACGTAGTTTGCAGGAAGAAAAAAGCAATTTGGCGCGTGCAGAACAAAATCTAGCAAAATTTCTAGCTCAAGAACCAAACGAAAAGGAACGACTAGCTGCAGAAGAGTGGCCGATAGTTTCAGCTCAGTTAGCAGAAGCTAAGGCTGCTTCTAAGTTTCAAAAAGACAATACGAAACAAGACCGACTCGTCAAATTTGCGTTAATAGGTGTCGGGTTAGTTGTTGCAGCTTATGGCTTTATACAAGCTACTGTTTTACTTATAGTAATTGGGCTAGCAGCAATGGGTGCGGGTCTCTGGCTTTTCATGAAAGCGAGAAAATCCGATGAGTTGCCAGACAACTATTCTGAGGTGCTCAAAAAATATGGAGGTAAAGAACAGGAGTACGAAACGATTGCGAAAAAAGTGGCAGAGTTTGACTTACAGCTAGATGCACTGATGAACAATATCGAGGCAAGCAAAAAGAATGTAGCTAGTTACGCATCTATCAAATCAAGTTCTCAAACTGAAACAGCTTATCAGCAATTGTTACGAGAAATCGGTTTAAGTCCATCTGTTCGTCGTACAATGGCAATGGAGCTTTTTGGAAAGTTACGCAAAGTTCATGCTGCTTCTTCACGTCTACTGCGCATTAATGGCGAGATTGAGAAACTAAAAGCCCAGCAACAAGAGTGGGTAGACAAAGCACAACAAGCATGTGGGAAAGAAGTAGCAACCGAAGGGTTGATTGCTTCATTGCGCTCTGAACTATCGATACGAAAAGAAAAGCAAGAACACTGGCATAAAGTCAGAAATGAACGATCTAATTTGCAAGAAAAACATGATCAGTTACTAGCACTCCAAAAACAACTTGAAAAAGAACAACAGACTTTATTGACATACGCTCAAGCGGAAGAAGTTTTTGATTTTTACCGATTAGCTGACGAGTGGGAAAAGAAACAGGAAGTGGAACGAGCACTCCAATTGACCCAAGAACAATTACAATCAATCGGAGGCGTGGAGTTGCGACCAAACTGGGCGCCTGAAGATGCACAGCTGGCAATTGAACAAATTCAAGTAGAATTGAATCAATTAAAAGCGGAGCGAAATGAGTTGTTGAAAGAACAAGCGGACAAACAGCAACTAACACAAATGTTAGTGTCAGATACTTCGTACGAAGAAAAGCTCCAGCAATTTGAAGAAAAAAAAGCAAGTTTTGTTGATTTAGCGAAACAATGGTCAGTCAACAAAGCGATAGTCGAAGCGATCAACCAAACGATGAACGAACTTAAAGAGAAAAAGCTTCCTGCTGTATTGGCAAATGCCCAGCGTTATTTTAGTAAGCTAACGAATGGTGCTTACCACGAACTGGACATGAATCGAACGGGTTATTTTGAAGCAAAGCGTCAAGATGGCACTTATTTCCCGGTTGCGGAACTGAGTCAAGCAACAAAAGAACAAGCTTATTTGGCATTAAGACTGTCGTTAGCTGTATCAATGAAAGAAAGTCATCCGTTTCCAATTATTATGGATGATGCTTTTGTCCATTTTGATCGCAGTCGGTTGCAGCAAATGATAAACTTAGTTAAAGAGTTGCAAGAAGAGTATCAATTTATTTACTTTACATGCCACGAAGATATGCAACAGGCTTGGCCAACTGCACAAATCATTCATTTGGCCAATACCGAAAGGAGCGTTCATTCATGACCAAAGGAATTACACAGTATGCAGTGGGGGAAACAGTCGATGTATTCTTACTGATCAAGCAATCAGTTAAAGGAGTCACGACTACTGGCAATCCATTTATCTCGCTTGTGTTACAAGATAAGAGCGGAGACATTGAAGCGAAATTATGGGACACAAAAGATGAGCAGGAAAAAATATTCGCAGCTGAAGTAATTGTCCGCGTAGGTGGAGAAATCCATAACTACCGCGGGAAAAACCAATTGCGCATTAAGAGCATTAGACCGGCAAAACCTGAAGAAAATCAGTCGATTTCAGATTTAATGCCGTCTTCTGAAAAATCAGCAGATGAGTTGCTTGAAGAAGTCATGAAGTATTTGTTTGAGATGGAAAATCCTCAAATCCAACGAATCACCCGTTTTATGCTAAAAAAATACCAACAGCAATTTTTAACCTACCCAGCAGCAACACGCAATCATCATGACTACGTATCAGGTCTAGCAGATCACGTCGTATCGATGCTGAAATTAGGAAAGTCTTTAACAGAGATCTATCCCGGGCTCAACAAAGATTTGTTATTTGCAGGAATTATTCTACATGATATTGGGAAAGTCATCGAGCTATCTGGACCCATCGCAACCACGTATACTGTTGAAGGTAATTTAATTGGGCATATCTCGATTATGGTAACGGAAGTAGCGAAGGCTGCAGAAGAGCTAGAAATTGAAGGGGAAGAAGTTATGCTCTTACAGCATATTATCCTTTCACATCATGGCAAAGAAGAGTGGGGCAGTCCGAAAAAGCCAATGCTTAAAGAAGCGGAGATGTTGCATTATATTGACAACATCGATGCGAAGATGATGATGTTGGATCGTGTTCTTGGAAAAACAAAAGAAGGCGAGTTTTCGGAACGTGTTTTTGCTTTAGACAATCGCTCTTTTTACAAACCGAAAATTTAATAAGCACTTAACTAAAAGCTGAAAAGAATGGTCTATTCTTCTCAGCTTTTTCACATAAAAAAAACCGCCTCAACAAGTTAAAAGATACCTGTTGAGGCGGAGAGTGGTTGTTTATTATTCGGCTGGAGCTTCAGGTGTTTCTGGATTTAAAATATCATCCAAAGCACCCTCAAGATCTTTGTCTTTAATTTCGATATTTGCTTCTTTCATAAGATCAGCAACTTTTGGAAGTAAAGTAGTCTGATCTGCTTTTGTAAGTGCTAATTCTGTGCGTAGCTCTTCTTTTTGATCTTCTAGAGCAGGCTGGTCTTCAATTTGACGTTTCTCAAGAACTTGGATGATATGGAAGCCAAATTCTGATGCTACAGGTTCACTAATTTCATCAACTTCAAGACCATAAGCAACTTCTTCAAATTCAGGAACCATCGCGCCTGGTCCGAACCAATCAAGGTTACCGCCGTTTGCACCAGAGCCAGTATCTGTTGAATTTTCTTCAGCTAATTTCGCGAAATCTGCACCTTCATCTAATTGCTTTTTAAGCGAGTTAGCAGTTTCTTCATCAGCTACAAGAATATGACGTGCATTTAATTCAGTACCTTGACGGTCGTAGTAATCCTGTAGTTCTTCATCAGTCACTTCAACGCCTTCGGTCAATGCTTTTTCTTGCAATAAGTTCAAACGAATCACTTTTTTATAGCTTTCTTCTGTTTGGTTATTTTCAGCAAGAAACTGATCAAAGCTTTCGCCAAGCTCTTCTTTATTGCTTTCATATTCAGCATTTACTTCTTTGTCAGTTACTTCGTATTTGTCTGCAAGTACTTTTTCAATGAGTAAAATTTGAATTGCTTGCTCACCGATTGATGTTTTCATTTCTTCGTAAAGATCATTTTTTGTGATATCGCCAACATCGGAAGTTACGATAGCTTCTCCATCACCGCTGTCGCTGCAAGCAGATAAAGCTAATACAGATGCTGCTAACGTAAATGTTAAAAAGGACTTTTTCATTGAATTCGCTCCCAACTTTCTATGTATATGCAGTAGTTACTATACTATAAACGTATAACAGTATGCAAAGTTCCTAAAAAAATACACTTGCCAGAAGGCAAGTGATTTAAGGTGTAAATTCTACGCCTACATACAACGATACCAGTAGTATTGTAATTAATATATTAATTGTCCGGAATATTTTTTGGTGATTTT
Source organism: Planococcus halocryophilus (assembly GCF_022489025.1). Lineage (GTDB taxonomy): Bacteria > Bacillota > Bacilli > Bacillales_A > Planococcaceae > Planococcus > Planococcus halocryophilus_A. The sequence continues at coordinate 55,444 of NZ_JAKVTG010000011.1, read as the reverse complement.
CTTCCGGGATTTCTCTAGAAGTGACTAATGCCAATGTCATCCGGTTAATCTGAAAAAGATAAAACACGGAGAACATAACGATAAATGCGATAATCATGAATTTCCTCCCCTCTAACTTTACTTCCTAGTATAACAAAAAAGGGAAGAAAAAGCAGATATCAGCTCATCACCGGAGGCACAAGAATTTCAAAGCCCGTATCTGTTTCTTCTATTAACGCATATTTAGGTGAACGCGCTAAGTTACGAAGGTAGATGATGTCTGTTAAACATAATGCACAATGATAGGCTAAAAGCATAGCGAAGTAATGGCTGAAAGCCGGTAACATAAGACTCAGCGTCACCAGAACCGTATTTAATACGAGAAAGGGAGTTGCTAGTGATAATAGAAACCGAATTTTTGGAACTGGTTCATTGATATGAAGTGATATAGAAGGGCAAACCTTCATTTGTTTACGAATAATAAATTTTAATGATTTATGGCATCCGATTAACGGTATAAAATGCAAAAGCTTATGCAGTGGATAAATGCCAAGTAAGGCCACTATAAAAATAAGGAAATACTGATCGGATAAGGGAGTGGCATATATGATTGTAAGCCCAATATAGGCAGTCATAAATACAGCGATTCCGAAAAGTGCCGAAATCATGAAAAGCCGGTCAAATCCATATTGTTTTTTTAAATTAATTGTTTTCCAGCAGTGCATGTTTGCATCCCCTATTACTAAATTCATTTTTGATTCGCTACATACAATACAATGATTTATAAGGAAATGCAACCATAATTTTTTTAAAAAAAAGTACTTATTATTGCTGAGTTTTTTGATGCGTGATTACATGATTTTCTTCAGTGAATTTATTCTCAATATTTTTGAAAGAAGCTTCGAAAATTTCCATGAAATCATCTCCATAAATATTACGAATAACAGCCATAATATCCATGAATTCTGGGAACTTTCCATACATTTCACGTAACGGCAGGGAGCCATCAATGACAGAGTGTGGTGTTTCATGATAGTTCTCAATCATTTCTTGCATTAAAGCTTCGCCTTTTTCTGTTAACTGTACATAGGTATTTCTTTTGTCTGTATCGCGTTTTGAAAATGATAGTAATTCACGTTCTTCTAATTTTTTAGAGAAGTTAAAAGCTGTCGAAACGTGCATAACACCAAATTTTGCCACATCTGAAATTGAAGCTCCTTTTAAATGGTAGGAGATCCAAAGGATGTGGTGCTCATTAATATTCAAGTCATAAGGTTTTATCCACATTTGCCAATCTTTTTCTACCGCTTTCCATAGTGCTTTTGACAATTGACCGATGCGTTGACTAAACAACATGGCTTCTTTCATCGAGTATTCTTTCTCGTTCACACAGGCACCAACTTTCCTCCAAAATCTTTTCTTTATTATAGCAGTAAAGCAAACGTAATTAAAGTAAGAATAGTAAAATAATTTACAACAAGAAGATTTTATAGGAAAGAGCGAGGGGAAACTGTTTTGAAATGGCTATAAATACGTGTTATGGTGCTTTTTTGCGAAAATAAAGATAAAAAACCAGCCACCCGAAGGTCGCTGGTTTATGCACTTTCTGTATCATCATCAACTTTTTCTGATTTTGGTTTACTATCGGGTTTAGCTTGCTTGTCTTTACTAATAGTGTTTTGTAATTCTTCGATGGCATTTTGAATTGCCATGATTTCAAGCTGAAGATGTTCTTTTGCAGGAGCAGTGCTCTCTGTCCATGTTTCTAGTGAAGCTTTCAATCCTTCAACAGCTTCAGGCAATTGCGATTTAGCCTCTTCTGTCATATGGTTGATAGATTCTTTCAAGCCATTTACTTTGTCTTTTAGTTCAGTTAAGTAATCTTTCCATTCAGATGATGCCGATTTCACACTAGAGCGAAAATCCTGTCCTGATTGTGGAGCAGAAAATAATGCCGCTGCAGCTCCAGCTGCTAACCCCGTTGTAAGTCCTAAGAAAAATCTTGATGCTTTCATATGTGAAACGCCCCTTTCTTTCTATGTACTTCTTTTCCTCTATTATACCTAATTGAAACATATTTATGAATGACTATTCAATAGAAAATGCTCTCCCTGTAAAAACAGAGGAGAGCATTTGTCTTATGCAGCTTGTGAAACAGCTGTATCGAGTTTTGAACGCTTGACCAATGTAATCACAATCGGATAAATTAAAGCAAAAGCAACTCCGTTTAACAATACCGCAGGTAAAACTACAGTAACAAGCAATAACGTAAAAGGAATATTAGCACCAATTACAAATATTGCTGCAGAAAGGAAGATCGCTCCAGATAATAAAGTTCCAATTGCTACCAGACCAATCGTAACAGGCAGCTTAGTAACGAATTTCTTCAAAATCATCACCAAAGCAAGAAAAACGAAAGCCGTGATAAATTTATCGATGATATTCGGAAAAAATCCGCCTGGGAATGTCGAGAACAGTCCGGATAAAACACCAGTTGTGACTGCTAACAAAAAGACACTTTTTACATTTGGAAATAAAAGAATACCAACAAACATCATGGTTAACATAAAGTCAGGTTTCATCCCGCCATTGATGCCTGGGATTACTACATAAAGTGTGGCTCCGACGCTGACCAACAACGCCATTAAAACTAGATTCTTCGTATTCATTTCTCATCTCTCCTCAGCTCTACGCTATTTTCTTTTTCCCGGTCGTGTCCTCGTGACCGCCGGCGAAAAACTTATATTGATTCTATCCTGTCTACTTGAGAAAATCAAGCATCTGCGTTTAGCTTTGTTTTTACACTTTCCGCAAGTTCTTGAATATGCTCAGAAGTAAATTCTTTCTCTTTTGTTATCCATTTTGCGCCGAAGCCGTCAGTTTCACCGTAACGTGGGATAAAGTGTAAGTGGAAATGGAATACACTTTGTCCTGCTTTAGCACCATTATTATTTAGTAAATTCATGCCTTCGGGCTGGAATGTTTCATTAATTGCTTTTGCAATTTTAGGTGCAACAGAAAATAGATTTCCTGCTTCTTCTGGTGTCATATCATAGACAAATTCACGATGTGTTTTAGGAATGAGTAAGGTATGTCCTTTTGATAAAGGCATAATATCCATAAAGGCAAATACATGTTCATCTTCATAAATCTTTACGCTAGGAATCTCGCCTGCAATGATTTTGCAGAAAATACAATTTGTCATTAGTATCATCCTTTCCATTTTTCTCATTTTACCATATTTGCCATATCAAAAAAGAATTCGACAGCTAGTTTTGATACAATAGTTTAATAGAAAGAAAGAGGTGTAGTGGATGGCTATTTTGGAAGTGGATGCATTAACAGGTGGATATACACGGAAACCTGTTTTGCAAGATGTGACATTTTCGATTGGAAAAGGTGAGCTTGTTGGATTGATTGGCTTGAATGGTGCAGGCAAAAGTACCACGATTAAGCACATTATTGGAATGATGCAACCAAAATCGGGAGAAATCCGTTTGAATGGTAAAACCTTCGAAGAAGATATGGACAGTTATCGTTCATCTTTTTCATATATTCCCGAAACTCCGGTATTGTATGAAGAACTTACTTTACGAGAACATCTTGAACTAACTGCGATGGCTTATAATATAGACCCGAAACAGTTTGAAAAACGATCTGCAGAATTATTGAAGGAATTCCGGATGGAAAAGCGTTTGAAATGGTTCCCATCGCATTTTTCTAAAGGAATGCGTCAAAAAGTGATGATTATGAGTGCATTTTTAGTAAACCCTGCGCTTTACATTATCGATGAACCTTTTGTTGGACTCGATCCACTGGGGATTAAATCTTTATTGGACCAAATGGAACAACAAAAGAAAAAAGGTGCTTCAGTGTTAATGTCGACGCATATTTTGTCGACAGCTGAACGCTATTGCGACCGGATCATTTTGCTACATAATGGGCGTGTTCGAGCAAGTGGAACGATGGTTGATTTACGACAGGCATTTAATATGCCCGACGCCTCACTAGATGATTTATATATTGCGATGACCGAGGATGAGCTAAATGAAGAATTTGCATGATATTTGGTCAAGACGACTTCATAAGTATACTATTGAAGTCCAAAACTACTTGAAATATATTGTGACAGGTCACATCGCAGTTGTTATGCTATTTGCTTTAGGAGCAGCAGGGTTTGCTTATAGTGAATGGATTCAAGACGTCCCGCCTGAATTTCCAGGAGCGTTATTACTAGCCGTGATTTTCGGATTATTATTAGCGCTCAGTCCACCATCAACTTTATTGAAAGAAGCGGACATGGTGTATTTTTTACCATTAGAAAGCAAGCTAGATGATTTTTTAAAACCGGCTTTAAGATGGTCGTTTTTGTCTCAATTGTATTTGCCAGTCATTGTTTTCATTGTTTCATTGCCGATGGTTAATGCATTATATGGCTTATCGTCGTCGTTTTTAATCGGTTTTCCGATTTTGCTGTTGCTGATCAAATGGTGGAACGTTCAAACAGAATTTGCTTTTCGGAAGCAGGGGGCAGGAGAGCGAGTTTGGCTTGACCGGTTTGTACGTTTTCTATTAGTTGGATTTTTTGTCTACTTTTATATAGAAAACTTATTAGTAGTCGCAGTCGTTATTTTGTTCATTATTATTTTTTATGGCAAATGGATTGCCCGTAAAGCGGTAGGGAAGCCTTTTGCTTATGAGCATTTTATTGGCTTGGAAGAAAATCGCATGTTGCGCTTTTATCAATTCGCTAATTACTTTACCGATGTGCCTCATTTAAAAGGCAAAATAAAAGCGAGAACTTGGTTAAATTGGAGTTATGGATGGATCAAACCCGGGCCGAAAAATGCCCATTTGTATCTTGTATGTAGAACCTTTATCCGCTCAGACGAATTGTTTTACTTATGGGTAAGGTTAACTGCGATTATACTGGTAGGAGCTTGGTTTATTCCGTTTCAAATCGGGGTTGCCTTGTTTGCAGGAGCTTTGGCATTCGCGACAGCGATTCAAATTTGGCAAGGGCTGACACATACGCAGCATTTTCGAATGGATAATTTATTTCCACTCACTCGTTTTAGTAGACAGGGAGCAGTTTGGAAGCTAATTATCGGGCTGCAATTACTGCAGAGTATAGTAGCTACTATAGTTCTTCTTATACTAGGTAAACCTGTTACAGCATTGCTGACATTTGTCATTATTTTAACCGTTTCATTCGTTACAGTTACTGTTTTGAAAAATAAAAAGAAATAAACAAAGCCCAACATCTAAAAAAAGATGTTGGGCTTTGTTTTTATTCTTTATTAAAATGAATGGCAGCTGAACCTAATGTTTTTGCAGCAATCAGCATTGCTTCTTCTTTAAAATCGAATTTCGGATGATGGTGAGGATACACATCCTCGTCAGGCATGGCGCCAGTGAAGAAGAAAGAACCGGGAATTTCCTCCAGATAGTAAGCAAAATCTTCACCACCCATTTGAGGTGGGCAGTCATAAACTTCGGTAACTCCTGGTACGGTAGCCGCGATGTCGTTAACAAACAAAGTTTCGTTTTCGTGATTAATAACAGCAGAGTAGCCTCGCTTGTAATTAAATTCGTAATCGCTGTTATTGGCCAAACTCGTTCCTTTAATCACACGTTCCATGTCAGTTTCCATTAAGCTTCGAACATCTTCTTTAAATGTACGAACGGTTCCGGATAATACCGCTTGGTCCGCAATGATATTGAATGGATTTTGTGCAACAAACGAACCGATGGATAACACGGCGGATTCTAATGGATCTACCCGTCTAGATACTAAAGTTTGAAGATTAGAGACAATTTGAGAACCTACTACCACAGCATCAATCGTTTCATGAGGACTAGCGCCGTGACCTCCTCGACCTTGTACTTTTAGCGTGAAGCTATCTGCAGCTGCCATGAGCGGGCCGACACGCGTATCAATTCGACCAAATGGCGTCATAGACCAAAGGTGAGTACCGAAAATGGCATCAACTCCGTCTAGAACTCCGGCTGCAATCATTGATTTTGCGCCACCAGGCACAAGTTCTTCGGCATGTTGATGGATTAATACATAGGTTCCTTCCAATTCATCGCGCATATCAAAAAGTGTTTTACCGAGTACTAAAAGAGTAGCTGTATGGCCATCATGCCCACAAGCGTGCATGACGCCATCAACAGTAGAGCGGTAAGGTACATTTTCTTTTTGGTCTTGGATTGGCAAGGCATCAAAATCGGCACGTAAAGCTACAGTTTTCCCAGGTTTGGCTCCTTTAATCGTAGCAACAACACCATTCCCACCAACATTACTTTTAACATCAACGCCTAATTTTTCATAATAGGAGAGAATATAACGAGCTGTTTCAGTTTCATGGAAAGATGGCTCAGGGTGCATATGTAAGTGGCGACGAATTTCAACCATTTCTGGATAAGCAGCATCTAAGGCTGCGTATAATTTAGTAAGCATATGTAGCACTCCTTTTTTTATTTAAGCATATCACAAAAAATTCCGAATATGCGAAAGAGTAAATATTGGTGAATATTAGTGTAGAGTTTATGTACACAAAGAAAAAGACATAGATTTCTCTGTTTTTCAGAGGAATCTATGTCTTTTTAGTTATTAATAAGTGAAGTTTAAATAAGATGCTGCAAAGTACACAATGAGAATAATCACTGATGGGATTGCATAAGATAAGGTTGATGGACTTTCTTTTCGGTAAAGTGAAAACAAAGCTAACAACGACATAATGAGTACACCCACAGCGATTATCATGTTCGCTCCAGATACATCTAACATAATCGGTCCTGCAGTATAAACAGGATCAGATAGTGCAAGAATAATCATGTTGAAAATATTGCTCCCGAGAATTGCGCCGACAGCCATATTGACATTGTTTAATCGCAATGCGATAAAAACAGAGATAGCTTCTGGCAGGGATGTTGCAGCCGCAATCAAGAAACTGCCGATAAAACTTGATCCGATGCCAGTAATAATCGCAATTTGGTCTCCCGTAATGGACAAGGCAGTACCCGCTGCTAGGATAACTAAAGCAGCGATGATGAAACGAAGAATTGCTGCTTTTGGTGATAATGAAGCACTTGGATTGTCAGGTTCTTCTTCTGATTCTACAATGGCTTCTGCTTCAGGATCTAATGAAGGGAGTTTGTTTATAACCACCATCCCTATAATATAGGTAACGGCGATTAACAACGCGTCCAGTCCAACGCCAAAGATTTGCGTATCTAGGCGGAGTAAAAGAGCCATAACAACCAGAACAGTCAACAAAATTCCAAGGAGGGCTGTGTAAATATTGTTGCGTGAAGCTCGGTTTAAAATTTGTCGTCTTCTAAGAAGAAAATCGAATCCTGCAAGAATGAACAAATTGAACAAATTCGAGCCAATCATGTTCCCAACAGCAATATCTGCATTGCCAATGGCTGCTGCTGAGAAACTAGTTGATACTTCGGGAAGGGAAGTCGCACCTGCCAAAAGTAGCGTACCAACCATCATGCCGCCCATAGCCGTTTTTGAACTAATGACATCGGCGTATTGAGATAGTTTGATAGATGCGAACACAGTAAGTGCCGCTGCTAATATGAAAATAACAAAAACCAAATAATTTTCCTCCTTAACTTACCGACAAACCATTAGTATATGGGTTGTGGTCATCATTCTTCTTCAGGTTTAGCTCGGTAAGTGCTGACATAAGAAACACCAGAGAAAATATTTGGTCGTTGTGCACTCGTTTCAGCTTCTGGTTTGGCAGAATGAGCTTTTGCAAATGCTTGTGACTCTTTCCATTTCTCATAGAAAGCTGGAGATTCCCATTCAGTCAAAACAATATACGTATCTGAATCGAGTGGTCTTAGAACACGAAAAGCAACATATCCAGGTTCATTTTCAATAGCACCTGCTCTATTTTTAAAACGATGTTCGAAAACAGGACGGCCTTCGTCTGAAACTGGAATATTATTTAAAACAAAATATCCTTTTTCTTTAAAATCTCCTGTTCCATCAACAACCTCATAGCGACGAGGTGTTTGGAAAATCGTTTTGCCTTCAGTTTCATGGATCATTAAGGTAGTACCTTCGCCTTGCATCACTACCATATTCTCTTGTGGGTGTTTGTCACGCATTTTTTTCATAAAATCGTATGTTCCTGTTGTCATGTAAAAATTCATTAAAACCCCTCCTAAGTATGTATATATACTATTATATACTTCCCTATTGAAAACTACATGAAACAGGTTTGTCAAACAAGTGAAAAGAGAAGCGTCAAATTTATGACAAATGCGCTTGGAATCTATACAATATAGTACGGAACGTCTATAGTATAGACGGATATAGGTAGACAAAAGTAGAGTAGCACATCGAAGGGATGAAACATTCATGACATTTAATGATACTTATCTTCGCGCAGCCCGTGGAGAAAAAACAGATCACGTACCGGTTTGGTATATGAGACAAGCTGGACGTTCGCAACCTGAATACCGCAAAATAAAAGAAAAATATTCGTTAGAAGAAATTACGCACCAGCCAGAGCTATGCGCCTACGTAACAAAACTTCCAGTAGATCAATACAATAACGATGCAGCAATTCTTTACAAAGACATCGTAACGCCATTGCCTGCAATTGGTGTTGATGTAAAAATAAAATCTGGAATTGGCCCAGTGATCGATAACCCAATTCGCACAATGGCGGATATCGAGCGTTTAGGAGAAATCAATCCAGAACAAGACGTTGATTATGTTCTTGAAACAATTCGTTTGTTAACACAAGAGCAATTAAATGTACCGTTAATCGGATTTTCTGGTGCACCTTTCACATTAGCGAGCTATATGATCGAAGGCGGACCTTCTAAGAGTTACAACAAAACAAAAGCGATGATGGTTTCAGAACCAGCGATGTGGTTTGCATTAATGGACAAATTAGCGGATACAATTATTCCTTATGTAAAAGCTCAAATTAAAGCAGGCGCAAAAGCAATCCAAATTTTCGATTCATGGGTTGGCGCATTAAACGTTGAAGATTACCGTATTTTTATCAAACCGGTAATGGATCGTATTTTTGCTGAATTGCGTACAGAAAATGTACCATTGACAATCTTTGGAGTAGGCGCAAGTCATTTAGCAAAAGAATGGCATGAGCTGCCAGTAGATGTAGTGGGTCTAGATTGGCGCTTGCCGATTTCAGAAGCCCGTTCAATGGGATTAACAAAAACTTTGCAAGGCAATTTAGATCCTTCTTATTTATTGGCCGACTGGTCAGTTATCGAAGAACGCACGAAAAAGATTTTAGATATGGGTATGCAAAATGATGGTTACATTTTTAACCTTGGCCATGGCGTTTTCCCAGAAGTTAATCCAGATACATTGAAGCGCTTAACTTCATTTGTTCATGAATACAGTACTGCACACAAAAGCAATTTAAAATAAGTACAAAACTTACGTAGAGGTGATTATGTTGAAGAAGAAAATGGGATTATTAGTGATGGCATACGGTACGCCATACTCAGAAGACGATATTGAACGTTATTATACACATATTCGACGTGGGCGTAAGCCAAGTGAAGAAAGTCTTGAAGACTTAAAGAGCCGTTACAAAGCAATTGGTGGTATTTCGCCACTTGCGAAAATTACATTAGACCAAGCAAATGGCCTGTGTGATTGTTTAAATGAAGTTCAAGATGATATTGAATTCAAAATGTATTTGGGCCTTAAACACATTGAGCCATTTGTAGAAGATGGCGTAGAAGAAATGAAAAAAGACGGCATTACAGAAGCTGTCTCAATCGTCTTGGCTCCTCATTTCTCAACATTCTCTGTGAAATCATATAATGGTCGTGCAGCAGAAGCTGCTGAAACAGCAGGCATTTCATTAACTTCTGTTGAAAGCTGGTACAAAGAACCGAAATTCATCCAATATTGGACTGAGAAAGTAACTGCGGCATTTGCTGAAATGTCAGAAGAAGAACGCGCGAAATCATGCTTAATCGTATCTGCACATTCATTGCCAGAGAAGATTATTGCAAATGGCGACCCATACCCAGATCAATTAAAAGAAACGGCTGAAATGATTCAACAAGCGACAGGCGTTAAAAACGTAGAAGTCGGCTGGCAAAGTGCTGGGCAAACCGGTGAACCTTGGATTGGCCCAGACGTCCAAGACTTAACACGTGATTTGTTTGAACAAAAAGGCTATACATCTTTTGTTTACACCCCAGTTGGATTTGTGACAGATCATTTAGAAGTTCTTTATGATAATGATTACGAATGTAAAGTGGTGTGCGATGACATCGGGGCAACTTACCGTCGTCCAGAAATGCCAAACGTACAGCCATTATTTATCGATGCATTAACTGATGTAGTTTTACGTGAGTTAGCTGAATAGGTTTTAAAGCAATTAACTATCAGTCAATTGATCGACCGATTTACTGTTGAATCGTCCCATATATAGAGGAGAATTGGTTATGAAAAAACTTGCATGGCTTGGATTGCCATTATTACTTCTCGCCGCGTGTGGATCAGGAGAAGCAGAATCTTCTGGTACAGGTGCTCAAGTAGAAGAAGTAATGGTAGCATTTAATACCGACACACAGGCAGAGCCAGCCGAAGATATTGTCTTATCCGTTACAGTGACTCAAGCCGATGAAGCTGTGGAAGACGCAGATGAAGTTGTTTATGAAGTATGGCAATCAGGAGATCGCAATAATAGCGTAATGATTCCGGCTGAACATACCGAAAATGGTATTTATGAAGCACAAACGAGCTTTAAAGAAGAAGGTCTGTATTTTATGCAGGCACATACTACAGCGCGTTCGTTGCATTTAATGCCAAAACAAGAAATAACCGTTGGCGATCCAGATCCAGCCTCAATCGTTTCGGATGACAGTGATGATGCACAAGGTATGGATAAAATGGAAGACCATTCCGGACATTAATACAGAAAAAAGACATCGCTTTGGCGGTGTCTTTTTATCTTTAAATTTTTAGCGGTTTAGCGATGTTGAAGTAGCTTGCTGTTATGGTACAGAAAGTGTGATGGTTTTTCTAAGGGACCTTAGAGCAATAGAACATAAAAAACGAAGCGGCGCTCATTAGAGCCGCTTCGTTTGGTCATTAGTTTTAGCTGATTTTATAAATTATTGCAGGAATCACATTTAGTACCATAACACTCATGCTGCTCTTCCATTTTTTCTCCACATGACACGCACTGTTTCGGGGGCAAGTTCTTGAAAAATTCAACTACGTTTTCAATCATAACTTCCATCTCCTTTTTGTTATAGTACTGTTGGTGTTTAAAACAGTGTATTATAACAGTTGGGATTCGTCAACCCTAAATAGTGAATTAATTTAAATAATCCGTTAAACTATAGAAAGGAAGATAGTTAAAAGGAGAGAGATTATGTATTTCGTAGACAACAATGGCATCACAGACCCACGGATTAACTTAGCAATCGAAGAATATTTGTTGAAAACAATGGATGTTGAAAAAGATCCATTTCTTCTGTTTTATATCAATGAGCCATCTATCATCATCGGAAAAAACCAAAACACAGCTGAAGAGATTAATACCGATTATGTAGATTCAAATGGCATTCATGTAGTTCGTCGTTTGTCTGGCGGAGGAGCAGTTTATCACGATTTGGGCAATTTAAATTACAGTTTCATCACAGTAGATGATGGGGAAAGTTTCCGTAACTTCCGTAAATTCACTGAGCCTGTTGTACAAGCGTTACAAAGCCTTGGCGTAAATGCGGAACTTTCTGGACGCAATGATTTAATGGCAGAAGGTCGGAAGATATCGGGAAATGCACAGTTCTCAACTAGAGGGCGCATGTTCAGTCATGGAACTTTATTATTCGATACAGAAATCGAAGCCGTAGTATCTGCTCTAAAAGTAAGCAAAGAAAAAATTGAATCAAAAGGCATTAAGTCAATTCGCAGCCGTGTGGCGAATATTTCTGAGTTTTTAAAAGAGCCTATGTCAGTTGAGAATTTCCGACATGCAGTTTTGCACTCAATCTTCGAAGGTGAAGAAAATGTCCGTCATTATAAACTGACAGAAGAAGATTGGAAAAATATTCACGAATTATCAAATGAACGTTATGGCAACTGGGATTGGAATTATGGGAAGTCGCCTAAATTCAATATTAAACATTCTCATCGCTTCCCGGTCGGCGGCATTGATGTCCGCTTGCAAGTAGAGAAAGGAATTGTTCAAGACGCTCATATTTTTGGCGATTTTTTCGGTGTTGGAGATATATCTGAAGTTGAGCAAGCAATTGCTGGTTCAAAATACGAACGAGCTTCTCTAGAGGAAGCTATTGCCGAAATTGACATACCCAAACTACTTGGCGGGATTACGAAAGAAGAATTTTTGAAATTAATTTATTAAGAACTTCCGAAGAGTCTGCATTTATGCAGGCTCTTTTGTTAAAATGGAAAGAAAAAGGAAAGGGGGAATCATTGTGGCTATTCAACGAATCTTCATTGTAGAAGATGATTTGAAAATTGCGGAGTTGTTGGCTGAGACTTTAAGAAAATACCATTACGAAGTAGAGACCGCAAAAGATTTTGATCAAATCATCGAAGAATTCGAAGCTTTTGATCCCCATTTGATTTTACTTGATATTAACTTGCCGTCTTATGATGGCTATTATTGGTGCCGGCAACTTAGGCAGCAAACCACTTGTCCGATTATTTTCATCTCAGCTCGTTCGGGTGAAATGGACCAAGTCTTTGCTTTAGAAAATGGAGGGGATGATTTTATTACGAAACCTTTCCATTATGAAATCGTCCTTGCAAAAATAAGAAGTCATTTGCGTAGAGCTTATGGTGAATATGCACCAAAACAAGAAGAGCGTTCAATTAGGGCTGGGCGTATTATTTTATATATGGAACGGATGGAATTACACATCAAAAAAGAAATCATCCCATTGCAAAAAAAGGAATGCACGATTTTAGAGCTATTGCTAACTCAATATCCGAAAGTAGTATCGCGCGAGCAGTTGCTAGAGGAATTATGGGACGACCAAGCCTTTGTAGATGAAAATACGTTAAATGTTAATATGACACGAGTCCGAAAAAAGTTGTCCGATTATGGAGTGTTATCTTCTATTGAAACTGTAAGAGGAGCCGGATACCGTCTTTTACTTCATGAGGAGGAAGCTTAATGCTGCGATTATTTATGAAAGAACATGCGGCATTTATCGTTTTCCAAGTTGTTCTAGTGGCATTTATTATGATGTTGTATTGGTTAGATGGTTTCCGAAACTTAGATACGGCAATTTACTCATTTGTCATTAGCACAGTATTGGTCATTACATTCTTATCGGCGCGCTTTGCAAGGCGTTATCAATATTATCAGCGAATTTTATCGGTCCCACAAAATTTGGAACATATGCTTCAGCGTGAAGGGAAATCACCCGAACAAGTACAGAACGAACTTTATTTGCAAAAATTATATCGCTTGTATCAGCATGAAGTGCAGTCTTTATATGCGGCTCAAAATCGTCATTTGCAATTTATGAATCAATGGGTTCATCAAATGAAAACGCCTATTTCGGTTATGCACTTATTACTTCAAGAAGAAAAAGAACTGGATAAGAATAGCGTCCGCGAAGAAATGGAACGCTTAAAAGCAGGATTGGATACGGTATTAATGAATGCACGTCTAGACACTTTCGAGCAGGACATGCAAATCGAACAAATTAATTTGCGTTCTTTAGTCAGTGAAGTCGCGACAGAAAACAAACGTCTATTTATTTCAAAGCGTGTCTATCCGGAAATTTCAATCGGCGAGGATCATGTTGTAGCTACAGATCAGAAGTGGATGAAATTTATCGTCGGTCAATTTTTAACAAATGCAGTAAAATACACATTTGAACCAAACAAAAAAGTTTATATTGCTGCTAAATGTTCAAATGGCAATACATTGCTGACAATTCGTGACGAAGGAATCGGTATTTCATCTTCAGATTTGCCCCGTGTAACAAAGGCTTTTTTTACAGGCGAAAACGGGCGGAAAATTGGAGAGTCAACAGGGATGGGCTTATACTTAGCAAAAGAAATTTGTGGCAAATTAGGTCACGAACTGACGATTTCTTCTGTTCAAGGAGAAGGGACAACCGTTTCTGTCTTATTCTTTAATCAAGATTTCGTAACACAGGAGGAACATGATGACAGTAGTGGAAATCGATGAAGTAACAAAAGTATATGAAGGAAAAGTGACGCACCGGGCAGTCAATCAGCTAAGTTTCACTGTGGAAAAAGGAGAATTTCTAGCAGTGATGGGGCCATCCGGGAGTGGAAAAACGACTTTACTCAATTTGATTTCAACCATTGACTCATTAACTTCTGGCGAAATTTTGATTGATGGTGTCAATCCACATTTACTGGACAAAAATGAGCTAGCCTTGTTTCGCAGAAGAGAAATGGGATTTGTTTTTCAAGACTTTAATTTACTTCAAATGTTAACAGTCGAAGAAAACTTAGTGTTGCCGTTGACGCTCGATTATTTTCCTGTTGATGAAATGGCGAAACGTGTGCTGGTGATTGCGGAGCGTTTAGGGCTGACATTGCTACTTCACAAGAAACCGAACGAAATTTCGGGTGGAGAAGCTCAGCGAACAGCGATTGGACGTGCCCTTATTCACCAGCCAGCGATTATTTTAGCTGATGAGCCGACAGGAAACTTAGACTCTAAATCTTCCCGTGATGTCCTTGAAATTCTATCGCATGCAGCAAAAGAAGATGAAACGACGATCATTATGGTAACGCACGATCCGATTGCAGCAAGCTATTGCGATCGTGTTCTTTTTATAAAAGATGGGGAATTTTTCAATGAAATCTATGGGGATGAACGACGACAGACTTTTTATCAGCGGATTTTGAATGTCCTGTCGTTGTTGGGAGGATCCGTAAATGACGTTTCGACAACTCGCTTACCATAATGTTTTTCGCAACCGAAGAAACTATGCGGCTTTCTTTTTAGCTAGTGTTTTTTCGGTCATGGTGTTTTTTGTATGCTCAATGTTTATTTTTCATCCGTTATTTGAAAAAGATGCATTGCAGCTATTAGCCATACGAGGAATGATGATTGCGGAAGTGGTTTTGTACATTTTTACATTGTTTTTCTTATTTTATTCAATGAGTGCATTTTTGCAAGCTCGATCGAAAGAATTCGGTGTATTAATGCATTTAGGAATGACAAAAAAACAATTAAACAAATTGATCTTTTTTGAAATGTTAATCATTGGTGCAGTTTCTACTGTAACAGGCACTGTATTTGGTTTTGCTTTTTCTAAATTCTTTTTCATGATTGGACGGGAAATTATGGAGCTGGACACGTTGCCACTTTATGTTTCTTGGGAACCTTTTTTGCTAACAATTGTGGCGTTTGCTAGCTTATTTGTCATCATCTCATTTGTTAGTGTTGGATTTATCCGTACGAAACGAGTGATTGATTTACTCCAAGGTTTTTGGAAAGTTGAAGAAGAAACAAAATCATCTACAATGCTCGCGATTATGGGAATTGTCTTTTTAACAGTTGCTTACATATTCGCTGTAAATGTATCGGATGAAACGGTGTATTATATTATTTTTATCGTTCCACCACTGGCTACGTTCGGTACTTACTTGTTTTTTACCCATACGCTTAGTTTCTTATTGGGTTTATGTAAACGAAAAAAGAAAGTGTACTGGAAAAAAACGCGTTTAGTTTCATTGGCCGAAGCAACGGTGAAATTAAAGGATAGTGCACAAATGTTTTTTATCGTTACAATCGTGTCAACCGTCGCTTTTTTAACAGTTGGAACATTAGCGTCTTTCATGTCGTATACAGGTGATTTCCGAGAAACAAATCCGCTAGGGCTTATTTATATTTCATTTGATGGCAATGAGCAAGAAGCAGAACATATTGAACGGCTCACAAGTCAATTAACAAGCGAACAGTTATCTTATGATTTAGTTGAATTGACGGTGAAACGCCAAACATCTGAAGCATCTGGCAACGATGTTGATATTTTATCCCTATCAGAATTTAATCGGTTAGCTACTGCGCTCGATTTTGAACCGGCACAATTAGTACAAGGAGAAGGCATGTTTGTGCCATTTTCGTTAGATTCGGCAAAAGAGTTGGAGAATGTAAGCGTTGATACCGCGCTAATAGAAAGCGATGTGCCGTTATCCATTCGATCTACTTATCCACATGTCGTCTTTCCTATTCATACATTAAATATCAATACAATTGTAGTAAGTGATGCCGATTATGAAGCGATCAATCAACCACTTGTTGGATATGAAAGTGGAAGTTCCAATTTTACTTATTATGCATTTGATATATTAAACTGGACCGAGACGATGAATATTGGCAACCGCTTAACCGATACGATGTATGAAGCAGCAGATACAGCGGATTTCAATGGAATCGATTATTTCTTTGAAAATCCAGGTGCAGATTATCGCTGGTTTAAATCATCGTTTGCACTGTTATTATTTATCGGTGTTATGGTAGCAGCAGTCTTCTTATTAGCAGCGGGAAGCTTTATTTATTTTAAATTGTATACAGGTTTAGAGAGAGACCGAAAGCAATACAAGCTTTTGACGCGCATGGGAATGACCGACAAAGAATTGGGCAAAATCGTTAACCGTCAGCTTATTCCTCAATTCTTTCTGCCGTGGGTAATTGCTTTGCTGCATAGTGCTTTTGCTTTTATTTCGTTACAAGTTGTTTGGGATGAATTTGCTGAGCTATCGATACTCGGTGAAATGGCAATTGTGCTGGGAGGCTTTACTATAGCTCAAATTTTATACTTTTTCTTAATACGCTGGCGCTACGTCGCCCACTTACAGGCACCGTAATCTAACGGTGCCTGTTGTATTGTCTGAAGATTTATTTTATAATGAAAATAGATTGAAATATGAATGAGTATTCATTCAACACGAAAGAGGGATGAAGATGAGTTTAATGACACGTGTTCATGAAATTGCAGAACAAAATCCTACTAAAGCAGCTTATAGCTTTATGGGACAAGATACTAGCTACGGGGAATTTGATCAGAAAGTGGCACTTTTTGCTGGAGCTTTAAAAGAATTAGGCGTGGAAAAAGGGGACCATGTCGCATTTCTTTTAGGTAATACACCACATTTTTTAATCTCACTTTATGCAACAATGCAGTTAGGCGCAACAGCCGTTCCGGTTAATCCTATTTATACTCCAGATGAAATCGCTTACATTGTTAATAATAGTGATGCTAAAGTAGTTGTTGCTCTTGATATGCTACTTCCACTAATAGAAAAAGCGCATGTAGCATTGCCGGCAGTGGCATCTTATGTCATCTGTGAAACGGACGTTACAACACCAGAAAAAATGGACCAATTACCTGAAGAAGTTAAAGCCAAAGTCCATTCATTTACTCATTTACTGACGAAAGCTACTGCAAATAGCGTCTTTGCAGAAGTTCAGGCGGACGATACAGCAGTTATTTTATACACATCAGGCACAACCGGAAAACCTAAAGGTGCGATGTTAACGCATCAAAACCTCTATTCAAATGCTCGCGATGTTGGAGAGTATCTTCAAATTAGTGAAACCGATCGCGTAGTAGCAACTTTGCCAGTATTCCATGTATTTGCATTGACAGTCGTTGTAAACGCACCATTGTTACAAGGAGCTACTATTATTTTAGTACCTCGTTTTAATCCAAAAGAAGTATTTGAGGCGATTAAAGCAAACAAAGCGACCGTTTTTGCAGGGGTACCAACGATGTTCAACTTTATGAATCAATTGCCTGACGTTGATCCAGCAGATTTTGCTACTGTACGTCTTGCCGTATCAGGTGGTTCTGCCATGCCAGTTGCTTTGCTTCATAGCTTTGAAGATAAATTTAATGTTCGCATTTCAGAAGGATACGGTTTGTCAGAAGCTTCTCCTGTTACATGCTTTAACCCGATTGATCGAGAACGAAAAGCGGGTTCAATTGGAACATCAATCATCAATGTTGAAAACAAAGTTGTTAACGAATTAGGCGAAGAAGTAGCTGTAAATGAAGTTGGGGAATTGATTGTTCGTGGACCGAATGTAATGAGAGGGTATTACAAAATGCCAGAAGAAACAGCCGCAGCGATTCGTGATGGTTGGTTGTACACTGGAGACTTAGCACGTGTTGATGAAGAAGGCTATTTTTATATTGTTGATCGTAAAAAAGACATGATCATTGTTGGGGGATATAATGTTTACCCACGAGAAATTGAAGAAGTGTTGTTCGCACATCCTGCCATTTTGGAAGCAGCCGTAGTTGGTTTGCCTGATCCGGATTTCGGAGAAGAGGTTAATGCTTATGTGGTTTTAAAAGACCCTGCAGTTTCAATTGAGGATTTGAAAGCCTATTGTGTAGAACATTTAGCGAAATACAAAGTACCAAAACATTTTGAAGTTCTTGACGAGTTACCGAAAAACACAACAGGTAAAATTTTACGCCGGTCATTGAAAGATCAGGCGAGACAGAAATAAACACATCTTCATGTTAAAAAAATCATAAAGAAGCGATGCGATTTAGCATGGCTTCTTTTTTTGAAGTAAATTTCTGTTGAATTCGTGTAACAAGCGGAAAAGTTCATATAAGAGAAATAAAAACTCATAAAAAAATTAAATGATTGTTGTAAAAAGCTCAAAACTTCCTTTAAAAAATGCACCAGTACTCCTTTGTGTCTTTTCCTAGAAGTCTTTATTATAGTTAAAGAGTATGTAGGAGAAGTCAGATGTAAGAAGGGGAATGCATGGTGAAAAAAACAGTAGAAATTCAAGATATCACAACATTGGTTTCTGTAACCGATCCTCAAATATCACCAGATGGAAAAAGTGCAGTATACGTTCATACCATAATAGATGAGCAGGAAGATGCATATATCGCAAATCTTTTTCATATCAATTTGGAAACGCGTCAGCATAGTCAATGGACTTTTGGAAAAGGTCGAATCAGTTCACCGCAGTGGTCTGTAGACGGTACAGCTGTCGCGTATTTAGCGGAAGAAGGTGGCAACAACCAATTGTTCGTATTATCGTTAGCGGACGGGCAAATAAACAAAATGACTAATTTAGAAAGTGGCATAGAGCGATTTGTATGGTCGCCTTGTGCTAAGAAGCTTTGGATCAATGGCATCCTAGATAAAGAACAAACCTCAAATCCACTCAACCAACAAATAGGATTTTTAACGATTGAGTCGAAAAAGGTAGAACTCGTACTAGCTGGGGACTGTCATTATCGCTTAGAAGCCATATCCCATGATGGGGGGAAATTAGTTTATGCGCTAGTAAAAGAAAAAAAACATGATTTTGTACCCGGTCAACCTCTTTATTTATATCACCTTGAAACACAAGAACACATGATACTGACAGAAAATCAAGGTCATTTTAGTGAGGTGGCTTTTTCACATGATGATTCAAAGCTCGCTTACTTAGGGAACATGCGGCAATACGGAGATGCTACCCATAAAGAGCTTTATATCGCAGATTTACAAACTCAAACGAATAGTTGTTTAACTGAAGGTTTAGATGTGCCTGTGGGAGATTACGCAGTTAGTGATAGTCAAGGAACAACTGCAGGGAAGGCTATCTGGACGAAAGATGATCATTTGTATTTCCAAGTGTCTACCATGGGCGACGTACGTCTATATTTTGCATCGCTTGATGGGATGATTTTTCCAGCATCTCCTGAAATGGAACATGTAGTTGGCTATGATGTTTCACGCGAGGGTGAATTTGCAATTCTTGCTATTAGCACGATGACTCAACCTGGAGAGTTGTACCGCTTACAGATTACAACGGGAGAATATGAAGTGCTGACATCTTTTAATCAGGATTATGTTGAAAGCACTGAGTTGCGCGAAGGAAAACCGACAATTACGATGGGTTCAAAAGAGTCGGTACATAGCTGGTTGATTGAACCCATCGGCATTCAAAAAGGTGAAAAGTATCCGTTAATCGTCAAAGTTCACGAGTGGGCTCATGGGATGTTCGCTAATACTTTCTATCATGAACTGCAATTACTCGCAGCACAAGGTTACGGGGTTCTTTATATTAATCCAAGTGGAAGCCATGGCTATAGCCAGGAGTTTGCAAAAATAGGAAGAGATGTTGCATATACAGATACGATGAATGCAGTAGTTGAAGTGGTAGAAACAATTGAATGGGTGGATGAGAATCGATTAGCTGTGATAGGAGATAATTACGGTGGTCTGTTAACGAAGTTGCTTTTTCTTTACACGAAAAAAGCAGGTCGTTCTACAAGTGAACATACGGAACAATTGGATTTAAAGTTGGAAAGTATGGAGGAAGATACAAAATTTGTCCATTTTCCAAAAGTATACTTGAATGATTCACATGGATATAAACCAAGTCATCGCATTGATCGTTTAGAACAGATTGTGAATTGGGTGAAAAAATACGTATAAAAAAGAGCAGCTTTTCAACTGCTCTTTTTTGTGATTATTTTCCTTTAAACACAGGTTTTCTTTTTTCTCCAAAAGCGGTAAGAGCTTCAATTCGGTCTTCAGTGGGTATAGTGATTTCATAAGCCTTACGTTCGATTTGAAGGCCAGTATGTAAATCAGTGTTCATGCCGTTTTTAATTGCGAATTTTGCTTGCTGAAGTGCGATGGGGCCATTTGCAAGAATGGCATCTGCAAAATTACCAGTCACTTCAGCAAGTTCATCACGTGTGGTGAGTCGTGTTAATAATCCATAATCCAATGCTTCAACAGATTTTAAGCGACGTGCAGTCAATATTAATTCCAGTGCTTTTGTCTCGCCGATTAAACGGGGGAGGCGTTGAGTACCGCCTGCTCCAGGAATAATGCCTAAACTGGTTTCAGTTAGTCCGAGAAGTGTATCGTCGGTAGCAATTCGGAAATCACAAGCGAGTGCTAGTTCCATTCCTCCGCCAAATGCAAAACCATTAATCATAGCAATAGTTGGTTGTGGCAAGTTCTCGATTATGGAAAACACTTCTCCGATTTTATAGATATTGCGTTTAACGTGTTGGTCAGTTAAATTTTTGCGTTCTTTCAAGTCCGCACCTACACTGAATGCTTTTTCCCCTGCACCAGTAAAAATAACAACGCGAATATCTGGGTTAATGCGGATTGCTTCTACAACCTGGCCAAGCTCATTTAACATGTCATAGTTAAAAGCATTCATGGCTTCAGGTCTATTTAATGTGATAAAAGCTAAGTTGTTTCGTTGTTCATAGTGAATTGTGTCCATTTTTCTTCCCCCTTGTTTCTTTCCATCCATTAAAAACATATCACTTTTTGGACTATTTCGCCATCAGACTCTATAATGAACTCCATGGGAGGGACTGCATTTATGAATCAAGTAACGTTTATACGTATCTTCCGGATTGTCTGGTTGGCAGTCAAAATCTTTTTGCAAGTAACGATTTTCCAAAAGCGCAATCGAGGCAAATGGACTCCGTTAGTTGAAAAAAGATGGAATGAGATGATTACAAAGCAAGCAAAAGAATATAAGAACCTCGCATTAAAGCTGGGTGGACTTATGATTAAACTAGGGCAGTTTCTCTCAACGCGAGCGGACATCATGCCTCCGTCGTTTCTTGAAGAATTAGAAGGCTTAACAGACCGTGTCCCATCTGTTCCGAGACAAGACATTGTCTCTGTACTTGAACAAGAATGGAATACGACTCATACGGATTATTTGGATCATCTATCGGAATCAGCAGTCGCTTCTGCTTCTATTGGAGAAGTATACAAAGGTGTACTGAAAAATGGTTTGGAAGTCGCAGTCAAAGTTCAGCGACCAGGAACGGATCGAATATTACGTGCTGACTTTAAAGCTATTCGCATTGTAATATGGTTAGCTGAAAAATTTACCCCGTTTGGTAAACAAATTGACTTTAAGCAATTGTACGTAGAAATGACCGAAACCATCGGCAATGAATTAAACTTCCTAAAAGAACTTCAAAATGGCCGTTCTTTTTCCGATCGCTTTGATGCGATGGAAGGAGTAAGAATTCCAATGTATTTCGATGAATTTACCACACGTCGAGTGTTGGTGATGGAATGGATTGAAGGAGCACGAATTACAGATTTAGCTTTTATCGAAAAAAATGACTTAGATCGACATGAAATATCCGAACGCTTGTTTATCTTATTTTTAGAACAAATTTTATACGGCGGCCAATTCCATGCCGATCCACATGGCGGCAATATTTTACTTGAACCGAATGGTGGAATTGTCCTAATTGACTTTGGGATGATTGGTACGATTACTAAAAAAGATTCTCAATCAGTATTACGTGCAGCAGAAGGAATTATTTTTAAAAATTACGAACAAGTACTGGATGCATTGGAAGAATTACGCTTTTTATTGCCCCAGGCAGATCGCGTCGTGTTAGAGGACGCCATATCACGACTTGTGGCAGCATACGAATCAAACGAATTGTCACAGATGGACAGTTTTGTAGTAGAGCGATTACTTGATGATATTCAAGACATTGTTCGAACACAACCGGTTCAATTACCAGCTGAATTTGCCTTTTTTGGACGAGCAGCTTCTATTTTTGTCGGTGTTTTGCATATCTTAGATCCCAATGTAGATTTAATGGCATTGGCTCGACCGCGAATTCTGGAATGGGCTTCGTCACAAAAAGAAGGCAAAGGGATGTTCGGTAAAGAAGACATCCTGCGCTGGGTATTAAATGGAACAGGCCCATTACGCGTCTTTCCTCAGAAAGTGATCAATTATTTAGAAGAACCGGAGCGTCTCCGTCGCTATATTGAAAATCGGGATGGTAAGGAACGTGAATACCGACGTGATTTACAATCTCGTATGTTTGCTGGAGTTTTCACAATCCTATCTTTTGTCGGAATTTCCGTCTCCGTTTGGTTCTGGAACGAACCTTATATGTGGGTTTCTTCTGTATTTTTCGTAGGCTCCTTGTGGGCTTATCGTTCAATAAAGTAAAAAGCGGAAACGCCACGAAACAACATAAAGATACTAACAAAAAGAGCTTTCGATTAAAGTCTTTAACTTTAATCGAAAGCTCTTTTACGTTGCCATTTAAAATGAGTAAAACATTCACTCAAGAGGCTGCTGTTTGCGTGGGGGAAATGTACGGGTTGTCACATAAGCCATTGGACGATTATGAACACGCTGCGCCTTTTTGAAAAAACGACGCAGGGATCCGGCGAAAGAATGTTGATTACGTAAAGCAATAGGCGATACATCTAAATAAACGGTTAAGTTATTGCTTAAATAAATGATACTTCCTTTGCCGCTACTGTCACTTTCGATAAGGTCGATGGCGTCGTAATTAAACCAAACGCATTCTTTGTTTTTAGGAGAGTGTGTCGGAAAGAAAATGAGTGGATTGCCGTAATACTCGCCTACAATAATGGGGGGCTTATGTTTTACACCGACAGCTTTTTGAGCATAAAGTGTGGCGCTTTCTAGTGACGCACGATAAAAGCGGCAGGAAGTGGTTACTGTTTTGTAAACAGCGTCTTCAACCACAAATTCATTGCGGTCTTCAATCACACGCATCCAGGTGCGATGGCCGTCCGTATAGGGTAAAAGGGCATACGTATTTGTGCAAATCGTATACGAAGACGGTCTGTGATTCTTTTTACTCATGAAGAATAACCCCCTAAATTTACTTTACATACCCTATTATAATAAAAAATGGAAATTTGGCAATAATAATTAGATTGAAAATAAACTTTTTTCTATTTAGTTGTAATTTTCAAATAAGTCTTGATTTTTATTATTCCTTTCATGTATACTAATGAAAAGCATTCGGGGTGAAGAAGAATGGAAAACTATTATTCTTATGCTGATTTCATGAAGGCAATGGCTCAAACAAAAAAAATTACGGAAGCTGAAAAGCTGCTAAATGATATCTATTTAGATCTGTTCTTAAAACATGTTCATCGTTCTCAACAGGAAGAACAGCTAATGACACTCATCGATGAAGCCCTGGACAATCATGATCAAAAAGCGTTCACTAAATACACAGCTCAATTACAAATTTTAAATCACGAAGAAACGGAATAAATAGCTGTTTAAAAAATAGCTAGAAAAAAGGGAGTTAGATATAATCTAACTCCCTTTTTTCTATGCTCATTAATAGAAAGAGTTTTCTTTATGTATGTAATAGTAACTTTTTAATCTGGCTATTTCTTTCTTAATTCTCGTTAAAAAACATACGTTCGCTTTTTGTTAGGGGTTTTTTAGGGCATATGTTAAAGTAGAAGTATTGAAAGAATGGGAGGATGCCTCATTATGAAACAAGAATTTAATTTGCAAGCGCCATATGAACCTGCGGGAGATCAGCCACAAGCGATTGCTGAATTGATCCAAGGCATCATCGACGGCAAGCGTTGTCAAACATTATTGGGAGCAACGGGTACAGGGAAAACCTATACGATGTCAAACGTCATCCAGCAAGTGAAAAAGCCAACTCTTGTCATGGCTCACAATAAAACTTTAGCAGGGCAGCTTTACAGCGAATTCAAAGAGTTTTTCCCCGATAATGCTGTAGAGTATTTTGTTAGTTATTATGATTATTATCAACCCGAGGCATATGTACCTCAATCAGATACATTTATAGAAAAAGACGCGAGCATTAACGATGAAATTGACAAACTGCGTCACTCTGCAACAAGTTCGTTATTTGAACGTGATGATGTCATTGTCATTGCATCAGTTTCTTGTATATATGGACTTGGATCGCCAAAAGAATACCGTGAATTGGTCGTTTCTTTACGTAAAGGAATGGAAATCGAGCGCAATCAATTATTAAGAAAATTAGTGGATGTTCAATACGAGCGTAATGATATTAACTTTATTCGTGGGACATTCCGCGTCCGTGGCGATGTGGTAGAAATATTCCCAGCGTCACGTGATGAAAGATGTTTACGTGTTGAATTTTTTGGTGATGAGATTGATCGCATTCGTGAAGTAGATGCACTGACTGGTGAAATTATGGGTGAACGTGACCATGTTGCCATTTTCCCAGCATCTCACTTTGTGACACGTGAAGATAAAATGGTCAAAGCCATTGAAAATATTGAAGTAGAATTAGAAGAACGTCTGAAAGAAATGCGTGCGGAAGATAAATTATTAGAAGCGCAGCGACTTGAACAGCGCACACGCTATGATTTAGAAATGATGCGGGAAATGGGCTTTTGTTCGGGCATTGAAAACTACTCGCGCCATTTGACGCTTCGTCCTGCAGGAGCACAGCCTTATACATTAATTGATTATTTCCCAGAAGACTTTTTATTAGTAGTGGATGAGAGTCACGTAACTTTGCCGCAAGTGCGCGGGATGTTCAATGGTGACCAAGCGCGTAAAAAAGTATTAGTTGATCACGGGTTCCGTTTGCCTTCAGCAATGGATAATCGACCGTTAACATTTACAGAATTTGAAGAACATATTAGTCAAGCGGTTTTCGTATCCGCAACACCAGGTCCGTATGAATTAGAACATACGCCAGAAATGGTTGAACAAATTATTCGTCCGACAGGATTGCTTGATCCGACAATTGAAATTCGTCCAATCGAAGGGCAAATTGATGATTTGATGGACCAAATTCGTCAACGATCGGAAAAAAATGAACGTGTACTAGTCACGACTTTAACAAAAAAAATGTCGGAAGATTTAACGGCTTATTTAAAGGATGCGGGCATCAAAGTTAATTACTTGCACTCAGAAATCAAAACACTCGAACGGATTGAAATTATTCGCGAATTGCGAATGGGTGTCTATGATGTACTTGTGGGGATTAACTTACTGCGTGAAGGGTTAGATATTCCAGAAGTTTCGTTAGTAACCATTTTAGATGCTGACAAAGAAGGGTTTTTACGTTCTGAGCGAGCACTTATTCAAACGATGGGACGTGCAGCAAGAAACGCAAATGGTCAAGTCATCATGTATGCTGACAGAATAACCGATTCGATGCAAAAAGCGATGGACGAAACGACACGCCGTCGCACCATTCAAGCAGAATACAACGAAAAACATGGTGTAACGCCAATTACCATACAGAAGAAAATTCGTGACGTCATCCGTGCAACAAACGCGGCAGAAGAGTCAGAAGAATATATTTCAAAAGCAGTATCAGGCAAGAAGCTCAAAAAAGAAGAGCGCGTAAAACTGATCAGCTTGTTGGAAACAGAAATGAAAGAAGCAGCAAAAGCACTCGACTTCGAACGTGCTGCAGAATTGCGTGATACGGTGCTTGAATTGAAAGCGGAAGGATGATGCAAGGTGAAGAAACAGGAAATACGCATACAAGGTGCACGTGCACATAATTTAAAAAATATTGATGTAGTCATTCCGCGTGACAAACTTGTCGTTATGACGGGTTTGTCAGGGTCTGGTAAATCATCATTAGCATTTGATACGATTTATGCAGAAGGTCAGCGGCGATATGTCGAGTCGCTGTCTGCTTATGCACGCCAATTTTTAGGGCAAATGGATAAGCCAGATGTCGATTTAATCGAAGGTTTATCACCAGCCATTTCAATAGACCAGAAAACCACGAGTAAAAACCCACGATCTACAGTGGCAACTGTAACAGAAATTTACGATTATATGCGTTTGATGTTCGCACGGATTGGCAAACCGATTTGTCCAAATCACGGCATTGAGATTTCATCTCAAACAATCGAGCAGATGGTAGATCGTATTATAGAATACCCAGAACGTACCAAAATGCAGATTTTGGCGCCGATTGTATCTGGTCGAAAAGGTACCCATGTTAAATTACTTGAAGACATTAAAAAGCAAGGTTATGTCCGTGTTCGTGTGAATGGAGAATTAATTGATTTAGATGACGATATTACATTGGATAAAAACAAAAAGCATAATATCGAAGTAGTTATTGACCGAATTATTATTAAAGAAGGGATTGCCCCACGGTTAAGTGATTCTTTAGAATCTGCTCTACGGTTAGCAGATGGACGGGTATTAGTAGATGTAATGGAACAAGAAGAGTTATTGTTTAGTGAACATCATGCTTGTCCGATTTGTGGATTCTCCATTGGTGAATTAGAACCAAGAATGTTTTCGTTTAACTCACCTTTTGGTGCTTGTCCAGAATGTGATGGCTTAGGGATGAAGCTTGAAGTTGATCCTGAACTCGTCATTCCTGATTGGAGTGTGTCATTAAATAAAGGGGCGATTGTGCCATGGCAGCCGACGAGTTCGCAATATTATCCACAATTACTAAAAGCTGTTTGTCAGCATTATAAAATCGATATGGATATTCCGGTCAGTGAGTTGCCCGAAGAATATATAAATGTCATTATGCGTGGATCTGGAAAAGATAAAATTCGTTTCCGTTATGAAAATGATTATGGCCAAATTCGAGATAATCATATTCAGTTTGAGGGAGTCCTTTCGAACGTTGATCGGCGCTACCGTGAAACGTCATCTGACTATATTCGTGAGCAAATGGAAAAATACATGGGACAACAAGCGTGTCCTACGTGTGAAGGGTATCGTTTAAAACCAGAATCTTTATCAGTAAAAGTGAATAACTTGCACATCGGGACAGTAGCAGAGTTTTCTATTGTAGAAGCATATGAATTTTTCGATCAACTAAAATTATCGGAAAAAGATATGCAAATTGCGAAATTGATATTACGGGAAATTCAAGAGCGGATTGGTTTCTTAATCAATGTCGGTTTAGACTACCTTACATTAAACCGTGCCTCTGGAACTTTATCAGGGGGAGAAGCACAACGAATTCGTTTAGCAACTCAAATTGGCTCAAGGTTGACTGGGGTATTGTATATTTTGGATGAACCCTCAATTGGCCTGCATCAGCGTGATAATGATCGATTGATTGAGACGCTTAAAAGTATGCGGGACATCGGGAATACGTTAATTGTCGTCGAACATGATGAAGATACGATGTTGGCAGCAGATTATTTAATCGATGTTGGACCGGGAGCAGGAGTTCATGGCGGCGAAATTATTGCTGCAGGAACACCAGATAAAGTGATGAAAAACAAAAAGTCGTTAACTGGTCAATATTTAAGCGGCAAGAAGTTTATTCCATTGCCGGCAGAGCGAAGAAAACCAAGCGATCGAAAAATAGCAATTCGCGGAGCTAATCAAAACAACTTGAAAAAAGTAGATGTTGATATTCCGCTTGGGTTATTCACTGCTGTTACTGGGGTTTCAGGATCAGGGAAAAGTACGTTGATAAATGAAATTCTTTATAAAACTTTGGCACATCGCTTAAACCGAGCTAAGGCAAAACCAGGGCAATTCGATTCTATCGAAGGAACCGAAGAACTAGAAAAAGTTATCGAAATCGATCAGTCGCCGATTGGTCGAACGCCTCGCTCAAACCCTGCAACTTATACAGGAGTTTTTGATGATGTACGAGATGTTTACGCCACAACGAACGAAGCAAAAGTTCGGGGGTATAAAAAGGGACGTTTCAGTTTCAACGTCAAGGGCGGTCGCTGTGAAGCTTGCCGTGGGGATGGTATTATAAAAATAGAAATGCATTTCCTTCCGGATGTTTATGTGCCCTGCGAAATTTGCCACGGCAAACGGTATAACCGAGAAACTTTGGAAGTGAAATATAAAAATAAAAGCATTGCTGATGTACTAGCTATGACGGTAGAAGACGCTTTATCATTTTTTGAAAACATTCCAAAGATTAACCGGAAACTGCAGACCATTGTCGATGTGGGATTGGGTTACATTACGATGGGGCAACCTGCCACAACATTATCAGGCGGAGAAGCGCAGCGCGTGAAGCTAGCTTCAGAGCTTCATAAACGTTCAAACGGTAAATCCTTCTACATTTTGGATGAACCAACAACTGGTCTTCATGCCGATGATATTTCGCGGCTATTGCTCGTGTTACAGCGTCTTGTAGAAAATGGCGATACTGTATTGACCATTGAACACAATCTTGATGTTATTAAGACAGCGGATCATATTATTGATTTAGGCCCAGAAGGTGGAGACAAAGGCGGAACCATTTTGGCAACAGGTACTCCTGAAGAAATTGCAGCTGTTGATAATTCTTATACTGGAAAGTATTTAAAACCAATTCTTGAACGGGACCGAGCGCGTATGGAGTCCTTAGTTAAAGGCGCAAGTCGTAAGAAAAAAGTAGTTAAATGAAACTTTTCTTGTTAACAAACGTATTTAGTAATAGAACCTATCTGTTTGTTAGGTAAGCTTTAGCTTATCGATATTCAGAAAAAGAGGAGGCCGCAATACATGCAAAGCGAAAAAGAACGCATTTTAGACATGGTTGAGAACGGTACGATTTCAGCACGTGAAGCAGTTGAATTGTTGCGTGCGATAGATGGCAATAGTTCTTCTTCAAATGAACCAAATTATGGCCGGAACACTCAACGAGACAAATCAAGCAAGCGTGGGTTTTTCAGACCCGAAGATATTGTGAAAAAAGTGTCGCAAGATTTTTCGAAAAATGTATCGAAAAACGTTTCGAAGAATGTCTCACGTGACATTAATGACTTTGGCAATCGCATGATGGAGTTTATGCAAACTTCTGTTGGCAAGTTGAAAACAATGGAGTTTGATTCGCCGTTTGGGGAAGCTGTTCAATTCAGTCATACCTTTACTGATGAAATGACAGATTTGAATACGATCATTGCAGATATTGCGAATGGTCAATTGGAGATTTTCCCATCACAAGATGGTTTATTACGTGCTGAATGTAGCGTTAAAGCATATCGTTCAGAATCTGCAGCGCATGCCAAAGAAGATTTTCTTGATAAATTTGTATTTATAGCGGATGATCACAAGTTACGGATCATTAGTGACTTGAAAACGACGCAAGTAAATGTAGTTCTTTATGTACCTGATGCTGCTTATGAGCACATTACAGCGCGCTTGTTTAATGGTGGATTTACCATGAAACGATTAAATGCTGAATTGGTAAAAGTGAAAACTGCAAATGGCAAAATTGATTTGAAAAATGTAGAGTTTGCAGA
The DNA here is from genome assembly GCF_022489025.1 of Planococcus halocryophilus. GTDB lineage: Bacteria > Bacillota > Bacilli > Bacillales_A > Planococcaceae > Planococcus > Planococcus halocryophilus_A. The sequence goes on along the minus strand of NZ_JAKVTG010000011.1, from coordinate 25,455 downwards.
TGCAGAATTAGAAACTGCTAATGGTGCGATTCATGTAAATGAAACTAAAGGGAAAGTATTAGAAGCTGAAACTTTAAATGGTCGCATTTATGTTGATGGCGATATTCAAACCATCGTAGCCAAGTCGCTGAATGGCAATATTGTTGCTACAACAAGATGTAAAGAAGCGCGTAAACTTGAAACAAAGACGTTAGCAGGTAATGTAGAAATTTACATTCCAGCTCATTTGCCGTTAAAAGGTGAAGTTTCATCTAACCTAGGCAAAATGGATGTGTTGCTTTCGGATATCGATGCTACACATGAGCAAGGACAGTTTATGCAAAAGTCGATTCGTTTCTCGAAACAAGGAACAGAACCGGCAGCAGCTCCGTTATTAGTTTACGGTGAAACCAAAACAGGATCTGTTTTGCTTCGCTATTTAACAATCGAATAAACAGTGAAAAAGCCGACACAAGTCACACTTGTGTCGGCTTTTTTTGTGGCAAGTATCAACATCATTATTTTTTCTCTGGATATAGAACTTGCAAAAACTCAATTGATTGTCTGATTACTTGTTGAAGAACTTCAAGGTCGATGTCTTCTGTTTTATTAATATAGACACAAGATTTTCCACTAGTATGCTTGCCGAATTTCTCAAGTAGCGGGCCACGATTTTCATCACCGGTCGCAAAATACAAGCTGATTTTCGCTTTTCGAGGAGAAAAACCGACAAGTGGCGCATCGCCTTTATGACCCGTTTTGTATACATAATGATAAGAGCCAAAGCCGATAATGCTCGGTCCCCACATTTTAGGGGGATATCCACTTGTTTGCTCAAATAGTTCTAGTAATTTATAAGCATCTTGCCGTTTTTTAACAGACTCAACCGATTCGATAAATTCAATAACGTCTGCATCGGTTTCTTTTGTTTTAGGTTCGTACATATTCAATCCCTCTTTTCATCTAAATCTGATTTTATAAACAGTGCATGGCTTTTTCTGCTTCGTCCCATGGAACTTTATAACCTTGACCTTTAGCACAAAAAATAGAAGTAGAGGTATAGAGCGGATCGACATTTTTGTCATAATCTATTTGAGCAGTGACTTGAGCTTCATTATGGCATAAGGCATACCCGTCAAATAGTAAACTGAGTGCCCCTTTACCATGAGTCCAGGCAGCAAATTCAGTGCTGTAATTCATAAATGTCGCAACCGGTACACGACCTTCAATCGTGGATTTGCCATCAATTGTTTCGGGTGATTCAAAACTGCCATAAGCTTGTTGAACATCTGATAGTACTTTGCCTATTTGGTCGAGACTTACTTTAATTTTGAATCGGTACATCGGTTCAAGGAGACGATTTTGAGCTTGTTCTAATCCTTGGCGTAGAGCACGGAAAGTGGCTTCTCGGAAATCTCCCCCAGACGTATGCTGATTGTGTCCGCGCCCTGTTACTAAAGTTACTTTAACATCAGTTAAAGGAGAACCCGTTAATAATCCATGATGATGACGTTCCATTAAGTGATGGAGTATCAAGTTTTGATTGCCAGTGGATAAAGCATCTGCGTGGCACGAATTATCAATTTGAAAGCCACTGCCACGTTCACTTGGTTCTAGTTTCAAATGAACTTCCGCATAGTGGCGGAGTGGTTCGAAATGACCATAGCCCATAACCGAGTTATCGATTGTTTCTTTATAAAGAATCTCAGGTTCGCCAAACTGGACGTGGTAACCAAAACGTTCAAGCACGACTTGCTCTAAAACTTCTAATTGAATAATGCCCATAACTTGAATTTGTATTTTTTGGAAATGTTCATCCCAGTAAACCGATAGTGAAGGGTCTTCTGCGTCTAGTAATTGAAAGTTCTCCAATACTTCTTTTACAGAAACCGTTGAATCGAAAAGGACCGTGAATTTTAATGTAGGAAGAACTTCAGATTTGGTATCGGCAAAGCAATTGCCGATAGCATCACCAATTGAAGCTTCTGTTAAACCGGCAATTGCGAAAAGTTCACCTGCAACAGCTTGTTCAACTGTTTGAAATTTCTTGCCGTTATACATTCGAATCTGTGAGACTTTTTCTTCTAAACGTTTTGGACCATACAATAGTTTAGCGCGAACTTTTAATATTCCGCTAAAGGCTTTCAGAAAACAAATTCGGTTGCCGTTTTCATCATGGCGAATTTTATAAATACGTGCCCCAAATGCCTCATCTTTTTGATAGTCACTAATTGTTAAATGATCAAGTTGAAGTAAAAATTGAAAAATGCCGGTATCTTGTAAAGCCGAACCCTCAGCACATGGGAAAATTTCATTCGAAGCAATCATATATTGAAAACGCTCTAGCCAAAGTTTTTCATCATATTCAGACTCTAAATAAAGCGATAATAACTCTTCATCTCGTTCCGCGATAAATTCGATTAAGGATTCACTCATCTGTCCATTTGGGAAATCCAACGTAATATCACATGCATTTTCTGAAAAATTCGTTTGAATTTCTTTTAACACTTTTGTAGGATTTGCTCCTTCACGGTCGGTTTTATTGATGAAGAAAAAAACGGGAACTTTGTGTTTTTGAAGAAGTTCCCAAACGGTTTCTGTGTGACCTTCAATACCATCTACAGCACTGATGATGATAATGGCGTAATCCATTACTTGAATTGAACGTTCCATTTCAGGTGAAAAGTCGACATGTCCAGGTGTATCAATGAGGAAATAAGTTGAATCATTAAAAGAAAAAGTTGCTTGATCTGCAAAAATTGTTATGCCGCGACTTTTTTCAATGCTGTGACTATCGAGAAAAGCGCTTTGGTGATCGACGCGGCCACGCTCACGAATGCTATTTGTATGATAAAGCAATTGCTCTGAAAATGTGGTTTTACCGGCATCGACATGTGCTAGTATTCCAATGGTTTTGTTCATATTGTCACCTCTTAACTTTAGTTTAGCAGAATTTAAATTTAACCATAAGAAAAACGCGAAAGCCGAAAAGGCTTTCGCGTTAAAACTTTAAAGACTATTTTCAAAGCAGGCAATGCCAAAGCAAATTCCTTGAGCGCAACGTTTTCGGTAAAGAGGTGACTTGAGCAATTCAACTTCTTGTTTATGTGTCATGAAACCGCATTCCACGAGAATAGCCGGCATATGTGTATCTCGCAATACTGCAAAGTCAGCTTGTTTGACGCCGCGATCTTTTCGTCCCGTTATGAGCACTAACGATTGTTGAACCATCGCTGCCAACCGTTGTGTAGCTTCTTGAGGTTTATGGTAAATAAAGGTTTCTACACCATTTGCAGAACTAAAGGTGTGACCTGCTGCGTTAGCGTGAATCGAAACAAATAAATCTACTTTCAAGCGATTGGCAAGCTGTGTTCGTTCATGCAAGGGAACGTCAAAATCATTCTGATGGCTGAAAATAACAAGATGGCCATCTAGTGACAATTGCTTTTTAACTTCTTCTGCCACGGCAGAATTAAAATAAAACTCTCTCAATTTACCATCAGGTGAGCGCTTTCCAGGTGTGTTTGGACCGTGCCCAGCATCAATTAATATTTTCATTTTGAATCTCCTCCTTTTGCCGTTTATATAGCTAAAGGAAAGGAGAGAGTGGACAAAAATCTTCAAATATATTTTATACATGGTAAAATGAAACCAAACCGCATGCAATAGTAGCTATTTCGACGAAAATTCGAAATAATGTGTGGATAGGAAGTGAGGAGCAAAGAATGGGGCAAGTAACGACGAAACAAGTCATGAAAATGTTTGACCTAGATTTAATCAGTGGAGAAGAAGGCATCGGCCGTCATATTCCTATTAGCGACATTTCGAGACCGGGTTTGGAAATGGCAGGATACTTTACTCATTATCCGGCTAACCGTGTACAATTGCTCGGAAAAACGGAGCTTTCTTTTTTTGCAATGTTGACACCAAAAGAGCGCTCGGAGCGAATGATGAAACTTTGTACGGATGATACGCCGGCAATTATTGTTTCACATGGCATTCCAGTTCCAGAAGAATTAATCACTGCATCGAGCAACCGTCATGTACCGGTTATGACGACCCCTATGTCGACAACGCGTTTTTCAAGTTTACTGACCAACTTTTTGGAAAGTAAATTAGCACCCACAACAGCTATTCATGGTGTACTTGTTGATATTTATGGCGTAGGTGTTTTATTAACAGGAAAAAGCGGAGTCGGTAAAAGTGAAACAGCGCTTGAACTGGTTAAAAAAGGTCATCGTTTAGTTGCCGATGACTGTGTAGAAATTCACCAAGAAGGTGAAAACACTCTAGTTGGGTCTGCACCAAAATTAATCGAACATTTGCTTGAAATCCGTGGAGTCGGAATCATTGATATTATGACATTATTTGGTGCGAGTGCAGTTCGTACATTTAAACGTATTTCATTGGTCATTGATTTGGAAATATGGGATCAGGATAAAACCTATGATCGTTTAGGATTAGAAGAAGAAAAGATGAAAATTATTGATACAGATTTAACAAAACTGACAATTCCAGTTCGTCCTGGACGAAATTTATCCGTTATTATCGAAGTGGCTGCGATGAACTATCGTTTAAAACGAATGGGCGTCAATGCAGCTGAAGAGTTTTCGAATCGTCTTAACGAAGTTATTGCACAAGATACAAATTAAGCGAATGGGAAGGTGCACAAAATGTTTTCATTATTAGCTTCAATTGACCCTATCGCTTTTTCACTCGGTCCGATTTCGGTCCGTTGGTATGGCGTAATCATCGCAGCAGGTATTGTCATCGCCTTTTTAGTAGGACAGCGTGAGATGGTTAAACGGGGACTTCATGTCGAATTTTTAACAGATTTATTAATTTGGGCAGTACCGCTTGCGATAGTCGGGGCACGCATTTATTACGTAGCTTTTGAATGGGATGCCTATAAAAACAATCCCGCCGAAATTATTGCTATTTGGAATGGCGGAATCGCAATTCACGGTGCCTTGATAGCATCAGTAATTGTGGCTTATCTATTTACGAAAAAGCGTAACACTTCATTTTTAAAAGTAGCGGATATTTTAGCGCCAAGTATTTTAATCGGCCAAGCGATAGGCCGCTGGGGCAATTTCATTAACCAAGAAGCACATGGCGGTGAAGTGTCACGTGCGTTCTTGGAGAATTTATTTATCCCCGATTGGATTATCAATCATATGTACATAGATGGAGCTTATTACCATCCAACGTTTTTGTATGAATCTATGTGGAGCCTTGTCGGTATCGTCATTTTACTATTGCTTCGGAAAGTAAATTTAGTGCGTGGCGAAATGTTTTTCTTCTATATGATTTGGTATTCAGTTGGTCGCTTTTTTATCGAAGCTATGCGGACAGATAGCTTGTATGTAGTAGGCGAACTTCGCGCAGCACAACTTGTATCTGTAATTGCCATCGTCATTGCTGTGGTGTTGATTGTTTACCGACGTGTAACAATTAAAAACCCACCTCATTACAAAGATAAATAATAAAGAAAAGAGCGATCAAATGACAATATTGAAAAATGGTTTGAAGGCAGGGTTAAAAACGACTTGGTCATTAGGGAAAATTATTTTCCCGATTACCTTGCTTGTTACCGTGCTTCAATATACACCGGTCTTGCCTTTTATTATTAATTTAATTGCTCCGATTATGGGGTTGTTTGGCTTAAGTGGCGATGCGGCAATTCCGTTAGTTCTTGGGAACGCACTCAATCTATATGCTGGTATCGCTGGCATTTTGTCATTGGAATTGACGGTAAAAGAAGTGTTTATCTTGGCAGTTATGCTATCATTTTCACATAATATTTTTATCGAAACCGGTGTGGCATTAAAGGTCGGCGTTAAGCTGTGGGTCGTGTTAGTTGTCCGTTTCGGATTAGCTGCACTTTCTGGTGTCATCATTAACTTGTTCTGGCAAGGTGGAGGAGATGTAGCTAAATACGGCTTCGCGCCTGAAATTTCTGCAACTCCTGAAAGTTGGATGGGAATATTGTTAATCGGACTGGAGAAAGCGTCGTTCGGTATTTTGCAATTAGCGATGATTGTGATTCCATTAATGATTATGATTCAGATTTTAAAGGATAAACAATACCTTCAAAAAATATCTGACACATTAGGTCCATTAACTCGTTTATTAGGTGTTCAAAAAAATGCTTCGTTGACACTAGCTTCTGGACTGATCTTTGGGTTGGCTATGGGTGCGGGTGTGATGATTCAAGCGGTGCAAGAAGATGGTGTTAGCAAAAAAGATGCCACATTGGTATTTATTTTCCTTGTGGCCTGTCACGCTATTGTTGAAGATACGTTGATCTTTATCCCGTTAGGAATACCAATATGGCCGCTGCTCGCAATCCGGGTCGTTACGGCGCTTGGGCTGACCATTTTTGTTTCTTATATGTGGCGTAAAGCAGAAGAAAAGCAGAAGGAAGTGGTTTCTACATGACAGAGAAAAAAATCAATACACTTTTATTCGATTTTGATGGTACGTTATTAGATACAAATGAATTAATCATTCAAACTTTCTTATCCGTATTAGACAAACATTATCCGGGTCGTTTTGATCGTGAAGATGCCTTGCACTTTATTGGCCCGTCATTGGAACAAACATTTACAGCAATTGACCCAAATCGTGTGGAAGAACTGACGGCTGAGTATCGTGTGTTAAATCGCATTATGCACGATGACTTAGTTGAAGAGTACGATGGGGTAGCAGAGACGCTACGTCTCTTGAAAGCGCAAGGCTTAAAAATGGCGATTGTCTCGACAAAGAGAAGCCAAACGATTCGTCATGGACTTGAGTTAATGGGGGTTGCGGATGTATTTGATGTAATAGTAGGGTTAGACCACGTATCGAATCCAAAGCCACATCCAGAGCCACTACAGCTGGCTTTAACACAATTAAATTCATCTCCTGATGAAGCGTTGATGATTGGTGATAATTCTCACGACATTGAAGGCGGAAAAAATGCAGGAGTTCTTACAGCAGGAGTGGCTTGGACAGCAAAAGGAGAAGACTACTTGGCGAAGTTTAAACCGGACTATATGCTTCAGCATATTAGTGATTTATTGGAATTGACGAAAGAGGCAGTAAAATGAGAAAGACACAACGCCATTTTGTAGAAGGACCAAATTCACTTTGGCATATTTACAAAACGGTGCCTTTCTGGAAAGTTGCTAAAAATTTTTTGGTGATTCAAACGGCTAGATATACACCGTTTTTGCCAATGAAAAATTGGTTATATAAAACTTTTTTGAAAATGAAAATCGGAAAGCATTCTTCTTTTGCATTAATGGTAATGCCGGATGTTATGTTTCCTGAAAAGATTACAGTTGGAGAAAACTCAGTAATTGGCTACAATACAACGATTCTGGCACACGAATATTTAATAGATGAATACCGGCTCGGCGATGTGGTCATCGGAGACCGCGTCATGATCGGAGCAAACACCACGATTTTGCCCGGCATTACGATTGGGAACGGCGCCATTGTTTCCGCTGCCACGCTCGTCCATAAAGATGTGCCAGCTGGAGCTTTTGTCGGCGGAAATCCGATGAGTGTCATCTTTACAGCTGAACAAATGGCAGAGCGTCAAGCAAAATCCTGAAAGCACATAGTGTTTTCAGGATTTTTTTCGAGTATATCTCTTGACGATGGACGGAAATATGAGATAAAATAGTTTTACTTCACCACATTAGCGAGATAAAGTAAAATAACCAATATTAGGGAGTTTGATGATGACTATACAAATGTTTGAGAAACCATTAGGCATGAGAGACGATTTCCCATTTATCGCAAAAAAGAAAGCGGAGCTTCGCACAAGCGGAACGAACATCATTCAGCAAGCAGGTTATGACTTGTTGCAGACTCCAACGTTAGAATATTATGAAACCATCGGTAAAATTTCGGCAATCGCCGATAACGCTTTGTTCAAATTACTAGACAGCCAAGGTGAAACATTGGTTTTACGACCAGATATGACTTCGCCAATCGCACGGGTTGCAGCATCTAAGCTATTAAAAGAAAAGATGCCTGTCAGACTTGGTTATTATTCGAACGTCTTTCGCGCTCAAAAACGAGAAGGCGGGCGACCGGCTGAATTTGAACAAATGGGCGTAGAACTGATTGGCGATGATTCCTTGTATGCCGATGCAGAAGTGATCATTCTTGCAGGCACTATCTTAAAAAACTTAAACATCGAATCGAGTCGTTTCGTAATTGGTCACACACAATTACTTCAATTGATTCTTGAAGATTTTGGGTTAAGCCAAGAGCAAATAGAACAAGTACGCAGTGCATTTGTTTCTAAAAACAGTGTCGGGTTTGAAACGTTAGCAAAACAATTACCTATTGAAGAATCGAGAATGGAGTCGTTTATTGGTTTGATTTCAACGACTACTGTCGAAGAATGGAAGCAATGGGTCAACCCTCATAATTCGAAACAAAGTTCTTTATTTGAAGAGATGAAAAAATTAAAGAAAATATTAGACCGTAGCGGTTTATCTGAGGCAGTTACGTATGATTTATCATTTAATAGCCACATGACTTATTACACCGGAGTAGTGTTTGAAGTATATGCTGCAGGTAGCGGTTTCCCACTTGGTAATGGCGGACGATACGACGGTTTAATGAAACAATTTGGGCTAGAGGTCGGTGCAACTGGATTTGGCTTGCGTGTCGACAGATTATTAGAAATTATGTCAGCTGTTTCGGAACAACAAGACCATACGTTAATCTTGTTTGATGAACAAAATGAAGACCATGCGTTTGACGAAGCACAAAAACTTCGTGAAAATGGTACGCGTGTTACGTTGCAATTTGGACCAGCGGTTAAAGCCACTGATGAATTCAGCAAACATTTCAGCAAGGTTCTACGATTGGAAGGTGCTAACTAATGGATGCATTAACAATAGCAATGCCTAAAGGCAGAATATTTGAAGAAGCTTACGAATTATTAGTAAAAGCAGGCTATGATTTGCCGAAAGAACTTGATGATTCACGCAAGTTAATCGTCGAAGCACCTAATGAAAATATCCGTTTTATTCTGTCAAAACCAATGGATGTTCCGGCCTATGTAGAACATGGTGTAGCAGATATCGGCATTGCGGGTAAAGACGTTATGCTTGAACATGATCGTGATGTTTATGAGTTACTAGATCTTGGCATTAGTCGGTGCTATATCGCGACTGCAGGCATGCCTGATACACAAATGAATAAAGTATCACCACGCGTCGCAACGAAATACCCGAAAGTAGCCTCACAATATTATCGTGGCAAAGGCGAACAAGTTGAAATCATTGAATTGAACGGTTCGATTGAACTGGCCCCAATGATTGGCTTAGCTGACCGGATTGTGGATATTGTCTCTACTGGTAAAACATTAAAAGAAAATGGATTAGTTGAATACGAAAAAATTGTCGACATTACGTCGCGGTTAATTGCGAATCCTGTAAGTTATCGCTTAAAGCAAAAACGCATTACTGATTTAGTGGAAAGACTGAGAAAGCAGGCGGTTTTATGAAAGTGACTCGTCTTTCTTCAGGAATTTCTATTAGGAGAACGATTGCAGAAGGCACTGAACAGCAAGTTACAGCGGTAAAAGCGATTATTCAAGAAGTGAAAGATCACGGGGACGAAGCGATGTTTCGCTTTACAGAAAAATGGGATGGTGCTAAATTAACTTCTTTACGTGTGACAGAAGAAGAAATTTCGCAAGCAGTCGACCGATTTGACCCGCAATTGTTAGCGGACTTAACTGAAGCCGCGGCGAACATTCGGAAATATCATGAAAGTCAGCAACAACAAGGTTACCGTTTAGATAACGAAGATGGCTCGTATGTGGCACAGCGTGTTACAGCTATCGAGTCAGCTGGACTTTACGTACCAGGTGGCACAGCTGCATATCCTTCATCTGTGTTGATGAATGTCATTCCAGCACAAGTAGCAGGCGTATCACGCATTGTCTTAATTTCACCACCAAGTAAAGACGGCACGTTGTCTGATGGAGTACTCGCATCAGCTCATATTCTTGGCATTACGGAAGTGTATAAATCTGGTGGTGCACAAGCGATTGCTGCATTGGCTTATGGAACAAAATCGATTGCATCAGTAGATAAAATTACCGGACCCGGTAATATTTTTGTTGCTCTCGCTAAACGAGAAGTTAATGGCGATGTGGCCATTGACATGATTGCCGGACCGAGCGAAATAGCAATTATTGCAGATGAAACAGCGTATGCTGATGAAGTGGCTGCGGATTTATTGTCTCAAGCAGAACACGATCCATTGGCAAGTGCTGTACTATTGACAACAAGCGAAAAATTAGCGGATGCAGTTTCCAAGCAAGTAGAAAAGCAACTAGCAACTTTGCCGCGTGAAGCCATTGCGAGCCCAGCGATTGCAAATCACAGCATGATTTATTTGGGTGAGACGATGGAAGAGCTAATTACTGCTGCAGATCAACTAGCTCCAGAACATTTGGAGATTATGACAGAGGATGCCGAAGCGGTTGCAGAAAAGATTCATCATGCCGGCGCAATTTTTATTGGTCGCTATTCATCTGAACCTATCGGCGATTATTTTGCAGGGACAAATCATGTCTTGCCGACAAACAGCACTGCCCGTTTTTCAAGTGCATTATCGGTTTATGACTTTATAAAACGGACAAGTATTATTCGCTATAGTGAAAAAGCGTGGCAAAACAATAAAGATAAAATCGCCCGACTGGCACGTCTTGAAGGTTTAGAAGGACATGCACGTGCAGTCGAATCACGGTCGTGGAAAAAGGAGAATGAACAATGAGACAAGCTGAAATCAAACGAAATACCAATGAAACTAAAGTAGCCATCAGCTTTGCATTAGATGGTGAAGGGAAATCGGTTATTGATACTGGCGTTCCATTTATGGATCATATGTTGGATTTGTTCATCAAGCACGGATTATTTGATGGAGATATTAAAGCAGATGGCGATACACATATTGATGACCACCACACAACTGAAGATATTGGCATTGTTTTGGGGCAAGCTGTGAAAGAAGCGCTTGGTGATAAAAAAGGCATACGGCGTTACGGCAATGCTTTTGTTCCAATGGATGATGCATTGGCCCAAGTAGTGATTGACTGCTCGAACCGTCCGCATTTGGAGTTTCGTTGTGAGTTGCCAAAAGAAAAAGTGGGTACGTTTGATACAGAGCTAGTAGAAGAATTTTTATGGAAATTTGCGCTGGAGTCACGCATGAACGTTCATGTAATTGTTCATTACGGCAAAAATACGCACCATATTATCGAGGCGATATTTAAAGCATTAGCACGTGCACTTGATGAAGCGACAATGATCGACCCGCGAGTTAAAGGTGTGCCATCAACAAAGGGGCTGTTAACATGATCATTGGGATTATCGATTATGGTATGGGCAATTTGTTCAGTGTTGAACAAGCGTTGAAAAAACTAGAATGTACAGTGATTGTCTCGGATGATCCTGCTGTTTTAGGAGAAGCAGAAGGCATTTTGCTTCCAGGAGTAGGAGCATTTCCTGATGCGATGGAGTTATTAAATCAAAAAGGCTTGTCGGAATTTATTCAATCATTGCCATCGAAGAACATACCGCTTCTTGGGATTTGTCTTGGCATGCAATTATTGTATGAAGATAGTTCAGAAGTTAAACCAACAAAAGGCTTAGGCTTACTAGAAGGACAAATCCGTCGTTTTGAAAAAGGAACATACCGAATTCCGCATATGGGTTGGAATCGTCTTGAATTTTCAAGCGTTCCTTATTGGTTAGATGATGTGTTAAGTGACACGCATGTTTATTTTGTGCATTCATTTTTAGCTGTTAATACCAATCAACAACAAGTTTGGGCAACGGCAAGTTATGGTGAGCTAGATGTTCCGGGAGTCGTAGGGACAGGACTAATTACAGGCATGCAATTCCATCCGGAAAAATCCGGAGATTTTGGTCATTATTTATTAGAACAATGGATTGCAAATGTTAGGAGGAACCTAAATGTCTAACTTTCAAATTTATCCCGCTATCGATTTAAGAGATGGTAATTGTGTGCGTTTGTTTCAGGGAGATTATGCTCAAGAAACGATCTATGGCGATTCACCGGTTGACATGGCTAAAAAATTTGTAGATGCTGGTGCGGAGTGGATACATATGGTCGATTTGGACGGGGCTAAAGACGGCGTCCGGATTAACGATCAAGTTGTTATTGAAGCTGCTAAACTAGGTGCAAAGGTGCAAATAGGCGGTGGTATTCGAACGCGTGAAGATATTGAACATTATTTATCAAACGGTGTAGCACGTGTCATTATCGGCAGTTTAGCAATTCGTAACCCAGAACTTGCCGTATCATTTATTGAAGAATTTGGAGCTGACCGCATTGTCATTGGCATTGATGCAAAAAATGGGATGGCAGCAACAGAAGGCTGGATTGAAACGTCGGGACAAGCGGCGACAGAAGTAGCTGATTATTTTGCTTCCAAAGGCGCTAAGCATTTTATTTACACAGATATCGCAACAGACGGCACATTAGCTGGACCCAATATTGAAGCCAATAAAGCTTTGGCAAAATCTGAAAAAGCGCAAATCATTGTCTCGGGTGGCATCGGTTCACTTGAAGATGTAAAAAATGTGAAAAAAGCAGCGGATCAAAGCAATATTGCGGGTGTGATTATTGGCAAAGCACTTTATGAAAACCGCTTTACACTAGAGGAGGCATTGTCATGCTGACAAAACGTATCATTCCTTGTTTAGATGTAAAAGAAGGGCGTGTCGTAAAAGGTGTTAGTTTTGTATCGTTACGTGATGCTGGAGATCCTGTGGAACTGGCTCGATTTTACGATAAACAAGGCGCGGACGAATTGGTCTTTTTGGATATTTCTGCGTCTCATGAAGGCAAAGAAACCATGGTTGAAGTAGTTAAAATCGTCGCTACAGAATTATCAATTCCCTTCACTGTGGGCGGAGGTATCCGAAGCTTAGATGATATGAAACGGTTGTTGCGTGCGGGTGCTGATAAAGTCTCGTTAAACACAGCGGCACTTGATCGCCCAGAGCTCATTAAAGAAGGCGCAGATTTTTTTGGATCACAATGTATTGTTGTCGCAATTGATGCGAAGAAAAACGGCGACAGCTGGGACGTTTACACACACGGTGGTCGCAATAAAACCGAATGGTCAGCTGTTGAATGGGCAAAGAAAAGCGTGGAACTTGGCGCAGGCGAATTGCTGTTAACGAGCATGGACAAAGACGGCTCAAAAGATGGCTTTGATTTGGAATTGACACGCGCTGTGCGTGAAGCGGTGGAAGTACCTGTTATTGCCAGCGGTGGTGCAGGAAACAAAGAACATTTTGACGAAGTATTTAAAGAAGTAGACGCTGACGCAGCGTTAGCAGCATCAATTTTCCACTATAAAGAAACTAGTGTCGATGAGGTAAAACAGTATTTACGCAAAGAGGGAGTGAATGTCCGATGACTACGATTCAATATGACCAAAACGGGCTTATTCCCGTCATTATCCAAAATGCCGAAACAAAAGAAGTATTAACGCTAGCCTATGCTAATGAAGAAGCTGTACAAAAAACAATGGAAACAAATGAAACATGGCTGTATTCGAGGAGCCGCAACGAATTATGGAACAAAGGAGCAACGAGTGGCAATACGCAACAAGTAACAGCGGTTCGATTAGATTGCGACGGTGATTCGCTGATTTATGAAGTAATTCCAAACGGACCAGCTTGTCACACTGGCCAAAACAGCTGCTTTTTTGAAACCATTCACGGAGAACCCAACAACTCACCAGGAGATATGATTGCACAATTAGCAGCATTGATCGAAACACGTGAAAAAGAAATGCCTGAAGGAGCGTATACAACGTATTTGTTCAATGAAGGTGTCGATAAAATTTGCAAAAAAGTAGGAGAAGAAGCAGCAGAAGTAATCATCGCGGCTAAAAATCGAGATGCTGAAGAATTATCAATGGAAGCTGCTGATTTGTTTTATCATGTCTTGGTGTTACTACAAGAACAAAAAGTAGGCTTTAACCAAGTGGTAGATGTATTAAAAGAGCGTCATACATCTAAAACGGACAAGTAAATAAGAGGGAAATATGCTATAATTACAGCACATTTGAGTTTGGAGACGATTTTAATCGTCTCTTTTACTTTTTCGGAGGCATATTTTGGAGAATAAAAAAAGAAACGATAAGAACATACTGTCTTTTATCCCGACAGGAGAATTTTATTATAGAAAAGCGATGAAAGAACTTCAACGTGAAAACTATCCTAAAGCACATAAGTATTTGCGGCGTGCTACTGAGCTTAGTCCGAGAGATGCGGTTTTTTTGACGCAATACGGCATTGTGTTGATGGAAATGCATGAATTTGAACAAGCCATGGATGTTCTTCATGCCGCACATGAATTAGATGCGAAAGACGCCGATATTTTGTTTTTCCTTGCTGAAGTCCATGCACACATGGGCTTGTTTTGGGACGCGCGAAATTATGCCAAACAATACTTAGTTAATGAAACGCAAGGGAAATATGCGGCTGAAGCTATGAGCATAGTTGATTTTGCAGAACAAGAAGAGTGGCAAGGTATTGATGAAAACGGGGACACCCAAGAGAGCGAATACCATTATCAACAGGAAAAAGCCCGACGCATGATGGAACAAGGTGATTTTAAAAGTGCTATTGAACTACTTGAAAAGCTGATCGAAGAGAAACCTGATTTTTGGGGAGCTTGTAATAATTTAGCTTTGGCTTATTTTTATATCGGAGAAGCTGAAATGGCTAAAGCCTTGCTTCATGATGTATTGCGGAGAAATACGGGTAATTTGCACGCGCTTTGTAATTTAGCTGTTTTTCATTATTACGAAAAGAATGCGGAGTTAGATGACATTCTCGAATTGCTGAAAAAAATTCAACCGTATGTATTTGAGCAACGGTATAAATTAGGGGCAACATTTGCGCTAGTCGGGAAATACAAAGAAGCCTATCGTTGGTTAAAAAGTTTGCAAAAACGCGGTTTTGAGGGCGATGCTGCATTTTATTTTTGGTTATCACATGCAGCTTATCATTCGGGGCATGAAGAAGCCTCGAGACAAGCCTGGGATCAGTTGAAGAAAATGGATCCAGATAAAGATGGTTATGCACCGTGGAACGAGCATTCTGCGATGCCACATGCAGATGCGCTTGAACATGACCGAGATTATTTGGTGAAAAAACTGGATCATGCGAAAAAGAGTGAACGACTTTTTGGTTTATTTTTATTAGGTAAGTCAGCCCATAAGCAAGAAATAATCTCTCATCCGAACTGGTTAGCGTCCGATCAGCCATCTGTGCTGGAAACCTTTGTGTTAGGATATGCCCTTGGTCATCCATTTAAAAAAGAAATTCCAGAAGAGCACGCGTTCATGCGCGCAATGGAAGTTGCAGAACTGCTATATGCAGCAGATGAAATGGTAACTCTGCAGCGAGTAGAAGTTTTCAAATTATGGTTTTTATTGTTTGAAAAAGCGTTTGATGAGAACTATACATTCAAGAATCCAGAGGCTTTAGCAGCAGCTGTCGAGTTTCTGCTGAAAGCTGCTAATAGTGAAAAAATAACTAAAAAACAAGTGGCGGACCGCTTTGGAATATCTGTCTCAACGTTAACAAAGTATATAAAAGACATGACAGTGTACTTGCCCAATATGGAGTTGTAGGCATAAAAGTTGAAGCTTTAGCTGGAATCTTATACGATTTAGCTACTGAAGAAATAGGAGGCCTATTAATATGACTGATACAACTAAAATTTATGATGTAATAATTATTGGAGCAGGACCAGCAGGCATGACTGCCGCTGTTTACACTTCTCGCGCAAACTTGACAACGTTAATGCTTGAACGCGGTATTCCAGGTGGCCAAATGGCTAATACGGAAGAAATTGAAAACTATCCTGGATTTGAACACATCTTGGGTCCAGATATTTCAACGAAAATGTTTGAACATGCAAAAAAATTCGGTGCTGAATATGCATACGGAGATGCAACTGAAATTATTGATGGAGAAGAATTCAAAACCATCAAAGCAGGATCTAAAGAATACAAAGCTCGTGCTATTATTGTCACAACTGGTGCTGAGTACAAGAAAATGGGTATTCCAGGTGAGTCTGAATTAGGCGGCCGTGGTGTCAGCTATTGTGCAGTATGTGATGGGGCTTTCTTTAAAGAGAAAGAATTGGTTGTTGTCGGCGGCGGAGATTCGGCTGTAGAAGAAGGAGTTTACTTGACTCGCTTTGCAAGCAAAGTAACAATTGTTCACAGACGCGATGAGCTACGTGCACAAAAAATTCTTCAAGACCGTGCTTTTGCAAACGATAAAATCGACTTTATCTGGAGTCATACGGTTAAAGAAGTTCACGATGAAGGAAATGGTAAAGTTGGTGCAGTAACATTAGTGTCTACTGAAGACGGATCTGAAAAAGAATTTAAAACAGATGGTGTCTTTATCTATATCGGTATGCTTCCATTAACAAAACCATTTGCTGAATTAGGAATCTTAAATGCTGAAGGATATGTAGTAACCAATGAAAAAATGGAAACTTCAGTTCCAGGAATTTATGCAGCAGGCGATGTTCGTGAAAAAACATTGCGTCAAGTAGTTACCGCGACAGGTGATGGTAGTATTGCAGCGCAAGCAGCTCAACATTATATTGAAGAGCTAGTTGAAAAAATTAGCATGAAAACAGAAGCTTAATTGTTTCTTAATCTTTTTGTAACGCGCTTGTCATAGTGCTTCTATATAGTAAGAAGAGTAAATGACCCCCTTTTTTTAAAAGAGTTTTTGATAGGCCATCTTTCGAGCGAATCGAAAGATGGCCTTTTTTTTCATTCCTTTGCACGGCACGCCAGGATAGATGTATAATGAAGAGAGTTTACAATAGATGCGGAGTGTCGAATGTGCAGCGAATCGCGAATTTACTAGTTATTAAAAATGGACAAGTATTATTATTAAAGAAACCACGACGTGATTGGTACGTAGCACCAGGTGGCAAAATGGAGCCTGGCGAGTCAATTTTTGAGGCGGCAGTTCGTGAGTTTACAGAAGAAACAAATGCTACGCCAATAGGTACGCATTTAAAAGGCGTTTACACAATGATGATTCAAGAACAAGGAAAAACAGTGAATGAATGGATGATGTATACATTTGCAGCAAACGATTTGACTGGCGACTTATTCAAAGAAACACCTGAAGGTATATTGGAGTGGCATCCGGTAGAAGCTTTGGCAACTTTGCCAATGGCAGAAGGTGACCGAACGAATTTGCAATTTGTAGCAAACCAGCAAGGGGTCCAATATGGTACATTTTATTACACCCCCGAGTTCCAGCTGATTAAAGAGAATATCCAATCATCAATTGAAGAGGTGAATCACCCGAATGAATAATCATGTAGAGGAAACCGAATTAATCATCATTACAGGAATGTCTGGCGCAGGAAAAACGGTTGCCATCCAAAGTTTCGAAGATTTAGGGTTTTTTACAATTGATAACTTACCACCAACATTGCTACCTACTTTTCTTAAGTTAATGAGAGATTCTGGAAAATCAATGAAGCGGGTAGCAGCAGTTATGGATTTGCGTGGTGGCGACTTTTTTGACAGTCTTGTCGATGCTATTGACGATTTGTCGAAAGAACCAAGAGTTTCGATTACCATTTTATTTTTAGACGCAGAAAATGAGGCGTTGGTTAGTCGGTATAAAGAGTCAAGACGATCTCATCCTTTATCACCTGGTGGATTGGTTTTGGGGGGCATCAAAAAAGAACGCGATATGTTGAGCGATCTCCAAGGGCGAGCGCAAAATATATACAACACATCCAATATGACACCACGTCAGTTAAAAGAACGCATTACCTCTGATTTCTCATCCAAAACAAGCAACGTTTTTACGGTAAACGTAGTGTCTTTCGGGTTCAAACACGGGATGCCAATTGATGCTGATTTAGTATTTGATGTGCGCTTTTTACCAAACCCGTACTACATCGAAGAGTTAAACCCACTAACAGGGCTTGACAATCGAGTTTCGAGTTATGTATTAAAATGGCAAGAAACACAGACGCTTATTGAAAAACTGACAGATCTTTTACAATTTATGATTCCGCAATATAAACGTGAAGGAAAAGCGCAACTGGTCATTGCATTTGGTTGTACAGGAGGTCAGCACCGTTCAGTTACATTGGCTGAATACTATGGTAAACTTCTGGCAAAAAACAATAAAGTTATCGTTACACATAGAGACGTAAAAATCAGAAAGGAATGAGCGCATGGAACGTAACCAGCACCGGAAACGTATCGTCATTTTAGGCGGTGGCACCGGACTTTCCACATTATTAAGGGGACTGAAATTGTATCCGCTGGATTTGACGGCTATCGTAACCGTGGCAGACGATGGTGGAAGTTCAGGACGTTTACGAGACGATTTAGATATTCCTCCACCGGGAGATATTCGAAACGTCATGGCAGCATTATCAGATGCTGAGCCACTAGTTGCTGAGATGTTCCAATATCGTTTTAAGCACTCTTTAGATCTTGATGGTCATTCATTAGGAAATTTGATGCTTGCTGCTTTAACGGATATTACAGGAGATTTTTCTCACGCAGTACGAGAAATGAGCCGCGTGTTAAGTGTGAACGGTACCGTTTTACCAGCCGCAAACCAGATTGTTACTTTAAGTGCAGAATTAGAAGATGGCACCATTATTGAAGGGGAATCTAAAATACCTGCGTATTTGCAGCCTATCAAACGTGTTTTTATTGAACCATATGATGTAAAAGCTTTGCCAGCGACGATTGCGGCTATTGAAAATGCAGATGTCATAGTAGTTGGACCTGGGTCTTTATATACGAGTATTTTGCCGAATTTGTTGGTGAAAGATATAAGAAAAGCTGTAATTGCTGCAAAGGCGAAGAAAATCTATATTTGTAATTTAATGACTCAAGCAGGCGAGACGTATAAATACACAGCCTCTGACCATGTGAAAGCTTTGTATGATCACGTAGATGAAAAATTTCTAGATGCCATATTGCTTGATAAAGTACAAATGCCAGCGACGATTGCTGAGCGTTATGAAAAAGAACAAGCGTGGCCGGTTGAATACGACGAAGAGCGACTAAAGAAAATGGGTCTTGAAGTTTATCGAAAAGACATTGCCAATATTTCTGGTGAAACTGTACGTCACGAACCGACAAAAGTCGCAGAATGGCTATTTGAATATGCTGATGGTCATGCCAGTAAAGATTCGAAGCAGCTATATTTTTAGTGCTTTGAAAGGGGGAACGAATTTTGTCTTTTGCATCCGAAACAAAAAAAGAAATGACGCAAATAGATGTCGATGATTGTTGTGGTAAGTCTGAGCTTTCTGCAATGATCCGGATGAATGGCACGTTATCGTTTTCCAATAGGCAATTGAGCCTGGACATCCAAACCGAGAATGCTGCAATAGCTCGCCGTATTTATACATTGTTAAAACGTTTTTATAAAGCCTATCCTGTCGAATTGCTTGTTAGAAAAAAAATGCGATTAAAAAAGAACAATATTTACATTTGCCGAATCCGTGAAGGTGCTAAGCAAATGCTTGAAGACTTAGAAATCCTAACAGAAGGTTTTCAATTTCAGCATCAAATTGTTAAAAGTTTGATAGAGAAGGATTGCTGTAAACGTTCTTATTTAAGAGGTGCATTTTTAGCTGGTGGATCGGTAAACAATCCCGAAACCTCATCTTATCATTTAGAAATCTATTCTCTTTACAAAGACCATGCAGACTCTTTAGTTGAATTGATGAATAAATTTCATTTAAATAGCAAAACAATTGAACGGAAAAAAGGGTTTGTCACTTACTTGAAAGAAGCAGAAAAAATCGCTGATTTTTTAAGCATCACAGGTGCGCATTCTGCCCTTTTGAAATTTGAAGATGTTCGAATTATTCGAGATATGCGCAATAGTGTTAATCGTTTAGTTAATTGTGAAACCGCTAACTTAAATAAGACAATCGATGCGGCGCTACGACAAGTGGAGAACATTCGATTTATCGATCAATCGATCGGAATTGATCAATTACCAGAGAGATTACGTGAAATCGCTCGACTTCGTGTAGAGTATCAAGATGTCACGTTGAAAGAGCTAGGCGAGATGGTCTCTGGTGGTACAGTGAGTAAGTCAGGTGTCAATCACCGGCTACGGAAAATTGATGAGATTGCAACGTCCTTGAGAAACGGAGAAATGATCGGCCACTAACGATTGGCTGTTCTTTCATATAGAAGATAGTTAAGTTTTAGAGGAGGGTCAGAATGGTTGAAAAACAGGTGAAGGTACTATTGAAAACAGGTCTTCAAGCAAGACAAGCCGCTTTATTTGTACAAGAAGCGAACCGTTATAGCGCAGATATTTACTTAGAAAAAGACAATAAAAAAGTAAATGCGAAAAGCATCATGGGAGTTATGAGTCTGGCGATTAGTAAAGGAACAGATGTTAAAGTTTCTGCTGAAGGGCTAGATGAGGAAAAAGCGGTTGATTCTTTATCGCAAATTATGGAACGAGAAGTGTAAGCTTTAAAAGTTAGGCATCATTATTTACACAAAACATAAAAAAATCACAGCCGCGAAGGCTGTGATTTTTTTTACATGTCTTTTTTGTGGTTTTCAGGTAATTTGCTGCGAGTGATTACTTGATCGATCAAACCGTATTCAAGCGCACGTTCAGCTGTCATAAAGTTATCGCGGTCTGTATCTTTCGCGATCACATCAATTGGTTGACCAGTACGTTCAGAAAGAATTTGGTTCAACTTCTCACGAAGGTGTAGAATGCGTTTTGCTGCAATTTCGATTTCAGTCGCTTGTCCTTGTGCGCCACCAAGAGGTTGGTGAATCATTACTTCAGCATTTGGAAGAGCTAGGCGTTTGCCTTTTGTTCCAGCTGCAAGTAAGAAAGCGCCCATTGAAGCGGCCATACCGATACAGATTGTTTGAACATCTGGACGGATAAATTGCATTGTATCGTAAATTGCCATACCGGCTGTGATGCTACCGCCTGGGCTGTTGATGTAGATCGAAATATCTTTATCTGGATCCTCTGCTTCTAGGAACAGAAGCTGTGCAACAATTGAGTTCGCAACATTATCGTCAATTGCGCTACCCAACATAATGACACGGTCTTTTAACAAACGTGAGTAAATATCATAAGCACGCTCGCCTCGGCTAGTTTGTTCAATTACTGTAGGAATTAAGTTCATAGAATAGTTCCTCCTCGATTAAGTGATTTGCAAACAATGCTGAAAGTTATCTCAGCTGTACTATTATCATACACATCATGGTCAATGAAGGTCAAATCTAACGAATTAAAAAAAGCAGCTTGATTAAGTTACAATATTTTCGTATAATAGAAAAGTCGCGAATAGCAAAAACGCCCTCGTAGTGTAATGGATCACACGTAAGATTCCGGTTCTTGAAATGGAGGTTCGATTCCTTCCGAGGGCATACACGCTACGCCAGTCGTAGCCTCAACGGTACAATGCAGGAAATTGCTCGCAAGATTATTGCGGCTACTAAACGTCTCTTTCGAGTAAAATCGAGGAGGCGTTTTTTTATGCGTAAAAACAAGCTAGATGCGGCAGAGTTTGAAGGATTAGCGGCAATCACAGGAGCGGGACGAATAATAAGAGCGGAGCAGGCGTTAGAATCATTTTGCGAAGATAGATTACGCAAGGGCATTCGTGATAGTACGATTCTTTATTATCGCAACGAGATAAACTTTCTCTTTCGCTATATTATGCGCGAATACGAGGAGATTCCGGCAATCACTGAAATAACTACGGAGATACTAGAGGCGTTTGTGAAATATCTACGCTACGAGCGAGGCAATAAAGATGGCGGCATTAACGCTAAGATTCGCGCAATCCGAACTTTCCTAAACTATTGCGAAGAAATCGGCTTTATTAAATATAACCCCGCGAAGGAATGGAAACAGATAAAAACGCGCGACCCGGAAATTAACGCATTTACCGGCAAGCAATTGAAGCAGTTATTTATGACGCCGGATATACGAAAGTTCTCCGGCATACGCGACAGATTGCTAATGATGTTCTTATTCGATACAGGAGCGCGCATTAGCGAAGCCTTAGCAGTAAAGGTGGAGGATTTACACTTTAAAGAGCGGCGCGCCTATCTACGGGATACTAAGAGCGGTTATTCGCGCTATGTGCCGCTTAGTGACGAACTTATTGCACACTTGCGCCAATTCCTAAAGATTCACGACGGCATGAGCGAGTTTATATTCGTAAGCGTTAGCGGCAAACCGATAGACAAGAATCATTTCCGCTTAACTATGAACGCATATGGCAAGAAATGCGGCATTAAAGGCGTTAGAGTATCGCCTCATACGTTTCGGCATACATTTGCGAAGTTTTACATCTTAAACGGAGGCGATGCGTTTAGCCTCATGCAAATAATGGGGCATTCTACTACGGATATGACGAAGCGCTACGTTAGATTGTTTTCTACGGAGATTGTAGAGAAGCATAGACGATATTCTCCGTTGAAAAACTTATGAGAATATCCGTTATCTATATTTAAATAAAGAGGATGTTGCGGAGAATTTCCGCGATTATCTTTAAAAATGGTTATAAATGAATTGCAAGAAGGATTATTCATAAATAGTTAGATAATAAAGGCAATTCAGTTGTTAAAATTGGAAATATGTGTTACTGTATACGTAGGTACAAAGGGAATGGAAAAAAAAGAAACAAAAATAAAAGCACATATCAATGTGACTTAAGGGGGAAATTTATTGAGATTTTCAGAACGTTTTAACATTGAGCCGAACCATCAGAAAAATTTGGAGTTTGTGGACATTAGGTTAGACATCGATAATAGGTTGTTTATAGACCCTACTATCATGGCGGTTTCAAGAAATCAAAGAGACAAGGTGTGGCATGATAAGATTCAGAATTTTATTGCCACAGTTTTAGATTTCTATCGGAATGGCGATAACGCTTCTGCAAGAGCTTTATTCAACTGTTCGCAAGAATCAAATGAAATATATTTAGGTTACACGGAAGGTGCTCCACGCGGAAGTGGGAACTCGGAAGAATCGCTAGATGAAGTTTTCCGTTATGCGCACGAACGAAGACTGCTAGAAGAAGGCTTGATTGAAAGAGTTGAAGATTTACACATCTTTGTACCGAAATTCGGTCCCGATTCTTTATCGGATTTGGTAGCAAGCCTAATTAAAAAAGAGTTAATTCAATTCACGGTTGACCAATGCAATCATCATGGGATTGACTTAACAGTTGAATTGACGAAGCCAACGTGGAATCAAGAGGGAAACCGTTGGGAGACCGTTACAGCGATGCTTCCCGAAGATGCCGATGGAAATCCTATCGTGCTAATTCCAAAAGGGATAATAACTGCAAGTTATGCCTATGACCCTAAACATTATCTTTCGACTGTAATTGCTGTAAATCGCCAAGAATATCATCGAGCGAATGAGACAGAATTGCACAACAGAAGGTTGAAAACAGAAGGTTTAGTAAGTAAGAAAATGATATACGAAGAAGAGATTAAGGGTGAAGGGCTAACTGAGAAGGAATATCTTATCAATAATACTCTCGAAGATGTAGGGCAAATCCAAAGATTTAGAGACAATATCAGAACTACTCAAAAAACCACTAATAATGGGAGAATGAGTGATATGGAGCTCGAAAATTTCTTGAGGGATTCATACAGAGAATAAAACGTTGAAGGCGCTAGATTTGCGAATCTTAGCGTCTTTTATTTTTGCTGAATTAAAAAAGTTGTAGGCAATTTCGACGCACCCGGCAGAGGGCGTAGGGGTATGCGATAGCCCCCGGGGGGTACGCCGCCCTCCGATTGCCAAGCGAAGCTTATGCGAAACGCGGAGCGGCTAGGCGGAATTTATCCGCGATACTTGACAGTCGCAATGCTTTACGAATGTATAAATATACCGTCTCTACTTCCGATAACATTACTTATGTAAACTCGATTGCAATACGAAAGGTTGATATGACGGCGTTCTTGCGGCAATCATTGCGGCAATGATATACGGTATTTTATACAACGTTGTTAGACCGGCATTTGTGGCGTATGCAATGCGAATACTTTGCCGGCATTTCTGCATAAAACGTGCATGGAATTATGACGGTATTTGCTACCGAATTGAAATGAGAAACGGCGAGGTTCAACAACTGTATAGCGTGGGATTAATGATGAGCGTCAAAGAGCGGAGAGATTCGGCTTTTTGGCGCTTTTTTATGCGATGTTATAAAAGTCTTAAAACATAACAGAATATAAACACAAGCCCTTTAGGGTGCAAAAAGGGCGTTCGACAAGCCTTTTAGGGTGCATTTTTGCTAACTCTTAAAACGAATATTTATACAATATTTACTCGTATTATGTATACTTATTCATATTATATAGTATTTTATGCAGTATTTATGTATATTTTGGTGTGTTTTATAAATTCTTATGTATCTATATCAGTCGTATCTTTTAAGTGGATACGCAATAAGTAGTAAGCGAGACAACCTTAGGCGGCGGCTAAAGCCTTGCCTGCATTCGCTAAAGCTCATGCGCATATATAAAATAGCTATCATTGCAAAAGTATTATTTAGGCAAGAAGTATAATAACACGCATAGCACGAGCCAAGCGAGTGCAGACAAGCGAAGCGCAGTCTTAGGATAAAGCGGAACCGCTCCGCAATAAAACGATTATCCGAGTTAAAGCTCCGCAGAAAACGCGCTTCCTTGAGGATTTCCGATGCTCATGCGTCATGAACGCGGCGCCTAGTTATTGCGGAACCCAAGCGTAGCAATACCGAAAGCCGCCGCAATAGCAGCGAGTTTGCGAAAGATTTCCGTTTAGATAACATGCCGTAACACTGCTACGCAATAGCATTAACATAAGCGCCGCTCCGCGATGAAAGGCGGCTAGCGATACTTTAACGCATTAAAGCGATAAAACGTCATAATTGGCACTCATTTCATTCGTTAAATGCGGTTGATTGCGGTATTTATGCCGGAGCTATTGCGATTGCGCGATGTTATAGAGGCAATGGAGCGGCTGATTGCGTTTATTTAAGAAATTTGCGTATAGAGGCTACCAAAAGGGTCTTTTCGTATCCTATATATTGAAGGGGTAAATTTATTTAGGTTATTTTTGATTTAGAGGCTGACAAACGGGTGTTTCAGTATCCTATATATTGAAGGGGTAAATAAGTTTGTGATAATACCTGAACAAAAGCACCATTGAAATACTTAATATATAAAGGCATTAAACGAAAGAGCCCGGCGCAATAGCGCTAGGCTTTTTTGAATACGCTTTTTTAGACGCAACCGCCAAGCTAATGCTTATGAAGTCAGCCACGGAACGCAAGGAAAAACGAATCGAAGGAGCAAACGAAATGAACGCATCACAACGCAAAGAG
>NZ_JAKVTG010000010.1 GCF_022489025.1 Planococcus halocryophilus | reverse complement strand
AAACGAAAGATAAATACATTTATCAATAGACAAAAGGAGAATCCTAATAACACAGGATTCTCCTTTTTATTGTAGGCTTAACCACCAATATACGACATACCAATTTTGTTACGATTTTTCGCTGTTAGTTCGGTGCGTTCATCTGAATACCGATCGTCTCTACGTTCCCAAACAGACGAAATTTTCTCGAGTAATTCTTCATCATTCAATCCATTTCGAATCAGTTCACGAATATCGAAATGTCCTGTTGCAAATAGGCAAGTATAAAATTTTCCATCTGATGATAAACGCGCGCGTGTACAAGAAGAACAAAACGACTCTGATACGGATGTTATAAATCCGACTTGTCCTTCCCCTTCTTCAAATCGATAACGTTTGGCTACTTCTCCGTAATAATCTTTATCTACTGGCTCTAATTTATACACGGATTGCAACTTCTCTAAAATTTGTTTTTTAGTAACTACTTTTTTAAAGCTCCAACCGTTATCGTTCCCAACATCCATAAATTCGATAAACCGTAACGTGATGCCTCGTTCTTTAAAATAAGCCGTCATCGGCAAAATCTCATGTTCGTTGACGTCTTTTTGCACGACCATATTGACTTTAATTTCGAATCCGACTTGTTGAGCAAATTCAATTTGTTTCAAAATATGTGAAGGATCGATTCCTCTGCCATTCAGTTTACCGAATAACTCTGGATCCAAAGCATCTAAACTAATATTCAAACGGCGAAGTCCAGCATCATATAACGCTTGCGCCTGATTTCCAAGCAGCAATCCATTGGTTGTCAAACCGATGTCTTCTACCCCTTCAACTGAAAGAATTTTTCCAACCAATTCAGGTAAGCCTCTGCGCATTAACGGTTCTCCACCAGTAAGCCGAATTTTTTTGACGCCCATCGCCACAAAAACTTTTGTTAAGCGATGTATCTCTTCAAATGATAATAACTCCTGCTTTGGTAAAAATGCATAATCATCACCGAATACTTCTTTTGGCATACAGTATGAGCAACGGAAATTACAGCGATCGGTGACCGAGATTCGCAAATCCCGTATCGGACGTTGAAATTGGTCCTGTACTGGGTTTATAGTCATGATGCCATCTCCTTTTTTTAATCATCCGGGTGATTTAAGTTGCGAAAAACAAGCTGATTTTCATGTATAGTTGATGTATCAATCCATTCAGTTGTTACTTTCTCCATAAATTTCATAACCCGTAATTGTCCGTTTTCAAGATCTTTCTGTAACTGTTTTTTTATGCGACCATTCCAAACGCTAAACAAAGGAATTTTTTCAGTCGCGTTCCAAACAGCTGTTATATCGGCAGACGCATCTGCTAAAGCAACAAGTTTTTTAGTTTCTGCGAGCCCAATAAAAGGCATATCACATGGCAACACCACGTATTTTTCTGCGTGTATGGCAGCCATACCTGAGTAAATTCCAGCTAGCGGGCCTTGTCCTTTAATCCAATCAACATCCGTAATCACATTGTAATCAACTGGAAATCGCGATACCAGTTCTGGTCTTGAGACAACAACAATACGATCGCATACTCCAGCTAATGCTCGATATGCACATTCATAAAAAAACTCACCTTCTATTTCAGCAAATGCTTTAGGTGAGCCGAACCGTCGAGATAAGCCGCCTGCAAGTAAAATTCCTACAGTTAACGTCACCCTCCGCTTACCGGGGGGATAAAAGCAACAACATCCCCAGTTTCCAGTACATCTGTCGGTAACGCATATTCTTCATTCACAGCTAAACGGGCTGCCCCACTAAGAAATTCCGGGTATTTCTCAGTCGCCCATTGCCATAATTCATCAACCGTTTTTCCTGCCATATCCACTTGTTCTTCTGACACACCCGTTTGGTCTTTAAGTCCTGCAAAATAAACTAAGCTGATCATATTAATCCCCCTTCCGGTTTTTTCTTCTGGTCTCCAATCCACTCTTCTCCGTCTTCCCAAATTTCCTTTTTCCAAATCGGTACAATTTCTTTAATTCGCTCTATGGCATATTCATTAGCTTCGTATGCAGTTTTTCTATGTGGAGATGAAACCGCAATAACCACTGCGATATCGCTAATTTGAAGTTCGCCAATCCGATGGGCTATCGCCACTTTTGTTCCTTCCCAACGTTGCTCTATTTCCTCACCAATTTGGGCTAGTTTTTTCTCAGCCATAGGTACATAAGCTTCATATGATAAATACATTGTTCGCACACCTTTTGTCCATTCACGAACATGTCCTGTAAACAACGTCACCGCTCCTGCTTCTGGCCGCAACACTAGATCTGCATAAAGTTGAGGATTGATCGCGGTTGTTACGATTTCAAATGCTTTCATGACTGTCACCATCCATCCAGTTAATAAACCAAGTCGCTATTTGCTTACTGTCATTCTGCAGAATCATACGTGCATTGTCCAGTTCTACTGCTTCTGGTGAAACAACTAATTGAATCTGTTTCAATTTTTTTAGCGTAGTCCAATCATCTGCAGAATTGAGCAAAACAATTTTTTCAAAATGAGCTTCTTTAAATCCTTCTACCAAAACTATGTCCGGACTTCCACTAGCCGCAAGTGCGACTAAATCGTCTAATGTCGCCTCTTTTTTTCGCTGATGCATTTGAATAACTCCATCACCATAAGCAATAGAACAATCTGCGCCTCTTTCGAAATGTCGCATGCTATCAGTTTTAGTACTCGGCATATCCAGTGCACCGCCATGTCCGTGATGCTTAATCGCAGCTATTGTTTTCCCTCGACTTTTTGCAAGTTTTAGCAACTGTAAAGTTAATGTCGTTTTGCCACTATTTTTATACCCAACTATTTGTAGCACTTTCACAATTGCCACCTAGCCGCGCCTTCTTCTGAACCGAGCAGCAAAACGTCTACAGTATCGCCTATTTGATAGCCTCGCGACCCACCTGGCAACACGATTAATGCATTGCCTCGTGCTATGGAAGATACGGCATTTGATTTATTGAATCCCGCTGGCGAAACTGTTTTCCCATCATAAATTGCCCGGATAAAACGAGTGAACGGATTGGCTTTCTTAAAATCTTCTCCAAGCACCGCTTTGGTATGAGGCATATATAGTTTTTGTGCTCCCATCATTTTTAAAAGTGCTGGACGCGCAAACAATTCGAAGCCCGTAAAACAAGCAGATGGGTTACCTGATAAACCGAACAAAAAGCGACCATTTGCCACTGCAACTGTCGTTACACTGCCTGGGCGCATAGCGACTTTATTAAATAATACTTGTGCACCAAGTTTTTCGTAAATAGCCGGAAGAAAATCAAAATCTCCTACGGATACACCACCTGTAGTAATTAGACAATCTGTTTCTTCTGCTGCTTTTTTAACTACTCGGTAACTTTCGTCCAAATTGTCGATTGACATGCCATACATTTTACAGTGTAATCCCATTCGTTTTAACTGAGCTACGATCATTGGTCCATTGCTATTGCGTATTTTGCCCGGTACTAAATCATCTTCTACCGCTAATAATTCTGTCCCGGTTGAAAGAATGCCTACAGTTGGCTGTTTTGCCACCAAAATTTGAGAATAGCCAAAAGTCGCGAGTAAAGCAATGGTTCCTGGGTTGATAAAACTCCCACTTTCAATTACTACTTCATCTTTCCGAAGATCTTCACCTTGTAAAGAAACGTTTTCTAGAGGCAGAAACGGCTTTCGAATGGTTATTCCTTCACCAGTTTCTTGCGTTTGTTCAAACATAACAACAGCATCTGCCTCTTTTGGCAGTTGTGCTCCCGTCATAATGCGAACGGCCTCAAATGCTTGCAGTTTTTTTGACGAGACTTCTCCTGCACCAATATGGTCAATTACTTTAAAGGCAATCCGATTATCACCCGTTGCACCTACAGAATCAATTGAACGAATAGCAAACCCGTCATAAGGTGAACGATCGAAAGGCGGTACATCACTCGACGCAATAATCGGTTCTGCTAGAATACGACCGTAGCTTTCTTCTAAATCTACTGTTTCAGCACCAATCGAAAAAGCCTGTGCTACTACTTTTTTAACCGCTTCTGCAACAGGCAGCGGTGTCCGTTTTTCGACCATTCTACTTCAGCTCCTTTAAGTTTATAAAGTTCTCAATATGTTTTACTGCTTATGTATTTTCTAAGTTTCTGAAAGTTTCTTATCGTACTAAACTTATACAAAGTGTTTGAGCATGTCAAACAAGCGTTTTTAATATAAAGAAAAAACCTTGAAATTGAAGCTTTCAAGGTTTTTCAAATAAATCATTTGTTGAATAGTTTAACTCAGTCACTAACAACTTCTGCATTAGCAGTTACTGCCGTTTCTGCGTTTTTCGCTCGAAGTCTTCGAATATCAAGACGAATAACAAGTGATATAACGAGAGCTACAAAAAATAGACCTGCAAAGAACAAAAGACTTCCTTCGTAACTACCTGTTTTGTCTTTCATGTAAGCTGCAAATAACGGTCCTGCAAGACCAGCTGCAGCCCAAGCTGTCAAAATATATCCGTGAATTGCACCAAGCTGTTTAGTGCCAAAAATATCAGCAATATACGCTGGGATTGATGCAAATCCGCCGCCGTAGCAAGTGTAAATGATTGCTAGCATAATTTGGAAGAATATCGCATTCGTTGTAAACGGTAAGAACGCAAACAGCGCGATTTGGATGACAAAAAATGCGGTGTACGTATTTGGTCGTCCGATATAATCGGAAATTGTAGCCCAACCAAGGCGACCAAGACCGTTAAAGATTCCAAGAACACCAACTAATGCCGCAGCTTGAACTGTCGTCATGCCAATACTGTCAATTGCCATTGGTTTAGCAGCTGATAAAATTGCAATACCGCATGTCACGTTAATAAATAACATGAACCATAAATAATAAAAACGCTTTGTTTTAATCGCTTCGTTTGCTGTCAGTTGTGACAAATCAACTTTTCGTTCTGCTTTTCCACTATTGAGTTTTTCTTCGAATCCAGCTGGAGACCAACCTTCTGGTGGTTTCTCAAGATAAAGTGAAGACAATAACATGACGATTAAATATGCAGCACCTAAAATATAAAAGGTTTGTTCTACTCCTACAGTCGTGATGAGCTTTTCCATAATTGGACTGCTTATTGCAGCTGCAAATCCAAAGCCCATAATAGCAAGACCTGTTGCTAAACCGCGACGGTCAGGAAACCATTTTACTAAAGTTGAAACCGGGGCAATATAACCGATTCCAAGTCCGATTCCGCCAAGTGCTCCGTAAAACAGATATAGCATCGGCAAAGAGGAAGCGCTTACAGCAAAACCTGATCCGATAATCCCTGTACCAAAAAACATAGCTGCAACAAGTCCCGCTTTTCGAGGACCGTATTTTTCAACAAAACTACCAAAAAAAGCGGCAGATAATCCTAAAAACAGGATGGCAATACTAAATGTCAATTGCACTTGGCTAGTTGACCAACCAAATTGATCGATTAAGGGGTTTGTAAAATTGCTCCATGCATAAACAGATCCGATTGATATATGAATCCCCACTGCAGATAATGCAATCAGCCATCTGTTTTTTGGTTTCTTTTTCATTTTCTCTGACCTCCTGGTGAAATTTTATCTAACTATATAAAATGATTTTTCAAGAAGACAAATCATCAGTTTTCCGTAGTTAAGTGGTTAATTCCCCAAGAAAAAAAGCTGTAAAACTACAGCTAAAATCTTGTTTCTAAATGTGTTTAATTTGTGAATAATAAGACGATTAGAATCATAGCACCCTTCTTTTTATTTGTCACCAGATTTTTTTTCAAAAACAAGTTCCGGTTTTTCCCCTACAATTCGTTCGGGATGTGTATAAAGATTAAATGAACTGCCGCGGATAAAGCCGATTGCCGTAATCCCTAAGTCTTCAGCTAAAGTTAATGCAAGTTCCGTTGGCGCAGATTTTGAGAGAACGATTTCACAACCGATTTTTGCAACTTTCATTAAAATTTCAGAAGAAATTCGTCCGCTAAAGACAATCACTTTATCACGAACGTCAATATCATTCATTAAGCAATACCCGTATATTTTATCTAATGCATTATGTCTACCAATATCCATACGAGAAACAATGATTCCATTTGCATCACAAAGTGCTGCGTTATGTACACCACCTGTTTGCTTAAACATTTCAGCTGACTCGCCCATCTCAGTCATGAGTTGAAAACAATTTTCTGGCGTTAATGTTACTCGAACTTCTGTCATTTTCTTCGCAATCATTGCGTCATGTGCAAAAACAAACCCTTGACGACTCATGCCGCAACAAGAACTAATAAACCGCTTGTTTTGTAATTGCTCAAAAAAAGGATACACTTTTTTTGCGGTGATGTGCACTGTACCTGTTTTTTCATCCACTCGAATGTCTTGAATGTCTTTAAAGTTAGGGATGATTCGCTCGGAAACCAAAAAACCAATAGCCATTTCTTCCATCTTGTCGGGAGAACACACGATAGTGATAAATTCTTTGCCATTAATTTTAATAGTGGCCGGCTGCTCAACAACCACACGATCTTCTTTTTCAGTAAAAGCACCTTTTTCAAAACGAATAATTTTACGTACTTTATCTTGTTTCATCGATTGTTTCCCCCATCTGTCCTGATTGGTCAATAGGTCTGTCGAAAAGGAAAACGGATACAGCAATATCATCTTCCACTTTGATATCTGAAAACAGGTGGACAAATTTTGCATTGACCAGTTTTTCCATGCCTTCTGGTGCAGCAGTTGCATAAACGCTTTGAATCATTCGCGTTCGTGCAGCGTGAATCATTTCTTTTCCTTCGGGAGTTCTTGCGATAAATTGTTCGGAAGGGCTAAGGTTACCGTACAAAGTTGAAATCGCCATATCGTTCACAAATACTGTGTGGATTCGCTCAGGACCTTTGCCGAATAAGTTTTTACGTAATTTCCGAATGATGTCGTTAAATTCATGGATTTGTCTAGACATATACTTCTACTCCCCATAATACGAATTTATTTATTGACCAATTAATATTTTAGTTGTATAAGATATTTTTACTGTTTATAATAATAACATACGTTGGTACTGTCGTAAGTTCTTGCGACAGCGCTTTCACTTTACTTAATAATTTTGGATTGGTCATTTAACAAGTCCTGTTAAGACACTATTCCACTATGAAACAGATGCACTTGTCAAGTGTGTTTTTCATAGTGGATTTTTTTATATCAAAAAGGAGGTTTTTGCATGTCGATTAAAATTAACGGCTCCCTTACTGAGTTCGAACAAGGCAAAACCATTTTACAAGTGCTAAATGAACAGAAAATTCTTCACCCACAAATATGTTATATGCCCGAACTAGATCCAATCGAAACTTGTGACACGTGTATCGTAGAAGTCGACGGTAAACTTGTTCGTTCATGTTCAACAACAGCTGTTGCTGGCATGGATGTTCAACTTACTTCCCCACGTGCCAAAGAAGCTCAAACTGAAGCGATGGACCGAATTCTTGAAAATCACTTGCTTTATTGCACCGTTTGCGACAATAACAACGGAAACTGTAAAGTTCATAACACTGTCGACATGATGGAAGTTGAACATCAAAAATATCCTTTCGAACCAAAATGTACAGTGGATGAAGTTGATTTAACAAATCCGTTTTACCGATACGATCCAAACCAATGTATTGCATGTGGTCAATGTGTTGAGGTTTGTCAGAACTTACAAGTCAACGAAACTTTAACGATGGACTGGGCGCGTGATCGTCCGATCGTTCTTTGGGACGGTGGCGCTAAAATCAATGACTCTTCATGTGTTAGCTGTGGTCAATGTGTAACCGCTTGTCCATGTAATGCCTTAATGGAAACCTCAATGCTCGGTGAAGCAGGCTTTATGACTGCCATCCCAGAACAAGTCCTTAGTCCAATGATTGATTTAGTAAAAGATGTTGAACCGGGTTATAGCGGTATTATGGCCGTCTCGGATGCTGAAGCGAAGATGCGTGAAACACGCACGAAAAAAACCAAAACCGTTTGTACGTTCTGTGGTGTTGGTTGTTCGTTTGAAGTGTGGACAAAAGATCGCAAAATCTTGAAAATTCAACCCGTTTCAGAAGCACCTGCCAATCAAATTTCGACTTGTGTTAAAGGCAAATTCGGGTGGGATTTCGTCAACAGCGAAGAACGCATTACAACTCCTTTAATCCGTAAAGATGGCGAGTTTGTTGAAGCTAGCTGGGAAGAAGCGCTTGACCTTGTGGCTTCTAAATTCAAAGCTATAAAAGAACAAAACGGCAAAGATTCCATTGGTGTTATTTCTTCTTCAAAAATTACGAACGAAGACAATTATGTTATCCAAAAACTAAGTCGCCAAGTGTTTGAAACAAATAACGTCGACAACTGTTCACGTTACTGCCAATCCCCTGCAACTGACGGTTTGTTCCGTACTGTTGGAATGGGTGGAGATGCAGGAACTATTAAAGATATTGGTAGTGCGGGACTTGTTATTATTGTTGGGGCTAACCCAGCAGAAGGTCACCCTGTTTTAGCGACACGCGTAAAACGTGCTCATAAATTGCACGGACAAAAATTGATTGTAGCGGATATGCGTAAAAACGAAATGGCCGAGCGCTCTGATATTTTCATTACACCTAAACAAGGTACTGACCAAGTATGGTTAATGGCTGTCACGAAATACATGATCGATCAAGGCTGGCACGATCAGCAATTTGTAGATGAAAACGTCAATTATTTCAACGAATTTAAAGAAGTATTAGCTCAATACACGTTAGAGTATGCTGAAAAACGAAGTGGTGTTTCAAAAGAAACAATTATCCGTACAGCAGAAATGATTCGTGACGCAGATGGTACGTGTATTCTTTGGGGCATGGGCGTTACACAAAATACAGGTGGTTCTGATACGTCTGCTGCTATCTCCAACTTATTACTAGCGACAGGAAATTATCGTCGTCCAGGAGCGGGTGCTTATCCACTTCGTGGTCACAACAACGTTCAAGGCGCATGCGATATGGGCTCATTACCAGGATGGTTACCAGGATATCAACACATCACCGATGACAATGCTCGCCAAAAATTTGAGCAAGCTTACGGCGTGAAAATCGATGACAAGCCAGGAATGGATAACATCCAAATGCTACAAGCTGTAGACGAAGGCATTATGAAAGCGATGTACGTTGTTGGCGAAGATATGGCTTTAGTTGACTCGAATGCTAACCATGTTGATGAAGTTTTATCGAAACTGGACTTTTTCGTCGTACAAGACATCTTCTTCTCACGTACAGCACAATATGCAGATGTTATTTTACCAGCTGCACCATCACTTGAAAAAGATGGTACGTTTACAAATACAGAACGTCGTGTTCAACGTTTGTACAAAGCCCTACCAGAAAAGGGACAATCAAAAGCTGATTGGTGGATTGTTCAAGAAATTGCCAACCGCCTAGGTGCTGGTTGGAATTATAGTCACCCAAGTGAAATTTTTGCTGAAATGGCAAGCCTGTCTCCCTTATTTGCAAAAGCAGATTATACAAATATGGAAGGTTGGGACAGTTTCTTATGGGGTAGCTTAGAAGGAGAAAGTACACCTCTTCTATATGTAGACGGCTTCAACTTCCCTGACAAAAAAGCACGTTTTGCTTTATCTGACTGGATTGAGCCTGTGGTCTTTCCACAAGAATATGATTTACACATTAATAATGGCCGTTTATTGGAACATTTCCATGAAGGTAATATGACCGACAAATCAAAAGGTATACTTTCTAAATTACCTGAGACTTTCGTTGAAGTGTCGCCAAAACTTGCAAAAGAACGCGGACTTGAAGACGGTTCGACAGTTCGCCTAGTCTCTCCTTATGGCGCATTAAAATTACCGGTCATTGTAACAGACAGAGTTAAAGACAACGAGCTGTTCTTGCCAATGAACTCGACTAAAAAAGAAACAGCAATCAATTTCTTGACTGGGCCTGCTGTCGATCAACGAACAAATACACCAGCTTATAAGCAGACAAAAGTTCGTATGGAAGTATTAAAAGATCACGTGAAACGTCCGCTACCACAATCAAATCCGCGTGATAAAAAACGCACGCCACAATCAGGCATTGAAGTCGAACGGAAATGGGCACGTGATGGCTATGTGCATTTGACAGATCAACGATAGAAAGGTGATGTCCTATGGCAAGTCCAATAACACATATTAAGAAGAAAGAATGGACCTCTGAAGAAATTCGTCAGCAAAAGCTTTTTGAATTGGAAACTTTGATCGTTGAACAAAACGAGTCACTCAATAAATTATTAGCCATTACTGGCGATTTAAATGATGCTGGCGTTTTAGATGCCGTGCTCGCAATGGTCAAAGCCAAAGAAGGCATTGCCGAAGTCGTCATGGAACAAGCTACGCGTGAACCTGTTACAAATCTCATTAATAATATGATGAGTGCAGCTGGCGCATTAACTGCTATTGATCCGGAGTCAACGGGTCAATTAGCATCGAGTGTGGTCAGAGGGTTAAAAGAAGCTGAAGAACAAAATCAAAATGGCAAGAAAATAGGAGTTTTCCAACTTCTCAAAGCTTTACGTGATCCTGATATTAACCGAACCATTAAGTTTGGTCTTAATTTCTTAAGAGGTATGGGTAAAGGATTGGGTAAATAATAAGATTTTTATAAACAGTTGCGGAGTATCCGCAACTGTTTTTTATTGTGTAAAGGTAGATTAGATTTTTTGCCATGGATGGCTCAATTTAATGTGCTGTTATGTTTTAAAGGCATATCACTTACGGTAGATTTCCAAAAGTTTAAAAACGCTCTATTATATAGAAGAAACTGAAATAAATACGTCACTTATTTCTTTTTATTTAGTAGATTTGAGTATGTGATTTTGCGGTTTTTGATTTTGCAAACAAAGCAGCACATCCCGCAAATAATGGGTTCTATGCCGCAAACAAACTACTCTATCCCGCAAACAAGCTTTTGAATTCGGCAAACAAACTACGCTATTCTGCAAACAACCTCGATTTCACTAAATAGATAACTCAATAAACTACTATTTCCGCCTTATAAATTTATACTTCTCGATATTTCCAGTAAATAATTACCTCTCTAGCTCCCCTAGAACCTCCCCCAATACTTAAAAACTAGACTCTGTCGCTCGATAACTGCTTTTATCATTATATATTCGCTTTTATCCATTTCTTATGACAAAAAACCCTTACTGTTATATATTAATTAACAAGAAAACAAACTGTATTAATACAGTTGTTAATTAAATTTTTCAAATCAGAAAGGGATGGATGACATGGTCGCAAACAAACTTCAACAAATCGAGGAACTGAATACAAGTTGGGAAAATGACAGCCGCTGGAATGGCATTGAACGTATGTACACAGCAGAAGAAGTTGTAAAACTTCGCGGTTCTGTACAAATCGAGCATACTTTAGCAAGAAAAGGTGCTGAGCGTTTATTCCGCTCGATTCATGAAGAGGATTTTGTAAATGCGTTAGGTGCTTTGACTGGTAACCAGGCAGTTCAACAAGTAAAAGCAGGTTTGAAAGCAATTTACTTGAGTGGTTGGCAAGTAGCGGCAGATGCTAACTCAGCAGGTCAAATGTACCCTGACCAAAGTTTGTACCCTGTCAATTCGGTCCCTGATGTTGTAAAGAAAATTAACCAAGCGCTTCAACGTGCTGATCAAATTGATGGCGTGGAAGGCACAGAAGGATTTGATTGGTTCGCACCAATCGTAGCAGATGCTGAAGCAGGATTTGGCGGACCGTTAAATGTATATGAGTTAATGAAAGCAATGATTGAGGCAGGCGCTGCTGGCGTTCACTTTGAAGATCAGTTAGCTTCCGAGAAAAAATGCGGACATTTAGGCGGTAAAGTATTATTGCCAACTCAAAATGCTGTAAGAAATTTAGTTTCTGCTCGATTAGCAGCAGATGTACTTGGAGTACCAACTTTAATTATCGCACGGACGGATGCAGATGCAGCTGACTTAATCACTAGCGATATCGACCCTCGTGACCATAAATTTATTACAGGTGAACGCACACCTGAAGGTTTTTACCGTACAAATCCCGGCATCGACCAAGCCATTGCACGCGGCTTAGCTTACGCGCCTTACGCAGATCTTGTTTGGTGTGAAACGTCTCATCCAAACTTAGAAGAAGCACAGCAATTCGCAGATGCAATTCACGCGGAATTCCCTGGCAAATTACTTGCCTACAATTGTTCGCCATCGTTCAACTGGAAAGCGAAGCTTGATGAAGAAACGATTGCAAAATTCCAAGTCGAACTCGGTAAAATGGGTTACAAATTCCAATTCGTTACACTGGCTGGTTTCCATTCATTAAACCACAGTATGTTCGAACTAGCTTACGATTACAAAGATCACGGCATGGCAGCATACTCGAAACTTCAACAAGCTGAATTTGCGAACGAATCGAAAGGTTATACAGCGACTCGTCATCAGCGCGAAGTTGGGACAAGCTATTTTGACGAAATTTCACAAATCGTTTCTGGTGGAACAAGTTCAACAACAGCGATGAAAGGTTCTACTGAAACTGCTCAATTTACGTCAACTAAATAAACAAAACCTATATGACTAGCATCTATTTCACCGCCATGGCATTCAAACAAAAATAAACTAACCTATTGGAGGAGATTCATATGAAACCGACAAAAACATACGAGATACGCACAATGAAAGAATGCCGCGAGTGCGGATGCGAAATCAAAGAGCAACAGCAGTCAATCATCTATGAATGTGAACGCTGCATGTGCAATAAAGACGAATAAAGCAAAAGACACAAACCCTCAATTTCGAGTGGTTTGTGTCTTTTTAATTTACCATTCCTAGTCCATCAGAGCATTGCCTGGATTTTCTTCTATCGTCTTAAAAATTCTTGTGAATAAGTCTTTTACATTTTTCTCATTTTGCTCATCGTTGTACAAGCCAAATGTCCAAGTCTTTTGAACTTGTTCTGTCGTTTATAGAAAACCTGTTGCATAATATTGATGATTTGAAATTTTTCTGGCATCTTCATACGCTAAATCAGCATCGATAAATGGATATTCTCCTGTATTGGATTCTATGAAAAAGAACGGAATATGCGACTCTAAATAAGCTGCACCTAACACAGCTATAGTTAACTCTTTCCATTATAACGTTCAAATTCTGGAGCTGAACATGCTACTAATATGGGTATTGTAACGAATAATAATAGTATAAACTTTTATAATTATTCATAAGCAATTTCCTTACTTAATTTAGTAACTTTTAAGATTAAGAAATTCGGACTTTGCATTAATTTAGCGTATTGTTCCGGTGCTAGTTCTTTAAATAACTCTGTAGGTTTCGGTTCTATTACTTGTTCGATTAAAAAATGAGCAAGTAACGACTCGAAAACTTCACTTAAAGATCTGCGGTAAAACGGCACTTTGTACGTCTTCCCTCCTTTGTTCCAGGAATCCACAATCAATTCAGTGTTAAAATAATCAAGGTTTTCCACTAGTTGAAGATCTGTTAGCGGATGATGAACCGATAACAGAAAACTGGCCCCAGGTTTTAAAACTCGGTGAAACTCTTTAAAGGTCGCTTCCCAATCTTTCAAATAATGTAGCGTTAACGAACTAACGATAAAATCAAAACTTTCGTCGTTAAAAGGTAATGCTTCTTCTAAATCTAAACACAGAACCTCAGCATTCGAACCTAATACCATTCGTGTTTGATTGACCATTTCAGGACTAATGTCAACCGCCGTTACTCGCGCACCTCGTTGAGCGAATTGCTCAGAATACCACCCTGCAGTACAGCCTGCATCAAGTATATGTAAACCGGACAACTCTTGTGGTACTAGTTTCATCATCGTTGGTCTTTCATACTGTGTATTGTATAGATTATTTGCATCTCCCATTTGTTTATAGATGCCAGCTAGGTCGTTAAATACATCCACTACTTGCTTTTTCATGCTTTTTCCCCAATCTCAGGTCGATTAATTTTATACAGTACGTGTCGCTCGAGGGAACTGCCCTTTTCTAGCTTCGGATGGTCAAACTCTCCCACTTTGATCATGCCAATTCTTTTCATCAATTTTTCAGAAGGCTTGTTAATCGATGCAGTAAAGGAATACACCTGTTTCATATTTAATGGCCCAAATGCATACGTAAGACAAGCTTCTGCCCCTTCTGTCGCATAGCCTTTTTTCCAAAACTTCTTGTCTAAGCGCCAGCCAATTTCTGCTGAACCTTTCCCTTCAATTTCCATCGTAATTTCAAGTAACCCGATAAAACCGATAAACGCCTCGTCTTCTTTTCGTTCAACCGCCCACATCGTATAGCCCTTATCATCCATATGCGTTTCAAAGCGGTCAATCAATTGGTCCGCTTGATTTTTCGTCAAAAGTTTTGGGAAATAACGCATCACGTCTTCGTCTTCAGACATGTCATAAAATCTATTGCGATCTATATCTTGCCAACGCTTAAACCCTAACCTTTCCGATTCAAAAAGATAGTTCGACAAAAGTCGTCACCCCTTTATAAATTTACATATTTATTTCTACTTTTCTATATTACCAAAGTTTGGCATTATTAAAAACTGTCCACGTAATTGTCACCTATCACAGCATTATTTAATAAACAACAAAAATAATAAGGAAAAATAAAAAATAAAGATTGCAATATGCATTATTTTTTTGCATTATTATAGATAGAGATAATTATTAATGCAAAATAATTTTGCACCTAGTTATTTATTCTACATAAGTTGAAGATTTTTATAACTTCAACGATTTGTTCCGTTATAAAATACAGAGAAGATTGGGGCAATAAAAAATGATCGTAAAAAACTTCTTTATCCACCTTTCAGAAAACCAACTTTTAAATAAAGCTGCTCAAAACTACGGTTTCAAGCTTGGAGCTCACAGCGTTGTTGCTGGGACCAACATTGAAGAAGCGATTGGCAGCATTAAAGAATTAAATGCGCAAGGCATCAGTTGTACGATTGATAATCTTGGAGAATTTGTCCATGATAAAGCAGAAGCATTAGAAGCAAAAAACCAGATTTTGGGTGTTGTTGATGCGATTCATAAACATGACGTAGATGCTCATATCTCATTAAAACCTTCACAATTAGGGCTCGATATCGATTATGATTTCTGTTTTGAAAACATTAAAGAAATTGTTGATAAAGCGTCTCAGTTCGGCATTTTCATCAATATTGATATGGAAAACTATGATCGCCTACAACCTTCTTTTGACTTGATGGAAGAATTGTCTAAAAACTACGACAACATCGGCACAGTAATTCAATCGTACTTCCTAAGAGCTCAAGAAGACATTAAAAAATATAGCAATTACCGTCTTCGAATTGTTAAAGGTGCATACAAAGAACCTGAAGCAGTTGCATACCAAACAAAAGAAGAAATTGATGCAAATTATATCGAATTAATCGAGTATCACTTGTTAAATGGTAAGTTTACTTCGATTGCAACCCATGATCATAATGTCATTAATCATGTTAAACAATTTGTGATTGACCACAATATTTCAAATGACAAGTTTGAATTCCAAATGCTTTATGGTTTCCGTAAAGAGATGCAATTTGAACTTGCAGCACAAGGGTATAATTTCTGTACGTACATTCCTTTCGGTACAGATTGGTATGGCTACTTTATGCGTAGACTTGCTGAGCGTCCTCAAAACTTGAACTTGGTCGTTAAACAAGTATTCACGAAAAAAACGAATACAGCACTAGGTGTAGTAGCTGGCGCATTTTTACTCGGCCGCTTAACAAGTAAAAAGTCATAAATTCCTTTTGATTGCTTTAATACTGTGATAAGCAAGTGTGCTATTTTTCTTTTTACAGGGGCACTTAAGCATTAACGAAATCGACCAATAACATACGAAAACCTGCATGCCTTATAGGGCTAGCAGGTTTTTTTGAGTTCAGTAATTTGTAATGATAAATACAGAAACAAACTATTATTAAATTTCGATGATTTTCATCGCTGTAAAAATTTCTTCTTTCGGCGAGTCTAGGACCCACTCGTTTGGATAATGACCAAGCGGATTACAAATACACTCAATGCCTTTATATTCTTCATGATAGCGTGAATGTGTGTGACCAAAAATCATTTTTTTCACACCATATTTTTCGGCCAGCTCACCAAACCGTGCACTTCCCATCATGGCGTTAAAAAAATCCCATGTTGGCTCATCTTTAATTTGGATAAAATGATCGAACGGCACGAAATGATTGACCAAAATAATTTTTTTGTCTTGATGTTCTTTTAACCACTGTTCCAGTTTTGCTACATACTTTTCAGTGACTGCTTTATCCTTCTCTGGCCAATGGGCATGAAGTTTGTCCGGCCATGTAAAATTACTGCAGCGACCGATTTCAAATTCCTCATCAGTAAACCCAGAAACACCCAATGAATAATCGTACCATCCACCATCACCAATAACGACCCACTCTTCATTTAACAGAATAGGACCTCTTCCTAAATTGCCTTGAAACGCTAATAATCTATCGTAGGCAATAGTGGAATCTTCGTGGTAAATATCGTGATTGCCGTGAACATACAACACTTGAATTTTTGGCAATTCATTTTGTAATTTATTTAGCAATTCGAGGCTTGTATCGGGTCCTGCTGCCATATCACCACACATGATAAAAACATTCGGTGCATGTTGGATTAAACTGTCTCTTAAAAGTGATAGTATATCAGTCTCAGTTTTTTTTCGATTTAAGCCTTCATGAATATCCGATAAGATAGCAATTTTCACTGAGCATTCCTCCTATGAGAAGCATACTAGTCATCCAAGATTTCTATTCCTATAGAAGATATTTATATTTGGTTATATATTTATTATAACTGATTTTTCAATCTTTTATGAGTGAGAGCTAAAATGTTTCATAAAAAAAGGGAAATGCATACCGTATCGCATTTCCCTTTTAGACCAATAACTCTTTAATATGACACAAGTGATTCCGTTTGAACTGGCGCATTTTTTAAAGAGATGCTGACGAAATCTCCTGTTGCAAAGCGTGTTGTAAAGACGGATTCATGAATCGTCCATGTTTCTTCCCCAACTTCAACGGTGTAATGAATTTCATGCCCTTGATACTGCACAAAAGACACAATACCTTGTAGTCCAT
This sequence comes from Planococcus halocryophilus, assembly GCF_022489025.1. GTDB lineage: Bacteria > Bacillota > Bacilli > Bacillales_A > Planococcaceae > Planococcus > Planococcus halocryophilus_A. The sequence continues at coordinate 94,300 of NZ_JAKVTG010000010.1, read as the reverse complement.
TTTTTTCTGGAGGCATGAGTTGAAACTGTTCAGGGCGGACAGGATAAATTCCATTTTCTTTAAAACTAGTAGTCACACCAAGATCTGACCAGACATTTTTGGAATCAATTGCTGGAATAAATTGATCGTTTCTCCACTCCCCTTTAACCAAATTGCATTTGCCTACAAAAGTGGCTACAAATTCAGTTTCAGGACGTGTATACAAGACTTCAGGAGGCGCAATTTGTTCAATACGGCCTTGATTCATCACCACAATTTTATCAGCAATAGCCAAAGCTTCTCCTTGGTCATGAGTGACAAAAACAATCGAGGCTTTCGTTTCCCGGTGTAGCTTTTGAATTTCTTTACGCATCTCCATGCGCAACTCAACGTCTAACGCACTCAAAGGCTCGTCCATTAACAGTAAATTAGGTAATGGCGCGATGGCACGTGCTAGTGCTACACGTTGCTTTTGACCTCCTGACAGCTCTGAAGGGTATCGTTCGGCCAATGAGTCTAATCCAACAAGCTTTAGTACATCGTTGATTCGCTCTTGCAGCTCTTTTTTTCCTTCTTTGATTTTATTGGGGTGATAACTGAGTGGAAATTTCACATGTTCTGCAACCGTCATATGCGGCCAAAGGGCGAACGATTGAAACACCATGCCTATATTGCGTTTTTCAGGTGGCAATACCCGTTTTTTTGATGCAAGAATCAGATTGTCCATTTCAATGGTGCCGTCAGTTGGTCCCATAAATCCTGCTAACAATTTAAGTAACGTCGTTTTCCCACACCCGGAGGGACCGAGTACTGCGATAAATTCACCTTCGCCGATTTCCAAATCAATCGCATGCAGCGCAGTAAATGAACCGTATTTTTTTGAAACATTATTTACTTTGATCATTTGGTTTTCAACACCTTTCTATCCCAAAGCTTACTTAATAGCATAAACAAGCCTCCGCCAAACAATATGCCTAGCACGAGTACCGTTGAAAATGCCGTCGAATATGTTGAATAACCAGCCTGTTCATAACCAAATATAACAACACCTACTGTTTCAGATCCGGAAGACCATAATAAACTTGATACAGTCAATTCTGTGAGTGCCATTAAAAATACAAGTAATGCACCGCTGACAATTCCAGGAAACAACAACGGTAATAATATACGGCGCCATTTTACCCAACCAGCTGCACCAGACGTTCGTGCAGCTTCTTCCATAGACGGATCAATTTGCAATAATGCCGTATAACTTCCCCTAACTTGGAGCACAAGAAAGCGGGTGACATAGGCGATAAATAAGATCCATACGGTTCCATATATTCCCGGATTCCAGCCAGGTATTGGCTCAAGCCACATAAAAATCATACATAGCGCAAACACAGTACCCGGCAGAGCATAAGGAATTGTCATAAACAGTTCTGCTGTTTTCGTACTCCAATCTGGATATTTAAAGCGTAAATACGCGACAGCTGTTCCGATTACTAAACAAACAAGCATGGTGAAAAAAGCGAGTTGTATACTATTTGACAAGGCCGATAGCGGCTTGGAATCTGTTAAAAATACATATTCGTAATTTCGGAGTGATAAATTTTCTAATTTGAATGGGACGCCATATGCTGAAATAAGTGATAATGCCCCCATTGTAATAAGCGGCATTAAGCTCGTTACTAATAAGAATACCCATAACGACACTTCAAGGAGCTTTTGTTTACTTGCCGACAAATAAATGCGTGGCGTTGAATCACTTCTGCTCGTTTCGTTGACGCGGCTTCGGCGCAACAAAAACCATTGCAATATTGTTCCGATTAGCGCAATTAAACCGAGTATTACGGATAAAACAGCAGCACGAGAAAATGCCGATGGACCAAACCCGACAACTTGCTCATAAATATACGTACTTAACACACGAATATTTGCAGGAGTTCCAAGAAATGCTGGAATTCCAAAATTATCGAGATTTGATAAGAAGGCAATTAACCCACCACTCGCAATTCCAGGGAGCGCTAGGGGTAGAACAACTTTCCAAAACGCGCGTTTTTTTGATAAGCCACTTGTTGCAGCTGCTTCTTCTAGCTCACGCGGAATTTTTCTGAAGACGTTAACTGTGAATAAATACACGAGCGGATAATGGGAAATTCCAAGAAGCAGAATAATCCCACCTATGCTGTATAAGTTCGGAGCTTGCAAATCTCCTGGTAGCCAAGATAGCATTGCTGTTACTGGACCAGAGGCACTGAAAAATTGTGTCCAAGCAAGTGTTGTTATATAGGAAGGAATAACGAATGGCAAGAAAATAAACAACTGCATTGCGCGCTTCCCACTTAATTGAACATATGCGACAATCCAAGAAAATAAGATTCCTAGCACTAATGCCAGTATTGTCGAACCTAGCACGACAATCAATGTGTTTTTCACTGTTTTCCAGGTTGCCGGTTCTCTCAGAACCTCTGTGTAATACTGCATTGTTAGCGACCCGTCATCCACAAAACTCAACCAAACAAGTCGCAATACCGGTAGTAGAAAAAACACGAAAATAACGAGCAATCCGATTATTTTATACAGATTCTTACTTTGAAAAAAGAGAGAAAAAGAGGAATCCCTCTTTTTTCTCTCTTCTGCCTTTGGCGGTTTTGCTGTCATATAACTAACTCCTCACATCGAAATCCAGCTTATTTTACTCTCCGAAAATCTTTCCGAATTCTGCTTTGTCATCGTTACGTGTTTCTAAAAGTTCAGATGCTTCAGCATTTAAAATCGTCATTTCTTCTAATGTTTTTAGGCCTTCAGGAGCTTCGATACCTTCACGAATTGGTGTATAGCCTTGTTCAGAAGCTAACTTCTGACCTTCTTCTGAAAGGATAAAGTCAACAAATGCTTTAGATGCTTCTTCATTTTCAGTATTAGCGAGTATTCCTACCGGCTCCGTAATAACAGGCACACCTTCTTTTGGATAAATTAATTCGACTGGTGATCCATCATTTTTAGCACGAGCTGCTAAAAAGTCCACAATCATGCCATAATTTTTCTCGCCAGTTGCAACGCTTTCTAGCACTGCTCCATTGCCTTGCGTAATCATAATGTCATTGGCACGGAGTGCTTCGTAAAAGTCCCATCCCAGCCCTTCTTGACGTGTAATAACACCTAAGTTATATGCAGCTGCACCCGAATACAATGGACTTGGCATCACGGCCTGTCCTTTAGTAGCTGCATCTGTTAAGCTACTCCAGCTATCGGGCAGATTGGTTACTTCGTTTGTATTGATGATTATTCCCGTTGCCATAATTTTCGTGCCTGCATAAGTACCATCGGGATCGACAAATTCCTCATCGATAAATTCTGCTTCTGGTGATTCGTAACTCAGCAATAATTCTTCTGCTTTAAAATTTTCAAAAGTTACCGAATCTGCTACTAATAATACGTCAGCCTGAATATTCCCTCCTTGGTTTTCCGCTTGAATTTTTGATACTACTTCTTCAGTCCCTGAGCGAAAAATACTAATTTCAACATCTGGATTTTGTTTCTTAAAGGTATCCACTAATCCTTGTGCATCCGCATCTGGCTGTGACGTATAAAAATCCAACGTGCCTGAAACGCCATCTCCTTCTTTCGAAGTATTTGAATAGGAACTATCTTCTCCGCCTCCACAAGCTGCTAATACTGTTACTAAACACAATGACGCCGAACCAAAAAAGATTTTTTTCATCCTATTTCCTCCTCAAATTTTGTATCGGCCTTTGTAAAATTATTATGTTAAGATTCTCTATTAGTATAAAGTTACTTTATGAAGCTGTTGTTAAGCTTTTATTAAAAAATAATATTGTAGTCTGTATAACATTTTCATCTTATGGAAAGTTTGTATACTTATCGTCTTATAAAGTAACTATAAATTGACTAGCCGACAAGGTCAATTATAAATCGTAATACTATTCAGTTTACATTTTTTATAGAGCTCTCCCATTTTATAAATATAAGTTTACACCAATAAAAAAGCACTTTAATCCACAATTTCAGGCGATAAAAACCTAGTGGATTAAAGTGCTTATTATTAGTTTTAATAGTTGAGAAATTATTTTTAATTAACCGTTTGTTTCTTCTCATTTAACTGAGAAGAAAGCTCTTGGAACCACTCTTTATCATCTGTAGCCAATGCTAAATCAATCAGGAAGCTCAATTGTGCAGCATCCTTATTAACGGATTCTGGAATGCTATCAACTTGATGTATAGACATTGGAATGGTCATACCGATCATTTCTTCATTGTCGCTTTCTACAACCGTAACATTTACAGCTTCTTTAAGAACATCTAGGGAATCAATGAAGCCGATAATCAGTTCGTCATGGCGTGATTTCCCTTTTACCCAATCACTTATTTTTAAAATTGTTTTATTCGTACCCATATCTATACACCTACTTTACATTATTTTCGTTCACTAATTGCTAAACACTACCGAATTATGGACTCTCATTACTGTTTCCCTGATTAAAAACTCGCAAACGTAATTCGCCATTATTCTAAGTTTTTCTCTAGCAATTAGAACAGTAATTCGCTTTATTCTGAACAACTTGATCAGAATTTGAAGAGAAACTTCACCTTCTCAAGCTTATTACTTACATTAATTTTACGTCTCTCTACTTATAAACACAATTTATTTGCCTCACATTCGAGATATGTTCAATTTGAAATTTAAATAAACAATCCCTCTATCCGCATAAGGATTCGAGAGATTGCAACGATTCTAACATGTGATTTTTCTTAACTAAATATCTTATTAAATTGACCAGTTAATCAACATTCCAGCGTGTGTTAAGCCTCCACCAAAACCATAGAGAAGCAGTGTGTCATTGGGCTTAAGCTTTCCTTCTTGTAAGCCTTTATCTAACGATAACGGAATTGAGGCTGCTGAAGTATTGCCATAATACTCAAGACTATAAATGGTTTGTTCTAGAGAAAGTCCAGTTCTACTACAAATCGACTCGATGATTCGAAGATTCGCACTATGCGGAATAAACCAGTCTACATCATTTGTCTTGTATCCGGCTTTGTCTAATAATGCCTTTACGCCTTTAGGAACGGTATTTACTGCCCATTTATAAACTTCACGTCCATTTTGATTGACGAAACCATTTACCGCTAGTTCATTTCCAAACATTTGATTTGAAAGATCAGTGCAGTAAAGATTATGAGCAAGTTCTCCGTTTGTGCCCATATGTGACTCAATAAAACTCGGATTTTCTTCATCATACTCTACAAGTACAGCTCCGCCACCGTCTCCAAACAATATGCATGTCGAACGGTCGCTATAATCCAAAATTTTTGAAAATGTTTCCGCTCCAATCACTAAAATCTTTTTGTTTAGACCTGCTGTGATTAAGCCGTTCGCAATGTGGAGACCGTAAGCAAATCCAGAGCACGCTGCATTTAAATCAATCGCTCCTGTATTTTTAATGCCAAGTTTTGCTTGTACTAGAGCAGAAACGCTCGGAGTTTTAAAATCAGGAGTCATTGTACAGGCAATAATCATGTCTACATCATCTAGTGATTTTTTAAAGCGCTCCTTTAAATTTTCCACAGCTTTCACACTAATATCACTTGTGAATTCAGTAGTAAGCGCTATACGACGTTCTTTTATACCAGTCCGTTGGACGATCCATTCATCATTGGTTTCCACTAATTTTTCCAAATCATGATTTGTCAGCTTCTTTTCAGGTACATATGAACCGATAGCTGTAATTCGAGCTTTTGAAGTGTTCAGTTAAAGCGCCTCCTCTTGATGTACTCCCCCTATTCTACCACCAACTATTAGTAATAGGTACTAACAATAATGTTAAACAACTTTAAAATATTTTTGATTTCATTGATAAAATACTGACAATTCAGTTTATTTATTTTATAATAGACAAAAATACGGAAAAGGAGTTGATCAAATGAAAAAGCTACTACAAATGCTTATTGCTGTATTTCTAGTATTATCGCTTGGGCCCCTGTCTGTTTCTGCAGATAACAATCGCGGTAAGGATTTGCTTGTTTCATTAGGTGATTCTGTACCTTATGGCTATAACTTAGGTAAAAATAACAATCACCCTTCTAAAGCAGCGTTTCCTTACTTAATTGGTGAAAGATCTGACTTACGAGTCCGTAATCTCAGTGTTTATGGTTGGCAAACTTCTGATTTATTGGCTGCAATAGAAACAAACAAAAAGTATCAAAAAGCTATACATCACGCTGATTATATTACAATTACAGTTGGCGGAAACGATTTTATTGAGATTTTACGAGCAGCAAACGCAGAAAGCGGCGGAGACCCTGATTTGTTTAAGTATCTAATTCAGCAAAAGTTATCTACCAGTCAGGCATTTGAGAACTTAGCCGCAAGTGTTTACGAAATACGAACAATTAGTGATGCTCCAATTGTTCTATATAATATGTATAATCCATTCCAAACGAATGATCCATTACACAATGTATCAACTCTTTTCTTGCCTCAAGTGAATGCTGCTTTTGCTGAAGTAGCTCATAGCTTTAATGATGTTCACATTGCTGATGCTTATAGCGCTTTTGGCAGTGATCAAGAAAAATACGTATTGCCACAAGACATTCACCCAACCAAGGCTGGTCAAAAAAAGCTGGCTAAAATCGGTATAAAGACATTTCACGCCGAGCATGTAACGCATCATTAAGAGACATTTCAAAAAAGCTGTAGCTCCCGTACTGGGGCTACAGCTTTTTTAAATTTAACAGGAGAACCACTTTACAACTGGTGGGTTCATCGTATATTTTTTGTAGATTAAAGGATATAATTGATTTTGTTTGAAATAATTTATGAGGTGATCAGTTTGAGAAGTGGAAATCCGAGTTTAAAGACCGAAGCGTTCGAAAAATTTAAAAGTTCCGATACCACCCGAAAGATGACAATTCAAGGCACCGTCAATAAAACATTTATTTTGCTTTTGCTATTACTCGTAACATTCGTTTATTCTTGGAATCAGTTTGTCAGCAATCCAAACGGCGTATTACCGTTAATACTGGTTGGAGCAATTGGCGGTCTTATTGTCGGGTTAATCACCGTGTTCGTGCCAAAAATTTCTCCTTTTACAGCACCTATTTATGCACTACTAGAAGGGTTATTTCTTGGTGCGGTATCTGCTCAATACGAAGTCCAATACGGAGGCATTGTTTTCCAAGCAGTATTAATCACAATCGGTGTATTGTTAAGTTTGCTAGTTGTTTATAAATCTGGACTGATCAAAGTAACACAAAATTTCAGACTTGGTGTCGCTGCTGCTACAGGTGCTATTTTCTTAGTTTATATCATTTCATTTATCGGCGGGTTTTTGGGTTTTGAAATACCTCACTTACACGAAGCGACACCGCTTGGCATTGGAATCAGCGTCATTATTGTCATCGTTGCCGCTTTGAATTTAGTATTAGATTTTGATTTTATCGAGACTGCTGCCGAAAAACAAGTACCGAAATACTTTGAATGGTACGGAGCTTTTGGATTACTTGTTACATTAGTCTGGTTGTATCTAGAAATTCTTCGTTTGCTATCAAAAATTCGCAGCAGGTAACTCTAAAACGTCCTTCGGGGCGTTTTTTGTTTAATGAATTGAAATTCTCAATCCCAAATTCAGCATAGCAAAAAGCGCTTCCCTATACGATCAATAGGAAGCGCTTTTGTTATTTTATTTAATTCTAACTGCAATAGACTTAAGCTCTTTTAGTCTTTTCGCCATCAATATACATCAAAGCTTTTTCTGCTTTATACTGTTTATATCCTTCAATATATTCCTTGTACATCCCCAAATATGTTTTAGCAAGCTGATTCTTTCTTCTTCCATTATTCATCAATTTAGTCATCTAATTCATCCTCCTTAGTATGGGTAAAAATTCAGTTCTACTACCAGTAAAAAGATAATGCGATGTTGATTCACATGTCACGTTTAATTGATGAATTTTTCACTTGTAGATTTTTTGTGATAAGGAATTACTTGATAAAGTTCTTCAGGGCATCTCTTGGATAATTGATACATGTTATAAAATACCTCTTTCGTTATTTCATATCGATGCATACAATTTGGCAATTCTCTTAGTTTTTTTGACGCTTGATCAAACTGCAGTTCATTTATATCGACCCAAAAGGTTTGAATCTGTGTATTTTCTTCTCCATCTTTTTCTATTGAAACTTCTCTAGTTAAACGCGCAAAACAAGTGATATAAGTATTTCCTTCTTCAACATGAACATCTTTAGATTTCAGAAAAAAGTAACTGACCCTTTTATGAGGCAATTGCAAGACTTGTTCCATTATCTCTACTCTCCTTTGGACAATATGCTAATCTTTTACTCAAGCGTGCGGAGCGAATCTGATAGACGTTCAGCAAAGTGTTCTGGCGACTCGTGGGATGTAATTCGTAAACAATACATTCCACGTTCCGTTGACAATTGTTGCGAATAATTGGTAGGGAAAAAAATTTGATGTTTGATCAGTTCACCGATAAACACCGGCAACTCCTCAGGAAGCAGAAAAACTTCAGCTTGATTAATGGCTTTATGGTTTTCAATAGTCATTTCATAAGTAACTGATAAATCTAATGACCAACTCACACACAACCCAGAACTTGTTAGCGCTTTGACCTCTCTCCTTTTCTCAAGGTGCCATAACCCATTATAAAATTCCATTTCTCCACCTAAAAATCCGCTGACTTTCTCTGACGTCTTTACCAGTAAGTCAGTTTCTACCATTCTAAACACTCCTTTACACGCTTTGAGAAAAGCGCTAGCATACAAATCCATTTACAACTAGCTAGTCGCAATATCGAAGCGACGACTTTCATGTTACATACATATTTAAAGAAAATTCAGTCAAAAATAATTAATGATAATCGGATTTACTTACCCCACTCGACTAAAAGTAGAACTTTTTTACTGCACTATAAATTTTAAAGTTATAATGTATTTATTTTCCGATACATTAAGACTATAATACAACACAAAATATGTAAAGTATTATAGAATATTCTTTTAATTCAGACAAGTTATATATTTTTCTTATATAATATTTATGCGTAATATCGTATATCTAACTTATTTTATACGCTGCTCAAACAGATTACAATACAATTTTAAAAAATTTACTAGTTGCAGAAACTTAATATAATTGATCTGACCCTAACGATTTAGGAACTCTACTGCCCCTTTGAATTTGTTAGAGGTATTTAGCTTTTATCTCGTGTCTCATAAGATTTTTTTAACAAAATTAAAAAGAAGATGCATTGTAATTTGCACCTTCTCGTTATGTAATATCTTATAAAAATTAGTCAACGCTTAATAATTAGTTAGCCATAGTATGATTCCCAATTCTCTAATGTTTTACTAAAATAAGGTAATCCCTATATTTTCTTCAATTTTTTTATCGACTATTTTTCCATTTCGCAAGAGTTTTCATGGTATCCATACCACAAAAATAAATACGTCACTCTTTTACCTGTGGCGCAACTATAGGAAAATCTACTTTCCTATTTTAAATTATCGAGTTTTTGGCTAAAGCGATTAGACCACTCTCCCTCTTGATCGCTTTCCCGATATCCTTTTTTCAACTTCGAATCAATTAGTTTGTAAGCTTCTTTTAAACAAAGCTCTTCTGAAGGGAATTCTTTTGTATTTACAGAACCTCCGCTTCCGATTTTTCCGTATAAAACAATAAACACATTACCTTGAGCTTTTATTTTCCAAAACTTATTGGAGTAGGCAGTTATACACACCAATGATTTTTCCACTTGATTTCTCCGCTTTTTATTAGGTCTATTAAGCATAGTTTTAAGATACCTCCATATGAAGAAATTATCTACATAACCTCTATCGTGCAGTCTCATTCACATAATCAAAAAAGCTATCTAGTTTCTAAAAAGCCAGATAGCTTTAAAATTTCTTCTTTTATTTAAATACGTCGATGTGCTCGAAAATGCGGAACAACAAACTCTCCCAATTCCTGCAGAACTTCCGCTATTGGACGATGGCCGTTTTTCACTGCTAAAATAACGTGATTAACTCCCATTTTTTCTAACGCATAAAGATAATCAATTAAAAACTTATGCCCCGATGAAAATCCGAGTTTAATTGGTACTGGGCTTGGTGGTGCATTTGGTTTTTCTGACAAGTTAATAACTAAAGGTTGCGTAAACGGTTTAAATTCACTCGTTGCGTTTCTCCATTGCTCAATTAGTTGCTTTTGCCGACTAGCTTCTTGACCATAAAACATCCAGCCATCTGTATGTTTTGCTAACCACTCTATTGTTTGACCAGAATAACCTGTACCTAAAATCGGAATATCTTGTAACAATGGTTTTGGAATAACATCTCCCTCTCCTAAACCTACTCGCGCAGATTGTATATTGGGAAAGGATTCCTTCCATGATTTTCTCATTACTAGTATTGACTCTTTGAATAACTCATTGCGATTTTCTCTATCTACTTTGAACGCGGGAAATTCAATTGGCCGATCCCCTGTCGCAGCACCAAATAAAAACCGCTGTGCGGACAATGCATCTAAAGAAGCAGCCGATTTAGCCAAATGAAGTGGGTGACGCAATGTCGTAATTACACTCGCGATTCCTAAAGCAATTTCTTTTGTGTGCGCACTTGTGAAAGCAAGAAGCTGAAAGGGATCGTGCACAACTCCTGCATCTCCGAAGTTCGGATCAAAAAGTGGTGAATCTCTGACGAACAATGCAGCAAATCCAGCATCTTCTGCTTGTTTAGCCAACTTCATTTGTGAGGCCATATCCAATATGTGAGAATGGTCCTCCTCCGTTTGAAAAGGAAACGAAATTCCGAGTGTTAATTTATTTTTTTGAAACGTTCGTGCAAATCCATTATGAGTTTGAAAATTATTCACCTTTATTCCACCTGACTTTTTTGTTCTTTATCACTAACACGGATAATAACTATCTACATTAGAATAGCAGGATTATTCATTAAAGTATAAGTATCTGTCTGCGGACAAGTTAATACTTTACTGAAACTATCTTAGCAATTGACCGTATATAGTACTAAACAACTTAAGGAGGAAATAAGATGTCGAAGTACTCTATTCACCAATTTGTACAACAAACAAAACAAGACGATAGCGCACGTGAATTTTTTGAACTTGAGACAGATCGTTTATTAGAAGTAAATCTAGATGGGCTCGTTTGGGCAAAAGCAGGATCTATGATTTCTTACGAGGGTAATATTAAATTTGAACGCGAAGGCATGTTAGAGCATGGACTCGGAAAATTCGTTAAGAAAGCTTTCAGTGGTGAAGGTGCACAATTAATGAAAGCAACTGGTGAAGGGAAACTGTACGTTGCTGACAGCGGCAAAAAAATAACCATTCTGGACTTAGAAGGCGAAAGCATTTATATCAATGGAAATGATCTTCTCGCTTTTCAAGATGGGTTAGAATGGGATATTAAACTTATGCGACGTGTTGCCGGGATGATGGCTGGCGGTTTATTTAATATTCGTTTAGAAGGAAACGGACTTGTTGCTTTTACATCTCACTATGAGCCGCTCACTTTACTCGTGACGCCTGACAAACCCATTTTCACAGACCCAAATGCAACAGTTGCATGGTCTGGTAGTTTGGAACCAGACTTCGTAACGGATATCCAACTAAAAAGCTTATTTGGTCGAGGCAGCGGAGAATCTGTACAGATGAAGTTTTCAGGAAATGGCTTTGTCGTGGTGCAACCTTTTGAAGAGGTATATCAAGCATTGCAGAAATGATTTTCGATATGTACTGTGATTCGCTTAAATAAATTCTATATAAAAAAGGTTCTGGTTTAAATACCAGAGCCTTTTTTATATGCGGTAATAAGGTTTTTTTACTGTATATATCAAATATATTAATAGAAGAATTTTTTTAAAAAAGAACCTTCTACTAAACGAAACTTATTCAAAATCGTAGGTTAAGTTCCATTGCTTTCGTGTCTCATCCATTTCTTCTAAGCTAGAACACGGCATCGACTATATAACTTTTATAGCTAGTGATCAAACTCCATTCATTTTTTCGGACGTGATTTAAAGTCTTTTTCAATTTCCTTTTTCCAGCTGCGATTAATTTTTTTACCTGTTCGAAAAGAACTGACAGCTTCACTCACCACATCGTAGTTAAGTTGTGTGCCTTCAGCGTCCGCATGATAATTCACCGCAAAATCCTCTTCTACTCCGAACTGTTTTGCTGTGGCGACGGCATCGATATTCGCTCCAAGAAAGATGAACTCCCAATTCGCTGTATTTTTCTTCATCGCAATCATTTCATGAATTTTTTTATACGAGTATTCACAGCTGGAATTTTCCATACCATCTGTCGTAATAACTACCATTACCCTGTCTGCCCGCTGTTCTTGCATGGTGCTTTTTTGCACATTGCTTATTTTCTGTATTGTCGAACCCATCGCATCAAGCAATGCTGTCATTCCACCCACTTGGTAATCCTCTTCAGTAATTGGAGCAACTCCTGTTACCGGAATTCGATCATGTAGCAACTCATAGCCCTGATTGAACAATACCGTCGTGACACGAACTTCTCCGGGGAGCTTCCGTTGTTTTTCAAGCAATGCATTAAATCCACCAATTGTGTCCTTCTCTAGCCCTGCCATCGATCCACTTTTATCGAGAATAAACACCAATTCTGTCGTTTCATTTTTCATTATAAGTTCCTCCTCAAGTTTTCTTTACAACTTAAGGTTACAATTTCCAGCTAACGAATAGGTCGCTATGAAAGCGACATTTATCCACCGAGAAGCACTTGATCAAAAGCAAACAAAGCCTCATTAATTTCATGGATATTGTAATTTTTCCGCTCAATAAAATATAAAATAATTAAATCAAATTTATGGCTGCGTGATAGCCTATACCCCGCTTTCTCAAGCAAGTCCTCTGTTTCAATAAGATTCAGTTCAAGCGCTACAGCAAATGCGATAATGGTCTTTTTCATCGGTGTATAATTAGCCGAATTGCGAATTTTGGAAAACAGCTTACGATCGATATTTGCTTTTTTATATGTTTCGATGTCCGTCATGCCTTTTTCATCTATAAAGCAAAGCAACCGCTCTGAAAAAGATTCATCCATATTCCCTAACATAACATCTAAACTAAGATCTATTTGAGACTCTAAGCTAAGTTCAATTTCTGAACTATGGAAGACAATTTCTGAATCGCCTTTTTTGCGATATCGTATATCATGTTCTTCAAGTGTTCTAACTTCATTTTCATCAATAAAAGTCACAATCGATTGATAACGTTTTTTACTGAGTCCGAAAGACCTTTTATCGAATACTACTAGGTAGACATGCATTTCATGAGCCATTAAAAATTTTTCTATAGCGGAAACCGCAATTTGTAAAGCAGGCTCTTTTGGGTACCCAAAAATTCCGGTAGAAATGAGTGGAAATGAAATTGATTTACAGCCAAGCTTGTGTGCCAATTCAAGCGAATTTACGTAGCAATCTCTCAGTAATTGTTCTTCATTATTTTTACCGCCTTGCCATACAGGCCCAACTGTATGGATGATGTACTTGGCATCTAGCGAAAAGGCTTTTGTTTGCAACGCACTTCCCACAGCACAATGACCAATTTGATCGCAAGCTTCTTGTAAGACATGAGATCCGGCAGCAGAAAATATCGCCCCACATACTCCACCACCCATCTTCAAACTAGCATTCGCTGCATTGACAATTGCATCGGTTTTCATCTTTGTAATATCATTTCGTACGATTTCGAATGGCATGCCTTTTCCTCCTATTGGCTCGTTTCACTTGAAACTTCTATCTTATTTTTCATCACTACTTTATAGTTTACTAATTGTTTATGCCGCCGACTTTACTTTTAGACTCCTATAACAGAGAAAAAACCTAACAAACTACTCTATATTTGCGTTACAGTTAAACTAAGTAATTTAAGACTTCTTAATCAATTATACAGTTACTACGGAGGAGCAACCTAATGAAAAAAGGTGTCATAATATATGAAAGCATCATGTTCGTCCTCATCCTCATTTCTATCTTTTTTGCTTTTTCAGAAGATCAAAGCTTTATCCTACTTGACCGAATCATTTGGGGTATTTTTGTTATTGATTATACCGTTCGATTAATCAATGCGAAAAACAAATGGACCTATGTTAAAAAGCACCCATTTGAATTGATCGCCATTATCCCGTTCGATGCACTCTTTAGAGCCGCGCGTATTGCCAGATTGTTGCGATTGGTTCGCTTAATTGGCATTGGTTCGCGGTACATGAAGCCGGTATACAAATTACTGAAAACGAATGGCTTAGAAAAAGTATTAATCGTTGCGCTCATTCTTTTATTCCTAATTCCGATACCAATCGTTATTCTAGAACCATCAATCGAAACTTTTGCTGATGCATTGTGGTGGGCTGTTGTCACTACCACAACTGTTGGATATGGAGACTTATCACCAGAGACCCCCATTGGCCGTATTCTTGCGGTTGTTCTCATGATGGTCGGAATCGGGATTATCGGTACATTGACGTCTTCTATCACCAGTTTTTTTAATAAAGAAATCGCGAAAGGTCACGAAAAGCAACTTCTTGATATCCTTAAAACCATTGAAGAAGTTGATACGTTAACAAAAGATGATATTGAAATGATTAACCTTTATATTAAACGAAAAGAAGCTACCAAAGATAATGGTAGCGATGCAAAAGAAAAAGGTTCAATCCAAGAATAACGAACTTGGGTTGAACCTTTTTACGATAAATCTATTTTCATGGTAACCAACCTGTTTCAAAGCCGTTTAACTCTGCATAATCATAAAGCTTAACAAATTGGTGAAAGCTGTAGTTTTCCATATATTGTTTTACGTATAAATACATCGCAAACTTGTTCTATACTCAAGCTATCAATAACCTTCTTGCAGCATCTCCAAAAACTCAGCTTCACTAGTAGCTCCCAAATATTCCATTGCGCTCAAGCCATCCTCACCAGTTAAAGTAGGATCCGCTCCATTCTCCATTAACAGTAAAGCACTTTCGTAATCACCATAATCAACCGCGGTTGCCAAAGCGGTAGAGTAATCATCAAATGTATTCGCATCTGCTCCAGAAGAAAGTAAAAACGCAACAACGTCCAGTTCATTAGCATAAATGGCGTACATCAAAGCGTCGGCTCCTTCAGAATCTTTTGCATTTACATCATCACCGTTTTCGATGGCTTCTTCAACACTAGCCATGTCTCCGATAGATGCAGCGAACATTAATGGTGTTTCTCCCTCTACAACATAACTTTCATCATATAGAATATCATCAAAAGTCGGTAAAAATTGAGAAAACACTACTGCGCCCCCTGCAAATAATGCGATAGTTAAAAAGTAAATTGCGCCAAGTACGCCAGCAATTAATGTAGCACCTAAAACGATTTTGCTATGATCGGGCTCGTAAAACTTCGAATCATTATGGTCAAATTGAGCAATCGATTGAATGCGTTTTGGTAAACGCGGATGGGTAGATAACACTTCACTTAACCAAACTACAGCATTTGACTCTGTCGCAATTTGTTCACGATATGCGTCTTCGTTCACTTCCAAATAAGTCTTTTTGCCAATTCCTAAAAGCGTTAATGCCCGTTTTGCCGCTGGTGCGTTTTGGATAGCAAATGCAGCGTGTCGATCGCATGTGTATTCACAAGACCTGCTATATGCTTCACTAAGAAAAGGAATAAAACCAGCTGGTAAGATTAATAGATTTTTCCATATGTGACGGCGTTTCACATGAGCCAACTCGTGGGCGATAATAAAATCTAATTCTTCCTGCCCTTGTTCTCGAGCTAGTTCAAATACCTCTGAATACAAAACAACCATATCTCGTCCAAAAAAACGTGTAGCAAAAGCATTTAATGCGCCTTCGGATTGAACGACAAATACATCAGGCACTTTCTTCAATTCCATTTGCTTTGCTAAAATCTGCACACGCTCATAAACATCTGGAAACTGTCGCTCGTGTATGCGGATTCCGTTACCACGAATCGAGCCAAGCATCATTACATTCGCGAACAACATAACTGCGAAGACTGTAAGAGCGATGGCAATACCAATCACTGATACAATTATTGCTGCATAAATAAAAACGCTAAATAATAAGCTAATACCAAAATATACATTTTCTCTGTTTGATTGAATACTAGACTTGATCATCATTTTCTCCCTCTCGATTTGGAATATCTTACATATAGTAGCATATAATGTTCATTCTAAGAATAGAGTTTCGTGTATAATATTGATTAATTGAGATAGAGATATAACCTTTACTTTGAAAACCCTTCACATACATTTGCAGAATAATCATGACTATAGTATTATTTACGAAGTAAATAAATATATGCATCTGTATAACCCTAAGGATATGGCTTAGGGGTCTCTACCAGGAACCTCAAAATCCTGATTACAGAAAACGATCCGTTCGTTTTTTGTAATCAGGATTTTTTTGTGTTTTTAACAAACCTTAAATCTATTACAAATGCAAAGAAGAGAGGAAGCGTTAAAAGCAATGAATTTAAAAGTGTATATTTTAGCTTTATCCACAGTTGCTGTGGGACTTGTCGAACTGATTATCGGGGGAATTTTACCAACAATTGCTGAAGAATTTAATGTCTCGTTAAGCTCTGCCGGACAATTGATTACTGTATTTGCGATGATTATTGCCATCGCTGGCCCTGTCTTACTTGTGGCAACCAGCAAATTTGAACGAAAAAAAGTCTATTTGATTGCTATGTTCATTTTTTTCCTCGGAAACATCATGACTTATTTTAGCCCTGATTTCACATGGATGATGATCGCGCGCGTGTTAACTGCTGCAAGCACTGCACTTATTGTCGTGCTGTCACTTACCATTGTCGCTAAAATTGTTGAACCACCTTACCGAGCAAAAGCGATTGGCTTTATCTTTATGGGGATCAGTTCTTCACTAGTTCTTGGTGTGCCACTTGGTATTGTCGTTTCAGACTTGTTCGGATGGCGTGTTATTTTCCTTGGAATTGCTCTACTTTCCATCGGATCGATGGTATTGATTGCGCTCTATATTCAGCCAATCGCCGGTGGTACAGCAGTCCCGCTTAAGCAACAACTTAAAGCCGTTGCAAGTGCAAAAATCGGTACCGCTCATCTCGCAACAATGTTTATGCTAGCGGGACATTATACGGTATACGCTTATTTCACACCATTTCTAGAAACCATTCTGAATTTAAATTCATTTTGGGTTAGTGTCTGCTACTTATTATTCGGTATTGCTGCAGTTAGTGGTGGTGCTATCGGTGGCGCTTTATCCGATTCGATTGGTTCGAAAAAAAGTATCATCATCGTCATTTCAGCTTTTGCCGTTTCACTATTTTTACTACCATTCACTACATTTTCGTTAGTCGTGTTCTTACCAGTAATGGTCATATGGGCTGCACTGAGCTGGAGTTTAGCTCCACCTCAACAAAGCTACCTAATTGAAATAGACCCAGCAACATCAGATGTTCAACAAAGTTTCAATAACTCAGCTCTTCAAGTTGGTATTGCTCTAGGTTCTGCAATCGGCGGTATCGCATTGGCGCAAACCGGATCAATTTCAAGCATGCCTTGGGTTGGCGCTGTTATCGTTCTTATCGCACTTGGTTGTGCCATATTCTCAATAAAACGACCGGCTATTGTTCGTAACGATATACAAACTACTAGTCAAAACTAATGGGTAAATTATACAAATCCCAATAAAAAACAGGAGTGAAACCTTTTAGTTTCATTCCTGTTTTTTTGCATTTACTTCACTTTTTTATTATATAATAACTATGTTTACTAGTGTAACAATTCACTAAGCGCCGGCGCGTCAATGGGCTAGGCGAAGCACAAAGACAGATGCTTTTCCTGGCTTAGTGCAAGAGCCATGCCCAAAGCGGCCGAAGCGTTTCCAGACCCATACAAACTTCCACACCCCACATATTTTTCTGAGCTCCCTCTTTACATCCCTCTCCACTTCCTCTACACTAAACCCATCGGGAACAACCCGAACACAAAAACCGCATACCGTTTTCTGCACTAGGGGTGCCCACTTTGGCTGAGATGCAAGCGCAAGCTTCGATCCCTCAAAACTCGATCAGGATAATACCTGCGTGAGGAAGTGCGGCGCATTTCTGAAATAATTCCTTTTTGATTATTTGTAGATTATGGCTGCATCTTCACGGATGCGGTCTTTTTTGTGCACATTTTTAAGGAGGAATTATACATGGAACCATTGCAATGCGGTACTAGCCCAATTGTCGGATTTCGCTTTTCGTTACATCCAATGACAGGAGATTTTATTAACGTAATCAAAGGAGCTTTAAACGAAACGGATACTTCAAATGTATGGATGCATACAGATGATGTCTCTACCGTTATTCGCGGCAAACAAATTCACGTCTTTAACGTTGTCAAAGCTTTAACATTACATGCAGCGAAAACTGGTGAACACGTCGCGTTATCTGGCACTTTTTCGATCGGCTGTCCTGGCGATTCATCAGGCGATGTCTTTTTGGAAAAAGACGATATGTTATTAAACACAGATGACACAAAACAATACGTTTCTTCGCAATTTGCATTATACCCAATGAACAATCCTGATTATATGTCCGTGATTTATCGTGAAGTCGATCGCGCTAAACAACAAGGCGTTTTTAACGACTCGATGCATTATGCGAGTGGTATCCACGGTGATATTCACGATGTCTTTGCTTTTTATGAAGAAGCGTTTACGAATGCTCGCTCTGTGGAACACCGTCATTTAGTCATGACCGTATCGATGAGCATTAACAGCCCATCTCATGGAGGTGCTTAACATGCTAAAATCGTGGAAATTAAAAGAAGTCGTCTTAATGTCGTTATTTGCGGTTGTCTTTGGCATTGTTTATTTGTTGTTTGTCCACGTTGCAAATATTTGGGCAGCTGTAATAGGACCACTCGCATATGAATGGATGTTTGGCATTTGGTTTATCGTATCAATTATTTGTATGTACATTATCCGCAAACCCGGCGCTGCTTTTCTATCTGAAACAATGGCAGCTGCTATTGAAGTTTTAATCGGCAATGCTGTAGGCCCTCGATTAATCTTAACAGGTGTTGTACAAGGACTTGGCGCAGAAGCAGCATTTGCATTGACTGGCTACAAACATTTTAATATTTTGGTATTAATGCTTGCCGGAATCGGTTCGGCAGTTTTCAGTTTTGTATATGGCTATTTTGTCTCAGGCTATGCTGCGCTTGACCCGTCGTTCGTTGCGTTAATGTTTACTATTCGCGTGCTTAGCGGTGCTATCATCGCAGGAATTGGTGGTAAGTATATTGGAGATGCCTTACTTGCGACAGGTTCGCTGCGAGGTTATGCCATTGCACGTACGAAAAAAGGTGATGTGAATGCCTAAAGAGATCCTCTCTTTAAACAATTTGTCATTTCGATTTCCAGAAGATCAAACGGCAACGTTACAAGATATTTCTTTTGCCGTCTCAAAAGGCGAGAAACTTGTTATTTCTGGTCCAAGTGGCTGTGGTAAAAGCACTCTCTTGTATTTGTTAAACCGTTTGTATCCTGATAATTGCGATGGCTCTGTTGACGGGGAAGTTTTGTTATTCGGAAAACCAGCAACAGACTATGCACCTGGTGAAATCAATCACCGCATTGCGACCGTTTTTCAAGATCCCGATTCTCAATTTTGTATGCCTACTGTTGAAGACGAACTAGCTTTCACATTAGAAAATTTACAGATCCCTTTTGACAAAATGGAAGCTCGAATCACAGCCGTATTAGAACTAACTGGTCTAACCCATTTGAGACATACGATTATTCAATCTTTATCTGGAGGAACCAAACAACGTGTTGCAACAGCATGTACATTTATTATGGAACCAGAAGTGTTATTGCTCGATGAACCGTTGTCACATCTAGATCCCTATACGGCAAAGCAATTTGTTGAATGGCTCACAGAACTGCAACTTAAAACGCAATTGACGATTGTTGCAGTTGAACATCGTTTAGACAGTTGGGGAACATTCTTCGAACGCGAAATCCAGTTAGGTGAGAACGGGTGTCTCGTAAAAGATCATTTATTTTCACCAAAACAACCGATTTTATTTCCGGAACGGAAATCTGTACTTCTACCACAGACGGCTTTACAAGTTGAGAATTTGTCTGTCACGATTAAGAATAAACAATTGCTCACTCCGCTGTCATTTGCAGTGCATCGTGGTGAAATCGTTGTGGTGGCTGGACCAAATGGTAGCGGCAAATCGACATTGGTTAAATCCTTATGTGATATTTACAAACCGACGACCGGCACAATTCAATCAGATGGCACTGGCTATGTGCCTCAATCACCGGAATATTTGTTTTTGACACAAACAGTCCAAAAAGAAGTTGCTTATTCTGGTAGTTCAAACCCTACTGAAATTGCTTCATTAATGACTCGTTTACGTCTTGAAACAATTCGTGATGATCACCCTTTCGCGATTAGTCACGGACAAAAAAGACGCGTTGCGATTGCAGCAATGCTTGCTGATAAAAGGCCTGTTCTATTAATGGATGAACCGACTTCAGGTCAAGACACAGCTGCACTATTAGAACTTTTTGAGTTAATCGATCAGCGGTCTAAAGAAGGAACTACTTTTTTAATCGTGACACATGATATGGAATTTGCAGCAAGTTTAGCTGATTCTGTATTGCTTGTAAAAGACGGTGAACTGACTGGGAAATTTGACGCTAAAGATGTGTGGCATAATGAAGATTTGCTGGCATCTCACCACTTATTAGCACCGAAAGGAGTTGCTCGTTTTGCGGAATCTTTTGCATAACATGAATCCTTCGGTGAAGTTTATCGCAGTCACAATATCAATGCTCACAATCGCCTTCTTTTTCAATCCGTGGACACCTCTACTGTTTTGGGTCAGTATTCTATTATTGCAATTAACCATGAGCCATATTAACTGGAAGTTGTGGTTGTTGTTCATGCTACCTTTTTCCATTGGTGCTTTCGGTTATTTATGGACGACTGTAGTTTTTGGCGCAGATACTGGAGGCACAATCATTTGGTCGTTTGCAGGAATCAATGTAACCGACGAACAATGGGCACATGCATTGTCGCTATCTTTTCGTGTCATGGCATTTTCTAGTCTTTCTCTCATGTTCGCTTTTACAACAGATCCTGTAAAATTCATTTTAAGTTTAATGCAGCAGTTAAAACTGTCTCCAAAACTGGCATATGGCGTTATGGTTGGTTATCAGTTTTTACCTGTGATGAAAGATGAGTTTACTCAAATTCAACAAGCGCAACGGTTACGCGGTGCTGTAGTAGAAAAGCACAGCTGGCAACGAATATTATCTATGCGCCGTGTGCTAATCCCAATGCTCGCAGGCGCTGTTCGAAAAGCGGAACGCTCTGCCTTTGCCATGGAAGCACGGGGATTTACAGGAGAGCCAAGAAACGCTTACTACCGCCCCATTCTTTTAAGTCGCATGGATTTTTTAATGTCTTTTGTTTTTCTAACGATTTTACTAACTAGTTGCCTTGGTGGCATTTGGTTGAGCTAAAGAATAGAAAAAGGAAATCCGAGTTTTTTGTGGATTTCCTTTTTTATATCATTCTATTATCTTGCATACTTGGGCTTGAACTTTGAAGTATATCCTTAAGTAGTTATTTACATAGTAAATAAAAAACAGATTAATCTCTCAAATAATTAAAACGATTTAATTCCAAATGACAGCTTCTTTTATGTTTACATAATATAGTTAAAATTTTTATGTTAAAAAAAGACTGCTAAGAACTATTCAATCTTAACAGCCATACCTCTTTTTCTGTTCCTTTAGTTTACTGCTCCGCCAGCTTTCGTGTACCTGACATTGAACTCCTGCACAAATTGGTTTGTAATGGCTCCATCATGTATAAACAGCAGGTTTTCATCATTGATGTTATTCCCATTATTGCTCCAGTTCGTGGAACCTACAATGACCGTCGGATCACTGTTTGTGTCTGCATCGATCATCATCGTTTTACTATGAAGTTTGCGCGACTCATTGCCTGTGTAAACAGGTGCGGGGTTAGCCCAGCGAGTGTTCGGGTTATCAACGCTTTCCTGTGAAGCAGTCCGCCCCGTCATATCCACACTGGCAGACCACCACTGATTCCAGAAGCTTTGATCAAATACACCTTTGATATCAAAGCCCGTCAATGTACCTTCCAAATCATTATATGATCCTTCCCATAAATTCTTTAACTCATCGACCAGTCCTTGATCGCTCCAGGCAAAAATGGTGAAGTAAGTATTCACATTAGCGGACGTTCGAACAAACTCTCTCATTTTCCCGACCGCATCATCACCGGCCGAAAAGTAAATTTCAACAATTTTCCCATTCACATCAACTTCATGTATCGTATTGTCAATCTTCCGTGTGTTGAAATTAGCAGCTTCACTGTCAGGCGATAGCGTATAGCTGCCCCACATTTCATCGAATTCAACTCTGAATACATCCGCCAATGCCGGCCAGTTGATCTCGACTACATGTTGCTGGTTGCCATCCAACACGCCTTGTTCCATATTGGTTTCAGTGCCGTATAAGCCGGTTACTGTGAAGTTCCAGCTTCCTGTAAAAACCCAGCGATTATCAATGACGGCAAATTTATTATGCATTTGTGTCCCGGGGCTATAGTAGGCATCGGTGCTTTTTTCTTCAGCCTCAACAAACAGATAACCGGTTTCGTCACTATTTCCGACTGCAACGGTTTCCAGCGGGAAATCTTCTGGTGTGGCAGGCAAGCCAAAATCGGTTCTGGCTGAACTGTCTTCCACAGCAAACATCGGAGAATCAGAGAATACATAAATGTCATCCGCAGTTCCAACTTTTCCATCCTGTCCCCTTACCATTTTCTCTACTTGCAATCGCATCGTCTTGAACCGTTCAACATAATTCGGGTCAGCTGCATCTTTTGCATCCGCTATCACGCGTACATCAATGCCTTCTGCCGCTTTCGCTATTAACGCATCCACAATGCCAGGTAGATTAATTTCATATGTTGCAAAGTCGATGCTGGTCGTCGCTTGATTCAAGCGTTCGATCAAGCGGGTTTCCAGATTCACATTATAGTTTGCTTCATTCCCCGAACTTGCATAGGAAACATCTGCACATTTGTTAAAGTAAACGTTAATAGCACCTTCCGCTTCAGAAACGTTATTCAAATGTTCCGTTCTGTCGGTGGAGCCTTTCACTTTTGAATTGACTGCCCGCGGAGTGCCGTTCCCTCCATCGTAGCTTTTCGTAGAATCAATCCAGTTGGTGGCTTCGGTGCCGGCCACAAGCGGATCAGCTCTTTCCATTGTGGCCTTTGCTGTGTTATCCCCAGCATACCAAGCATCTGCACTGTCTATTAAAACGCCAGAAGAATCTCTCAGTTCAAGGATCTCTCCTCCATTATCCAACGCCCCTGTATAAATCAAGTCAGCCGCAACGCCAGCAACAGTGTTGTCATTCGTTCTTTCCAATAAATAATAACCCCCTGCCGCAATGGAGCCAGAAAGGCTAATTTCGGGACTGCTATCGGTGGCGCGCAAAGTCCATCCGTTGATATCTACTGCTAAGTTTGTCGTGTTATGTAATTCAATCCATTCGCTATTGTAGCTATAACTTGTACCCATCCAGGCTACTTCATTTATGGCTACCGTGCCTGTCGTCGCTGCCTGTACTTCTTGATCTAATCCGATACCAGGTGCTATAAAAGAAATCATAAGTGCAAAGATCAATGCAAGATGTAACGGTTTCCTCATTTTCCTAACCCCTTTTCCTTTTTGTGTTTCTATGCTCATCAAGCCCCTTATTGGGGATGTTCTTTCTTGTGCTATTTTGAAGTTGTTTTTAAATTCATACGAAGTAAAATAAGACAGGTAGAGAGTTCCCTACCTGTCTTTCCACTATGAAATTACGAGTTTTTTACAGGATGGGAGTAAACATGCTCCGGATAATCTGTAATAATTCCATCTACATTTAAATCGAATAGTCGTAAAGCTTGTTCTTGTGACCTTGAAGTGTATGGATAAATATCCATTCCTGCCTCATGAACATTACTAACCAGCTCATCCGTTACAATCTTCATTGTTGGATTGAAATAATCAGCATAAGTCGCAAACTGAGCTAATTGTTCTTCTGTTACGTCTGCCCAACTTCCTCCTGTCAGAACGCCATGAGAGAGATTAGGTAAAAACTCTTTCGATTTTTTCATAGATTCATGGTTAAAGGATTGGATGATGATTTTATTATTATTCGGTGCACTCATATTCTTTTCAATCAAAGCATCCGCAACCTTCTCCTCCACTCCTGGATAAAGTTCTGGTGCCTTCAATTCGACTAAAATTCCAACTTTCCCATGAAACTCAGCCAATACTTCCTCAAAAGTAGGAACCCTTTCACCGGTAAATGCTTCATTAAACCAGCTACCGGCATCTAACTGCCTAATTTCCTCTAACGTTAAATCGCCAACTTTGCCGGTTCCGTTTGTTGTACGATCTACAGTGATATCATGAATAACAACGAGCTCTCCATCTTTTGTCATTTGCACATCAATTTCAATATAGTCCGCCTTCATTTCAAACCCTTTTTGAAAGGCTCCCATTGTATTTTCAGGTGCGTGTCCAGAAGCTCCACGGTGTGCGATGTTCACCATTTCTTGCTGTTCCTGTTTCGATATCATCTTTACTTCTTCTCCGTGTTCAGCTGCAAGTCCAGATCCGGTAAAGGATGCCATTACAAGGCTTGCTGCTAAAATAGTCATCATCCGTTTCAAATAACCACTCCTTTTGTATTTGTTAACTCTAGTGTAAGCAATGAATATATAGCAGGTATTAATAGAGCATTAATAAAATGTAAATTAAAGTAAATTTTCGTTTTTCTAAAATCCCTCTTTACTTCCTCTTGTGTTCTCACAGCAACTTCCTGAAAATCCATCAACAAGGTAGGTCAAGGATTTCCTGTTGGCTTTCTTTAAAGACTTTAAGAAGATGCGGTTGATATTCAGGTTGTGTTCAGAAGACAAATAACGGATGATTCTTTCGGAAGAAGAATTCAACTCAGATGCCATAATCACAATTCTGTACATTTTATTTAGCTCTTCTGGCAAGGACGATAAAACCCGTTCAGCAAATACTTCAGCCAAACTCTTGTCCAAATAGTTTCAATAGTCGATTCGACTTTTTAAATATAGCTGGCAACGAATATTATCTATCCGCTGCTCGCAGGCGCAGTTCAAAAATCAGAACTCTGCTTTTGCAATGGAAGCACGAGGATTTACCAGCGATCCTAGAAATGATTATTAACGCCCCATTCTTTTAAGTCGCACGGATTTTTTAATGTCTTGTGTTTTTCTAACAACTTTACTAACTAGTTGCCTTGGTGGCATTTGGTTGAGCTAAAGAATAGAAAAAGGAAATCCGAGTTTTTTGTGGATTTCCTTTTTTATATCATTCTATTATCTTGCATACTTGGGCTTGAACTTTGAAGTATATCCTTAAGTAGTTATTTACATAGTAAATAAAAAACAAATCAATCTTTCAAATGATTAAAATAATTTCTAAATAAATTTTACCTCGAGTTTACATAACATCATTATTTTTCTTTTTAATAAATTTATTCATTTTTATGCAAAAAAAAAGAGCCGATAACTCAGCTCTCTAATGTTCCATATGTGATTGCGTCTTCATCTCGTGCATTCACTCCATTTTTCACATGGACAATCGTACGTAAAATAAGTTTGGCATTTTGATTTTCCAATACCCAACGTTCATCCGGTACAATTTCAAACTGCTGCATAACCGTATCTTTAGATTTCACTGATCCTGCAAACTCCATCGATTGTTTTGCCACAATTGTTTCGTAAAAATCAAAATCACTATCGTCACGCGTGTCCTCCACAAGTCTAATTACATTCAATTCGATAAAATCAATTGTTTGTTCCCCGTCGCCACCATCAAGATAAATCGTCCCATTTAATGTCTCGCCTTCTTCAAGATGTGGCCTTTCTACAACTGTATTTACTTTTAATGAACCAATGCCAATAGATGATAAAAAATCTTTGAACTTCATAAACTTGAAACCCCCAAATTAAGTTAGTTGTTAATAGACAACCTTTCTTTTATAACAACTTCATAGCTCTGTATAATCGTATTGATTTGATAAATTGGTTTCATGTCGATTATACCGACGTTTAAACAATTTATAAGAATGAGATACGAGCACTCGCAGTAAAGCATACATTGGAATACCAAGAATTACCCCAACAACTCCAAACAATGAGCCTGCAGTTAATAGGACAAAAATGATCGTCACCGGATGGATAAACATCGTCTTGCCCATAACTTGTGGTGATATTAAGTTTCCTTCTACTAATTGCACAACTGTCCAAACAATTGCCAGTTTAACGAGCATAAATGGCGACGTAACTAAAGCGATGATGGCAGCTGGCGCAATGGCAATCGCAGGACCAATATAAGGAACTATGCTAGTGACCATCGCAAGAACACCTAGTAATAATGCGTACTCCATACCGATAATCAAGAAACCAATATAGACCATCACTCCAATACAAAAAGCAACAATCAATTGACCTTGAATATATGCACCTAATTGTTTATTTGCCTCTGAAAACACTTCTCGCGTATCATCTCGAAATCTCGGTGGCAATAGTTTTAAGAAGTACTCAGGTAATTTTTCCCCATCTTTTAATAAATAAAACAATATAAACGGCACAATGACGATCGATAAAATCACACCCGTAATCGTTGAGATTAATCCTGTAATACCAGAGATAATGCCAGTCACTGTATTTTGAAGCGTGTCCGCAATATTGCCTGGTAACGTTGCAAGTAACGTATCCAACGTGAAATTAGATTCACTATAATAATCACCAACAAACGAGGTTCTCAAAAACCCATCAACAGATGTTACTAATTGCATAAAAATTTCCGGGAAATCCACGATTAAATTTTGAAATTGAGAACGTAAAAACGGAAATACCAATACGCTTAGTAATGTGATCAAACCAATTGCGCCGAGGAAGATAATTATAATTCCCCAAATACGAGAAATTTTAAACTTCTCTAACATGCGCAATATGGGTCTGAGTAAGTAAAAAAACACTAATGCCAAAACAATTGGCAATACTACTGTTTTCATAAAAACAGTAACTGGGTGAAAGATAAATGAAACTTCCTTGAAAACAAAAATGACGAATCCAAGCAATAATAAGGAGAACAATGTAAATAAAGTATTTCTGCCACCTAAAAATCGAATATAATTGGTGGAAAAAAATGATTGCTTGTCCTCTGGCTCCATAAGCTTCCTCTTTTCTGATTAAACTTTATACCTCATTTTATCATAATCGTAGCCCATTTAGTTTAAGGGTTGCGACAAAAATTCACTCAATACTTGTTTGTTCATATCAAGGTCAATATCAAGAACTGAACCAGCATGAGCGTAGTTGCCATAACTATAGCCGTTTTCAACTGGCAAAGTTAATCGTTCAACTTCCCCACTGCCACTAATGGTTAATTGAGTCGCTAACTTTATTTGATCTGTTAAGGGCATATCCGTTTGAACATAGCCTTGTAGCGTACCTGCTAATTTAGGCAATTTTGGAATAGTTGAAACAGTTGCCATTTCATCTTTCATAGCCGCAATTACTTGCTGCTGTCTTCTGACACGACCAAAATCCCCTTCTTCATCTGCTCTAAAACGAGCATATCCCAACAGTTCTTTCCCATTTAGCTTTTGAACTCCTGGAGTTAAAGTTACACCGATATTTTCTGACATTTCTTTTTCAACATTAATTTCAACACCACTTGGTACTGCTACATCGACAAGACTTTCAAAACTCTCAAAGTCGATTAATGCGTAATGATGAATTTCAACTCCAAACATTTGTCTAAGTGTTTCTGCAAGCAAATCCACTCCACCTAAATAATAGGCTGTATTGAGTTTATACGATTGATAACCCGGAATGTCTGCATAAATATCTCGCATAAATGAAGTCAGTTTTATTTCATCATTTACTTTATCATGTGTTACTAACATCATTGTATCCGTACGCGATTTTTCTTCTCCTCGTGAGTCAACACCTAATACTAATATGTTTTCGTAATCTTTATTTGCCTCATCTTCATCAAATAGAACTGGCTCTTGCGCTGATGTATCTGCTATGTCTTTACCTTCTTTAAATTGTAGGAATGCATAAGTGCCGATAGCGATTAAAGCGACTAGGAGCAGGAAGACGATGCCGCGCAGCCGAAATCTTCTTTTTCTGCGTTTTTTTCTTTTTATAGGTTGTAATTCTTCTTCCATAATAAATACACTCCTCTCTGAACTTTCACGTCAATATGACGCGTTGTTAGGCATTAAGTTTCGGTATTTCGTTTTAAATTTAAACAAATAAGCTTTATTGATATCCCTTACCAAACTCGGTTCACACGTAAATACGAAAATCGTCTTTATTTATCAAATCTGTTATTATTAAAATGACTTTAGTTTGATAAAAGACATTTTTATTGTCGGAAAACCGCGAAAGTGGTAATATTTCCTTAGCAACTTGAGAGGAGACATAGTTATGACTGAAAAAGCGACATTTGCAGGTGGCTGTTTTTGGTGCATGGTTAAACCATTTGACCAGTTTGATGGCATTGAACAGATCGTTTCTGGCTACAGTGGTGGCCATATAGAAAATCCTACATATGAACAAGTAAAGACTGGTACAACTGGCCATTTGGAAGTAGTGGAAATCACATTCCAGCCCGATGTCTTCTCTTATGAACAATTACTAGATATTTTTTGGCAACAAATAGACCCTACTGATGACGAAGGGCAATTCCAAGACCGTGGTCCTTCTTATCGCGCAGCTATTTTTGTTCATAATGAACGTCAACGTGCCATTGCCGAAAAATCAAAACAAGAGCTTGATACGGGTGGACGTTTCAACAAACCTGTCGTAACCGAAATTCGCGATGCGACGCCATTTTATGCAGCAGAAGATTACCATCAAGATTTTCACAAGAAAAACCCTGAACATTATAAGAGCGATCGTGCAGCATCTGGTCGTGATGAATTTCTTTCCTCTACATGGGAAAAAGTTGACGTTTAATACGTCAGCTTTTTTTACCCTATTAAGTTTTTTGATTATTCTACCAATTAACAGTTCTATTTTATAGTTTAGGGAGGTACTCGATTGAAACTCATTGAATCTATTGATCCCATTATTATGCAATTGGTGATTGTTCCGATTTTCGTTATCGGAATCGGTATATGGCTAGCACTTCTTTCTAAAAAAATATATATCGGTCCGATTACAACAATGATTTTGACATTGACGTACAATTATTGGTATTTCACATCTTTTTTTCCCGATTCAAAACTATCGTTTACAATGGTGTCCTCTTGGTGCATCATCTTTCCTTTAATATCTCTTTACCTTTCGTGGTTCATATTCATGCAACTTCAAAGCATTAAAGAATTTTTTCTATTAGAGCCCAAAGAATTCGATTAATTTCTTTTATGAAGTAATATTGCAAATATCAGCATCAATCCTATAAAACTTAAAAATAATAATAAAGTAATATCATGATTACCTGTTTGATCATAAATCACACCAATAACTAAAGGCATGAAAGCCGAAATCATATATCCACCCGATTGTGTCATGGCAGTCCAACTATTGGCTTCGTCTGCCGTTGTGGTTTCATCAAGAGGCATCAATAAGGCAATTGGGAAAAGACCACCTAGCGCCACACCGATAAAAGCTGCAGCTACCCAGACCAAGTTTACAGAACCGAACATCAGTAAAAGTACACCGAACGAGCCTGAACTTAAAACGAGCACAGTCCATACTAACCGATTCGGAAATTTATCAAAAAATAACGGAATGCTAATATTCCCTATGATTTGAACGGCCGTCATTAAAGTGAGCACACCACCAGCAGCCAACACGGACATGCCTTTATCGATCGCGATAGGAGCAAGCCAGGTGAGCATTGAAAAAAACAAAGCTGATTGAGAACCAAAAAACAGCAGCATATACCAAGCTCGTTTACTTTTTAATGGAGACTCTTGTGTCATTTTAAAGACTGAAGCTTCCACTTTTTCTTCAGCCGGTTGTTCCACTCGTAGCCAGATACTAATCGCTATTACTGACAACAAACTCCAACTAGCAATAGCTAACGGCCAATCCGAAATGGTATAAAATACACCCGTCAATCCTGCCGCCAATGTTGCCCCCAGACCCATACCAAACGAGTAAACACCGATTAATGCGGGCGTTCGTGTTGGGAAATTATGCTTTATAATCGCTGACAAGAGTGGACTAATCACCGCTATAGCGACACCAATAAAAAATGCACTAAGTATTAACGATGGATAACTAGGTAAAAACCCTCTTAATAAGGTAAACACTCCGATTACACCTAATAAAAAAGCGATTGAACGTTTCATGCCAAACTTCCGACCAAAAACTATCGCTAATGGCGCAAACAGCCCCATACAAAAAACAGGAACCGCCGTTAGTAAGCTGACTTCACTATTACTTAAATTCAAATCAACCCGAATAGGTTCAAGCATTGGACCAATTGACGAAATTGCTGGACGTAAATTTAACGCAACAAACAAAATCGCTATTACCATTAACCCAAGTGCCGACTTTCTTTTCTTCTCAGACACATTTTCCCCTCCATAAAATAAAGCTTTAACGCTTTATGATAAGCATCTTTCTAAAGCAAGATTTTCTTATCAATTTATTTAGATTATGCTCAAAATGACGATAACCCCAAACTTGTGTTCTCTATCTTACATCATTTAAAATAGAGAAGTGAAAGGCGGTTTGTCAATGAAACTCGTAAATTGGAGTTATGCGAAACGCTATAATATAAAAGCGATTTTCGATGATTTTCCACATGTCGTCGTATTGTTCCGCCAGATTGGTGGCTATTACTTTATCTATTCAATGAAAGGTCTCACGCCAGAACATATTCCTGGCCGCCGAGAATATGTGCAAATGGAATACTTGTTAAATAAAGAACTTGGTTCTCTAGAAGCTTATTTAGAGCGTAAATTAAGATAAAATAACCCTATATTCTCAGTTTATCCGAGACCACGCCTGAATGCTATCGATTTCCGTGGAATTCGTGGTATACTAATCTTATTGTGAAATTTAGGAGGTACGTATACATGATAGCTGCAACTGATGTAAGTCTTCGCTTTGGTGACCGTAAGCTTTTCGAAGATGTAAATATTCAATTTAACCCTGGTAACTGTTACGGATTAATTGGTGCCAATGGTGCCGGAAAATCAACATTTGTTAAAATCCTTTCTGGTGAACTTGAACCCCAATCTGGAAATGTTTATATGGGCTCTGGTGAACGACTTGCTGTACTAAAGCAAAACCACTTTGAGTACGAAGAACATGTAGTTCTTGAAACCGTCATTATGGGACACAAGAAATTATATGAAGTAATGTCTGAGAAAAATGCGATTTATATGAAAGAAGATTTCTCTGATGAAGATGGCATGCGCGCTGCTGAACTTGAAGGCGAATTCGCTGAATTGAACGGTTGGGAAGCTGAATCTGAAGCAGCAATCTTACTTCAAGGTCTTGGAATTTCTGAAGATCTTCATGATAAGAAAATGGTCGAATTATCTGGTTCTGATAAAGTAAAAGTGCTTTTAGCACAAGCTTTGTTTGGTAAACCTGATGTTCTCTTACTAGATGAGCCTACTAACCATTTGGACTTGAAAGCAATCCAATGGCTAGAAGAATTTTTGATGAACTTTGCGAATACCGTTGTTGTCGTTTCCCATGACCGTCACTTCCTTAACAAAGTATGTACGCATATTGCTGATCTTGACTTCGGGAAAATTCAACTATATGTCGGTAACTATGACTTTTGGTATGAATCAAGCCAATTGGCAACACGTTTAGCATCTGATCAAAACTCGAAAAAAGAAGAAAAGATTAAAGAACTTCAAGCTTTTATCGCTCGTTTCTCCGCCAACGCTTCAAAATCGAAGCAAGCGACGTCACGTAAGAAAATGCTTGATAAAATTGAGTTGGATGACATTCGTCCCTCTTCTCGTAAATATCCGTTCGTTAACTTTACAGTTGGCCGTGAAATCGGGAACGATGTGTTAACAATTAAAGACCTTAGCCAAACCGTAGACGGCAACAAATTATTGAACAACATCAGCTTTAACATGAGCAAAGAAGACAAAATCGTCTTAATCGGCGATCCGCTTGCAAAATCGGCACTGCTTCGTATTTTAGCTGAAGAAGACCAACCAGAATCTGGTGAATGCCGTTGGGGCGTAACCACTTCCCGCGCTTACTTACCAATCGATAACGCAAGCTATTTTGGAGGTAGTGAAACCTCATTGGTAGACTGGCTACGCCAGTATTCTCCAGAAGATGAAAGTGAAACTTTCTTACGCGGATTCCTTGGTAGAATGTTATTCTCAGGAGAAGAAGTTAAAAAGAAACCTTCTGTTTTATCAGGTGGCGAAAAAGTGCGTTGCATGCTTTCAAAAATGATGCTATCACACTCGAATGTTCTATTATTAGACGAGCCAACTAACCACTTGGACCTTGAGTCTATCCAAGCATTAAATAACGGGATGATTGCCTTTAAAGGCGCAATGGTCTTCACTTCTCATGACCATCAGTTTATTCAAACCGTTGCAAATCGCGTGATTGAAATCCGTGAAGACGGATCAATTCTTGATAAGCAATTAACTTATGATGATTTCTTGGAATGGAAAGAAACACAAGGAATCACAAACTAATACGAGCAGCAGCCCTTCTCAGTTGAGAAGGGCTGCTTTTTTCTTTTTAAAAAAATCGATAATTTTATAGTTTCTTTATTTTGTGAAACGTTTTACTAAACGACCTGCTGGTAACTTAGAAACGTATTTGTTTCCTGAGTTGGATACTTTCTTAACAAGTGACAATAAATTCTCATCGCCTGTCCAATGTTCTGTTATCACTTCTGTTGGAAATTTATTAAGTATCGTGTTAATCACAAATACGGCTACAACAACATCATCGAGAAATCCACCAGGGCCAACTAAGATCTCTGGTAAAAAATCGATAGGTGCAATGAAATACATAATCCCTGCTCCGACAGCTGCTTTGCTTTTAGCGTCAATTCGGCTATCTAGCATCAATCTTGTCAACAAGTGAAACAAATCAGGAGCGAACAATACATAACCACTAACGGTTCCAACCAAGCCCGGTTTACTATTTACCCAATCTTGTACTTTTATTCGCAGTTTTTGGTAAAAATCATGTTGTTTTTCTTCACTAGGCATTGGTTTTTTTAAGTATTCATTCGTCATTTTTTTATCTCCTTTGCTCTTTCTACATAAATTTTGAACGCAACTATTAAAAGACCAAGGTTACGTTCGTCGCAACACGTTCTTTATCAGCTACGCCTTCATATGTTGTAAATTTTACAGGCTGTCCCGGAATTAGTTTTCTAAAACCATCAACATTGATATTAATCTCTTCAAAGAAAAAGTCTTCTCCATTGTCACCAGTAATCATTCCTATACCTTTGTTTTCATCAAACGATTTTACTTTGCCTTCCATTCCTAAAACCTCCCACATTCTCATTATCCAGTCTTCTCATTATACCCAGTTGATAATGAATAAAAACCTTCTTTAAAAACGAGAAAACGGTGTAGTAGTTAAAAGTACTTCGTTGTACAAAAAAGAACCGCTTCTAAAGAAGCGGTTCTTGAGGTTATTAGACTTTAGTTACGTTTGTAGCTTGAGGTCCGCGATTGCCTTCTTCTACTTCAAATTCAACGCGTTGACCTTCGTCAAGTGTTTTAAAGCCTTCGCCTTGGATTGCTGAGAAGTGTACGAATACATCGTCTCCGCCTTCAACTTCGATAAAACCAAAGCCTTTTTCTGAGT
The DNA here is from genome assembly GCF_022489025.1 of Planococcus halocryophilus. GTDB lineage: Bacteria > Bacillota > Bacilli > Bacillales_A > Planococcaceae > Planococcus > Planococcus halocryophilus_A. Next base: position 60,328 of record NZ_JAKVTG010000010.1, on the reverse strand, counting down.
TAAACCATTTCACTGTTCCTTCTTGCATGTAAATTACCTCCTGTGGTAAGAAAAGTTTTTCAATATGGAATCTTTTGCAATAAAAAAATTCACATATTCCCTAAAGTACCATCACGTGCTGATCACTTTTGGGAATATGTGAATAGCTGTTACTGGTCAAGATTTCATATTGTTTCATTTATTATATCAAATTGACTACAAAAGTCAAACAAATCTAAAAACTTATATTTGGTTGTCCATCCACTAGCCAGATTAGCCCATGAAATATTTGCAAATCTTCTTCGCAATTTTCACAGTATTCCTTTTCTTCTTCGTTCCAATAACATGTAAAAGCAAAATCCTTTTGTTTTTGATTGGAAAAACGGCGACTAAAGTCATTTTTAACACTTTCTAAATAAGACTGAGCGTTTTCGGTTGAACTAAATTCATGTCGGGAGATAATTTTGTCTTCCCAACCGTCAAACATCCACCACGGTTCGTAATCCGTTCTCATATAGATAATTTCGTGCATAGCTGCCGGCCTCTTTTCTTCCTAATTAGCATTGTGTCAAATCCTCTTGTACTTGTAAAGTGTTACGCCTCATATTTTAAGCGGATTCCAAAGTTTGTATTGACTTGTTGTTTCACGTAAAATATAGAAGAGCAAACGCATTGAAATGAAACTTTTCAGTGCTCAGGACGTATAGATAAAGTAGTAGTGAAGGAGGTCCTTTGCATGAAGCCCCTAAAGCCGATAGAAAATTTTATCAAAAGGCAAACCGTCAGCTTACCCATTATGGCGGTAATGTTTCCTGTACTTTATTTAGGCGCTGAAATTGGTTTAATTGCTTCTGGAGCTGTAGCTGCTGGTACATACATTGCTAGCAACAGTACTCTGAAACAAGTTCAACTTTCTTCAGACTCTAAAAATTTTGGCATGACCCGCAGTGAATACAAAAATGTACGCATGCAAATTAAAGAAGGCAAAGAAAAAATCAAACAACTTCAAGGAAATTATTATAAAGTCCGCTCCATTTCTTCTTTTAAACAATTAATGGACATGACAAAAATTGCGAATAAAATTGTTATAGTAGTCCAACAAAACCCGAGAAAATTCTACTTAGCTGAACCGTTCTTTTATTCTCATTTGGATTCAGCAATTGAATTAACCGAAAAGTACACGTTATTAGTTGGACAACCCGTTAAAGATTCAGAAATGCGTATTACGCTGCAAGATACACGGGAAATGCTGTTATCCCTTAACAAAGTAATGGAGCAAGACTTGAAGCGTGTATTATCCAGTGATATTGAACGATTGCGTATGGAATTAGATTACGCACAATTGGCAGTAAATCAACACAATGACCAGAAATTACTTGTTCAACCAGAACCTGAACACGAGGGAGACGTGGAAGATGACAGAGAAACCATCAAATCGAAGTGAATTAGATGATTTATTGGAGTCTCCATTTGGCATGCAGATGGAAAAACAACAGCAGTCACTAGCTGAACAAAAAGAAGAACGACCTGTTTCGTTAATGGATCGCCTAACTAAAGAAGAACAAGCAAAAGCACGGGAGCTTGCCAAACAAATTCCCGTAGGCAATAACGAAGCTATTCTTACTTACGGCGCAAACGCTCAAAACCAATTGAGCCAGTTTTCACATAAAATGCTCGATCATGTTCAACGAAAAGACATTGGTCCTGTTGGTGATGTACTTCATGACTTGATGAAAAAGCTAGAAGAACTGAATCCTGAAGAGTTGACACAAGGGAAACGTGCCGGGATTCGCAAGCTGTTTTCAAAAGCTAAGTACTCGGTTCAAGAAATGATGACAAAATACCAAAAACTGAGTAGCCAAGTAGATCGTATTAGCATTCAACTTGATCACTCTAAACGCGGATTGCTAGACGATATTCAAATGCTCGAGCAACTTTACGACCAAAACAAAACGTACTTCCAAGCATTAAATGTTTACATCGCGGCTGCTGAACTAAAGCGCGATGAAATTATGAGTGAAACGATTCCTGCTCTTCGCAAAAAAGCAGAAACTTCTCAAGACCAAATGGTTTATCAAGAAGTGAATGACATGGTGCAATATGTTGATCGATTAGAAAAGCGATTGTACGATTTGCAATTATCACGTCAAATTACGATTCAAAGCGCACCGCAAATTCGGATGATCCAACAAACCAATCAAACCTTAGCAGAAAAAATTCAATCGTCTATTATGACATCCATTCCATTATGGAAAAATCAAATAGCGATTGCGTTAACGTTGAATAAGCAACTAAAAGCTGTTGAAGCACAAAAACAAGTTACCGCAACGACTAATGACTTGCTTCTGAAAAACTCAGAAATGCTGAAAATGAATTCAATTGAAACAGCACGTGAAAATGAACGCGGTATTGTTGAAATTGAAACATTGAAGAAAACGCAAGAAAACTTATTAGAAACGATTGAAGAAACTTTACAAATCCAAGCAGAAGGCCGCAGAAACCGCAAAGCGGCTGAACTTGAAATCGGTCGTATGGAAGAAGATTTAAAACAGCGTTTGCTCGCAATTCATGATGGGCATGAAAAGAATAATAACTAATATAACCCCCCCCCCGAAAGCTCTTCGCTTCCGGGGGGTTATTTTCTGATTTAGTTGATTGGACAGTATTTCAGTCGATTCGGACAGTATTGGACTCAATTCCGACAGTATTCCGGCTAAATCGGACAGTATTTGCGCCAATTCAGATAGTATATCCAATTAACTGGGAAAAATACGCGAATAAACTAAAAAAGGCACTCTCTACTGAGAGCACCTCTCTTTACCCCGTCTGAATAATTAAATGCAAACTTCTTTTCAATAACCGCATGGTTTGCTCCACAAATTGTTCTAAAGAATCGGCACTGACGGATTTATTGCCATACATCATGCGATAAAAAGCTGCTTGGTCTTCTGAAATCGAGTCACTGCTTAAAAATAAATGCAGAACTTCAATTCCCATCTTTTTCGCTTCTGAAACGGCGTTTGCAGTGTCTACTACACCGTTTTCCGCATAATTATATGCAGATGGCTCACCATCAGAAAAAACCAGTAAAAAGCGGTGTTTTTCAGCTCGTCGCTTTAGTCGGTTGTTCATCCACCGAATTGCAAAGCCATCTCGATTATCTTCATGTGCATCGAGTGACGCAATTGTCTCGGCATGGTCTTTGTTGCGATCTTCAAATTTATGCATCCACTCAAAATAATTCGGTTGTTCGGCGTCACTTGCTTCGTACGCATCTTCGTAAAACAACACAATTTCATGAGGCACATTCAAGCCGCGCAAGACATCGTGAAATAAAAGAACCGCTTGTTTTGTTTCCTCTAGTTTATCAAGCATTGACGCTGACCCATCGATCAATAAACAAAAAACAGCATCGAGTTCTTTAGATGGTGCTGTTTTCCGGTAAAACGGCTTTGGTCGTTCTTCAATCGCAAGCGGCACCAATTTTTTCGACAGTCTCCCTGCATTCAAATTAGTACGAATGCCTTCCTGCCTTTGGGTCATTCGCTTTTTTAATTCTTTTAACAATGCACGGACATGCGGCGCTTGTTTTCTACGCCAGTTTTCGATATCCAAACGGTGATCGCCTACTGCTTTTAATCTCGATTCGTGATACACCACTTGATCATTTGCTGAACCAAATTTTCCTTCTGCTTTTTTCGGTTCGCTTTTCATTTGGCGATCGTCTTTATCGCTATCTTCTAAATGATCCCCGCTTGAATCGCCTTTTGCCGTTTGTTCCACTTCACTTGCGCCCGCTTCTTCCCTGCCACCATCTGCAATTTGCGAATCTCCGCTTTCTAACTCAAATTCCATCGCAGGTGCCTCGCTTATTTCAGTTTCGCGGTGCCACGCTCCGAACCATTCTTCAATCGTTTCAATTTCTTCAGGTTCTTCGGCTTCATCTGCTTCAATACCTTCATGATAATGAAACGGAGGAATCTTCTCAAGTGATTCCCCGAACGTATAATACGTATGAAGAGCATCTGATTCGATTTCAAACTCTGCACGGTCCATTATCCGATTTACAATTCTAACAGAATCCATTGTAGATTTTGCGTCAAACAGCTCTGTCCAAATTAATGACAATGCATTAGTTAGCTCTCCTACATCTATTTCGACTCCGCGTAAACGCAAGTAAGCTGCATTGATGAAAAGATCGCTTTTAAAACCTTTTTTCAGATTTTGCTTTGACTGATCTTCATGATATTCCGCATATACCATTTCTCGGGTTTGAAAAGCGGAAACTGTTCCAGGTCGTGCCGATTTAATTTGTTCTGAGAGCCTAAATTCCTCAGCACATAATAATAATTGTTCACGAAGACTTGGCAACGTTGTTTTTCTTTTTTTAAAATCACGCCATGCAGTTAAGTTAAATTCACGCCAAAAGCCTGCCGCCATTAAATAAATATCGGACAAATAGCCATTACGCTCTATTCGTTTTGTCCGGTGTCGCCAAAATACGCTCATCGATATCGCAGATTCAGATGGACGCAACTCGATTAATTTACGTGTTGTCACTTTTAAATACGGCGCGTCTGCTAAAGCGGCAGCAAGCAACTCCATTTGATGAAGCAACTTTGTATCAATGGTTTCATTATTAAATTGAATAAAGCGGTTAACTGATGCCATCATTTCCACCTACTTTTTCCAAGTATTCGCCAAATCCATGAACAGCTCTCGTTCACTTTCATCATCAAGTTTTTCAGCAATCGCATATTGAACGGCACGCAGCGGATCCATGTATTTAGACAAAGCCGTCGCATCAAGCAAACTCCGAATCGAAGCAGCTTCTTCAGATAATAAGCCATTCTCCACTTGCTTCATCAAATCTTCTGCCAAATTTAACATAAACGTTTTTAATACCTTCTCTGCATCTGGAAATTCACGATCCCATAATTCGGCAAGTTGTTGTCCTGTTAAATAAGGAATTGGATAAGCAATAAATCGGTTTTTTAATGCTTCATTCATCGGCGCTGTACCAATATAACCTTCATTTATCGCTGAAATCACGCCGAAATCTGGATGAGCTTCTATTACCTCCCCCGTAAACGGATTGGTCATCATCCGGCGATGGTCCAATGCGCTATGTAGAATGGGTAATGTTTCTGCTTTAGCCATATTGATTTCATCGATATACAAGAAATGACCTTTTTTCATCGCAGTTACAACTGGACCTTCTACAAATTCGATGACGCTTTGTCCGTCACGTTGCACTAATGTTTTAAAGCCTAGTAATGCTTCTGCATCTAAGTCAACTGAACAATTTATGCTTTGCATTGGCTGCTTAAATAGAGCTGAAATGCTTTCTGCCAGTTTGGTTTTACCCGCACCTGTTGGTCCTTTTAATAATACGGGTTTACGTAATACAATCGCAGATAAAATATCTTGCCATAAATGATCATCAGGGGCGATATAACCCGCTTTTCCAATAAGTTTATCGTATTTTTCATGCGACTGTTTTTGTCGTTTTTTTATGTCTTCATTTATAAATGACATGTAAAATCCCTCTTTCCCATAGAAAAAGCCGATGTTTCCATCGGCTTTTTAACTTTATTAATGTCGTTCTATTCGAAATAAGTTTTGTAGAAGCCGCCGATTTTTCCTGTATTATCTACTACAAAGATAAATTCCTCGGTTTCATTTTTCACTTCGTATTCTTTACCTGCTGTTAGAACATTTGAAACTAAAAACTTAGCTGCATCTGTATGTTTGCAAGTCACTGTTCTGATTGTTTCTTTATCCAACCATTCATTGTGAATCATCGTCATCACCCTTTTCTATCTGTCTATACATCAGTATAAGGAAAAATCCAGTTAAATTCAAACAGTCTCTTTTCTGAAAGGAGTCAGACGCGTAAACTAATCATCACTTTTTGGAAATTTACTTGTGTAAATATATCGCAGTACTAAAATACATACGATCAGAATTGATAATAAAACTAAGAATCCTTGTATATGTTCGAGAATGGTTTCATAAGCATATGGAAACGTTCTGCCTACATTAAAATAAATAAACATCCAAACAAACCCCGCTGTATAAGCAAATAGCATATAACGCATAATTGGAAATCGATTGGCTCCCAAAACGTATGGCATTGCCCACCGAATTCCAGGCAGGAAAAAACTAAAAGCAATCGCCCATTCCCCGTGTTTCTCCAAAAAGTTACTAAATCGGCTTATTACTTGTTTCAACGTAGTTTTGTTCAAGCGATTTAACAAGCGTGGCCCTAAACTTCGACCAATAAAATATGCGAACGTATTGCTCGTGATCAAACCAGCATAAGCGGATAAAAAAGCGTAAAACGGATTAAAGTGACTAATTTCTGTTAAAACGCCCGAAAATGCCGCTGCCACTTCATTTGGAATAGGCAAACCAAATAACAGCAACCAATTAAACACAAACATACTAAAATACCCGTATTTTTGCACCAATTCTAGAAGAAACGAAATATCCATGGATTTCTACCGCCTTAGGTGTTCTTTCCTATATCATGACAAAAAAAGGATAGTCCTGCAACGCAGGACTATCCATTTCCATAATTATTAAGATTCAAGCAATAAATCTTCTGGGTTTTCAATCATATCTTTGACCATTTTCAAGAAACCAACAGAATCGCTTCCGTCAATTACACGGTGATCATAAGAAAGAGCAACGTACATCATTGGGCGAATTTGAACTTCGTCACCAATTGCTACAGGGCGTTTTTGGATTGTGTGCATTCCAAGAATACCAACCTGTGTACCATTTAAAATTGGTGTAGACATTAATGAACCAAATACGCCACCATTCGTAATTGTAAACGAACCGCCTGTCATATCTGCCATTGAAAGTTTTTTGTCGCGTGCTTTCTTTGCAAGTTCACCAATTGTCGCTTCGATTTCTGCGAAATTCTTTTTGTCCGTATCGCGAACGATTGGAACAACAAGTCCTTCTTCAGTTGAAACAGCAATTCCTACATCATAAAACTGTTTTAGCAATACATCTGTACCATCTAATTCAGCGTTAACGTATGGGTATTTTTTCAATGCAGCTGTAACTGCTTTAGTGAAGAATGACATAAAACCAAGTTTCACATCGTTATTTTTAAGGAATTGATCTTTTTTACGGCTACGCAATGCCATAACATTTGTCATATCAATTTCGTTAAATGTAGTTAACATTGCAGTTGATTGTTTTACTTCAAGGAGACGTTTAGCAATTGTTTGACGACGTCTTGTCATTTTTTCACGAACCACGCGACCATTTTCTTCATCAGAAGAAGGTGCAGCAGCTTTTGGTGCTTCAGCTTTAGCAGCAGGTGTACTTGCTACAGGTTTTGAACCGTGAGCTTCTACGTCTTGAACGCGTACACGTCCCATAGGATCTACTGGTGTAATCGCTGCAAGGTCGATTCCTTTTTCACGAGCTAATTTGCGCGCTGCAGGACTAGCAATTGTACGGTCAGATGAAGATTGCTCTTCAGCAGCTTTATCTTCAGCTACAGGTACTTGAGCAGCAGGAGCTTCTGTTTTAGCAGGCTCTTCTGCTTTTTGTGGAGCTTCTTCTGTTTTAGGAGCAGCAGTTTCGCCAGAACCTTCGCCTACAATAGCGATTACTTGTCCAACTTCAACTGTATCGCCTTCTTGTGCTAAATGTTCTTGAACAACTCCAGCTTCTTCAGAAATAACTTCAACGTTAACTTTATCTGTTTCTAGCTCAACGATGAATTCTCCCTTTTCTACTGTTTCGCCTGGCTGTTTAAGCCACTGAGCGATTGTTCCTTCTGTAATCGATTCTGCTAATTCTGGTACTTTAATCTCTGCCACAAAAAATTCCTCCTTAAGTTATCCTTACAATTTAGCTAATGCTTCGTCAATTATACGTGCTTGTTCTACTTTATGTGCTTCTCCATCGCCTTCTGCAGGGCTTTGACGTTGGATACGTCCGAAGTATTTCACTTCTTTACCGTCTCCTAATTCACGCAAGTACGGATGTGCAAATGTCCATGACCCCATGTTCATCGGCTCTTCTTGTACCCAAGCCAATTCTTTAGCATTAGGATAACGATCAACAATTGCTTTAATCTTCTCAGCTGGGAATGGATACAATTGCTCTACGCGAACAATATGTGCCCACTCGTAGCCTGTACCATCTTTTACTCGTTCTGCTAAGTCAATTGCCATTTTACCACTTGCAAACAAAAGACGTTTTACTTTTTTCACATTTTCGCCCATGTTCGGCTGTTCAATAATTGTTTGGAAATGTCCTTCTGATAGATCATCTACTGATGCGCCAACTAAAGGATGACGCAACAATGATTTAGGTGACACAATAATTAATGGGCGAATCGACTCTTCTCCAAGCATTTTTGCCTGACGGCGCAAAATATGGAAATAGTTTGCTGCACTAGACAGGTTTGCAACTGTCCAGTTGTTTTCAGCAGCCATTTGTAGATGTCTTTCCAAACGAGCACTCGAATGCTCTGGACCTTGACCTTCATAGCCGTGAGGCAGAAGCATAACTAAACCTGATTTTTGTCCCCACTTTGCACGTCCAGCAGAGATAAATTGATCAAATATCATTTGAGCCATGTTAGCGAAATCGCCATACTGCGCTTCCCAAATAACTAATGCTTTATCATTTTCTACATTATAACCATATTCAAAGCCTAGTACTGATGCTTCACTAAGTGGGCTATTGTATACCACAAATGATGCTTTAGCATCTGAAATGTGATGTAACGGAACAAGTTCGTTACCGTTCTTTTCATCATGTAACACAAGATGACGATGTGCAAATGTACCGCGTTGTGCATCTTGACCAGTTAAACGGATTGGGTTGCCATCTTGTAAAATCGTACCGAAAGCAAGTGTTTCAGCATGTGCCCAATCAATTTTCCCTTTGCCTTTGAAAGGTTCTTCACGCCGTTTTAAAATTTTGGCTAATTTGCCGAAAGCAGAAAAATCACTTGGCCAAGACAATAGCTCTTCGTTCATTTTAGTTAAGATATCTTTAGAAATTCCTGTTGGAACTTCAGGATACCCATTTAAAACAGCTTCAGGGATTTCAAGTTTCGGGAAATCTTCTGATTTGTTTTCTTTAACGCGGTCATAAGCTTCTTGCATTTCTTTTTGAACATCTGCATCGAGCTTTTGAACATCGTCTTCAGATAAGACATTTTCAGCTGCTAATTGTTTTCCGTAAAGTTTACGAACAGTATCATGCTGATGAATACCCTGATACATGGTCGGGTTTGTAACTAAAGGTTCATCCATTTCATTGTGTCCGTAACGGCGATATCCGATCAAATCGATCAATATATCCTTGCCAAATTTTTCGCGGTATTCGAAAGCTAGACGAGCAACTGCAACTACTGCTTCAGGCTCATCAGCGTTGACATGGATAACTGGCACTTCGAATCCTTTTGCCGGATCAGAAGAATAATGAGTAGATCTAGAATCAAATTGTTCTGTTGTAAAGCCAATCAAGTTGTTCGCGATAATATGGATAGATCCACCAGTTTGATAGGCTTTGACACGACTAAAGTTTAAGGTTTCTGTAACAATCCCTTGTCCTGGGAATGCTGCATCACCATGTATTAAAATGGCATACGATTTTTTTGGATCAATTTTTGCGATACCCGTTTGCTCAGTAAGTTCCTGTGCAGCTCGAGTTTGTCCAGCTACGATTGGACTAACAATTTCCAAATGTGAAGGGTTATAAGCTAACTTAACGCTTGTACCAGTTGCAGATTTATAAGCTGCACCCATATGGTATTTCACATCGCCAAACCACCCTTTAGTGATTTGTAGTGAACCGTCTTTAGGAAGAAATGCTTCGTCGCCAATGTGGGCAAATCCAGCAAACATCATTTCATAAGGTTTGTTCAAAATATGTGTAAGCACATTTAAACGACCGCGATGCGCCATCCCGATCATAATGTCTTTCGTTCCTGCTGACTCGGACATACGAACAAGTTCGTCCATTAACACAACTAATGAATCAACACCTTCGATCGAAAAGCGTTTTTGCCCAACAAATGTACGATGTACAAACTTCTCAAAACCTTCTACACGCGTCAACAAATCTAAAACTTGTTTTTTCTTATCAGCATCAAGTGATGGTTTTGCTATGCCTGCTTCGATTTTTTCTTGTAACCAGCTACGTTCTTGCGGCTGAATCACATGAGAAAATTCAAAAGCAATTTTGTCTGTATAAAGAGATTTCAAGTAATTAATAGCTTCTAAGCCGTTACTTACATTGTTCGGTACATTGTTCAAAATAAATGATGCGGGCACTTCTTTCAAATCTTGTTCACTTAGACCATAAGTTGAAGGTTCCATGCGTGAAGTATCTTTTGTCTGATCATTTAGTGGATAAATATCTGATGCTAAATGACCATGCGCACGAATCGCTTCGGCTAAATGAACAGCAGCCAACACTTTTTCAAAATTATTTGGTTCTACAATTGTTGCACCTGAAGTTTGTTGTTCTTTAGGAACTTCAGTAGGTGGTCCGTATTGCTTAAAAAGTTCAACGTATTCTGGGTCAAGTAATTCAGGTGATTCTTGATACAGATCATACATTTCCATTACGTATCCCAAGTTCGGGCCAGCAATGGAGCTCCACGGGGATTTTGCATCTGGATAATTGCTAGACATTAAAAAAACCTCCAACTATTTGTTTGACGGCAGTCACTTTATTTGTATATGTCTTGCCTATTTTATCACGCTTCCGATTAGACATAAAGCAGAAGGCGCTTAGGCAATAAAAGTTTAAAATTCCCTATCAATCTTACTACTTCCATGGAGAAAATCAAAGCATTTTCGTGAAAAGATTCACATAACAACTAATAAAGTACATTTAAATAGTTTATCGCTCTATTTTAATTGTTTTCAGGTGTTTTTTTTCACTGCACTGAATACATATAGGCAGTTCCTTTACCTTTGCTCTTAGCTAAATAAAGTGCCGCATCCGCTTTTTTAACTAATTCATCAAAATCATTTCCGTGTTCAGGATAGATGGCAATCCCTACTGACGAAGTCGGAGTGAAACGGTGGCCATTGATTGTCCACCCTTCATCAAGCGACTCATTTATACGCGTAATAACACTTTCAATATGTTGTTCACTATTTTCTGGTACAACTCCACGTAAAGCCACTAAAAATTCATCGCCGCCTACTCGTGCGACTAAATCGTTTTTGCGTAAGCTCCGTTTAATTGCATCGCCAAAATGAAAAATAAACTCGTCCCCAACATCATGGCCAAATTGATCGTTGACCAATTTAAAATCATCTCCATCTAAATAAAGTAAAACAATAAATTCGTTTCTTTCATCTGCTTGCTCTTTAATTTGTTGAAATTGTTGAATCATGAAACGTCGATTAGGTAAATTTGTTAAACTATCGTGATAAGCCATAAAATGAAGCTTTTCCTCTAATTGCTTGCGTTCTGTTACATCGAAGAGGATAGATAAAAATTGATAAATTTCTCCGTTCACATCTAACAATGGGATGATCGTAACGTCTACCCAGAAAAATTCACCGTTGCGTTTAATGCTTTTAATTTGACCGCGCCAAATTTTACCTTGTAAAGTCACTTCGCGAATCTCATTGTATAATTTTGGAGAAACAACTGCTTCTCCTATTTCGTTAATATTCAATCCCATCATTTCTGACGGTTTATAGCCGGTTAATTCATTTAAATTGTCATTTACAAACTCTATCGTACCAGAGACATTCCAAATCGCGACAAGAGCTGCGTAATTAAGCGCTTCTTTGTAGCTTTCCAGAATATTTTCGGTCTTTTTCAGTTCATTCTTTAATAGCAATTCACTGGTTAGTTCACGAAAGACTATGTGAAACGCTCGAATCATTCCGTTTTCTTTCACAGGCGAATAACTGACCGAAAACTTTGCTTCAGTACCGTCTTGTTTCATACGCTTCATAATCATCGAGGTGCTTTTAGATTGTGCTGAGAATTTTTGCAATAAGTTTTTCCCAGCTCCAAATAATTCCTTTTGTTTATCAGGCAACTCATGGTAATAGCGACCAATCCATTGGCCTTTGAACACTCCAAATGTGTTTTCATAAGCTGGATTTAAATCGAGAATCATAAATTCTGCCGAGATCATAATCATTGGATCCACTGAATTTTGAACTAAAGATTCAAAAAACAAATAATCTTCTTCTATTTTCTTCTGAGCTGTTACGTTTTTTGTAACGGCAAGAATAAACCGCTGATCACCATACTCCATAGGTGTCAGCTCTGTTTCCATCGCAGTTTCTAAATCGCTGAACAAACTATAGTCACGATACGTGTGTTTTTTACCTACTTTTAATGCAATCAAGTACTGTTTTTTTATCTCCGTCGATAGGGACGGTGGCATACTTCCATCTAAATCAGTGCCGACTAATTCTTTATTAAAAAGAGTAAAACACACAGGGTTAACATACATATAGTCAAATGTGTCTCCATTTTGCCTCATGAAATAAACCGGATCTTTAGCGTTTTTATAAAGTAGATCAAGTTGCTCCACTGAAAAAGGCATTAACATCTAATTCACCGCTTTCTTTTACACATATTGACTTGAGAAAAGAGTAACTTCCTCAATAAATTTTTCATAACTTTCTTGTTCTTGTAATTCAGTAGTCGATAACATTTGGCTACTTTCCAAGTCGCTAGTCCATTCGAATTTCGAAATAGAAAGATAGGTTGCGTTCCCAGTAAGTTGAAGTTGGATATTGACACCATCTTTAGAAACTGAACATTTCACGAGTCCACCCGGATTAAAAACGGATACTTCCCCAAAAGGCACCAATCCCGACATACAGCTAATGAGCGCTGAAGCGGTCATAGCAGTACCACAGGCATTTGTGAAGCCGACACCTCGTTCGTATGTCCGAACAAATATCCCTTGCTCTACCGGCGTTACATAACTGACATTAACTCCATCAGGAAAATATTCGTTATCACCATTAAACTGCTGTGACCATTTTTGCTGGTGACTTGTGTCTTTCTGAAACTCTTTAGGAACAATACCAATCAAATGCGGATTTGGAACGGAAACCGCTGAAAACGGAATTTCTTCTGATACAAATGGCAATGGCTTTTGAATCCATTCTGTATGGTTCGAGTAATTCATTGGCAAACTGCTGAGTGAAAACGAGATAGGAGAAATTTCTACAGCGTATGTTTCAATTCCTTCATTTAAGGTTTCTTCTTTTTTGACGCGCAAGGATGCTTTCATCGTTTCGATTACTGCTTCTAGAACGTTGTCACGTTCGCAAACATAACGAGCAACACAGCGAAGACCATTACCGCACATAGAAGCTTCTGAACCATCATTATTGAAAACACGCATTTTCGCATGTGCGACCGTTGAAGGCAAAATCACCAATATACCATCAACATCTGTATCTAAAGCTGAGAGTTGGATTGCTAATTGTGCATAATCGTCGCGATCTTCTCCTTCAAACATATAAAACGTATTCATAGAGCCATGGACTTTTATCAATGTCATTTCCATTCCGGTCACCTCTTTTAAGTTAATAAAATTTACTTTGTATATGTTGATACCAACTTAGCCATTTCAGCAGCTGTAATTGGTGCTTCAGCTTGTGTCATTGTTTCGATTAACTGGTCTTTGTCTGATTGCAATAGTAATAGTTCTTTCATAAAGCGTTCTGCAGACAGTTCTTCTTCTTCCACAACACGTGCGAACCCTTGCTTCTCAAATAAGTTAGCATTGAGTATTTGATCTCCTCGACTTTTTTGCATCGATAACGGCACAAGCAACATTGGTTTTTTCAGTGCTAAAAATTCAAATATGGAATTTGATCCTGCTCGCGACACAACAAAATCTGTCATATGCAACAAATGCGGCAACTCGTGTGTAACGTACTCAAACTGACGATAATTTTTATAAGCATCCAATTCTGGCACGCGATTTCCTTTGCCACATAAGTGAATTATATTAAATTGTTCAAGCAATTGCCCTAAATTATTATGAATCGCTGAATTGATTATTGCAGATCCTTGACTGCCACCCATAACCATTAAAACAGGCAATTCATTCGCAAATGAGCATATTTCTCGTCCTTTTTCTGCCGTACCTTCCATAAGCTCATTACGAATAACCGATCCTGTACACGTGGACTTATCACTAGGTACGTGAGCTAATGTCTCTTTAAAAACCGTGAAAATATGATCAGCAAAAGGTAATGCGATTTTGTTTGCTAGTCCAGGCGTGACATCCGATTCATGAATAATGACCGGAATTGATCTCATTCGACCTGCCATCACAACGGGTACAGACACAAATCCACCTTTTGAAAAAATGGCTGCAGGCTTGGTTTTGCCAATGATCTTCAACGCTTGCATCAAACCTGCACCGACACGAAACGGATCCGAGAAATTTTTTGTTGAGAAATAGCGTCTTAGTTTCCCACTAGATATGGCGTGATACGGTACCGAAGGAAACGACTCTCGAATAAGTTCATTTTCAATGCCCTCTTTAGAACCGATATATTCAACATGAAAACCTAAGTTTTTTAACTCCGGTATTAATGCCTGATTAAGCGAGACATGTCCTGCTGTTCCGCCCCCGGTCAATAAAATTGTTTTGTTGTTCATTACTCGTCCTACTCTCATCTATATAATTTGGCAATGCTAGTTTTTTCTTAAGAAAAAGACCAACTATGCTATACTGAAATTTATGTGTTAAATTTATTTGAATTCATTTTACTACATAAAGAGAAACATTTAGCTCTACTTATCATTTTAGTAAATTCTTGATAAACTAGCGATTAAAAATTCAACATACGTAGATTTTGGGAGGAAAGAACATATGAACCAAACGCACACTAAAAAAGAAAAAATATTATTATTAGTGAAAATTGTTTTTCCAATTCTAGTTACACAAGTAGCTATGTATATGGTGACATTTTTTGATATTTATATGACTTCCCGTTACGGAACAGAAGATTTAGCTGGCGTATCGATTGGTTCCTCTTTTTGGGTTCCCGTCTACATAGGTCTAGCTGGTATTCTCATGTCCATTACCCCAATTGTAGCACAATTGATGGGGGCTAAGAAAAAAGAACAAGTAAAACAAGCTGTCCAACAAGGAATTTATTTGTCCCTTTTGCTTGCCACAATTGTTTTTGCTTTTTTCTACTTTGGAATCGATTCTTTGCTAACACTCATGAATCTTGAACCAGGTGTTGCCGATGTTGCCAGTCGTTATATTCAAGCAATGAGCATAGGATTAATCCCATTATTTATATACACTACATTGCGTTCTTATATTGATGCACTTGGTGCCACTCGTGTCACTATGGTCATCTCTCTTTTATCGACGCCGATTAATATTCTTTTCAACTATTTATTAATTTTCGGGAAATTTGGATTCCCCGAACTTGGCGGCGTCGGTGCTGGCCTTGCTTCAGCAATCACCTATTGGTTAATTTTAGCGATTGCTGTATGGATCATTCATACAAGAAATCCTTTCTCTATCTATGGCATCTTCCGCAAATGGCCAAGGCTGTCATTAAGCCGATGGATTGAAATTAGTCGGATTGGTGTACCTATCGGCATTTCGATTTTTGTGGAAACAAGTATATTCTCAGCAGTGACATTTATGTTAGCTGCCTATGGAACTTATACTATTGCAGCTCACCAAATCGCATTAAACTTTACTTCACTCTTGTATATGCTGCCACTTAGTATATCGATGGGTGCTACCATACTTGTTGGATACGAAGTGGGCGCTAAACGCTTCCGTGATGCGAGACAATATAGTTGGTTGAGTGTCGTGACTGCAGTTTCGTTTAGTTTTGTATCTGCTTGTATTCTCTACTTTATGCGTGTTGAAATTGCTGCTTTGTATACATCCGACCCCGTAGTAGTGGAACTTGCGGTTCAATTTTTACTATTTGCAGCTTTGTTCCAACTATCGGATGCCATTCAAGCGCCTGTACAAGGAGCACTTCGAGGCTATAAAGATGTCAACATCACGTTTGTTATGGCAGTCATTTCTTATTGGATCATCGGATTACCTTGTGGTTACTTGCTGGCCAACTACACTGATTTTGGCGCATTTGGATATTGGATTGGCTTAATTATCGGTTTAACGGCGGGTGCTATCACCCTGTCTATTCGCTTATTAAGTATCCAGAAAAAAATTGCTAGAAAAACAACTACATGATTATAAAAAAAGCAGGAAGCGAAAATCAATGATTTTCGCTTCCTGCTTTTAATTTTTATTGCGACGCTAATTTTTTATACAAGGAAGCCAAACTTATTTTTTCTGACTCAGTCAAATCCGATTCTGATATGCGCATTAATGCAATCTCTAGTTTTTGTTGTTTCGATTTTCGAACACGCGGATGCGTCAACTCATCATTCAACTCGATAAGCACATATTTCTCGAGCTCTTCTTGTGTACGAATTTGTTCCGCCGCTGATCTCTGCGGCCAAAGCTTTTGGTATGATTCTATCATGGAAGCTCGACTCCTTCTAACCCTTCTCCAATGACAACGATTTGGTTTTGCATTTTCATGTATTCCGGAAGCCATTGTGCCATTCCATAGGCAAATTGAAAGGCATGTGGGTATTTATCACCTTCGAGTGGTACATATCCTTTAATCCGGTAAACCGAATCTGGTAATGTGCGTAGCCAATCTTCAAACTTTTCCCGTTGAATAGGCGCATCAAACTGCAATACTTTAGCGTTTAAATTCAGCTTTGAAACAGGCGCTTTTACGACATCTTTTGTGGAAGAAGCCGATATTTTATCCAATGCTGAAAATGGAACTTTAGCATGAACTGTTTGGATAATTTGGGCCGTCGGATTCAACGATTGAATTTCATAAACCACTGTTCCTTGCTCACTGTCTGATAATAAATCCATTTTGTTGGCTAGTATCAAGTCCGCATGGCGAATTTGTTCTAAAAACAATGAACGAATTTGTGGAGACAGATTATTGCGGTCCATCCATCTTTTACTATCTGCTACTGTTACGATCCCTTTAAAGTTTAGTTTTTCAGCAAATAACGGAGAGAAAATTGCATCTAAAGCTTCTACAGGATGTGCAGCACCTGTTGTTTCGATAAGCAGAACATCAAAATCTTCTTCTGCCAAAAGCGTTTGGATTTGTGCTTCTGATTTTTCAGACCCCGTACAACAAATACAACCGTCTAGAATTTCTTTCAGTGGCACCCCGTCTTCAACTGAATCAGAATCCATATTCATTTTGCCAAGCTCATTCATGAAAACTGCTGGTTTCAACCCTTTATCTTTCATCTGACTTATCATATTTTTTAAAAGCGTCGTTTTACCGCTCCCTAAAAATCCACTGAACAAATATACATCTTTCATCAACTCACCCTTTCAATCATAGATTAAGAAAAGGCCCGCATAAGCGGACCTTTAGGATCACTCTTCAGTTTCTTCTACTTCTTCTGGTTCAGAAGCTGTAATACCAGCTTCTTCCATTGAAAGTTTTTTAGCTTCTTGCAATTGCGGATCATCATTTTTGATTTTCTCACGCAATGCATCCATGACGGCAAAAGTACTGTCTTCAGTCAAGATACCTGTTGCTTCCAGTTCTTTTTCTTCCTGGAAAGCTTTAACTGCCTCTGTCATTTGCTCTTCAAATACGCCATCTACTTCACCAACGTCATAACCAAGTGCTTCGAGCATTTGCTCTGCAGTTTTGACTTGTTCAGAAATCGTGCCATCTTTTAATTCGATAGAAGTATCTAAAACCGGTAGAGAAGCATAAGCAGGATAACCAACTTCTACGTCAGGTTCGATCCCTTTTTCGTGAATCCAATTACCATCGGGCGTTAACCATTTAGCTGTTGTAAACTTCAAGTTAGAACCATCTTGAAGATCATTAGCTGTTTGCACAGTTCCCTTACCAAAAGTCTTTTCTCCGACCAATTGAATATCAGCAGATTCACTCATCGCGCCAGCTAAAATCTCAGAAGCTGAGGCACTTCCTCCATCAATTAATAATGTAACGGGTACTTTAATTTTGGTTCCAGCGGAAGATGTGTAAACTTCTGGTTCTGTACCTTTTGCTTGAACCTCAAACAATGGTTTTCCTTCTTCAATAAATAAGTCAGAAATATCAAGTGCTACATCTAACAAGCCGCCTGGGTTTCCACGCACGTCCATAACGAGCGCTTCCATTCCTTCGTCTTCCATTTCTTTAATGGCGTCTAGCAATTCTTGATACGTATTTTCAGAGAAACTAGTCACTTGAATATGCGCTATATTGTCCCCAATCATTTCCGCATAAACGGTTTCAATTGGAATTTCATCACGAATAATCTTAATGTCTATAGGGTCTGCATTCTCACCACGTTTGACCGTTAACGTGACTTCAGTTCCTTTTTCACCACGGATTAGCATAACAGCTTCCGTTGTTGTGAAACCTTGTATGCTATCTCCATCAACCGCGATAATTTGGTCGTTCGGCAAGATGCCTGCTTTTTCAGCTGGAGAATTTTTAATAGGTGAAACTACTGTTATAAAGCCACCACGTTCTTGAACTTCTGCACCAATTCCTTGGAAGCTAGATGAAATACCTTCTAAAAATTGCGAAGCTTCTTCTTCATTCAAGTAGTCTGAATATGGATCATCTAATGAGTCAACCATACCGTTAATGGCTCCGTTAACTAAAACATTTCTATCAACGTCTTGGAAATATTGATCTTGTATTTTGTCATATGCTGTATATAGTTTTTCGAATTCACGTCGCTCTGGAGAATTTACTTCCACAGCTTTTTCGTCACCAAATGTTAAAGCGAAAACAGTTAATCCTGCCGTTGCTATTATTAAAAGAAACACTAGCATAATAAACGAGAATGTTTTCATCTTAATAGTGTGTGACGGTGATTCTTCTACCGGAGGAGTAGGTTCTTGCTGTTCTTCCGGACGTTTGTCATCCATCTATTTCACCACTTTCATAATCGCGCTTAAAACTTAAGAACATGAAAAGAAAAAGACTGTCGAAACAGTCTTTTTTAAAGCTGACATTTAACACTAAAGAATTTAGAATAATTTTTAGTGTTAAATGTCAGTGCTTTTTACTAGTCTTGAATTGCTGCGTCTAATGCCACAACAATCATGTCGTTGAACGTTGTTTGACGTTCCTCAGCTGTCGTGACTTCACCTGTTAATAAGTGATCACTCACTGTTAAAATAGACAGTGCTTGACAACCGAATTTAGCAGCTAATGTGTAAAGCGCTGCAGATTCCATTTCAAGAGCAAGTACTCCGTACTGAGCCCATTTTTCATGTTCTGCAAACTCATTATAGAAAATGTCTTCAGTAAAGACGTTTCCTACACGCAAGTTCAATCCTTTTTCAATGCCAGCATTATAAGCTTTTAACAACAAATCGAAATCTGCAGTCGGTGCATAATCAATGCCATTGAAAATGACTTCATTCATTTTTGAATTAGTTGACGCACTTTGTGCCAAAATTACATCACGCACTTTTACGTCTTTATGGATTGAACCACAAGTACCTACACGGATTAATTTTTTTACATCATATTCTTGCATCAATTCTGTTACATAAATTGCAATTGACGGTACGCCCATTCCAGTTCCTTGAACAGAGATACGTTTCCCTTTATATGTTCCGGTATATCCGAACATGTTGCGGACTTCATTGTACAAAGTCACATCTTCCAAAAAAGTTTCCGCTATGTATTTAGCACGAAGCGGATCTCCTGGTAGTAAAATTGTTTCGGCAATGTCGCCTTTTTTCGCATTAATGTGAACACTCATTTAAAAAACCTCACTTTTATATAGTAGATTTAATCATACTGTTTTTTTACAGCTTGTGCAACGACCAGCTTTATTCGTCTGCGTATTCTCTCCACATTTCATCGAATACGCTTGCTCTCATGACTGGATGTGCTTTTTCTTCAATGTATTTAGAAAGTCGTTCAAAATCTGTTTCAGATTTCGGAAATGAATGATCCAAAAACATCGAATCCGAAAAATGCGAAAAGTCATCAGCATCGAGTTTGCCACGGTATTTCAATGCAAATTGGTAAAATGAACGTTCCATGGTCGAACTCCTTTCGAATTTCAGGCAAAAAAAACCGGACAAACTGTCCGGGTAACCCATTATTCAAATAATTTCTTATACTCGGACAAACCTTCTGCATCTAACTGCTCTTTAGGTACAAAACGAAGAGCCGCAGAATTAATACAATAGCGAAGTCCACCTAAAGATGATGGCCCATCAGGGAATAAATGCCCTAAGTGAGAATCTGCCGTTGATGAACGGACTTCTGTTCTTCGCATCCCGTGACTTGTATCAAAACTTTCTTTCACTTCAGTTTCTTCGATTGGTTTCGCAAAACTTGGCCAACCACAATGAGCATCAAATTTATCTTTTGAACTAAACAACGGTTTTCCTGAAACAATATCTACATAAACACCGTCTTCGAAATGTTGGTCATATTCTCCTTGGAATGGAGGCTCAGTACCACTTTCTTGCGTCACATGATATTGCATCGGTGTTAGCTTTGATTTCAATTCGTCTTTCATAATTGTCCACCCCAATTCTTTTCTATAAATGAAGTCCGCCCCGATCCAACTGAATAACGATTGTAATGGCCAGGGTTTTTCTTATAGTAATCTTGATGGTGTTTTTCTGCCAAATAAAATGGTTTGGCTTCAAGGATTGGTGTCACAACAGCCTTTTCAAACCTGCCCGAATTGTCTAGTTCTTGTTTAGACTTTTCTGCTACGAGGCGTTGTTCCTCGGAATGAACAAAAATAGCCGTTTGATACGATTCCCCACGGTCAAAAAATTGACCTCCGGCATCTGTCGGATCGATTTGTGTCCAGAAGACGTCTAACAATTTTTCATATGGGAAAATATCGGGTTGAAATGTAATTTGAACCGCTTCCACATGTCCTGTAGCATTTGAACAAACTTGTTCATAGCTCGGATTTTTTAACTCCCCGCCTGTATATCCACTCACGACTTCTTCAATGCCATCTAATGAATCAAAAGGTTTAACCATGCACCAAAAACAGCCACCTGCAAATGTCGCTTTTTCTGTCTTCATCTACTCACTCCGTTCCCTATGGTTCGATTGTTACCAATAATCGGATATCATCATCTTTTAAGTTAAACGATGCCGCTCGAACAGAAATTCCATCATCTAAAGGTATTTCCGTAAGCTTTAATACCACTTCTTCGTCTTTAGGCATCACTTCCATAAAATCTGGAAGGTCAACTGAATCTCTAAGTAACTTTAACGCAGATTCAGGCGGAATATCCAGCATGCCGACTTCTACAGACTTTTGTTCTAGTAATAAATTGCCATCTTCTTGAACAACCGGTTCAAATTTCATCAAAATAGGCAATGTCACTGAAAACACCGTTAATTCTGTTGAAATACTGACATCGTCCGCAACTGATAAAGCTAATGGAATCGGCTGATCTTTCATTGCTTTTTGTATATAGGTATTAGCAATTCCTTCAAAATCCGCTTTTGTCGTATTGACGACTACTGTATTACCAGCAGCAGGTCTGTTTTCTAAGGCCTGATACGATGTATAGTCTTTTGGCGGAGTCGTTACATAAAGCACCGCTCCTACCAATGCCAATGCATTCAACGCCAGCAGAGCAAAAAAGGCCAAACGCCATTTTCTCATCATATCCTCACCCTATTCTTCATAACTCAATCCACATTCTTCCATCCTCTTTAAAATACGCTTTGTCATCAAATCATAACCTTTACTATTGGGATGAAAAAAATCGGAATGGTAAACCAGATTTTTATTACCGACAAATAAATCACTGACAGGCACAAAACAAGCCTGAGGATCTTTATCTATCCTTTTTTGCATTACTTGATTAAAAGAGTCTATAATTTGATCAAATTCTTCTACTTCATCTGTTACGAGCGAAAAAGGATTATAAATGCCCATCATAATAATAGGCACAGTTGGATTGATATCTCGTATCGAAGTCAGAATCGTATCAAAACGACTTTCATAGAAAACCAATTCATCATCGAAAGCTTCTATATTCAGTGAAAACAAATCGCGTTTCACAATTCGCATCACATCATTTCCACCAATGGTCATAGTTAAATAATCCGCTTCTGTAATAGGACCCGTTAGTTTGCCTTGCTGGAACATTGCTAGCAATTGATCGCTACGTCGACCCCTTTTAGCAGTATTTTCAACAGCAACCCCTTCAATTCCTTGCCAAGTCTGAATTTCGGCTGCTAACCTGCCTGTATAGCCACCTAAATCTGCTTCATCACCAACTCCTTGAGATAACGAATCACCAAGAGCTGTGATGATGACGGCTTGAGGTTTAAAGTTCGGCGGTACCGTATAAGAACTGATTGATGGTTCATTTCTCGGCTCTGCCTCTTCGTTGCCAAAGATAAACGTTGGACTGCACCCCGCTACTATACCCGTGGACAAAATGACGATTAACAGGATGCGTTTCAAATTCGTCTCTCCTTTTTTAAATAGGACTGTACTTTATCGTTAGTCGGTATAATACATAAATCCTATTGCACCGATTCCTGTGTGTGTGGAAATTATTGGCGTTGTAAAGTCAAATTGAATATCATCAAAACCGGTTTCTTTAATTTTTTCGCGCAATGGACCTGCCATTGCAAGTCCATTGGCGTGGGCGATACCAACACCTTTTACTTGCTTGCCTGTAGTCCGGTCGAGAAAATCTTTCATTAAATAATCCACTACTTGCTTATGGCTTCTAACTTTAGCAACTGGTGTATATTCACCACTATCTAAAGAAGCGATCGGCTTGATTTTCATCAAGGATCCTAATAACGCACGACCTTTTCCGATTCGTCCGCCTTTCACAAGGTTATCTAGTGTATCCACCACAACAAACAGTTTTGTATTGAGACGAACTTGCTCTACTCGCGCAACAATTTCGTCCATCGACTTTCCTTCCTTGGCCATTTTAGCTGCCTCAAAAACTTGAAAAGTTAAAGCGTGCGAAATATAACGTGAATCAATAACTGTAACATCTGATTCTGAAAGTTGAGCTGCAGTTCTTGCAGATTCAACAGTACCACTCATGCCTCCAGTCATATGAATAGATAAAATTTGATCGCCATTTTCACCTAGCTTGTCATACAACTCTTTAAAAACACCCGGAGCTGGTTGGGAGCTTTTTGGCATTTCCTTTGTATTTTTCATTAACTCTAAAAAAGATTCCGGTTCAAGATCTACTCGGTCTAAATAAGTTTTTCCACCGACTTGTATGCTCAATGGAACCACATGTAAATCATATTTTTTAATGACCTCCGGTTTTAAATCAGCGGTCGAATCCGTGACGATATGAATTTTTGACATGAAATCACTCTTTTCTTCACTTAGATTTAAGTAATGGAATTGCAAAAAAATCATGTAAATTGCTATTCAAAACTATTAATCTAAATTTTATTTTTGCTTAGATAGTGTAACAATTGTTTCAGCAATTCGTGAATGAATCATTGCTAATGCCTCTTTTGGATTCATTTCTTTTATTGTGTCGCTAGAAATCGGATCTAAAAGTTGAACTTGTACAGTTGCCGGCATTACTTTATTGTTGTTTTTTTCCATAATATCTGCAGTTCCATGGATGGCAATTGGTAAAATCGATACATTTGCATCTTTTGCAATACGCAAGAAACCTGCTTTAAATTCACCAAGGCCATCACCTTTGCTTCTCGTTCCTTCAGGAAAAATCAAAATTGAATGGCCTTCTTTTAGCTTTTCTACTGTATCTGTAATCGATTTCAATGCACTCCGGCGATCGGTTCGATCTAAAAATACACAGTTCATCTCTTGCATATACATCGGAATGATAGGGAATTTTTTTACTTCTTTTTTTGAAATAAAACCAAATGGCTTTGGAATCGTTGAAAGCAATGTTGGAATATCAAAATTTCCTTCATGATTACTGACAAACAGCACAGGTCCTTGTGGTAATTTTTCTAGACCTTGAATGGACACCTTACTTTTCGTCCGCTTCATAATGCCGGTTGCCCATTTTTGTGGTTCCGTATGAATTAATTGATCATATTCCTCAAGAGACAAATATTGTTTTTGTTTCATGAATTTTTTTAAACTTATTGCACTAAATGGCAAATAGCCAAAAAGAAAGGAAAATGTACGAAAAGAATTAAGCATGGACATTTTTCTTTTTCCGTCTTTCGTATACTAAGTATGAAAAAGCTACATCGTTTGAAATTTGCTGCTCCGATTCTGAAACAAGTTTCCACTCACGGCCATATTCTGGGAAATAAGTATCTCCGTCAAATTCTTGATGAATTAATGTGATGTAAAGGCGATCAGCATCAGGTAGTACCGATTCAAAAATCTGTTCACCGCCAATAATCATCACTTCTTCATTCGCTTCTTTTGCTAATCGGATCGCATCTGACAAATTGTGTACCACGTCTACTCCTTCTGCTTCGTAATAATCGTTGCGTGTCACAACGATATTACGGCGCTTTGGAAGTGGACGTCCTATAGATTCATACGTATTGCGCCCCATAACAATGCCTTTTCCAATTGTATGTTCTTTAAAATAAGCCAAATCAGCAGGTATATGCCAAGGCAATTCGTTATTCTTTCCAATGACCCGGTTAGGATCATGCGCTACCATCAATGAAATCATACATCTTCCTCCTACCCCGCTTTTTACGGGTGTTAAACTCTATTTAATGAAATCCTGTTGCCCATTAAACCGCAACGGGTGCTTTTATCCGCGGGTGTGGATCATAACCTTCAATGGTGATATCTGCAAGCGTTAAATCAAATATGGATTCGACTTCCTCATTAATGTGTAATGTTGGAAGCGGTTTTGGCTCTCTAGTTAGTTGTTCTTTCACTTGTGATAAGTGATTTGAATATAGATGTGTGTCGCCTGTTGTGTAAACAAAATCGCCAACTTCCAAATTGCATTCACGGGCAATAAGGTGTGTCAACAATGCATAAGAAGCGATATTAAACGGCACCCCTAAAAAGACATCTGCACTTCGTTGATACAGCTGACATGAAAGTTTTCCATCTGCTACGTAAAACTGGAAAATAATATGGCAAGGCGGTAATGCCATGTCGTCTATAAATTCTGGATTCCATGCGGTAACAAGATGTCGACGGGAATCCGGATTCTTTTTAATGGATTCGATGACATTTTTTAATTGATCGATCGTTTCGCCTTCTGTTGTTGCCCACGAACGCCATTGCTTACCGTAAACTGGACCTAAATCCCCGTATTTCTCAGCGAATAACGGGTTATTAATCACTTGTTGTTGGAAAATTTGCATCTGCTGTTTATATAGTTCTGCAAACTCAGGATATTTCTGGGCACGACGACCAAAATCTGTCATATCCGGCCCTGTATATTCGTCACTTTCTACCCACTGGGCAAATGCCCATTCGTCCCATATATGATTGTTGTCTTGTAGCAATGCTCGAACGTTTGTATCTCCTTTAATAAACCAAAGTAGTTCAGATACAATTAAACGGAATGCCGTTTTTTTAGTTGTCATTAATGGAAATCCTTGCGTCAAGTCAAATCGCATTTGATGGCCAAAAACACTCAATGTTCCTGTACCCGTTCGATCTTCTTTTGTTGCACCATTATGTAAAATATGTTCGCATAAGTCTAAATATTGCTTCATGTAATTCGCCTCCGTTGTTAAGTTTAATCATAACAAAAATATTGACTGAGGACACATATGAACTAACAATACCTATTCATAAAATTATCAAAACAAAAAACCGTCACAAAGTGAACGGTTTAAGAAAGCCATTTTGGCGGTGTGTTTTTAGACCAATAAATATCTCCCAATGTGATATGTTTTTGGAAATCATCATTAGCCACATGATAATGAAAATTAAACGAGTAGCCTATTTTCGGCTTTTTCTCTGTTCGAACATGAAAACGAATTTCGTCTATATTTGTTTCGGTATCGTAAATATGGAATATTTTTTCAGCGTAATCACCTGACGGCTTTTCGGAAATTGCCAAGGATTTCAGTTTACTGTCATCTAGACTTGCTAAATGAACATCAATTGCCCGCTGAATGTTCGGTAAAATCATTGTCTGGAATTCATCTTGAATGACCGGACCAATTCGCGAACCAAATTTCAAATAAGACTGCTCTTCGGCAGATTGATGAGCTGTAGTAAGTATTGAATCACTGGTATCATAAAACTCGCTTTGGTCGACCCAGTCATAAATATATTGTTTATTATCACTTTCCGCTGCATGTGATTTTGGTTGACCTTTTTCGTCTAAAAGCGACTCCCAGATTAAATGATTCGGAGAGATTGCGCCCAATGTCAAAACGGCAACTGCAATCATCAGCGACTTTTGCCACCAATTTTTCATGAACATCACCTTTTCTTTATGAACATTTTAGTAACATATCTGCTTATTTATACGATTTTCACGGGTAAAGGTTTCATCTTCTTGAAATTCATTGTACAATAAAGTCATTAACAACGCCTTGTTTTTTTTTGAAAAGGAGGAATTTTCGTGGATGCATCATTATTGATCGGATTGGGTCTCCTATTTATGCTCGGATACTTAACTTCACTTTCATTTACAGACTAATAACAAATAAAAAAACTCCCTAAAATTTAGGGAGTTTTTTTATTTGTTTTAAATCAAGTTTTTCAATAATCGTCTATTTTTCTATGGTGCCTTCCCATGAAGACATACCTTGAGCCACATTTACAAACTCATAGCCTTCATCAAGCATCAATTCACTCGCTTGCTGGGATCGATTGCCTGACTGGCAAATGACAACGTATTTTTTGTCTTTTTGAAGACCGTCAAAATCACCATTTTGCATTTCCGTAAGTGGCTCGTTTTGTGCACCCGGAATATGCCCTTGATCAAATTCAAACGGTTCGCGAACATCCAATACGGTGTAGCCGGTATCTTGCTTTTCAGCCACTTGATCGATTTGGATAGTTTCATAACCCGCTTCTTGTCCGCACGCCGCTAACAGCAGCGCACTGACAATTGTGAGCATCAATACGAGTCGCTTTGTCATTACTCGACTTCGCCTTCCCACGCTGTCATACCGCCTTCAACATTTGTTACATTATAACCTTGGTTATCTAAAAATTTGCATGCTGAGCTGCTACGTCCGCCTGCTTGGCAGTTTACATAGTATTGTTCTTTTTTGTCCAATTCGTTCATTTTGAACTCCAATAATCCTAAAGGCATATTTACAGCTCCAGGAATTTTCCCAGTCGCTACTTCTGATGTTTCACGCACGTCAATAATGTTCACTTTTTTACCTTCTTCTAATAATGTCTGCAGTTCTTTTGTAGAAATTGATTTCATCAATAATTCCTCCTAATAATTTGGTTTTCATTTGTAATTCATTCATAACATAAATCGTTTATGCGTTCAATAATTCCGAAACGCGACTCGGATCGAAACCGAGAACCCATTCACCGTTTATATTTGTTTGTGGGACACCCATTTGGCCAGTAGCTTGCACGAGGCGATTGGCTGCCGCTTGATCATGTTGCACATTTACTTCTGTGTATGAAACATTATTCTGTTCCAAGAAGTTTTTCATCATTGTGCAGTATGGGCACGTATCTGTTGAGTATACTGTAACTTGGTTTGACATAATTGCTTCCTCCTAAAAAATAATTTCTTTTGAAAGTATTTAAAATATACCATAGGGGGTATATTCTTTTCAAGAGATTTGCTCGGCTATAATTTCTTTTCATGTTTTACTCTTCAGTTAAATTTACATTATAAAATATAAATAGCATCTCATTTCGCAAATCAGATTTAAAAATCTGGCGACAATAGATGCTATTCTACAACTTTATATCAATTAGTTATTTTCTTGCATGAGCAAAATCGCACCGTAATGAAATTTAGTATTTGGTCGCACGCTTCGAACAAAACCAAACTGTTCAAAATCTCGTGAGCGAAAATGCGCTTTCAACACAACGCTTTTCCGAGCTACGCGTTTAGCTTCAGCTACCCACTGTGCTGTTAACTGACCTTGATCAGCCAAGCCTTTAAGTGCTGTAAAGTTTGTTGCTTCTGTAATTTCTTCTGTAAACATCGGATCCATGTAAATGACATCGATAGAATCCGATTCAAGTTTTTCAAGAAACGAAACGGCATCACCAGAAACTACTTCTATTCGTTTCATCGCGTCTATTAAGTGCGGCATTTCACTATACTGTTTTAACCCTTGTTGAACGACGTAAGCAAGAATCGGATGACTTTCACAACCAATAACGCGCCCACCTTTTCCTACGCGCTGAGACGCGACCAAAGAGTCTGATGCAAGACCTAAAGTACAATCTAAAAAAGAGTCACCTGGCTTTAAATTCGAAACTACTACTAATGGATCTTCCTCGAGCGGTCTCTTCGTCCGGTACGCAGCTGAATTCGGATGAAAAAAGAACGGCTCTGTTTTATCCAATGGATAAAACTCGAGTCGTTCTTTTAAACAGATCAACAAATCAGCCGATTCATCCGCATGCATTTTCTTAATAGAGCGCTTATTGCGTGTCACTTGCTGAAGCGATAGTTCTGTTGAAACTCGCTCCGCCCACTCCATCATAGATGAAGTTGAGCGGTACGCTGTTGTGACGACCGTTTTCACTGAGCAGCCACCTGTTCAAGCGCTTGTGCTAAATGGTCGCGAATTTGTTCCATTGGATAACCTTCTATTTGTTCGCGTGGAATAAAATGAGCCAACTCGCCATCTTTGACTACCGCAATCGATGGTGACGACGGAGCTACTTCTTCAAAATAATGACGCATTTGCGCTGTTGCTTCTTTATCTTGTCCTGCAAAGACCGTTACCAAATGTTCGGGTTTTGCTTCTACTGTTTGAAGTGCTTCTATAACTGCTGGACGTGCCAATCCTGCTGCACAGCCACAAATAGAGTTAATCACAACGAGACTTGTCCCTTTAGCGCTGCTCATATGGTCGTTTACTTCCTCAGCCGTTAACAATTCTGTAAATCCTGCTCCAGCCAATTCCTGGCGCATCGGCACCACAATGCCCTTCATGTATTCATCATATGCGTTCATGCTTTTCGCCCCTTTTCGTTTAAACTTTTTCTAGAAACTCTAAGTTTTATCTATTTAAGTGTAACCTAGATGTTCCATAATTTCATAGTATGTCGATTTAAATGTGATTTTTTTATGAATTTATTAGTTTAGTTCTGTATGATTAGATTTAAGTAATAAAAATGAGGGTGATAATAGATGGATTTACTAAAACAAATTAACGAATTAGACTTTGCACTGTTACAGTCCTTTTCCACCAAATATGATCGTCCATGGGGTGCTTTGTTTTTAAACGAACAACAGCCAGATTATTATGACGCAAATCATGCATATGTAAGTGAACAACCCGAATACCTTGAAAAAGTAATCGATGAAGTGGTTTCATTTTATAGATCTCACTCAATTACACCACGATTTTATTTAGATCATGTCAATTTGCTGTCAAACTTTATTGCCCAATTAAAAAATAATGGTTTTCAGTACGAAGAAATGCCTCAGCCGATTCAGTTATGGAACAAAGAACTAACGTCACTATCAATCCCTGACCATGTCACGGTCGAAGAAGTAAACGATACAAATTATCGTGACGCCTCGTGGGTCGAGTGTCAGATTAAAGAATTTGGTGGAAAAGTAGTTCGTGAAAAGGCTTTTGAAACAGAGTTCAAAGACAGTCGGTATACGCATTATTTATTAAAAGTTAATGGCAAACCTAGTTCGACTGCGTGCCTGTTTGTTCATGAGAATCAAGGTCGTATTGAAAGTGTTGCGACTATCGAGGAAAATCGAGGAAAAGGATTAATTGGTTTTGTCTTGCAACATATACAAAAAGAAGCTCAAACGATGAGGCTAGAAAATTTATGGGTTCATCCTATTAATGAACAAGTTGAAAAAGTCTACAGTCGATACGGATTTGCTACGATTCATATTTTACAATCTGGCCATGCTTTTTTAGATGGGAAGAGCATTAAAGGCATTCGCGAGTAAATCAGGACTGTCGTAAATCGAGTGGGTTCTAAACAAGAAACTTAAATAATAGGAGAAATTCATGAAAAAGAAAAAGAAGAAAGACAATTGCATTACTGATTTCTTTAAAGACCTTAGTATTCAACTTGTTTTTGAATTGCTCTTATCCGCTGTTTGGAACACATTATTGTTTATTCCAAGACTGTTGATTCGATTATTTAGCAGTGTTTAACTTTGCGTTTACGCATCTATTATTATCTAAAAGATAATTTAAAAAGCCATCCATTAGGATGACTTGAAAAGTGAAATTTGAATGCCTTCAGCTGATGGTGGGCGAAGAGTAATGGTATTCCCCATTTCTTCTACCGTATAATTTTTTAAATACTCTTCTACATCTTTTGCATGCTCAGCAACTGATTCTCTAATAAGTTCTTTAATAATTAACGAACTTCTTTTTTGACTTAATACTATTCCATTGACCGTAAGATTCACCTGAAACCCTCCTATGTATACTTAAAAGATATCATAAACTTATTAACAAAAAACGTATACATGGACCTAATATTAATAATTTTTTTTAGGAAAAATGAGTAATTTATTGTCTTTTGTATCATTAAATGATTTTATATACCTACTTTACCCTATATTTATAATAGTCTTCACCACGTAGTGACGTATTTCTAACAAAAAAAACTACCCGAATTGGGTAGTTTTTTTATTTTATTAAATAAAAATAATGATAGCCAAGCTTTTATGGTTAGTTACGTGTAATAACACGTATACCTTAAATATCTCAACGCTGCTTTGTTTTAGCTGAATCTAAACAACTTCCAGACGCTTTTACATGCATTAGGTCTAAAGACTTTTTTTATTCAAATTCATGATTAATAAAATCGAGCATTTTGCTAAAGACATCGTAATCGAACCATTCAATAGTCATATTTTGAGCGTATTCACCGTCATCTTGAAGTTCTAAGTTATTAGAAGACAACTGGACAATTTTTGTGTCATCTACTTCTTCTTGTTTGCTGACTTTTTGATCGTTAAATTCATGAATTACTTTTTCGTAAAAGGAATCACGCTTTTCACGATTCGCAAACTCCCACGATTCATATTTTCCACTATATAAAATTTCTACTGAGTATACATTATTGTTCATTCGTCATTCCTCCTAATTAATGATGATTGGCTAAATCTAATCAACTAAAAGCTCTTTACCTCTTAAACAGGAGTTAAAAACATTTTATGAAATGACTAAGCCGAAACGAAAAAAACCGGTGACTGGGAGTCACCGGTTTTTTTATTCACCTTTCATTGCTTGTCGTGCTTCGGTCATTTGTTTCCAAACAGAACCTTTAGCATCTTCGCCTTCTGCGATACGTGCAATGGCCATTTTAATCTGTAATTTCACTTCGAATTCTGGGTCATTTTCTGCTTGCTTTAATGCTGGCAATGCTGATTCTGTACCCGTTTCATATAGGAACATTGCCGCTCTCCAACGAACCAATTTGTTTTTATCGTTTAAAGTTTCAATCATGATTGGCTCAAACTCTTCAAATCCCAAATCACTAATGGTGTCACCTGCAGTTCTCCGTACAGCCCAGCTTTTGTCTTTCATAGCACGCTCCACATACGGAACAACCGCTTTGTCATCAATGTCTCCAAGGAAAATGGCCGTTTGTCGGCGAATTGACATTTTTTCGTCATCAAGTGCCATCGACAATAATGGCAAATCGTCAAGTTCCGCTTCAATCATTTGATCGAGTAGTTGAAAACGAGTTTCCCACTCGGGCGCATTAAATTCTTCTGGAGAAATTTTGCGTCCACGCGGTGCTGCTTCGTGTTGTTCTGCATCTTTTTTTGTAGATAATGCATCTAAGCGTTGTTGTGGATAGGCCGCTTCGATTTCTTCTACCATACTTTTTCCAATTTCAGCTTTATCGCCGTAACGGACGCCATAATCCGCCCATTTACGTTGCATTAAATAATTTTCTTCAGTTGGGTCCATGACTTGTTTCATCGCTGTAACAAATCGCTCAGACATCCCAAAACGTTCTTCTGATGCGTTATCGAACACTTTGACTTGCAACGGAATGCCTTTGAACTCCTGAACATGGACATATACTTCGCCGAAATGTTCATCTAATTCAACTTCGTCACCTATGTGCTCACGGTCTTCACCAAAGACATTGCGCACTTGTGCTAAAATAGCTTCCCAATCAAATTTCGAAATACGTTCGACTGCCAAGAAATCAGCAACGTGATAAACGCCTTTGACGCCTTCAATCGCAAGCAATTCTTGTACTTCTTTTGGAGCAGCTTCTATATTGTCTTTATTGTAATTATGACTTTTGCCAAAAGGCAATTCTTGATCGATGATTACTTTCATCGTATTCGGGCTTGGTGTCGGTTCTATGGTTAAAATTTTCACTAAAATCCCTCCTGCAATTAGTCGATCACGCTTCTGCGATTTCTTGAAGATAAGTCCAACGTTCAACCAATGCATCATACTCTGCAGTTAACGTATTCACTTCTTTTGTTAGCTTCTGTAATTTATCGTAATCTGCACCCGCTAAAGCCATCTCTTCTTCACGAGCTTCAATCTTTGCTTCTGCTTCTGCGATTTTATCTAAGATGCCATCGTACTCTAGTTGATCTTTATAGCTCATCTTTTTTTTTGCCTTTACAGGTTCTGTCACGACAGTTTCTACTAACTCTTGTTCAGCAAGAGCCACCGGGTTGTTTTTCTCTTTAATAAATTCCGAATAAAGCCCTTGGTATTCTTCGATTTTCCCTGTACCTGTTGTCCATAATTTCTGCGCGATGCGATCAAGGAAAAAGCGATCATGCGAAATCGTAATAACAACGCCCGGGAAGTTTTCTAAGAAATCTTCCAATACAGAAAGTGTTTGAATGTCCAAGTCGTTTGTCGGCTCATCTAAGAATAAAATATTTGGCTGTTCCATTAAAAGTTTCAATAAGTACAAACGTTTGCGTTCGCCACCAGATAATTTACCAATTTGTGTACCGTGACCATTTGATGGGAATAAGAAGCGCTCAAGCATTTGCGTTGCAGATAAGCGGACGCCTTTTTCCGCTTCAAAGTCACTCGATGTTTCTTGAATATACTCAATCATTCGTTGTGATTCGTCCATTTCAGGCAAATGCTGTGTAAAGTGAGCAATTTTCACCGTGCTACCATATTCCATTTTCCCTGTCGTTGGTTCAAGCTCACCTGCTAACATTTTCATTAATGTCGATTTCCCCGCACCGTTTGGTCCGACAATTCCGATGCGGTCTCCACCTTGTAACAGGAAATCAAATCCGCTAAAGATTTGTTTGTCACCGTAAGCAACTCCCATATCTTTGCCTTCGATAATTTTCTTACCAAGACGTTGGCTTTGCATCGATAGTTCAAGCGATGTGTTGTCATTTTCTTTTTGTACATTTTCTTTAATGTCATCAAAACGTTGAATCCGTGCTTTTTGTTTTGTCGAACGTGCTTTTGCACCACGACGAATCCATTTTAATTCTGAACGGAAACGGTTTTCAAGTTTTTGCTGAGACGATGCGTTCATTTCATCGCGAATCGCTTTGTTCTCCAAATAGTCTCCGTAGTTTCCTTTATGCGTATACATCGTTTGGTCCGCGATTTCGAAAATGTGGGTCGATACTGCATCTAAGAAGTATCGGTCATGCGTTACGAAAAGCATAGCTGATCCCATACGTAATAGCGTTTCTTGCAACCATTCTGTTGAAACAGCATCAAGATGGTTAGTCGGCTCATCCAGAAGGATTAAATCTGCTGGTTCGATCAATGCTTTTGCAAGAGCTACACGTTTTCGCTGTCCACCTGATAACTCACCAACCGATTGGTCATACATATCGATACCCAATTTTGATAAAGCAGTTTTTGCAAGTGCGTTAATGTCCCATGCGTTTTCCTGCTCCATTTTTTCTTGAATATCCATCAATTCGTCTTGTAATTGAGTTGAACTCGAATCGACCATCATATTTTTTAACGCGTTTTCATATGCACGGTTTAACACAAGAATTGGCGAGTCTCCAGAGAAAACCGTTTCAAGTACTGTCAGTGACTCATCAAATTCAGGCTCTTGCATTAAATACGTTATTTGATATTTTTTCGGATGATCCTTGACAACGCTGTCTGCATCCATTGATCCTGCTAGTATTGACATCAAGGTCGATTTCCCTGTTCCGTTCACACCGATCAATCCGGCACGTTCTCCTGGATACAATGAAAATTCAACATTTTTGAATAAAGTTTTGGCTCCGACTGTTTTTGTTAATTTCGTAATATTTAAGTGGCTCATTTATTCCCATCCGTTTCTGTTTGAAGTTGCTTTAAAAAGGATAGCATAAATTCATGGCGTTCTTCAGCCATCTGCTTACCAGTTTCCGTAGTCATTTGATCTTTAAGTAATAAAAGCTTTTCGTAAAAATGTGTAACACTGCTTGTTTGTGCTTCTCGATATTCCTGTTCGGTCATTTCTGTTCGCGCTTTTTCGTTCCAATCATATAGTTTACGGCCTTTTGCACCGCCATATGCAAATGCGCGGGCAATACCGATTGCACCAATAGCATCTAAGCGATCTGCGTCTTGAACAATTTTGGCTTCGATGCTTGTTGCCGGCTTGCCGTTTCCGCCTTTAAAAGATACAGAGGCAATGACATCTTGTATTTCTTGTCGCTGCTTATCTGTCAGTTTTAAGCGATTTAGAATATCTTGCTCTAAATCTTCATCTGGCTTTTTGTACTTTGGATCTGAAACATCGTGAAGCAATACCGCTAACTCAACGATAAAGGCATCTGCATTTTCTTGCGCCAAAATCATTTTGGCGTTTTTCATGACGCGTTCAATATGCTGCCAGTCGTGGCTCGCATCAAACTGCTCATAAATTTTCTTTACTTCATGCTGACATTGATTGATTTTTTCCTGATCCATTCTCCCGCTCCTATCGCTTGTTTCTTCTATTATAACCTGAAGCGTCTCTAAAATGCCTGTATTCCCAACGATTATTGACGTTTCTATAGGCTTCATGTATAGTATAGCCATCCATAACATGGCAGTTATAGGTCCATGACATACTCAATATTAGGGGGAACTTGTATGAACCAAGGTACAGTAAAATGGTTTAACTCAGAAAAAGGTTACGGATTTATTGAGTATAATGATGGCGATGATGTATTTGTCCATTTTACAGGCATCCAAGGTGACGGGTTTCGCACATTAACCGAAGGCAAAATCGTATCATTCGATATTATAGATGGCAACCGCGGACCACAGGCTGCAAATGTTATCGAAGTTGATCCGGAATAACAAATAGAAAATAGAAAAAAGCAGGGACGGATTTCCGTTCCTGCTTTTTGTATGCCAGTAGAAAACAGTTATTGTTTCGTGCCGGTTCCGATTTTGTTAAGTTCGTTACCTAAAAACTGCAATTGCGCACCGACTGTACAGTTGCTTATGCAAAATCTATGAGCAGCTGTCTTTCCATCGTCTTTGCGAAGTTGGTTTTTCACAAAGCAACCGTCACAATAAGTCGTCAGCATTTCATCAATTTCTTTTATAATAGAAATTTTCTTCACTTTGTCACCTCTTAGCAAAACATCATTTTCTCATTCTACTACGCATTTGTTTTTTATACCAACAATAGTTATACTAACTGAGGACATTTTATGGTACCAAGCGGTTCGCAAATTCCCGCTCTACCAAAACTAAGGAGGTAGCTTTTTTGTTTAATGAATTTTGGGGACTTGGCTTTGCCTTGTTCAATTTTGTTCTTTTATTAATGATGTATAAATTTTTCGGCAAGACAGGTTTGTTTGCTTGGGTTGCAATTTCTACTATACTGGCCAACATTCAAGTGACGAAAACCATTGAAATCATTGGTTTAACTGCCACACTCGGCAACAGCTTATATGCTTCAACATTTTTAGCAACCGATATTTTAAATGAAAATTACGGAAAAAAAGAAGCGAAAAAAGCGGTATGGCTTGGTTTTTCTTCGTTGCTAATTATGGTGCTAGTCATGCAGTTTGGGATTAAATTTATACCTGCTGACAGTGATTTTGCACAAAGCTCTTTAGAAACGATTTTCGGTCTTATTCCACAAATTGCTATAGGAAGCATGATTGCTTATCTTGCCAGTCAACATTTAGACGTTTTGATTTTCGGTGCTCTTCGTAAAGTCTTTCCAAAAGACAGCCAGTTTTGGATTCGTAATAACGGCTCCACTTTAGTAAGCCAATTACTGGATACATTAATCTTTACTTCTATTGCATTTTGGGGTGTATTTCCGTTTGATGTATGGCTCCAAATTTTCTTCTCGACTTATTTATTGAAGTTTATTGTTTCTATACTAGATACGCCATTTGGCTATTTAGCCAAAATGATTAAGCCCATCGACGAAAAGTAGGTGATTTGATGTTAGAAGTGTTTGTAGATGCGGCCAGTGCTGGTAGGCCCCAAGTAAGTGCTGTTGGAGTTTTTATTCGCGGTGAAGGACATGCTATTCACTGGAGTGAATATGTGGGTGAAATGGACAATCATACAGCGGAATTCACCGCTCTCGTTAAAGGGTT
Source organism: Planococcus halocryophilus (assembly GCF_022489025.1). GTDB lineage: Bacteria > Bacillota > Bacilli > Bacillales_A > Planococcaceae > Planococcus > Planococcus halocryophilus_A. The sequence goes on along the minus strand of NZ_JAKVTG010000010.1, from coordinate 23,670 downwards.
AGAGCTTGCAAAGGAGTTATCGTCTCAAATGATTTCGATCAAATCGGATTCACAAGTAACGGTTGATGCTTTTGAAAGACGGTTTATCAAAAACCCGAAATTCAAGCCTTTACTTGAACGCGCGTTAGAAATTGGAGATCAATTTGAGTACTGCTTTATTAAATGGATTCCTGACTCTCAAAATCGTGCAGCGGATGCACTTGCTAGAACCGAACTCCGAGCACACAAATAATTTCATCAACTTGCAGTCGTCCTTAACTTTATGGGCAGCTGTTTTTCTTTCTATGCATACGTTCAAGCTAAAGTCTGATAAGATTAAGTTATCATCTTTTATTGGAGGAAGCTCATGAGAACAAAACTTGGTACAGCACTTGATATTTTTATATTGGTTATTGGACCGTGGATCGTCTACACACGAATCAATGATATGATGCAAAATGGAGTATCCGTTTATCCTATGGTCTCGGTCGTGATTGTAACTGTTGCAGTTATATTCTCAATCTATAATTTGTATTTACTATTCGGTCGTAAACAACAAGACCATATGAAAAAATAAAGAGAAAAGAGGCTTTCAACGTGAAATCGCTGTTGTTTTATTTTGTTCCACTCGCGCTGTTTGCAGTGATCAATAATGTAGTTCCAGTTTTTTCGTGGCCACATTATTTGGTTTTGTTGCTGGCTTTTCTCGTTTTTCAGTTGGCACGTACTCGCTATCCGAAAGACGCAATTCCATTTATTGCAAAACTCACACAAGCTATTTTTTACATATTGACGGTCGCTACTATTTTCCGCGACCAGTATTTAAATCCATTGCTAATTAATGTGTTATTAGGCGTAACACTTGGATTTGTTATTGTAGAAATTATGCAAACGAAAAAAAAGCCCGTTTAAATTACTGAAGACCTTAGCCAACTCGAGTCGGCTAAGGTCTTTTTATGTGGAGAAAATTCTCTATCCCACTCGTGGTATTATTTCCTATCGACGCACGATTCCATTAAAATAATGAAAAGGAGGTTTTTTCGTGAAAAAGATTTTAATGGCTTCACTGTCTATACTGCTGTTAGCCAGTTGTAATAATTCAGCTGCTGATCCAGAACAAGCAACGGCACCTTTCGAAGAAATTGCCACTGGACTAGAGACGCCCTGGGCAATTAATAAAATAGGTGATGAATTTTATATTTCAGAACGAACTGGTACCGTCGCCTATATTGACAAAGATGATACAGTGACGCATCAACAAGTTAACTTTTCGGATAAACTTTCCGGTGCATCAGAAGCTGGTTTTTTAGGATTTGTATTAAAGCAAGATTTTGAAACAAACCAGGAAGCTTATGGCTATTATGTATACGAACGCAATGGCAAAGATTTCAATAAAATTATCACACTTGTTTTAGAAAATGGTGAATGGCAAGAAAACCAAGTTTTACTAGAAGGCATTCCAACGGGCAATGTTCATCACGGCGGCCGTTTAGCATTAGATGAAGACGGTACACTTTTTGCAACGGTTGGCGATGCCTCTACTCCAGAACTTGCACAAGACTTAGGATCTGTTAACGGCAAAATCTTAAAGCTCAATTCTTCAAATGAATTTGAAATTTACTCATCAGGTCACCGGAATCCGCAAGGCATTACTTGGGACGAAGACATCATGTACGCATCAGAACACGGACAATCGGCTAATGACGAACTCAACATCATTGAAGAAGGCAATAATTACGGATGGCCGACCATCGAAGGCAATACTTCTGAAGAGGGATTAGAATCTCCATTTTTCACTACCGGTTCAGACCAAACATGGGCCCCAAGTGGTATTGCGATGCACAACGGCTTTCTATACGTTGCTGCACTTCGTGGAACTGCCATAAAAGTAGTAAATCCAGATAATGCCGAAGTTACAGATTCAATTGAAGGCTTTGGTCGTGTTCGAGATGTTTTGTCAGATGGAAATTCTGTTTATTTTATTACCAATAACACCGATGGACGCGGTACACCTTCAGACGACGACGATAAGCTGTATAAATTGAATGAATAAGGAAAGGTGTATTGGCGTTGTCCAATACACCTTTTTTCAATTGCTATAGGAATTTCACCATCAGATTTTCATCGATGTATTTTTCTGGTGTTTTCATAGCTTGTAGGTCGGTTCCATACTTCTCAAAACCAAGTTGTTCATATAAAGCGATAGCTGCCTTGTTTTCACTTGCGACTGCTAAATCTAAACGCTCTAGCCCTTGCATAGTTTTAGCAAACTCGAAAAGCTGGTGCATTAAATGACTAGCCAGTCTTTTGCCTCTTTCACTAGGTGTTACGTATACCGCATAAACTGAACCCCGGTGGTGTAACTTTGGTGCTAAATTGCGCACCAAAGTTACATTCCCTAGTAATCTTCCTTCTGAAAATGCACCAAACGTATAGGCGTTTTTCATAGCCATGTTTTGTGCTGTTTTTTCAATTGGGTTTTTCAGTGCATCTTCTAGTCTCGTCGCGAACGCATCTGGATTGTTTTTCAGAGCCTCAATACGCAAGTCGTAATAGGCTTGTACATCTTTAACTGATAACTGGCGAAAGTCCATAAGCAAACATCCTTTTTATATAAATTGCTGTGTCACCGTTCCTTTTCCATTTGCCACACGAACTTCAGCATAGGCTCCATTGACAAAAGTAATTTGTGGTGGCACATGTCCTAAGTCGATATCGTAAGCAATAGGTACGTTAAGCTCTTCTGCTAAATCCTCATACATTTTCTCAACTGTATAATCTTGAACTGGCTCATTTGCAGAACTTCGCCCAAAAATAATGCCGGCACAATTGTCAAACCAGCCTGCATATTTCATCTGTGTTAGCGATCTTTTCAAATCAGCTACAGGCAGTTCGCAATTTTCCAAATACCAAACAACTGGTTCCTCTGAAATATAGTCTTTTCTAAACCTTTGAACATCACCAAAAGATGTTCCAACTAAGTGACGAATCACATCGATGCAGCCACCCAATAAGCGTCCCGAGAAGTTTTCCTCAGCTCCTGAAACGGTTTTCCATACAGTCGGTTCACTCAAATGAAACACTACGGGAGATGGAACCGAATGATTCCACTCTTTTTGATATAATTCAGATGAGCTTTGCGCAACAGAGCCCTTTGCCCCAGTTTGCAAAATCGATAGCCAGCGACCTGTAGTCGCATCACTTTGTTCACTACGCAAGTCGATCAAATTGGTACCGTGTGCTGTCGCAATTCCGGTTTTTAATGTCAACGCTAACAACAAAACACTAAGATCTGAATATCCTAGAATCCATTTCGGCTGCATTTTTGAAAAATCCAGATATTCTAATATTTCAATTAGCAATTCTCCACCCCAAGGTGGAAAGATCAAATCAATAGTTGGATCTGTCATCATTTCCATTAATTCTTCGGCACGTTTTTTTGCAGGAGCTGATTTTGCCATGTTTTGAGTCCAAGCAGTATCACCTGTCACGAACGAGAAGCCATTTTGTTCTTGTCTGGCAATTGCTTGTTTTAAAAGCTCATGATGTTCACTGCCCACTCCTGATGACGGAGCGGTAACACCTATTGTTTTTATAGTTGTTGCTGGATACCGAATCATTCAATAGTCCCCCTTTTGCTTTAAACAAAATAAAATAACGAAAAAATCATCACTAGTAAAATGCCTGCTCCTGCACAGAACCATAAAGCATGTTTAACCATTTCAAAAAACTGGCTGGGTTCTTTATCAAGTCTTTTCCCTTTAAACTGTGAAAAATCCGGCGGGGTCTCTCTCCTGTGCGTTGTTTTTTTCATGTACGTTGTTTTTGTTTCAGACATCGGGTTCATTGTGTTCCTCCTTGAATCATTAGCAATAGAATTATTAAGATATTTACCATTATACTAAACTTAACTTGAGAATATAGTCCCCTTTTTGACTAATTGTCATTTTTCAGAACAAACAATCTAAAGCCCTACTTGAAATAGTCTTTGGAGCGTATATGATGGAGATAGAGTGAAAATATCAAGGGGGTTTTGTGGATGAAAGTTTTAGTAGTCGGAGCAAACGGACAAATCGGAAGACATTTCGTTAAAATGCTTGCAAGCAGTGACATACACACACCAAAAGCCATGATCCGCAAAGAAGAGCAAGTTAGTTTTTTTAATAGTTTAGGCGTAGAAACCGTATTAACTAGCCTTGAAGGCAGTGTCGAGGAAATTACAGAAGCGATGAAAGGTTGCGATGCGGTAGTTTTTGCAGCGGGTAGTGGCGGTAAAACCGGTGCAGACAAAACTTTGCTAATTGATTTGGATGGGGCTGCAAAAACTATTGAAGCCGCTGAGCGTACTGGTACTGAACGTTTTCTTATGATTAGCGCTATTAATGCGGACAAACGTGCTATGTGGAAAGAAGATATGGCTCATTACTACGTGGCGAAGCATCATGCTGATAATATTTTACGAGCCAGCGGATTGGTTTACACTATTATCCGACCAGGTATATTAACGAATGATTCTGGTACCGGTAAAGTTTTAGCGGTAGAAGATTTAGATTCAGGAGAGATTTCACGAGAAGATGTAGCTCGCGTTTTGTTTAATGCGCTAGATAATGAACGTGTCTTTAACAAAACCTTTGCAGTGGTCTCTGGTGATCGTGAAATCGATACAGCACTTAACCAACTTTAATTTTTATTCATATAAAAAGGCTTCTGATCTAAGATCAAAAGCCTTTTCTTATTTATTGTGTTACTGTTTTTAAATTTCTGAAGCCCATAACGAGTTGAAATATAAATGCAATCGAACAAATAATGATTGCGGCATATCCAAGTATGCCAATTGGCGTCATCATAAATGTTTGAATAACGAGTAACGCCATCATGACAGCGATGCCAAAATTCACAATATACGGTTTGTTGTAAAACTTTTTAGATGCAATGCCGACAAAAATTGCCACAGCAATGATCAACATCAATAAAAGACTCCCCATTTTTTACCCTCACCCTTTTGCTTTGTCTATTGTAAGTCTAGCATTTTTCCTATACATCCGATAGAGTACCCGGAATTTTTTTGTAGGCCATCTTCTTAATGATTTCTTCGTGTTCAGGGAAATGTTCCAGTAAATCTGATTGCAACAGCAATTCAAAATCAGCAAAATCAAAGCCCGGTGAAACCATACAGCCAACTAATGAAAATGCCTCTTTAGCTTCTATTGTCGATCCAAATATGCTGCCTTTTTCTACTAGTACTTGCGGTCGTTCCCCTGCAGCAATATCCAGACCTAGTTTTTCTGCACGGTAATTTCCTTTTGCATCGATTATATGCACGGTAACAGCTTCGCCTGCATGAAAATACCAAAGTTCATCTGATTTTAATCGATGAAAATGCGAAATATCATGTGACTGTAGTAAAAAGTAAATGCTCGTGTACAAGTTGCGCTCTTGCGGATGATTAGTTGTTGTAATTTTTTCATCTGATACAAACGATTGCTTATAATAGCCACCTTCGGGATGCGCAGTCATGTCCAATCGTGTAATCCACTCTTCTGCATTCATCTAACCCATCTCCTATCCGTATTTTTTCCTATAGTATATTTTTGAAACTTTCTATCGTTCAAGACGTATTTATTATATAACATAAATTCTATGAGAAAAAAGGAGGAGTAAAAATGAACAATCATGAAATAGACTACAAGTTGCATGGTGACGATATGCAGTTTGTCGAAGTAGAACTGGATCCTTCAGAAACGGTCATTGCAGAGGCCGGCGCATTAATGATGATGGAAGACGGCATTGCCATGGAGACAATTTTTGGTGACGGTTCTCAAAGTTCAGGCGGCAGTGGCTTAATGGGCAAATTGATGGGCGCAGGTAAACGTATTATTACCGGCGAGAGTTTGTTCATGACCACTTTCACAAACAATGGCACTGGCAAACGTCATGTTTCGTTTGCTGCTCCTTATCCTGGTAAAATTATTCCTATGGATTTAAGTACCTTAAACGGCAAAATCATATGTCAAAAAGACGCATTTTTAGCCGCAGCTAAAGGTGTTTCAATCGGTATTGAGTTTCAACGTAAAATCGGCGCCGGCTTTTTTGGTGGCGAAGGCTTTATCATGCAAAAACTAGAAGGCGATGGTTTGGCATTTGTCCATGCCGGCGGTACGATTTACCGTAAGAATCTTCAAAAAGGTGAAGTGATTCGCGTTGATACAGGTTGCTTAGTCGCTATGACTGGTGACGTAGACTACAACATTGAAGCTGTGCCTGGCATTAAAACGGCATTATTTGGCGGTGAAGGCTTATTTTTCGCCACATTGCGCGGTCCTGGTAGCGTGTGGATACAATCTATGCCATTTAGTCGTTTAGCGAGTCGTGTCTTTGCGGCAGCTCCACAAAACCCTACTGGACGCTCAAAAGGTGAAGGTAGTGCCGCGGGTGGTCTATTCGATATACTCGGTGGCAGATAATCCTTTAACTTAATACTGCGAATTAGAGGCGTCATTCATTCCCCTTCAGGGTTATGAATAGACGTCTTTTACTATTTTATTGACTTTGTTTTTCATCTATGAGATTATTTCCTAACGACCGTTAGGAAGGTAGATGACATGAAAGCTAATCTGATTTTACAAACTGCAGTAAGCCATTTCGCAAAAGAAGGCTATGCAGGCGCTTCTCTCAGTAAAATCGCTGAAGAAGTTGGTATAAAAAAACCATCGATATATGCACATTACAAAGGAAAAGATGACTTATTTATTTCTGCGCTTCACTATTCTCTCGACACACAAAAAGCTCAAATCGCTAGTTATTTTTATTCGATGAAAAACGAACCGTTAGAGCCTCTTCTTTTCGGTTATTTTGAATGGTTTGCTAAAGAAAGCCAAGACAATGAACGCATGAAATTCATTTTACGCGCTGCTTATTTTCCACCCCTTAAACTAGAAAAAGAAGTTGGGAATTTATTTAATCCCTTTTTCGATAACATGCATTTACATTTAACACGGTTGTTGCGAGAGCGTCACCGCCATGAAAAAGTATTATATTCGGATGATTTTTCAGATATGGCTTTAGCGTATTTGACAGTGACTGAAGGAACGATGACCGAGCTCGTCTATACCGGTGTTGAAAGATACAACAAACGCCTCCATGCTGTTTGGCCAATCTTTTGGCGCGGCTTGACTAAGTGACAAATAAGAACTGTTAGACCGATTCATCAGGCACGATGAATATAAGGAGATCATTACATGAAATCAAATAAACTCGTCCTATCAACACTATTGCTTAATCTATTTATCGCATTTCTAGGAATTGGTCTCGTTATTCCTGTTACCCCGACCATCATGAACGAGTTAAATATTTCGGGAACTGTTGTCGGTTATATGGTTTCCGCTTTTGCATTAGCTCAACTCATCGTTTCCCCCATTGCCGGACGTTGGGTAGACAATATTGGACGTAAACCGATGATTATTATTGGACTGCTCATTTTTAGTATTTCTGAGTTTTTATTCGGTATTGGACAAACTGTCGAAGTGCTGTTTGCTTCACGAATTCTCGGCGGTATTAGTGCTGCATTTATCATGCCGGCAGTTACAGCTTATATTGCTGACATTACAACGAGTAGCACGCGTCCAAAAGCATTAGGGTATATGTCTGCCGCTATTTCAACCGGCTTTATTATCGGTCCCGGAATCGGCGGATTTTTAGCGGACATTAGCACGCGTCTTCCGTTCTTTTTTGCAGCTGGCTTTGGTTTGTTCGCGACAATTTTATCGCTTATTACGTTAACAGAACCTGATCGTAGTTATGAAGTGGAAGAAAAATACCAACCTATTCCAAAAGCTGGTTTCAAGCGAGTATTCTCACCTATGTATTCGATTGCGTTTATGGTGATCTTTATTTCTTCTTTCGGACTTGCCGCTTTCGAGTCATTGTTTGCGCTATTTGTAGATCATAAATTCGGCTTTACCGCAAAAGACATTGCCGTCATTATTTCACTCGGTGCTATTGTCGGAGTAATTTTCCAAGTCGGATTGTTTGATAAACTAACACGTTGGTTTGGGGAAATTCGCCTGATCCGTTATAGTTTGCTCGTTTCCACAAGTCTTGTGTTTATCATGACTTTTGTTTCGAGTTACTGGTCGATTCTTCTTGTGACGATGCTAGTCTTTGTCGGATTTGATTTAATGCGACCAGCGGTTACGACGTATTTATCACGTATTGCAGGTGGGATGAACTCGATGTTCACAAGTCTCGGGAATATTTTCGGTCCGATTGTTGGTGGAATCTTGTTCGACATCGATTTAAACTATCCCTTCTACTTCGCAACTGTCGTTTTAGGCGCGGGAATAGCGTTGACGTATTTGTGGAAACGCCCAGCGTTTTCAGAACCTAAATCGGTTTAATTTTGTTAAAAAACCCCACGTAAGAAGCTGCTTTCTTGCTTTCTTGCTGGGGGTTTTGTGTTTTTAATGATTGTTGGGTGAAGGATTCTTGTTTGTTTGCGGGAAGTTGAAGTTTGTTTGCTGGATAAGCGTGGTTGTTTGCAGGTTCGCTCTATTTGTTTGCGCTAAGTCATTGTTTGTTTGCAGAAAACACCAGGTTGTTTGCAAATCGACTGATTCCCAGTATTTATGCTATTCTTTTCTTTAGACAGGAGTGAAGTTATGAAAATCAGAAAAGCGATTGAACAAGATGCACCGGGAATTGCGAAAGTCCACGTCGATAGTTGGAGAACTACGTATAAAGAGATTCTGCCTAGTACATTTTTAACGAGTTTGTCCTATGAGAAACGAACAACTCTATGGGAAAACAACATTGCCGACAAGACCAATTACATCGTTGTTTCAGAAACTGACGAAGGCCACATCACCGGATTTGGTACGGCTTCGAAAAGAGATACGAATACGATAGCTAACTCTGGGGATTTAACTTCTATCTATTTGCTCGATGAATATCACAGTCAAGGCATTGGCAAACTGCTGATGAAAGCATTATTTCTTCAATTTAAAAAACTAAGTTATTAAAAAGTTTTTGTCGAAGTTCTTGAATATAATAAAACACGATTTTTCTACGAGTATTACGGAGCACAGTTGATTGATACCGTGCAACTCCAATTTGGCGAAATAATAGTTAATGAACTGACTTATGAATGGACAAATATTGATGAAGTTCTAGAAATGCTATAGTCTTTCAAAACAAAAACCGTGTTTCAAGAGAAATACGGTTTTTGGAACAGTCTATTGTTCAAAGCTGTTACGCAGCTATAATATTATTTATCAGTTTTACTTCTTTGATTGGAATTGGTGCTTTTGCTTCGTCAATTCCCAATAAAACATATCGCTTTTTCCCTCAACTTGCTCCATCCCCACTTTTTGCAGAACCCGAATTGATCCGATATTTTCTAATCTTGTTTCTGCAACCACTTTCTCTACTACCACCAAATCAAGTGCCCACTTTACAAGGCTTTCGACAGATTCGGTCGCATAGCCCATATGCCAGCAAGATTCTAGAAAACCATAACCGACTTCCACTTCCTTTTTAGAATTCGGCGCTCCTTTAAATCCAGCATCTCCAATAATCATGCCATCTGAATTCCGAACGACCAACCAACTTCCCCACCCATATAAAGTTGGGTCTTTCGATAGCTCTTTTATATGATTAAGAGATTGAGGTCCATTGTCGTAACCTTGTTTTTTCATCATTTCAATTGAACTACTGTCACAAGGCATTAACGTCAAGCGCTTAGTTTCTATTTTCATCTTCTACTTCCACCTTTTTTTGAGACATAATATCTTTTCCTCATTCAAATCTGCTAGTAGGCAGATCCTGTTTTTATTTTTAAATCATACGAGCTTTTTTCAGATCTTCGGTGTCTTCCTTATACCACCTCGAATATTTCGGATGCCAAACGGCAAATGAATAAACAATTGCAGCGATTGACATAATTATAGCGAGTGATGCAATTGTTAATTTCAAAGAAATAATGTCTGCGAGAAAGCCCATTGCCAAGATGAAAATGATTTGAAAAACACTTTGAAACAATTGAAAAACGCTTGTCACTCTGCCCATTACCGAAACTGGAATATTGTTTTGGTAAAACGTTGCAATGCCTGCATTTAAAAAGACATTAAAAAAACCGAGTACGATAAAGCCAACCGTAATCGATACGAACGACCAAGAAAATGCGTAAATAACGTATCCCCCTGACATCATTAACATGCCAATTATAATCATCAAGCGGATCGAGATTTTATTCGAAATGAATGTCAGAAATAACGCGCCACTCACCGAACCGATTCCAGTAATACTGATGAGTAAGCTATATTCCACTCTACTCAAGCCAATTACTTGTTGAGTAAAAACCACTTCCTGAACATCCATCGCAAATGAAAACAGCATGACTGCCAAATAGCTTAAATAGATGGCAGACACATACTTTTTGTCTGCCATAAAATCCAACACAACGTTAAAATCTTTGACCACTTGCGAAAAAGTTAGTGCAGGGATTTCTTCCTGCACAATTTTTTCAGTTTCAGGCAATAAAGATAACAAAAATGCTGCAATCAAGAAAAACGCCGCATTCAACCACAACGTAACTGTTATATTTGTCAGAAAAATAAGCAATCCGCCAATTGCGGGTCCGATAATAAAAGCGCCAGATGATGTAAATGAACGTAGCGAATTAAATCGCTTCCGCTTTGCTGGTGGAACTAGCATCGTGACATAAGTCATTGAGGCTGGTCCAAAAAACGCCTTAGCAATACTGAGCAAGACAAGAATTGTATAAACCGCAAAAAGACTAGAAGCAAAAGGAATCAATGCAATAAAAACTGCCCGTAATACATACGACACCATTACGATTTTCTTCTTACTTCGGTAATCGATAAAACTTCCTGTCCAAAATTTTGTGACGATATTGGTCAATGGACTAATCACCCATAACCCTGCAACCGCAGCGGCGGATCCTGTCATTTGGTAGACGATGATGTTGATTGCTACGAGATAGATAAAGTCTCCAATACTCGCGATTCCTAAAGACCCCAGCAAAATTGCTGGCACTTTCCAATCTTTCAACGTTTGTATCAAGCTAGATCCTCCCTTAGGCTCCAAACTTTCGTAGGTTTACATCTCTTTTATGTAGAATTAATGGATTTTGGTAAAAGATAGTTGAGTTTATTTGCGGGATGTCTGGATTTATTTGCGCAATACGCTTTATTGTTTGCGGCATTCACAGCGTTGTTTGCGCTATATTGTCGTTTGTTTGCGCTATCTCCTATTTTTTTACAAAAGATAAAAGCGCTCTTATTTTCTTACCCTTTTGTTCTCTGGTTGCTTTAGCCAATGACGAAGTCCCTTACCTGCTAAAGGTTCATCATGATAGCGCGGAATTACATGAAGGTGGCTATGCTGAATCGACTGGTTCGAAGCCTCGCCCACATTCCACCCAAGTGTATAGCCATCTGGAGAATAGATTTGATCTAAGTAATCTTTCGCTTCTTGCAACAACTCATATGTATCTTTCCATTCTTCTATTGTTAAATCAAAAGTTGTTGCACGATGCTGCTTCGGCACGATCACTCCACTGCCTTCTAGCACGTCTTGTTGCTCTTCGTGTTGGAGAAAATAACAGGTTTTATTTTCAACTACGATTTTTTGATTGTGATCTTTAGTCGGATTGCAAAATGGACAATTTGTTTCATAAGACATGCTTGTTCACCTCTTGTATATAATTTGGTGCAGAAATGAAAGTCAGTAGCAATTTCAAGTCTTCCGGATAATCATGTTCAATTGATAAGAGATCGTCGTAGTTTTGCCAAGCGATTTCTTCAATTTCTTCATCTGGGTCTGCGCACATTATTTCTCCAGCACTAATTGCGCATTGAAAATAATAGGTCGTTACATTGTAGTTTTCGATATCCATGTTTTTTGTGTGGACAGCTTTTTCCACTGACACACTAAACCCTGTCTCTTCTTTTACTTCTCTTCTACACGCTTGTTCCGCGGTTTCTCCACTTTCAATTTCTCCAGACGGCACACTCCATCTTTTTGTCGCTTTTTCTTTAACCATCAAGACTTTGTTATGCGACACGACAACTCCAGCCGCTCCAATCCAAGATTTTCTAGCTTTATTCATTTGAATACTCCTTTCGAAATGCTAGTTCCTGCATTTTTTTGCGGGATACGAGGCTTTGTTTGCGCATTGGTCTGGTTTGTTTGCGGGAGCGCTCCATTTATTTGCGCGAAACAAGAGTTTGTTTGCGGAAACTTCGAGTTTGTTTGCAAAACCAGTAATTTTTTCACAAAAAGCGTCTATCCTCAAAAGTTCTACAATCTCGCCTTTCTCCTCAAACTCCATCCCGCTCCCACCACAAAACAAATCACGACGACTCCAAAAAATGTCAATGGATTAAAGAATAAATGATTTGAAAATACGTTTAGCAATGCGAATTCTGTTGGATCGCTATATGCATCTTTCGTATCCACTATATAAGTTCGAAAGCGATCAGCTGCACGAATGGTCCATAAAGCTGTACCTACTACATAAATTAAACTTAACGAAATTACAAAAATCGTCTTTTTTCGACTTAGCCACTTCTCTGCCAACCGCATCGACAACTCTATAGTTCCATAAAGGAAATAAAATATAAAAGGCATAAGAACTACAGGAAAAAACAAAGCGGGGTTGCCATTCCCACCTCGGTAATCATCATTAGCTACCGGAGCAGTAAGATAATTCAGCCAGTAAAAAACAGCGAGTGTTAAAATGGCGGACACCCCATATAATGCCATTAATATTTTATTCACAGTTTATCGCTCCTGTCGAATTAGAGTCAAAAGCCATATGGTACTATTCTCCATTTCCCAAATAAATCCTTTAAAATTTTCCCGACAACAAAATCCATAAAAAAAAGAAGCTGCAAATCCAGCCTCTTCCTAACAATCACGATGTTACTTCAACCAACTATCCAAAAACTTACTTTGGTCGCCTTCAAAATACTCTTCAAAAAACGTCTTAAACTCTTGCGTATTTACTTGTTTGAATTGGAATTCGTTGTAATAAGCGGACAAGAACAAAAGCGCTCTATCTCTACCACCATTCTCATCAAAATATTCTTTTAACACCATCGGAACTTTGCCATAGATTGTGGAATAATAAGATTCGTCAGAAAACTCGGAAAGCGGCAAATTCACATATTTTTCTGGACGGGAATATTGTTCCGCTGTAGAAGCACCCCAAAATCCATATTCATCATCGTCGTAATAAGCGCTAATAAACAGCGAACTACTAAATTCTGTCAACCCTTCATCTAACCAGGATTCATAATACGGATCGTTCGTTACTAAATAATAAAACCATTGATGAGCCACTTCATGTACGAGAACCATTTCTTGAGATTCCCCATCTGCAGCCACTTCAATAATATTCGGATATTCCATATAGCCATCGTTTGCAATAATATCAAGCTCTGTAAATGGATTATCGCCAATTTCCACTTCAAAATAGAGATACGCGTCAACTGCGAGTGAAGAGGTTTCTTCTAATATATTTTGCGTAGCCCGAGTAAACACGTTCAACTGAGTTTCATTAGCTTGAATAGTTTCAAACTCCCATTCATCAGGATCCATAATAGCCATATAAAAATCTTTGATGTTTTCTCCTTTAACCGTGCCACTCGATGTTGCTTTTATTGGACCATCATTTCCTGAACTTGCAACTAAATAATCTTTAGGTAACTCATAGCTCACGGTAAAGTCCCCATAATCTGTATTGTAAGACTCTCCTTTTGCATCATAATCGTTAATATCCCAGCCATTTCGGTATAGTGCGAGCATAGGATACCAATGAGCCAAGTAAAAATTATCATCTACTTGAGACAAGCGCATACCGTTTTGTGGCAAAGTCATTGAATAGTTAACTACTACACTTGCTACAGAGCCAGATTCTAATTGTGTTTCCAGTTCCACTAGCAATTTATTATTCTCCAATGTATAAGATACTTCTTTTCCATCAACTGTTATGGAAGAAACCTCGATTTGCGCTCTATCATCTTCATAAGACTTTGTCTCTTCAGCATTCATCGCATTTGGAACTAAATAAAATCCAATATCCGACCAAGGGTCTGTTGAATCGTTTGTCACATCAATCGCTGTCTGCACTTGAAAGTCATTTTCCTTATTCATATTAATTGATATGTCGTAAACTGCATTGGTTGTTTCAACATACTTTTCCATGACAACAGTTTCGTCTTTGTCACGCAAGACTATCGCAGCCACCACTCCAATAATTAACACGATAACAACTACAATCGCTACTACTACTTTTTGTTTCATAGCCCATCTCCTATATTTTAATTTACTAAGTAAGACTAATATTTATTAAACTTTACCATTTATTCTTTTACTTGGTATACATAATTTATTGACCGTTCTCATTATTATTATATCGGTACTAATGCTTCAAATAAAAAAGCACTGATTTCTAAAAAGAAATCAGTGCTTTGATCGTTCATTATTCGCCACGTGGCGGTTTTGGTGGTTGGCACACGTCACATTTACGTTGGTTTTTTGTGTTGAATTTTGTGAAAGTTTTTTCAAAGTTATTCCCGCAAGCGCATTTAAATAGCAGCTTTTGAGAAAATCCGTGATATTCTGTCGACAGTAGTTTGCTGTCTGAATTTTTTTCGACAAATGCTTTAATTTCTTTAATCGTCCATCGTTTGTTCATTTTGTTACACCTCCATATACTAACGGTAAGCGGAGGCTTTTTGGCATCCGTTCACTAAAGAGCAAACCATCTATGCCCTAAGTTCTTTATTATACCACGGTCAGTACGATAAATTGAAGAATTAGTGATGTTTTGGTTTTCATCACGCTAAAAAGGTTTATAAAAAATCGTAATGAACCTTGTTATTTTTATCAGAATATTATAAAAATATGATATAATGAATAGAGAATAGCTTAGTTGGTTAATGGTGATAAGTGGTTTTACGAGTGAAATTTCCATTCTGTTTGCATATAAAACATTAAAAAGGAGGGGCCAAAATGAATGAACAACATCAAACAGCTCTGGATCGTTTTAATGCCATAGATCAAATGATTAATGAAGGGCTAGGAAGCGGCTCGATTAATCCTAGCTATACAGAAGCTCATTTGAGATTAAAAGAAAAGCAAGAAGCACAATTACTTGCAGCTTTAATGACGGAGATCTCTGAAAAAGGCGAAAAAAAAGCTTAGTTTCATCAATAAAGCTAATCCATTAATGGGTTAGCTTTTTTAGCACCTGACATATTTGCGTTTAAAGCCCAATCTACCTTTTTCCATAGCCGTTTGAATGCTTTCATAAGCATTTAACAGGCTATTTTTTTTATTGTCCCGTTTAATTTCTACAATCCCGACTCTTTTCGAAACTTCGACTGCCTTGTCATTTAATGGCCGAAAAGAAATTCCGACCGTGTATAAAAAATTATTCATCGAAGAGCTCGTACGTGACGGCGTACTGTGTATGTTCTTTTCTACGGTATCGAGCATAGCAGAAATCTTACTTTCGGAAAATTCCTCATCTGAACGATTACCTAGTAGCCAACAATAACAGCTCCATCCTGCAGACATTTTCAATTCTTCTCCGCTTACTATCCATTGATCAGCTACTTCTTGTGCAAGATTAGACTCTGATAAAGTTAACGCCACGACAAAATCCGATAGCATATAAAAATACGCGCCCTCTATCCAGCGATCAAAGTCTTCAGCGGTCATAGCTTTTGGGTCTGCAATAATGCCTGCAAAATACATCGCATCGTAGTTACCTGTTGCATACAATTGTTCAGCTAACTCTTGATCTATCTTTATTTTCTTCGCGATTGGCTTCATAGCACCTGTTGCTACGCCAAATAATGGTTCGCGTGCACCATTGGATAAATAAATCTTTTTCGTCCGTTCTTTTCCTAATGCTTCAAGTTCTTGCATCACGGTTTCGTAATTCATCAATTTACCTTCTTTCTATTCGCGCTTTTAATCCGACTCCATTCTTGTATAGTTCGCTTTTTAGTAGCAATACCCTTTTACAGTTAAACGTTCTTTCTAAATTTAAAACTTTCATGGAACTTTCTAACACGATTGGTCGTTTACCTTTTAATAGTTAAACTACAATAAAGGAAGAGACCATAAAATAGTCTCTCCCTTTATTGTTCAACATCATCTTACAAAATTGGTGATACTAACTGTGCTACATCTTGCTTAATTTTTTCCATCCACGATTGATTCTTAAATGTTTCTTCTGTCAATTCGGCAGAAAGTTCCTTATCTCGGAAAAATAAATCTTCCATTTCACGTGCTGACTGCTCATCGTATACAAAAGCATTTACTTCAAAATTCAATTTAAAACTACGAATGTCCATATTAGCTGATCCTACCGAATAGGATTGCCCATCAACCACGAGTGTTTTGGCATGTAAAAAGCCATTTTTATAGCTATACACTTTGACACCATCTCGTAGCAATTCACGAGCGAATGATAGTGTAGCCGAATGAACAAATATGTGGTCAGCTTGATGTGGAATCATAATTTGAACATCAACTCCACCTAATGCTGCTGTTTTTAATGCATCCATAATCGACTTATCTGGGATAAAATACGGTGTTTGTAGATAAATACTTTTGCGAGCATGATAAATCATTTTCAAGTACCCGTTTTTAATGTCTTCATGTGTGTTCAAAGGTCCACTTGCAACCATTTGCATCGCCGTACCTGAATTTTCATCTTTACTGGGGAAAAAGCTTTCAGCAAACTTTAACGGAAATTTCTCAGTTGCTTGATTCCAGTCAATAAAAAAACGATTTTGAAGTGAATAAATGATACTTCCTTCTAGACGGAGGTGAGTATCTCGCCAATAGCCGAGTTCCTTCTTTCCTAAATATTCATCACCAACGTTAAACCCACCGATATAACCAACCGAACCATCCACAACGACTAATTTACGGTGATTTCTGTGATTCAGCCGAGGATTAATGCTCGACATCAGTGCCGGTAAAAAAGGAACTGCTATCCCCCCACTTGCATGGAATTCATCAAAAAAATCTTTCGGGAGATTTTTGGAACCTAGGTCATCATACAAGAACCGGATATTAACCCCTTGCTTTGCTTTTTCAGTTAACAAACCAATGAGGCGACGACCTAAGTCGTCATTATTTAAGATGAAATATTGCAGGTGAACGTGTTCTTTTGCCTTATGAATATCTTCAAACAACGCATTAAATTTTTTGGTGCCATCGTTAAAGATTTGAATATCTGTTGCTGTCGATAATGGGGCATCCGTTCTAGACATATTCATTTGGATAAGATCTAACCACTTTTCTACATTCTTTGTATATGGACGAAAACTGCCTTCTTTTATTTCGTTTAGTTGTCGTGTGCGATTTTCTTTAAATTTTTTATTGTCATAGGCAGCTGTACTATTTAACCGTTTTGGTCGTAATGATTTACCGAATAGCAAATATAAAACGAAACCAACTATCGGTACGAAAAATAATATTAAAATCCACGCCCATGCCGATGTTGCCGTTTTTCGTTCAAAAAATAAAATAAAAATTGCCAGCATTACATTGACCACAACAAAAATATTACTCACAGTGCTAAACCATTCGAATGAAATCGAAATCCCTCCTCAAGCTGTGGCTTTTCTCGGTGTTTAGAGTTTGTCTTTATCTATACCCTACTGACTTTATGTATAACAAAAATTGGATAGATTATAGAATAAAAAAAGAAGCCGACTTTAGTCGACTTCTATATGTTCCAAAATTTTTATCTATTTCCAATAAACTACTCAGTTAAACCTTTATAAATCGTATCTATATTCCACTGCATCATTTTGATATACGTATCTCCATCTTCGCCTGGTTTTCCAATCGAATCGGTAAAGACTTTTCCTTTAATGTCCATACCTGTCTCTCTCGACACCATTTCCATGCTGCGCGGGTCAATACTTGTTTCTAAAAACAAACCTTGAATTTGCTGTTCATTGATCAAATCAAGCACGCTCGTAATTTGTGACGGTGTTCCTTGGTTTTCTTGGTTAATCTCCCAAATGTACTCCGCTTGGAAATCATAAGCTTTACTGAAGTATTTAAATGCCCCTTCACTTGTTACAAAAATCCGTTTTTCTTTTGGAATTTTGCTATATTGATCGATGGCTTTTTGATGAAGTGTTTCCAACTCACTAATATAAGCTTGTGCATTTTTTTCATACTCTTCTTTATGGTCGGGGTCTACTTCGATAAGTGCATCTCTTGCATTCTCTGCATATTTAATGCCATTTTGAACATCTAACCAAGCATGCGGATCTTCTTCGCCTTCTTTTCCTTCAGTGGTTAAATACATTGCCTCTACGCCTTCACTCATCTTGTAGACTGGTGCTGAATCTCCTGATTTCCCAGCAGTATTCATCAACTTTTCAAACCAAGAGTTACCTGCCTCTAAATTTAAGCCATTATAAAAAACGATATCTGCGTCTGTTGCTTTTTGTACATCTAATGGTAATGTTTCATATTCATGTGGATTCGAGCCAATTGGCGCTAAACTATGAAGGTCAATTTGATCTCCTCCCACATTTTTTACAATGTCATAAAGAATTGAGTAAGTTGTAACTACTTGTAACTTGTCATTCTTTGTATCGCTATTTTCACTTTCGTTACTAGAACATCCTGCTAATAAAAAAAGCAGGACGATACTAATGATGAAAATTTTGTTCTTTTTAAACATAAGTACTCTCCCTTTTCAAAAAATTAATTAGTTACTGTTCTTTGTTTTCTGGCATTTAATTTCCGCCATAAAATTCCTTGCTTAGGCGAGAAAACAAAGGCTAAAAAGAACAGAGTCGTCGCAGCAAGCACAATAGTAGCACCTGACGCCAAGTTGTATGTGAAACTAAAGTACAAGCCGATTACAGCTGCACTCACCCCAATAGTTGCCGATATGAAAATCATCGTTGATAGGCGATCCGTCAGTAAATATGCTGTAGCAGCAGGTGTGATTAACATTGCCACTACTAATATAATTCCGACTGTTTGAAGCGAAGCTACTGTCACCATCGTCAGAAGTGTCATTAAAAAGTAATGAATCAATCTCACTGGAAGACCGTAAACTTCTGCCATCGTCTCATCAAATGACGTTACAAGAAGTTCTTTGTAAAAAGTAAAAACAGAAACTAAAACAATTACCCCGATGCCAAGCGTAATCCACATATCTGATGGCCTTACCGCTAACACATTACCAAACAAAATATGATACAAATCGGTACTACTTTCAAGAACCGTAATAAGGATTACCCCTAACGCAAATGCTGCAGAAAACATAATACCAATTGCCGTATCTTGTTTGATCCGACTGTTTTGACTAACAAAGCCGATCCCAATTGCGGTTAACACACCTGTAAACACCGCACCAAAGAAGAAATTGATGCCAATTGCATAAGAAATTGCCACTCCTGGTAAAACCGCATGGGAAATCGCATCTCCCATTAAAGCCATTCCTCTTAAAATGATGAAACAACCGATGACTCCACAAATAATTCCTACCATAATCGAGGTAAGCAAAGCTTTTTGCAAAAAGTCGTATTCAATAAGTCCTTCTATAAAAGCCATAATCAGTTCACCCCAACTTCATACAAAAAAGATAATTCGCTTTCATAGGCTTTCCGCATAACCTCAGGTATCAACACTTGTTGTGGACTTCCATACTCAATTACTTGTTTGTTTAGTAATAATAGTTCATCAAAGTATTCATTTGCTTTACTTAAATCATGGTGGACCACGACTACTGTTTTGCCTTGGTCTCTCAAATCTTTTAGTAGTTTGACGATCATTTCTTCACTTGTCGCGTCAATGCCGACAAATGGTTCATCCAAAAAGAAAATATCTGCTTTTTGCGCAAGTGCTCTTGCAAGAAAAACACGCTGTTGCTGCCCTCCGGAAAGTTCCCCTATTTGTCGATGAGCAAATTCTTCCATGCGTACTTTTTTCAAACATTCGTAAGCCCATTCTTTGTCTTTTTTCTTTGGTCGCTTAAATATTCCTAAGATTGGATAAGTACCGATCAAAACAGCATCTAGAACATGGATGGGGAAATCCCAATCGTATTGATTTCGTTGAGGCACATAAGCAATTCGTTTTCTGTTTTCTTTTAATGCTTCACCAAATATTTCGATGACGCCTTTATCAATAGAAACTAAATTTAATATCGCTTTTAATAATGTTGATTTGCCTGCGCCGTTCGGACCAATTATGCCAAGAACTTTACCTTGTTCAAGAGTCAAGTCAATGGCTTCTATTGCAGAACGGCCATGATAAGAAACTTGAACATCTTTTATTTTAATTGCAGAAACCATTTTACTTCCCCTCCGCCATTTACTTTCTTTTTTAAAATGTTTTTCCCTAAGGAAACTTTTCTTTAGTTTATACTTATCATGTCCATTTGTAAACAGAAAAGTTTTCAGAAAAATATAATTTGGTTAAATGAAAAAAAAGACAAAACGCTTTGAAATGCGCTTTGTCTTCTTTCTATCTTTATGAACTTAGTTTTTTAGCGTAATGTCTTCTCGCTTTTTCACGATTCCCGCAAACTTCCATCGAGCACCATTTGCGTTTGCCGCTTGTGTCTATAAAAAATGCATAGCAAACGGAGTTATCGCATTTTTTTAGTTTTTTAAAGATGCCACTTTGAGATGCTTGGAGCATTTCAAACGACAGCATGGCAAGAAGTCCTTCTGTGCCACCTTTACTTGGAATGGGTTTTAGTGAAAGATCAAAATACAAAGGCGTTTGTTTCGTATACATAGCTAATGATTCAATTGCGTTTTGTAATTCTTCCGATTCCTCAAAGTAATTTCTCCATTGGTCACGAAAATCTTTCATTTTCTTCACATCAATCGAAGACTTTTCCAGTTGCTCTACTTGTTGCAGATTCAATATACCGTGATTCCTCATAAATGATAGCCAATCTTCTATTCCATTTTCTTCTTCTAGAAAGTCTGTTACCGCTATTTTTTTGATATTGATTGTATTTAAAAAGTTGATAAATAAATAGTCACTTACATATGAATAATAATTTTCATTGTTTGATGTCATAATACATTCTCCTTAAGACTGAATGATTGACTTACATCATAACATACCGTAAAGTTTGTTTCTAACCACTTGATTTATTCAAACGGTTAGAAACGAATAAAAAGGAGAGATACTATGTCTATTAAAGACGTTACAGATTCAACATTTGTCGAAGAAACGAAAGAAGGTTTTGTAATTGCAGAACTTGGTGCAGCTTGGTGTGCTCCCTGCAAAATGATCGCTCCTGCGTTAGAAGAAATCAATGAAGATCAGCAAAATAACATAAGCGTTGTCCAAGTAGATATTGATGAAAATCAAGAAACTGCACAAAAATTTGGAGTTATGAGTATTCCTACACTTCTATTCTTTAAAGATGGCGAATTGATGGAACAGTCTGTAGGCTTCCAGCCGAAGGAAGAAATTCTTGCTATCGCTCAAAAACACATCTAATTTGCAAATGCACTTATAATTTCATATGCAATTTTAGTAACTTATTTTATATTGAAAAGGAGTTTTTATTAATGACAACACACATGAGAGAAGAAATTCAGGAATATATCGAGAACTTTAAGAAAAACAAGCCAGTTGAAGCGCAAGAGAAGATGCAAAATGCGATTGACGAGTTAGAAGCTTCTGACCAAGGAAAAGGGTTAAAAACAGGCGAAAAAGCACCAAACTTTAACTTACCGAATGCTACAGGTGAAACGGTTGAACTATATGAACAGTTAAAACAAGGACCTGTAGTTCTAACATTCTATCGTGGAAACTGGTGCCCATATTGCAATATGGAACTGCGTGCATATCAGCAAGTAATCGGTGAAATTCACGGCCAAAACGCTGAATTGATTGCCATAAGCCCACAAACACCAGATCAATCGATGTCTATTCAAGAAAAGCATGACTTAGAATACATCGTATTGAGTGATGAAAATAACGAAGTAGCCAACCAATTTAACTTGGTTTACCAATTACCTGAATACCTAGTAGACATTTACAAAAGCAGTGGTTTGAATGTTGATAAGTATAACGGTGAAGATACGTGGAGACTTCCTGTTTCGGCGACGTATATTATTGGTACTGATGGAACGATTGCATATGACTACACAAAATCTGATTATAGAGATCGTGTAGAACCTTCAACAGTCGTAGAAGAATTAAAGAAAATTAACTAATTTTGCACAAAGCGCTATCCTAAGAAGTCTTAACGACTTTTAGGATAGCGCTTTTTTTCTAAATAAAAATAATATGTTTTGTTTATTTCTGCTCTTTTCTTGGGGCATACACCTCAAACAAATAAGAATAGCAATCCTCATATTCCCTTCCCTTATTCATTTCTGTGTGGGATTTATTGTATTCTGTTATCGAAAAACTGGCGGAAATCAGGACAAAAGCACAGATTATTGCTAAACTAATCATACCTATAAATATGGACATACCTTCCCTCCTCCTCTGATAATTGAATCATAGATTATGAAACGGGTTTCAGAGCAAGAAAGAATTTCACTATTTTCACAGGAGTGATCAACATCGCCAATATTAAAGAAATTGCTAAAATGGCAAAGGTTTCAGTAACGACCGTTTCTCGCGTTTTAAACAATCATCCGTATGTAAGCGAAGAGAAAAGAATTGCTGTTGAAAAAGCTATTAAAGAAACTAATTACCAACGAAACATCAATGCTGTTCATCTAAGTAAAGGTGAAACAAAGCTTATTGGTGTTGTTATTCCTTATGCAAACCACCCATATTTCGGTTTATTGGTGGAAGGAATAGCCAATGAAGCTGTTAAAAATAATTACAAGTTAGTTCTCTTTCAAACAAACTATGAGGAACAAAGAGAACGTGAAGCTTTAGAAATGCTAAAGCTTAAACAAATAGATGCTTTAATCTTTTGTTCTCGTAATTCTCGGTTCAAAATAATTGATAAGTACATGGTTTACGGCCCAATTATTCTTTGTGAGGATACTCGCGGAAAGAATATCTCCTCCACATTCATCGATCATTATAAAAGTTTTAGTCAAGCATTAAACTATCTCTACAACAAAGGACACCGAAAAATTGGTTATTGCCTTGCCCGAAGAACGGGTTCTAATAGTAGTTCTAGAGAAAAAGCTTATCATGATTTTCTTCAAAAAATTAATGAACCGTTTGAACCTAATTATCGGTTTTATGACTGCTTGAATTTTGAAGATGGTCAAGAAGTAATTAGAAGCTTAAATGCTATGTCTAATCCTCCTACTGCTTTACTCGTAACGAGTGATCAAGTAGCTGCTGGTATATTGGTTTGTTGCAAGGAGAAAAACATAGCAGTGCCTGACGAGTTAGCAATACTTGGTTTTGACAATCAACCCATCGCGCAAATAATGAAACTAACCACATTCGACATGCCTTTAATCAACATGGGTAACAATCTATTGCATCAAGCAATCCACCCTCTAGTTGTTAACCATGAAGAACTATACGTTAAGTTGATTGAAAGAGAAACCGTTTAAATGATGCAAAACGACTATATAGAAAAGTTAAAAACACCCACGTTTCCGATTATTCAATTTAACATAAAAAGCTAGCCGAATAGGCTAGCTTTTTCGTTATATCTTTAATTAT
>NZ_JAKVTG010000001.1 GCF_022489025.1 Planococcus halocryophilus | reverse complement strand
TCAAGATCAAGTTCAGCATAATGTAGCTTTCAAATAAAAATAAAATTTCAATTCGACTCTTTAATAATTAAATTCTCAATAAAAATAAAGGCCATCGGTAGTTTACCGGTGGCCTTTCAGCTTGAAGACAAAGGAGTTATTGCGATGGTTTCCTGGCTTCTTGCGGGAGTCATCCCCAAAGCGACTAGCGCGGTTTTATTACGTCACACTGTGCAAACAGACTTTGTATAAAAGCTGAAAGGACACTGGCAATTAACCAGTGTCCTCTATTTTTTGTTATTTCATTTTACCGAGCTCTGGGAATAAATAGTAGAGCAAATTCATCGTTAGACGCCGGGATTTCCCTTTATAAGGAAAAACATGCATGTACATAGATGGATTAAAGTTTGCTTCAATGATTCCATATGCTTTGTTATCTGAAGCGGGAACTTCAATGTCCTCAATGATTAAATCAAGTCCACTAATCTTTGCGCCAAGAGCAGCAACTGAATCTACAGCTATCTTTTTGTAATCTTCGCGAATTTGATCGGTAACATCAATAGAATCTCCACCTGTACTCACATTAGAGTTTTCACGTAAATAAAGAATTTCACCTTTTTTTGGAATAGAATCTATTTGCTTGCCTTTACCTTTTAACATTAAAATTTCAAGTTCACCTAATTGAATTTTTTCAAGTGGTGTCCGATGATCTTTTCCTCTTAACGGGTCTTTATTTTTTTCAGCAACTAACGCTTCGACTGTCTTTTCTCCATCCCCCGTTACGTTCGCAGGAATTCGTGCCATAACCGCTTCCACTCTATCATTGATAACAAAAAAGCGATATTCAGTACCTGATAGAAACTCTTCAAGTAAAACAGAAGAATCTTCTTTAAAAGCAATCTTCAAAGCCTGTTCATAATCTTCATAAGTTGCACCATCTTTAAAGATTGATATACCAAGACCGTAATTTGTTGATTTTGGCTTTACGACAAAAGCTTTTTTAGCAAATAAAGCATAAGAACGTAAAGCTTCGTCAATGTTATTAAACTCATCACCTAAAGGTACTCGGAATCCTTGCTTTTGAAGAATTTTTTTCGTCACTGTTTTGTTTTCCATGATCAACGTAGCGATATAACTATCTTTACTCGTCATATTACCGTTTTTAACGTATTCAACATGATCATTCAACTTAAGTTTTAAAAATTGATCATGGCGGTCGATAATTTCAACTTGAATTCCTAATTGAATCGCATCGAACATTAACAACTGAGTTGATAACTCCATATCTGTAAATGCAGTTAATTGATAAGGCATATCCCAAGCTTTTTCATGATATTCTTTTGCAATGTTGACTGCTAGTTGACTTTGACTGCTTTGCTGACTTTCTTTATAAAGTCTTCCTGCTATCGTTTTACTAGGATCGTTCAACATTGCTCTTTCAGTGACAAATAATTGATCCGAAACAGATAAATCTAAAGTTTTCACCAATTGCTCCATTTCAGCCAAAATAGTTTCAGCTTGTGCTTTAAACTGTGTTGGCTTTAGTGGATGTTCAAGCGCCACTTTTTCATTATTAAGTTCTCCTTCTTTTACCCACTCGTCATGATGAACACTTTCATCTTTCCATAATAGATAAACCAAAAATAGATTCAGAAATTCTGCTTGTTCATAACTGATTCCATTTTTATCAAAAGGATTAATATCGATATTTCTTAACTCAATATAACCTATACCACGCTTTTCTAAATCTGCAACCTGACTGCCGCCTCTTAAGCGCACAGCTGAGTAGAACTCTTTCTCTTCAACTAATACATCATTTTCCACAAGTGCAGAAATATCTGAGATGTATTTTTTTAAGCTGCTATACGATACTTGAACATTTTCACGATTCACATAACCGTATTTACTGCTTCTAATACTTCGCACCGGTTCTACTAAAGAATTGTCATTAAAGAAATTCTTTTCGCTACTAGGTGAAGCCCCATATAAATAAGTAATGAACCAACGATAATGCAAATAGTTTCTCGTTAGTTTCATGTAGATTTCAGTTTTAAACTGATGAAATTCTGTAACTTCAGACTGTGCTTCAAATAGTGCTTGAAGTAATTCTTCACTAAATTCAAAATTATAATGAATTCCACTAATCATTTGTTTACGACGGCCATAAGATTCAGCTAAAGAATGACGGTATCGAACACTTTCAGCATCTGCTAATTTAGCAATGATAATATCTTCTTCTTTTTCTGGTAGCTCAGGAGGCATACTCAATGGCCAGATCATTTCGTTCTTGTCTAAAGACCGGTAAGCTACCTCATGAATCGACTCTAAGTAGTCAAATAGCTCTTTTAACGTTTCCGTAACAGGTGTGACTAGTTCCATTTGCGTTTCTGCAAAATCCCGTTTTATATAGGGATGATCATCGCTCTTCGATATTTTTTCTGGGTGGTCTGTGTTCACCAACTGACCTGTTAAATCAACTCGTTGACCTTCTTTCTCAAGACCATAACGGGCTTTTAACACATATGGTTTTACACGATCATTTTCTAATAATTTTTTAATATCCACATTATCACAACCTTTTAGTTTACATGCATTCGGTGTCTTTTCCGATTAATTGTAAGTTTTTTTACACAATATAAGCTGATTATACCTTACAGTAGATCTAACTTCCTTTTTATTGCCTATACATTTGTATTGATCTTAAATCCAACTAATTTTTAGAACTTTAATATAATGGAACATCCCTACATTTCACTAGAATGTAGGGATGTTCCATTTTTAACCTTATTTTAAGTGTTTGACATGAAAAGCAAAATGATCATCCAAGAATGTTGAGATAAAGAAATAGCTGTGATCATAACCTTCGTTTTTCATATAATCTACCCTCTGGTTATTTTCTTCAGCATTTTTCAAAAACGTCGATTCATCTAACTGCTCTGGATAAAAGCCATCTTGAGTTCCTTGTGAAATCATGATTGGTGGAGCATCAGTTTTTTTAATCAGTTCTGAAGCGTCCCATGATTTCCAAGCTGCTCGATTTTCTCCTAAATAAGTTGAAAAAGCTTTAATTCCCCAAGGAACTTGTATTGGATTTAAAATTGGTGAGAAGGCTGAGATTGCTTTAAAGCGTTCTGCATTTTTCAATCCAATTACTAATGCCCCGTGGCCCCCCATCGAGTGACCCATAATACTTTCTTTTCCTGAAAAATCAGGAACTAATGAAGATGCAATTCCAGCTAATTCATTTGTAATATACGTATACATTTTATAATGCTCTGACCATGGTTTTTCAGTGGCATCTATATAAAAGCCTGCGCCTTGTCCAAGGTCGTATGCAGCGTCATCCGCAACATTTTCTCCACGAGGAGAAGTGTCCGGAATCATAACTGCTACTTGGTGTTGATCTGCTAATCGCTGGAACCCACTTTTCTGACTAAAATTATCGTCTGTACAAGTTAGGCCCGATAGCCACCATATAAGAGGAATTTCTTTTTTTTCTTTATTGGAAGGTAAGTATATGCTAAACGTCATATCGCACTGTAATGCTTCCGAGTAATGAGTATATTTACGTTGTTCCCCACCAAAAGCAAATTTCGTTTCACTAATATTAAGATTCATCATTTCACTCTCCGTAAGTTAGAATTGTGCGAATCGATTCACCATTATGCAAGAGTTCAAATGCTTTGTTGATGTCTTGGAAATCTAGTTGATGCGTGATGAACGAATCTAAATCGATGTTGCCATCCATAAAGTCTAGGACCATTCCTGGCAATTCGGTACGTCCTTTTACGCCGCCAAATGCTGATCCGCGCCATACGCGTCCAGTTACCAATTGGAATGGACGTGTGCTAATTTCTTTTCCAGCACCCGCGACACCAAGGATAATGCTCTCGCCCCATCCTTTGTGGCAACATTCAAGTGCTGAACGCATCACGTTAACGTTACCGATACATTCGAAACTATAATCCACGCCGCCGTCTGTCATCTCGACGATCACTTCTTGAATTGGCTGATCAAATTTCGACGGGTTGATAAAATCAGTTGCGCCCATTTTCTTCGCCAATTCAAATTTATCTTCATTTAAATCGATTGCAATAATGCGGCTTGCTTTTGCTTTTACCAATCCTTGAATAACCGCTAAGCCAATCGCCCCTAAACCGAATACAGCTGCGACAGCTCCTTCTTCTACTTTGGCTGTGTTTTTCACAGCGCCCATACCTGTTGTGACGCCACAGCCAAGCAAGCAAACTTTGTCTAACGGTGCGTCTTCATCGACTTTCGCCAAGCTCACTTCATTAACGACCGTATACTCACTAAATGTACTCGTACCCATATAATGATAAACGGGTTCGCCGTTATAAGAGAAGCGCGTTGTGCCATCGGTCATTAAGCCTTTCCCTTGTGTTTCACGAACGGCACTACACAAATTCGTTTTGCCAGATAAACAGAATTTGCACTCGCCACATTCTGCAGTATAAAGTGGAATCACATGATCGCCTGGCTTTACGGATGTTACGCCTTCACCAATAGAAACAACCACTCCGCCGCCTTCATGTCCTAACACGGCAGGGAAAACGCCCTCTGGGTCATCGCCTGATAACGTGAATGCATCGGTATGACACACCGACGTATACAAAATTTTGACCATGACTTCTTTTGCTTTTGGTTCTTCTACATCGATTTCTACGATTTGTAGAGGTTCTCCTGCTTTAAATGCAACTGCTGCTTTACTTTTCATTTTTATATTCCTACTTTCTTTTTGTTTTACTTTCGTCTATACCCATGTTCACATACAAAAATGCATTAAACAATACTGACGTTTTTGTCACTATAAAACCAATTTCTTAAGCGAGATACAAATAGAGGTGCTTAAGTCCAATAATCGTTCGTTCATTCAATTCAACCATCGTTGTATTTGCAACTTTACAAGTTCTAGACTTTTTCATATCAATTTCTTTCTCTTTAACTTTCTCATCAGACTCAACTAGTAAAGCACCTCTTTTTTTCATCTGTTCTCCCTCTTTTCTTAGTTTTATATCATCTACACTCATAATCACACACCAAATAATTAAAAACAATACTGACTTTTTTGTCACTATGAGTTATTATTAACACAAAGGAGTGAAACCACTTGGAAATTCATTATAAAGATAAAACTTATTTCTCTGGAAAAGACCTGGCCTTGTCAGCAATCGGCGGCCGTTGGAAAATAGCCGTGATTTGGTGTTTGTTGCATGACTCACCACTGAGATTAAGTGAAATACAAAAAAAACTTCCACAAGCTAATCAACGTATGTTGATTAGACAGTTAAGAGAATTAGAAGAAGATAAAATCGTAACGAGATATGTTTACCCTGTCGTCCCACCTAAAGTTGAGTACAAACTAAGCGAGATTGGTCTTCAATTAGAACCTGTCGTCACTTCTATTTGCGACTGGGGCGATGAATTTAGTGTCTTTGTGGAAAAAGAGGCTAATAAAGCTCCTGCTGAATAATACACTTATATGAGCGGCCAGTGTCTACTCTGTAACTAGACACTGGCCGTTTTCTCACTTTCTTTTCGACCAGTATTTTTTATCGTTCTTTTCTTCAATTTCTATTAATCCAGCCTTTTGCAATACTCGAATTGAAGCAATATTGCTAGTATCACAGCTTGCCACAATATTTTTTACTCCTCGTTGTTCTAAACCCCATTTCACCATCGCTAGTGCCATTTCAGTTGCATAGCCAAATCCTTGATAACTAGGAACAATACTATACCCTAATTCCAACTGTTCTTCGGCCTCCTCTTTTGGCCTAAATCCCATATCACCTATTATTGTATGATCTGCCTTATGTATAATGATTCCTTCCCATTCGACTTCCTTTGGATATAAGCTATATCTTTTAAGTTTATAGGGTATGATTTCTTTATAAAGTTCAGATGGGTATCCATCAGCCACTTTAAAAGCACTTATTTTAGCAAGCTCTAAACTATTTGTGATTGCCGCTTCCATCATATCTATCGTAAATGTGACTAAGGTTAATCTTTCCGTTTGAATATATGGCATCTTTTTTCACTCCTCATTAAAACCCAACTAGAAAGCTCACATAAAAAAATTCCCTACAATCTTACTTTCGTTTTCTTATAGCAAAGTCCTTCTTTAATATTAAAATCTCATCGTTGGTACAAATAAAAAAACTGTATCCCATTCGAATTCCTCGAGTTGGATACAGTCTGTGAACTACAAATTCCTATTCAGTTTCTTCTATCAATTTTCTTCCGCTAACTTAAAAGCTTTGCGGCTTCTCAAACTTAGGACACCCCATAAAAGTATATTAAATGCCAAAATAAAGGCCCCCAGTACTGTAAGACTCAATATTAACGTGTCCGTCCCATATGCTGAAGACATTGCTTCTCGGAACCCTAAAATTGCATAGCTCATCGGAACAAATTCATGAACACTTTGGAAGAATTGGTTTGTCAATTCAACAGGGAACATCCCACCGCTAGAACCTAATTGAAGAACAAGAATAATCATGGCGGCAAATCGTCCGGGATTTCCAAAAGTAATACTTAAAAACATGATTAAGAACATATAAGTAAGTGAAGTGACAATAGAGACCACGATAAACTCTCCAACATGATCGACTTGTAGATGAAAGCCAAACAGCATGATCGCATCCACAATTAATGCCGCTGCAGTCGCTTGGATAAACCCAAGTGAGAATTTGCTGAGCCACCAAGCAAATCCTGATGTTGGTCGTCCAGCTGGTGCATTAATTGGAAACACTAGATTAAATGACAAAGCACCAACGAAAAGTGACAATGATAAAATATAAGGTGCTAACGCATGACCATAGTTAGGCACTTCACTCTTTTTGCTCTCGGTTGCTGTTATAGGTGCGGCAATCATATCGTAATTTGCATCTGATATTAGTGCATTTCCTACATCTTCTGCACCTTCTGAAAGCTTGTCTGCTAGTTCAACTGCACCTTCCTCGAGCTCTCCAATACCATTAACCAATTCTCCTGAACCTTCTTCAAGTTTGCTTGCACCATTGTGCAATTCAGCAGCTCCACCTGCAAGTTCACCTGCTCCGCCTGACAATGCTTGTACGCCTTCTGTTAGACGGTCAGTACCCGTAGCCAAGTCAGCTGAACCTGAATTTAATTTGTCGGAGTTTGCAGCAAGTTCAGCTGTTCCTTGTTGAAGTTGATCTGCTCCTTGTGCCGCTTCTGACACTCCTGCTGTGTACGCAACTGTTCCTTTTTCCAGTTCCTTAGATCCTTGTTGCAAGGAGTTCGCCCCTTCCACAAGTCCCTGTGAACCTGAAGCAAGAGAAGATACACCTTCAGTTAAGGAGGAACTTCCTTGTGCTAAGCGATCAACCGCCGCTGCAAGTTTTGGTAAATTATCAGCTGTTTTATCTACTCCAGCTTGAAGTTTTTTATTTGCTTCTACAGCTTTTTCTGCTCCAGTATGCAAATTTTTCGCACCTGGAATTAGTTGGGCGGAAAGGGCATTTTGAACGGCCGTATAACCACTAAGTGCAGTTGATGCTGCCGGATTCACTTTCACAATCGCGTTATTTAACTCTGCGACTTTGTCTGGCAAAGAACCAAGTGATTGAAACGCTGGAACTAATTGTTTGTTAACATTTGCTGATATTGCCGCCAAACTTCCTTTTAGCTTCTCAATAGTTTCTTGTTGAGCTGCTGATTGGTTTTCTAAGCTGGCGCTTATCGATGCAGTGAGTTCATCTTGTTGTTCTACTGTTAAAGTGTTATAGGTTGGCGTTGCTTCAAGGGCATTAATCGCAGCTTGTGAAGTTGTTCCTTGAAGTTCATTAATTGCTTGTTGTGCCGCTGCCAAATTGGCTTGAATGTGAGAAATGCCTTCCGTACTACCTACAGAAACAGCACCAGTTAATTGGTTTGTGCTTTCTTGAATTGCTACTAGTCCCTGCTGCAAACTAGCTATTTGATCTGCTGAAGGAAGCTGATTATTTAGTGACTCTAGTCCTTCTTGAAGAGCTAAACTACCCGTTGATAGCTCTGAAAGCCCATCTCCTAAAGCTGCTTGACCAGACACCAATTGCTGTATGCCTGATGAATTATTTGTCAGTTGACTTGTTTGCGCTTGTAATTCAAGTAGCCCATCTGTTAACTGCGCACTGCCATTTTGAGTTTCCCAAAGCCCTCGATTCAATTGTTCTGCGCCTGGAACTAGTGAGCTAAGACCTTGTGTCAGTTTTTGAGAACCTTGCACAAGTTGTGGACCTTTGTCTGTCAGCTCTGCAGTTCCTTCAGCTAGCCCATTTATTCCTGTTTGCAGTTTGCCTACACCTGCTGTATACGAAATGATTCCTTTATTTAAATGGTAAGCACCTTCGTCTAATTCGGTTGTTCCGGCTGCAAACTGGCTCACGCCAACCTCTAATTTCTCTGCGCCTTCTTGAAAACTTAAGCTTCCTTCTGAAAGAGTCCCCAGCCCTGCAACTAAGTCGGCAGTTCCTTCTTGCAATTGTACTGTTCCAGAATCGATTTGCTCAGCTCCATCAGCTGCCTCTTCCATTCCTTCGCCTATTGTTTCAATTTGTGTGAATACCGCTTTTACGTATTCTTTTGTCACACTTTCAGCAATTTCTTCTTTTATATTAGTTGTTGCTTGTTTGCTTACGGATTCAATAAAAAATCCACGACCCGGATTGGTTTCATACTGTAAATTCATCGGCTTTGGCTGCTCGTTCATAACAGACGCCGCATTGGCTGAAAAATCTTTTGGAATGGTTAGTATCATAAAATACTTTCCGTCATCCATTCCCCGCTCAGCTTCTTTCGCATCCGTGAAATACCAATCGAGTGCGTCATTTTCTTTTAAATTCCCAACTAATTCATCCCCTATTGATAAGGTTTCCTCTTCATAGTCTGCCGGTATGTCTTCATTTACGACCGCTACTGGTAAGCGATCTGTCTTGCCGTATGGATCCCACGAGGAGCCGAGAAAAAAACCACTATAAATAATCGGGATAAACATCATTACAACCATAGTTCCTAGTAATAATGGTTTTGAAAATAATTGTTTCCATTCTTTTTTCAACATGTTCACTTTTGATCATCCTGTTCTTTGTTCAATACATCACTTAACGTTTCTTCGTTCCAATTTAATATAGGCAAGTTAGACATTCCTAACCCTTCTTTTAGTAGGTCTGCTGCGGTTACTTTAGAAAGATATTCGATTAACAAACGATCTCCCCGCTCAAAAACGTTTTGGAGAATTGCTTGTCCTTTTTGTGCATATTCACCATCTTTAAAAGCAAGTCGGATCAATCCCGTATCCGGATAAATCTTGATTGGACCTTCCATTGCTTCAATAACGTCAAGCATTGTAATGTTGGTTGCGGGTTTAGCCAAAGAAACTCCACCATTATTTCCTGATACAGATACAGCAATCCCTTGCACAACTAGCTTTCTTGTAATTTTCTTCATATAGGAAGGAGATACTCCCAGTCTCTTGCTAATTTCATCTGAAGCAAGTGGTGCACTACTTTCTTGCGTTGCTAATAACACGATAATACAGATTGCTTGTTCTACACCTTTAGTTAACTGCATATATGATACTCCTTTATATCTATTCTGCATATCCATTATGGATACGTAATGTCTATTAAGAAATAATACTCTCTTTTCGAGAAATTGCAATCATAAAACTTAAACTTTTTATAAAAAATAAAAAAGCAGACAAACCGTTTTCTGACGGTTGTCTGCTTTTCAACTTTTAAATAAAAAAATCCATTATCAACTTTGGTCTTCTGCTAACCTAAAACCACTAAATTGCCATCTTTTCTCTGGAGGAAAGAAATTCCGATACGTTTCCCGAATGTGATTTACAGGAGTTGCACATGAACCTCCACGAAGAATCATTTGGTTGCACATGAATTTCGCATTATACTCACCTAATGCGCCTTCTAACGGTTTACTTCCAGGATATGGTGAATAGGCACTAGCAGTCCATTCCCATACATCTCCGAACATTTTTGATAGCGATGAACTTTGTAAATCATCGCAATTTGCCACAGGATGGTAAACTCCATCATCCATCGTATTCCCACGAATAGCAACGCTTTGAGAAGCATATTCCCATTCAGCTTCAGTAGGTAACCTTTTGCCTTTCCACCTGCTAAAAGCATCTGCTTCGTAAAAACTAATATGACTAACCGGTTCATCAAGTTCTAGGTCTTGTATGCCCGCTAAGGTAAAGATTTGCCATTTTTCTTCTGTATCTTTCAGCCAATAAAGTGGTGCTTTCCAATTGTAATCTTTAACAATACTCCAACCATCAGAAAGCCAATATTCCGGTTTTTCATAGCCTCCGGAATTTATAAATTCAAGAAATTCTCCATTCGTCACAGGTTTTGTTGCCAATTTGAAAGGTTCAAGCCAAACC
The DNA here is from genome assembly GCF_022489025.1 of Planococcus halocryophilus. GTDB lineage: Bacteria > Bacillota > Bacilli > Bacillales_A > Planococcaceae > Planococcus > Planococcus halocryophilus_A. Next base: position 584,143 of record NZ_JAKVTG010000001.1, on the reverse strand, counting down.
TTGTGACGCGGACTTTCGTTATCAAACGCAAAGCCATTCCCTTCGTGGCCAATTTCGACCAATCCTCCATCAAACTCAACAAACTGCGATTCCTGCTGTTTGCTTAGTGGACGTTTTTCAGTTTGTGCATACGTAGGAAAAAGTGGATTAACAAAAAAGTTGTACTTTATATCCATTAAGATCAATTCCTGATGTTGTTGTTCGTGTTGAAGGCCCATATATATTAAAGCTTCTATTTCTTTTTTTGTTTCACTAGCTGATTCAGCAAGTAGGTTATATACTTGCTGATCCACATAATTGCGATATTCAATAACTTGATTTACAGTCGGTCGTGATAGCACGCCGCGTTGGTGGCGTGGTTGATAAGGTCCAATCGTGTTGTAATACGAATTAAACAAAAAATCAAAAGCTGGATTGAACTCTTCATAATTCGATTTGAATTCTTTTAAAATCATACGTTCGAAAAACCATGTTGTATGGGCGATATGCCATTTAGCCGGACTAACATCTTCGTGGGATTGGATAATAAAATCTTCTGTTTCTAAAGGCTCGATCAGTTTCATCGTAACGCCTCTTATTTCTGCAAAGCGCTCTGCTATAGACGTATTTTCTACTGCTTTCATCGAATAACTCCCCTTACCTACTAAAAATTTTCTACTTACTTTACATGTTAATAAGTTTCTCTATTCTTCAATCAATTCTTTTTCGATTAAAAATTCTCGAGCTACGTCTTGCGGTTGCTCTTTATCAACATCTACTTTAGAGTTCATCGCCAACATTTCTTCTTCGCTGATTTGCCCAGCAAGTCCGTTTAAGACATCTTTCAACTCAGGGTACTCTTCAAGTGTTTCTAATCGAACAACTGGAGCTGCATCGTATTTCGGAAAGAAGTTTAAATCATCTTTTGTCGTTGTCAGGTCGAATAACTCAATTCTACTATCTGTTGTAAATGCAGGAATAACATCTACATCTCCATTTTTCACTGCTTCGTACATAATAGAAGGATCAAAACTTTCGGTAGCCGAAAATTTAAAATCATAAGTGGCTTTTAAATCTTCATATCCATCACCTTGTCGTTCATAAATAGAGTGAGGTCCACCGAAAGTGACATCCTCTGAAGCAGAAATCGCTGCTAAATCAGAATAAGTTTCAGCATCAAAGCCGCTATCCTTAGAGTAAGCTAACGTATATCCATTTTCAAAACCCAACGGTTCTAACCAAGTCGCTCCTAGCTCTTCTTCGTATCCTTCTCTGACTGCCTTAAGTACTTCTTCAGATGATTGACCTGGTTCTGAATCCCGTTTTAATACATCTTTCAACCCTGTACCGGTGTATTCCACATACATATCAATATCACCTTTTTCCAAAGCTGGCGTTAAAATTGCTACTTCTCCTAAACCATCTTTATACTCAACGGTATAGTCCGATTTGGCCTCTATGTACTCACCCAAAATATAAGGCAAAATATATTGCTCAGTCCAAGGCTTGCCGCCAATTACTAGCGGCTCAGTTGCTTCTTCCCCCGAACTACATCCGTACAAAGCTGCTGAAGCGATTAAGGTCATTCCCACTATTTTTTTATTCATGTTTCTTCCCCCTATTTTTCGTTGGTATTTTGATACGACTTTAAAGCATTGAAGCAATATCAGAAGCCGCAGTTGGATATGCAAAAATCATCTGTTTTAAATCATAAGTTGTTAAATTAAATTGAATCGCTAATGCAAAATGATTGATGAGTTCATCTGCTTCTTGGCCAATCAAATGCGCGCCGAGTATTTGGTCGGAATCTTCATCAATGATTATTTTCACCATCGCATGCTTTTCATTTGTACGTTTATAGGTATACCAACTTGAAATGTCTTTTTGCAGAACTTTATAGTTATAATCTTTTTCTTTTGCTTGATCTTCTGACATTCCTACAGCTGCTAATTTGGGAATCGTGAAAACAACTGTTGGCATCACTTTATAACTTGGCGTTTTTTGATTGCCTTTTAATAAATTTGATGCGACTACGTGTGATTCCATTGAAGCGATAGGAGTTAATGGAAGTCCTTCTGTTGCTGCCGCATCTCCTGCAGCATAAACACGTGGGTTGCTAACACTTTGAAGGTATTCGTTCACAGTTATGCCTTCAGATCCGCGTTCTACATTAGCTTTTTCCAATTGTATATTGTCAATATTCGGAACTCTTCCTGCCCCGTGTAGAACAAGGTCACAATCTAACTCTAGTGATTCAGTTCCGTTTTCACCAATGACTTTAAAAGACGGACCTATTTTCTCGATAGATTTCACTTCCGTATTCAGATGAATGTGAATCCCAATTTCTTTTGACCTTTCCAATAAGAGGTCTACTAAATCTGATTCAAAACTCTCAAGCGGACGTTCTCCTCTATGAATGATGTGTACTTCAGAACCTGCACGCGCAGCTATATGAGCAAATTCAAATGAGATGTATCCTCCACCCACAAAAACTAATCTCGCTGGTAACTTATCGAGTTCTAAAAATTCATCGCTCATTGTAAGATGTTCTGCACCATTAATAGGCAAAGATACTGGCTTTGCCCCATTTGCGATTAGTATCTTTTCACTAGACAATTCATCTGCCCCGACTTGAATTTTGTCTTCACTTATAAAAGAAGCTTCTCCGTGAAAAGTGACAATTCCAGCTTTTTGAAAACCTTTCAACCGATTTTCAGGTACAGGCTCTGTGAAAGTTCGCTTGAATTCCATTAATTCGTCCCAGTCTATGGCAGGTGCCTCTATAATTCCCTTTCCTTTCATGCGGTCAGCACCGTCAATTATACTTGCAGCTCCAACCAGTATTTTTTTTGGATCACATCCCCTTAAAGCGCAAGTACCCCCAAATGGTCTTGAATCAATTATCGCGACTTCCCATCCAGCTTTTTTGCACTTCATAGCTGCAGCCGTACCAGCTGACCCTGTTCCAATTACGATTAAATCAAATTTCTTTTGCATTAATGGCATCTCCTTTTTGTAGTTAAACAATAAAATTTTGATAGCTTACTTTGACGGTATATTTTTTAATACCCTTTTCTACAATTTTCACTCTTGTTTTCTCCTATGATAAACTGTCAGTAAATGAAAATACTTTTAATTATTAATTTTTTTAGAATATTCGATGTTCAAAGAATATATTCCTGCCGAGTACGTAAATCTATTTAATATTGAAAATGATCGTCCTTATACGCTGTTTTAACGACCTACTTTTGTACGTATGCTAACTTCTTGTTTTTTCAAATCCAATATTTCAGTTAACGAATAATAATTTTCTTGAATCTTTAACAGCGGCAAACCTTCGCTCTTTTTCTCAATAGGCACGCTTTGAAACAATGCACGATGTTCGAAAATATTATACGCTTGATAAGGAATATTCAGCTCACGTAATTTACTTTCTGCTTTTCTACACTTAGTACAACCTGGTAAGATAAAGAGAATAGAGTCTATATACTGTCTGTTAAGACGGTAAGAGGAGGATTTAATCATGGATAAATTGACACTCCTTTCGCAAATAAATCTTTTTGACGAATTGCCTATGAAAGATATTAAAGTCATTGACAAAAATAGTACGATGACACCTGTGAAAAAAGGCACTCAAATTTTAATACCTGAACAACCGCTTGATGTGTTGTTTTTTCTAAAAAAAGGTCAGGTTCGCTTATATCGAATGACTCCACAAGGAAAACAATTTACAACAGATATATTAATCGATGGAAATGTCTTTGGTGAAACAGAAAACTTTATGCTCACAGATAAAGAAACATACGCCGAAGCGATGACTGACTGTTATTTATGCACGATGGACAAAGCTAAATTTGAAGCCTTTATTCGTGCTACACCCGATGTATCATTCAAACTCATCCAAATTTTATCGAACCAATTAAAAGAAACACACGATATCAGTGAAAAAATAGCTCTTGGTGACATTCGGTATCGCACGCTGTTTCTATTATTAAAAATGAGTGAAAAAAGCGGGAAACGCGAAAAAGAATGGCAAACCATTAATATGAGAATTACGCATGAAGATATTGCAACAATGGTTGGGTCTTCAAGAGAAACCATTTCTCTTTTGATGAGCAAGTTAAAAAAAGAAGGTTTGCTAAAAAAAAACCTTTTTGGTTATTCCATAAAAGCAGACGAAATAAAAAAAATCATTATGGAATAAGATTTTCATTGAAGATAAGTAGTTTTAAATAACTTTAGTAAAGAAAAACCTTTCTCAACCTACCTAAATATTGCCTGGTAGCTTTTGAAAGGTTTTTCACTATAGGTTATGCGTGTTTGTGAACTAGTTTACTGAATACTGCTGCTAAGATTAGTGAGAACGCTAAGTGCGTAACCAAACTCATCAATTGATCACTTGCAAACATTTGTCCAAACATCGGACCCATGCCCATCATGATTGGCATAACAAGAAGTGGTCCTACTATCCAAATGAGCACTCCGTGTATCACACCTAGTACATAATAACGAGATGAGAAAAGTGTCATCGCTCCATATCCAAGACCAAAAATCCAACTAATCATCATATGCATAATCCATCCGACTACTAAGCTTTCACTACCTGCCATTGAAGCAATTACGGTAATCATTCCCATCATTTGCATGAAAATCCCAAACAGGATGCCCGCTACTGTACTACCGATTAAAGCAGCCTTCACTATACTTGAGTAGTTTGTTGCGGTAGATGTTTGTTGTGGTACTACCATTTCTCTCACTCCTTCTTTTCTATTAATTTACACCTATTCTTCAGACAAAAATGTAAGATACCTAACAATTCAGACAAAAAACAAATAAATTTGCTCTCTTGTACATATTTTTGTTGTTTTCTTCTTTTATTTATTCGCCAGATAAATCAAATTAAGTCATCACAATTTCCAATCACCAGATAATATCCATTTTCCACAGTGTATACTTCTTTTAAGGGAGCGGATCATGATGAAAAAAATAGCCTTATCACTTATTACTGGTATTTTATTAGGGACGATTACGACTATGTTATTTTTTGATTACGAAACACCTTGGACTACTTATACATACTTAGGAAATGATTCGCATAGCGAGCCGAACATTACTAAAGCAATTGATATCGATTATTTATTTTATATGACGATTTTTTCTATAGTCAGTACAATCGTTGTTTATTTAGTTTGGACTTATGTAGAAAATAAACGACACGAAAAATTTCTAGATGAATTTCATAAAAATAAATAAAACAATAAAAACCTTCTGAGCTAGTTGTTCTCAGAAGGTTTTATTAGATGAAAAGCTGGTTTTCATCTATCGCTATTCTGTTTTTCTTTTAAACTTTAAATAGTCTCTCCTGGTTTGATAAATTCCCACAAAAGTAAGTATGAGCGATAAAAGTATTTTTACTTCTAGTGATAGTTGTGGGGTGAAAAATAGCATTATTATTACAATGACTGCAAAAAAGCTTAAGATCACAGTTCTTTTAAACTTCCCCTTTACGTCTAACTTGTTATAAGAAAATGGCATTTCCCTTCCCTCCTCTATACGAGGAGAAAATCAATAAACTACTTTCGTAAAGCAATTATTTGGGCTACCGCAGTTTCAGCAGAATGCAGTGCGCCTTCGAGATGGCCACTAAATTGAGCATTGGTTTCTGTTCCAGAAAAAATCAACTTTTCTTTCCATAAGCCCGAAATCGGTGGTTGACCATAGCTTGCATAATTTTTAAATGGGCTCGAGTCTTCTAGAACCGCAGTTTCAGCATCATTGGACCAATCTTTATACAGAATGGCTAGTGGATTTTCAGCATCCCTTCCAAAAAGCTTGACCAATTGATTCGTTACCAATTCCGCGATTTTTTCTTGTCCCATCTCTTGGCGTACTTCTGAAGTTATTCCGAAAAAGCCAAATAACGCTCCTGCTCCATAAATAGGTGAAGCATCATAAATTTCTTGCAGTGGACCTGCTGAACTTAACACAAGACCGGACAATCCAGACTCTCTCCAAAATGGTCGTTCATACACAGCTACTGCTTTAGCTTGAGAACCCATCCATGTCGGTTTTTCCGTAATATCCGCCATAAGTTCTGCAGGTAAAGGGGGTGAAAATTCAATATGACTTGCAACAAGACGAGGCGGCAATGCCATAATGACATGAGCAGCTGTAACTTGTTTTCTCTCCCCCTCAGCTTTTTTTACTTCAACTGTAATTTCCCCTGCTTGATCTAAGAAAATTTTACTGACTCGCGTTTCCAGCTCGATAATAGAAGAAGGAATGGTCTTTGCTACTGCATCTATTAACGACTTCATCCCTCCGGTAATCCGAACTCCTCTTTCATGAACATTTTCTTGCATTAAACAGCGTTCAGGTGGCTTTCTTTGAAATCGTTCAACTAGTAAGTCTCCGTCATTTTGTTGAACAAAAGTTTCTAGACCGAGTTTATTCACAAATTCTGCAATTTTCGGCTCATATTGTGGCCAAAACCATGTTGGTCCAAGATCAAATCTACCTAAATTTTCTTGATTTGGTACAGATGTACTTAAAACTCTGCCCCCTAATCTATCTCTTGCTTCGATAACTTTACAGGCTATTCCTTGCTCAGTTAGCAATGATGCAGCGCGTAAGCCACTTAAACCTGCTCCTACAATAATAACTGGTTTTTGCATACACTTTCCTCCTATTACCTATTTTCAAAATTATATTTTCTACCTTTAGTTTATTCATCATTACTGTACAGCCCATTATAATACATTACCTTTTATTTGATAAAGTTCCTATTTATTTCTTTCTGAATAATTGCTTTTCAGGATTGTTACTAGCCATCTGTTTAAATATTAGATAGCTCTATTTAGTTGACAAGAGCTATGCGCTTTGTTCACACTTAACTTTTCATATTGTAGTTATCAAGAAACGCATAATAGGAATTTATATAGTATAGTGGAAGTATATTGATATTATTTTTTAAGAAGGTGAAGGACTTGTCTCGTACAAATTATAAATTAATGCTCTCAGAACGAATGGAAAAAGACTTTTCAAAATGGGTTAAACAGCAAGAAGTTCCAGAACGTGATATGTATCGTTTTTTACATACGATGAAAGGTACAGCGGGTACGATTGGGCTGATGGATCTGTCTGTATTTTGTGGCACACAATTAGAAGCTTTTGCTGAGGACAGCGACACTTTACTACCAGCCGATTCCTTGCAAGATTTGATGTCTGTATTAAGAAGCTATTTCCTCGAGGAAGACGCTCCTGCTAATGTTGACATAGCAGTAAATCTAACAAAAGACATACCGACAAACGATTTATTTGTTTTAGTTATTGATTCTGATGCGGAGTTAGCTTCTTATATTAAAGAATCTCTAGAAGAGCATGGAATTCAAGTAGTTATTGCGCTTGACGGAAAAAAAGGCATCGAATTATTTTATACACTTCAACCTCAAATGGTTATTGTAGATTTACAACTGCCAGATATAGATGGGTTTGATTTGGTTTCTAGAATTTATGAACCTGCTAGAAATCAGTATGTACCTCTTGCTATTGTCAGTACAGATGATCGAATTGAACATCAAATTAAAGCGATGGAAATAGGGGCAACTGATTTTCTCTCCAAACCTTTGAATATGTCACTTTTTGTTCCTTATGTTTTAAATCGTCTGTGCCACCAAAAAATGATTTTGCAAGAAACACTTTACGATGAATTAACGGGTGCCGGGAACAGAAAATACTTTAATGATGTACTGATCCAAATGACTACATTGTCAGAGAAAACTAAAAAAACGTTCACACTTGTATTATTCGATTTAGATCATTTTAAAAAAGTAAATGATAGTTATGGACATCCTATAGGAGATGAAGTTTTACAAGCTTTTAGCCAACTCTTATTGAAGAAAAAACGAGAATCGGATTACTTTTTCAGATATGGCGGCGAAGAGTTTGCTTTAATTCTTCCAGATACTACAGCACAAACTGCTATAGCTTTAGTAGAACAAATTCGGGTAGACTTTGCCGAAATTGCCTTTACCGATCAATTGAATAATCTCTTTCACGTTACATTTTCAGCTGGGATAAGTGAGTATCTTCAAAAACAAGGTACGTTAATCGATAAAGCAGATCAGGCTTTGTATCAAGCGAAAAAAAATGGTCGCAATCAGACAATGATGTATGAGATCGCTACACATGACTTAAGACGCCAGCTTAACATCATTATCGTTGATGATGATTCACTTGTGCGGAAGCTGATTATAAAGCAATTTGCTGGTTGGAAACCGGATGACTTTGATATCAACATAGAAGAACATGCAGATGGTATCAGCTTTATCGAGTCGGACTGGTACAAGCCAGAGGAAAATTACATGATTTTACTTGATGGAGTGATGCCGAAGATGGATGGTTTAGAAGTTTTAAGTCATGTGCGTAGCCAATATCCAAATGAAAATATTGTCATTTCGATGCTTACTTCACGTTCAAATGAATCAGATATCGTACTTGCTTTACGAAGTGGAGCGGATGACTACATACTGAAGCCATTTTATGCACAAGAAGTAGTTGCGCGTGTCCAACGACTAACAATGAGGCTATTTAAATGAACATTTATTTCTTCTGGGTACTAATTGCTTTCTTATTCCTGAGCCAACTACTTTTATTGCTATTTTTATCTTTACGAAAACTACTAATAAATAAAAAAGAACAATCGATTACCCAAGAATATGACTTGTTAACTGAATCATTCAGTTCGTATATGATGGACCCAACCGATGATCGATTTCTTAAAGAAATCAGCATTTCGTCTAACCAAACCATCGTTTTGGAATACTTATTAAATCATTATGTGGCTGTCACGAAAGGCAGCGCTAATTCACCACAAGTCGCACAATTATCCGAAAAATATTTAACTGAGCGCTATAAAAAACAACTCAAGCGTAGAAGTTGGGCCATACGGATGAACACATTGTATTTCATTGAAGATTTTCATATGAAGTCACTCACTCCTTTGCTTAAAGAAAAATTACAAAAATCATTTCGATTAGATCAAGAAACGCAACAACTTATTCGAACCTTAACATCATTAAACGAACCGATGACCCTTTCTGTATTAGCTCGCTACGCCGATGCACCCGTTCGCTTATACATCGATGTGTTTAAAAGGCTCCAATTGGATATCCAATTAGAAGAACTAGATATGGCTTTAAAAAATGAACACAACAATAAAGCACTTAAGCATGCCGCGGTTTCTTACATTGGCATGACAGGATTGATAGGATTTCTGCCTCGCATTGAAGAAGAATTACTAAGTGATGATGAAGAATTAAGAATTCAAGCATTAAAATCCATTCAACATTTGCAATCTATATCCTCACCTAGCTTGTTAACGCCTTTCTTCCACTCTGCTTCTTGGCAGGAGCGAATGTTTGCTGCACGAATTGCTGGAAAACTACAATTATCTCGATATCAAGAAGTGTTGAGCGAACTGCTTGGAGATTCTGTTTGGTGGGTTCGTTATTCATCTGCTGAAGCGTTGACGCAATTTGCAGATGGCGATATTTTACTGAGTCATTTATCTGCAAATCATCCAGATCGTTTTGCACGAGATATGGCCACTCAATGGGAAGCATCCCTTTTAGGAAGTGAAGAATGATGCACAGCTTTTTCTTATTATTGTCCTCTTTTATCATTGCTTATTTGCTTTTTTCAAGTTTAAGTTATTTAGGTCTCTTTGCAATTGCCTTCCGAAAGGTAAAAAAAGAAAACAACCTTGTTCACCGTGAGTCTACAGATGTGCTTTTAAGAAACCAAAATACGTATCCTGTTTCTATTCTTGTTCCTGCTTATAATGAAGAAGTCGGCGTTGTTAGCACTGTACGATCTTTATTGGCTTTAGAATACCCTCAAAAAGAAGTTATCGTTATAGATGACGGCTCAAAAGACATGACATCTGAACAAATGATTAATGAGTTTAAAATGGTACAAATTCCATTCGCATTTCGGACGCACATCCCTACTGCCGAAATTATTGCTATCTATCAATCGTCTATATTTCCATATGTCCGCCTTATTAAAAAGGCTAATGGCGGTAAAGCAGATGCACTGAATGCAGGTATTAATTTGTCTTCGTTTCCGTATTTTTGTGCAATTGATGGCGACTCTATTTTAGAAAATGACGGACTTATTAAAACCATGAAACCAATAATTGAGTCTGACGGACAAGTTATTGTAACAGGTGGTTCAGTTCGAATTGCAAATGGTTCTACCATCTCGAGAAGTAAAGTAGAAGTTATAGATCTACCAAGACACCCGGTTGTTATTATGCAAATCATAGAATATTTCCGTGCGTTTTTGATTGGTCGTTTAGCCTTAAGTCGACTAAACATTTTACTTATTGTTTCTGGTGCATTTGGCGTTTTTAACAAAGAACGTGTTATCCAAGCTGGTGGTTATAATAAAAATACAGTTGGCGAAGATATGGAGTTGGTGGTAAGGCTGCACCGGTTACTCCGAGAAGAAAAATCTAAACAACGGATTGAGTACGTACCTGATCCCGTATGCTGGACAGAAGCACCTGAATCATTAGATGTACTTAAATCGCAGCGAATACGTTGGCAGCGCGGATTATTTGAAACTTTATGGACTCACCGAAAAATGATGCTAAACCCAAAATACGGCGCTGTCGGCATGATTTCTATGCCCTACTTCCTTTTTATTGAGCTACTTGGTGCAGTATTTGAGTTTTTAGGCTACTTTATTATTTTCGGTGGTTTTTTCTTCTCATTGGTTGACCCTAATATTGCCTTAGTTATGTTTATAGTAACTATCTTGTATGGCTCTTTCATTTCAGCATTAGCTGTTTTGTTAGAAGAATTAACACTTCATAAATATCCAAAAGTGTCCCATTTAATGCGTCTCTATTTTTGGGCTTTAACAGAAGCCTTTTGGTACCGTCCTCTTATGGTAATATGGAGAATCCAAGGAATTTTCGCGGCTTTCCGTAAAAAAGCTCATTGGGGCGATATGAAACGTAAAGGCATTTCAACTTAAATTAGGAGGCTGAATATCATAAAAAAAATACTAATAGCAGATGATGAAGATATTTTACGAATCCTGATAGCTGACACTCTCGAAGACGACTTTGACATTGAAGAAGCTGAAGATGGCAAAGAAGCGCTAGAAAAAATTAGAGAAAACGATTATGACTTAATTGTTCTTGACTATATGATGCCTCATTTGACGGGTTTAGAAGTTTTAGAAGAATTAAGAAAAGATCAAAATCAGACGAAAGTGTTAATGTTAACAGCAAAAGCACAAGATGCGGACAGAGAAAAAGCCATTTCAAAAGGTGCAGATTATTTCATGTCAAAACCATTTAGTCCCATGGAACTTTTGACTCTTGTTGAAAATATATTAGCATCCTAAAAAAACGTACAAGCTCTTAAAGAGCTTGTACGTTTTTTTGATGTGCTTTAAAATCATACTTCAGTTTCTTGATAATCTTTCGATGCATAATAAATGGCACCATCACGATCTTGAGAGTCTAATAACTTCTTCATCACTTTTGATAAATTTGTCGGTGCATATGGCTTTGTTAAATAATGACTGATTTTGTCGATTTTTTTTGCGTCAGACGAAGGATCTAAAGCCGAGGAAATGACAATAGGAATATCTTTCGTTAACGGATCCTCTTTCATCATATCGACAAGATCCCAACCACTCAACTCTTCACCTAACATGATATCAACTACTGCTCCAACAAGCGGCGTACGTTTTGCTTCTTTAAATGCTTCTTTAGGGCTCGTGTGATAAATCACTTTAAATCCATTAACTTTCAATTCTTCAGAAAGTAATAGCGCCAGACTCATATCATCTTCTACAATCATAACAGGTGGATTTTCTTCTGCACCTTCATGATTTGTATATTCTTGAGGTTGTGAAACGAGCGGTAACTCAAAATGGACAGCTGTGCCTTGTTCTTCTTTTGACTCAATCCAAATTTTCCCATCATGTTGAAGAATGATTTCCTGGCATATAGCTAAACCGAGACCTGTCCCCCCTATTTTCCGTCGCGAGCTGTTATCTATTCGCTGGAATTTCGAGAATAATTTCGGGATATCTTCTTCAGGAATGCCGATTCCTTCATCTTTTATTGTTACACGAAGATTATTTAAATCATTTTTCATTGATATGGTTACACTGCCACCTTGTGGAGAAAACTTAATGGCATTACCAACCAAATTCATTAATACTTGAGCTATTCGTTCTCGGTCACCTTCAACAACTACATCCGAAGCATCATCGATAAAGACGATTGAATGCATGTTTTGTGTACGGAATTTTTCAACCGTTTCGATAATCAACTCATTAACTGGTAATTTATCCATACGGTATATTTGGTCGCCAGACTCCATTCGTTGTAAATCGAGGAAGTCATTTATTAAGTTTGTTAAACGTTTTGCTTCTTTATAAATCGTTTTCAAATAACGTTCTTGTTTTTCTGGTTTAAGTTGTTTATTTAACAATAGCTCTGTAAATCCAAGAACACTCGATAACGGCGTACGAAGTTCATGACTGACGGTACTGACTAGTTCAGACTTCATCTTATCGACTTCGTGTTCTCTCGTAATATCTCGATGCACAAAAATGGTTCCTTTTTTCTCATTTTCCACCATAACAGGCGTACTATAAACATCGATAACGCGTTCATATGGCTCTTTAACGGTATAGCGGAATGTATTCGCTTCTTTGTCTTTTACTTGAATACAATTGCTTAAGAACTCAAACATTAACTCTGGAGATGTCGTTTGTTCAGCCATTCGTTTGACCCATATATCTTGGGAAATTGAAGCATCGAGTGGTCCGTTACCACAGTTCAACATGGTACACATCGTAGCGTTATGTTGAACCATAACTCCGTCTTTCGAGATAAATTGAATACCTTCATTGATATTATTGATAATACGTTCATTCAGTGTTCGTTCATGTACGGCTGCTTCATACAATTGAATACGATCGATGGCTAAGTGAATACGTTTTAATAACCCACTAATATCTAACTCTTCATCTGCAGAAAAAATTCTTCCTATGCGAGATAAACCAATTAATGCAACACTATCTTGATTTTCGTTTTTCACCGCAGAGTATAAATCATGGATATATACTGTATCTATTGCAAAACCTTTTTCCAATTGCGCTTCTCTTTTAACCGTAAATGTGTCACTTTCTTCTAAACGTGATAACAGATACCCACTTCTTTCATCTTTTAATTGCATAAACATTTCAGGTGTAAAGCCTTTTAATGCATACTCACCAGATTTAGGTAACCATAATACACCAGTATCAATTTCATAAGTTTCACTAAAGTACTCAAGAGTCGATTCTATCAGCTTTTGTTTATCTAAAGTAAAGGACAAAATATGATTTAAATCGTTGTAGCGAATCAAACGATCTTTAGTTTGTTCCGTTTCTTCTAACGAATATTTCAATTTATTTTGCTGTTCTTGCAATTTACTTTTGCTCAGCGTTAAAGCTTCATTTTGGGAAGTTAGTTTTTCTTGGTTCGTTTGAATTGTATTAATCATATTATGAAAAGTCATCGATAAAATGCCTAGTTCATCTGAGCGTTTAAGTGGCATATAAGATAACTCATCACCTTTAACAAATCCCTCAATTGATTCGCGCATACCTTCAATTGGCTTCACAATATCATTGAGTGCTCTTAAAATGATTAATGCCGTTATTATAAATAAGAGAATAAATAACAGTATCAATACAAAAGATAAACTCTCAGCTTGCGCTAACATGTCTTCGTTTACTTGTTGAAGTGCTTGTCTAGTAACATCCTCGTATTCTTCTGAAAAAGCTACAAATTCATTTACGGTTGTATTCGTACCTCCGCGAGATAACTCTCGTAAACCTTCATAATCCTCATTACGAACAAGAGCCACTGCTGCAGGAAATATATCTTCTTCAAATAACCGAATAAAATTACTTAACTCAATAATTTGTAATCTTTCTTGTCTTGTTATTGATAAGTTATTCATTTTAGAAATCGAGTCTTTTAAACTTTCTAATTCTGTAAAAGCCATCTCTAACTCTTCTTCATTTTGAAAAGCATAAAAACCTCTTGTTCTAAAAAAGAGCTGATTTAACGATTGTGAAAGATCTTTAAATGTTCCCTGCTTTTCTCTTAATTCTGTATATTCTTCTTCTAATAATAGTTGTTGGGAATGCATATAAAAATAAATCCCAATAATCATTAATGTACAAATAAGTACTGAAGAAAAAGTTAACTTCAAATACTTATATCTAATTCCTTTTTCTTTTAAATTCCGCATGCAGTTCCTCCTAGATGTTCAGCTAAGTTTCTTTATAATTACTTATTAGAAATAGCATGATTACTTTACTTTCAATAAATTAATCTTCTTTAATAACAGTATACGTTATTAGCATTTCAAATAATTACTTTTACAAATAAAAAATTATGAAATTTTTTACAGAGATATTATTAAAATTGACCATCATGATAATACAGTAAAACACCTTCAATTTTTTCAATCTCATGATGTGCTCATGACAATTGACTAAATTGAAGGTGCTTGAATTGGTTCTATATAGATCATTTTCGGTGAAATTTATTTAAGTTAACTTTTTTCGCGGTTTCACAAAAAAAGAATCTCTCTTGTCTTTAAAATAGTAACGAGCTTTCCAAAATTTTCTCCATATTCGTTTAACAAATTCACTTTCCAGTAAAAACATTGCATACTCTTTATTAAAGGTTGCTTTAAATTTTTGCTGTCTTATTAATAAATAGAAATAATTTTTCTTTTTTGTTTTTTCAATCGTTTCATTATATTGGAAGTTTGTATGACTATTAATCTTATCCAATAAGTTTGCAGTTGCATCATTTTGTTTCGTCGAGTTTATGGTGTTAGTTAATGTCTTTTCAGACCATGCCCCTTTCACATCGACTCGGTAAACAGACATTTGCTCATCCATATAATAGACTTGTCCATTATGTGCTAGGTGAATTGCTAGAGGATAATCTCCAAACCCTGCATCAAAATAGAAGACTGGCACATCATCTGCTTTTACTCGACGATATACCATAGAATTGGTTGGAAATAGCTCGCCACCACCTAAAATAGTTTCTTCAGCAGTAAACATTCGGCTTTTTCGGCTTGGCCTTACTTTTCCTACGACCTTGTTTAAGGCTTCTGAATATTGATAAGCAGAATGAACACTTAAGTCGCATTCAGGATTTGCATCTAAATAATCCACTTGCTTTTGCAATTTGTAAGGGTCGGTCCAGAAGTCATCTCCTTCACAAATAGCAATATACTTTCCCTTTGCTCTACGCTGATTGATTTGTAACATTGTAGCGCTTTGAGAAAATAAATTGTACTTTTGGTATATCGGCTTTATCAAATCCGGGTACTTTTCTTCATATTCTCTTATAATCGAGGCTGTATTATCTGTAGAAGCATCATCATGGATTAATATTTCAAAGTCAAAATTTGTTTTTTGCATTAAAAAGCTTTCGATTGCTTCCACAATATACTCTTCATGATTGTATACTAGACAATCTATACTTACTAAAACATCTTTAGCCATAACGTTTCACCCTTTATTGTCATTGTTTATAAATGTTCATTCAACTGCTTCCACTTGCTTGGAGCAGTTCAGAAAAGTTATTTAGAACAGTGAAATCATTTAACATAGCATCAATTTCTTCTGGACTATTAAACATCATGACATCGATAATTGATAAATTAGGAACAAACTCTCTTGCATCTCGTTGTTGATAACTCAGATGATTTGTTTTAATAATTTTCAATTCAATTCCTTGCACTTGAAAATCTAAAGGTGAATACAGCAAAAGCCCCCCAGCCGCATTTAAGTATTCATCTGCTGAAAAAAGTCCGCAAATTTCCAAAATTTTATCTTGTCCTCTAAGATGTTCACTTTTCACTAATTTAGATGACAGGATAATTTCTGTCTGTATGTTTAAATACGCACAGACTTCTTTAATCGAATGTGTTAAGTACGCCGCTAAATTGGCTTCTCTATAATTTATTATTTTCTCAACTAAGCTAAATACATCTTGAAAATATGGCGCTTTGCCATACGCTTCTTTAATAGTTTTTAATAACTTTTTTTTATAGATAAGATCATGATCAATTTCAATTTCATTAATACGCTTGTTTTGACTGACTTTAAACGTTCTTAACGAAATTGGTCTTGCTTCTCCATTGACTAATATATTATTTTTATTAATCCAGCCTCTTTTTTTATAATTCACATCATCGTATATCACGTATTTATCAACTGCTTTAATCAATTGCCAATATCCGATATAAGGAAAGAAATATGGCTGCATAATACCTACTCTCATAACCTCATCCCCTTTTATTTTAACGCTTTGAAAAGCCGCTCCTCATTTTTAGTAGTTGTCTAATTTTGTTAACGTGCGCCCATACCACCATCAATTCGGTATTGGCTACCTGTTATAAACTGAGAATCATCACTTGCTAAAAACAAAACAAGTTTTGCCACTTCAGACATTGCCCCGTATCTTCCTAGAGGAATACGAGAAGCTATGAATTTCCGAACTTCTGAAGGATTTTCGCTGTTTATACCTTCTTCATTTTTTCTCATCATGGTCGAATCTAGTGGTGCAGGATGAATCGAATTTACTCTAACTGAGTGGTATCCTGCTTCTAAAGCTGCAGTCTTTGTCAAACCTACAACTGCATGTTTTGTAGCCGCATAAAGTGAATTTCCACTACTCCCCATTAAGCCTGAAACCGAAGAAGTATTAATAATGCTGCCGCATTTCTGTTGAATCATGACCGGCATCACTTTTTTTAAACCAAGAAAAACGCCTTTGACATTAACATTCAAAATCGCATCAAAATCTTCGACTGTTTGTTCGATCAGTGGTGCCACTTTGCCTAAGATTCCGGCATTGTTGACGAATATATCAATTCTCCCCCATTTTTTCATGACTTTATCGACATAAGATGCTACCTCATTTTCGGAAGTAACATCTGCAACGACTCCATACACTTCGCCAATATGAGTTAGAGAATTTTCACAATTATGAAGAGCTTGCTGATCGCGATCTACCAGAGCTACTTTCGCTCCTTCTTTTAAAAAAACTTCTGCAACAGCTTTCCCCAAGTCACCTGCAGCACCTGTAATTATTGCTACTTTTCCTTTTAACTTATCCGACATGTATACTCCTCCAAACAAACAACTATCAAAAATTATTAACTATCTGTTTTCCAATATCCGATTTCTTGGGATAATTGCTCATACTCAGCTTTTAAAATACTAACAATTACTTGGTCGTAATATCGGTTATTACGAAACGCATAATCCCGCTTCCTGCCTTCTTCGATCCATCCACATTTTTTTATAAACAAATTATACGAAGGCACGTTATGTTCTAGAATGTCTCCTTCTAGGCGGTGCAACTGAAGTTCCTCAAAAGCATATTTCATCGTGGTCATTACTGTATCGCGACCATATCCATGTCCGCGCATATTTTTTTTTCCAATTAAAATCCCATGATGTGCCGAACGATTTCTATAATCAATATTTAATATGTTCGAGATGCCAATAAATCCATCTTCTTCTGTTTCAATTGCCAAACGTAGATTTCGGTTATCAAATTCCAATCGATCAAACCAGCGATTTTGTTGTTCCGAAGATATCGGAATTGTCCATCCTCCAAGTAAGGGGGCTATTTCTGGATCATTATAATAACTTCTCAACTCTTCCATGTCTGCTCTCTCTAATGCACGAAGCGTTACTTTTTTCCCCTTAACATTCATATGCTCATCCCCCTTCTTTTACTTATTTTTTAATTTGTGTATTTAATGGAAAACACTATTAACATCGGCTCCCTTTAAATGAATCCCATTAACTAGCCTTAAAAAATCCAACAATTAACGAGCTTCCGTTATAGCCTTTTGACCTATAAATAATAGCGTTTTAATAGAACCAGCACTAAAATCCTGCATTAAACTTTAATCTCAGTTCTATAATACCATATTATCTGAAAATTAAGACATAAATTTATAAATATTTTCTATTTAGCATCTAATATTCTTTTTACTGGAAATAAATTGGTTCTATAAATGCATAGTTTTCTATTGCATAAACAAAAGAGACATAGAGAAGGCGAAATTCCACCTTTTCTATGTCTCTTTTGTAAATTCAGTTAGAATAACTTTTTTTGAACAAGCAATAAATCTACATAAATTTAACTTCTGCCTGTTGACGATTTGCTTAAAATAATTAGTACATTGGATTTCCCGATTTTGATCTTTCTGGAATTTTTTGAATGGCATCCCAATGCTCTACAATTTTTCCCTGCTCATCGAAACGGAAAAAGTCCATAGTTATATACTCTTCTTCATCTGGCCAAACTTGATGGGTATGGAGAGAAACTAAATCATCTTGTGCAATCGCCCGAACAAAATCAATACTTTTGTTGGGAAATTCTTTATGCATTTTCTCAAAATATTTTATAAACCCTTCTTTGCCATTTTCGACATCCGGATTGTGCTGAATGTATTCTTCCCCTACATATTTTTGAACAGCTTCAGCTGGCTTACCCAAATAAGCCATTTCATAAAATTCCTTCGCATTCTTTTTATTCGTTTCTAAATTGTGCTTCATGACCATTTCCCCTCTCTATCATTGCTTTTTCTTAAGTACTCATTTGGTATTTTGAGCATACGGTTACTAGTAAGTCGTCTAGCGTTCCGATTACTTTTTGAACTTCTGGCAACTGATAAAAAGTACTTGTTAATGCTAAATCATCAATGTCATTATCCGGAGAATACAAAAAAATCTTCTTTTGAGCAGCAATCGCTATTCCTAACTCTATGTGACTTCCTTTTCCTCCTGGTAGTAAAACAATCACAACATCTGAATTCATCACAGCCTCTTTTTCTTTAATTCCGATCTCTGTTAATGCTTCTAAAGTTGTCGGACGGTCATTTTTAGTCCAGTCGTACGAATGCACATATCCCTTCATTGTTAATTGATGACTAACATACTTTACTTGTTCTTTGTTTTTAAAACTTGATGCCACATAAAATCTCAATTGTTTCCCCCCTTAACTTTTCACTCATAACAGTCTATAAAAAAGCCACCAATTTAATTAGCGGCTTTTTTGAGATGCAGAGAAAATAACAAGATTTTTAAATTGGTTTCGTTAAATATAACGCTCTAGCTCTTTTTGTTGACGCAGGTGATGTCGAGAATGCATTTCAACTAGTTCAATCCATTCCTTTGCATTTAACCAGCCAAATCCCCCATGTTCAATCTTGTAATTTGGATTTACTAAATCTATATCCACTTCCCACTGTTCTAGTCTTTCAATCACTTTGTCGATTCTATTAGCGAGCACTTCTTTACTATCTGTATTGTTAGGAGGGGTATTCATTTCATCCGGAAGTCTGATTTTGACAGGTGGAAATCCACCATCTTTCATTAACTGTTCACCCATTTGAGTTTTTCCTAAAGGCTGTTCTTCTGTTAACCTAGTGCAAGCTTCTGCATTGTCGAGATACTCATGCGCTACTAAAATAATATGGTCATACATTTGCCCAATCGACCAAACGCCTTGCTCGTGAATATGTGTTAGCTGCGCTGGAGAATAATTACTAAGATCGTTTCTGAATACTGAAAGTATTTCTTTGCCGCTCATACAATTTCTCCTCTCGATTAAATTGATTAATTTATCGTTCTCAAGAACTGCATTAACTGCCAAATCAATATATTCTAGAATTTGTTCAAATGTATAAACTTCCAACTCTTCATTTAAATCTTCAGCAGAATAACAAAAGTCTAAAAGCGTTTCTTCTTTAAATTTTTGAAGATTTTCATATTTGATTTCTTGAATGTTAGTTACCGGTACTCTACTAGATTCCAACTCATTTTTTAACCCCGTATAATTAAACCATTCAATTAACTTACCGTTTAATTTCCTAAAATCATTATGCCATCTTTCCAATAAGCTTGGATCCGCATCTACACGCTTTTTGAAATTGTTCTTAAAGTATATTTGCTTTAACCATATATCATCAGCTATTAAATGTGTTAAATACCCGAGTATGTAGTCGATTTGAAAATGAGAACTGTACTTCTTAACAAAAAGCTCGTAATTCACAAATCTAGTTCCGTCCTCTAAACTTTCTTCCAAAAAATGCGATGCTGTTTTTTGTTCTCTCGAATACGTTGCATCTGGCGCAATTCCCACCTAAAAGAAATATGCCTTTATTGTCAATTGGTAATTTCATGGAGAGTTGGTTTGCGATAATTAAATGCATAACTCTAGATCCCACTACAATTCCTCCCTGAACTGTTCACTATCAACTGTTTATTAGTAATTCCGTAATTTTTAATATCACTATATTAAAATCGCCACTACTCTTTATTCTAAATAAATGATCTGCCTCTTTTTCTGTAGGAGCATTCTTTTTCTCTAAAAAAGCATCCTTTTGTTGCTGTATCAGAACTTCTTCAAAAGAAGACATTGTTCTAAGGATGGTTTTATCGCGGTGACTTTCTTTTATTCTTTCTTCTAAAATACGATCACGAACTTCAAAATTAACTAGAATACAAATAAAGTTATTTTCTTTAAAATAGTTGAGAAGCTTTTCGCGGGCTTTATAACTACGATTAGAGTTACTCAATATAATATGACAATTTGTTTGCTCTACTGTGTAGTCGACAATCGTTTGAGTCAGTGCATATTTAATCGTATTTGTACCTTCTTTAGGAATTAAATTCGGGTAGAATATTGATAATATTTCAGCTTGAACATCTTGATCAATCGCTACTGAATTAGGCATTCTTTTTTCTAATGCTTTAGCGAATGTGGTTTTTCCACTATGTGTTTTACCGACTGTCATGATAACAAATCTTCTCATAACCATAACTCCATCCCGAAAAATTCTTAAATTGAACGATTACGATAAACTCTTTTTAAAGTGGCTACACATTCCATCATTTAAATAGCGTTGGTATTGTCTGTCTTTATAAAAATTGATTGCGCTATACCAGTCGTTATTAGTTTCCAATACAAGTTGCCGATACCCTTGCTCTTTTGCCCATATCTCCAGAGATGCAATCATTCTTTTTGCTAATCCTGCTCTTCGATAGTTTTTGATCACAGACATGCGTTCTACTCTTCCAACCTCTAGTGATTCACAAGAAATCGCACCTGTACAAACTACTTTACTTTCACAAATACCAATTAAAAAAATAGTTTTTTCCTGACTATAGCTGTCCATGATACTTTCCAAGTCCGGGTTGCAGGTATCATCAATAAAACCAAAATGCTCTTCTAATCCTTTTAATACTAATTCTTTAGCTTCTGTTTCGTATACCTTTGTAATTGGTTGAATGTGCATTGTTTCTAATAGATTACCCTTCATGTTTCCACCCACTTTTGGTTTTCACATAGTTATTATTTCTCAAATAAACATGTGATTTTAAACGAGCATCTTGATTTGAGAAGTTGCTAATTCTTTTAATTCTTTACTTAGTGTCACAAGTCTTTTTTTAATTTGTTCCTTATTGCCATACCGAATTTCAGTTTCACTCGCTATGTCTTCTGACAGCAAGCGAAAATGACTATGTGCCGTTTCGAGCAATTGAAGCAACTGCTCTCCTCTAACTTCACCGACTATTTGCTGGTTTCCTGCACTGTATCCTTCTATAAATCCTTTAGCGATCATTCTTAAATTTTCTATGCAATCTTGAAAATGATGTTTTTTATACCTTTCTGTATCGGCTAACGTGACAAAGTACGTTTCATATAAGTTCATAAAATTCCCTGCCATTCCTCTGGCATAATAAATGCTTGGATAAGGATCAATTAGACATACATTTTCACCATTGCATAAAATATTTTCCGGCGATACATCTTGATTTCCTAAGAGTGGTTTGGTGAATGCCTTCTTCCTCAAGTTTGCAGCTAATTGAAGTGCTTTTTTTACTATGATGTCATCATAGTCTGGAAACGCTACGCAAAGAGCTTGATAATCCGATAGATGCTCTTCGCTTTCTTCATATATGAATTCCCTAATATCACCGTTAAAAGAACCATGCAACCCTTTTTCTTCAGACCAAGCTAAATAACCAAACCCAGTCAACCCATGAGGAATCTCTTCCGTCGCCTTGTGAATTGCACCTGTTTGCAAACCTATTTTATAAGCTTTATCTAGCGTTATCGTGTGCAAATCAATTTGACTACCAGCATAATTTTCTATCGTATAAGTCAATTCAGGGGTGACATAGTAGTCAAAGAATAACGGTGCCGCTCCTTCTTGTGCTTTGTTTACAGTCTGATAGTAAAGTTTAGTTCCAGCATACTCTGCTTTTAATGCAACTTCATCAAATGCAACTTGCTTTCCGTACGCTATCGTCTTCGGTATTCTTAAAACTAATTGTTGTGCGCCACGATTTACTTGCCAAGCGTAATGCCATGCGCCTTCACCAAGAAATCTCCCTAACACAAGACCTGCATGCTCTAGCGCTGCTTCCAATCTCATTTCCTTCACCATGCTCCCTCTTTCTACTTAGTTATTCTTTACCACTTGAAAAACCTTCAAACAAACGCCCACCGTATGGTTCTAGTACCCTATCCACAAGTTGAACAACTTTTAATTTCTCATTAGTTTTATAATATTCATCAAAAGCGATAACAAAGTCATGGGCAAATTCAACATCATAAGCTTTTAATGAACGGACAATCCATTTTGAATTGCCGATCCATCGTGAGTTTGTTCTTAACACAAACTCACTTACAAGCTCGGCCAAAGTAGCCGCAATAAAGATCCCTTCTGTCCGGTCACGACATCCGATAAAGTCATCAAGAGAATCTGTTACAAAGTATCGTTTTTGCGCAATCGTTTCGGCTGGCCATTCTTTTGGTCCTTTTTCTAGCAGTTTTCTTGCTTCTTCTTTTATCGCTGAAATCATTCCATCGTCTTTTAAAATTACACCTTCAACTACCATTTGCGGCATCGATGGCCTAGCTCTTTCATAATCACTCAAAAAATAAGATTTATATGATGATTGGTTATGAACAAAAACTTCAATCCGCCACCCGTACTCAAAAAATGACTCACGATAGGAAGAAGAGAGTTTTTTCTCAAATACTACAAGATCTAAATCGGATGTTTCAGTACTTTCGCCTCGAACCACACTCCCCGCTAACAATGCTCCTTGGCACTGAGGAAAATGCTTATTGATAAATAGTTGCGCTGCGTCGAATGGATCAAGCTTTTTATCATCTTCCACTGCTTAGACCACCTTTATATTGTTTGTACTATCCAATTCAATAAATTTCATCAATTAACAATTCTCTTCAAGATAGCTAAATTCTCATTTAAAAAAGCAGCGTTTTTTTCAACGCCTCGACGCTTACACCAGCCGATGCTATTAAAGGCATCTAAAAATTGATAAAATGGCAGGACCTTTTCCAAATCCAACAATGGTTTAATGTTGCGATAACCGGCTTGATACGCATGATATAAATCAGCATCAAAGCTTAGAAAATCTCGATACAATTTTGTGAAATCAATATTTATTGATCCAAATCGAACACTTTCAAAGTCAATTATCCCTGAAATCTTTTCACCATCCACAATGATATTGCCTGGACGAAAATCCATGTGGACAAAGCTAGGACCGGCTGGAGTAGGTAACTGTTGTTTTAACTCAGTGAACTTCTCCATACTTTTCGCATATAAGTCGTCGTCCACAATTTCTTTTACGTCTACTGCAAAATCAAGAAACTTAGATTGGATAAAGTTGAGCCAATTGGGAAACTCATTTTCAATACTTATTGTCTCTTGGTCATCCGGTGGACATACTTCATGCATTTGGGCGTGCAAACTCCCTACTTGAAACGCCACTTCCGGCGAAACGTCTGTGGTTAAAGTCATTCCTTTTAACTCAGACAGTAAAAAAGCACCTGGACATTCTCTATCACCAGACCAGTAACCTAGCATTTGGGGTATCGGTACTTTACCTGCCAACATTTTGTAAGCATCCAATTCTCGTTGATACTTCAATTTTGTATACGGAATTTTTACATAAACAACTTCACCTGTGTGTAACGCGCATTTGAATACGGTTGAACTAAAAGAATCTTCTACTTTATTCATAGTGACTGGTTGCACTGCAAATTTCTCTAGAACTTTTTTTATCACGGTGTTCTCCCCTTGTTTCTCATATGTATGATCTATCTATAAATCAAATATTCTACTAATTCAATATTAACATTAATTCCCACCCGGCATTTCATTTGTTGTCATGACTTTTTTATAAAGTAAAAACAGCCTAAAGTTTTTTAATTATTCTGTATATATTGAAGATTTTACTAATAACCATCAAAAATATACGGATTTCAAAATTTCTAAAATACATTTACCTATAAATTTTACATTCGCAATTATCCATTAATTTACAGAGGTTAAATAATCACTCTTTCGGTACCCGAAAAATACATAATCCACCCTATATATTCAGAAAAATTAAAAAGTTATGATGAATACACCGAGCTTCGATGCCGGTAAAACGAGAAGGAGTGAATTTGATGAACAAGAAAAAATTACTGACTTTAAGTTTGGCAGCATCACTAGCGTTATCAGCAACGGCGGTTTCCGCAAATACCGCCCCTACACAAGAAACAACAGAAAAGGTTCATGTCAATAAAGAAACCAAAACACCTGACATGATTTATGGAAAACTGACGACTCCATCCAATAAATCAGCTAAGGAAATTGTGTTTACATATTTGGAACAAAAAGAAGACCTTTATAAATTCGACAAAAAGGAACTTTCTAATTTCAAGATTCTCAGCCAGGAAAAAGATGACCTTGGCTTTACGAAACTGAAAATGCAACAAGTGTTTAAAGGCGTCCCAGTTTTCGGATCTGTGATTAATGCGCATGTGGATCAAGATGGCGTATTAACTTCAGTTTCAGGAAACTTAGCTCCAGAACTATATGATAAGCAATCATTAAAAAAAGGCGCTACATTAAAAGCAGATGCAGCACTTGAAAAAGCAAAAGCTGCTTTAACTAAAAAAATCGGAAGTTTTCCAGAGCTAGAATCTGAAGTGACACCTGAATTGGTTGTTTATTTCCAAGATGGAAATGCAAATTACGCATATAGTGCAGAATTTGAATTCCTTTATCCGGAACCTGGTAATTATCAATACTTTGTCGATGCTAAAACAGGCGAAATTTTAGATTCGTACAATCAAATCCATGAGGCAAAACCTTCAACAGGTGGACCTGGTATAACTGGAAACAACACAATTGGTAGCGGAAAAGGTGTTCTAGGAGATTCAAAAACGTTCAATACGCTGACAAATAGCAACGGCTCTTACTTGGTGGATGGTACAAGAGGAAGTGGCATTTTAACTTACGATGCTAAAAATCGCACACAAACACCAGGAACTTTATGGCTTGATAGCGACAATATTTATAATGCCGTGTACGACGGAGCTGCAGTTGATGCTCACGCTTATGCAGGAAACACTTATGACTACTTTAAAAATGTCCATGGTCGAAACAGTTACGATGGCAATGGAGCACAACTAGTTTCAACGGTCCATTACGGGCGTAACTACAACAATGCTTTCTGGAGTGGTTCTCAAATGGTTTATGGAGACGGTGATGGTAATACATTTATTCCATTATCAGGTGCACTTGATGTTATCGCACATGAACTAACACACGCTGTGACAGATACAACAGCTGACTTAGTTTATCAAAACGAATCAGGCGCAATTAACGAGTCAATGTCTGATATTTTCGGAACACTTGTTGAGTTCCATTTCAATAACAAGCCTGATTGGCAAGTTGGAGAAGATATCTATACTCCGAATATTGCAGGTGATGCACTACGTTCAATGCAAGATCCGACTTTAAGCGGAGATCCTGATCATTATTCGAAACGATATACAGGTTCAGGTGATTACGGCGGCGTTCATATTAACTCTGGAATTAGCAATAAAGCTGCGTACTTATTAGCTAACGGTGGAACGCATTACGGAGTTAGTGTCAATGGAATTGGCAATAATAAAGCGGGTGCTATTTATTACCGTACATTAACTCAATATTTAACGCCTAACTCAAACTACAGTCATTTCCGCGTTTCGACGATCCAAGCAGCAACTGACCTTTACGGAGCTTCAAGTTCAGAAGTTGCAAGTGTGAAAGCTGCGTTTACAGCTGTAGGCGTTAATTGATTATTAACTAATTA
This sequence comes from Planococcus halocryophilus, assembly GCF_022489025.1. Lineage (GTDB taxonomy): Bacteria > Bacillota > Bacilli > Bacillales_A > Planococcaceae > Planococcus > Planococcus halocryophilus_A. The sequence continues at coordinate 557,866 of NZ_JAKVTG010000001.1, read as the reverse complement.
GAGATTTATATTTCTCTATTGCTGTACCTCAAAACCCCAGTGAATCTATTTCACTGGGGTTTTGTATTGAATGTCTTAGTAGTTCTCTTATTTTACAGTTTATTGACAGTCATTATTTGTCTATGCTACTATTTTAGTTAACTTATTTCATTAATAGGTTAACTCAATCGAAGGGGTGTATTATGACGACAGCAAATGTAAAACTGAGAATGATGATTGTGACAGCATTGTTCGCAGCCATCATCGGCATTTTCGCACAAATCACTATCCCGCTCCCACTTGTTCCTATTACAGGACAAACTCTTGCCATTGGCTTGGCTGCAACAATTTTAGGTGCTAAATATGGAACGCTGTCTGTTTTGATTTATTTGGGACTAGGTGCAGTCGGTATTCCGGTTTTTGCACAAATGTCAGGTGGATTAGGTAGCTTATTTGGACCAACTGGCGGCTATTTAATCGGATTTCTACCAGCCGCTTTTATTATTGGCTATTACCTTGAGAAAACTAGTTATACGTTTATGAACGCTCTGATTGCAAATGTAATTGGCATGTTTATTACCTTAACAGTCGGGACGATTTGGTTAATGATGTTCGCTAACCTTTCATGGACCGGCGCATTTATGGGAGGATTTTTCCCGTTTATTTTAGTGGGTCTTATTAAAGCCGCACTTGCAGCATGGATTGGTATTTTAGTTAGAAATCGTTTGGAATCTGCAAAGCTACTTTATGTTTAAAAATTTTATCAAGCAAAAAACAGTCGATCCCATTAGGGGTCGACTGTTTTCGATTATGTACATTTCTAAAAAATTCTTCTTTTCCATAATGCCCAACCAATCATTGCAACAAAAACTAACGAGATCCCAAGTGTACTCATCCAAGAAGACGGATTGTCATCGGTTATCGGTAAAGCTACATTCATTCCGAAAAAGCTAAATACGAGTGTAGGAAGAGTTAAAAATACAGTAAACAAAGTAAGAGTTTTCATCGTATTATTTAACTCATTCGAAATCAGCGAAGAATAAGAACTCGTGATACTATCCAATATTCTTGTATACAATTCGGTCGTTTCGATTCCTTGATTGTTTTCAATTTTCACGTCTTCAAGAAGATCTTTATCATCCTCATACAGTTTGAGGGAATGAACACGAAACAGTTTCGTAACGACATCCCCATTCGACTTTAGCGAAGTGAGAAAATAAACTAAGCTTTTTTCGATTTCCATCAAGTCATACAACTGCTTGTTCGTAAACGACTCGCGCAAATTGCTTTCAATTTTGAGACGCTGTTTGTTGAGTGTTTTCAAATTATCTAAATATAAGGTTGAAATAGACAATAAAACCTCTAAAGCAAAACGACTTCTCATTAATGTGTTTACATTTTTCTTAATGAGCCCTGTTAAAAAGCTACTTGGTTGATGACATATCGTGACTATGTAGTCGCTTCCGATAATAATGCCGATTGGAATCGTAATATACGAATTAAATCGGTCGTTAGTTGTATCTGGTATCGGAAAATCATTAATAAGCAGCGTACTATTCGTTTCCTCATCATATTCAATACGTGCGGTTTCTTCTAAATCTAATGGATCCTCTAAAAAATCCATAGGAATATTAAAATGCTGAGAAACTTCTTCAAGCTCTTCTTGTGACGGCGCCGTTATATTGACCCAGCAATTCTTGTCAAAGTTCTCTATGGTATCTAAGTTTCCGTTAGATGAAGATTTATAAATATGGAACACTCTATATCCCCCTTTCTGCTTTATCAAAGTTTCATTAATTCAAGCCTACTTGAAAAGTGCTTTAAGAAAAAAATTTTCTACAAAACTTATTTATACCCTAATTGTGGCTGTATTAATCTCACATGCCGCAAAAAACCGAAACCCAGGATTGTATCTTAAGGTTTCGGAATGTGGATTTTTTATATTCACTTATCGTTCCAATAATTATTCGCAGCTGCAACCGTTTGAAAATGAATAGCCACCACTTGAGATGCTAAAGTTAAACTATCTGCATTATTTGCATAGTCTAGACGTAGTTTTTTGCGTATATTTTCATCGGGTTGCGTCATTCCTACAGCTTTTCGTGCGAGTTTAACGGCGAGTTCATAACCTTCTTCAGCGGTATTCGTTTTTAAAGTTGGCAACCATGATTGTTGGCTCATTTCGGTTCCTCCTTAAACTTATTCGATTATTTTTTATAATGCTACTTATAAATATAATACGCCTTTAAGTTATCACACTATTCGAAAAACTACAAAGTTTGTTAGTTTTTTTAGAAACCAAATTTTATTATACGGAATATTTAAATTAACATTTCCCTTTGTTAAAATTTCAATATTCTGTATACAATAAAATTCACGATAAAAATAATTGCTTAGGAGTGATTCAGTTGATCAACAAGTTAGGGCAAGTGATGTTGTATGTGCATGACCAAAACAAAGCAGAGGCATTTTGGAAAAACAAGGTTGGATTTAAAGTGATTGCTAACGGCGGTTCTGAAGAAATGGGGATTAGATGGATTGAAATTGCCCCTACTGAAAATGCCGCAACGACGCTCATTTTGCATGACAAAGAAGTTATTTCAAAAATGTCACCAGACCTAAATCTCGGTACCCCTTCTTTGATGTTTTACTCGGATAATATTGAAGAGTTGTATGCAGAATTTAAAGGAAAAAATATCGAAACAGGTGAATTGGTAAATATAGGTACCGGAAGAAGCTTTAACTTCGCCGACGATGAAGGGAATTATTTCGCTGTGATGGAGACCCTTTAACCTAGTTCTACTATTTCATCGAGATCGATTTAAAAAAGTGCAGCAAAAGCTGCACTTTTTTCTTTTATTAATAATTAAATTTTTTACGAGATTGCTTTTCTAAGTTTAAAATCAGTAACTAGTTGATTGAAAGACCACTTAAAAATTCGGTGTATTATAGAAGAAACTGAGTAAAAAAACAAAAAAAATTAAAGAAGGCCATACTAGTCATAATATTGCCTGGTATGACTGAAAAGTAATGAAAGATGAAATACAGTGTTACAAACCCTATTAATGAAGCGATTGGTACAGTCATTAAGAAAGTTAATCTATTTTTATATGTAGTCGGCGGTAAATTTTATGTATTTGAACGCCGGCAGTATCCAGAAATAGATATGGTTACATAACAAGTGACTCTTCATTGATCATATCTGTGCTTCACTATATTTTTCACTCGAAATCCTCGGTCGAATTACAAGTAAATGCGTTTGTTTGCGGGATAAGAAGATTTGTTTGCGCACATTCGTAGTTTATTTGCAGATTCACTTTGTTTGTTTGCGCGATAACGGCGTTTGTTTGCGGTAAACCCAAGTTTGTTTGCAAAATCGCTTTTCCCTATTTAATCCAGCCGTTACCTACTCTCAATTTAAACTAATATGATACCACAGATTCCAATAAAACACATTTCCAATTCCTATTATTGGATTATTATTTCTTAAATACATATAAAAGTATATTTAATAATGATACTATTAAGTCATTAGATAACTAAGGAGGCGTTCAATATGACAATCCAACCTATCTTTACCATCAGAGAACACAAGGGGTTTTACGCCTAATTCAGACTTGATTTTGCGTTCCCCAAAAATCGAAAGGGGAAAAATAATGAAAACAAACAATGTGAAAATTGTCGAATTAAATGCAGAAAATTGGTATGATTGCTGCGAACTCGAAGTTTCAGAAGATCAAAAACAATACATGGAGCCTAATGCCGTATCCATTGCCCAATCAAAGTTTGAACATAGCTTAAAACCTTACGCGATTTGTAAAGACAATCAAACAGTTGGCTTTTTAATGTATAATTCTGTACCTGAAGAACTCGGTGGATATTGGGTTTACCGAATAATGGTGGACCAAGCATTCCAAGGACAAGGAATTGGCAAAGCCGCAACCAATTTAATGCTTACTGAGATGAACAGATTGTTGGGCTCAACAAAAATCGTCGTGGGTTATCACCCTGACAACTTAAATGCTCATAATTTATATAAAAGTTTAGGTTTTGAGGATTTAGGAGATCGGTTCGGCAAAGAAATGGCTGTAGTAAAGCAGCTGGACAATCCGCAAGATAAATAAGTAACCATGGAATTTCATCTTAATATCGCATTAAGTTGTTAGTTGCAAGTCAAAATCAGATTGAGGTGCTATCTTTGAGTGAATCAACTTTCCGAGTAGTCTTGCTAATTTGTTTGATGATAATTGCAGGATCAGGAATATTTATCGGCTACCAATTAAACGTGATTGTAGATGCTCTTGTATTTTTGGCGAGTCGTGGATGATTACTTTTGCTTCAATGATTTTTTTATGAATTCAATAAAAAAGCGCCATTCCTAATTGGAATGGCGTTTTTTCTTCTTTTCTACAAATTTCATGTATGTTAACTCCACTATCAATCACTGCCATTCAGTCCCTCTCAAAAACCATCTCTTATAAGTGGTCGATCTGTATTCTTCTACCGATAAGAAGCGAAGACCCCGCCGTACGTGACGATTTAGATTCATTCACCGTTAAAACTTCTGCGAATTTCACTTTTCCAAGAGAACAATCTTTTCCGCAATCGCACCAACAGTCTCAGGACCTTCCTCGATTTTCCATATAGCAACTTTATCCCCTTTTTTATACTTTCCTTCAAATCTGGTTTCGTTAGATGCAAAAGAGGCTATGTCTAGTTCGTAGGTTAATAAATCAATTTCCATCGCCTCTTCTTTTGTAATTCCTTCAACGACCAAAATAATTTGTTTTTCTTCTAGTACCTCAATAATATGTCCAATTACTATCGGTTCTTCTCCTTCTAGTTCTGTTGCTGGGTACCCAGTAGAACAAGAAGCCAGAAGTAATATAAAAGCGAATAATAGTAGGTACTTTAGAAACTTCATCGTTTTACATCTCCTTAAACAAATACTATTCCCACACATTAAATCTTATCTATTTAACACGATCAGGTTCTCTGTCACGTCTTCATCACTCTAGTTTGTTCAAATACAATTGGTATCGTTCCCAAACGGCAGGAACGATTTGGCCTTTCTTATTCAGATCCTCTAATTCTCTCAACGTAACCCATTTCGCATCACATACTTCACCTGGTTGCAAAATCAAATCACTCCTTTCAAGATCTCTTGTGCTCCGGAACACATAACTGTCTAAGAAATAATTGCCTTTTTTAATTTCTCCTAAGTACTGAAGTTCTTTTGGGGTTACAGCAATTCCCGTCTCTTCTTCAAGTTCCCGAACAGCACCTTCCGCACTGCTTTCTCCAGCTTTAATCGATCCGCATGTACTTTCCCAAAGCAATGGATACGTCTTAAGAGCGTCCCTTTGCGTCAATAAAATTCGCCCGTCAGCATTTATCGTAACTATTTCCACAACCACATGGAATTCACTAGGCGGAAGTTCAGTTCCTCTAGTATGAAACTTACCTAACGGATTTCTACATTTGTCTACTAAATCCCATACTTCCAATGAAAATGCCTCCTTTTTGAGTTTTATCTTTTACTGAATGTAACTCACCCATTACTTGGACGAGTTGAATCAGTGTCTGCGTTTATGAACCAAGATAAAATTGTTGTACTATCACGGACATTTTTTTCTTTGATTTCTTCCAGTAAGGCAAGTACACCTTGCTTGTTCGAAAGAGTTTCAAATGGTTTTCCGACTTCATATGGGTCTCTAAGGTTGGTGTTTGGACATTCAACTAGCCCATCAGTAGTTAACAATATGTGATTTTTTCCTTTTCTTAATTCTTTGGTTCCGACACTGTAACAAGGAACCGGTAGGTCAAACGTATTTACTTGTCCAATCCATTCATAAAAGCTGCGTTGGTTTTGTTGCGTTTCATTCAAAGCTAATAGTTCGGGATGAAATAGATAAAGAAGACAATCTCCGATAGATAACCACCAGAGAAATTTGTCTTTCCGAACTACACATAAAACTGCTGTTTCTCCTTGTACTTTCTTACACGACTCTTTAAAGTCGGAACTTTCAAAAGTTGTTAGTAACGTTTCTGCAGTTTGTTCGAATGCCTGTTTGATCGGCAACTTCAAATTGTTTTGGATAACATCTTTTAACTTGTTGACTGTAGATATCACCAGCTCGGCACTTTCTGCTGAGTGATGCGCATCTAAAAGAACAACAAATTCCCAGTCTTCCTTGTCATTTGTCCAAACGAGACAAGCATCTTCATTTTTATATTGACCTGCTGTTGAATTGCCTCCGAAGCGTCCTATAGTTACATTTTGTATTTGTCGGACATCAATCTCATCAATATAGTGAGACTGACTCCCCACCCAACTGAATTCGTTATTGTGAAGACCATTACTCATATGGATTAACCTCCGTAGTGTGTTTTATTCTGTTGCACAGTTGACTCATTTCTCCACTATCTCCCATCCAAGCATTCGGTGAATAACTCTTCGGCTATATGCTACCGAATGCACACCAAGATGAGCAACCGAATTGCCAGATACTAACTCCAAGACATGTTCCACCGCTCCACTTTAACTTCATTTAGAAAATAAAAAACCCACCACCTTCTAAAAGAGGCGATAGGTTTTCCTAGCTGAGTTCCACTCTTCTTAACCCATTATATTTTAACGGAAATTCCCTAAAACTTATCACAGGAGTCATCCTTTCAAGCTTATTTATCAGCCTGACCACTCACAGGCGAATTGGTTGCGTTTCAGCAAATAGCAGCACTCTATGCAATAAAGTTTTCTTAGTAATCTTGATCCATGTGTTTACCATATTGGAATTATTTTACTAAATTCAAAATAGACTGTCAATAACATCATTGGAAAAGAGCTCTAATACTTGATTGAACGCGTGTTTCTATAACTAGAATGCTAGTGGTATCTATACCATTTACACATTAACTCCAGATATGACGGCGAAATTAATAAAGCTGATCGTCTCAAAATTCTAGTTGTAATAGTATCCCTCACTTTATCTTTCAGAATTAAATTTAGTATAAAAATTCATATTCTACTTTAAAAGTGTAAAATTCCTGTTTACTTTCTAAAGAAGCTAAAACATTCGTCAAAAAAGATTTTTTGCATTACAGTAAAAGAAGTTTCGCAATATTCCAGAAAAGAGGAGAAAAGATGAAATTCACTTTGATTCAGCAAAACGATACACATGGATGCCTGGAACAACATCAAGAACTTTTTTGGGGACCAGATGGACCAAACTTAAAAAAAGCTGGAGGATTTTCTAGAATCAGTCATTATGTTAAAAACTTAAAAAAAGAAAATGAAAATGTATTATTCTTTGATGGTGGTGACTTGTTTCATGGCACTTTACCTCTTGTTGCTACTAAAGGTGAAGCGCTATTACCCATTCTCGAAAAGATGCCGCTTGATGGCTTTGTACCGGGGAATTGGGATTACGCATATGGAAAAAAACAACTCCAGAAGCTGACCGAAAAGCTTCAATTTCCTGCTCTTGCTTGTAATGTGATGCACGATGAAACGCGCGACGTATTTTTATCGCCATACTCAATAAAAAAATTAAACGGGATTACTATTGGTGTAATCGGACTAACTTATCCTTATGTCGATGTCACCATGCCACCTGATTTTTCAGCGGGATTACATTTTACTAAAGGTGTGGAAGAAGTGAGCAAGGCTTTGGAAGCGCTTCAGGAACAGGTCAATGTTATCGTTCTATTAAGCCACATGGGATTGCCTTTAGACGTTAAGCTGGTTTCTTTAGTGGACGGAATCGATATCGTTCTTTCCGGACATAGCCATGACCGTGTCCATGAGCCAATTATTCAAAACGATACTTATATTGTTCAAGCAGGATCGAGTAGTTCTTTCTTAGGAAGACTTGATATAGATTTTGAAAATGGAGCCATCTTGGATATCCAATACGAACTGATCGTGATCGATGAACACTTCGAGGAAGACCAGGAAATTAAACGGCTCATCGAAGAACTAGTATTTGAATATGAAAAGGAACGAGCGTCTATCGCAGGCGAAACCAAAACTTTGCTTCACCGAATGACTTTGGAAGAAGCGCCGATGGATAAGTTGATCACCGATGCTTATTTGTCATCTTTTGAATGCGATGCTGCTTTTTCACACGGTTGGCGGTATGGTCACCCTATAGCACCTGGATCCGTGACGCTCTACGATTTGCACACAATCATTCCGACCAATCCCGAATTGTTTACATTGGAATTGACGGGACAACAATTATTAGATGCTTTGGAACATAATTTGGAACAAGTCTATTCATCAGAGCCTTTTGAACAAAAAGGAGGATATGTTCTCCGTTCTAGCGGTATAAATATGACTTATAAGCCGTATAATCCAAAAGGTCACCGTATCCAAACTCTTCAAATTGCTGGCAGTTTCATAAAACTCGACAAAACTTACCAAGTTGCAGGTGGAGGAAGCCAATCCTTTAAAAATTATGAAGGCAAGAAAAACTATCAAGGTGTTTTTGCTATCGATATCATTCAATCCTATATTAAAGAACATGGGCCCTATGAAATAACAACTAATGCAAATGTAATTAGTGTTTAATCCCATTTCTTTAAACTCGAAAGACCCACAGCAAAGTCGTTTTCCGACTATTACTGTGGGTCTTATTTAAATTTTCGCACTCTAATTTTTCACCTCAACACGCTCCTCTTTCTCTATACTAAACAAGTAGGCGTTAGGAGGAAAAATCATGGAACCATTACTTCATGGCTTTGTGTTAGCGTTTGGACTCATATTACCATTAGGAGTTCAAAACGTATTTATATTCAATCAAGGAGCGACCCACCGAAAACTCTCCTCTGCCTTTCCATCAGTCATAACGGCCGCCATTTGTGATACTGCACTCATTTATTTAGCTGTTTCCGGCGTTTCGATCGTAGTCTTCAGTTTTGAATGGTTAAAAACAAGTTTGTTTCTATTGGGCTTTGTGTTTCTGGCTTATATGGGCTGGGTGATGTGGAAAACGGATCCAGAAACCAGTTCGAATACCCAATCCAGTGCATTAACTGCTAGACGACAAATTATATTTGCAGCCTCTGTTTCTTTACTAAATCCACATGCCATTATGGATATCGTCGGTGTAATAGGAATAAGTTCACTTGTCTACACAGGGGAAGATAAATGGATATTTACTGCAGCGGTTATTGGCGTTTCGTGGATTTGGTTTGTTTCATTGGCCATTGCTGGAAGAAAAATTGGTCAAATCGATACCAGTGGTAGACTCTTGAAAAGAGTTAATCAACTTTCTGCATTGATTATTTGGATGATGGCTTTGTACATTTTGTCCCAGTTGTACTCAAAATAAGTATGTTAACAGCAATAATGAAATAATATTAAAAAAAGAAGCTGAAAAAAATCAGCTTCTTCTTGATATTCTTTATGCTTTTTCCCAGTTTGCTTCGATCGGGATTCCTGCTGCTTGAAATGTTGTGAAAACAGGGCAACGTGCATCCGTCTTTTCTTTTAGTTCTTGGATACGCTCAACTGTCTCATCTGTTATTACTTTTGCGTATACATAAACTTGGTTAAAATAAGGCTGAACATCCGCTTTCCCCATAAGACCGCGAGGATCTAAGTCACCTTTTACATCAAACTCGATTCCTTGCAAATCAAATTTCATTTCTTTTGCGACTAAATTTGCTATTACATTTTCACATCCAGCTAATGCTGCAAGAAGAGTCGAAAGTGGATCAGGTCCTGTATCAGTACCACCCATGCTTGGTGGCTCATCGATTATCATTCCGTGATTTCCCATTTTGAGCTCTGTTTTCATTTTACTTGATGTACCTGTTGCTTGAAATGTTACTGTGTTTGCCATGTTGAATTTCCTCCTTATTTCTAATTCTTTTTTACTTTAACAGCAACTTCCACACAAATATGTAAGGTGGCTTACAACGACTTCCCATATATGAAAATTATTGATTGATTGTGTAGATGAACTTTCAAACCATGTGTTATTTCAATAGAAAAGAGCTTAAAGAAATTCTTTAAGCTCTTTTTAAAAGTCTATTTTTTTTCATTGCCTATATAAAGTGTTTCTCTGTGTATCGGTTACGAAAGCTTTCAAAATCGACTAAAACAGCAGCTTTAATCTGGCTATACATCGAAACTGCTCTTTTAAAAGCAATTTAAATGCTTGCTTGATCCTATTTTATTATGAACAGAGACGCACTCTTAGCTTAGGCTAATGTATTGCCTTCTGCCGGAATAGGTGTGTTTTTCAGCATGCCCGCAAGGTGATACGTATTATAGGCGAGTCTTCTAATAGCCTTTTTCGAAAATTCATTATCTCTCCCTGCATCCATGTACGATTCACCTGGACCAGCTTCTCCTACCCAGTAGGCATCGACATTCGGTGGTACTAGGAATCCGATGTGTGATAATCCGTATAAAAGAGAAGCTGCAGCATGTTTCGCGCCATCTTCATTGCCAGTAATAACTGCTGCTCCGACTTTATTGTAGAAAACTGCTTGTCCTTTATCGTTAGTTTTACCGCTGCTGGCGTAAAGACGTTCAATGGTTTGGGTAGCTAACGAACTTTTTTCTCCAAGCCATAGAGGCGTGCCAATAATGAGAATGTCTGCCGCTTTAACCTTTTCATAGATTTTCGGCCACTCATCATCTCCACCCATATCTTCCTGCACACCAAGGGCAATTTTGTAATCAGCCAACCGAACAATTTCGGATTCGACTCCTAATTGATTGTAGTGAACTTGGACATCGTTCATAAAAACTTCGGTATGAGACGGTTCCTCTGAACTTTTTAATGAAGTATTTAAAAATAGAGCTTTTAGTGGTTGCATATAATTACTCCCCATCCATTCGTTTTATGGTTTCCTCTGTGTTCCACATGGCATTGGCGATCATTCGGAAATTGACTTTTGCTGCTTGGTCTCCGTTGAGTCCAGGAAGAATTGCCGCTGCGGTTGCATCCGATACGACGGCTACCTCAAATCCTTGCTCCAATAAGTCGCGCAGGTGTGATTCGATGCAAAGATTTGCAGACATTCCAGCAAGAATCAAACGGCTGATCCCATGTTTTCGCAATTGCAGAACCAAATCCGTATTTTGAGGACCGTAGACTTTATGCGGACTTGCCACAATGGTTTCTGGTTTTTTAATAAATGGCTTCAAGCTTTCCAGAAAGTCAGCTCCCGATCCTTCGAATCCTTCCAAAGATAGAGGATCTTCCCGTTTGAACATTCCGCCTTTATGCATCATGTTCTCTAGCGGTCCACCAAATTGCCAGTCATCATCCGTAGGGTAGTAATAATGCGGGGATATAAAAAGCTTCAAGTTATTCTTTTCACCGGCTTTCAATAACAGCTCCAGATTCTGGATCGTCTGATTAGCCTCCACACTTTCCTTCACTAGTTCCCACGCTACACCATCGTCGCGTAAAAAATCATTTTGAGGATCGACAATTACTAATGCCGTATTTTCGGGATTAATCTCCATTGTTCCTACCGGCAGAATTGAATCTTGTTGTTCTTCTAAAGTCATCTTCTCATCATTCCTCTCAAATTTATGTCTCGTTACTTCCTTACAAACTGATTACCCTTTTCACTTTCATCTGAACCTTTTTAAACGATAAGAGTGACAATGAACTTTTTTTTGGTCATCTGCTCACCAGAAACCACCAAACTGCAAAATTTTTTATGCATGGGAAAAGTTCCTCTGCATCTTTCTTGTGTTATTGACAAGAGTTGAACAAAAGCTCCGCCGCAACATCATTGGTTGCTCATGAATATTGCATTACTTGCCTCGAGATCATCTCCTTGCTGCATATATATCTCTGGTTCAATTTATCAGAATATTCATTTAAAAAATGTAAGATACACAACATTTTGGTGCATTTAATAGGTTAAGTTAAAAAAAAAGGATTAAATACCGATGTCCGATACTCAATCCTTCAATCTACTTAATTTTTGAACATCTTTATTTCTTAAAGAATTGTCCCAGAAATTCACTCACTTGATCAGGGGTTTTAGCATTTGCACTGTGAAGATGGCCTAACTTACGATTATTTTGAAAAACAAGCAGGCTTGGTATACCCATTACATCTTGATTATTCGCAAGCTCTTCAAATTGATCTTTATCGATTGAATACGAAGAGATATCTTGGAATTCCGACAAAACTTCCCCTATAAACATGTCCATTCGCTTACAATCTGGACACCACTCTGCGTAAAATTTAACTAAAACAGGCTGCTCCTGGCTGATGACGCTTTTAAATTGGTCTTCTGATAAAATATTTTCAAACATTGAAACCACTCCTTTGATTAACATTTACTTGATGTATGTAGCATAGTGGATTTTTGAAAATAAAAATGTGAGCTGGATTACGTTCTGAAGATTAGCTGCTAGTTGCCTCGATCTGTAAGACATCTTACAGTATTTTCTGCCGGTTCAGGTATACTTAATTCGACGTGTTCACTTGATTGCTTAGTTTCGTGAATACATTATCTTTATATATGGATAATAGACATCCCAATAAAACGATTGTGCTTTAACTATTGGAAGAGGAAAAGAGGAGATATTAAATATGGATAAACTAACACTCCTTTCACATATCAATCTTTTTGATGAGTTGCCAAAGGAAGACATGGATCTAATCGACAGAAACAGTACAATGACACCAGTGAAAAAAGGAACGCAAATTCTGATTCCTGAACAACCTTTGGATGTGTTGTTCTTTCTGAAAAAAGGACAAGTTCGTCTATATCGAATGACTTCCCAAGGAAAGCAATTTACTACCGATATTCTTGTCGATGGCAATGTCTTTGGGGAAACAGAATCTTTCATGCTGACGGATAAACAAACTTATGCAGAGGCAATGACCGACTGTTACGTATGCACAATGGATAAGGGGAAATTTGAATCTTTTATTCGAACAACACCAGATGTATCACTCAAGCTTATTCAAATTTTATCGTACCGTCTGAAGGAAACTTATGACCTTAGTGAAAAAATCGCTCTTGGCGACGTACGCTATCGCACGCTTTTCCTGCTGCTGAAAATGAGTGAAAAAAATGGGACACGAGACAAGGAATGGCAATCAATCAACATGAAATTTACCCACGAAGATATTGCTACAATGGTTGGATCTTCACGAGAAACAATTTCTCTTTTGATGAGTAAGTTAAAAAAAGAAGGACTCATGAAGAAAATGCTGCTTGGGTATTCTATTAAAGCTGACGAGATAAAGAAAATTCTTATGGAATAAATATTTTCATAGGTACTGCAAAAAGATGCAGTTAAAAAGTAAGAAATCATATTTCACCCAAACCAATAGCAACTTCAAAAAAACCTTTCACAACCTACCGACCAGTTCATGTCTTGGTAAGTTGCGAAAGGCTTTTCTCTTTCTTCTTTGCAGATAATGAACTAAATTCTACTTGTTATATATAACAAGTAGTTACAAAAACCATGAGAACTGTTTTTCCAGAAATAACATGCGGCTAACTGTTTACAAGCTCATATCATTCCTATCGCAATACCAAGTTCGTCAATCTCAAGTCATGTAATGCTTTTAAACACTCTCTCCAAATCAGTTAGTATTTCCTTATGGGATAATACTAGCTCTACATACATCTATCACAGAATAGCCAAAAGAAGAGCAACATCATAAAAATACACTTTTTCACAACACAAAGAAAGAGAAAAAATGTTTACAGCTTCTCTTCTTTTGATAATCCCATATATCTAAACTGCCATATGAATAAACCACCTCAAGTTTTTTAGAAATCATTGGATATATTATGAAACTTTTTCATAGATAGACCGTAAAGGAATAGTGAGAGGTATTTAACAACCTTATATTCCCACTCACTGCAGCTTCATTCGTCTGCACAATGTTTGAACAGTCTTTTTTTAATTTTCCACAGTAAGAAAAGCGCTTATTTTTTTATCTTATCTATCCTTTTTTATATGCGGTTCTATTTTCACTCTTAAAAGTATTGTAATACTAACAAATCGTTGAGCTATGTATCATTCTACTTTTTTGAAATTTTATGTGAACTGTTCTAGTTGCGTAAGAGAATCGAGAGTATTAATTGTTTGGGAAATGTAACATAAGTTAATTTCAAACGAGGAGGGATATTTTGTTTGAGGTATATGTAAAACAAGTTGATACTGATATTGGAATTAAATGGCTATTCACAAAGATAAAAATTCCAATAGCCGATATTGTAACAATTACCACTGATGACACGTATGGCGGTAAAGAAAAAAATGCTATACGAATTGGAATGCCCTATGGCACAACAGACAGAGTGGTAATCGTTACGAAGGAAAGCACATATATTTTATTTACAACCAACTATTTATCGATACAAAACAAACTAAATTCGTACATCCATGCAAATTAATAAATAGACTGCTAAATTGTTTACATTTGTTGTCTTATGAAATTCTAGCTTATCTCTCCTTTAACGGAGTCTTTTAAATAGAGCGTAAAAAAAAGGAGGAAAAGTGAGCATCAATCAACACTTTTCCTCCTTATTATTTAATCAACTTCCAGTGGTCAGTACAATTTTAGTGTTTTACAAAAAAGGATTGTCCTCTTCCGAATACGGTTTAATATTGAGTTGATCGATTGGAAACTTGACTCTTCTAATGAAAATCGATCTACAAGCTTAGCTGTCTCCAATATAGCGTTACTCCCATTTTTTTAACTTATGCTAGATCTTTTATCAACATTTATTTTTATGCTTACTAGCAAACTTCAAAGCAAAAAACTGTGGAATCAAATTCAAAAAGCTAACTATGATTAGTAATTGATTTGGAGCTAGTGGCTTGAAATACCCTACCCATTGTTCGCTATCTGACATCTCGCTTATAAAATAAAAGGAGATGATAAAAGACAATATATTACCCATAATAAAAGAGATTGAATTGCCAAACCGTTTACTGATGAAAGCAAGGAGCGAAGTCACTAAGATCATTAGTAAATATCCGAGCATTGATCGCGTAACAAAATCTTGGTGCATTGAAAAATAAACAAAGGGAAAGCAGTATAAACAAATTATTGTCGTGCCGATTGCTATTTCCCTCATATTGTTACCCCTCTTTGTATATAAAAAGAAAAAGTAGGCATTCAAAAAGCATATTCTTGAAAGAAGAACCAATTATTCTTCACTAGACTACCATGTCCGAAAATATATCATCTATGTATCATGTTGCTGAAGCTGAAGCTGCTTCACTCGCCTTCACGCAATCGATTGCTATGACAAGCGCTATAAGCAAGTGCTCCATTTCTTCATCAATCACTTTAACTTCATATGTGTCGCCCCAGGTCAGCCATTGCTTACTGACGGAACCAGCGACGTTACCATGCTTCAACACCTCGAAATTCATATCCCACCAGTTGCCCCTCACTTCAATACTTTCAGCATCGATCGTATAGCGTGCTTTAAAAAAAGTAAATTCTTTTTTGATCGTCAACGCTTCACGACCTTCCACTTCTACGAAAAATTTCGGCAACAAGCTAAACGTTTTTTTTGTGATCAGCGCAATTTCCTTACGGGTCGGATCCACGATGGTAAATGTTTTTGGAATTTGCAGGAAGCTACCCTCAATGTAATAGACATCCTGTTGTTCCTTGTCTTTAACTGTAAATTTTCCGCTTAGATTAAACACTTTCTGCTTTATGTAAAGCTTTCTCATTATTACTCCCCCTATTCTTCATTGACCGGCTCTTCGATAGGAAATCATGTAAAGAAAACGACGTATATGTCTTGATCTACTACTACCAACGTCACTCTCTTCTTTTCTATAATTGCAATTATAGAAATATTAACATTAATCCCCACTTTAATATAATAGAAAAATACATAGTTTTCCTTAAACTAAAACTGTTTGCAAAAAAAGATATCAACGACTTGTAATGAAAACTTTTGAATACATCATTTTTCTGGCAAATCTTCTTTCTTTGTAGTACTATCAACTCTTTTGAAATAGCAGTGGTAAATGTAACTTAATTCAAAATAAGTTCCATACAAAAAAAGAATTTTGATCTGGACTCTAATTATGCTGGAAAATCTACTCAATAGTTAATGAAAAAAAATAATGTCCTGTTCCTTGTTCCCAAGTGGCAACAACTTCATAGATTATCCTCCCATTTTGCCCATCCAGTACTACATCTTTGAAAGGCTCTTTTAGATTTTCTGTAGAATCCCAACTGTTTACTCGGTAAGAGATCGGCTCTTCTTCAAACTTGTACTTAATAGATGCACCTGAATTTACGGTCACTCCCTTTCGATCACCAATTAATTCAGAAACACCAATAGTCTCTGTCTCTATCCCAAGCATAGAATTTTCTTCTTGATCAAAGTAACTCCAAGAATAACTACCTAAAGTAGCAGAAAACTCTTTTTCATTTACCTCAATTATTAATTGAGGTGGTTTTTGTTTTGTATGTTTTACATTATCCACTGAGCTACTCATATTTCCCTCATTATTTGTAGTTTCATTTTCTTGAAAACAACCAGCTAGTACAAAAATAATGAATATAATTATCATTATTAATTTAGAGTTCATCTTCTTAGCCCACCTCATTTCAACTTTAGACGCGAAATGCAATTATTAGTTACAGAGTGAACTTAAAAAATTGGACAGAAAGAAAAGCCTTCCAGGAATGGAGGGCTTTCGAAAGTAACTTAACTAGTCTTTGGTTATTTCACATTAGAAGCAATTAATATTTAACAAAGGTAGTTATACTATTTTGAGCAATGTAATTTTGATGGCTAAGTTCTTCTACCCAATTTGTTGGTTTTAACTGATACAAGCCATATGCATCTCGATATATGTAGCTTTCTGTATTCACTTTAATCAGTTCCGGCTCGTTCTGTACTTTCTTTTTGTAACTCGGGAAGATGTGTTGATTTGGTACTCTATAAACCTCTAGCAGATCTCCGGTTTCCATATATTTTTCAAGGTATGTTAGAAATAGACCGTTTCCTACCCCTTCTGCTTCGTAAATATATGGCATTGAGAATAGCGGCTCAACTTCTTGCAACCAATCCTTAGATGCTTCACGGACCGAAAAGAACATATAGTCCTCTTCATTTTCAAATTCTCTGCGCTGATTATATTCTTGAATTTCTTCCGGAATTTCAAATGGTTTTGAGGATGCTAGGAAAGTAATTTCCGACATTTTTTCGACTTCCTTTCGTTAAGACGACCTATAAAGTATTCAGTATTTTGATTGCATCTTAATTGATTATTAGTTGCATACTGTACCAACGAAAAAAACTCTAGTTCCTCTTTTTTGAAAAAATGAAACTTTATTGGAAGTTGATCGGTATAGTTATTATAGCTAATGAAATAACAAGGGAGGACATTTCATGTATGGAGTTGAATCATCGTTCTGGTTAAATTTATTTTTCTTACTGACCATTTTTATCGTATTAACGACTTTATTTAATGGCGTTTTGCGAAGGTGGTTAAGAGTCGAAAAACCGAAAGCATTCTCTCATAACCATGTAAATGATCAACACAAGAAAATCGACTGGAGTATTAGGATTTTCTTTATCGCTTTAATGGTATTAGGATATTTCATTAACATACCAAGACTTCCAGAGAAATCATACTTGTTCTTAGAGCCTTGGTTTTTATTGTTTGGGCTTGTGTTTACAACTGAGATAGCAAGAGCAATCATGGAACGGAAATACGCCAAAAATCCCAACGCTTATATTTATACAGCTAGCCAATTATTTTTTATAATCTTACTTCTTACTTTATTATTTGCGACTGATTTTTTCGGTATTTTCTAATTTGGTCTTTTACTAAGGGATGAATAAGTAGGATCAGTTGAACTCAGATCTTTTGCTGCCAATGCCATGTAGCCAGTAGATTCCTCTTCATTAATGACTGAATTTATTGAGAACATTTAATACTAGTTAGTTACGAAAGAACACTCCAAATCACTTATCAGGTCTAATGCTCTGGTAAATCGTATTTACACGTAGCAACAAATATAGAAGAGTCGAAAGAACAAGTAATTATATACTAAATATAATCTATTAAAGTAAAGGGGTTGCTCGTTATGAATAAGTATTTTGCTTTTTTGTTACTCTTATCTGTATTTATAATTTCAGGTTGTAACAATAGCGATGAATTAGTTGGACAAACTTTTAATGTTGCATATATGCCAGTCCTTCAAGAGGATTTAGATAATCCAAATAAATATAGCTCTATTATGACGTTAGAGTTTTTAGAGGGCAAACGAGTAACTAGTCCTATCTATGGTGAAGGCAGCTATGAGTTAGATGAGGACAACTTAGTTGTTCGTTTTGAAAAGGAAAATGAAGATTTAGAAATACTATTTGTAGTGACTGAAAGTGACAAAGACTTTAGTGAGTACAATGCATTGATTAGTGAGACTGATTACAGTATTACTGATACTGATCAAATACGTCATCTGCAAACTTTAGCCCTTGAATTAGATAAAGATAGGCCCATTGAATTTATAAACAATCAAAAGTAGCTTTTTAATTTCCCAGACATTAAAAAGAGAAAAAGCTGACAATCGCTTTTTCTCTTCCAATAATCCAAGATATGCAAACTAAATCCATCCTCCACTTTACCTTTCGACTCTTATGACATCAATGGTTTGAACGCAACTGAAGTAGTATTAAGATTCATCTGAATTTTTATTTTCTCTCTGTCAAGTTCTTTCAAAAACACATCTTCACCTTCTTCAAACCCCACATTCCTCTAGTGATTTTCTAGTAATCCACTTTCCTCAAATAACCTTTTTAATTGCTTTATTTCAAGATGAAAACAATTGAAAAGCATAAGGTGGTTCAGTCTCGTCATCATTCTAAACAGCCCATTTTTTATCGGTGATCTGTGTCGCAGAGTACCAAGTATCTCCTTCTATTTTATAGATACCGAAAGTATTTTCTATAGCAATGCACAAATTCGGATAACCTAATTCCACTGCCAATTAATCGTATTTCCCGAAAAATAGTTTGTGCAAATTTTTTTAACGTCCCATATCATCACTTCCCCGAAAAGTTAATTGTTTAAAGTCAATTTTTCTTCAAAATGCACTTTTCTCTTTTTGGTCATTACTGTCTGAAATGCTATAATCCCCAGCACTAAGAAAGTAAACGAGCCGATTAAGCCTACAGGTCGTATGGAAGTCAATTCTGCTGCCAAACCAATTATTACAGTTAGAATGATGATAAATATTGCTTCTACCATACTGAATAAACTGCTAAACCTTCCCATTATGTTTACCGGCACGTTGTTCTGATAGAACGTCAAATAACCGGTATTGGCAAACGTAATGGCAAATCCAATCAGAAAAGTTCCAATGGCAGCACTCGTAAAACCTTGCGAACTGTAAAGAGCGATATAACCGATTGTCGTAAAAATAGATCCTGCGCCTATTAGTAAGTTGACTGCTAATTGTTTGGAAAAAATGGTGTTTATAAGTGAACCCAAAATAATTCCCGTTCCAAAAACACTTAGCAAAATCCCATATTTAGTGTCGGATATTCCAATAACTTCTTTCGCAAAAGCTGCTTCCAATGAATCCAGCGCCGTCATAAATATCGTCATTCCCACAAAAAGAAGATAAACTTTTAATATAAACGTATGAGTATGACTGAACTTGTAGACTACTTGAAAGTCATCTTTTATCATCTTCCAAGAAAGCTTTTCCGTTTCAGATGAAACTGATTGCGAATCTACACTCGGCAACAACAGGATGATGAAAGCTGACAACATCAAAGCCACTGAGTTTATATAGATGGCCATATAAGGTGTGCCCATCCAAAATAATAGACCCGCTATTGAAGGACCGATTAATGTTCCACACGAATTGATAAAGCTTCTTAACGCATTGAATCGTTGACGGTCCTTCTCTGGTATGAGTTTAGTCATATACACCATTGACGTGGGTTCAAACATGGCACTTCCGATATTATGATAAATACGATGACATATACATAGAACAATGAAGGAAGAACAGGGATTAATGCAATACAGAATGCGCGTGAAATATCTAACCCAATCATAAATTTCCTTGTATTAATACGATCAATCAGGCTCCCTACCCATGAGTTCGAACAAACAGTGGCGATCGGCCCCAAAATGTATAGCAAAGCGATTGCAAGAGGAGAACCCGTTTCATTTAGAATAGTTAAATTCAAGGCAATCAGATAAACCCAGCTGCCTATATTTGAAATACCAATACCACTTAAC
Source organism: Planococcus halocryophilus (assembly GCF_022489025.1). Taxonomy (GTDB): domain Bacteria; phylum Bacillota; class Bacilli; order Bacillales_A; family Planococcaceae; genus Planococcus; species Planococcus halocryophilus_A. Next base: position 537,642 of record NZ_JAKVTG010000001.1, on the reverse strand, counting down.
AATAATAAAGAATACTTCCAGTTTTTCATCGTAACCTCTCCCCACTGCATTTTAGCCAAACAAAAAAATCCCACCCCCAAGACAATTGTCTTGGGGACGAGATTACTAAAATCGTGGTGTCACCCCTGTTTGTTCCTACGTCACCGTATGAACCTTATTTGGTACAGCCTTTAAAAAGACGAATACCTCAGCTCTGTAACGGGAGCTTCCGTCCCAACATCCCCCAAAATCAGGTTCCACTGTGATGCTCAGAGTCTTGTTTCAATAACGGACTTCTACTCCTTTCCACCAATCGGAACTCTCTAGAAAAAGTCTTTAGTTATCTACTGTTCTCTTCAACGCTTTTCATTTTTATAATTTCATAAATATTATCACAACTTAACAAATCGAGTAAATAACAATATTTTGACAAGTAATACACTCACTACGTGGATATGTTTAAATACAAAAAAAAGCATTCAGGATGACCCTGAATGCTTTCGGTGTTGCGTTTAGTTTGTATTTTAATCCTTTTTTTCTGGCATTGCCATGACTTCCCACAGATGACCATCAATGTCTTGAAAACTCCAAGCATACATATACTCATTGTCCATAGGGTCATTCGATGTTGATCCGCCTGCTTCTAATGCTTTGTTTACCATGTCGTTAACATCTTTTCGGCTATCTACGGAAATAGCCACAATGACTTCTGTTGTTTTCGTCGAATCTCCTAGAGCTTTGTTGGTAAAGGTTTTAAAAAATGGTTCTGTTAATAACATTACAAAAATATTATCGCCAACAATCATGCAGGTCGCATTTTCATCTGTCATCTCGGGATGAAAATCAAATCCTAGTTGCTTGAAAAATTCCACGGACTTGTTCAAATCTTTCACAGACAAATTGACATAGATCTCTTTTGCTTTTAAGGTCACTGCTACTCCTCCATTCTAAATATAGTAGGAACCCCTACTGTATTCGAGTAATTTTGAAAAAAACCTGCAAAATGACAAAGAATTTCTACTAGCGATCACATAAAGCATGTGTTTGTAGATGGAAGGAATACCTTGTTCAAAAGTGTAAGTGCTCTAAGCACAAGAAAACGAGCTGACCTTGTGGGGTCCGCTCCTTATTATAATGAAAATTCTGAAAATAATACCGATAATTATTGTTAATCAGTATAAATTCATTAGCCATTTAAAGATTTAGAACGAGCATCTTATCGCGCAACATAGAATCAATGCTTCTACCAATTCCCTGCACACCTTGTCCGGAGTTTTTCACTCCTAAGAACGGAAAATGATCTGGTCCTCGTGATGTTTTGCCGTTCACCTGGACAGTCCCTACATTCAGCTTATCTGAAATTGCGAAGGCGTTCTCCAGATTACGAGTGAAGACACTAGCTTGCAAACCATACTGGTTCCGCTTTTCGAGCGCAATTGCTTCAAGTTCATTCTCAACTCGTATAAATGGTAACACCGGTCCAAACTGCTCTTCCCAAGCGACAGCCATCTCTTCTGTAACATGGTCAAGAAGAGTTGGACCCAGAAGGTTCTTTTCCTTAATGCCTTCCAGTATGACAGTAGCTCCTTTAGTTTGGGCATCTTCAATCAGACTAGTCACAAAATCCGCTGATTTTTGATCGATTAAAGGCGTCACACTCGCATCTTCATGGGATTTCCCTACTGTCAGTTTGGACACAAGTTCTTTTACCTTCCCAATAAGCTCATCTGCGACGCTATTGACCACCATCACACGCTTTATAGCTGTACAGCGTTGTCCTGAATAGCTAAGTGCTCCGCTAACGATTTCTTTTGCGGCTTTATCTAAATCCGCGTCTTCTAATACAATTGCAGAGTCTTTACCACCCAGCTCAAGCACGACGGGAATCATAGATGCTTTTTTGGCGATATGCTGCCCCGTTGCTGTTCCCCCAGTAAACGTAATCATATTGATAAGGGGATGAGAAACGATGAAATCACCGATAACAGAACCTCGTCCCGTTACTACGTTTACGACGCCTTCTGGCAGGCCAGCTTTTACTAGGGCTTTTATCATCAACAGTCCACTAATTGCCCCCTGAGTAGCAGGCTTAAAGATCACGGTATTGCCTGTAATAAGCGCGGGCGCGATTTTAGAAGCGGCTAGATTTACTGGATAGTTGAATGGCGATATGGCCAGCACCACGCCATGAGGAACTTTTTGTACGATGGCTTTTGTCTTCTTCGTAGCCCCAGGAAAAGCATCTCCTTGGATAAAGCTTCCGTGTGTACGAAGACCTTCTTCTGCCGTATAGCGAATCAGTTGCGCAGTACGTTCAACTTCACTTTTCCCTGCCGAAAATGTCTTCCCTACTTCTTTGTGAATCATTTCACCGATTTCATCGGTCATTTTTTCTAACTCTTCTGCCCAGCGATGAAGAAGTGCAGAGCGCTCATAAACTTCTTTTGCTGCCCACATTTCCTGAGCATCTGCTGTTTTTTGAATTGCCACAGCGACTTCTTCCTGACTCAAGGCAGGAACTTCACCTACTACTTCATGATCATCCGGAGAATAGATTTGTACAGTTTCTCCACTACTGCTTCCCATCCATTCATTATTCAATAAAGTATAAAACAAACTTTCAGCTTGGCGTACTATCATATTCTCTTCACACTCCGTCTCTATATATTTAATCTGCAAAAGATTAATGTTACCCATTAAACCATATGAAAACTCTTTCAGGCAAGGTTTTATTGAACCACGAATTGCCGACATGGATGCTTATTTTATTCATCTAAGGGTTTTTTCTTTATATCTATATAATTATTTTTCCGGACTTTCAAAAGTATTAATAAGAAAAAATACTACTTGTAAAGATACGGCTTACAGACGTAAATTTGACGGTTCTACATTTTATACCTATATATTTTTGCTGTTTTTTTTATCTTCAGTATCAAAATAAGCTTAAAGACTAATAAAGAAAACGCTATCATACAGAGGTAACAATACAACTTTCAATGGAACCTTAGCTTAAGAAATGAGTATGCACTAAATCAATTTTAATTTTTAATTTTGCCATAACTTTTCTATTTTTTTAAACAGTAAACTACTTCAGATGGCATGTGAAATAATGAACAAGACCTAAATTAAACCGAATTTATTTTTAAAAAATTTTGACTATTTATGATTAATCTAGAGTAAAAGCTACAAAAGTTACCTAACTCAATCTAATAAGTAATTAATAACGCTCTATATTAACAAAAAGTTCAAGTATACTTTTAGGCATATTTGAATCATAGATAGATCAAACCATATGCCAATTCACATTTTTTCAAGCAATCAAACTATGGTTAGAAGAATTTACTAAGCCAAGATTCACTCTACAAAATTCAGATATTCAATTAGAGAACCTTTTGTAAAAGTACACTTTAGTGAACAAAAGAAAAGAAGAAACTCATCGCTGAGTTTCTTCTGATAAATAGTCATATGCAAACTAGACTATCTTTATAAAGTTGGTTTTCTTCTTGTAAAACTGATTCTGCTCTACATACATAGTTTAACCGATCCTATGAAAATGTAAGGATAATAAAAGAGTTTTTGTTATATTAGCTAGCTCGGCTCTAGTACTCTATCGACCTTTAGATAAAATACTAGAGTAAAGTATTCATTAAATTAATAAAAATAGATATTAACTTCTCAGTCCACGGCCTTTTTCAATCAAATACCAATTTAAACTATAAAGTGAAATCACAAAAATAATCGAAATGAGAACAGAGAATAGAATTGGTACATCGATTACACCGAGGATCCCGAATCGGAATCCAGAAATCATGTAAACAATCGGGTTAAACTGTGATACAATCTGCCAAAATGGTGGCAACATAGAGATGGCAAAGAATACGCCACCTAGGTAAGTCAATGGCTGAAGAACAAAAGTAGGAACGATAGACACATCGTCAAATGATCTTGCAAAAATACCGTTCAACAGACCTGCCAAAGAGAACAAAATAGACGTCATTAAAAACGTTAATATGACAATACTCCAAGAATAGACTTGCAGCGGAACAAAAAGTAACGAAATAATCGTGACCAGTATCCCCACTAGAGTACTTCTTCCTAGTCCACCAATCACAAAGCCCCAAATAATAATATGTGTCGGGACGGGCGCGACCAATAGTTCTTCAATATTCTTTTGAAACTTTTGGGAGAAAAATGATGACGAAACATTCGAGTAGGAACTCGTAATGACTGACATCATAATCAATCCTGGGACAATAAATTCCATGTAGGAAAATCCTCCCATTTCACCAATCCTTTTACCAATCAAATTTCCAAAGATGATAAAGTATAAGGAAGTTGTAATTACAGGAGGAACCAATGTTTGGATCCAAATTCTAAGATAACGGTTCGTTTCTTTGACCGCCAAACCCTTTAATGCTGTTAAATATAGTTTAAACATGTGAATCCTCCATTAAGCAGTTTCTTCTGTAAGTTTTAAAAATAATTCTTCTAATCGATTGGACTTATTACGCATCGACAATACTTTAATCCCTTGTTCGGTCAATTGGTTAAACAGTTCGTTAATACCTTGATCACGCCCTACTTCCACAGAAAGAGATCCTTCATCCATAAGTTCACTCTCATAGCCTTTAATCACTGGCATTTGTCCTGAAGATTCAATATCTAAAATAATTGTTTCAAACTGAAGCTTAGCAAGCAATGATTTCATACTTGTATCCTCAATCAGTTGCCCCTTTTGAATGATACCAATATTGCGACATAACATCTCCGCTTCTTCCAAATAATGTGTTGTCAAAATTATCGTCGTACCATTATCATTCAACTCTTTCAGAAACGTCCACATCTCTCGTCTCAATTCAATGTCCACACCCGCCGTCGGCTCATCAAGAATAAGTAGACGTGGTTCATGCATTAAGGCGCGTGAAATCATCAGTCGACGTTTCATCCCTCCGGAAAGCATCCGTGCCTGAACATTTTTTTTCTCCCATAAATCAGACTGCTTCAAGTACTTTTCGCTGCGCTCTAATGCTTCCTTCCTTGACACACCGTAATAACCTGCCTGGTTCACGACAATCTGTTGGACCGTTTCAAAAGGACTGAAGTTGAACTCTTGGGGGACCAGACCAATCTGTAGCTTCGCCTGCATTAACTGCGTGTCCATATCATAGCCGAAGACTTTGACATTTCCTGATGTCTTATTGATAAGAGATGTCACAATTCCAATGGTCGTAGATTTCCCAGCACCGTTAGGACCTAAGAGAGCGTAAAAGTCTCCTTCTTCTACTTTCAAATCGATGCCACGCAAAGCCTCAACGCCGCCAGAATAGACCTTTTTCAAGTCGTTTATTTCTAATGCATATGTCATTCACTTTATCTCCTAACTATCTTTTTAATTAGTTGTATTTAAATACCTAATTGCCAGTATGCCGCTCCCTCATATTCGTAAAGCTTTATGTATACATTTTTAAAATGCGCCGATTGTGAAATTAAGCTAGACAACTGAAAAAGTCATTCGGGTACCTCACAATGTGTTTTCCGACCAAAGAAAAACATCAGAGTGATCGCGAATGACCTAAACCCATCTTAACACGAAAGAACTGGTGATGATAGAATCCTACCACCACCTAAATATGCACATTTCAATCATCGCTGAGCGCTTGAATCGTTTCAGGCAGCCAACTTATAATATCATAAAATATCTAAAATCCGGGCATACAGCGCTCAGGTGTCACAAGCTGCACGAGAGAAACAAGAAATTATCCTAATTTCCAAAGACAGTGATTTTATTATGAAATACTAGTAGAAGGATTTTAACCAGGAGTTAAAGGCAAAGATACAGCCGATAGAATCGGCCTTAGAAGTACACAGTATGGTTCTATTAAAAGAAAACAAATCCATCTTCTATAATAGAAGCCTTGTGTTTGAGGCTGGCTTTGATATTAATGGTTCTGACCACTCTAAACCCGGCTATTGCTCTACTATTTCTATAGGCATAACAGATGAGATTAACCCAACTGGTGAACTCCTTAAGTTGCATGTTATTGCAATTTGGGAATGCCAGCGAAGTTTGTTAGGTTTACCTGTTTCGAAAACGTACTTGGGAGCAAAATTATGAGAGAACTTATTGAGGACTTCCTCAAAGAAATTAAAGAGGAGTTACAGAAATACAGCGAAGAATTTTTAAGCGAAGAGTACTAATGATTGAATGTAACTTACTTGCTAATAAGTTACATTCAGGACCTCTACTCGCCAATCATTTATTAACTCATATTGATTTTTTTATTAGCTTTCTTTTTATTAATCGTTTGAATGATAAACCCTATAAGCTGCAGTCCAAACCTTATTACAAAAGCTACCGTGGAGCCCGTATTGAAATATATTATTACGAGCACTAATCCGACTAAATATATTGCCCATGCCAACTTCATAACCGATATCCCCTTTTCTGATAACTTTGCTTGAACTCCTATTTTGAATGTAACTTAATTCACATTAAGTTACATTCGGATTCAGTAAAAGATCTCTATCAAACTTATTTTTTAACGGGCTTAGGTAAAAACAAAGAACTACTGCCCATTAATATTCCACCCAGTACTGCAAGAATTATGCCAACTATAATCCATGTTGTAGTTAATAAAGTAGATACATAAATTCCTGTAGTTAAGAATATCAAGCCTATAAACATACATGTTAGTAGCTTCCCCATTTTCTACCTCCTATAAGTATTTTGAATGTAACTTATCTGCACTTAAGTTACATTCATTTCCCCAGTTCTGCTTACTACCTTGTTCTATATCGATACCTTGTCTAATCTAAAATGTTCCGTTAGAGAGAGCATACGTCCCTCTCTATCCCACTTATAATATTCTTCAAAAACTACCTGGATGTTATTTTCATAAAGATCTTCCACAAGATACTTTATGGAAAGAAAACTTCGCCAGTAATCAAACATGATGCTGGACAAACTGGCTGTGTAGGAGTTGCTTCCAAATTCATCAAGGGACCGATCCCCATATGCTTCAGTAAATACGTTTACTAATTCTTTTTCGATTGCTGCTATTGTCTCAAATTCATCCGCAGTTAAGAGGAACTTCCTCGACAAGTAATCACACATGCCCTCTTCGAACCAAATGCCGTCTTCTCGTTCATCTCCAAAATCATCTAAAAATAAATCTGAGTGATGCGTTAATTCGTGGCCTAATATTGTAAGTACGTGATTCTCAGAAAGCTGTTCGTAAAAACGCTCAATAAGAGGAAGATCTTTGCCATCCAATTGCTGGATAAATAGCTTTCTCCAAGCTTCTACATCTGGCGTTATGTAAATTGTATCTTTATTCGTAAATGCGGGAATCGGAAGTTCAGAAAAAATAGATGTTGCTACTTCTGCTGAAGTCCAAACAACGCCTTTTGGTTTGTCTACTAAGGAATACTTTTCTTCTAAAAGCAATTGGTACTCATTTAACCGTTCGCTAAAAAGCTGAATAATATCCTGGTGCTTTTCATATTCTCCTATATTTTCAAAAGCAAAAATATGCTTCATTTATTAACCTCCTTCTTTTTAAATATTCTCTTTGACTATCTAAAAATGATTCTTAAGTAGTGTAAATACTCTTACATTAATTTTAACATAATTTGGTTTTTTTCAGAAAGGAACCGTTAGTTAAAAATACGTTTTCTGAACAAGAAAGAGAAGAAGCTCTGCCTATGGCTCGAGCTCCTCCTCTTTCTTAAATTGTTGATATGTGAACTGATTAATAATTAGATCGTGCTAAATATAACTTGCCCCTTTAAGGCCTGCTGGTGTAGATCGTGTTTATTCCCAGGTTATTCTTTATATGCGTTAAACCAATGATGAGGCTGTAGTTCTTTCAATGTTTTGTAGACCAGGCTGTTGTCAGAATTGGTAATTGCAGCTTGCACATCTTCTCCCCAGTAAAACAAACGCTCTTGGCAAACTCCGCATGGACTGAGTATGACATACTCGGCTTCTTCGTCTTCACGAACCACACAAATAGAATGTGTTACCGGACTATTGATTTTATGTGCTTCTAATATAGCCCCCGTTTCAATACACAATTCTGTAGAAGCATTAATAACTTCCGGAGCAATGCTCGTCAATACAGTCCCGTCTTTGGTATACATTGCTGAAGCTCCTCCCCAGCCAGTAGGAAATCTTTTTCGTATAAGTTCTTTTGCTTCTTCATACAGTCTTTTTTCTATATTCATTTTGTCCTCCTAATAGGTTACTTATTTGCAAGGATACACTTTTCTTGAAAATCTACTTAATACCAATTTTATCATAGAAAATATTTTTATTTTTTTCATCGAACAGAATGAAAAGTGCAAATAACCGTTCGTAAAAGTACACCTACATGAACGAAAAAAGAAGATGCTTAGGACCAGCATCTTCTCCAGTTTACTTTTATGGACTTCCTATAGAGTTCGATGTGTAAACCTAAGTTAAATAACGAAAAATTGAGATTTACACTGCTAGCTGAATACAAATTAAGTTTAGTATATCTTTTTGAGTCATCTCTTCAGTCAATAGCTTTTCCTCCGCTAAGCCAAGCTGATCGTCGGGACTCCACCAAAACCTTAATAAATCTTCCCCAAACTCTTCTGCCTGAGGCCGTGAATTATGACGTGCGACTGTATTCTCAAAAGATAAATCAAAATAATAGATATAGGCATTTCCTTCATAAAAATGAATCAAATCTTCCAACATTGCCTTGTAACGTTGCTTCACAAAAATTCCTTCCAAAATGACAAACTTACATTTCCCTTTGCCGTATTCGGTAATTTGCTTGATTAAATCTTGCGAAATGTTTCCTTCTCGATCCCGAACCATCAACATCTCTCGTCGGACCGTATCTTGAGAAACCAGAAGAGTCCCTTCTCCAAAATGGTTTTGCAGCCTTTTCGCTATAGTTGTTTTGCCACTCCCCGAATTTCCACGTAAAATAATGAGCTTTGTTTTTATTATAAACACACCTTTCCAAGAGCTAATTGCTAAATTATTCATGCGGATAAATGCCTGTGTTTAATAATACATCGAATCTCGCCTTCCCAAATGGAAGGGTTTCTTTTTACTTAGAAAAGAAAAGATAAATGTAGCACTTGATTAAAAAAAGAGAACTCACTATGAATGCTTTTGGTTTAACAAACTCTGTATTTTAATAACCAATTCTTTTGGCTTAACATTGATGGAATTTAGATTCTCTATTTCAATCCAGATGGGCAAGTACGTTCCTCTGTTTCGTTGTTCATCGGTATACTCTTCACCTTTGCCGGCACCGAAAGTTCCTTGTATTATTTCGGCTAGGAAAAAATACTGGATTCCATTGAATTTCACTTTAGCCAAGCATTCGTGAATCTTAACTTCAACTCCGACTTCCTCTAGAGCTTCTCGTTTTGCTGCTATTTCTGGGGTTTCGCCTTCTTCTATTCCACCACCAGGAAAGACATAGTAAACGGCCTCTTCTTTAACTCTTTTAATAAGTCCGATTTTATTATTTTTAATAAGTAACACTGATGCTCGGTCTCTCGTCATTTCCACCTCCTTGATTCTATTTCTCTCCTTCTTTCTTTTAATTTTCTTAATATGTATTAAATTTATAGTAAGCACCATTATTCAAGTTTGAATTCAATTTTCATGATTTAAATTACATTTACTTTCCTAGTCTATCTCGTTTTCAAATCAGCAGCTTCCAGAAGAATCGCTTGATAAAGCTCATTCCATTTCGGGTAGTGAGCAACAATCTCATTAAGCGGAATGAATATTCTTTGTGCGGATTCATATTCCGCTTCAAAGGGATGCAATGTCTCGATATCCATCCGATAAAATACCTGGTACCCGACCTTAGGGTATTTTCCATTTTCATCCCAAACTAAATTTTCTGAGTGATCGACCACAATATACCCTAGTAGTTGAGAGCTTCCTGAAACATATCCCTCTTCCATCGCTTCTCTTTGAAAACAATCCTCCGGGGTTTCGTTCTCTTCGATATGCCCTCCAGGGAAATCCCATCCGCGATGATTCAACTCGACTAAGAGCAATTGATCTTCATAAAAACAAAAGCCATGCACACTGGTTATTAACCGATAATCAGGAAGGAAATTATTCACTTTCCAAGTTAATTTAACCGTGGCTTCTCCCCACTTCACATACGATGTGGTCATATATCGAGTCTCCCTTTTAATAAAGTAAAAGATTCCAACCTCACTTAATTTATATCGCCTAGATAAACAGGATTTCTTTTTTTGTTTTCATACTCTTGAATATAGTTGCGAATCCCTTTGGGGTAGATGCGATAGTCCATCAAATCTTGTATCGGTATCCATTCAATTCCTACTTGATGGGAGTCAGGATTAGAAGGAACAGAAGAACCATTTTGTTCAGTGCTAATATGACATACAAAATAATATTCGATTTGATGAACGTGGCTGTCAAAGTGCGCATGTTCATGATTTTTCCCTATATATTCTCGAATGTGAAGAAGGTCTTTCACTTCCACGTTTTCACCAATTTCTTCAATACACTCTCTTTTTACGGTATTGAACAAAACTTCTCCATGATCTTGTCCCCCACCAGGAAAAAGATAAAAGTGACCTTCTTCATCTACATTTTTTGTAAGCAAAACCCTGGAGTCCTTAATAATTATCGCTTTAGCAGAATTTCGAATCGACATTTGCTTCCCTCCTTTATTATCAATTTCAACTACAATTTTTTCTAACTATCTTTATCCATTCTTTTGAATGGAAATAACTGCATCTAATTTGCAATCAATTCTGACTACCATCCATATTAGATTAACATTAATTTCCATAAAAATGAAGATAGGCCGAATATTCTTTCTTTAGAATTAAAGCGTTTGTAAAAGGACACTTACATAGACAAAAGGAGAAAAGCATTGCTAATCAGCACTGCATTCCCCTTTAATTTTACTATTAGAATAACTGCATCTACTTCTGATAATCCGGAATATGTAAACTAAGTTTTATACAGGAGATTCCTTTACACCTTTACACCTTTTTTGATATTAAACTTACTATTTTAGCAACCGGCAAAGATCCATCTACAACGAAGTCAGCACTAGGCTTAATTGTATAAAGCATTTCCAGATAAGCCTGTCTCCCGAACGAGTTATAGTGTTTCATCGCTTCAACGATATTTTCTGCAGAGTTGTCTTGAAAGTCCCTAATTATTCGACGTGCCAGTGCAATATCCAATGGCGTATCAATAAAAACGGAAAAATTAATGAAAGAATGAGTTTGAACATGTTGGTAGGAAAACGGAAAATCCAACACAATGTAATCGAGTGATTGAAACAATAAATTTTCTAAGTCTTTAACAAATGGAGTAAGATTCCATTCATTATAATCATTTCCGCGATTCAACCAATCTATTACATTTTCAGGGCCTTCCAAATCATACTCATCAAAGTAAAGCGCTTCAGAATTTGGTAATTCTTCATTCAATCTCTCAACAATGGTTGTTTTTCCACCACCTGAAATACTAGCAATGGCAATCACAATCGGTCTCTTCATTTTTCCCATCTACTCAACCTCTATTTCTAGTCACTTCTGACAGCTCATGATATGTATACTAACATTTGATTGTTTTTACTTAATATCAAAACTAACTTTCTCAAAGATAACCTGTTCATTAACCATTTTGACAACAACATCGAAGTTTTGACTATATGGATGCATAAAAACTTCATACTGAATGCGCCGTTCTTCGTGAGACTGCCGAAGCTCGTTTATTTTTCTTCCTCTTTCATCAATATCACGAGTAGATCTTCTCCTTAACTCCGTTTCTCCATCGGTATAGAAATAAATCGTTAAATCAAATAAGGCCGAATCAAGAAAAGCGACGCTCATCCCTTCGACAATTGTTATGTTTTTTTCAGAAGAAATCAATTTACTTCTCATGTAGTGTGTATCTATCGTGCAGAAATTCAAACCTTCTCTAACCATCTGAACGTCTCTTTCCAAAGAAGATAAATGATGTGCAGAAGGGTGACAAGCTGTCATTTTATACCTATGGTTTTCGTTTTGGTATATATAATCGATTGTTGCATGATTACGGACCCCTGAATCTATAATATATGGATCTGTGTTTACATAATTGATTTCTTTTTTACCCAACAGGTTTATGAGCCTGTTTGTAAACGTAGTTTTTCCAGCAGCACCATGGCCAGATACTCCAATAATGAGTTTTTTGTCTGTCACTTTAATTGTATTTGCTAGTTCTTGTGTAAACTTATCCATAATTCTTCCCCTTCTTCTACTTTAACTTTGCTGGACTTATTTCATTTCTTTCATCCTATACAACTTTTGGTTGAGTATTGGCCAATGCCGACAATTCCTGATATGTAAACTAAAGAGAGAATCATACCTGCTGGCTTGGCCATTCATGCTCCAGCACACTGTAAAGGAGAGAGTCTCTCCACCCTTCTTTAAGTAATAAAGTTTCTCTCATTCTCCCTTCAAAAGACATGCCCGACTTCTCTAACACTTTTTGTGATCCAACATTCTTAGGAGCACACGTAGCATAAATCCGGTGAAGATTTAGTTCCCTAAATCCAAATTCAATGACCACTTTAGCAACTTCTGTAGCAATTCCCTTTCCCCAGTAATTCGGGTTTAAAATATAACTAATTTCACCTGTTTTATTATCAAAACTTCGAATACTAATCTCTCCAGAACCAATCATTGTTTTATCTTCTTTATGAACAATTGCAAACGTGAATCTTGTTCTAGGCATTTTTTGTGCATCACCAAAAACTTGATTCACAAATTCTTTAGACTCCTCCTTAGAATTTGGCTCCCAAGTCTGATGTTCAGAAACTTGTTCTTTCGATGCGTAATTATGTACTCCTATCCAATCACTTTCAATGAATTCTCTTAAATAGACCCTTTCAGCTTCGAAATTTACCATTTCTTTTTTTCTCCTATCCAATAAGATTTCTTTATTTTACCATTAAAAACAGAAATTTTAATAATATTGCTAATGTTTAAAATAACCAGCCAAGTTCTATATTAAATTGTATGGCACTAGAATTTGACTGTTCGTAAAAGTACCCTTTTGTAAATAAAAAGAAAAGAAGCTCAAGCATGAGCTTCTTCATTCCGCTAATCCGGAATATGTAAACTTTAATGTTTGCATGTCCCATTACTTGCTACTTTTAAATAAAGGTAAGGGTTCAAAACAGTTTCTTAGAGAAGTGGTCGCATTCTCCATCAACTAAGTATAAATGATATTGTTGGCTCTTATAGAACTCGATTGCACTATACCAAGTGCCATTTGTTTCTAAAACTAATTGCTGATAGCCTTCCTGCTTGGCCCATGACTCTAAATGGTACATCATGATTTTCGCTACGCCTATTCTTCTGTATCCCTTCAAAACAGACATTCGTTCAATTCTTCCTACTCCTGGTGCTTCATGAGTAATAGCACCTGTACAAATTATTCGGCCATTATAGATACCCACTAAAAACACAGTTCCTCTTCGACTATAGCTGTATGAAATGTCTTTTAAATCTGGATTGTACGTGGGATCTATGAAACCAAAGCGTTCTTCTAATCCTTTTAAAATCAGTTCTCTGGCTTCCTCTTCGAATCCCTTCGTAATTTGATGTATTCGTATTTCTTCTTGTATTTTGTTTAAACTCATTTTTTCATCCATCGCATGCACTCATTGTTCCCAAAATTGCCTAGCTCAAGACGTAAAATTCAGAGGGTTCTGTTGAAACCACAGTTCCAACCTGTTCGCCTTCAACGATTCTCTTCATTTCACCTAGCTTATCAAAGTTAAAGATATTGACCGCAATATTGAAATCTTTTGCAAGAAGAAGCGCAGACTGGTCCATAACCTTAATGTTTTCTTTTAAGATATCATCGTAGTTTAAGGTACGATACATTCTCGCGTCTGCATACTGATTTGGATCATGATTGAATACGCCATCTACTCCCTGCTTTGCGACAAAAATAGCATCACAACTTGTCTCTATTGCTCGCTGCACGCTTGGATAATCAGTCGTTACGAAAGGCTGTCCATTTCCTCCACCCAAAATGACAATGGATCCTTTCTCCAAATGTCTTTTTGCTCTTAACTGAATATACGGTTCAGCAACAGACGGAACCGGGATTGACGTCATGACCCTGACTTCCTTATCTGTTTTACTTTTTAAAACTCCACGCAGCATCAAGCTGTTCATAATCGTTCCTAATGTCCCAATGTTATCGGCTTCTACTCGGTCAATATTCCATTTATCTGCTAAACTTCCACGAAAAATATTTCCTCCACCGACTACAATCGCCACTTCAATATCCATGTCCGTAATTGAAAGGATTTCGTCGGCTATATGTTCCAGCTTCTGATGATCAAAACTTCCTCCCTCTTTACTGGCTAACGCTCCACCGCTTAATTTAATAAGTACTCGTTTAATTTTTTTCATACACAGATCCTTTCGTCTATATTCATGATTGATTTCGCCTATTGATTCCATTAAGTTGCTATACTTAGTATAAGGGTGACAATGCTTAATAAAAACTGACACCTCTGAAAAGAAGTGTCACCTTTTGAGGTGGAAAATGAATCGACTTTTATTAAAGGTATGGCAAGCCCTACCAGATGGAGAAGTTAGGCAAGCAGAAATCGCTCAACTCCTCAACTTGTCTCAGAGACAAACTAAACGATGGCTAGAACGATGGGATGAGGAGAAATGGTTAACCTATCGACCGGGAACAGGACGCGGGAGAAAGACTAGAATTACGTGGTTAAAAAATATAGAAGAAGTATTTGTAGAAACCCTCATACCCAAGTTTTCGGACAAACCATTACAAAATATCGTTGGGTATTTGGATTGGGAATGGTCAGAATCTGCGAGAAAAAGATTAGAAAAGCAATTTTCTAAAAGGTTAGGGTATCAGACTGTCTCTGATCATCGCTTCATCTTTCCAATAAAATATCCTTTTTTAACCTTTCATCCGTTGGAAGCAATCGATTTAAACAGTGTTCACATCTGTGAGAATTTATATAAACGGCTTTTCACAGTAAATGAAGAAGGTAAAGTTCGAGGAGAACTGGTTCATTATTGGGAAATTTCAAATCAAAAAATCCGTATATTTTTAAAAAATCACGTGAAATTTCATGATGGATCCACATTGAACAGTACTGTAGTTAGGGATTGTCTCACCCTCTTTTTTAACCATCCACACTATCAAGGCATGACATCACAAGTTATTTCAGTTCGAGCCCCTCACTCATTGGTTGTAGAAATCGAATTAAATGCTCCATGTTCATACATGCTGCATCTATTGAGCATAACGCAAGCAAGTATTTATAAAGTCAAAAATCGGAACCTATTGGGAACGGGGCCTTTTTATGTAGACTTTTCAGAAGAGAATTTAACGAGAATAAGAGCTCATGAGGAATACTATCGGGAACGCCCTTATCTTGATGCCATCGATTTTATTAAAGTAAACTCCGACTCAGAACTAATTTATCGGACCAATACAAGCGAGAACTTGTATAAAGCACAAAAAATAACAAGCGAATCTGGATTTGGGGTATTGGTATTCAACCTTTTTCGAGATTCTACTATCCAGCGAAAAGAAGTGCGGGATTATATCCATTACCTTATAAGAAAAGAAATTCATACGATTCTAGCTATCGTAAAAAATTCCACAGATAATAACCGAGGGTTTTTAGTAAATGACAGCACGCCTTATACAGTGAAAAAGCCATTAATTCTTCCTGATTCACAACCATTGATTTTAGCGACAAGTCGATTCACTCAGAAATTAACTGAACAAGTTAAAGAAGTATTAGAAGGGGGTGGCTTGAAGGTGGAATTACTGCTGATGGAACACGAAAAATATGTAAGTGCAAAGACCAGTGAGTTGGAAGCCGATCTATTCATCAGTCGAGAACACTTTTCTCTTGATCAAAACCTTTCTTTTTATCTATATTTCAAAGCAGGTTATTCGCAGATTTCAGATCTTATGGAGAAAAATGAAGTGGTTACAGAAATTTTATCAGCATACGCTGAGATTCCTGTAGAAAATTGGCTTCCTCTGCATTTAGAAATTGAAAGAGAAGTCATTTCGAATTCCTGGCTGGTTCCTTTATATTTTAATCAACGTAAAATCTCTTATCCGTCTGAACTAATGGGAATAAGCGCAATAAATTATGGGTATGCCGATTATTCGAAACTATGGATAAAGCCCGAGTATTAAAAAATCTAGGTATCTTTAATCTCTGTAAAGAATTGAAGATACCTACTTTTCTCTTCATACTTAAAATTAAGTACTACCGATAAAGTGTCATATGTAAACCATGATGAATTTAGCGTAAACGTATATGTTAATATTATAAGAGAGTTATACCCTCTTCCTACGTCTTTAAATAGATTAGATTTGTTCATTAAATAGGTATTTTGCGAACATATATAATCTATGAAAGTCTATTCACTTACATAGTTACCTTTCCTTCCTCTATGTTATCAAGTTTATGTAAACTTGTGTTCTCTTAGGAAGAAGGTGATAGATTTCAGTAAGCTTTACATGGAGCCTCTGCGTAAAAAGGATTAGCAGTAAGTGTTTTACACCGAGACAAGAAGATCAAGCCAACTACTCTAAATAAAGCCTATAATTAGAATTAAATGTAATTTGAGTCCGGTAGAGTTTCTAATTCAGCACATTCTTAGATAAACGTCACTCGTGACAAAATCTCCGTATAGTTTTTGTGTGGTAAATTAAATGTTAAACGAACCTGTTGTTAACTTTTGTTTTTAGGGCATAGCATTTAATGTTACAATTCATCGTTTAGTATATCAAAAGCGAAAGTATTGGAAAATGTAGACATCTAAAAAATCGGTTCTATTTCCTTTGATTGCCCCCTGGATATATCCAGAAATATCCATGCGATAACCTTAAATACTAATACTTTTAATGGATCTGGATTAGCACTAAGATCAATCCGGTTGCTGTTAGTCTACTAATGGACTTTTAACTTCAGTCTTACTACCTTTTCTAATTTCTTAATTGTCGAAACCTTATATACAAGTATTTCGTCTGAATTATGGATAGTTTCCAATTATCTCTCCTATTCTTTACAATATTATTTAAGAGGTGAATTAAAATGAACAAAATAGAGGAGACCAACTCTAACAAATATCATATGATAGGTTCAATTGCTCTTCCAATCATTGCAGCGTTACTAATGTTATGGCAAAAAATCGAAATAATGTTTGAGGCTAGTATTCCTTTTTTCTTAGGAGTTATTTTAATTAAATTTCTACCATATAATCGGTTTAAGCTTATAGCTTCGATAGTTTTGGCTCTCTGTTCTCTTACATATTTACCTTATCTTGTGAGTTTCATAGCATTTGTTATCGCAATATTCTTTGATTTCTTTACAGGTTTTATAGGAGAAGATTCTCCAGGAGTTGCATTTATTGTAATCCTTTTTTAGATTCTAATGAGAATACCATCTCTCGAACCAGATTCCAATAGTAACGTTTCCATTCTGCTCCCCAGAACAAAAAAATAAAATAGATAATGACTGTTAAGTTTTCAGTAAGACCTCCTAGATAGAATAATCTTTCTTCCAAATATGCATATAGTAATACCTTTAAATACATAGTTTAAGAATATTAAAGAAGTTCAAATAGTTTTAAAATAGATGATCTACAAAAATAAGGAATTTAGAGTAGTCTACAATATGTGTGCAGAATCTACCATGTCCCAAAAAGACAAACGCTTTCTGCAGAATTTAGAAACAAGTCCTGGTGCTCTACAAATTCTAGTTGTGACTTCGTAACTCAAAGTACTCCAAAATTCATTATTCAAGCCAGTTTAGTTCAAGTGTATCGATCAATAGCTTATGACCTTTCTAAAAAAATATTGACAATCCTTAGTTTGACGAAACCATCTCCTGGAACTCCTTAGAGAATCGAAGTATGGCTCAATAGATATTGTTACAGTAACATCCGAATATAACATTTATTTACTTCGTACTTTCCATTACTACTGATAAAAATCTATCAATACTCAGTGATAGGAAAATTTTGGCTAAGCTTGGACTTCAATCTAGGCTTTTTATTTGCAAAAAAAAAAGAGAAGGGACAAATCCCTTCCTCAATTCTTAAATATTATTTTCATTGTTGATAAAAATCAACATTTTGTCTGCATACCCCTTAGCAATTGCCGCCCCTTCTTCATCAGTGAAGGTTGGAATATCATAATTTGAAAGCTTCAAAAATCCTCTTCCAGCAATATGCAGTGGATGATTATAAGTCATTATATCATCTGCTGCTTTTCTCATTTGCTCCTCATTACTGTCGTACTTAGTATTATAGAATCTTTTATATCTAGTTAAACTTGGTCCACTATAATACCAACGGAAAGATTCAACAATAGTTGCATTTACATTGTCTTGCAAATACTTAGCTATATTTACAGCATCCACATCTGCTAATAGATCGGTTAAGGTAAAATAACTTGAAATAGTAGCTGAGCCCATATGTTCATAAGCCGATTCATAAGTTCTGTTTAAAAGATCTCCACTATAGTATCTATCGGCGTCTCGGGTATCCATGACGTTGATAGAAAGTGTAACCAAATCGCCAGCCCAGCCCGCAAAGTCTTCGAAAGTTGCATTAACAATGAGCCTCCCATACTGGAGAGCAGATAGCGTGGCCATTAAATGTTGCACATCGATTTCTTCTTGAGTGACAGGGTCTACTGGCCACAAAAAGCTTGTTGGTCCATAAGTGCTATGAACAAATTCTTCGAATGTTTGATCAAATTCCCCGGAAATAATATCCCATCCAAGATTATCATAATTAACTCTCCGGTAATAGTTTGTCACGAGTTCATTAGCAGTCTTATCTGTGTCGTAGAGTTCTTTGTATCTAACTGCCACTTCATAAATACTGTTTAGTTGACTCATAAAGCTCTCGTTCAAACTTCCATCTGGCAAGCTCTCTACAGAAGATTCCCCGTTATATTTACCAGACTTAATATTATTATCAATATTGATTAGTCCAGCTCCATAGCCTAGAATTATTGTTGAGATTTGATCAAATGCCCAGTTCTCTGGCAGAGGATAGCCCAAGTTTCCACTAAATCCAGTGGACATGCCACTTACAAAGCTTGTATCAGCATATCCCGCGTTTGAGACTCGTATACAAACATTTCGAGATCCATAAACACCAATTTTATAAAAATTTTTAACATACCCCATTTGTTCATTTATCCCTTTGAAGTATGGGAGCATAAAGGCATCGATTTCCCCATCCTGAGCATCATAGTCTACAGCAAAATAGATAGTCGTTCCTTCTTTAAAACCATACTTTCGTGCTGCTGTATATGCATCTGCCGCCGCACGTCTTCCTTTTTCAATAGAAAAGTCATCAGTAGATCTTCCATCCATTTGAAAAATAGGGAAAACTGTTAATCCAGCGTTAAAAATATTTTTCAGTTCTCCAGGTTGAATCTTTTTGTTTAGGCTGTTGGGTAACTTGGAATTTGCAATGTATCTTCCAACAGTTTCATATCCAGCATCTACTAGTGTTTGTGCTCTTTCAGGAGTTATCTCTGTAATGCAATCTAAAGCAGTTCCTTTTCGAGAAGAATCTCCAGTACTGACTAGAGCTGATAACCATGTTTGCTTTCCTACATATCCATCCGGAGTCAACTTAACAAAGGCTTGAAACTCTTTTACTACACTTTCAGTTCCTCTTCCAAAAATTCCATCGAACGATCCAGTATCATAATTATTTACATATAAAGCATACTGAAAGAGTTTTACGAACACCCCAGACCTGCCATATTGCAAAAGTGGTAGTCGATCACGAGTCGTAGGGCCAGGTGATCCAGTTTGTTGTGATGCAGGTATTCCTTGCTCGGTCTGAATTCCATAAATAAGAGCTCTATTAGTTCCTCTTTGATAGTGACCATCGGTAGGTTGTACACCAGCAGTGCTAAAGTAATGGTAGTTCAAATCTCTTTGCATTTCTCTAATTTTTGGATCTCCATCGGTAGTTTGCACATAAGCATCCATAGACAGTAAAGCTTTGAAAATATAGCCATAAACTTTTCCATCCTTAATCGGTAAATTTACATCCGTCTGCAAATCAATAATAGCTGATTTAGTGCCTGCTCCAAAAGTTCCTGAAAAACCGCCTGGATTATAACCTTTGCACCAGCAAGCTCCTTGAATAATCATAACAATTCTTAGACCTTTTAGTGTATTTGGAACATACCCCATGGAAACTTCCCCCCAAGCTTCATAAGCTGCTTGAGTAGAGGGCCCGAAACTTTCAATCACAGGAGATATACCAAGCTCATGCTGCAAGGCCATCGTAAGTGAGTACATTGTCGACCATCCAGTCTTTCCATTTTCAGGAGCTGGAATATAACCGGGAACTTCCAAGTAATTAAGGTTTACCCATTGCTGAACTTCAAATACCATTGAATCCATATAAATTCCTCCTCTTTATTGACAACTCTTAATTGTCATTATGTTGCATAGTATTTATATCTTGAAATTCAGGAATGTAAATCATGGACACAAAATATTTAATTAAGCAGAAACATTTTAAGAACTATGAATTAATTACATTGGTAAGAGCTTCTCTTGTTTTAGGTCCAAATATACCATCCACTTCTTGGGGAGTATGGATACTTTGAAAGCGTATAAGAGCTTGCAAAGTATCTGGACCAAAAATTCCGTCTGCCTGTTCGCGAAGTTTGAAATTTGCAATATTTAAATCGGTTTGAAGCTCTTTAACTTCTATCCCAGTATCTCCAAAGCGCAGAATTTTTAATGAAGATATATATTCTTTACGATTATTTTCTTCAATAGAGCCAATATTGCTATCTATGCCATCATTTTTATTCAAGGCTGGTTCTTTCTGTTTTTTGAGCTTCTCTAATCTAACGATTACTTGAGCGACAGCAATACCAACTTTACTTAACACCGCATCATCTCGTAGTTTTTTAATGTCAATTAAGGAGTCCATAAACCCGCCTTCAATAAGAATTGCTGGCATATTTGTCTCTCTGAGAACTTGAAAGTTCGCACTCTTCACCCCTCTGGCTTTTAGGTTATATGCAGTAACGAGAGCACGTTGAATGTCGTGAGCTATAGAGTGAGTTCTTGCACTTGAATTGGGGTGCACAAAAATTTCTGTACCTGTCCATGTCCCCCAAACACCCGTATTGGCATTATGATGAAAAGAGAGATAAATATCTGCTCCCCAATGGTTGGCATCCGCTGCTCTTTTTTTTAGTGGTACATCTGTTTTTCCAGAAGCATCATCCACACGAAGTATTTCTACGTTTACATATTTTTTAATTTCTTTAGTGAAAGAGAGAAGAACATTATTATTGAAATTCCACTCATATTCCCCATCAGGAGATCTTTTTCCAGGTGTAGAGTTTTTGCCTCCATGACCAGCATCAAGTGCGATTTTTAGCATAATTTCTCCTCCTCCATAGTTTTTCTATAAATCAGTAGGAGTTTTATATCTCGCATTTTAAATATGTAAATGTATCACGGTTCTTTTAACAGGCTGAATTAATTAAAAAACGAATAACAAAAAAACCATTGATTTTTTTATGGAAAGAAATCAATAGCTGCTAATTCTGAAATTATTTGTTTATATGATCATTATCTTTGATGTAAAAGCTTAATAATGTAGCTTTTGAATAATGAAGAGAGCCTGGCGTCTAATGCGTGCTTCTGTTTATCCCAATTGCTCGAAAGGAATCTTCAATCCGCATCTTCGCCATCTTTCCAGCCTCCAAGTATCAAGCGTACTGTGTACATCTGTCTCATACTATTTCCCATAAAGTCTACCTCAACAAAAGAGAAGAAGTTTTCAATGACTTCAAACAGGAGGACACCGAGCGTAAAACCGAGAAATGGGAAAAGAGGCCCTGAAAGACTTTATTAATAAATGAAAAACCGCTTACTCGAAAGTGGCGAAATAATTAGAATCTCTTCCCTTTATTTTACCCTCTATGACCTCCAGGAGTTCCTCAGGCAAAGTATTTATTCAATCAATCTAATGAAGTCATCTAACAGGAAAGTGAAAAAATAAAGCAAGCGTAAGGAACAATTTCCGAACGAAGATTCCTTGGAACGTCTTCTAATATTTTCATTCGAAATCTAACATCAGAACTTCTCTATCCGCGGCCATATGGATGTGGGTTTGTTTAAGCTCATTTAGTGCTAGCCAAAATGTTTAATGGCCTTTTAAAGTATACCTACAAGAAGAGGCTTTATTTATTTACACTTAATTATTGACGATCTCTTTTTGAGAGCTAATTTACATTTTCAATTTTGGAGATATAACGATATTGGAGGTGAACAAGTGTTCTAAAAAATATTTAAGATTTAAGTAACAACTTATTCAAAAATTGGATGGAGGAATGCAATATGGCAAACATATGGATTTATCATGGTAGTACCACGACAGTAAAATCAACTTCCGGGGCAGACATTACATTACGAGACGGACAGTATGTAATGGAAACATATTCAGCCTTCGGTCAAAATTACAGTACTTTCAGAGGTGAAATATACTTTAACGGATGGAAGAAAATTGATTGGACCATGGCTTATTCTTTAAATTCTTCTACAACATCTTTTACTATTCCGAACGGTGCTGGTCGTTTTACTAGAATGTGGACGGCTAACAGTCGAAAATGGGGCTCTCATAATTATCATGCAGCTTCTGGCGGTAACTATTATACAGTTAGATACAGTAGTTGGTTGAGAAATTCTGCAGGAACTATCATTTGGCAAATTCCTGCTGGTTGGAAAGTAATTATTGGTAGAGGCCAAGGATTCTTCAATCCTAATCGTAGCGGAATCCGGTGCTGGGGATTCAGACGGTCTGATGGGACTATTGTTGAAACAGACCTTCTTTTTATTGATGAAACGCCAACATATAATACACCATCTAGCTACGTTTGTAATACGATTTAAGTATTAGTATTCCTTCGTAATAATTCCTAAATCAGAATCTTTCAGACTGTAGACATAATCGATAAATTCGAGATGTCTACAGTCTTCTTTTATTAGTGGAGAAAATTATCCATTCGCTGCTGTTATTGCAAGAAATTAGAGTTTCAGAAAGATATAAAAGATGCTTCGAAACTTTAATCGAATACTCTTCTGCACATTATTTTTAACTGAATCAAAACTAAATAGAACATTAGTTCTTATTTTTTTGATTATTATTAGAACATATGTTCTAATTAATTGTATATAAATAAAAATAAACTTTAAATTTTGGATATGCTCTCTCCTGATGCAACAAATCTATAAAAGAAAGCAGGAAATTTTATATGTATACAAAAAAGTTATCTTTCTCGGATGGTACGAGCAGAGAAATGAGCTTTGAAGATGTTTTATTTCAATTTAAGCCATTGCTAAAGAGCGTTTTGAGAAAAACAAACAATAAGTTTATTTTTAATAAAGTTGAAGAAGAAGATTTTTTTCAAGAACTGAGTGTGGAATTATGGAAGGCGTACGAGAAATATGATTCAAGCTATGAGACTTTTTTTAGTACGTACCTGTATTATCGACTTCAAAAAGGGGTGAGAGACGCCACTTACTCCAAATTTTCAAAGAAAAATCAAGGAATTGAAATTTCTATGGATACACCGTTAGGGAATGAGGACATTAAATTCGAGGATATATTTTCAACGCCTGATGTCTCAATAGATAACTTACTAGGCAATGATTTAATCAAGATTATTCAGTCAAATATCGAACCACATGAAGAAGAAATGTTGAGAACGCTAATTAACCGTAAACACTTTAGCATAAAACAATACGCTGAAAAGTATGGAATTACACGACAAGCTGCCAACCAACGAATCGTCAAACTAAGAAATAAATTAAAGAAGTTAGTAAAAGAACAATACTTTGAACAGAATTAGATCGTCAATAGCTTCATATATAAGCAAAGACATCTTAAGGAAGAGATGGTTCTTTGCTTTGTTGTCTTCACTTTTTATTTGACTATTGTCGTGAATACATATAAATTATTGAGATAAAGACATAAGGCATTTCAGTTTAAAAAGATTTCATTGCCACTCTACGAGGAGTACATTATGAAAATAAAAATTAAAAAAGATGCTTTAACCCTATATATACGAGATAACACCGATTGGCAGGGCCATTATTATGGTCAAGATCAATGGGAAGTATTTCTGGCCAATGTGGCGGGTCTTGAACTCGAAGTTGATGAGGAAAATTTATTTAAATACGAATATGATGTTCTTCCCGTACATGGAATCACAAAATCTAAAATTCGTGTACTGGATGACTATGTAGAAAAGGTTATAGATGATGAACGAATTGGAAAAGCCAAGTGCGATTTTTGTAACAATGTATCTTTGTCAACCGATGTATGCACATCATGCGGTAGATCAGATTATCTTGAAAATTTTTGATTGTTGTTTCTTAATACTTTATAATACATTGAAATTGCCTTCTCTTTTTCTAAGAGAAGGCAATTCTTTATTTTAGGTTCTTGAGTTGTCTTCTTTTCCGTTTGTCATGTGACTTTCAGGATTAGCAAATATTCCTACTGAAATGCCAATGCTCAGAATTGCATTGACTAAATCAGTTATTTGATTAGATAAATCGATACTAATAACATCGAAGTTAACCAAAATTAAGAGAATTCCTGAAACTGTACCAATAAACACTTTCGGATTTTGTATACGGATAATAATTTTTTTAAACATATTATACCCCCTTTATAAGACGAAGCATTATCATTGTTTTTTAACCATAAAAATAATATAAATACCCCACGATTTTTCAATGAATACTTTGTATAGTCACGCCCCCTCTTTTATTAAGAAATGTATGTTGGTAATCTTTTATATCGACTATTATTCTTATGTAAATAAAAGCACATGTAATTATCAAAAATTGTTTCTATTCGTAAAAAAGCCATGAAATTAATAGCTCTTTTACAGACTCTCGAGAAACCTTGGCAGTTTTCTTGCTTCTGCAGTACGCATTCCGCGGACATAGGCTCATTTGCTTCGTCGTCTTCGCTCCTGCAGGGTCTTCGGCTCGCGATATATCCGAGAGAGTCGCCTGCTTCCACTTCATTGCCGATTTTTTGACTACTCAATTCAAGGAGACCGGCGTATACTGGCCAAAAAGGACTAAGCTAGCCATGTTAAGTTCTGTTCAAAATCATCTTCATGACCAAACCAAAGTATCCATTGATGAGCTAGTGCCACATGATCACTTCCTTCGAACCATTGACGTGTTGATTGATTTCTCCTTCATTGAACGCATGACGACTTCTTATTACTATATCGATAATTGACGTCTGTCCATTCCATCGGTAAAGTTGTTTTAAATTTTATTTCTTGGTTACTTATATAGTATTCATTCAGTAAGCCAATTGGAAAAGGAAATTCAAACAAATCTAGCGTATCGGTTTTTTTAGGTTTTTCCTTGATCAATCAGAGGTGTTGTACTATTCCGCAATAAGTTTTAATCACAAAGACCGGTTTGAAGATGCGATGGCCTTGAAGAATTTTTGATGAAACCGTCCGTCAAGCCCAAGCAGAACGTTTAGTGAGTGACTATATGCTTTAATCCGACTCGACGCATGTGAAAACTTACGCGTAGTCAATATAGAAAAAGCCGTTGCTCTCGACGCTGAGTATTTTACGGGTGACATTTGCATGAAACTTCAGGAGGAACCTTGGTGGTATTCTAGCTCATTTTTTCCGGATCGAATGATTCTGGTACTTAGTGCAGCAAACTGAAGGAAACAATAAAAGACATGAATCCAGTAAAAACCTGATTCATGTCTTTTATGTAGCGTTAATTCTTTAAAAAATATTTTGAATTAGCTTAAAATAGTAACTCTTTCATTATTCCCAGTTCCTGAAATCAATATAAATATCGTTCAATTGGCTTTCATACCAAGAAATCAGCGTGGCTCTCTCTTCCTTTGTTAGTTCAATATCGGGGCTTGTCAGCTTATAGGCTGTTTCTTTTAAACGCTTGAATTGACTATTCATTTGGTAGGTTTCAATGTTCATCTTCCAGTGGTTGCTTTCCGGAATCACCGAAGAAATAACTTGTGCATGATCTCTGCTAGATGATATGGCGTATCGATCTTCAACTTCCAGACTGTTCCATGTGCTATAAAGGCCATTCACAAAGCTTTCAAAATCTGAATAGGACGTGTAGCTGATTTGATATGCTTCCTCTTCTTCGAAGTTGGCGAATTTATATTTTTCAAGTGCATCCTTTTCTTCTATCGCGACCTCTTCGGCTACAGGAGAATCAGAATCTCCTATATTGACTGAAATAGCCAGTAAGACTAACCACGTCAAAGCCAACAAAGGTACGCCTATGACGATTTTTTTCAACAAAACACATCACCTACTGCCCTTCTATTATGGAATACATTTTCTGCAGCATTTCGTAAGCTTCTTCGTAATATTGTTTCTGTTCTTCTTCATTTTCACTGGATTGAACATGCTTGAGCAGGTCCTCTACGTCAATTATCCATTCTTCCAGCGGTTCAAAGTCATTCAGTTCTTTCGCTTGGCTCAGGCTTGTAAGCGGTGGATCCAGTATTCCCAGCGTCGTATAGGCCGTTTGATTTTCAGGATGCTGGATGGCAGCTGCGCCAGCAATCCACCCCATAATCACGCCCACTTTCTGTCCTTCCGTAGGCTCTTTTGGACCAGTACCTTCATCATGAATTCTGCCAATCATATACTTCTTATCTTTATTGAAGGTATAGCCGTTCTCATACGATACTCCATTTACTGCTTCACTTGAATCAAGACGGCCCTCTTCCGGCAATTCGTAGCGGGCAAAGTAATCGCTGATTTCCAGATAGGGCGATTCCAAAACTGGATCCTCATCTTTTTGCTCTGCCTCTTCTTCTAGTGGCAGGCCAGTGTCGCCACTCTGAGGAAGTCCTTGTTCACTTGTGGGATCTGCTATATTTACAGTAGATTTCCCTAGTTGCTCATTCATAAAATAACCGCCTGCCAAAAGAAGGAATGCGATAAAGGCAACGCTCATGGCGCGGGGCATCCAGTCCGTTCTCTTTTTTGGCTGTGGGTGTTGGTTAAGTTTTGCTAGGACTTGTTGCTTGTGCTCGGCTGTGAATTGGTTATCTTTAAACACTGTGCTATTTAAGGCATTCCGATACTCGTTCAATCTATCCTTCATTCCATTCACCTCTTTCCACCGTTTCTCCCAGAAGGCCGCGCCCTCTTTTCAAACGGGTTTTCACTGTATTTTCGTTGGTTTTAAGCAACCGTGAAATTTCTCGGACAGACAACTCTTCATAATAATGTAAATGGATGATTTCCCCGTACTTGACCGGCAGTCCCATGACCTTTTCAGCCAGCAGAATGTCCGCGTCCTTTTTCAGTGAAGCTGTTTCGGGTGACGGCTCTTTCGACTGAAGGAACTGAAACAAACTGTTGTTGACCACGACCCATCTTGCCCAGGAGCTTTTCAACACATCTTTGCAGCGGTTGATGGTGATTCGGTATATCCACGCTTTATAGGATTGAATTTCTTCGTGTGTATTGTACTGTTGATAACAAGTCAAAAAGACGTCTTGGACAATCTCCTGTGCTTTTCCCCAGTCGTGGAGGTAACTATAGGCCAGCTTTGTCAAACGATCTCCGTACTCATCCATCAGATCGGACAGCCACTGCTCCTGACTGCTTCTTGAATAATCAATCTGTGCAGGTTCAGTCACTAAATGCCCTCCTTTCTTTTGGTTGTTTATCCACTCTACTTTTGAGTACCCCTAAGACGAGTGGAAATGGATTCCGGTTTCATATTTTAAAAATATCTTGAAAGACATTTAATTTTCGAGGGGTTTTTCTAAAAAAAGGTTCCAAGAGCACGCTCTATGCCATTGATTTAACTTTACAGAAAAAAGAAAGGGTAATTTTATCAACCTCTTTTCTTCCAATGTATCTATGTAGCTTCTGATAAAATGTTGATATGTAAACCTATATATTTTTAAGGCTTATTTTAGTAAAGTAGTTTTTTCTCAAGCACAATTTTATGCAATCCTTTTTCATCCGTGTAAGTATGGATAACATCAAACCCATACTTAATGTTCAACAAGAGCATGTTTCGCCATTTATTCATTGTTTTTGTTTGAACAACACTGTATCCAGCCTTAATTAAATATTGATGTTGTTTTTCCATTAGTTTAGAAGCGATACCGTACTTTCTAAAATTAATATCCACGCCACCTAACCAACTATAAAATGTATCATCGTTAAGCTGGTATCCAATCTTATATCCGATAACTTTCATATTATTTATAGCGACAACAATTAGTACCTTATCCTCATTATTTATTTTTTCATTCAGTCCGTCAGCCGTTTCAAAAATGGTTTTATGCAGATCTATAATTCCATTCAAAACATCATAATCAAGCGTCGAATCTAAAGTGTAATATTGAATGTCCACAAGTACCCTCCCTTATAATTTAAAAGACTTCCTCAATAAACAAATTCTAACATTAAATATACTTGACGCTAAAAAAGCTAGATAATTTTGGAAATAAAACCGTTCGTAAAAGTACACAATTACGAACGCTCTAAAATCAAGCCAAAACCATAAAAAAGAACGTTCGTAAAGGTGGCTGCACACTTTACGAACGTTCAAGGGATACCAAGGATATTTACGAACGCATTTCGGTTTGGTTAATTTTTGCGCTCTTTCATTTCCGCTACTGCTTTGTCGTATTTATCAAAATCGAATTCAACACTATTTGGTTTGTAGAAAAAGAGGATTGACTCTTTTTCGCCTTGGCTTAGTAAATAAGTTACGACGGCTTTCGGGCTCGTCATGTTAATGCCCGCTTGGTTTGCGTCTGCAAGTTTTGTCAGGATGTTTTCTGGTGTCTTGCCCAATGCAATCACTCCTTTTCTGTAGGTAAGTTACGAACATCTAAAATGGTTGGCAATTCGTTAAAGTCTGTTCTTTCGTTCATCTCGATTAACAATCGTGCCGTTTCTTCTGGACTGCTAAGTAATCCGCTTTCTTTGTAGTCTAAGAACTTTTCAATGAGCGGGAAGTCTGTGGCATCGCTTTGGCGAATTTTTTCTTGCATGCCCGTATCGATGATTCCTGGTGCGACAGAGACAACTTTAACGTCTTCGTTTTCTGCATCGATGCACGAGCTGAAATGATCGAGTCCTGCTTTTCCTGCACAGTAGGCACTCCATCCCTTGTAAGCTTTGCGCCCCGCTCCTGACGATATATTGATAATTCTTTTTTCAGCTGGGCTATTTTTTAATTGATTGATAAATGCACCGCAAAGTAACATGGGTGCCGTCAAATTCAGTACGATGCTTTGACTAACTCCTGCTGAATCGTTTGTATGAGCCAGTCCAATTGGATCAATGGTACCTGCATTATTGATCAGCACAATTTGTTCTATATCTTTTGGTAGTTGACCTAACGCTTGCTCTATTGTTTTTTCAATAGCCTCGAGCTGCGTCAAATCAACTGATAGAAAATGTTCACCTGGCCAATGTTCTGGTTGAGTGCGCGCAATTCCAATCACCAGATGACCTTTTCCGATAAGTTGTTTGCTCCATTCGTAACCGATCCCTTTAGATGCACCTGTTATAATGTAAGCTTCTTTTGTCATTTTTATTGCCCACCTTTTTGATACATAATTTCGCCTGCGACGACCGTCATTACGGGCTCTGCTTCTAGAATTTGTTCTTCACGCCCTGCAAATAAATCGCGATCAAAGATGGTAAAGTCCGCATCAAAACCTTCACGGATGACGCCGCGCTCGTTTTCTTTACCAATTGCTGCGGCACTTCCACTTGTATACAATTGAATCGCTTCAAAGCGCGTTAGTTTTTCTTCTGGCAAATAGCCTTCATGTGTTTCATAAGGTTTTCTGCGCGTAACAGCTGCATAAATTCCTAAACGCGGGTCTGCTTCTTCTATCGGCGCATCTGACCCACCTGCACAAATCAGCCCGTGATTTAAAAGTTTCTTCCATACATAAGACCATTCCAAACGATTTTCGCCGAGACGTTCCACGACCCATGGAAAGTCAGATGTGACAAAGCTTGGCTGAAGATCTAATGCGACATCTATTTGTTGCATACGTGCGACTAAATCTTCTCGTACGACCATAGTGTGAATAAGACGGTCGCGCTTTCCTTGAGGCACCGGATGCGCTTCAATGGCATCTAGCGCCATTTCTAAACCAAGATCCCCAATCACATGAATCGCTACTGCTTCGCCGTGTTTACGAGCAATTGATACAAGACGTTTTAGTTCTTCATCTGATTGAATAGCAACTCCAATAGTAGATGGGTCATCGTTATACGGTTTGCTTAAAAGCGCAGTACGTCCGCCGATTGATCCATCTGCGAAAATTTTCATCGGACCCGGATCGATAAATGGTTCTGCGTAAGAAGCATTTTCCATCATTTCTTCAAAAGCAATATGGGCTCTAAGTAAATGTGCACGGAACTTTACTTTGTCTCCGATGACATTTTTAAACGCATCGAGTGGTCGTGAGTAGTGACCATAATAGCCCATATCCTCTGTGTGAGCACCCGTTAATCCAAGTGACAGTAAATGATCCACTGATTTTTGCAGAGCGCGTGTTAAATAATCTACGCTTACTTCGGGAACTTGACTGGCTACCAAATCTTGTGCAGCGTCTAATAAATAACCGGTCGGTTCCCCGTCCGCATCACGTACGATTAAACCACCTTCAGGATCTGGGCTGTCTTTTGTAATACCTGCTAATGCTAATGCGCTAGAGTTCGCTAAAATTGCATGGCGGCAAACTCGTTTTAACAACATTGGGGATGTACTTATTTCATCAAGTTCGTTGCGGTGGAAGATTTTACGGTCTGCAAAATTATTTTCATTCCAGCCTTCACCGATAAACCAATCGTCTTTTTTCAGATCTTTTGTGGATTCAATTAATTGTTCGCGCATTTCTTCTGAGCTTTCAATGATGGATAAGTCAACACGCATTAACTTTTCGCCGTGGCCAATCATGTGCATATGGCTATCGACCAATCCAGGATACATCGTCGCTCCTTGCAAATCGATTTCTTTATCAGCAAATTGTTTCAAATCTTTGTATGTCCCAATTTTTTCTATATGATCATCCGACACTAAAACCGCTTCTGCAGTCGCGCCTTCTGCTTCCATTGTATAAATTGTTCCCCCATGCCATAACACTTTCATCTAACCACTCCTTTTCTCTCTTCTCATCATAAGTTTAATCGCTCTTGCATTCAATACGTTTGAATTGAATTTTCAATGATTCATACGTAAAGCAAAAGCACTTTCATTTATGTTATACTGTTTTTACTTATAGAAAGCAGAGGTGAACCCTCCTAGTCGGAGGGACGAATTGGACAGTATACTCATTCTCAATTTGTTTATGGTCGCGCTTTTAATCGGGCTGACCGCTTTATTTGTTGGATCGGAGTTTTCAATTATTCGTGTCAGAATGTCCCGTATCGATCAACTCGTTTCAGAAGGGCATAAAAATGCCAACTTGACGAAGAAAATCATTAGCAATTTGGATTATTATTTATCTGCTTGCCAATTAGGGATTACCGTAACAGCGCTTGGCCTTGGTTGGCTAGGTGAGTCAACTGTAGAACGGCTCTTGTATCCGGTTTTTGATAACTTTGGAATCGAAGGACCGACTGCATCGATTTTTTCTTTTTTCATCGCATTTAGTATGATTACCTTTTTACATGTAGTGATTGGCGAATTGGCACCTAAAACGCTAGCTATTCAATATGCAGAGAAAATGGCCTTTATCTTTGCTGGCCCTCTTTATTTTTTCGGAGTGATTCTCGCTCCGTTTATCTATTTGATGAATGGCTCAGCAAGATTGCTGTTACGCGCTTTTGGTATCGAACCTGCAGCTTATGAGCAAGCTCACTCAGAAGAAGAATTGAAAATCATCATGACAAAAAGCTACCATAGCGGCGAAATCAATCAAACGGAATTATCGTATATGCAGAACATTTTTTCTTTCGATGAACGATTGGCAAAAGATATTATGTTGCCACGAACACAAATGGAGACCATTTCACTTGAGATGAGCCATGATGATTTAATGGAGATTGTTCGTGACCATCAATACACACGTTACCCTGTTACTGAAAAAGGGGACAAAGATGATATTCTCGGGTTTATCAATGTTAAAGAAATGCTGACCAATTACACGTACCAACAAGATTTAAATGACAGCATCGTCGTTCACGATATTCCATTTGTTCATGACATGGCACCCATACAAGATGTGTTGTTGAAAATGCAAAAAGAACATGTTCATATGGCCATTGTTGTTGATGAATACGGCGGAACGGCTGGTGTCATTACAATGGAAGATATTCTAGAAGAAATTGTTGGAGAAATTCGTGACGAGTTTGATGAAGACGAACGCGATGAGATTAAAGCCGTTGATATCAATAATTATTTATTGAATGGACGGGTACTTTTATCTGATTTAGAAGATCGTTTTGCCATCGAGTTTGATGATAGCGAAGACGTTGATACGATCGGTGGATGGATTCAATTAAAAAATACGGATATCGGTGAAGGTGAATCGGTCGAATTGCCGCACCATACGATTACAGTTCGTGAGATGGAAAACCATCAAATTATCCGTGTGTTGTTGTCACGTCATACTGACCTTAAAACCTAAAAAAAATTCCAACAGCAGAAATTGCTGTTGGAATTTTTTATTTTTCTTCTAATAATGATTTTTCATATTGGAATTTTTTCATCAACATTTCACCTGAATAGCCTTCTTCGATCAATTTTGCAAGAATCGCTTTTGTTTGATCGTCTGCTGCTTCAGGATGTTCTCCTCGGTCAAACTCTACAACATTTTCAGCGTCTGTAATCCAGTCAGAAAAACTTCCCATATAAAGTTTTAACTGGTCATAGCCTTTTTCAGCCATGATGGCATAAAGTGCTGCTGCCGTAACCCCACTGCCACAATAAACAACAGTTGGTTCGTGTTTTTGAACGACTGTACTGATATCTCCAGTAAACTGGAATTCCCCTTTTGAAACAAATTGTGCCCAGTCTAAATTACGTGCTCCTGGAATGCGGCCGGCAACTGGATCAATCGGTTCTTCAAGCCCAGCAAAACGTGCAGCTGAACGGGCATCGACTAGTACACCTAGTTCGTCACCGCTAATTACATTTTTAACATATGCTTGGTCTGCAAAGATATCACGATCAAAGTTTGGTGTAACTGTAGACGCTTCTATTATTGGCATTTCATTAGAAACTGCAACACCGCGCTGCTTTAACGCATCGAAACCTTGTTGACTGATGTGAACATGCTGGAATCCTGCGTATTTCAATAACCACCAAGCTCGCGCTGCATAAGGCGAACCGCCTTGGTCATAAAGGACAATAGAATCCTCCAAGCTCAAGCCGCTTGACCGAACTAATTGCGTTAGTTGTTCGTTAGAAGGCATCGGATGCCGCCCTGCGCTGGCAGTCATATCTGACATATCCTTTTCTAAGTCCCAAAAAACAGCTCCAGCCACATGCTCTTCTTCGTACATTTTCTTACCAGCAGTAGAATCTTTCAAATCGAATCGTGCATCAATCCATTTATGATTTTCTGTATCCGTTGTTTCGATAAATACTGACATCGTCTACACCCTTCCGTTCATCAAATTTGAATACAGCTCTTTCCATTGTGCTAATTTCTCAGATTGTTGCAGCAAGGTACGTTCCGAATCAATCTGATCAACAGCTTGACGTAGAATATGTTGACGTAACCCTTCTGCTTCTTGTTCAATCCAAAATGTTGCCCAGTTGCTCAATTCTTTTTTCTCTTGATCCAAATAACGGAGCGCATCCGGTTCCATTAATTCTTGCAACGCATCACGCATTTTTTCTTTTTCATTTTTCTCGAAAAAGCTTTTGTTATTTTTATAATACGATTTAACTGATGAATAATCAGCATTTACAAACGGTTTTGAAATTTCGACAGAACCTGTTTCTTGCACTTCATAAGGTGTAAACGAGAAGTCTGAATTCTGCTCTTTCAATTTGCTTGTGTCTTCTTTAAAGCGAGAGTCTAATTTCTTCTCGATAAACTGAGCGAGTCGGAAATTCGTCACGCGCAATTCTTGTTGAAAATCAAATCCTGTCATTTCATTTAAATCTTGCAACGCCGTATCCAAAGCTTGTTGGGCTGATTTGTTAGAAAATACTGAAGGATTAAATGCCTCTTTGAAAAAATCATTAAAACGATAAAAAACGCGTTGGTTAACGTAATACAGCAACTCATCCAATTCTTGAAGAGCTTCACGTTCTAATAACTTGGCAATTGATGCTCCGAAAAGTTTACGTAGCTGCTGCTCAAGAAGTTTGAGTTCTTCTAATCGTTCGTCTTTACGCAATAAGTTTTTTTCTGTGTGTTCAATTAAGCTACGGAAGCGGTCGACTGCTTTTTGCTCTTCTTCTGCGAGCGATTGCACAGCCATTCCTTTTAGCTCTTCTTTTAAGAAATGCTGGAAGGCTTCTTCAAATTCTGGCATACCTGAATGCTCTCGGTCACGTAATGCTAGTAAGCTTGATACACCAAATAAGCGTGGGAAACGAATGCCAAAACGTTGCAATTCATCTTTTACATACGTAACGACTGAATTTTTTTCTTCTTCGTCATTCGCAAGATCAATCGCATTCACGACAAAGAACATCTTATCCATTTCAAATGCGTCTTTTACTCGACCAAGCTGAATCAGGAACTCTCGGTCAGCACGTGCGAAAGCATGGTTATAATAAGTAATGAACAAAATCGCATCCGCGTTACGAATATACTCAAAAGCAACATTCGTATGTCTAGCATTAATCGAATCTGCTCCTGGAGTATCTACAAGCGTGACGCCGTTACGTGTTAACTCGCAATCGTAATAAAAATCGATTTCATCAACAAAACAGCTTTTTTCTTCTTTCGCCACATACAAACCAAATTCTTCACGATTTGTCCGAAGAGTTTCACCTAAACGATCTTTGAAATCTGGAAATCCTTTGTTAAAGGCGGTGATAAATGATTTATGAACTTGCTGTTCTGTTGGTGTATTTTCTGGTAGTTTTGATGACTTGTCAAAAGCATCTTCCAATGAAGTGACTTGCATGCCTAAAGCTTGGAAAGAATTTTGAACGTCTTCTGTCATTTGCGTACGCGTTTTTAGTCGAACATCTGCTGTTTCGTGTGGGTGTTGCTCGCTTACTGGACGAATTCGGTTAATCGTCGCCGTAGTCGGGTTTGGCGATACAGGTAATACCGTTTCCCCCATTAATGCATTCGAAAATGATGATTTCCCCGCACTAAATGCTCCAAACAATGCAATGGTGAATTCTTGTCCTTCTAAACGACCCGCTTTTCGTTTTAAATAAGCGGCAGTTTCCGCAAATCCTTTTATCGGATCAATAACTTCTGCTGTACGGTTGGCACGCTCGAGTACAGCTACTTCATCAAATGACGCCACTTCCATTGAGTGAGCTTGTTGTTCTTGCTCTTCTTGTTGTTGGTTATCTTTTTCAAGCATTGCAGGATCAAATTCAGTCATTTCTTCTATAGAAACTTCAAATTCACTTAGCCATTGATCCACTTTTTCTTCCGCTGCTGTTTTTTGTTTTGGTAGCATTGCCGAATAAGACTTTTTCACTTTGTCGATTTTACTTTCCATTTCTTCAAGTGTTTGGATCGCGAGCATTTTTTGAGACAAGGTTTGTGCTTTCATATCAATTTCTGTATTGGCGTCATCCGTCAATCCTTCAAACTTTTCTTCTTGTGCTTTTTTCCAGCCATCTGTCTCACGGATAAACCAGCGCTGGACACCTGTTGAAATGCTATTAGCAAAATTCAATACCGCGTCTCCAGTCACAGAAGCGCCTGTTGGAACTTGTTCTTCTACAACTGAAAATGGCACCTGGTAAGTCATGTCGTCGATGGATAACGATTCACTGTCCGTTAATATTCCAGCATCTTTTAACGAAGACTTCATCAATTTTTTTAAGTGATTGGTAATTTGAGAAGATACTGTCGTCTGCAGTCGTTCGTCCACTTCTAGTTGTCGTTTTTGTCGTTCTTCTTCTGTCTTTTTGCCACTAAATAGCAAACCGACTTTAAAATTCGGTTGCACCGATTCTAAATAGCTTGTTAAAGCATTACGAAGTTCGTAAGGCATTATATTCGAGTTTTCGAGTAATTCTTTGCGGCTCTTTTCAAATTTCGCCTGCCAGTTTTCAAAATCTTGGACGGACATTCTACGAGAAACTAACGCATTCTCTTTTTTCAAATCCTCACGCATTTCCCATTCTTTCGGGTCCAGCACCGTTGAAAATGCTAGTAAACATTCTTGTTTTTCATCTTCTAAATAGTTGATGTGTTCGTCTTTTAACTGGCTCAAGGCGGATTCAGAAGCTGAGCCCATATGACCTTTCCAGTTTTTCATCGTTGACGAAACAAGTTCTTTAACTTGGTCAAAATCGTTTCCAGGAAAATCAAAATCCTTTAACGATGTAAAGAAAATGCCTTTTGGAACGACTCCCCATACCGCGAACGAATCATGAACCGATTGTTGGAAATCTTCAAAACTCATTTCACTGCTTTGATGCTTATCAATTTGGTTAACGATTAAATAGAGCTCGGTGTACTTTTGTAATTCTTTTGTGAAATTAAAATTCAATTCAGACTGAACATGGTTATAATCCATCACATAAAACACCATGTCCGCTACGTGTAGAGCTGACTCGGTTGACATGCGGTGCGCATCATCTGTGGAATCGACTCCCGGTGTATCCATGACCGTTATGCCTTTAGGCAAAACCGATGCTTGGTGTCCGATATCGATTTGTGTGACATCACCGTTTTTGCAAAATTCCTTAACCGCGTTAAAATCGTAATTCTCAGGAAAGTAAACCGGTTTTTCATCGCGCATATTAACGATAGCAAAATCCGTATCTGCTTTTTGGACATTCACGATATTCGCACTCGTTGGGATCGGGCTAGACGGCAATAACGTCTCGCCAGTCAATGCGTTGATCATAGATGACTTACCGGATGAAAAATGTCCGGCAAACCCAATAATAAAATTATTTTTTAAGATTTTTTTTGCAAATAAATGCGCTTTGGCTTCACGCTCAGTGTCTTCATTGTCTTTGAAGATCTTATAGAGATGTGCCGTTTCAAGTAATTCTTGTTTATGATCAACAACTGTCATTTCGAAATCTCCTTCTCCGCTTACTGCTCTCTATCATATCATTTTTATGGGTCAACGAAAAACATCCTTCCCAAATTTGAGAAGGATGTTGGGTTTCTTATGAAAATCCGTGAATCGACATACCACCATCGACAAAAAGTGTCTGTCCGGTAATATAACTTGCCGCATCTGATGCTAAAAACACAACAGGTGACGCTACTTCCGGTAATTCTCCAACACGCTTCATCGGTGTCACTGCGAGAATCGAATCTAAATATTCAGGGTTACTTAAAATCTTTTCTGTTAACGGTGTTTTAAAGTACCATGGTCCAATTGCATTGACGCGAATGTTTTTCGGTCCCCATTCCATTGCCATGACTTTTGTCATTTGAATAATAGCCGCTTTAGATGCCGCATAAATAACACCTGTTTTTAATGCGCGATCGCCTCCGACCGAGCTAATGTTAACAATCGAACTGCCACTAACCATTTTTTTCACAGCTTCTTGCGAAAACATAAAGACGCTTTGTGCATTCGTATCCATAATTTGATGCCATTCTGCGTCATTGGCATCTGCTAACGAAGACCGGATATTCATCCCTGCATTGTTTACTAAAATATCAAGCGCACCAAAATGCTCGACTGTTTTGTCGATTGCTGCTTGAATGTCACTGCGTTTTGTAATGTCTGCTGTTATGTAAGATGTTCGGTCATTGTTTATGTCTTGTTGTGTTTGCTGCAAGTCTGATTCGGTTCTTGCTACTAACATGACATTGGCTCCCGCTTCTGCAAGAGCCATTGCGATTGCTTTGCCAATTCCTTTACCGGCACCTGTTACGATAGCCGTCTTGTTTTCTAAACTAAATGATTTCAACATGTATAATCGCCTCCACTTTTATTATAGTCACAACATTCACTATTTGTCCTGTTCTATAAACTACAAAAAAACCGCCGTGGATTACCACGGCGCTTTCAGACTGTAGACAAAGTCTATTGAAAATGTATAGTTGTGTATAACCACAACCGTTCTGGCCACTGCGCTTTCCATGGGCTCAGCTTCAGCCTCCTCGTCACTTGCGTTCCTGCGGGGTCTTCAGCTTTCGCTGTCCCATAGGAGTCTTCGTGACCAGAACGGTTGTTAGCATATAGCTCAAATTAGAGAGTAACCAGTGATTCCACTTTTTAAGAGGATTAATGAGTAATCACACAAGGATCCGAAGCGCAATGCGGCGACTCCTGCGGAAAAACGGAGTGATGAGACCCCGCAGGAGCTTGCGACGAGGAGGCTCAGCGCTTCGTCCGCGGAAAGCGTCCGCATGGAGCGAAGGATCCAGTATATAGGATAAGATATTCATTCGTTAACTAACATAATAATTCTTTTGTCTAAAAACAGAAACCGTCGTGACTATCACGACGGTTTCTGCTTACTCGTTTAGTTGATAAATCTTCGTATATTTTTCTTCTAGATAGTCTGCTAAATAATCTGGATTCAAACCTTCGCCAGTGACATCTTTTAAAATATCCATAGGCTTTTTAAAAGCGCCATACTGATGAATGTTTTTCGTTAGCCATTCGCGAATTGGTGTGATGTTGCGCTCTGCTAACAATTCGTCGTAATTCGGCAACTCTTTTAGCATAGCGTTTTTGAATTGGGCTGCATACATATAACCGAGTGCATAAGACGGGAAATACCCAAAACTTGCGCCTGACCAGTGAACGTCTTGTAAGACACCTTCTGCATCGTTTGACGGACGTACGCCTAAATACTCTTCGTATTTATCGTTCCACAACTGCGGCAAATCGCTAACTTTCAAGTCTCCGTTAAACAAACCTTTTTCAAGCTCGTAACGTACCATAATATGCAATGCATACGACAATTCGTCTGCTTCAATGCGAATTAATGATGGTTTAGATTCATTAATTGCGCGTACGTAATCCACTAATTCAACAGATGAAAACTGATCAGGAGCGTAGTCTTTCAACAAGTCAAAGTTTTTCTGCCAAAAATGTTCATTGCGACCGATAAAGTTTTCACAAAACAACGACTGCGATTCATGAATGCCCATCGAAGCACCTGTTTCAATCGGCAATCCTGCTAAGTCGTCTCCGAGGTTTTGCTCATACATCGCATGTCCGCCTTCGTGAATTGTGCCAAATACAGCTGTTCGGAAGTCACTTTCATCGTACTTAGTCGTTACGCGAATGTCTTGTCTGTTGATTGAAATCATAAATGGATGAACGGTTTCATCAAGTCTACCCGCTTCAAAATTATAGCCAAGTTGATCTAACATTTCACGGCTAAAATCTTGCTGTGCTTGCTTTGGAAAATGCTCGTATAAAAATGCTGTTTCTGGTTTGTTAGGAGAAGCTGCGATTTTTTGTACCAATGGCACAATACGCTCGCGAAGCTTGCCAAACACTTCATCTAAGATTTCTGTAGTCATGCCAGGTTCATATTGATCGAGCAGCGTATTGTACGTACTGCCGTTTTTCTCTCCCCAATAACCAACCATTTTTTTCGTTGTGCTGACCAAGTTTTCTAGGTAAGGAAGAAACAGTGAGAAATCTGAATCTCGTTTAGCTGTTTCCCAGACCGACTCGGCTTTGGATTTCAAAATAACAAACTCTTTGTACTCTTCAGGCGGAATTTTTTTGCTTAAATTATACTCTTTTCGCGCTTCTTCTACAGAGCGACGAATATACGGATCTATTGTTTCCTGTTGTGCTTCTATAGAAGATAGCAATTCGCCAAATTCATCTGAAGTCGATAACTTAAATAGCTCACTAGATAAGGTTCCAATGGTTGCAGAGCGAAGTTCCACTCCTTTTTTCGGAGCACCTGTACGCAAATCCCAATACAATAAGGCAATGGCTTCTTTATAACCTCTGATTTTACTGAAGTGTTCTGTAAAACGTTTTTCAAGTGACAACTAAATCCCCCCTATGCTTAATGAGACCATTGTATCATAGCCATACGACTCGCTTAAAAATTTTCAGCAGGTACTGGCAAGATGGTTTCCCATATATGCTCAACGCGCAGTTCTTCTTCGTTCACCAATAAATGAATTTCTCCATAATCTTTTGAAGAACGAATCAAACGGCCAATTCCTTGCTGAATACGAAGTTGCATGAAAGGCAAGTCAATTTCTTCTAATGGGTTGTTACTAAATTTCCGTTTCGCATCAAAAACCGGATCTTTTGGTGGGAATGGCAAATCAACGATAATTACTTTTGTTAATGCTTCACCAGGTAAATCTAACCCTTCCCATAAGTGATACGAACATAAAATCTGGAATTTTCCTTGCTGGAATTCTTTGACGACCGTTGATAATTCGCGGTCTCCTTCAAATTCAATAGCATATTGATGGTCCAAAGGAAGTGATTTTTTGAAATTATCCATATCTACTTTTGAAGTGAATAATACAAGCGTTTGATCTCCTGTGCTAAACAAGTCATAGACGCGTTCAAATTTCTGTTGTTGTTCTAAAGGATGCTTAAAGATTTTCATCACATCTTCATACTCAAATGGAGATGGCACAGAGAACGATTGGAATTTATCGATTCCTAGGCTATCTGACAAGTACGTGAAATCTTTTTGAATCGATAAAGTAGCTGAAGAGAAAATGATTGGTATTTTTCCGTCAAATAATTTTTCGTCTAATATATCCGTAACAAGTCGTG
The DNA here is from genome assembly GCF_022489025.1 of Planococcus halocryophilus. GTDB lineage: Bacteria > Bacillota > Bacilli > Bacillales_A > Planococcaceae > Planococcus > Planococcus halocryophilus_A. The sequence continues at coordinate 496,679 of NZ_JAKVTG010000001.1, read as the reverse complement.
GCATAATAACAAGAGTCTCAATTTCGTCTTTTATCTCTAACCACGTTACCGCGTCACCTTCTTCTACAAACAAACGCATCGAGAACGTGTATTGTTCGAAATACTCTTCGGCCAATCGCAATTCGTATTCAGGAATCGTGAAAAGTTCGCCTTCGAAAACAAATTCCTCTAACATCAAATCAATGTGACGCACCAGCATATTGCCGACTTTGATCAATTCCGGATCTTTTGTAATGGCTTTGCGGTCTTCGTCACTTTTAACTGTATGGATGCGTAACAAACGGAAAAAGTCATTGTGAAGATCGATTGTTTGCTCAATCATATTTAACGTTTTTTCACGCATACCATCTGAAAGAATGCTTTCTGTCACATCTTGCAATGTGCTTTCTTGCACTTCATACGTCAATGCACGTTGTGCTGCAAATTCTAATAGATGTCCTTCATCTAACACAATTTGAGAGAATTCAGGAAGCAAAGGCGTTTGCCCCTCACGTTTACGTGTTTCTTTTGTCCAAATATGCTCCATAAGGAAATCATGTGAACAAATAACCAAATCAGTTGCCTGACGGTAATGATTGCGGTGAATAGTTTGACCGCATTTGTTTCGCAATTCACAAGCATTACAGTTTTGAATCGGATGATAATTGACTTGTTGCCATTCTTCATCTGTCACTTCTGGATAGCTCGAGCGCTCTCCGTAAGGATACGTATTTTGCATGGAAAATGTCTTATTGACAAATTCCGGCAAGCTATCTTCAATATCAAACACAAAATCTTCATCGATGCGTTTTTTGGCGCCTTCTAAACGCTGAAGACATAAATATTGATCTCGTGACTTTGCCAAACGTACATCTAAATTCAAATCAAACAACTCGTTTAAACGGTCAACGTCTCCGCCTTTTTTAACCAATTGTTCGATCAAAGTTTCATCCGCACATGAAATAAGTGCTGGTTTACCGGTATAGCGAGCATACGCGATAGCCGGTAACAGATACGCCATTGTTTTCCCAGTTCCAACTCCAGCTTCAGCAAATAAAACCGATTTTTCTTTTAACGCCTGTTCGATTTGAAAAGACATGAAAATTTGTTCATCGCGAAGATCATAGCCTTTTTCAGGAAGTTCATCGTAAAATACATCACCAATCCAGTCATTGAGTGATTCAAAGAAAGTTTTATCTTTTGATAACGCAAATGGTAGTGGTTGTCTCATAATACTCTCCTCACAGAGAAACGGAAGAGCCTGTGCCCTTCCGTTTCGTCTCATTTATTTTTTAGAACGTTCTCCCCAGAATTGGAAAAGATCCGTACGGATAAATCCGTTAAATAGTTTGCGTTTTTTTGTAGCTGGTTGACCGTAAAGTGTTTCAAAACGACCCATGGATGACAGCATATATATTGACCATGTTGGGTGTTTAGCAAATACACGACCCATATCAGCAATCATTTCTTCGATGACTTCAATTTCACCAATACGTTCTCCATACGGTGGGTTACCTACAACCACGCCGTTTTCTTCAGTTGCTACAAAATCCTTTACTTGACGCTGTTCAAAATGAATCAAGTCCGCAAAGCCAGCTTCACGCGCATTTTCTTCTGCGACTTTCAGCATGCGATGGTCAATGTCTGTGCCTACTATATTTAGTGGCTGGTCATAGTTCGCTAATTCTTCTGCTTCTTCACGAACTTCATCCCACAGTTTTTGTCCCATCCATGGCCATTCTTCGCTATCGAAATCACGGTTATAGCCGGGTGCTAAATTTTGACCGATCATCGCAGCTTCAATTGCGATGGTCCCTGATCCACAGAAAGGATCTACAAACGGACGGTCTGGTGTCCATCTAGATAATTTCACAAGTGCCGCAGCAAGAGTTTCTTTTAAAGGCGCTTCCCCTTGGTCCAAACGATAGCCGCGTTTATGCAACCCTGCTCCACTTGTGTCGATAGATAGTTGAACTTTGTCTTTTAAAATCGATACTTCAATTTTAAAGCGCGGTCCTGTTTCATCTAAAAACGAATTGCGGTGATATGCTTTTTTCAAACGTTCAACAATCGCTTTTTTAACGATAGACTGACAGTTTGGCACACTGTGTAACGTCGATTTAACTGATTTCCCTTGTACCGGAAATTCAGCATCTACTGGAAGGTATTTTTCCCATTCGATTTCTTTTGTGCGTTCAAACAATTCGTCAAATGTATAGGCATTAAATTCACCAGCGATGATTTTTACACGGTCAGCAGTGCGTAGCCATAAGTTGGCTTTGGCAATGTCTCGCTCGTTTCCTTCAAAAAATACTTTGCCGTTTTCTGTTTCTGTTTCATATCCTAGTTCTTTTACTTCGTTAGCGACAATTGACTCAAGTCCCATTGCAGCTGTTGCGAGCAATTTAAATGTTGTCATAATGACTCCCTCTCCAGTTATTCACTATTTCAGCTTTCAGTGTTCGTTTAATCGTTAGATTTTTAAAATTAAATACGTATTACAGAAATCGCTGTAGGCGGACGCTTTCCTGCGGGCGAGCGCCAAGCCTCCTCAGTCGCTCTGCTTCTTGCGGGGTCTCGGCTGTCTCGCTGGAGTCGCCGCCTTTCGCTTTTTCTTCTAATTTTCATACTGATACTATTAAAATAAATTAAAAAATTGCTTAGCACTAGATATAAACGCCTAAAGCTTACTCAAAAGATTAAATTATATCAGTCTAACTTGTTTATTTATATCATAATATGAAGAAAAGCTCCCCGACAGGAGAGCCTTTAATAAGCATTTTAAGACCATGTGAAATTCTATAAGCCATGTTTTGTTTCCACGTACTCAAACGGCTTGCGCCTTGTACTGGTGGACAGCAATCATCTATCTGCAAGTTTGCACCTGCCTCTTCATCAGTTCATTTCCTTCAGAAAAGTGCCCCTACCATAATTTGGGTTTCTCGCTCACGGGGTTTACCTCGTTCCACCTGTATAATTTCTTATACAGCTCCGTCACTGTGGCACCTTCAGGGTATTTCGGCCATATCCGAAGACTTAGGCGTTCTACCCGCCGTCAGCTATTGCTAGCTGCCTCAGCTTATTGTTTCACTGAGCGCGATCACTACGGTCATCTCAGAACCGTGCGAGCATGGACTTTCCTCTCCGGCGAAGACGCCAGAGCGATTGCCAGAATTTCAAATGGCTTATTAAGTATACGCTATTTGAGCATAGAAAACAATTGTTTTAGTTATTGTCTAATTTGTTGCCAAATACATGGTTTTCTAAATGGGACAAACGGCGCAAAATATCAAAGTTCGTTGTGCCAGGTGCCGGTGTTGTTTGTTTTTTCGGTGAGTTTTCTAACTCTGTACGTAAACGTTGGTTTTCATTTTGAAGTTGTTCGATTCGTTTTGTGAAAGCTTCATAATCCTGGATAACTTCGTCTAGGAAATGATCTACTTCATCTTGGTTGTAACCGCGCATCGCTGTTTTGAAATCTTTTTCTAGTATATCCTTAGATGTAAATTTATTGTCCATTTTAATCGTCCTTCCATAAAAAACTACCTTTTATTAAGTATAGCATACGGCACATTTTTCGTGTTCAGTCTTCTTGAACTTGAAGGTTTTTTTTTCGCTTTTTCTCTTCTAAACGGGCTCGTCTTTTGTTAATATCTTCCACAAGTGACTGGCGTACGTTTGTATGTTCACTAGCTTCTTTTGCAAATCCGGCCATAATAGCTGCTTGGTCTAAGTCTCGCAATTGATGCTCGTAAAGTTTTGCTGCATGAATCCATGCTTCTACTTCAATGCTTCCACGCAAATGCGGGGCTGCTTCTTTAAATAGTTGAACAGCCACTTCATGTTGACCAGCACGTTTTTTCTGAATGGCTAGTAAATAACGAGCCAATGCGGATGAAGCTCCCCGGTCGGTCGTTACATGTTCTAAATAAGCTGCACTTTGATCATATTGCTTTAAATCCGCATACCATTTCCCGATATTTGTATAAGCTCCACTCGTTTCAGATTCCATATCTTCCATCAACAAATTAGATGACAGCACATATAACGACACCAGTGATAAGATGTCTAGTTCATTATGATAAAGAACTTTTGCCAGCCCATCTGGAAAGCCGCTTTTAACGGCGTCTAAGTAAATAGCAGGGATTAAATATCCGGGCACATCGCCTTGACGCACAAATCCGAGCTTTTCTTCTTCGATAGTGCTTAGCTTCATCCGTGCCAACTCATTTTTCCATATACGCTTCGTACCATGAAACAAATCGATTTGACGTGGTACGGGTAATTTCGGCAAATCTTGTCGGTGCATCGTCCACCGCGAAGTTAGTTGAGGCCAATCAAAGCTTTTCCCGTTATAAGAGAAAATGATCGGGTCATCCGCTTTCCATAAACCTGTTTCGTAAAGAAATGCCGCCTCATGAGAAGGATCTGGCATGATGTACTGCATCATTTCAAAATGATCGCTCTTTTTCACTAAAATCCCAATTAAAAAAATGTACGCTCCGGTTCCACTAAGGCCTGTTGTTTCCGTATCGAAAAATACAAGTGGATCTTGTGCATTTAGTTTGAATGGATGATCAAACTCTGTTTTTTCCCATGCTTCTAACACAGGATCTAGTTCACTGAGCATGACCGATCCATGACGAGTTGTAAACGGATAAGTGATTTTCTTTTGAAAAACAAAGCCAAACTTATTTTCAACAAGTTCAAGTCCTATATCTCTCCACTTTTCTTCGTGGAGTGGACGCTCAGCTCGTTTCGGTTGTTGTTTTTTTGTGGGTTTGTTTTTTAACATGCCTTTCATTTGAAGAAGTTTGCTTTCAAACGACATCGTTCTTCACCCCTCTTTGCGAAGATCATCTAGAAGTCGGATAACATGACTCTTCATACTGATAGCGGCATCTTGTGCTCCGATACACGATGGACATCCGTCAAGACATGGACATTCTGAAACATGCTGCTGGGCTTTATCTAACAGCGGTTTCCATAAGTCGTAAATTCGTTCGCTAATCCCAATGCCTCCAGGATATGAATCGTGAATGAAAAATGTTGGCATATCGTTATGCGGCGATTTCACTTGAGGTACAACATGAACATCACGACGGTCGCACTGAACGAATATCGGGATAAAGGACTCGATTGCGTAAGCTGCTCCGGTCATAGTGTCCGATAGCTCCGATTCCGAAAAATCTTCAGGTTTTGAGAAGCTCAACCACGTAGAAGACGTATGAAGTTCTTCTGCAGGTAAAGAAATCGGTCCTGAACCAATATTGTCATGCGAATCAAACCGAATTTTTTTGAAAATGGTTGGCATGGCAAGCACGGCAATGTCTCCATAGAAAACTTCTGATTTGTTCATCTTTTTATCTTTGTCTTCGCTCATTACTTTTAATTCAACTGCTAAATTGGCATCGGTGAAATAATCCACGTCTACTTCTCTGACGTAAGCTTTCTTTTCTTCCCAGTCCAAAATTTCCACTTGAAATTGCGTGCCTTGATGCAAATAAATCGCTTCTTCGTGCAATAAGGTCATGGCGCTAAAGCGATCCATTTCACCGATTACACGTGTATCCGCTGGGACTGATTGATCGATGATGACAACATTTTCTTGAGACGCTGAACGTAGAGAAATATCGTGCGCTGGGAAGCGGTCGCTCATCCAATGCCAGCGATCTGAAGTTCGTACAAGCACGCCTTCTTCTTGTAAATATTCGAGAAGCTCTTGCACTTCGAATTCTCCGTACTGATCATCAACTCTAAAAGGCAATTCAAAAGAAGCACATTTTAAATGGTCCATTAAAATAATTATGTTTTCCGGATGAATGCGTGCTTCTTCTGGAGACTGGTCCAATAAATATTCAGGATGGTTAATAATGTATTGATCGAGAGCTGTAGATTGCGCAACATAAATAACGAGTGATTCGTCTTGACGACGACCTGCGCGTCCTGCTTGTTGCCAAGCACTTGCAATGTTCCCTGGATATCCCGTCATAATACACGCTTGCAGTTGACCAATATCAACACCAAGTTCTAATGCATTAGTAGATACGACACATTGAATCGAGCCATCACGAAGACCTTTTTCAATAGCGCGACGTTCTGTCGGCAAATAGCCTCCTCGGTACCCTTTAATCGAGTCGTCTTGTAGCTTCATTTTAGTAACAGCTTGCAAATACGTGACCAACATCTCTACACGCACTCGACTTTTCGCAAAGACGATGGTTTGGATGCCGTTTTTAATTAAATGAGTAGCTAAATCACGAACTTCCAGAATCGCACTTCTCCGAACACCAAACGTCGGGTGAATAATTGGTGGGTTGTAAAACACAATATGTTTTTTTCCAGACGGCGCACCGTTTTGGTCAATTAACTTATGTGTACTATTCGTTAAGTTTTCTGCTAGTTCTTTTGGGTTGGCAATTGTCGCGGATGTACAAATAAAGACAGGGTTGCTGCCATAAAACTCACAAATCCGTTTTAGTCTACGAATTACGTGAGCTACGTGCGTTCCGAAAATTCCTTTGTACGTATGCAACTCATCAATGACTATATAATGAAGGTTCTCAAAAAGAGAAACCCATTTTGTGTGATGTGGCAATATTGCAGAATGCAACATATCTGGATTAGTCATGACGATTTGACCCGCTTTCCGCACCTTTGTACGAATAGCCGGTGATGTATCGCCATCATATGTGTAAGACAAAATTTCTTCTTCTGTTTTTTCGATCAAATCGTGTAAATCACTTTTTTGATCTTGTGCTAATGCTTTTGTCGGAAACAGGTAAAGCGCACGGGCACCCGGGTCATTTAAAATTTTGTGCAAGACAGGTAAGTGATAACAATATGATTTTCCTGATGCAGTAGGTGTTACCGCCGTGAATGAATTCCCTGCTGTCGCTAAGTCAAACGCTTCACGTTGATGCGTATAAAGTTGCTCAATTCCTTTTTTACGGAGAGCCGCTTTTAAACTAGTGTGCATTTCCGGTGGGAAATCAGCGTATTGTGCCGGTTTTTCTTGTCTCGTATGCCAATGGACAATGCGTTCCATCATGTCCGGTTCTGTTTTCCATTCTTCCATCAAAACAGGCAAAGTTTTTCTTCTAATCATGCGATTTGCTCTTTTCGTCTATAGCCATAATAAATGTTTGTAACGTATATTGTGCTGCTTGAATCGTTTGGATAAAGCGTTTTTTGCTCGTTTCTTTATAAAAACTTTGCACAAAAAACTGTGTCATGCCTTCTGCCGCCGTATCAATTTGCGGCTTATGCACATATTTTGGTCGTTCTTGTTGAATATAGATTAGTGACTCTTTTTGCCACTCATTTATTTTAGCGTGCCAAATATCGGCGTATGGTTTAACGTCTTCATAAAAATCTGGGACCGCGTCCATTTCACGCATTTCGTAAAACCGGTCCAAGCATTTTCCACATTCATCAAATAATGTAGAAGAGAGTTCTCTAACTGTCATTTTGCAATCCCTCCATTGCCTTTAGTTTATCATATCCACTAAATCGACACGACTTTTATCGAACAGACATTCCTTACACTTTGATTAGCTAAAAAAATCAGCTATTATAAGAATATCTAAAGCTGATTTCTTCTAAAGTGTAAAGCGAATAGACAGGTTTCAAATTGTTGAAACCTTTCATCTTATCAGTCGTCTAAAAGCTTGTGATATGATAGAGTAAGCGAGGTGTATCACAATGGCAATCAATTACCCGAACGGAAAAAAGTTTATTCCGCCGAAAGATCAACCTGCCAAACAAACAGTTGCCCCTAAAAAGAAAAAGGATTTATCCTTCAGCAATCGGGGTAAGACATTAGAGGACGAATTAAACGAAACCAATGATTATTACCTTCAATTGGGATTAGCTGTCATTCACAAAAAGCCAGTACCTCTTCAAATCGTTAAAGTGGAGTATCCTTCAAGAAGTGCTGCAGTTATTCGTGAAGCCTATTTTCAAGCTCCATCCACTACCGATTATAATGGTGTTTGGAATGGTCGTTATATTGACTTTGAAGCAAAAGAAACACAAAACAAAACGTCATTCCCATTGAAAAATATTCATGATCACCAAATTCATCACATGTCTAAAGTGGTCAAGCAAAATGGAACAGCGTTTATGATTATCCGCTTTTCTTCTTGGCAGCGGTATTTTATCATGCCATTTAAAGAACTTGAGGTTTTTTGGAACCGAATGATAACAGGTGGAAGAAAATCGGTTACTTTACAAGAAATCGAAGAAACTTCATTTGAAATTACGCCTGGCGCATTTCCACGAATTGATTATTTGCCTCTTTTAAACAAGCTTTAAGCAACAGTATGTATACGAAAGTGAGGAACTGAACTTGAGCGACAAACAAATTTCGCGTGAAGAACGCCGTAAAGCAATCGAACGCCAAAAGAAAAACAACAACAAAAAGAAAAAGAAATCCCCTGTATTCCTATGGATTAAACGCATCGTGTTGGCGATGGTCATTATAGGGTTGGCTGGCGTTGTGTTCGGTGCCTCTATGTTTGCCTATTACGCAAGCAGTGCACCAGAAATTGACGAAGAGTTGCTACGCGATCCAATTAGTCCGACTTTCTATGCGGCAGATGGCGAAACAGAAATCCCTTATATTACTGCCGAGAATCGAGAGTATGTCAATTACGAAGATATTCCGAAAGCGATGGAAGCTGCTATTTTAGCAACTGAAGATAACCGGTTTTATAAACATTCCGGGATCGACGTTATTCGTTTAGGTGGAGCTGTTATCGCTAATATTACCGGCGGCTTTGGTTCTCAAGGTGCTAGTACAATTACTCAACAAGTAATAAAAAATTCGTTTTTAACAAATGACAAAACATTAAAACGAAAAGCACAAGAAGCGTATTTAGCTTATAAACTAGAACAACAATACGAAAAAGAAGAAATCTTCGAGATGTATTTCAATAAGATTTTGATGTCTGGAAATATTTATGGTTTTGGAACAGCTTCAGAATATTTTTATGGTAAACCTCTAGAAGAATTAACTTTAGCTGAAACTGCATTGTTGGCCGGAATGCCACAAAGCCCGAACGGATATAATCCCTTTAAAAATCCAGATCGTGCTATAGAACGCCGTAATGTCGTGTTAGGTTTAATGGAGCAACACGGTAAAATTACTACGGAAGAAAAAGAACAAGCACGTGCAGCTTCTCTTGATGACTCGTTGGTAGCTGAAGAAAACCGCCAGCAACAAGTTCCAAATGCTGAATATACGGCGTTTATGGAACTGGTGGAAGATGAACTTGAAGTTCTAGATGGCGATTACTCGCTAGATGAAGGCTTAAAAATTTACACAACGCTTGAGCCTTACGTTCAGGAAAAAGTAAATGACGCAATGGCTTCTGATTTGTTTTTTGATGAAGAAGTTCAATCAGCTATGACAGTGATTGATACGGAAACAGGCGGAATTAGCGCAATTGGTGCCGCACGTGATTATACTGGTGACGTCCGTCATAATTACGCTACATCAAAAGATCGCCCGATAGGGTCAACGATTAAACCATTAGTAGATTATGGCCCTGCTATCGAATACTTGGATTGGTCTACGGGTCAAACTGTAGTGGATGAACCTTATTCTTATAATGATAATGATCAAGAAATCCGCAATGTCGACGGAGAGTTTTTAGGAACAATGACAATTCGCGAAGCACTTTACCGCTCACGTAATATTCCTGCAGTTAAAACCTTGCAGGAAGTGGGGATGGAAAATGCTGAAGAATTCACCCAAAAATTAGGTCTAGATTTCGGAAATGTTTATGAATCCGCAGCACTTGGCTCACCGGAAAAAAACATTTCAACTGTTGAAATGGCAGGTGCCTTTGCTGCTTTTGGTAACGAAGGATCTTTCACTAAGCCTCACACTATTAAAAAGATTGTTTTCCGTGACGGTTCTACTGAACAAATTGTTGCGCCTGAACCTGTACAAGCAATGAAAGACAGCACCGCTTATATGGTAACCGATATGCTTAGAGACGTTGTAGATTTGAATACACCAGGTTCTACAGGAAAAGAAGTAGCAATCGATGGTTTGGACATGGCTGGTAAAACCGGTACTACCAACTATTCTGTTGAAAATCTTGAAGAATACGGATTAGATGATAGTTCTACGCCAGATGTTTGGTTTGCGGGATATACAACAGACTATTCAATCTCTGTTTGGAGCGGCTACGCTAATCGTAAAACACCAATTGACACAGCATCTGACGAACGTTTACTTGCTCAGCGTTTGTTCAAAAATGTTATGTCACAAATCTCTTCACCTGAAACAGCTAGCTTTGAACAACCAGATTCTGTAACAGAACAAGTAGTTGAAGTTGGTTCTGATCCATTAAAACTGGCTAGTGCTTTTACGCCTTACAATATGAGAAGTTCAGAACTATTTGCACGTGGCACTGAACCGAATTCAGTATCGCAACGTTATGTAGTCGAAGACTTAAAGACACCATCTGGCTTACGAGCTAAAGTTGATGGAAATTCTGCGAAGCTTTCATGGGATTCTAGTGATAAAAATGTATCATTTGAAGTTTCTGTAGAAGTTGATGGATCTCGTTCAGTTCTTACAACTTCATCAAGTAAATCGTATACGTACAATGGTTTAGAAGAAGGAAAAACATATACCTTCAGAGTCGTTGCAGTTAATGATACTCAGCGTAGTGACCCAGCGTCGACTGTAGTCGAAGTTGCTGCCGCTCCTGAAGAACCTGAAGAAGAACCTGAAGTAGAACCAGAGGAACCGGTTGAAGAAGAGCCTGTCGAAGAAGAACCGGTTGAAGAAGAACCGGTTGAAGAAGAGCCGGCTGTTGAAGAGCCGGCTGAAGAAGAACCGGTAGTCGAAGAAGAACCGGCGGTTGAAGAAGACCCAATCGATGTACCAGAAGACCCAACTGAAGAAGAAGAAAGTGAAACACCTTCGGCAAACAGTAGCGGTAATTCTGATAACGATCAGGGTAAAGACAAGGATAAAGATAAAGACAAAGATAATAAAAATGATCAAGACAACAAAGACGAAAACCAAAATTAAACATCAAAAGCCCCGAATGCTTGCCATTCGGGGCTTTTCTATGATTCATTTAAATACTTAAATTCAATTCGTTTTCTCGCAATGATTTTCTTAAGTTCCACAAATAATTCCACTAACTGACGGTATGCCGCATAAGTACTTGGGGATGATTCGATAAACGACAAACGCTCTGTGCCATTTAACGGTTCAAATCCTTCATCTTGCAAAGCTGTCCGGCAATGCGTTAAAAGTTTTTTGTAGATTGTTAGACCGTCTTGGATAATTTCAGCAGCAGCTTTATTGCGCTGCTTGTGTAAGTCAGCTAATTGCACCGATATGCATTCCCATTCCAAAAAATAAGGATCAAGTTGCTCTTTAGTTAACTTCAGTGACAGTTTCACGTTTAACCAGTCCTTTTTTCTCGCGTTTTTGCCCTTCTCGGCATCGATCAAAAAGTGGACATATATGACAGCCTGGATTTTGTGATTTGCAATGGTAGCGCCCGAAAAAGATAATTTGGTGATGTGTTTTAGACCAATCGTCTGCAGGAGTTTTTTTCATTATCGTTTCTTCTACTTGAAGCGGATTATCTTTCCATCGACTCAACCCTAATCGCTTGGCAACTCGTTCAACATGCGTGTCTACAGCTAAAGCTGGAATCCCAAAAGCCACGGACACGACAACATTAGCCGTCTTCCGACCGACTCCCGGGAGCGTCATTAGCAAGTCTCTGTCAGCTGGTACTACACTATTGTGCTCGTCGATTAAGATACGACTAAGCGCTTGAATATTTTTAGCCTTATTGCGGAACAAACCGATCGAACGGATATCTTGCTGCAATTCTTCTAATGACACAGCGACGTAATCTTTTGGTTCATGATATTTTTGGAACAAGTCAGCCGTCACGCGATTGACGAGTTTATCTGTACATTGTGCAGATAAAAGCGTCGCGATTAATAAATCAAATGGATTACGGTGTACCAATTCACAATGAGCATCCGGAAACATAAGATCCATTTCTTCTAGACAAGCCAACCATTCTTTTTTAGACATCATCTATTTCACCTTCTAATTACGGTCTTCCAACCAATTGTAAAATTGAACTTTTTTCACTGCATTTTCAGTCGGCTGAATCCGGATATTTTTTTCTCTAAACGAACTTGCATGCTTAGTAACTTGCGTAGAGGTTTTAATGTTTTTCTTTTTCCACTCAAATAAAATTCTGTCTACATAACGCAAACTCAATTTTTGAGAAATCACCGCTTCTTTGAGTGCCATCCGAATCACATCTGGTGTATGACCATCTTGATCCATCCACATCGAAATGGTCTCAATTTCCATCGGAGACAAGAAACGCCCAAATTCTTGTTCAAACAACTGGAAGATTTCCCCTTCCAACTCCTTTTGGGTATTTTCTTTTATTTCATGCTGTTCTTTATATACGCAGTCCAATAACCGATCCCATAAAGGTTGTAAAGAAATCACTTCTGTCAAAACATCTTGTTCTGTTGTTTGTTCGATAGACAAATAGCCTTGTTGCATCAATTTTTGTAACATGGTTGTTACGCTTTTTTGAGAAGTCATCATGCGTGCGCCTACTTCATCAGGTGTCGGAAACTGGTTTCCCATTTGTTGAAATGCTTGAATGTGCATGAGCAACATTGCTTCCTCGTCTGTTATCTTCAGTTCTTTGTAAAACTGAAAAAAAAGCTGGGAAATGGTAACATTCCCCTGCTCAATCCACGTTTGTAATCGATTAGGTTGTTTCATATCCCAACCACCTTTCCTATTATTCATTTTTATGGGTATAAGCGGTTTAATAGACGTGGAAATGGAATCGATTCTCTAATATGTTCCACACCACTAATCCAAGCTACTGTCCGTTCTAAACCTAGACCAAATCCAGAGTGAGGAACTGATCCGTATTTGCTTAAGTCTAAATACCAAGCATATGCATCTTCATCTAAATTATGTTCTTGAATGCGTTGTTTCATCAACTCATAATCATGAATCCGTTCAGAACCACCGATAATTTCTCCGTAGCCTTCTGGCGCGATCATGTCTGCACATAGTACGACATCGTCACGTTCTGGGTGAGGTTGCATGTAAAACGGCTTGATACCAATAGGATAATGTGTAATGAATATTGGCATGTCATAGCTTTCTGCTAAAGCTGTTTCATGTGGAGCACCAAAATCTTCGCCCCATTTAATGTCATCAAAACCATTATCGTTTAACCATTTAATCGCATCGTCATAAGAAACACGTGGGAACGGTGCTTTTATCTTTTCAAGTTTCGATACGTCTCTATCAAGACGTTCCAATTCCAATTTGCAGTTTTTCAAAACCGATTGCACAATATACGAAACATATTGCTCTTGAACTTCTAAACTTTCCGCATGCTCGATAAATGCCATTTCCGGTTCAATCATCCAAAACTCGATTAAGTGACGGCGTGTTTTAGATTTTTCTGCACGGAATGTCGGACCAAACGAAAATACTTTTCCAAGCGCCATTGCTGCAGCTTCCATATACAATTGACCAGATTGAGATAAATAAGCATCTTCATCAAAGTATTTTGTTGCAAACAATTCAGAAGTTCCTTCAGGAGAAGATCCAGTCAAAATTGGCGGATCTACTTTCACAAAACCGTTGTCATTGAAGAATTCATAAGTTGAACGAATAATTTCATTACGGATTTTCATGATTGCATGTTGTTTACGTGAACGTAGCCATAAATGACGGTTGTCCATAAGGAATTCTGTACCGTGTTCTTTCGGCGTAATTGGGAAATCTTTCGCTTCATGGATAACTTCGATGCCGGTAACAGCTAATTCATAACCAAAAGCCGAGCGTTCGTCTTCTTTTACTTCACCTGTTATATAAACCGACGTTTCTTGTGTCAATCCTTTAGCTGTAGCGAATAAGTCATCGCCTACTTCAGCTTTTACTACAACACCTTGTACAAATCCTGAGCCGTCGCGCAGTTGCAAGAACGCAATTTTTCCACTTGACCGTTTGTTCGCGATCCAAGCGCCTAGTTTAATTGTTTCTCCGTTATATTTAGCCATTTCGGCAATGGTAATTTTTTTCATCAAACAATAGCCTCCAAAGAATAATGTTGTCTTAGTCTTTCCATTTCGATGTTACGAATTGATGAATACGTTCCACAGCTTCTGTCAACGTTTCTAATGATGTCGCATATGATAAACGAATCGTAGAATTTGCGCCAAATCCTGAACCTGGAATTACGGCAACATTTGCTTCTGTTAACAAAGCCGTTACAAAATCATCAACTGATGCGTAACCTGTTTTAGTTGCTGCTTCTGAAACATCTGGTAGCAAATAAAATGCGCCTTGTGGGCGAATTACTGTAAATCCAGGAATCGCTTGAAGTTTCGGGAAAATAACATTCAAACGCTCTTCAAATGCTTGACGCATTTCTTCTACAGCATCTTGTGGCCCATTATAGGCTTCAATTGCTGCATATTGCGAAGTTGTCACAGGGTTTGATGTAGAATGACTTGCTAAATCTGTCATTGCTTTGATCAAGCTAGCATCAGCTGCCGCGTAACCAATGCGCCATCCAGTCATTGAATGCGATTTTGATACACCATTAATTAAAATCGTGCGTTTTTTTGCATCTTCTGAAAGAGTTGCAATCGATGTATGTTTGACATCTCCATAAATTAGTTTCTCATAGATTTCATCAGACACAATCAAGATATCAAATTCGCGGCAAACTTCTGCCAGGGCTTCTAATTCTTCTTTTGAGTAAATCATGCCTGTTGGATTACTTGGTGTGTTAAGAATCACTGCTTTTGTCCGGTCTGTAATAGCTTCTCTTAATTGTAGAGGAGATATTTTGTACTCCTGACTGGCTGTTGCTTCTATGTATACAGGTACACCTTGCGCTAATTTCACTTGTTCAGGATAACTCACCCAATACGGAATTGGGATAATTACTTCGTCACCTTCGTTTAACAACACTTGGAATAATGTATAAAGCACATGTTTAGCGCCAATCCCGACCATCACTTCTATTGGGGAATAACTCAGCCCTTGGTCTCTTTGCAGTTTATTGATAATGGCTTCTTTTAATGCCGGAAGTCCTCCAGCTGGTGTGTATTTTGTTTTACCATCTTTCATAGACTGGTAAGCAGCTTCAAGAATGTTTTCTGGTGTATTGTAATCAGGCTCACCTGCTCCAAGACCGATTACATCGACTCCTTGAGCTTTTAATTCGTTTGCTTTGGCAGTGATTGCTAATGTTGTAGAAGGTGTTAACGTTTGTACACGATTCGCTAAGTTGATCAATTTTTTTCCGCCCTTTCACAAATTCAATATGCGCTTTCGCCATTGTCCATCGTCTGCTGATAAATAAACATAGTTTAAAGTGTCTTTTTCATCCACAAAAGCAACTTCCCATACTGGCTCTTCACTTTCCATACCAAGTTTTGTATGCAGTATTTTTTTGACGTCCATTTCATTAAGAACCAGTTCACGTGCTTGTTTAGCCGTAATTTTATCTGCTAAGGCAAGTGTTTGCAACTTGCCATCACCTTCTGGAACAAAAACAGCCATTAACTCACCTTTACCATTAGTCCCAAGAACTGTCACAGATGCTTTAACATTTGTATATACATATGCTCGCTCTACATCTTCAATTAACTTTTCACTCTTTGCACGCTCAATTGCGAGCTCTTCTGTATCTGAATAAGGTTTATTGCCCAAAAACAAAACTAAGATGATGATAGTCACTGCCAAAAAAGACAGAAATCCAAGTATAAATGTAATCCATTGTCTCATGTAATCACCTATGTTTTATAAATTGTGAAAATCGCTTTTTCAGCATTTTCTTTATCAAGAGCTAGCCCGAACATTAAATTTCTATCTTTCAATGTACGATTTAAGGCGTCTACCACTTTATATAGATCTGTTTGATACTTAAGTTCAACTGTTGAGATTACTTCAATTTTCGATTCCATGCTTACGCCTTCCTTTCGTTATATCATTGCTTATTATACCAAGCTTCAATATCGGTTACCATCTTTTCTAAGGACACTTTGGATACTTTAACTTCAGGCAATGCACTTATAAATTCTTGACCATAAGATTTTGTCTCGATTCTTCGGTCTAAGACGATAAATAATCCTTTATCGTTTTTTGATCGGATTAACCGGCCAAATCCTTGGCGCAAACGAAGTACTGCTTCTGGTAAAGCATATTGAAGAAACGGGTTGACACCTTCACGCATAATAACTTCAGAACGAGCTTTGAAGATTGGTTCTTCTGGTGATGTAAACGGCAACCGCACCACGACTACTGCACGAAGTGCATCTCCTGGAACGTCTACCCCTTCCCAGAAACTATTCGTTCCAAAAAGTACTGACTTTTGGAAACGCTGGAAAGACTTCAATAACTTCATACGACTACCTGATGAAATACCTTGTGCGAATAACATATAATCTTCGAGCAAACCGGTGTCTTGTATTAAGTCTACGGTTTTCCGTAGCATGTCTTGTGATGTAAATAACACAAAACAGCGGCCTTCTGTCACAAGAACTGTTTGGATAACGGCATCTGCTACCGATTCAATGTATTCATGTTGAGAAACATGTTGAATATCTGGCATGTCTTCTACAATATAAACATGAGCTCCCCGGTAAAAATCTTTTGGCGGTTCAAATTTTTTAATAGGTACATGTTCTGGTATACCGATTTGATTGACGATAAATCGCTCATTCGCTGGAACTGTCATCGTACCAGACAACCAAATAATTGCTTTATCTTGTCGAGCTGGAGCCATTACTTTGTCTATTAAAGACGAAACAGCAAATGGACGTTTATATAAAGAAAGACTTGTTGGCAAACTTCTCAAGTCACCATCAATCCAACTAACTTCACCTGCTAATGGAAAGACGAATATTTCACTGAACTCTACCGCTTTGACCATCATTTCCTCTGTCCAATAGCGCCAATCAGCTATCGTCAATTGATCTTTGATGGTTTTTTCAGTCAATCGTTCAGCTTTTTGCAAAATAAGCTGAGACAGATCGATCCATTCGTTTAAGTAATACAGCATCTGAGTAAAACGGCTATCTTCGATTGATAGTTCACTCAAGAGTGCCGAATTTTTTTTATGACGGCTCGCTGCAAATTTTACTGCAAATTCGTTTGCAACAAAGTTTGAAATTTCATCAAAAAGAGCTGTAAATCTTAAAAATAACGATTCTAATTTCATCATTTCGGGAACGGTTGAAAAACCAGTACGTTGCGCAGTCTCAAATAGTGAAGCGGCTAATTGCTTCTCGTCTAAACTGCCAATTTGACCGAAAATATATTTCCATTGTGTATAAACAAATGTTTTTTCATGTTGAGAAACTGCCGCTTGAACGACTTGGTGCGCTTCGTCCCAAATATACGCATCAACATTAGCTAAGATCGACTTTTTGCTTAAATGTTGATTAAGTAAAAAGGCGTGATTCGTCACAATGACATGTGCATGTTGTGCTTGCTTTAATGCAAATTCATAAAAGTCCGCTTGTCTTTCTTGTTTGCTCAATTTTCTTATATGGGAACGTCGTATTTTTTCAAGAACAAATTGACCACCACTCGAGGCATTGATTTCATTTAAATCTCCAGTTTCAGTAGCGGTCAGCCAAACTAAGACTTGCATAATCGTAAACGTTTCATCGTAGGATTCATCATCCCCTTGCAACAATTCAACAAATCTAGCCAAATCGATATAATGAGATACCCCTTTGATCAATGAGATTCGTACGGGCGCACCAATAAATTCCTCAACCATTTTACCTTCTTTTAGCACAAGCTGGTCTTGCAGATGGGTCGTATACGTACTGATTAACACTTGTTTTCCAGTATCCAGTGCAAAGTTTACTGCTGGCAATAAATAGCCAATCGTTTTTCCCATACCGGTAGATGCTTCGATTACCAATTCTTTTTTCTGAGTCAACGCTTCTTCAATTGACGTCATCATATCGTATTGACTAGGCCTTTTTTCGAAATTCGGAAAAACTTTTTCTAGTCCATCACGCCAGTCCCGCGAATAGGATTGCTGGTTATTTAGTCTTTCTTCAAATAACCGTCTTGGCTTTAATGGAATTCCTTGAAACCTATCAAAATCATCAGCCTGTGCGTTTCTTTTTTCCTGAGTTAATTCAAAGAAGAGTCGGGACAAATCTGATTTTAACTGAAACGACCGCTTATGCAGAAATGCCAATGTCGCATAGGGCAATGATACTAAATCCTGTTTAGCTCGCAAAAACAATAACGCTGTTGCCATCGCATCATCATCTGCACGGTGCGCACTTTCTAAGGGGATGCCAAGTTCAGAAGTAATATCCTGTAATTTAAAGCTGAATGCTGTAGGATACATTAGCCTTACTAGTTCGACCGTGTCCATCGTCAGTCCTTGCCATTTCGGCAAACCGCTACGCTTTAATTCAGCTTGCAAAAAAGGCAAATCAAAATTAGTATTGTGCGCTACAAAAATAGCATCTTGCATTTTTTCATAAACCGTTTCTGCATAATGCTCAAACGGCTTAGCCTCTGCAACATCTGCATCTGTAATATTCGTCAAATCTTGTATAAACAACGGAATTGTGCGGCCCGGGTTTATAAATTCTGTATATGTATCGGTGATTTCACCGTTTTCGATCGTTACCATCGCAAGTTGAATAATCCGGTCACCTTTTGCAGGGGAATGGCCCGTTGTTTCAATATCGACAACGACATACTTTTGCGTATTCATCTTAGCCCCTCTTTCTTAGGTGATTGCCTAAAAAAATTGTAACATATCCTGTCGCTTTCCGCCTTCAAGATGAAAATTCAATCTTCTTTTTGCTCCACTACACAAAAGAAAACAGCCCCCTCTTTTGGGAGCTGCTTGCTTACATAACAGTTGCTTCAGGTTCGTAATGAAGAATTTCTTTAATTTGGTTTTCGGCATCCATAATAGCGACAGTTGGTTTATGGTCACGTGCGTTTTCATTCATTACATAAGCATAAGATAAAATAATCACGATATCTCCACGCTGTACTAGACGGGCTGCTGCACCGTTAACACAAATAACGCCGCTCCCGCGTTCTCCTGCAATGATATACGTTTCAAAACGGGCACCGTTGTTGTTATTAACGATATGAACTTTTTCATTGGGCAACATGCCCACTGCATCAAGTAAATCTTGGTCAATGGTAATACTTCCTACATAATTTAAATCGGCTTCAGTTACAGTTGCGCGATGGATTTTTGAATTTAACATCATTCTAAGCATAAATCAGTTCCCCTTTTGGTTGAAAATAATATTGTCGATTAAACGTGCTTTTTCAAACTTTACGGCTAATGCCAAAATGGCATCTTGTTGAATAGTAGTTGTTAACGTTGGATAATCAAGTAATTCAATATAATCGATGATTCCAGATGTATGTTCAGTTAAATAGGCAGTCATTGGCTCGATCGGATTTTGACCTTGTAAAAACAACTCTTTCCCCATTTCTAATGCTTTTCTCAAATGAGGTGCTTCGTTCCGCTCCGTATCACTCAAGTAAACATTTCGAGAGCTTTTCGCAAGCCCGTCATTTTCACGGACCGTTTCGCCTCTTCTTATGGCCATTGGGAAATTATAATCTGCCACTAACGATTCAATAATCGCTAATTGTTGCGCATCTTTCTGGCCAAAATAAGCCAAATCCGCCTCAACCAAATGAAACAGCTTGGTGACTACTTTTAATACTCCATCAAAATGACCTGGCCTTTTCGCGCCGCAAAGCACATCAGCTTGAGCGCCTGCAGATAGTTGAATTTGGCTTTCGCGCGGATACATTTCTTCAACGCTTGGCGCAAAAATAACGTCAGTACCGGCTCCTTCAGCAAGCTCTTGGTCTCGCTTTAAGTCTCTTGGATACCGATCAAAATCTTCGTTCGGTCCAAATTGAGCGGGATTCACAAAAATACTCATGACCACTTTGTCGTTTTCCGCTTTTGCTTTTTCGACTAGCGAAAGATGGCCTTCATGCAGAAAACCCATTGTTGGCACAAGACCAATTGTTTTGCCAGCTTTTTTGGTATCACGAACCCATTCTTTTAGTTCGATTACCGTCTGTAAAATCAACATTTTTTCTCTCCTCTCGGGAAGAAAACCATATAAAAAGCCCTTCTGCTAAAAAAAGACAGAAGGACAGTAAATGTGCGTTAGGTTTCCTCCGTCCCTGTCGTGAATCTGATCAAGGCAGAACTTATTCGTATTCATTTGGGTGTCTTACGGTTGGTCGGTGCAGTTCGTAGACGATACTGCCCATTAAAAATACTATAACAGAATTTCAGAAAAAAACACATTCCATGCTCTTTGCTCATTAAACTAGAAAAAGAGAGCCCAATCAACTTTTATGAATCAGCCATTTCAATATCAGCTGAGTATATGCCGTGAAGTTCCCCATCGGACGTTCGTAATTGAAGAACTCCTTCCTCGGTAATTCCTTCGGCAATGCCTTCAAGTGTTTGATTGGTCATACGAGCTCTGACAGGTTGTCCTATTGTTGTCGAATAACTTTCCCACAAAATCTTTAACATGCCAAACCCTTCATCAATATACATTTGTGTATACAGCTCCATGTAAAACAACACAGACTGCACTAATTTTTGACGATTAACGGTTTCTCCACTCGCCATTTTCAATGACGTCGCGATATCTTGAACTTCAAGGTCAAAATCTTCTTTTTCCTGATTGACGTTTAGTCCGATACCAATAATCAATGCTTGTATACCATCTGCGTCGGATTGAAGCTCAGTTAAAATGCCTGTACATTTTTTGCCATTAAGCAAAATATCATTCGGCCATTTGATTTTTGGTTGCAATTTGGTGACTTCTTCGATTGCGCGAACAATCGCTACAGCCGTTACTAATGTAAATTGAGGTGCTTTTTGTGGTGCCACATCTGGCCGTAGGATAATACTCATCCATACGCCTTTTTTAGCAGCAGAATCCCATTTCCGAGCCATTCTGCCACGCCCAGCCGTCTGAGTTTCTGTAAGTACGACCGTCCCATCTTGAGCTCCTTCTTGAGCTAATTGATGAGCAATAATTTGAGTGGATGCACAACTTTCGACATATTCAATTTCTTGGCCGATTCGTTTTGTTTTCAATCCTGTTTGAATACCTAAAGGCTCTAATGTGTCTGGTGCAGTGACAATGCGATAGCCTTTTCTTTTGACTGATTCAATATCATAGCCTTTTTCTTCAAGCTCTTTTATGTGCTTCCAGATAGCGGTTCTAGAAATGCCGAATTCATCTGCTAACTGCTGGCCTGATACAGCTTCACCATTCGACTCAATTAATCGTTTAGCTATCTTAAGTGTGACTGTGATATTCATCTTCAAACCAGTCCTTTATCAATTCTTTGTCGTTTTTTAATATCCCATATACAATAAGTCTTTCAATTTTTTCAATCCATACTTTTAACCATGGTCCGGATTTCGCCCCACTCCACTCGATTAAATCCCAGCCATCGACCGCAAGTTCAGATCTTGATTGAATCGGTAATTGTTGCTTTATAGCAGCTAAATCTTTCTTTTTTCCTGTTACGTGTGAAGCCATTTCCAATTGTTTAAGAGTGTACTTATAAAATGTCCATTGATCCCACGTGTTTAATGCGGTTAGTTCTAAACTTTTTTCTATAAGTCGTTTTTCTTCATTAGAAAAACGATAATCTTTTATATCCGTAAACTGACGTTTTTGCTGCTGCAATAAATATAACCAACCATAAGTGGGGTTTCCGTCTGTATGATACGGTATCCAATCCACTTCGAATAAACCGCCAACTGGCAGAAATCGCGTTAAAACGGAATCTTTCAAGTAAGCCATGCTTTTTTGCATGCTGGGATTGACAAAAATTTTGTCAATCTCTGACTTTAGCCGTTCCACAGCAATAAATCTAATTAACCGTGCATGTCGTCGTATAGAAAGCAGTGTTTTCATATCGATAATAAAATCTAGCTGTCCTGAAAACCGAATTGCGCGCAACATTCGTAACGCATCTTCTTCAAAACGTTCATCCGGATCCCCAACTGCACGGATTACTTTATTTTTCAAATCTTCTTTTCCACCAAATGGATCAATAATTTTGAGATCTTCAGTCATCGCCATTGCATTGATCGTAAAGTCACGACGCCGCAAATCTTCTTCAAGCGAAAGAACAAACTCGACTGAATCCGGTCTACGATTATCGGAATAGCTACTCTCTGTACGAAACGTCGTCACTTCAATGCCTACACCGTCTAGTAATACTAAAACTGTTCCGTGGTCAATGCCCGTGTCGACAGTACGATCAAATAGTGCTTTTACTTGCTGTGGCAAAGCCGATGAAGCCACGTCCACATCATGCGGCGTTTTTCCTAACAATAAATCACGTACCGCTCCACCAACTATATATGCCTCGAAACCCGCTGCTTTTAATGTGTGGATGACTTTAATGGCCGTATTCATTGTTCTTCATCCTTTGGCATCAACTGTTCGTATAAACCTTCATATTGTTGCAGGATTTTTGAAGAATGAAAATGCTCGGACACGGTGTCCAGTGCGCCTTGACGTAATTTTTGCAATAGTACCTCATCACTCAACATGTCAATTGCATATCGAGCCGCCTGCTCCGTGTCTCCGAGTTCGACAAGAAATCCGTTGACACCCGGATTAATAATTTCAGGCATACCACCGATGTTTGTCCCAATGACCGGAACTCCACACGCCATCGCTTCTAGTAGCACCAAACCAAATGCTTCTTTTTCAGAAAGCAAAAGTTTAATGTCACTAATGCTATAAAATTCTGCGAGATCGTCTCGTTTTCCTAGAAACAATACATGTTCTTCTATTTCTAAATCCCGTACTTGTTGAATAATTCGTCCCATTTCAGGTCCATCACCGACTAGTAATAATTTGCAGTTAATTTGCTGATGAGCCAATGAAAAAGTTTTGATAACATCTTGAACACGTTTAACGTTACGGAAGTTTGAAACGTGAATCATCACTTTCTCAGCAGCATCGATGCCGAGTTGTTCCTTTATTTTCGTTTCACTTTTGGGGTGATACTCTCTTTCATCGACAAAATTATAAACCGTCTCAATCGTTTTGTCCGGTTGGATCAGCTCATAAGTTTGGTCTCTAAGTGAATTAGAAACAGCCGTAACGATATCAGATTTTTCAATACCATAGCGAATCGCTTCTTTTAAAGAAGAATCTGATCCTAATACTGTAATATCTGTGCCGTGTAGTGTTGTCACGATGCCAATGTTTGAGCCGGCCATATCGCGCCCAAGAATAGCGCATACTGCATGAGGAATCGCGTAATGGACATGGAGAAGATCCAGCCCTTCATTTTTGATCACTTCAGAAATTTTTGTGGCTAACGCAATATCGTAAGGGGCATATTGAAAGACGGAATACGTATTGATGTCAACTTGATGATTAAAGATATTTGGATACGTTTTATTTAAACGGAACGGAGTGCTAGACGTAATAAAATGAACTTCGTGTCCTTTTTCCGCCAACATTTTTCCTAGTTCAGTGGCAATAACTCCAGATCCTCCAACAGTTGGATAGCAAGTGATGCCGATTTTCATTTTTCGCACGCTTTTCTCTCCTATCCTCTTCTTTCTCCAAGCAGACGCCAGTCTATAAAGCCTTCTTTTAACCCTTTAAGAAGAACTTCAGCTGTTCCCATGTTCGTGGCTAAAGGTATCCCATAGACGTCACACAGGCGGATTAACGCTGTGACATCAGGTTCATGCGGTTGTGCAGTCAATGGATCACGGAAAAAAATAATCATATCCATTTCATCTTGTGCGATCATTGCACCGATTTGCTGATCTCCACCAAGTGGGCCAGAGCGAAAGCGGGTTACTGATAAATTAGTTTCGTCAATGATTCGTTGACCAGTCGTTCCTGTTGCATAAAGTCCATGTTCAGATAAAATTGGCTCGTAAGCTAATGCAAATTGAATCAGATCATCTTTTTTACGGTCATGGGCAATCAAAGCTATATTCATATTATCGTCCCCTTTAGTCGATTATGTGTTCTAAACCATAAATCAATTCTTCTTTTTCCATCACGGTTTGAATAGATAAAATCACACCAGACATAAATGAGCCTCGATTAAATGAATCGTGTCGAAGCGTTAGCATTTGACCTTCTCCGCCAAGTAATACTTGTTGGTGAGCTACCAATCCAGGCAAACGAACACTATGGATGCGCATACCATCGTAATTTGCACCACGTGCACCTTCGAGAATTTCTTTTTCGTGGACATGTCCTTGTTCATGAATAGGACGTTGCTGTGAAATCAAATGCGCAGTTTTCATCGCTGTTCCAGAAGGAGCATCAAGTTTTTGATCATGATGCATTTCAATAATCTCAATATCCGGTAAATATTTAGCTGCTTGTTCTGCAAACTTCATCATTAATACCGCTCCAATTGCAAAGTTCGGTGCAATAATGCATCCAATTTTTGATTCTTTTGAAAGTGCCTTTAATTCCTCTAGTTGCTCATCCGAAAATCCTGTCGTGCCAACAACAGGTCGTACATTCAATTCCAATGCCTGTTTTGTATGTTCGTAAACAAATTCTGGCGTAGTCAAATCGATAAGTACGTCCGGCTTGGTTTCAGCGTTGAGCTGTTCAAGATCGATGTAAATAGGAGCAGTGAAATCAGAAGGAAATAATTTTGTATCAGCTAATGTGTCGCCGACTTTTTTATAATCCAAAACAGAAACAAGTTCCATTTCGGCATGATTCATAACTGTATGTACTGCTTCTTTACCCATTTTTCCTCTTGCCCCTGCAATTGCTACGCGAATTGTCATTTTTGTTCATCCTTTCGTGTCCAACGATTTTGATCTCTATTGTTAAATTTATCAATTACTCGGTCATGAGCATCCGCAAGATCGATGTCCATAGAGTTTGCCATACAGATCAAAACAAATAGAACGTCGCCCATTTCTTCTTCGATACTGTTTTCAGCCTCTGAACTTTTCTTTTTTTTTGGACCGTATTCATGCATGACTTCTCTAGAAAGTTCACCAAGTTCTTCTGTTAAACGAGCCATCATTTCCATCGGTTGAAAATAGCCTTCTTTGAATTGCCCAATGTATGTGTCAACCTCTTGCTGAAGCTGTTTCATGGTTTTTTCCCCGCTCATTTCATCACACTCCTCAGTCAATCGTAAAGAAAACTTGAGATGTTGTCAAAACACATTATTTCAACGATAATACAGAAGTCTACATTTACGAAAGGGGCTTGGCATAATTGAAAGAGTTGAAAATTAAAAACATCTTATTTATCCTTCTTGGTGCTGCCATTTACAGTTTTGGATTTGTTCATTTTAATATCCAAAACGAACTGGGAGAAGGTGGGTTCGCTGGTATTACATTGATTTTGTACTTTATCTTTAATTGGGACCCAGCATTGATGAACTTGTTATTAAATATCCCATTATTTTTTATAGGATGGAAACTTCTCGGTAGAAAAGTTTTTCTTTACACTATCATCGGTACTGTAGCAGTTTCGATATTCTTAAAAATTTTCCTCGTTTACGAAATTCAAATCAATTTACAAGATGACTTATTTTTAGCCGCTTTGTTTGCCGGTGTATTTATTGGGATCGGACTCGGAATCATTTTCCGCTTTGGCGGGACTACAGGAGGCGTCGATATAATTGCGCGCTTGGCACAGAAATACATTGGTTGGAGCATGGGAAAAACAATGTTTCTTTTTGATGCTGGTGTCATCATGTTATCTTGGTTAACATTCCTTGACCACCGCTCAATGATGTATACACTCGTGGCTGTGTTTGTTGGAGCACGTGTTATTGATTTTGTGCAAGAAGGTGCTTATTCTGGCCGTGGTGCATTGATCATTTCAAATTCTCAAGAAGAAATCGCCAGCCGTATTGCCATCGAAATGGATCGTGGCATCACAATTCTTCGTGGCTACGGTCATTTCACAAAAGAAGAACGGGAAGTTTTGTATTGCGTTATTGCACGAAATGAAATTGTTCGACTGAAAAGCATAATTAATTCTGTTGATCCTCATGCCTTTGTTTCCTTAATGGACGTTCATGATGTGATGGGCGAAGGGTTTACGCTAGATGAAGAAAAACGGCCAATCGGTTAATCTAGAACTTTTATATAGAAAAAAACGGCCCTTTTACGGGCCGTTTTTTTATGAGCGTTGCATACCTGTATAGATTAAAATTAATCGTGCAAGTTCAAGAACCGCAACTGCTGTCGCAGCTACATAAGTCATTGCTGCTGCGCTTAATACTTTTTTCGCATCCCGTTCTTCTTCATTACGGATAATATTATGAGACAAAAGCTGATCCATTGCACGACTTGAGGCATTAAATTCGACTGGCAAAGTTATCAGTTGGAATACTACACCAGCAGCCAATAAAATGATACCAATCAATAATGCACCACTCCACGCTGAAAAGAAGCCGATCATAATAAAAATCCACGACATATTCGAAGATACGTTAACGATTGGTACAAGGCGATGACGCAAGCGTAAGAAGGAATAATCTTCTGCATCTTGTATCGCATGCCCAACTTCGTGAGCCGCAACCGCTGTACCCGCGACTGAAGCCTCGTGATAATTATGGCTGCTTAATGCAACGATTTTTGTTAACGGATTATAATGATCGCTTAACATACCGCGACTTTCTGTTACTTTAATATCATGCAAGCCATTCGCATCTAAAATAATACGTGCTACTTGAGCACCCGTGTGACCAGATGTGGAACGAATTTTAGAGTATTTAGCATACGTTCTCTTTAATTTAAATTGAGCCCATAGTGGGATGATTAGCAAAAGGATAAAATAGAAGATATAACCGCCTATACCCATGTCTAAATCAACACCTCTTTCTATTTGATACTCTTATTTTACTTAAATTAGTCAATATTGGTCAACTGAAATGGATTGCGTTTTATTCAAATAAGCTACATAAAAGGCAAATCCGACACAAACAATGGAAAGCCAAAATGTAAAGTAACCGATTTGACTACTATACTCACTCAACCTACTATAAATAGGCATTTGACCAAAGACATAATCAATTACATCATTATGCAAAGTCCAAACAGCTGTTAAAGCGACAGATAGCCAACCAAAACGATAATGTTCGATATAAAGAACTGCTTGCAATGCCATAGCGAAGTGAGAGCCAATTAACATCCAGCCAATCCAACCAATTGCCCCTACCTCCCACAAGGTAAGTAAATTCATGATAACTGCCCATAATCCATATTTAATCAATGTAACAAAAGCTAAAGCCTCAATTAATCGATTTCGCTTACCAAAAATCCACAAACCAAGCACGATGGTGAAAAACAAGCTGGCTGTAGGGCTATCTGGAACAAATATCAAAAAAATCGGTTCAGTGATTTTTAGTTGCCATCCATACCATATGTATCCATAAATCGAACCCGCCAAGTTTACTACAAATAATAAGATTAAAAATGGACGGTACATTAACCAAGCTGAAATTTTAATCGCAAAGGAAAGCATCATTTTTCTTCCTTTCAAGATAGAAAAAAAGAGCCGGTTTCCCGACTCTTTTTCTATTATTATTATTCTGCTTCAAGGCCTGAAATAAATTCAGTTAACAGTTTCAGATCTTCATCTGTGCCATCCCATGCAGCAGGCATTACAAGCGCACCGTCTTTTTCGATACCGTTGACAGCAATTTCAGCGATTTCTTCAGGAGACAAGCCAGTTCCAACAAGTGATGGTCCAACTGCTCCTTCTAAATTATCGCCATGGCAACTAATACAAGCTGCTGCAGAATACACTTCATATCCTGGATCAGTTGTATCAATTTCTACTTCTTGAGTGATTTTCCCTTGCGCTTCAGCAGCTTCCCAGTCATGGTTTGCTACTGATTCCCATGTTAGGAAGATGATTGATACGATACCAAGAATCATAAATCCTGTAGGTAATGGGCGTTTCGAAGGGCGTCTTTCCGGTCCGCGGTCTAAGAATGGTGCCAACATAAGTGCTCCAAAAGCAAGTCCTGGAACGATGATAGCTCCAACCACGTTAAATGGTCCGGATGCAAATTCGTATTTCAGTAATTGATATAAGAACAAGAAATACCAGTCTGGTAAAGGAATATATGCTGTATCAGTTGGATCAGCCTGACCTTCAAGAGGCGAAGGATGAGCAACAGTCAAAAGCAAATAACCGATTAAGAAGACCGAACCAATCATCCATTCTTTCAAAAGGAAGTTTGGCCAGAAAGCTTCTGTTTTACCAGGGTATTCGGAGTAATCTTTAGGAATATTCGGCTTACGGAATTCCATACCCGGAACACGCGAATCCCCTACAAATTTCATCCCTTTTCCGCGATGCATAAGTGTTCCCTCCTTAAAAAATCCTTGTTGCGGAATGAATTATAGCGGTCCTGAAATACCTTGTTTTCTAATCATGATAAAGTGAGCAGCTAGCAACCCAAGCAAAGCTGCAGGTAAAAAGAAGACATGGATAGCGAAGAATCGTGTCAAAGTCTGTGCACCAAGGATTGTTGAATCCCCAGCCAATAGAAGTTTGATCGATCCACCGATGACCGGTACAGATGCCGCAATTTCAATCCCAACTTTTGTTGCAAATAGAGCTTTCATATCCCATGGAAGCAAGTAACCCGTGAAGCTCAATCCAAGGATAACACCGAATAGTAAAACGCCTACTACCCAGTTTAGCTCACGCGGTTTCTTATAAGACCCTGTAAAGAATACCCGCAGTGTATGAAGGAAAATCATAACAACTACAAGAGAAGCTCCCCAGTGATGCATCCCACGCACAATTTCTCCAAAAGCAACTTCGTTTTGAAGATAATAAACCGACTGCCAAGCATTCTCAATATCTGGCACATAATACATTGTTAAGAACATACCGGATAAGATCTGAATTACTGTAATGAAAAATGTAAGTCCCCCAAAACAATAAACAAATGCTGAAAAGTGGTGTGCGGGGTTTACGTGCTCAGGTACTTCATGGTCAGCAATATCACGCCAGATAGGCGTAATGTCTAATCGCTCATCAACCCAATCATATAACTTGTTTAGCACTGGTGTCGTACCCCCTTAACTATTAAACTAGTGTGTTTTCTCTTACTGCGCCGATTGCAACAAAGCCATCTTGTTCTTTTACTTGGTACTCATCGAGTGGTCCAAGCGGCGGTGTACCCGGGATGTTTTGTCCGTTTTTCTCATAACGGCCTGCGTGACATGGACAGAAGAATTGTGTCGGGTAATCTGGACTCCCTGCCCAGTTCACTGTACATCCTAAATGTTTACAAACTGGTGATAGTGCGATTAGTTTATCGCCGTCTTTATACACCCAAGCTGAATTTGTTACTTCAGATTTATACCATGCGTCTGTTTGTTCGTAAGTGAAATCGACACGTACTGGTTCTTCCGTAATATCAGCTACAGCTTGATCAGTTAAAACGTAGTCGCTGCCTTCTTTTTGTTGAAGAACAGGATCTACTGCGAAACGAACCATTGGCATCAACATACCTGCTGCCATGAAACCACCTACACCTGTTAAAGTGTAGCCTAAAAATTGACGTCGTGATACACGATTATTACTCATCCTTTTCCCCCCTCTAACATTCAAGGTCAGTCCAATGGACATACTCATTCAAATATAATTACTAGGACAACCTAATGATATATCAATCAAATCTTAAGGTCAATATCGCATATAGCCTATTCAAGTAGTTTGTGAACATTTCATGAATGATGTGACCATTCTTTTGTAAATAGCGGCAATACTTGTCTCAACTGGTCTTCCATTACTGAATTTTTAAAGGATTGGTCCATATCCTCCATCGGAATTGCTGGTAGCCATAAAACATTTTTTAAGCTGTCAATCGTTCGCCATTCAGAATCTGTCGTTAAATAAAAGATATGTTTAAACTTTGTATGCTGTAATTCTTCCAACAATTCAGCTGCAATTCGCTGCCGATTTGCTATTTTGCCATAAGAAATAGGCGGAAGTAAAAGTATCCGCCCTTTAAATTGTTTTTCTAGCATAGCAGTTAGGCTTTGCAAATATTCGGAAGCACCTGCACTGGATTTCATCCCATTTTCACTTAAATCTAACTGTAAAAGAGGTACAACAGCTGTATCTATATAATCTTGTTGACTCAAATATTGATCAATTTCTTTACCGATAAAATGCATAGCGTATTTTCACTCTCCGTCTTTTTTAATGGCTTTGAACGCCTGCAACATTGCTGACAGTTCAAAAAAGCGATCGCGATCGTTGGCATCTAATGCTTCATCAATTTGTTTGTAAATCGTTTCTTCATGGAAAACAGACATGCTTTCTTTTAATATTTTCTCAGCAATTTGACGATCTTGTTCATCAATAGATGCATCTTCAGGTATATATGGATTTTCTTCCAACACTGACAAATACAAAGTCGGTGGAGGAATATTAGGGAAATTCAATTGGATATACAAATGTTCATCGGGATTTAAACGCAAGTCATGAAATGATTTTTCCGCGTCTGCCGTCATTAAGTTCCCTTTATAAAAACGGAAAGGGATTTCTTTTGAGTCTGTTGAGGACATGACCATTGCGCGCGGACAATAATGCGCTTCTTCAACAAAATGGGTTTTTTCAAGCAGGTCTTCGTTGCTCAACATATAATTCAGAATCCAAATGCACTCACGTCTTTTCATCTTGTAAGATTGTAGGAACCAACGGACAAATTGCTTTTTTTCACCTACTGATATTGAAGCGGTCATGGAATTTCCTCCTTTCATTCAAAAGACTGCTGCCAATCAAACCATTCTGGGTTTTCTGGTTCTAGCACTTGCAGTTCTTTTATTATTTCGAGAGCGCGCTCTCTTTTTCCTTCTTCTATTAAAAATAAGGCATATTTTTTCAAAAAAACCACATCGTCTTTAAACGATGAATAAGCTTTTTCATAGTAAACCGTCGCCTGCTTATAATTTTCTGTGCGTTCGTAAGCTTCCGCTACCATTGGGTAAAGGCCTGCCCAGTCATCACCACTTTCGACCACCATTTCTGCCAACTCAAGAACTTCATCATCTTGTTCTTGCGCATGGAAGTAAGATACTAAAGTATAAATAGCTTCCATGTATTCTGGGTCTAATGCTATTGCTTGGCGAAGGTGTTCAACACCCTCGTCCACTTTACCCAGTTTTAAAGCGAGCTTACCTGCGAATAAATACAATTCCTTATCAAATTCATCTCTAGCGAGTCCTTCGCTTATTGCCTGATAAGCAGGTTGGTAATCTTCAGCCATATTGTAGCTTTGTGCTTTTAACAAATAAGCAGAAAAATAATCTGGATCAATGCCGATCAATTCATCTAGACGACGCACGGCCATCTCGTATTGACGGGTTTGGAATGCCGCAAATGCCGCGCCAAACAATACGTCTGGTGTTGCTAAGTCTTCAAGCGCTTTTTCATAATAAGGAAGTGCTTCTTCGTAAGCCGCTCCTGCACTATAAACTTCAGCTAGCCTTTCAGAAATATTGACTCCTTCTATCTCAACCTGCTGTACTTCGAGCTCTTGATAAATTTTGGCCGATTCCAAGTAACGTCCAGAATCTAGTAACAACTCCGCTTTGGCTTGTTGCAAAAGAGGTTCTTCTGGCATTAAGTCTATCGCTTCATTTAAACGATTCTCAGCTGCTTCAAGCAAACCTTGTAACTGGAACAAGTCCGCTAAGGTTACAAGCGCTTGAGCATACAATTCATCGTCTTTCGGGATTTCCATCAAGGCATTTAATGCATCATCTTCCCGATCAGCATCTATTAACAAATTGGCTCGGTCGATTGTCAATTGAGCTTCTTCTGGGAAGATATATTGTAAATGTTCGAGTACTTTGATTGCTTCTTCAACAAAGCCTATTTCTGCTAGCCATTCAGATAAACCATACTGCTCATCTGGATCACCTTTTAGCAAATAGTCATCTAATAATGTGTTTAGAAGATTAGGGTCTCCTTGTTCCACCGCTTTTTGTATTTGTTCAATATTCGCCATACTATCACCTATTCCTTCACATTCTTACATTCATCCTACACGAAATGCAGCTATTATCATAATAAAAAAACTCTCCATTTGGAGAGTTAATTTGTCAGTAAATTCAGTTGTTCAAAAAAGTTCGGATACGAAATTGAAATGCATTCCGGGTCGTCAATCGCAACTTCATCTGATGCTACTAAAGCAGCAATCGCTGCCATCATACCAAGACGGTGATCTCCGTAAGAAGTCATTTCAGCACCCGATAAAACGGTTGGGCCGTGAATAATCATGCCATCTTCGGTTGCTTCAATATTTGCTCCCATTTTTGACAATTCGGTCACAACTGCGGCAATACGATCTGTTTCTTTTACTCGCAACTCTTCAGCATCCTTAATCACAGTCGTTCCTTCGGCTTGCGTTGCAATCAAAGCAATTAAAGGAATTTCATCGATTAAACGCGGAATTAAATCACCACTAATTTCGGTTCCTTTCAATGCGCTCGAATAAATGGTTAAGTCAGCTGAACGCTCACCTTCTGTATCATTTTCTTCTATTTCAATAACAGCACCCATTTTTTCGACTACATCTAAAATGCCTGTACGTGTGGGGTTAATACCAACATTTGTTAGCGTTACTTTACTATCTTCTGTAATCAAAGCCGCTCCAATCATAAACGCTGCAGACGAAATGTCTCCAGGAACTTGAACGTGAGCTGCCGTCAACTTTTGTCCGCCTTCAAGCTTAATGACGTGATCTTCACGGTTAACCGTAGCACCAAAGTGTTCCAACATAATTTCGGTATGATCACGAGATGCGATAGGTTCATGAATGATCGTTTGACCATCCGCTTTTAGAGCCGCTAGAAGAATAGCTGACTTTACTTGCGCACTAGCAACCGGCAATGTATAGTCAATTGCTGTTAATTGAGTTCCTTGAACGGCTAATGGTGTATATTGTCCATCATGACGTCCTCGAATATCCGCACCCATTTCACGAAGTGGATTGATAATGCGTTTCATAGGACGTTTAGCAATTGACTCATCTCCAGCCATTACAGAATGAAAAGATGTACTTGCTAATAGTCCAAGCATTAAGCGGGTAGTCGTTCCAGAATTCCCTGTATCCAACACTTCAGAAGGCTCTTTCCAAAACGCTTCACCTTCGCTTTGAATGGTGACTAAATCGTCTGCTACATCGATTTGCACACCCAGTTTTCTAAAACAAGAAATTGTACTTAAACAATCGTCTCCCATAAGAAAGCCTTCTACTGTTGTTTTACCTGTTGCGATTGATCCGAACATGATAGCCCGATGAGAAATAGATTTATCTCCCGGAACTTGTATGCTACCTTTTAAGCTTGGTTTTTTAAATGCTAACGATAATGCCATGGAGTCATCCATCCTCTCAGGAAATATATGTATCGTAAACTGTTCGTGTTGAAATACATTTTTGTGCACGTGTACGGTCTTCGTTTGTTTGAAAACTAATGACCAGAATACCAAATACGTCTTCGCGTGTTTCTAAAATTCGAATGTTGACAATGCTGATTTGTTCTTCAGCTAAATAACCCGTCAGCTCCGAAATAATTCCCGGTACATCTGGTATGTCTATGTATAAATCAAATACAGAGAACATTGCCCCGTGACCAGCAATCGGGAGCTCATCTCTCACAATTTTTGCGTGATTGAAAAATTGTTCAATGGGTTCTGGATCATTTGTTTGAAGCATTTCTTTTAACTGTTCCATTTGTTGCATCCAGTTGTCTAATTGATGAACAATCATGGCGTTATTTTGAGTTGTGATATCTCGCCACATTTCTGGATTTGCCGATGCAATACGCGTAGTGTCTCGAAAACCACCAGCAGCCAATTGCCGCGCAAAAGGGAATTTATCTTCTTGATCTAATTGATGAACAAGTGAAGCTGCGATTAAGTGCGGGAAGTGACTTACTACAGCTGTCATATGGTCGTGCTCTTCAGCTGCTAGCACTTTGATTTTAGCTTTTGTTACAGACAATAAATCTTTAAGTAATTGAAGACTTTTTTCATCTGTCTTTTCGTCAGGCGTTAAAATATAAAATGCATTTTCAAATAAAACTTCTTTTGCAGCTTCTACGCCACTTTTATGTGAACCCGCCATCGGATGACCGCCAATAAAAAGGTGCTTCAGCTTTTTAGAAGCTTCCATGATTTGCAATTTTGTACTACCAGTGTCAGTCAAAATAACATCGTCTTTTAAATTCCAGTACTTACTTTGCTCCATCAACTTGATCGTTGCACCAACTGGTGTGGCAAAAACAATGACATCTGCTTCTGCAGCAGCTTGCTCAAGTGATGGCGGTGAACTATGTATGATGCCCATCTTAAAAGCTTTTCGCGCTGTTAACGCACTTGCATCATAGCCTGCCACGTGGATATCTTTGTTACGCTGAAGCGCTTTTGCCAATGATCCACCGATCAATCCTAATCCAATGATTAGTATGTGTTTGGTCACTTTGAAATCACCTGGCTTTTTGCTGATAGGTCCGGACGCAGTTTCGTCGCTTCATTTAAATAGACATGATGAATTTTCTTCTGTTCTAGCTCTGTATTAACGTGCATCATGACTCGAATGCATAAGGGCATACTGCCAGGAACATCCATTTCATGCGTGCACATAACCGGCACATAATTCCAATTGTCTATTGTTCGCACAGCTTTTGCAGGAAAAGCGGACGAAATATCAGTTGTCGTTGAAATGATGACTGATGCGACATCGTCTGGTTCAATTTTGTTTTCTTTGGCCATTTCCAAAACTAGACGTTTTGTTTCTTTTAGCACTTCTTCAGCCTGATCTGCAGAAACCGTAATTGCACCTCTTACTCCACGTATCATCAAATCACTTCTCCTATCTGTAAAACTAATTTTTCGTATGCTGCAAATGCACGCTGTTCATCTACTTTGTCCACATATGGATGACCTGTTTCTTCAAGAAGAACAAAATTCAGGTCCCCTCTTGATGACTTTTTGTCTTTTTTCATATAAGGCAATAATGCTTCAAACTTAATTTCGTTCAACAAGTAAAGCGGATAGTCATTTACCTTAGCCCACTGGATAAATTGTTCCGATTTCTTATGGTCTGATAATAATAATGCATAGGACATGCCAAGAACGACCGCTTCGCCATGTGTAATTTTACCGTAGCCTAAATGACCTTCTAGAGCATGTGCTAATGTATGGCCAAAATTCAAGTACTTCCGAACGCCACCTTCAAATTCATCTTCTTCAACAATCGCCGCTTTTACAGCAATTCCTTTTTCTAAATGAAGATTCAACTCTTCTTCTGTCAGAAGACTAAAATCGTCGATAGCTAATAGTTCTGATAGCCACTGTTCATTAGATATAAAAGCATGTTTGATCACTTCGGCCATGCCAGATCGAACTTCTCCAGATGGTAAAGTGGTCAATAATCCACTGTCATATAAAACAGCTTTAGGCTGATAAAATGTACCTATCATATTCTTACCTAGCTCGTGATTGATTGCTGTTTTTCCGCCTACTGCGCTATCATGTGCCAAAATCGTCGTCGGAAGCTGAATAAAAGGAATGCCCCGCATAAATGTTGAAGCGACAAACCCTACAACATCTCCAGTAGCTCCTCCGCCAAATGCTAACAACAATGAATTTCGTGAACAGCTTTCAGATAGTAGAAAGCTGTGGCAGGCCATAAAGGTCTCCACAGATTTCGCACTTTCTCCGGCAGGAATCGTTAATACACGAATATCCCAATCCGTTAAATAATTCAACAAATATTGTAAATGAAGATCTGCCACTTTTTCATCTGCGATAACCACAATTCGGTCAGCTGCATCTAGTAAAGGGCGATAAGTATCCGCAAACAAATCGAATGCTCCGGCACCAATATGAACAAGATAAGGATGATCAGCTTCGACTTGCAATTGCTTCATGCTTAAAACTCCTTCGTGTAATTCATATAGTTTTTCAAGTTATCAACTAAACGCGGCATTTGATCAGCATCAAACTGATCTAATAATGCATTTGCCACTTCCCAAGCTACAACGTGTTCAGCCACAATCGAAGCTGCTGGAACCGCACAACTATCTGAACGTTCAATGCTTGCTTGGAACGGTTCTTTTGTTTCAATATCTACACTTTTTAGTGGTTTATATAAAGTTGGGATTGGCTTCATCACACCTCTTACAATAATCGGCATACCCGAAGTCATACCACCCTCGAAACCACCAAGATTATTGGTATTACGTGTATAGCCATTTTCTTCGTCCCATAAAATTTCATCATGGACTTCACTGCCAGGTTTTCTCGCCATTTCAAATCCTAATCCGAACTCGACACCTTTAAAAGCGTTAATACTCATAATAGCCGCAGCGAGTTTGGCATCTAATTTTCGATCATAATGGACATAGCTGCCAATACCTGCTGGCATACCTTCTACAATAACTTCTACTGTGCCCCCAATAGAGTCACCATTTTTTTTCGTTTGATCGATTAAATCAGTCATTTCTTTTGTCACTGATGGATCAGCACAATAAACAGCATCATTTTCAACAATTTCGCGAATTTCATCTGCTGATTTCCCAATATAACTTTCAGGATTAACTTTTATGCCTCCAATTTCCGTAACGTGAGAAACAATTTTGATGCCAAGTTCTGCTAGTAATTGCTTCGCAACTGCTCCTACCGCTACTCGCACAGTTGTTTCACGCGCTGACGAACGTTCTAAGACATTACGAAGGTCACGGTGACCATATTTCATCCCGCCGTTTAAATCGGCGTGACCTGGGCGTGGACGTGCTATTTGACGTTTCACTTCTTCTGTTTCTTCAATTGGTTCAATGCCCATAATAGATGTCCAATGCTTCCAATCGTCATTTTTGACGACTAAAGCGACAGGAGAACCTAATGTTTTACCGTGTCGAACGCCAGAAACAATTTCAACCGTATCTTTCTCGATTTGCATTCTTCTACCGCGTCCGTGTCCGCCTTGGCGTCTTTTTAATTCTTTATTAATCATTTCTGCCGTTAAAGGCAACTGCGCCGGCAACCCCTCTATGATGGCAGTCAATTGCGGACCGTGTGATTCTCCTGCTGTTAAATAACGCATTTACACTTTCTCCCTTCAACGTGCTAAAGTATTTATGTATCACTATACCATAAGGCATTTCTTCAATTCTATATTAAAATCACTTAAAGTGAAACTTCAATCAATTGAAAATTTTTATCTTCATCAATTATTCATATTCAACAAAAAAGCCGCCCCAAAAGGGACGGCTTTTTAAAGGGTAAATTAGTTAACCCAGCTGTTCATTGTTTTTTCATATGATACTAACTCTTCTTCTTTGAAGAATAAGCCGATTTCGCGTTCTGCACTTTCAGCAGAATCCGAACCGTGAATCATGTTTTTACCAACAGTTACTGCGAAGTCTCCACGGATTGTTCCTGGAGCTGCATCTTTAGGATTAGTAGCGCCCATCATTTGACGTGCAGTCAAAATAACGTTTTCGCCTTCCCAAACCATTGCGAATACAGGACCTGAAGTGATGAATTCTACTAATTCACCGAAGAATGGGCGTTCTTTGTGCTCGCCGTAATGCTCTTCAGCCAATTCAGTAGGGATTTGCATTAATTTAGCACCTGCTAAATGATATCCTTTTTTCTCGAAACGTGCGACGATTTCTCCGATTACGTTGCGTTGAACGCCATCTGGTTTAACCATTAAAAATGTTTTTTCCAATGTAAACACTCCTCTATTAAAAGCTCGGGCTTTTTGCCCACCTTAAAAAATACTATCATTGTCGAGTCATTTGTCAACTAGCAACTTAAAATTTTCGTTTCCCAATAAAGAAAGCAATTTTGCGCATCGTTTTTACGCCTTGCCCTTTTGGCAAGAACGAAAGTTCACGCAAAGCCTTTTGTAAGTAACGTTCACTCATTTCTTTTGCTTCTTCGATTCCTGAACTATTGCGTATTGCTTCAACTACTTTAAAACGCTCTTCGTTAGAAAGACCCTTATTCAAATTCGCTTTTAACATCGCATAAAGTTCAGGATCTTTTCGTGCACATAAAATCGGCAAAGTTATGTTCCCTTGAATAAAATCGCTACCCGCAGGTTTGCCCAATTCTTCGTCTGTAGAAGTAAAATCCAAGATATCGTCAATAATTTGAAATGACATTCCGATAAAGTAACCAAAACGTCGCAAATGCGCTGCAGTCTTTTCATCGGTTCCGGAAACAAGAGCTCCCAGTTCGCAACTAGAAGAAATCAACAATGCTGTTTTCCGTTTAATACGCCGGAAATAATCACGTAAATTTTGATCTAGTCTATATTTGTCTTGGATTTGAATAATTTCGCCTCGGCAAACTTCAATTAAGGTTTTAGATAAAATTTCATGCACACGCGGAGATTCAATTTTAGTAATGTGTTCCAGTGCTCGCGCCAAAATAAAATCACCTGTGTACATCGCTACACTATTATTCCACTGCGCTTTAACGGTTGGTTGGCCTCTACGGATTTCCGAATCATCTATAACGTCATCGTGAACGAGAGACGCCATATGAATCAGCTCGAGTGGCACAGCAACTTGTTTCATCACATCGATATCATAATTTCCAAATTTTCCTGCAAGCAAAACAAAAACAGGTCGGATTCTTTTCCCTCCGGCCTGCAATAAATGAAGAGACGCATCATTTAAAAGGAGAGATTCGGAATCCACTGCCTGTTCCAATTCTTTCTCGATCATTTCTAGTTCCGGTTTAAGATCG
Organism: Planococcus halocryophilus; assembly: GCF_022489025.1. Taxonomy (GTDB): domain Bacteria; phylum Bacillota; class Bacilli; order Bacillales_A; family Planococcaceae; genus Planococcus; species Planococcus halocryophilus_A. The sequence continues at coordinate 457,814 of NZ_JAKVTG010000001.1, read as the reverse complement.
GAATAGAGCAACTTCAACTTCATCTTTTCCACTTAAAATCCTTCTCCCGCTAGTTTACTTTTTTTATTCCTAAATGGAGGGCGGCGGCGCCTCCTGTATAAGGCTTGTATTTAACTTTTTCAAATCCGACTTCAGCAAACAGTTTTGCTAATTGTTTCATGCCCGGAAACGTTTTTGCTGACTCCTGTAACCAAGAATATTCGTTGTAACTTTTAGCGAAGAGTTTACCAAAAGCCGGCATAATGAATCGGAAATACATTCTAAAGAAAGGTTTGAAAATCATATTTTCAGGTTGAGATGTTTCTAAGCAAGCAATCATTCCACCTGGTTTTAACACACGGTGCATTTCAGCAAGCACTTGACGGTAATCTGGCACATTGCGTAATCCAAAACCGATTGTCGCAAAATCAAACGAATTGTCGGGGTATGGCAAGGACATTGCATTTCCTTGGATCAATTCGATTTGCGGCATATCCTTTGTTTTGTCATGGCCAACATTCAACATGTTTTGACTAAAGTCCAGTCCAATCACTTGTCCGGTTTCGCCTACTGCTTTCCCTAATGCAATCGTCCAATCAGCCGTTCCACAGCAAACATCGATAGCTGCGGCACCTTTTGGCACCTGCATTTTAGACATCGTATCTTCACGCCATTTATTATGTTGTTGAAAACTTATCACCGAATTCATTTGATCGTAGTTCTCAGATATTTTTTCGAATACTTCGTGGACTCTCTGTTCTTTCGTTTTAGGCATATCAGTCATCCTTCTCGGGTCAGCTGCTCAGCTCTATGCTGGTGCGGGGTTATTTGATGGAGCAGAAATTGTGCCAATTCATAATCTAGTGCACAATCAGCGATCGACGCCAAAATCTGTTCATGCAGGCTATCCAACTTTTCCGTTAGCCAATATTTCGTATAATTTTCATGGACTAGATTTGTGTTTAGCTCTCGTAGAAAATGCGAATAATTTTTAGATTGCAGTCGTTTTAGTTCTTCAGCATAACGTATATACAGCAAGGCTTGTTTTGCCAGTGGTGCATATTCGGTATAGCCATAGAATGTATAAAAAGACATTAAAAGTTCAGTTTCAATAACGGTAATGGCTTTTTCAATTTCTTCTACCGTTCGAAATTCCTCTTCAAAAAAGGAGGTTTTGCTTTCACTCACTTTTATAATAGCTGATGCCAATTGCTGGACCATCGAAATATTTTTAGCGTTCACTAACATTTGATAATATATTCCACTGTATAAGTCTCCAGCTAATACGGTTAGCTGTTGTTCTTTAATAATGGGAGCATCCTCTTTTATTTGATCATGGGCATGTAATGCGGCATAAACAATGGAAACCGTTTTTGCAGAGGCTTCAATATCCGGCGACCAAGTTTTCCCGCTGAAAAAAGGCAATAGTAAAAAAAACAAACGGGACTCTTTGACAGAGGGACCTTCTGTAAATTGATCGAGCGTCCGCTGTCGCACAGCATTCAAGACCTCGATTTCCATTGAGATGATTTTCGATTGTATTTGATGTCCCTTCATACTGCTTGCTCCATTCATGATTTAGCCATACTACATCAGTATATCACAGGCATAGCCTTGCCTTCATCAATATCGTTTATTTTTTAGCTTCACTTTCAACGATACCATGGGCAGAATGAATCTCCGCTTTGCCACGGATTTTCATAGCTGAAGTGTGTTCAGTAAATTGGGCAATCATCACTTCGCCTTTATCCAATTTTTCAGTATGGTGAAATTTTGTATCGTTCCCTCGAGTCAACCCAATAACGTTTACGCCATCTTCTTGAGCACGGATAATAATATATTCTGTCTGAGCCATTCTCGCACCTACTTTATAGTTTTAATTCATATTGATGTAAGTAATTATTTCTGAACGCTTAACCGCATCGGTTTCAAGAATCCCTCGTGAAACAGCTGTCACTGTTTTCGCTCCTGGCTTCTTAATCCCTCTCATCGTCATACACATGTGTTCTGCTTCAACCATGACATAAACGCCATGTGGATTTAAGGTTTCCATTAAAGACTCAGCAATCGACGATGTAATACGCTCTTGAAGCTGCGGACGTTTTGAAACCGTTTCTACCGCACGAGCCAATTTACTTAATCCCGTTACGACTCCATCGCGAGGAATATAAGCAATGTGCGCTTTACCGAAAAACGGCACAAGGTGATGTTCACACATCGAATAGAACGGGATATCTTTGACAAGTACTAATTCTTCATGACCTTCATGAAAAACAGTTTTAAAATATTCTTTTGGATCTTCTTTTAATCCAGAAAATACTTCCGCATACATCTTAGCTACCCTTTTCGGTGTATCTTGTAACCCTTCCCGACTTGTGTCTTCTCCAACTGCTTCTAAAATCATCGAGACCGCTTGCTCGATTTTATCAAGATCTACTTTTTGTGTTTTCACATCTATCACTCTGCTTCCCCCTGTTGAAGACGAATCGGTTATTTGTTTGGCAGCAAGATGGCTGCTCATATGTTTTTTAGCTCAATTTACTTTTACGTACATTTGTATCAATCTAAAACTTCAAGAGCCTGAGACGGCTCCCTCCGCTTTTCTCTGTCTAGCTTCAGCGGTCTGCTCCTCGGGTCATAAGTCATTTTGGCTTGACGGCTGAAAAACGCCGTTTCGCCAATCCGTCTTATGCCTGTCGGAGCAAAACGACCGCTTCCGTTTTTCTCACTGTCTAGCTATGGGAGCCAGCCCCTCGGGGTCATAAGGCATGCTGACTGTGCGGCTGAAAAAACGCCGCTTCGTCATCCTGCCTTATGCCTGTCGGGGCTAAGACGGCTCCCTCCGCTTTTCTCACTGTCTAGCTATGGGAGCCAGCCCCTCGGGGTCATAAGGCATGCTGACTGTGCGGCTGAAAAAACGCCGCTTCGTCATCCTGCCTTATGCCTGTCGGGGCTAAGACGGCTCCCTTCGCTTTTCTCACATGAATCGTAGCATACGCGCGGGTGTTTCGCAAAATTGTTGGCTCAAAAAAAGGATGACTTTTGCAAGATTGTGTCTCGCAAAAGTCATCCTATGTACAGAGGCTAAAGCTTACTTCACTGCGTCTTTAAGCGCTTTACCTGGCTTAAATGCAGGAACTTTGCTTGCAGCGATCTCGATTTCAGCACCAGTTTGCGGGTTACGTCCTTTGCGGGCCGCGCGTTCGCGTACTTCAAAGTTACCGAATCCGATCAACTGTACTTTTTCACCTTTAGTTAAAGCGTCTTGAATCGTCTCAAATGCAGCGTCAACTGCTTTGGCAGCGTCTTTACGAGAAAGTTCAGCTGCTTCAGCAACAGAGTTCACTAATTCTGTTTTGTTCATGCTATTCACCTCCTCTCAAAGGGGATGCAACCATCAATCCTGTAAAAAGAGTATCACATCGAAAATCGCATAGCAACAACAAACAACCCACTTTTCCAATAAACATATCAAATGCTAACAAAATTTTCTAAAAAGCAGCTATTTCTATCAAAAACGCGTTAAATCAAGGTTTTTTACTCTGTTAAAAATATCGGTTCATTTTCTTCGTTTATGGTGTATGGAAGTGAATAAGCCGGGAGTACCGGATAGTCTTCATACAAAATAAATCGAATATCCTGACCAGGTTCTAGCTCTCCCTCATACTCTTGAAGCTCTGTAAAAAGGTCCATGGCATAATCAATATAGACGTCTCCACTTCCCGTAATGACCATTGGTAAGTTTCTACCGCTATAAGGGCTAACTACAGTTGGTTCTTCTGAGAATCCCATTGCTTTATGATTAAATTTATAGACATTATCTGCCAATATTTCAGCGATTGGAGCTTTTCCTCCATTTGCACTTTTTCGTACGTTCACTGATCGAATCGCATCTGCAGCTTTTAAATCAACCAGTTTTACCGTTGGATTCTCTTCAACATCTACTAATACATATTGAAAAATTCCGCCCATTTCAAATGCATTGGTCGGTATTTCTGCAGTATATGCAGGAACAATTTTTGAAAAATCGATAGGATATTTAATATATTGATCTATATCCATATCCCGAGTTTTAATCGGTAACAAACCACCTGTCGCATTTCTATACTGATTTACAGCATTTTGCACAGTGATTAATTGGTCTTCATACGGAACTTGATTTTCAGCTCTCTCGCTTTGCGGATAGCCACAAGCCGTCAGAACTCCAATCGTTAACAACAATAAAAACAACATTACTATTTTTTTCATTTTTTTCACCTCAAGCGCCACCAGTCGGTCCGCTGAATACCGTGAATATCATGATGAAAAATCCAAGAATCAGCAAAATATATGCAACTAGCGCAAAAATAAATTTAAGAATGCCATTTTGCAATTTGTATCTACTTAAATAGATTAGACCCATTGAAAGTAGTAAAAAAAGAATTCCGGCAAATGATACCCACATTTTGTCTAAAGCACTCATAATTGCCCGCCTTTCGTAGTGTTTCAGTCCATAGTATAGCATAAAAAAAGAAGAGTCTGCCTTAAGCATCCTCTTCTTTTGTGACAATTATAGCAAGTCGACTAAGTCTTCCATTTCGTTCTTTTTCGTGCGTCTCATCAATTTTCCAACTGCGTCATCTGTCGACACATTATCAAAAAGTACCGAATAAAGAGCAGCTGTAATTGGCATAGGCACATCATACGCTTCTGAAAGCTGATAAGCAGCTTTCGTCGTCCGGATTCCTTCGACAACCATGCCCATTTCTTCAAGCACTTCGTCTAATGATTTTCCTTTGCCTAACATATTCCCTGCTCGCCAATTGCGTGAATGCACACTTGTGCACGTCACAATCAAATCACCTACACCAGTCAAGCCCGAGAATGTTAGAGGAGTCGCTCCCATTTTGACACCGAGACGGGCGATTTCCGCTAGCCCACGTGTCATAATAGCTGCCTTTGCATTGTCACCAAACTCTAGTCCGTCTGTAATTCCGACAGCTAATGCGATGATATTTTTTAAGGCTCCACCAATTTCAACACCGATTACATCAGTATTTGTGTAAACACGGAAATAATTATTCATAAACAGATCCTGAATTCGCACAGCTGCCGCTGTATTCTCACAAGCAGCTGTAACCGTTGTCGGATGCTCTTGAACTACTTCTTCCGCGTGGCTTGGTCCAGATAATACAACTACTTCCTCAATCCATTGTTCCGGAATTTCTTCACGAATCATTTCACTAATACGTTTCAACGAATCCGGTTCAATTCCTTTGGAAACATGCACAAACAAAATTTTACGGTTGAGATTTTTTTTAATTTCTTGACAAACTTCACGAATAGCTTTTGTCGGAACAGCCAATACAAAAATATCACCGTGCTCAACCGCCTGTGGCAAATCACTTGTCGCCTTTAGACTTTCCGGAAGTTGAGTATCTTTTAAATAGCGTTTATTTGTATGCTGGTTGATTTCATCAGCTTGCTCTTGACGATGTGTCCAAAGCAATAAATCATGACCGTTTTGAGCCAATACATAGCTCAGCGCAGTCCCCCAGCTTCCTGCTCCAAATACAGAAACTTTTTCCATAAGCTAAAACCACCTTTACCTTAAGTACGAGCTCTCGTTATTAGACGAAGAGGAGTTCCTTCAAAATCGAAGCTTTCGCGAATTCGGTTTTGTAAGAAACGTTCATAACTAAAGTGCATCATTTCGGGATCGTTCACGAAGACAACAAATGTTGGTGGTTTGATAGCCACTTGTGTTGCATAATAAAGACGCAAACGACGACCTTTATCCGATGGTGCTGGGTTCATAGCAACTGCATCTTCAATAACTTCGTTTAAGATACTCGATTGAATACGTCTTGAATGGTTATCGTTCACTTTGTTAACAATTTCTAAAATATTATGCACGCGCTTGCCGCTTATTGCCGAAACAAACATAATTGGTGCATAATCTAAAAACAAGAAATGTTCGCGAATTTTACGTGTCATGACATTCATGGTTTTTTCGTCTTTTTCAACGGCATCCCACTTATTGACAATAATAATGACAGCTTTACCCGCTTCATGTGCATATCCTGCAATTTTTTTATCTTGTTCTTGAATGCCTTCTTCTGCGTTCAAGACCACTAAAACAACGTCTGAGCGTTCAATAGCGCGCAAAGCTCGTAATACACTGTATTTTTCAGTTGTTTCATAAACTTTCCCTTTTTTACGCATACCCGCAGTATCGATAATAACGTACGGTTGCTCATTGTACTCATATTGCGTATCAATAGCATCGCGCGTTGTCCCTGCCACTTCACTGACAATAACACGCTCTTCACCTAAAAATGAATTTACAAGAGAAGATTTACCAACATTTGGACGGCCGATTAATGAGAATTTTATGACATTGTCAGGATATTCTTCATCGTCGTCTTTCGGGAAGTTTTTAGCAACTTCATCCAACAAATCCCCTAATCCTAAACCGTGAGACCCAGAAAGTGGGAAAGGTTCACCCATTCCTAATGTATAAAAATCATAGATCATGTGACGCATATCAGGATTATCAATTTTATTGACAGCTAAAATAACTGGTTTTTTCGTCTTATATAAAATTCTTGCCACTTGTTCGTCTTGCGTAGTGACGCCATCGCGTCCATTTACAAGAAAAATAATAACATCTGCTTCGTCCATAGCAATTTCTGCTTGTTGACGGATTTGTTCAAGAAACGGTTCGTCACGAAGATCGATCCCGCCTGTATCTATAATATTGAATTCGTGTGTCAGCCAATCTGCCGAACTGTAAATACGGTCACGCGTCACTCCTGGAATATCTTCCACAATTGAAACCCGTTCTCCTACCACGCGATTGAAAATCGTGGACTTACCAACGTTCGGCCGGCCAACTATTGCTACTACCGGTTTTGACATAATAAATTCATCCTTCCACTTCTGATATGCCTATTATACACGAAAAAGGCGATGTCATCTGTTAAATGTCCATCCCCTTTAATTGTGCAATATTCAGTTTTTCGTAACACCTGCATAAGAAGCTGGATTAAAGCCTCTGGCAGTTAAATATTGTGCCAATTCTCCCGTTATTATTGCAGGACATTTCTGTAGTTCCATTAAGTTTTTAGCGCCTAACGCTGTCATCATCATAGCCAAATCTTCATACAAAGAGTGAATCTCCGAAATCAGCTGCTTTTCGCCTTCTTGCATCGCGATTTTTAAAAATGAGCCAGCTAAACCTACCGCATCTGCTCCTAGCAAAAATGCCTTTACCATGTCTCGAGCATCTTGTATTCCTCCAGAAGCAAGCACTGTTTTATCAAAAACACTTTTTACTTCAACAATTGCTGGCGCGGTCGGAATACCCCAGTCTTCAAAATAAGATAATTTTTTTTGGCGTCGCTCGTTTTCAATAGAGGCAAAATTTGTTCCTCCAAAGCCACTGACATCTATCGCTGAAATGTCAAAATCACTTAATTTCACTGCCGTTTCACGTGATATACCAAATCCGGTCTCTTTTACGATTACAGGGACCTTGACTCCTTCTACAATGGCTTGAATACGCTCAAGTGCACCCCGAAAGTCACGGTCTCCTTCTGGCATCGTTAATTCTTGTACAACATTTAAGTGAATTTGCAGTGCATTGGCTTCGATCATTTCGACTGCGTCCTTTGCTTGTTGCACAGTTGCTTCACTTCCAAGGTTACTGAAAAATATACCATCCGGATTTTCTTTCCTGACTACAGCGTATGATTGTCTCTCAGTCGCATTTTTAAGCGCAGCCATTTGAGATCCAACTGCCATAGCTATTCCCGTCTCCCGAGCAACACGAGCTAAAAGACCATTCAACTTTTGAGTGTCTTGTCCACCTCCACCAGTCATTGCATTAATAAAAACAGGTGATTCTAAATTCAAATCACCTGTTTTTGGTTTTATGCAAATATCGGATACCGCAGAATTAGGCAATGCTTGGTGAACAAAACGAATATCATCGAACATGTTCTTTTTGCTTTGTCCTGTAGATAAAGCAAACTGTATATGATCCATTTTACGTTCAGCTCTCGACATCTTATTCCGACTTAAACCCTTTTAGTTTATCACCAATGACGTCACTGATTGAGAAACCAGATGACTCTTCAGGCATATCGTAATTCGAGAAATCTTGCTCGCCTTGTTTCTCCTGCAATTCTTTAATGCTTAGAGACAGGCGTTTATCAGCTTTATTGACTTCTAAAATTTTAACTTCTACTTTTTCGCCTTCTGTTAATACTTCATTTGGCGTTGCGATATGTTTATGTGCAATCTGCGAAATATGAACCAATCCTTCTACTCCAGGTAAAACTTCCACAAATGCACCATAGCTAACTAAGCGCTTAACGGTCCCTGTATGAACAGATCCTTTTGGCGCTTTTTCGTCGATAGCATCCCACGGCCCAGGAAGCGTATCTTTAATCGATAACGAAATTCGTTCAGAATCGCGATCAACAGATAAAACTTTCACAGTTACTTCTTGGCCTTCTGTTACCACGTCAGAAACTTTTTCTACATGTTCATGTGATAGCTGAGAAATATGGACAAGTCCATCAACTCCTCCAATATCAACAAAAGCACCAAATGACGCAATGCGTTGCACTTTACCTGTTAACTCATCACCGGCATGAATTTTATCCATGACTTGTTCTTTTTGCGATTCTTTTTCCTTCTCAACAACTGCACGATGAGAAAGGATTAATCGATTATTTTCTTTTTCCATTTCGACGATTTTAAATGTCAGTTCTTTTCCTTTATAATCTTCAAAAGACTCGACAAAATAGTCTTCAACTAGCGAAGCTGGAACAAATCCACGTACGCCTAAGTCGACAACTAAACCGCCTTTAACAACATCTTTTACTTCGGCTTCGATAATTTCGCCTGATTCAAATTTCGTTTCCAAATCATCCCATGCTTGTTCTGCATCCACTTTACGTTTAGATAAAACAAAATTTTCATCTTCTACTTTAGTAATGATTAACTCTAATTCATCTCCAACTTGAACTGAATCTGAGGCTTTTTCAATGTGTAAGCTAGATAACTCACTAATCGGAATGATGCCATCAAATGGCGCCCCTTCAATCGTTACCGTAACTGCTTTTTCTTCAATTTTTGCTACTACCCCTTTAACGCGATCTCCTGTTTGGAAGTCACGGTTTTCCATCTTATTCGTTTCCTCTGACATAAGTAGCCCTCCTTCACAAACTATCCACCTTCTATTTTATTCGAATTCTCTAATAAAAACAAAAATTATCACTTATTGACTGAATAGTCATCTAATATCTTTTGAATACTTGCCATAATGACTTCAGTCACTTCTTCTGCCGAGGCTTTTCGCTCACGAAAAGGTGCCATGAGGATTGGTTCACCGTAAACAACTCGTACTTTCCTGAATGCCTTATAAGGTCCGATAATCGCACATGGCATGACATCCGCATTGCCTCTTAATGCAAAAAAGCCTGCTCCACTAAGACCTTTCTTTAATACGCCATCCGTTGAACGTGTTCCTTCTGGAAACAGCCCAACCACATCACCGTTTTTTAATATTTTTAATGCAGTTCGAAGAGCTTCACGATCACTCATGCCACGCTTTACAGGAAAAGCATTTACTTTTGGCAAAATCGATCCGAGAATTGGCGCATTGAATAGTTCTTCTTTTGCCATAAAATGCACTGTTCGAGGAGCAGTCATTCCAACAACGGGTGGATCTAAAGCATTGATATGATTCGAACATAGAAGAATACCGCCATTTTTTGGAAAATTCTCTTTGCCAATTACTTCAAACCGGTAAAGAGGACTTAATACTGTTTTTACAAGTCCTTTGCCAAATGCATATAAATTCACTTTAAATCAACCTCTCTTCAGCCAATTTCAATATTTCTTGTGCAGCTTGTTCAATAGTCAAAGACGTCGTGTCCAAATAGATAGCATCATCTGCCTGCCGCAATGGTGCCACTTCACGTTCACTGTCCATTTTATCTCGCTTGGCAATTTCGGCTTGAAGTTCTTCAAGCGACGTCACAATATCTCTTTTTTGATTTTCCACAAATCGTCTTCTCGCTCGTTCTTCCACTGTTGCGGACATAAATACTTTTAATACAGCATCCGGAAGGACATGCGTTCCAATATCTCGGCCGTCCATGACAACTCCACGGCCTTCAGCCAATTGTTGTTGCAGTTCGACCATACGCATACGCACCAATTCATGCGCGGCCATTTCTGACACCGCTTTCGTTACATTTTGCGAACGAATTGCTTCAGTTACATTATTTTTATCGAGAAAGACTAATTGGCCATCTTCAGACGGTTGCAAGTCAATTTCAGTTTCCGCCAATAATTTTCCAGCTTCTTCATTGCTAGCCATATTAATGCCTTCTGCTAAAGCTTTCATCGTAATAGCACGGTACATAGCACCGGTATCGATGTAAACATAGCCCAATTTTTCTGCTACAATTTTTGCGATCGTGCTTTTTCCAGCAGCGGCCGGGCCATCGATTGCTATTTGTATCGGTTTCATCAAAATAGTCACCTCATCCTAAGTATTCATCATATTTTAACATAAAAAAAAAGTCTTCATATGTAAGACTTTTTTAGTATTTACTTTAATCTTCTGATTGCCCCGACGAATTTTGATCGCTATAGTGTGACAACGAAAGTTGATGAGCTTGCTTTGCCTTTCGAAGTCCAAACCACCATAAGAAAAGCATGAACGGAATTGCTCCGTACACAATATTATCGTAAATGTACAAACTCGAATTATATGCAAGATGAAGAATTACTGTGCTAACAATCGCCCAACCAATCCATCGTCTCCTCGTGCCGCTTTTGCTAAATTTGGCTTTCCCAAAATAATAACCCATGACCACCCCGAATAACGCATGACTTGATACCGGCAAAAAAGCCCGTATAAATGCCGTTTGCAAACCAAATTCCAATATGTATAGTATATTCTCAATTGTTGCAAACCCGAGAGAAACGCTAGCACCGTATAAAATTCCGTCATACGGGTCTTCAAAATCAACGTGGCGATAAACAGCTATTAATAATACTAACCATTTGAAAAATTCTTCAATAATACTGGAAAACACAACATTTTGTATAAACCTATTCGTAAAAACACCTTCAGCATCAAACACATATTGAACGAAGAGAATTGGAAATGTTAAAACTGCCCCATATACAAAGCTTTGAAACAGCAGCTTCGATGGTTCCCCAGAAAATTGATCACGCAAATAAAAGTAACTAAAAAGCGCTAGACCGGGGGCTATTGCTACCGTTAGTAAAATAATCATACGCGTACCCCTTTAATTGGATTACACTGTTTACTCATACTCATGTATCTATTTTTCACTTCGCGCTTAACACTTATTCCAATTTTATCTTTCAAAAGCATTTGCTTGAATCACGTTTTGAGTGGATAACAATACAGAAAGCTTTATACGTGCTTTTTTACTGTCGTAATCACTACCAAGAATCACGCCACGAGTCAATAAATCATGAGCACTACCTGGATAACTATATGCCGGATAGGTATTTCCTTCTTCAGCACTAGTTGTTAACACTACTGGAATGCCCTGTTTTATCGCATGATCAATTGCGTCTACCATATGCGGAGATACTTGCCCTCTACCCGCAGCTTCTAAAACAATTCCTTCTGATGGTCCTGTTACTAGTTGGTCAATTAAAAAACCATCCTGCCCCGAATGACATTTAATAATATCAACACGTGGCAATCGACCTTTCACTATATGTACTTCATGCATCACCGGTTTCTGATAAATACGCACCGTATCGTTATCAATAATACCAAGATAACCATGCCCAAACGAATCAAAACCTTGTAAATTACTAGAATGAACTTTTTTAACGTATTTAGCGCTATATATACGTTCGTTAAATACTACAACAGCTCCAATCCCTCGCAGATTTGGGTCTACCGCTACGTATATGGAGTTCTGCAGATTTGAGTAAACATCTGTACCAACTTCTTCTGGAGATCGCTGAGACCCTGTAATAACCACTGTACGATCATCATCAATTGTTAAATCCAAAAAGTACGCTGTTTCTTCTAACGTATCTGTTCCGTGCGTTACAACGACTCCTTCAACTTCAGGGTCTTGTAATTCTTTAAGAATAGCTTGTCTAATTTCCATCATTTGTTCAAAACCAATATGCATACTCGGCAACTGGAAGACATCGACTACTTTTACTTCGATTTCTTCTGGAAGCTGACAAAGCTCAGCTAATTCTTCTCCTGAAATCGCTCCCGACTTTAATAGCCCATTTGAAATTTCTCGACTGGCAATTGTTCCGCCTGTCGTAATTAGTGATACTTTTTTCTTCATACCCAAACTCCCCTTCTAGATTAAAAAATAGTACATTTATGTAAGACGATAAAAAGAAGGCACAATTATGCTGTGCCTTCTTTTTTTGCAATAGCTTCCGCAATTTGCTGTCCATGAAAGCGCCCATTTTCAATAAAAATTTCGTTAGCATTATTTCCTGCTGCTATAACGCCAGCAATGTATAAATTATCTACATCGGTTTCCATTGTTTGCTCATCAAAAGTTGGTCTACCCGATGCCTGATCAATAGCAATACCCATAGATGTTAAAAACTTATGGTCTGGGTGATAACCAATCATCGCAAAAACAAACTGATTGGGGATCGTTTCTTTTTGATCATTGACTGTTAACTCAACATTGTCATCTGTAATTCGATCGACCATTGAATCGAATAACATTGTGATTTCGCCTTTTCTCACTAAACCATCAAATTCCGGTAAAATCCATGGTTTAATGCTTTTAGAATAGCTCGTACCATGATAAGACACTGTCACTCTGCTTCCAGCTTTGTGTAAGGCTAATGCAGCATCTACAGCCGAATTTTTGCCACCGATTACTAAGACATCCTGATCAAAATAAGGGTGTCCTTCCTTAAAATAATGCATCACTTTCGGTAAATTTGCGCCTTCTACTTCAAGTTTATTCGGTTGATCATAATATCCTGTCGCAGCGATAACATATTTTGCTTGATATTGACCTTTTGACGTCGTGATTTTAAAAAGGTCGTCCTTTTCAACCTGTTCAACCGTTTCGAAAGGTCGCACTTGAATACCACTTCTTTTAACAACTTCTCGGTAATACACTAGAGCTTGGTTTCTTTTTGGCTTACGACCTTCAATAATAAAAGGCACGTCACCTATCGATAGTTTTTCACTTGTACTGAAAAAAGTTTGATGCGTTGGGTAATTGAAAATAGCATTGACGATGTTGCCTTTCTCAATTACGGTCGTATGCAATCCCTTTTTCTCCAATTCAATCGCAGCCGACAAACCGCAAGGACCGCCTCCGATAATAAGAGCATCTACATATTCCATTTAAAACATCTCCTGTATTTAATCCTTATATAAGCATAAAGGACTTCTACTTTATTTGCCAAATTTTATTCGTTCATATCCGTTTAGGAGCAATTGTTAGCAAATGATATTCTGCTGGCGCACCTAACCGTAGATGTAATGTCGTAGTACCAAACCCATTCGTGATTAGTTCAATTCGATCGTTTTTATATTTTATCGCACCTTTTTTGAACATCCCAAAAGGTCCAACACGTATTTGACCGCCATGCGTATGACCGGCAAGCAGCAAATCGGCTGAATACGGGGCTTTTATCTTCCAAAAATCAACTGGTGTATGTGAAACAAACACTACTGTGTCTTGTTCTTTCACTTCACTGAATGCATTTTTTAATCCATCAGGTTTATAGGCGAAATGATCTAGCCCAACCAACTTCAATTGTGGATTGTTAAACAGCAGAACAGATTTATCATCTAACACAATCACGTCGTATTGTTTAAAAATCTTTCTGAGTGCCTCCTCATCTACTTCTCGGTCATTATTTCCCCAGACAAAGTAAACAGGGGCATGAGATCGTAAGTTTTTAATATTGTTGGCTACTCGTTCCAGTGGCACGCCTTTTTCAACTAAATCTCCACCAATGACGATAATATCTACAGGAAAATTGATTAAGTCTACTTTTATATTTCTGCGGTGAATGTCCGCAATAAAAAGCAAGTTAAATGGCTCAAAAGCTCTGGTTGCAGGCAGTTTGATTGTCTTTTTAATCAGGTTTTCTGAAACAGCATTTCGTGCCATGTACAGGAGCATTGACAATGCTACGAATCCAATTCGCATTAAATATTTCATGTGGAGTTTCCTTTCATAAAAGAAGAAAAAAACATAAGCCAGGCTTATGTTTTTCTTTCATTCTACTATTCGTCTTCTGCAATATCCAATACTCGGAAGCCTGATTTCTCAAGTTCTTTTACAAAACGAGCAATATTGTCTTTCTTTTCAACCTTTAATACTATGCGCCGAACCATTTTATTCGTCTCATCAAAAGTAACTAAAGAGATTACAGATTCTTTGTATTTCTCAATAATTTCTCCTAAGCGGCCAATACGACCTTCTGATTCTACGGAAGTAAAAGTAATTCGGAATCCCGGTTTATCTATCCCAAATGCACTTTGCAATTGGTTAACGATATCAAAACGAGTAACGATTCCTAAAAATTGACCTTTATCAACTACTGCGATAATCGGAAAATCATTTAGTTCAACTAACGCTTTTTCGTAAACATCGTTAATTGTTAAGTGGACTTCCTGGTTTACAACTACGTCGCTCACTTTAGTGGAACTGATAAATTCTTCTTTAGTTTTTCCTGAATAGAAAAACGCACGATATGCATGGTACCAAGTAAAGATCCCTTTGTACTCTGTTCCATCTACTACTGGCAAAGCATCAATTGTGTGCTTTTCTAGTAGATCGAAACCTACTTGTACTGAATCTTCTAATTTCACTGTATAACATTTTTCTCTTTTCACCATTACGCTTTTAACAAACATCTATTCGCCCCACTTTCTATTTTTTTACTTTGGTCGTAGCTATTTCTTCACCCTTAAGTTTATGGCAATGTTATGCTTTGCCCTGGGCTGATGCTGTTTGAACTTAACCCATTTGCTTGTTTGATTTTTTCTACAGCCGCAGCTGCTCCTGCTGCGCCGTAATTATTAACAGCGATTCGATATAATGTTTCACCAGGTTTCACTACGTAAGTCTTACCAGAAGCACTTGGTACTTCTTCTTTTTTATCGGCTTCGGCTTTGGCTTTGGCTTTTGCATCAGCTTCCACTTCGGCTTGTGCGTCCGCTTCTTTTTTAGCTTTTGCATCAGCTGCAGCTTTCGCATCGGCTTCTTCCTTTGCTTTTGCATCGGCTTCGGCTTGTGCATCAGATTTCTCTTTATCTACCTGCGCTTGAGCGTCTATTTTTTCTTTTTCAGCTTTTGCTTGTGCATCAGCTTTTGCTTTTTCAGCTTCAGCCTTTTCTTTTTCTTCTTTTTCGGCCGCAGCGACAGCAGCACTAGAAGGCTGGGAATTCATTTCAAAACTCACTTCATTTTCTGTAGGTTTGGCTGTCAAAGAATCGTCGGGTTCAAAAAAGAAAGCTACATAAATCAACAAAGAAACTGGAATTAATATAAAGATAAAAAATAACGCAGGCATCAAAAGACTTTTACTTTTTTTAGATTTAGGCTTTTGGGCATGTCTTTGAGCTGCTCTAGACAACGCTGATTGATCGTCTACTGATATTTCTTGCCGATTCTTTTCAATCGACTCATGATAACTATGATTCCCCATACATGACTACCCCTATCTGTACTAATATATCTATTATGACGAAAAAAGGCTCATTTGTAAATGACAGTTAATGAAAACCTTATATAGGTAATATTACACTTAAACGACCTTGCCAATCAAGGGGTATTGGTTTTTTTTCAGAATAAGAAAATGCCTCAAAAACACCGTATTCAATTCCATCATTCACACAGCAATTGTCAGGTTTGTTGATAAGTTGTTGATCAAAGCAACTTATAATATAACTTCTCAAACAACCGTCTCGTGTAATCAGTTCGCGAATTTTCGATGCTTGCTGTCTCTTACCTATTCTTAGCTGTTCAATTTGGCTTGTAACACCAGCTAGCGGTAATTTAGTCATCCAGTAAGCGATGACACGAAATGCAGTTTCTCTCACAATTCCTTGGTCGATTAAATGCGTTGCTGATGATCCACCATTGAATACTGCCGCTATTTCATGTTTTGTCGGCAAATCATCCATTACTAAACTTTCAAGTAAAGCCTCATCTCCTTGGGCATAGAGCAGCGTTGCTAAAGCTGGAAGACCGTCCCTTCCAGCTCTTCCTACTTCTTGGACATACCCTTCGATAGAAGTTGGTACTTGAAAGTGAATAACTTGTCGAATATTTGGAATATGTACCCCCATACCAAAAGCATTTGTGGAACAAATCCACTCTACTTCTTCATTTTGAAATTGCTGTTGAACGAAAACCCGATCTTGATGTTCCATTCCACCGTGATAGTAGGCAGATGAAATTCCTTGTTCCGTTAAAAGCATAGATAATTCTTGGGACTTTTTTCTGGTTCCGGCATAAATAATTCCGGGACCTTTAAATTTTTGAATAAAAGCTCTTAAAAACTCAAGCTTTTCACGGTTATCTTCAAATTTCTTTATATCGTAGACAATGTTTTTTCTATCCATTGGATGACAATAAACGTATGGCTTTATAAGCGCCAAATATTCTTTGATTTCATTAGTAACTTTGTCAGTAGCAGTTGCTGTTAATGCTAAAACTTGCGGGAATTTTAAAATCGGCAATACTTCGGAAATCCGTAAATAATCTGGCCTAAAATCAAATCCCCATTGAGAAATGCAATGAGCTTCGTCGGCTACTAATAAAGAAACGCGTATTTCTTGTAATTTTTTTTTGATGAACGGTTGAACTAGCATTTCCGGTGATATGAAAATAAATTTATACGAGCCGAGATTGTTCATAACCCTATCTTTATCTTCTGGTTTTAAAAAAGAATTAATGGCCACAACTGATTTTTCGCCCATTTTCTTTAATTGTGCTACTTGGTCTTGCATTAAAGACAATAACGGTGAAACAATCAAGACACTGTCGGGCAAAATTTTTGCTGGTAATTGATAACAAATGGATTTTCCCATTCCGGTAGGCAATAACGCAATCACGTCCTCACCAGCTATTACCTTCTCGATAATTTCTTTCTGCCCTGGACGAAAAGAAGAAAACCCGTAAGTCGAATATAGTAACTCCTCCAAATTCATTGATTTTCCTCCTTAATCGATAACGCAAGACGTATTTGAAAATAGCTCGCATCAGGTAAATGCTCTTTGATGTCACGTAACCTTTTCGATTGCTGACTTTTACTTTCAATAATGATTGCTTTATACAATTCTTGACTCATAAATGACTTGAAATTAAAATACGGATCATTCATCGCAAGTTCTACAACATGATCTTCAATCGTGCTAGTTTTCAACTGTCGTAAAGAAGCAATTTGTTCTAACGTAAAACCTCTTTCAAATAATTTTTCTGTACGTTGTGCAGTTGCCGTCAAAGAGGACTGCTGGATGACGCCTTCCATTAAACCTAATAGTAGCGGAGGCTTAGACTTTTCTATTTCTGCCATCCAGCTGTGTAGAGCTTCTACAGTCATCAATTGCACATCTAAAACAGACAATTTTTTAGATGTGGCAATTTGTTGCCACGTTAACCCACTCAAAGCAAGACCCGTTAATCGTTCTGTGAGAATCATTTTATGTGTTTCAGAAATAGCTGAATCGGCTAAAGTAGTGAAGAGTTCTTTTTTAAACGCCTGGACTACTGCTAAATCTCGAAATTGAATTTGTTGTAAATATTTTTTCACCCACATTTGTATTTCTTCATTATTGACAATTGGGTCAAAAATTTTTACAGACTGACTCATATGGGATAAAGTTTGAACAATTAGTGACAATCGGTTAAAAAAGAGAATTTCATTTCCACGGTATTTCCAGCCATTTAACGGCGTGTCGGAAATACTTGTATTTATCGCTTTTTCAGTGAGTTCGATCACTTGTTCATTTGCTAGCAAATAACCTTGTGAAAATAAGCTCTTAATCACTTGGTCATAGGCTTTCTTATCCAATTTAGGGAAAATACCAAAATAAGGATAAAGGCCAAAATAGCCAATATCCTGTATTGTTTGTCCGGACTTCTTTCCTTTTATTAAATGATAAGGAGAAGAGATGGTACGTTGCCGATTTAAAGGTTTCATAATGGCCAAAATGAGTTCACTAAATAACAAGCTTGGACCCCCTTAGCGGTTTTAGGTTGAAAAACTTCTCAAACACCTTTAGAATAAATACGATAGTATAACTGAACTTGTTCGGAGATAAAGGAGTGGAAAACAATATGGCTAAGTATACCATTGTTGATAAGGATACTTGCATCGCTTGTGGTGCTTGTGGTGCTGCTGCACCCGACATTTACGATTACGATGATGAAGGAATCGCGTTTGTTATTTTAGATAATAACATGGGAACAGAACAAGTTCCAGATGAACTCGAAGAAGACATGGAAGATGCATTTGAAGGCTGTCCAACAGATTCTATCAAAGTTGCAGATACATCTTTTGAAGGCGATCCTTTAAAATACGAAGATTGATTAAAAAAGAAGGCGTTCTGGAATTTCCCAGAACGCCTTCTTTTTATGTGTTCCTGTCAGAACTGACCAGGCACTTACGCTTTTTTTGTCTAGACTCCACTAGCCAGATTCTAGGTTCATAACTCTCTCTGGCTGTGCGGCTAAGAACATGCCGCTTCGCCAGAGCACCTTATGCCCGTCGAATCTACACGGCTAGTTACGCTTTTCTTTGTCTAGACTCCAGTGCCTAGCTCTTCGGGACATAAGTCAACCCAACAGAGTGGCAAAGAACGCCACACTGCTAGGTCTCCTTATGCCTGTCAGAGCTGACCAGGCACTTACGCTTTTCTATTACATTTATGATAAATAGTAGGTTCTTTGTTTTTCAATCCACGTGTGCATGCTGCTGAACATTAGCAAGACTACTGCGGTTAAAAGAACGCCTTTGATTAAGTTAAACGGGAGTATTCCTAAAACAATCATTCCGAATAATGCATCACCAGTTGTTGGTGGCATGTTAAGGAAATATGTGTACATCGGTAGGAAAACAAAATAATTTAAAATGCTCATGCCGATTGCCATCGACAATGTTCCTATCGTTAATCCAAAAGCCATACCTTTTTTAGTTGCCAGTTTTTGATAGATAAAATAAACCGGCAAAATAAACAACAAGCTCGTTACAAAATTTGCCATGTGGCCAACTGGAACTCCTGTTGGGCTACCTGCGAAAAGCCAATCCAACACATTTTTAAAGAAGGCTACTAAAATCCCTGCGACCGGCCCCATTGTAACAGCGGCGATTAATGCAGGCACATCACTAAAATCTACTTTCAAAAAAGCAGGAAGTGCAGGTAGTGGAAAGTTAAAAAGCATCAATATAAAAGAAATACTGCTTAACATCCCAATCGCGATCATTGTTTGTAACTTTTTGTTCTTCATATTCCTCTCTCCTTGTCGTGATTCACCAGAAGAAAGGTTCGGACTCCGTATTTACATATAAAAACCCTTAAGTAATAACTACTTAAGGGAGAAAAGGCACACTTAATAGCGTTCCGTCTACATGTAAACGACAAACGTCCGCACCTTCACCTTCTCCCATCCAGACTATACTGTCGGCTTTGGAATCTCACCAAATCCTGCGTTTTACGGCTCGCGGGCTTATGAACAGAGTTCAATTACCGCCGGTAGGGAATTGCACCCTGCCCCGAAGATGAATCGATATTTTGTTATGCCCTAATATTAGTATAAAAAAGAAAGGTTGTAAACAAATTTGTTTACAACCTTTCTTTTACTTACTGTAATGGCCACGCTATTAAATTAGGCGCTACCGGATTTGGTAATGGCTCATTAAAATCAAAACCGTTCCAATTCTCTTGCTGTATTCCTCTCACTACTACTTCTTTATCGAAAGTATCAGCTGTCAAAACAAGACTTTCAAGCAAACGAACTGCCTCTATTTTGTCTAATGATTCTAGGTCGACACTGTTCATAAATTCAACTTGAACAAGTTTATCGGTTTCTGACACTTGAAATTTCCAATCTTGTGGGATTGTTGCCTTGTATATATCATTCGGATTTTCAGCAAGTGCTGTAATGGCTTCTGTCACTGAATCAAACGGCATATTGTATGCTGGTGCCAGGTAAATTTCACCATGCTCCGTTTGATAAGCATAGTATGCGAGATTTTCTACTCCCGGAACTAATTTTTCTACCGGTCCAACTTGAGAAAACTCTGCAGTAGAACCATCTTCATTCACAACGTTAATTTCTGTTACATCTTTAAATGTCTCTGTAATGGTATCCATGTATACACCAATACTTGCTGAGGCCAAATCATATTGATGGTCTTGCGGAAGCAAATGGCGAATGCCTGTTGCCGTCTTCTCTAAAGTTCCAACGTACGGATGATAATTATCAAATCCTAGTGCAACCTCATCTAAGTCATCTGCATATTCTTTATATAAATCTAACGATGTCGGCATAGAACCTTCAAAAGTTTTCATTATTTCTTCATTCGGAATTAGAAAAGACACCGGTATAACGAATGCATTCTGAGTCATCCCAATAGTCATCAAAGTTTGATCACCTATTGTTTCTTCATAAACTGCTGTTCGCAATGTCCCATCTACTTGAGCCGTTGAATATGAATCTGCACTTTCAGCTCTAGATTCTCCAGCTTCAGGTAATCCTTCCTGTTCTTCTACACTTTCCTGAGACTTCATCTCTGCCCCGTTGTTCGAATTATCAGCAGAACTTTCACTGTTTTGAGCAGAATCGATGCCATTTTGATTGATAATGGAGGAGACCAACAGTCCAACAGCGATAAACGCCAATGCTGCAACAAGAAGCGGTAACCATCTATTTGGCCGCTTATGAGCCGGCTCTTTTTGAACCAATTGATTATAGACTTTTTCTTTTGGCCGGTTATCTTTTATCGCAGGGAAATCCTTCAACAAATCTTCGATAGATTCATCGGTCCATTTGTTATTCGGCATTTCCATCTCCCCCTTCCCTAGCGATTAATTTTTCGCGCAAGGCTTTAATTGCACGGTGCTGGGTTGTTTTCACTTTCCCTTCAGTCCAGCCTAGTACTTCAGCGGTTTCCGCAATTGACAAGTCCTGAAAGAATCGCATAATAACGACCATCTTTTGATCTCCTGTACAAGTGTCTAATGCCTTGTATAAAAATATTTTATCTTCATTTAACAATGAAACTTCTTCTGGGAGTTTTTCCGACGAAACTAATTGCTGTGTTTCCCAATCAAAATACTCCATCGAATGTTTTGAGCGAACTGCCGCTTTTCGAAAATGATCAATTGCCACATTTTTAGCAATTGAAAAAAGCCATGTTTTCTCTGAACTTCTTCCTTCAAATCGATCATATGCACGAAAAGCACGAATATAAACTTCTTGCATTAAATCTTCTGCTAAATGTCTGTTTTTCACCAGATAAATTAAAAATTGAAAAACATCCTGGTGATACTCATCGTACAGCCGGTGGAAAACGGAGTCTTTCAATATACTCCCTCCGTCCTTTAGATTAGTCGTCTCTGAAAATGAAAAGTTACATGTCTTTTAAAGGCAATAAGAAAACAAAAGAAGTACCTTGTCCTACATTACTTTCTGCATAAATCTGACCTTCATGAGCTTGTATAATATTGCTCGCTATTGCTAAACCAAGTCCTGTTCCACCTTTTCCGAGCGTCCTTGCCTTATTCGCCTTATAAAATCGTTCAAATACAAATTCCAAATCTTCTTTTGATATACCGACTCCGTTATCATTGATCGAAATCTTCGCATACTCTTTTTGTTGTTCGACACGAACGACCACTTGCCCTTCTTTAGGCGTATGGCGTATGGCATTATCGATTAGGTTCGTCATCACTTGTTCTATACGATCTTCATCAATCTCCGTTGCCGCCCAATCATCGATAGTCGTTTCGAAAGACAAATGAACTCCGTTTTCTTTCGCAATTTGAGAAAACTTAAGTGTCATCCGTTCAATAGAGCTGTTTAATTGAACAATTTCTTTATAGAGTCGCATATATCCTGATTCTAAACGGGCCAGATTCAATAAGTCAGTGACTAAACGACCCATCCGTTGTGATTCTTCGTATATGATTTTCGTCATTTCACGACGCTCTTCTTCTGTTGCACCAACATCATCTAAAATCGCTTCACTATAGCCTTGAAGCATGGCAATAGGTGTCCGCAACTCATGTGACACATTGGCGATGAAATCTTCTCTCAGCTTCTCTAAGCGATGCTGTTCTGTCATATTATGCAAAACAGCAACAGCTCCACGAATCGATTCACCACTATACAATGGACTGAAATTGATAGCGTAATATGCACCCTCGATTTCTAACTCTTCTTCAATCTCTTCTTGAAATCCGATTACATGATCAAGCATATGAAGCATTTCAGCAGGCAAAGGTCTCGCATATTCAGAATCATTTTTAATCGTCCAGTGCTTTAATAATTTTTCAGCTGGCGGATTACTCAATAAAATGGTTTTATCCTGATTAAACGTGATAACAGCATCTGCCATCGACGTTAAAATACTTGATAATTGCTCTTTCTCTTGATTGATTACTTCTACATGATGCTTGAGCTGTCGACCCATTTGATTGAAAGCAGTAGCTAATTGACCAATTTCATCACTAGATGTTGCTTTAACTTTTGTATCAAAATTGCCTTTCGCTAACTCAAATGCACCTTCACGCATTTTTCGTAGAGGCGAAGTGATTCGTGAAGATAAAAAGAAGGCAAAAAATGTTGTTAATAATAAGGCGATAAATGCTGATAAGAAAACAATATTAGTCGTTCGTTCCGCAGTACGGTCCATTACTTCCAATGATTGATAGATAAATACAACACCATGCTCTTCTTCTCCGGTTTTCAACGGACTGGCTAAGACAATATAAGATTCAAGACGATTTTGCTCTGTTAATGAAGGCAAAAGCATTTCTTTCATCACAGTTTCATTTGTTTCAAAAACTTTCTGAAACGCTTTTTCATTTAAGATTTCTTCCCGTGTCTTTGTCCCATTCAATCCATCATGAATATAATAGCTACTTTCATACGGTTCTTCAGCAATTACTGCATTTGTTTCAGCGCCAATAATATCACCAATGATTTCTAACGAATTCACTACTTCTTCATGCTCGTTAAAAATATTCGCAATCATATTCGCTTCACTATTCAACGCTTCTTCCACAGTTTGACTATGATAGTTCCCTAGAAACTCCAACAGCAGAACGGTCACAATAAAAAGGACAAAGGAAACGAGAAGCAGGATCGTAATCCAAAGCTTCCCGACAACACTATTCCATATTCTATTCATTGCCAACCTCAAATTTATAGCCGACGCCCCATACCGTGACAATCATTTTCGCAGCTGATTCTGATACGCGATTCAGTTTTTCACGCAATCGTTTGACGTGCGTATCTACTGTACGTAAGTCACCAAAAAAGTCGTAATGCCACACTTCTTTGAGTAAGTGCTCACGGTCAAAAACTTTATCGGGTGCTTTTGCTAAAAAGTACAATAACTCATATTCCTTCGGCGTTAAGTTTACTTCTACGCCATCCGCTGTGACACGATGAGCATCGTGATCAATAGTCAAGTGAGGGAAAACAACCAAGTCTTTTGAAACCGTTGAATTGGAAATCGGTGAATAAGCAGACGAACGACGTAATATTGCTTTCACACGCAACACTACTTCTCTCGGACTAAAAGGCTTCACAATATAATCATCAGCTCCAGATTCAAAACCTTCCACTCGGTTAGCTTCTTCCCCTTTTGCAGTAAGCATGATAATAGGCGTCATTTTAGTTTCGCGTAATTCTGTAGCAACAGCGACTCCATCTTTTTCAGGCATCATCAAATCGAGCAAGATGCAATGATAATCTTTTTCTAGTGCCATCTCTAATGCTTGAACACCGTTTTCTGCTTCTTCCACTACATATCCTTCACGCTCTAAATACATTTTCAACAACCGTCGAATTCGTTCCTCATCGTCTACTACTAAAACCGTAATTTCCTCTGACATCCTAACCCCTCCAACTTTCTACTGTTATGTCTCATTGTACCGATAACCTTATTAAAAATAAAGAAAAGTGTAAGCATACGTTGAAGTCTAGACTAAAATAAAAGACCTTTTCCGTTACCGGAAAAGGCCTGCTTGTTATGCGTAAGAATGCAACCCGGCGATTATTAAGTTTACTGCAACTAAGTTAAACATGATGATTATAAACCCAAGCACAGCTAGCCATGCAGATTTTTCACCTTGCCACCCTTTGCCTAAACGCAAATGCAAGTATGCAGCATAGAATAACCAGGTTATCAGAGCCCATACTTCTTTCGGGTCCCAGCCCCAGAAACGAGACCAAGCAATTTGTGCCCAAATCATGGCGAAAATTAATGCACCTAATGTAAATACTGGGAACCCAATAATTACGGCACGATAACCGATTTCATCCATCAATTGTATGTTAACGTTTTTAACAAATGGTTTTAAGATTGCAGCAATCCGTTTTCTGAAAACCAAACGAATTAGCCAATATAGAACCGTACCGACCAAAATTGACCATACAACAGTCGTCAATTTTCCTGCATGAACAATCGCAGGCATTTCAACAAGTGGTGTCATGGCATCATCCGTTAACGCGACATAGTCATTCATGCCGAAAAGCGGGGGCATCGTGTACGTCACAGCCGCATCTTTGCTTTCTTTATCCACATAAGTAAATTCTGCTTCATAGCCTGTTAACGAGAAGAAACTACTAGCGACAACAAATCCAAGAACTAGTACAAGCGAATACATAATGGCTTCTAACCCCATACGTTGCTTGGATTTTTTCGTAAGATCTACTACTTTCAATAAATAAATCAATCCTGCAGCCGCACTAATTGCTAAAATTCCTTCCGCAATTACAACTGTGCTGACATGAATCGCCAACCAGTTTGTTTGAAGAGCTGGAATAAGCGGACTCACTTCACTTGGGAACATACTCGCAAACGCAATGATCAATAATGCGACAGGCAATACGATCATGCCCAATACAGGCGTTTTATACAAGAAGTACAAAATGATAAATCCGCCAACTAAAGTCATTCCGAATGCCGTTGTAAATTCGAACATATTACTTAGCGGCGCATGACCTGTTGCGCCCCATCTTGTGAAGAAATAGCCAAGATTGGCAGCAAAACCGATGAGCGTAATGGTAATTGCAACCATACCCCATCGCGACTCTGATTTGAATGTACCTTCTTTATTTCCTTTAACTGCTCCACCGAAAACAAATGTTGCAATAAGATAAGCGACAAAGGCTACATATAATAAACTTGAACTTATTTCAGCTAACGTCATGACAATACTTCACCTTCCTTTTCCGCTTTCTCTTGTTTTTCGATTTCATCTTGTTGATCTGTGTAAGCGGGCAATGATGCATATTCAACAACTTGATTTAAATCTTTTTTCAAGCCGAACCAGTTTTTGTTGGTATGACCGGCTAATAGAATGGTGCCGTCAGTTTTTTGCTGAATCCAGAAGCGACGGTGATTAAAATACATCCCTTGAGCTACACCAATCATAAAGATTAAACCGCCAAGACCAAGAATCGGCAAGGTGCTGTCTTTACGAACTGTTAAACCTGACACATCTCGTGTTTCAACACTTTGGAAGGCTAATTTATACTCGTTTTCACCTAAAGGCTCAACCGTATTTTTAATCGTAATAAAGCTCGTTTCTCCTTCTGGAGTATCAGGAGTAAACAATTTCACTAAAAAGCCAGGATTGTTCGGTAATGGTGTTGCCGTTTGCGGTTCGCCATTTTCAAATCCTGAGAAATCTGGATAATAGCCAATCAATTTAACAGAAGCGCCATTATCAAGTTCATAATCTTTTTTTGGATCGATCAAATCAATGGTCAATTCACCAAAAGATTCTTCTGTCTCTTTATTAATAAACGAGAAAGTCATTGCTTTTAGTTCATCTAGACGGAAGTCCATTTGATAAATAGCGTACCCAGCAAATTTTAGTGGTTGATTTACACGAATTGGATATTCTTTCACAACTTCCTGCCCATCAACTGCACCGGGTAATGCATCTTCTTTCTTTTTATACAGAACAATATCTGTCTGATAGTTTTTAGCTACCGTACCCACACGATCCAAAGCTTCTCCGAAGATTTCTTCGCCGCCTTCACCTGAATAATTTTCAAGTTCAAAGTTTTTGTTTTCCAAGTAATAACCAGGTACTTCTGGAATTGCTCTTGTTTCACCTTCGCGAATCCAAAGACTCTCATCAATATAAAATCCTGGCATCATACGTAACATAACCCCGAACAAAAAGATGATAAGTCCGATGTGATTGACATAAGGACCCCATCTAGAAAAACGACCTTTTTCAGCTAATAAGCCATTTTTATCTGTGCGGACTTTGTATTTCAGTTCAGATAATTTTTCTTCTGCTTTTTTTAGCGTATCTTCTGCTCCTGGTCCTTCAGCGTAAATTCGCTGCTTGTCCATAAAGCTTGGATGACGCAACACACGTTGATTTTTTAACGATTTATAAAGAGGCACAAAACGATCTAAACTAGCAATAATCAACGAAATGGCTAACATTCCAACTAAAATAATAAACCAAAACGAACTGTATAAATCATGAAAGCCAAGTGCATGGTAAATTTGACCAACTACACCATACGTATCAGCATAATATTCTTTAATCGTTGCTTCTGTATTAGCAGGAACAAATGCTTTCTGAGGCAAAATGGTCCCAATTGCAGCAGCCACTAACAATAAGACAATAATCCCAACACCGACTTTAACACTTGAGAAAAAGTTCCAAATTTTATCGATGATGGATTTATTATAAGTTTGTGAACGTCTTGCAGTTCCTTCGTAACGCATGTCGACCAGTTTGCTATTTTGTTCTTTTTCAGTCAAAGACCGCCCACACGATTCACAAAGGTTCGTACCAGGCGGGTTTATATGACCGCATTGACATTGCAATTTTTCCATCCAAAAAATCTCCTTAGTCAGGTTTGATTTCTTCCATAAAGCCTTCAATATCCTGTTCTGTCATTTCACCTGTAATGATGCGCTGAATGTTCCCTTCCGGATTCACAAGCACTGTGGTTGGCAATGGCCTTATGTTATAAGCCGTCATCACACTTTTTGTTTTATCAATCACTACTGGGAAAGACAAGCCGTATTGATCTGCAAAAGATTGGACTTCAAAATCTGATTGAGCAATATTAACTGCGAGCACCTGAACTCCCTGGTTTGTGAAAACCTCGTATTGCCGATCCATTGCCGGCATTTCTTTTGCACAAGGCTTACACCACGTACCCCAGAAATTTAAAAAGACACCTTGACCTTCGTAATCTGATAACTTATGGTTTTCGCCTTCAAGATCTACTAAGGTGAAATTAGGCGCTTTATCACCGACTTTTAGCACCGTCACATCTTCAGCTGTAGCGCTGTTATAAATTGTATAGCCAATCGCAGCTATTAGGATCGCTAAGATGGTTGTTCGCATCACAGCTCTTTTTCGCTTCTTGCTATTCTTTGTTTGTTTTGCTTTTTCATCCATACTTGTTCCCCCCTTCGAGGTATCTTACGCAAACCTAATTATAACAAAGTTTAAACCGTCACAAATTTGGAGTTTTGAAGGGTTTGTGAACGTTAGATAATTAGACGCGCTTGCCCGTTTCAGCTAACACGCGTAATAATTTCACTTCATGCGCAGATAGCTCACGTGATTCGCCAGCATTCAAGCCATGCAATGTTAGGAAAGCAAATTGTTCACGGCTCAATTTTTGAACTGGATATCCGATAGCTTCAAACATTCTCCGAACTTGGCGATTTCTTCCTTCGTGAATGGTAATTTGCACAATTGCTTTACCCGTCTTTTTATCGCCTGACAAAAGTTTCACTTTCGCAGGTGCTGTCATGCCATCTTCTAACTTGATGCCACGCTCTAATTTTCTTAAATCATCCTTTTCAGGAATACCTTTTAAACGTGCTACATACGTTTTATCAATTTCAAATTTCGGGTGCGTGAGCATATTGGCAAATTCACCATCATTAGTCATGATTAATAACCCAGATGTATCGTAATCTAAACGACCAACTGGATAAATACGTTTTTCAATTCCTTCGAAAAAGTCTGTTACCACTTTTCGGTTTTTATCATCTGAAACAGCGGAAATGACGCCACGTGGTTTATATAGTAGATGATAGACTTTCTGCTCTTTTTCAAGCTGAACGCCTTCTACTTCGATTTTATCTGAGTTTGAAACTTTTACCCCAAGCTCTTTTATTGTTTTTCCGTTCACTCTTACTTTGCCGTCTAAAATCAATTGTTCCGATTTACGTCTTGATGCTACCCCTGCATGTGCAAGTACTTTTTGTAATCTTTCCATAAATAAGTTCACCTCATTAGTATTTTTTCGAAAAGCGTACGCATCTGAGTGGAACAGATGCTACAACTAGGTAGTTTAAAACGTGTTTCACCTTATCTAGCCGAGTACTGCAAATATATTACAATAACTTGATATGCCGTTCGTTCCTCTCGGAATTATGTCACATTTCTCTGAAAAGCGGAAGCACTAAGCTCAAAAGAAAAGAAGACTGTCAATAACACAGCCTTCTTGTAAAACCTTACACTTTCACTTCTTCTTTAAAGGTTTGTTGAAAATTTGTCATAAAAAGATCGGTATCTTCATCCAGGTCATTTGCAGCCTCTTCCGGTAATGGAGGAAGTTCTTCTAGATTCTTCAACCCAAAATAATTTAGAAACTCTTTCGTAGTACCATATAAAATAGCACGCCCTGTTCCTTCAACACGTCCAGCTTCTTGAACCAGCCCTTTAGCAGTTAATGTTTGGAGTGCTTTTTCACTTTTTACTCCGCGCAAGTCTTCTACTTCTACACGCGTAATGGGTTGCTTATAAGCAATAATTGCGAGTACTTCTAAAGATGCTTGTGACAAAGCTTGAACAGTAGGGTTTTCTACCAATTTTTGAATGGTTTCAGCAACTTCCTGCTTCGTAACCAATTGAAAAACACCCGCTAATTCTTTTAGTGCAATACCACTAGTTGAAGAGCAGTACCTTTCATCTAATGCGGTAATCCCTGCTTGTAATTCTTCTAAGCTGACCTCTGTTAAAAATTGAAGCTGTTTTACTGTTAGGCCATCGTCTCCAGCCACAAAAAGTAAAGCTTCTATTTTACTCGAAAGATTCGTCTTCATATTCCCACTTGTCCTTTCTGAGTTCCACCATCAAATCAGTAAAATTCTTTTGCTGCTCTACTGCAACCACTTGTCGTTTCATCAATTCCAAAATCGATAAAAACGATACCACGAGCACAGATTTATCATCCGAAGGAAATAAATCACTAAAAGCTGTACGGCCTTTTGACAATTTTAACTGATCCACTATGGAAGTCATTTGTTGCTTGATGGAAATCTCTTGTCTAGCAATCCGCGCGGATAAAGGCGCTTTTAACTGTTTGCGACGAAGCATTTTCTGAAAAGCACCAAGCATATCGTAAGCATTTACTTCAAGATTGACTTGGTCATCAGGCAAAGTTATTTGGATATCCGATAAATCCATCGGCGCTTTTGTATAAATTATTGAACGATTGCTTTCAAGTTCTCTTAAATTTTCTGAAGCATCTTTGAATTTCCGATACTCTATGAGTCGAGACACTAATTCTTCTCGTGGGTCCTGCTCATCAAATTCAAATTCAACTTCATCCAATTCTCGTTCATGGACCGGTAAAAGCGTTTTACTTTTTATCGCAAGCAAAGTAGCTGCCATTACAAGGTATTCACTCGCTTCATTTAATTCAAGGACTTGCATCGCACGTATGTGTTCCATATACTGTGAAGTAATCTGTGAAACTGGAATATCGTAAATATCAATTTCCAAACGGTGGATTAAATGCAATAATAAATCAAGAGGACCTTCGAAGGCCTCTACTTTCACTTCATAAGACATGACTATACCACCTGACTGTTAAAATACTCATTTATCCCGATTAATGGGCAATTATTCTTTATTATAGTAGAAAGGGGATCAAAATGCATCCACTTCAACATCCACTGTTTATCCAGTACATTGTTAATTTTAATCTAGAAAAAGATTTTTTTGAATGTCATGAAGTTGGCGAGGACTACTGGAAGTTAGTTGCACCGAAAGATAAAATGCACCCCCTTACCGGTTGGATACAATTAGCTGTTGGCATGTACCACTGGCGAAGAAGCAATTATCCTGGTGCATTGCGCTCGTTTATCCGTGCCAAAGTTAAGTTAACACCAGGAGGCACTTGGGTCGAAGGGTTTGATCACGAAAAATTGATCGGCATTTTAACTTATTCGATAAAAGCTGTTACAGAAAGACAGCCTTTTGTTGTACAGGAAATTCCTGTTGTTTCAGAAGAGTTGATAAAAGCAGTAGAAGCATACTGTTCTGATAACCCTTTACCTCAACAAGATCCTTATTTCCTTATGCACAAACATAGACTTCGAGATCGATCTTCAATTATTAGTTTACGTGAACAAAAAAAAAGGCGAAACCTTTAACTTAAAGGTCGCCTTTTTTTACTGGGCATTTTTTTAGAAAGGCATCGGTTTCTTCCGTTGCACGCATTTCTCGTTCTTGCATTATATCTTGGATTTTACCGATCATCTCATGACCGATTCCTTCTCCACGATGTGAAGGGTTTACTGATATGTGGTGGATAGTATAAGATTCTTCTTCTACTTGCAGTCCTAATAATCCAACAAAATCATCTTCTTTTTTCCAAAGGAACAATTGCCAATCCGGATTTTCTTCATAAATATGCATGGTTTGCTGAAGTTTTTTCAACTCTCGTTCTTTCGGCATGAACGACATTAGCCCCATCGCAATCTTTTCGAATGATTTCTTATATCTGAATAACATATTTAAATCCCTCATTTTCGTCTTAAAGCGGCTTTTACCATACTACTATAAATCTCCTGATAACTCAAGAGAGCCTTTTTTAGCCGCTAATGACATTTTCTGCAAAGAAGAGCCAGTAAACAATTCCCCAACCAATAGCCATTGCTAATATAAATAATAGCAAAACTACGTTTCCTTTTTTCATTCTTGCACAGCCTTTTGTGAATAAGGCAAGTCTTGTTTGATCAAATCATCGTTTGTTTCACGTTTGACAACAAGCTGAGAAACGCTATTTTCGACAAAAATAACAGCTGGTCGTGCAATACGATTATAATTGCTCGCCATTGAATAACCATAGGCTCCGGTACAGAAAATGCCCAAAATATCCCCTGCCGTTACAACAGGAAGGTCTGCTTGTTCAATTAGTTTGTCTCCAGACTCACAGCATTTCCCTGCAATTGTATATTGTTCAGTCAATCCAGCATTTGCATTATTTGCGATTACTGAACTGTATTTTGCCCCGTACAAAGCCGGGCGAATATTGTCCGACATTCCCCCGTCAACCGCAGCATACTTCCGAGTTCCAGGTACTTCTTTCGTAGACCCAATTGTATATAGTGTCGTTCCGGCGTCACCAATTAACGAACGACCTGGTTCGATCCAAATTTCAGGAATTGGGTATCCAGAAGCTTTGGCCGTTTGTTTCACCGTTTCAATCATCTGCTCTACATAAACAGCTGGTTCAAGTGGCTTGTCTTCTTCTGTATAACGAATCCCAAAGCCTCCACCAAGGTTTAATACAGGACATGTGTAATCAAATTGCTCTTTCCAACTCGCCATTTTTTGCATTAGTTTTTCAGAAGCCAGTTGAAATGCACCCGTATCAAAAATTTGCGAGCCGATATGGCAATGCAGACCTAATAAATTCAAATAGTCGTGGTCAAAGGTTTGTTCAAATGCACGATCTGCTTGACCATTTTTCAAATCAAAACCGAACTTTGAATCTTCTTGGCCTGTTGTAATATAGTCATGTGTATGAGCTTCAATGCCCGGAGTTACACGCAATAAGATATTCATTGGTTGCTCTAATCGCTCGGAAAGTTTCTTCAATAAGTCGATTTCATAAAAATTATCGACTACGATGCAGCCAATCCCCACTTCGAAAGCCATCTGTAATTCTTCTACACTTTTGTTATTGCCATGGAAATGGATTTTTTCAACCGGAAATCCAGCTTTAACAGCTGTATAAAGTTCACCAGCAGAAACCACATCTAATGACAATTTTTCTTCTGCTGCTACTTGGTATATCGCAATCGTCGAAAAAGCTTTACTAGCATAAGCAACTTGGTAGCCAATTCCTGCTTTTTCAAAAGTTTCTTGAAAAGCTCTAGCTCGGTCGCGAAATAATTGAATATCGTATACATAAAGAGGCGTACCGTATTTTTTCGCCAACTCTACCGAATCAGTTCCACCGATTGTTAAATGACCTTGGTCATTAATTGTTTGTGTGCCATATAAATGCAATTAAAACCCCTCCTGATAATAGCTTTATAAGAAAAATCTTGCTGAGCAATTACCCAGCAAGATTTAGTGTCAATCGGTTATCAAAGCTGAAATCAGTTTGATTTTTTCAACCGGTTCACTTGTATATTCGATACTATTATATATCATTTTAGAACATTCTGCGAGCTCTTCTGTATTCGAATAAATTGTAGCAATCGACTCTCCCGCTTTAACGAAGTCTCCCACTTTTTTGCGGAGAACAATTCCAACAGCTAAATCAATTTCTGATTCTTTTGTTGCGCGTCCTGCACCAAGCACCATTGCAGCAGTACCAATTTCATCCGCTTCCATAAATGAAATATAGCCTTCCTCTTTTGAAGGCACTTCAGTTACGAATTGAGCTTGTGGCAATAATGTGACATCATCCACAACAGCTGAATTGCCACCTTGATCTGCGATAAATTGCTTGAACATTTCTAAAGCCTGTCCATTTCGAATTACTTCTTCTAACATTGTTCGCGCTTCTTCAAGTGTTTCTGCTTTTCCGCCGACAACGACCATTTGGCTACCAAGAACCATGCACAATTCGGTCAAATCTTCTGGACCATTACCTTGTAAAGTTTCAATGGCTTCTTTAACTTCTAATGCATTACCAATAGCAAATCCAAGAGGCTGACTCATATCAGAAATAATCGCCATTGTTTTTCTGCCTGTTGCATTGCCAATTCCAACCATAGCATGCGCCAGTTCTTTAGCGTCTTCCGGTGTTTTCATGAATGCCCCTTCACCAGTTTTCACGTCTAGAACGATCGCATCCGCTCCGGCTGCAATTTTCTTACTCATAATCGAGCTTGCAATTAACGGAATGCTGTTTACAGTACCCGTGACATCACGCAACGCATACATTTTTTTATCCGCCGGAGTCAAGTTACCACTTTGTCCAATTACTGCTAGTTTATGATCATTTACTTGTTTGATGAAATCTTCCGTTGAAAGTTCAACGTGGAAACCATCGATTGCTTCTAACTTGTCGATCGTTCCACCAGTATGACCTAGACCACGACCACTCATTTTTGCAACTGGAACGCCACAAGCAGCGACTAATGGACCTAAAACTAAAGTCGTTGTATCGCCCACACCACCTGTAGAGTGCTTGTCGACTTTAATGCCTTCAATTGCTGACAAGTCGATTTGGTCACCTGATTCTGCCATCGCCATTGTTAAATCTGCGCGTTCACGTTCTGTCATATTTTGAAAATAAACTGCCATTAGGAAAGCGCTCATTTGATAATCAGAAATATCACCATTTGTATATCCTGTGATAACAAACTTAATTTCTTCTGTCGATAACTCATTGCCATCTCTTTTTTTCTCGATTACATCTACCATTCTCATGCATACTACCGCCTTCTCAATTTGATTTTCAAACAGTTAAACTGCATTTCAAATATTACTTATTGGTTAATGCGAGATAAAAAGCTCTTACCGAATTTAGGCATATCTACTGAGAAGTTTTCAGCGATCGTAGCACCGATGTCAGCAAAAGTTTTACCTGTTTCAAGCTCATGTCCACCCGTGAAACGTGGAGAGTAAGCTAAAAGTGGTACATATTCACGTGTATGGTCTGTCCCAGGGAATGTTGGATCGTTCCCGTGATCAGCTGTAATGATTAACAAATCATCTTGCTGCATTTTTTCCAACACTTCTGGCAGACGAGCATCAAATGCTTCTAATGCATCTCCGTATCCTTGTGGATTTCTTCTATGACCATAAAGTGCATCAAAGTCCACCAAGTTCAAAAAGCTTAGTCCGTTAAAATCTTCTTTTATAACTTGCACTAGTTTATCCATGCCATCCATATTATCTTTTGTACGAATCGCTTTCGTCACACCTGCACCGTTGTAAATATCATCGATTTTCCCGATAGCGATAACATCTTTTCCACCATCTTTTAATTCGTTCATAACCGTACGATCAAATGGTGCTAAAGCATAGTCGTGACGATTTGATGTACGCTTGAATGCTCCAGGCTCTCCAAGAAATGGACGCGCAATAATACGGCCTACTAAATATTCAGGTGCTAATGTCAATTCGCGAGCGATTTCACAAATACGGTATAGTTCTTCTAATGGAATGATTTCTTCGTGAGCCGCAATTTGTAACACTGGATCAGCAGAAGTGTAGACGATAATGGCGCCTGTTTCCATATGCTGTTGGCCAAGCTCATCTAAAATTTCAGTACCACTTGCGGGTTTGTTACCAATCACTTTACGCCCCGTTTTTTCTTCAAGTTGTTCGATTAATTCTTTTGGGAAGCCATCTGGATACACTTTAAAAGGAGTATCAATATTCAGGCCCATAATCTCCCAATGCCCAGTCATTGTATCTTTTCCAACTGAAGCTTCTTGTAATTTTCCGTAATAAGCGGATGGTGAATCTACGTTTGCAAGCCCTTTCACAGGAACGATATTGCCAAGTCCTAAATTCTCCATATTCGGCATTGTTAAACCGCCTACAGATTCCGCGATATGTCCGAGTGTATCTGATCCTATGTCCCCGTATGCTTCAGCATCTGGCGCTTCTCCAATGCCTACTGAATCTAATACTACTAAATGAACGCGTTTAAATGGTTTTGTCGTCATAAGTATTCCTCCTTATTTTGCTTTTAGTTTACCACATACACTACCCTTGTCGGAAGTCAGACCTTTATTATGCACGTGGATGGAATTGAGAATAAACGTCTTTTAATCGCGTTTTACTCACATGCGTATAAATTTGAGTTGTAGAAATATCTGCATGGCCCAACATTTCTTGAACAGCGCGAATATCTGCTCCATTTTCTAGTAGGTGTGTAGCAAAAGAATGACGCAGTGTATGCGGTGTTAACTCTTTCTGAATACCAGCTTTTTGGGCATGCTGCTTTAGAAGTTTCCAAAATCCTTGACGAGTTAACCGTTTTCCCCGTTGATTGATAAAAAGGGCATTTGTCTTTTCTCCACTCTTCACTAAATCCATCCGTCCTTGCTCAAGATACGTTTGACAAGATTTTAAAGCAGATTTACCCAGAGGAATAATTCGTTCTTTGCCGCCTTTTCCTGTACAACGAACAAACCCCATTGTTAAATGCACATCTTCTATATCAAGATTAATACATTCGCTGATACGCATCCCACTAGCATACAGTAATTCCAACATTGCTTGATCACGCAATCCGTTTGCTTTGTTGGTGGCAGGTGCTTGTATTAAGGCATCAACCTCTTCAATAGATAAAATGTTCGGTAATTTTTTGTCCATTTGAGGCATTTCCAAGTGAACGGTTGGATCTGTTTCGACTATACGTTCACGAATCATAAATTGATGAAAAGAACGAATGGAGGATATATGACGAGCTACTGTTCGTGGTGTTTTTGTCGTTTCTTTTAAGTGACGTAAATGATTTAATATATGCACGCGTTCTACTTTTTTCAATGAATCGAGCTGCTCTACTTCTTTTAAATACTGTAAATAGACTTTTAAGTCGCGTTCATAAGACGATAAAGTATTGTCCGCAAGCTGTCTTTCAACACGCAGAAAATGTATATAATCATCGAGTGCATCTTTTCCAAAATTCATGTCTCTGCCTCCTTCACCTACTACGTTTACATATGGGTTTTCCCACAATAAAAGGACGGCCTGTATGGGCCGTCCTTTTTGGCATCAGTTATTCTGATGGATTTTGAGAATTGCTGTCGTTGCAGCGCCAGCAGATGCCATGGAAAGTAAGACGGTGGTCTTTAATTTGGAAATTCCAGCGTTTCTCTACTATGTTCTCCACATCTTCTAAAAGGTCTTCTTGTATTTCATCTACTGCTCCACATTCCAAACAAACAAGATGATGATGGAAATGTGCCGCACCTTCTTGACGCAGATCATAACGTGACACACCATCACCGAAATTTATTTTGTCGACAATTTTCAATTCAGTTAAAAGTTCTAATGTCCGGTATACTGTTGCCAATCCGATTTCCGGTGCAATGTCTTTCACTAAAAGATAGACGTCTTCTGCACTCAAATGGTCTTCTTCATGGTCCAACAAAACTCGAACTGTTGCTTCACGCTGTGGCGTCAATTTGTAACTCGCAGCGTGTAATTGTTTTTTTATGCGGTCGATTCTAGTTTCCATGCGACGCCCTCCCTCAAACTGCCTTTATTATATCAAAAGGGAGTTCTCAATTACAAGAATACTATTCATTGTTTATTAATAATCGTTATAAAGTGATAATCGTTTCAATTCTCAATTGACAATCGATGCTTTGCCCACAATACAGCGAACGCTGTTTTTGCATCGTAAATTCGTTCATCTACTACCATTTGCTCTGCTTCTTCTAGCGTGACTTCCATTAGTTCAACAAACTCATCATCATCTAGTACTGCGCCATTTGTCGCTTTGCTCAAACCTTCTGCTACGAATAAATGAACCACTTCATCCGCAAATCCAGGTGAAGTCGCAAACGTTTGGAGTTTCACTAACTTTTCTGCTGTATACCCTGTTTCTTCTTCTAATTCACGCATGGCAGTCGTCTTAGGAGCTTCTCCTGGTTCAAGCTTACCAGCTGGAATCTCTACTAGAGATCGCTCTAGCGCTTTACGGTACTGTTCTACAAGAATTATTTTATTGTCAGGTGTAATCGCAATAATCGCAACCGCCCCTGGGTGCTCAACCAATTCGCGTTTTGACGTATGGCCATTTGGTAACGAAACATCATCAACTTTAAGATTGATGACCTTACCTTCGTATAAACGATTGGAATGGATTGTTTTTTCTTCAAACTTCTTCATTAGAACCCTCTTTTCATTTGTGGTTTCTCTGACAAAAAGTATACCATATTAGAGACGACAGACTAAATGAGGTGGGAAAAGATGAAGAAAAGACAATTAGGTACAAGTGGACTTGCAGTAAGTGAAATTGGCTTTGGCTGCATGTCTCTACCGACTGACGAAAAAGATGCAGGACGTATTGTTGACGAAGCAATTGCTCACGGCATTAATTATTTTGACACTGCAGATTTATACGACAAAGGAGAAAACGAAAAAGTTGTCGGCAAGGTATTAAAGCATCATCGAAATGATATCATCCTTGCCACTAAAGTAGGCAATCAGTGGCAAACCAACACAGATGAAGTCCAGTGGAACCCAAGTAAGGACTATATTAAAAAACAAATTCACACAAGTTTAAAACGATTGCAGACTGATTATATCGATTTGTATCAATTGCATGGTGGTATGATCACCGATAACTCTATAGAAACCATTGAAGCTTTTGAAGAATTAAAAAAAGAAGGCTTAATTCGCGCTTATGGGATTTCATCAATTCGCCCAAATGTTATCAACCGCTTTTTAACGGAAAGTGAGATCGCATCTATTATGATGCAATACAGTTTACTAGACCGCCGCCCAGAAGAGTTACTCGACATGATTCATCAATCCGGTAGATCCGTAGTGACTCGTGGGACATTAGCAAAAGGCCTACTAACTGCTGAAGGTCTT
The DNA here is from genome assembly GCF_022489025.1 of Planococcus halocryophilus. GTDB lineage: Bacteria > Bacillota > Bacilli > Bacillales_A > Planococcaceae > Planococcus > Planococcus halocryophilus_A. The sequence continues at coordinate 419,791 of NZ_JAKVTG010000001.1, read as the reverse complement.
GAACGAGCAAATCAAACCAAAGGATATTTAAATTACGAGTCAGATGAACTAAAGAACACATTGCAACAGCTTATGAGCATTCACAACAATCTCCACGCTTTGTCAGTGCACAGTGTCTTGCAGCATAAAGCAATCGGTTCAGTGGTAACAGGTGCTAGCTCTCCAGAACAAATTAAATCAACCATTAAAGCTTATGAAACCACTGTCACGCAAGATCAACTAGAGCAAGCAAAAACAGTAACACGTCAAGATGTCTATAAAGAACATAGAATTTAAATTTTTTTCGACATACTTTAATGAAATTTATATTAGGCATAGAGCTCAGGTTTCCAACGGAGCTCTATGCCTATTTGTATTTGCTTGAAGTGCTAATCATCTGGAATTCCCAACTAATATAAATCTAAAAAACGCTTAAAACCCAGTAGTTACAATAGTCTAAGTGACTAAATTTAAAAAAGAACACTAAATATTCTAAAAATATGGAAAAATAAGTTGTTTTTTAAATTTTCTTTGTTATTATGAATAGATAGAATCACTTTTAAGTGAAAAATTAAAATAAGGAAGGAATTCTATAGGTATTAATACCTTTATTCACGTAAGGAGAAAAGTTTTTACAGATTGGATGCAATACCCATTAAAGGAGGATGAAAAAATGATAAAGAAGATTTTTACTACTGCAGCTGTATTAACTTTAGTATTAACAAATGCCAGTTTGGCACCTTTAGCAGCCACTACTTTTGAAGATCCAAGCAATGTAAAACCAGCTGACTATGCAACAGATGTCAGTTTAAATCCAACATTAGAAGCGATCGTTAAAGATTCTACAGGAGCAGTTATTAACACAGTAGACTTTAAAAAAGGAGTCAAATACGACTTTGCGAATAACAAAAACATGACAGGATTTGAAAACGATGCTGCAGAGAACCCTCTCTCTTCAAGTATCCCGACAAATTCAACTCCTTTAACAGCCCAAAAAATTGATGCAATTGCTAAAAATGATAACAAAACCGCAATTACTAAAAGTAGTAATGGTTTTCCATCTCAACGCTTTGTAGTTGATGTATCTAAGGACATGGCCGCAGGAAATGCAATCGAGATTTACTGGGAAGGTAAAACGCTAGCGAACGGATTAGCGAATTTATCTGCATGGGACTACAAAGCAAATAGTTGGATTGCTTTGAGCCAACAAGAAGGAAATTCAAAAGGTAACGAAATAGCCATGTCAGCTGAAATTGATAAAGAAAGATTTGTTAAGGATGGAAAAGTTCAAGCAATGGTTCATGACTCTGGCACTGTAACGAATTCTAAGGATGAAGACTTTACAATGCTATGGTTTACAGACACTCAATATTACGCGGAAGATTATCCTGAAGTTTGGACTTCAATGACAGACTGGATGATTAAAGAGTTTAAAAACAAAAAATTTGAATATGCCATGCATACGGGCGATGTTGTCAATCAAGTTGACAAACCAGAACAATGGGAAGTCGCCAAAACAAACTTAGATCGACTAGATGCAGCTAATATTCCTTATGGTGTATTACCAGGAAATCATGATGTCGCGTATGATAAAGTCAATGACCTCTATGACTATTCTATTTTCGCAAGATACGCTGGAATTGATCGCTTTAAAGACAAACCATGGTTTGGCGGAGCCATGAATGAACAAAACCAAAACCATTATGACTTATTTTCATTCGGAGATCACGACTTCATTTTCCTATACCTTGGTTTTGGCCGAAACGGTTCTCCAGAAACTGTTGAATGGGCAAATAAAGTTCTTAAGCAATACCCAGACCGCAACGCTATTCTTGGAATGCATGAAAATATTAATTCCTTGAATCAATACGTAACTGATGACGCAAGACTCGTTAGCAGAGAGATTGTCAATCCAAACGCAAACGTTAAAATGGTTCTTAGCGCGCATCATCACGGCTCTAATTACCGCGTCAAAAAAGTTACAAATGAAGACGGTACGCAACGAGATTTAATAGAAGTATTGGGCAATTATCAGGGCAACACTGCCCCTGATCGAGGTCAAGGTTACTTACGCTTGTTGACGTTCGATCCAACTGACGAAACTTTGGATTTTGTTTCGTATTCTCCTTATCTTAACGATTTCGATTTTGATAAATTTGATTCAGCTAAAGAAAGCTTTACAGTGAATTTTGATTTGGCAGATGTAAAAGCTAAACCAAATCCAAGACAAATCGAAACAGATTACTTAGCTGTTAATATCTATACAGATCAAGCGATTGGACAAGTTAAAAATGTAAAATCAGGCGATAAAGCTACTGTTCAATGGAATGACTTAAACGAAAAAACAAACTACCAATGGTATATAAATATGATTAATGCTGCTGGAGAAAATGAAAAATCCCCAGTTTATCAATTTACAACTGGTGCAAAAAAACCGGATCCAATTCCAGACCCGAATCCAACACCAGACCCAGATCCAACACCAGACCCGGATCCAACACCAAACCCGGATCCAACACCAGACCCGAATCCAACACCAGACCCAGATCCAACACCAGACCCGGATCCAACACCAAACCCGGATCCAAGTGCATTCACAGATGTGTCTGATAGATATTTAATTGCAGTAAATTACCTTTTATCAAAAGGGATTACTGAAGGTTTAACTACAACACAGTTCGGAACAGACTTAACCATCAAGCGAGTTGATGCTGCAGTATTGCTTGCAAAAGCTTTAAATATCGAAACAATAAACGTGAAAAATTCTGGTTTTACAGACGTTCCTGATAGAGCTAAAAAATATGTCGACGCTCTAAAAGAAGCTTCTATTATTAACGGGAAAACACCAACATCGTTTGGATCGAATGCAGAAATCACACGTGGCGAAGTAGCTATTATGCTGACAAACGCGTACAAATTAAAAGCAAATACTAATAGCGTACCATTTACTGATGTATCCGATAGGTACAAAGATTCTGTAGCCGCTCTTTTGGAACATGAAATCACGCAAGGGAAAACAGCTACAAAATTTGGAACAGAAAGTTCACTAAAACGCGGTGAATTTGCGATTTTCCTATACAAGTCTAATCACTTAGGAAATTAAATTCGGAAATCCTTACCCTCTCTCAAAGTAATAGCACTTCATCATAGCTAATGTTAATTTTTAGAACCAGCTATGTGAGGCACTATATTTTCACAAAAGCACTTACTGTATAAAACTAGCCCAGTATAACAATATCAAATACACAAATAGCCAACCCTCACTTCAACAGGGTTGGCTATTTCACTTTTCTATTATCTATATTTGCATAATGTATATTTATTATCTTTAAAACTTATTCCCTTTATCCCCGTGACGTTCTAGCAATTCAGCGAACGACAAATTCTTCTCACGTTCTTTCCGTTCAAATAAGCGTTGCGCTTCTTTTTCTTCTTCTAGCTTTTGCTCTTCTTTAAGTAGTTCTTTTTTTGTTTCTTTCAACTTTGATAACATGTCTTCAGAAAACACACCATTAGATTCTTCTTTTCTTTTAGCCACAGGTTTTCTCTCCTTAAGGACGTTTAATAACTGTTGCGATACCTTGGCCGCCACCGATACATAAAGTCGCAAGACCTGTTTTCGCATCGCGTTTAATCATTTCGTGTAATAACGTAACGAAGATGCGTGTTCCACTTGCACCGATTGGGTGACCAATAGCAATTGCTCCACCATTAACATTTAAAATATCATGGTTAAATTCTAGTTCACGATCAACTGAAATTGACTGAGCCGCAAATGCTTCGTTCGCTTCGATCAACTCAATATCACTTAGTGACATGTTCGCTTTAGCTAACGCATTTTTCACTGCTTGTACAGGACCAATCCCCATAACAGCTGGATCCACTCCTGCCGTTCCACTTGATACGATTGTCGCAAGCGGTGTTAATCCTAATTCCTCCGCTTTTGCTTTCGACATCACAACAACTGCTGCTGCGCCGTCGTTAATCCCCGATGAGTTCCCCGCCGTGACACTACCATCTTTTTTGAACGCCGGGCGCAACTTCGCTAATTTATCTTCGTTCGAGCTACTCTTTACGTACTCATCTGTTTTAAAGATGACCGGATCGCCTTTACGTTGCGGAATTTCCACGGGTACGATTTCATCATCAAAGCGACCTGATTCAATTGCAGCTGATGCACGTGCCTGTGAACGCGCTGCAAACTTATCTTGTTCTTCTCGCGTGATATCATATCTGCTACATAAATTTTCTGCTGTAACGCCCATGTGATAGTCATTAAACGCACATGTCAATCCATCAACAAGCATGCTGTCGACTATTTTTTGATCTCCCATGCGGAAACCACTGCGTGCGTTTTCCATTAAATAAGGCGCACGGCTCATGTTTTCCATACCGCCAGCTACCACAATTTCTGCATCCCCCGCATAAATCGCTTGATACGCTAATTGAATGGATTTTAATCCAGAACCACACACTTTATTAATAGTCATTGCTGGAACAGTTTCCGGTAGACCTGCATTAATCGACGCTTGACGAGCCGGGTTTTGACCAAGTCCTGCTTGGAGTACATTTCCCATAATAACTTCTGATACTTGATCTGGTTGAATGCTTGCACGCTTTAGTACCTCTTTAATAACGATTTCCCCTAACTTCGTAGCTGGAACATCTTTAAGAGACCCTTGAAATGAACCTACCGCTGTTCGGACAGCGCTTACAATAACGATTTCTTGTGACATGAATTTTCCCCCTTGAATGATTGTTTGCTAGTTGCTCTTTCATCCCACTCCTCTATACAATGGATAGTAGGGGGGATACTATGTTCAGTTTACCAAAGAATGCAACGATTATCGAGGTTGGGCCACGAGATGGTCTTCAAAACGAAGGGAAACTTGTTCAAACAGAGGATAAACTTCAATTTATTAGCGCTTTACAAAAAGCAGGAATCCAAGAAATGGAGCTAACTTCATTTGTTTCTCCAAAATGGGTGCCTCAAATGGCAGATTCTAAAGATATCGTTGCCGGCACAGAAAAAATGGGTCGCCAGTTTGTCTTAACGCCAAACGAGCGTGGCATTGATGCCGCTCTAGAATCCGGTGCCCAATCACTTGCTGTTTTTGTAGGCGTTTCTAATACATTCAATCAAAAAAACATTAATAAAACGACACAAGAAAGTATGGCCGCCTTAAAGCCGCTTGTTCTTGATTTGAAAAAACAAAATGTTTTTGTTCGTGCTTGCATTTCTACGGCTTTTTATTGTCCTTTTGAAGGCGCTATTTCTCCTGAAGCGACAATTGATCTTTGTCGCGAATTTGTCGATTGGGGTGTTGACGAATTGAGTGTCGCAGACACCATCGGGATGGCTAATCCAAAAGAAAGTTATGACTTATTTACAAAACTCGTAAATGAATTTCCTGAAGTGCTGATGACCGCTCACTTCCACGATACGCGAAGAATGGCTTTAGCCAATATTATTTCAGCGCTTCAAGCAGGTGTTACACGTTTCGATGCCTCTGCAGGCGGTTTAGGCGGCTGTCCTTTTGCTCCTGGAGCAACAGGCAATGTGGCGACGGAAGACGTTGTTAATATGCTTCACCGGATGGACATTCAAACAGGAATAGATATAGACCTTCTTTGTGCAGCTATTGGAAAAATAGAACCTCATGTGACAAATCCAGTTACGACAGGAATGTACACGTTATACAAAAATCGACTTTAAGGAGCCAACGCGATGAAGAAAAGATTAATCTGGACTTCAGCAATTGTTTCTAGTGTTTTAACAGCATCCGCGACCGTCGTAGGAATCATCGCCAGCAACCGACTCATGTATGTAAAGAAAAAAGATGATCAATTAATTTTGGAAAGAGAAATCACGGCGAAACGCTATGACGAAGTATGGTATGCAAACGTGCCAAAAAGCGAACAGTGGATTGAATCAGAAAACGGTTATCCGATTAAAGCTATTTTTTTAGAACCTCATGATACCAATCGTTACGTCATCATTTGTCATGGTGTGACCGAATCAAAAGTTAACTCCTTTCGGTTCGCTCGGATGTTCGAGCATTTAGGATTTAACTCGGTCGTATACGACCATAGGCGCCACGGCGATTCCGGCGGAAAAACAACCAGCTTTGGTCATTTTGAAAAACTCGATTTAAAGGCAGTTGTTAAAGCACTCCGGTTGCACGCGGGACCCGATTTGTTTTTCGGTATCCACGGTGAATCAATGGGGGCTGCGACCACTCTTTTATACGGGGGTATGGAAGATACCGCAGATTTCTATATTTCAGATTGTGCATATTCCGATATATATGAACAAATTCTGCATGTCATGAGAACGACAACGCCCTTACGCACTACTTTAGCATTAAGACTCGCAAGTCTTTTCATGAAAATGCGTGAGGGTTATTCGATCGCTACAGTATCACCTCGAGAAACCGTAAAAAATATTAAGAATCCTGTACTTTTTATACACAGCATCAATGATGATTTTGTTTTACCGAAAATGAGCGAAGAACTATTTGCCTTAAAACAAGGCCCAAAAGAATTAAAGCTGTTTTCAGAAGGTGCACATGCACAGTCGTTCAATAAAAACCCAGAGGAATACGAAGAAACCGTCGCTGAATTTCTAATGAAATACGGACTCCTAACGCCTAATCAGAAAGAAATTCCGGTATCTTTTCCTATTAATCTTACTAACACATAAGAAAAGCACTCCGCGGAGTGCTTTTTTTATGTGTTTTTGTTTCTGTTTAAAACTAACTTCATGCCAGCTTCTCCCTCTAACCCAATGAATAATTCAGTAATTGGTCCACTTTTCACGATACCTGTAACATGCAATTCAATCGTATCTAAGTTGTAATCTGTCATATCCTTCACCAATTCTTGAATCTTATCCAAAGAAACCGGAAAAGCTTTTTTGATACGCTCGTTTTCTAGATGAAACTTCCCCGCCTCTTTTCTATCTTCTTCAATAACCGGCAAATAAAACTTCAACTCTTCGTTTTCTGCCATTTTGCATTCCTCCTTTAGTTTTAACGCGAACATGGGGACTTATTGCCACAATACCCGATATCGTTAAATCTAATTGCAAATTGCGACAAAATAAAAAAAGCACTCCGGAGAGTACTTTTTATTTTTTAACTTTTTTTTCTGGTTTAGTTGATGCTTTATTCATTTGAGACATCATTTGATTGATTTTTTTCTGAGACGGTTTTTGTCCCATTTGCATCATCATGATTCGTAGCATTTCTTCATTGATTGGTGGGTTATCTTGCAAATATTTCATCATATATCGACGAGCGATATAGAATCCAAGTGCAACACCTGCGAGTAAAGCCACGATAACGATTACGATCCAGATCCATGTATCCATTCTTGTTACCTCCTTCGTGTTGCGTAAATAAGTAGTGCACCACAATGGATTATACTATAAAAAAAGTATTGTGACCATAAGTAGAAAAATAATAAAAAAATGGGAGCCATAACTGCTCCCATTCCTCATTTTACTATTCGTTAATTAAGTTTTTCACTTTGTTTGCTACGTTTTCAACAGTAAAGCCAAGCTCTTCCATAATGCGTTCGCCTGGTGCACTTGCGCCAAAACGATCAATTGCTAGAATATCGCCTTCGTCACCTGTATAACGATCCCATCCGAATGAAGTACCTACTTCAATCGCTAGACGTTTTTTAACAGTTTTCGGAATAACAGATTGCTTGTATTCTTTGTCTTGTTTTTCGAAACGATCCCAAGACGGCATTGAAACAACAGATACGTTGATGCCTTCTTCAGCTAATTGCTTTTGAGCTGCAACAGCTAAACCAACTTCAGATCCAGTCGCTAATAACAATGCTTGTGGGTTTTCAACAGGTGATACCACATAAGCGCCTTTTTCAACGCCAGCTTCAGCTAATTCTCCGCTGTTTTCCAAGATTGGTAAATCTTGACGAGATAAAACTAAAAGAGTCGGTGTTGTTTTAGCTGTTAATGCTAAACGCCATGCCGCTTTTGTTTCGTTTGCATCTGCTGGGCGGACAACACTCAAGTTTGGCATTGCACGAAGAGAAGCTAAATGTTCAACTGGCTCATGAGTTGGACCATCTTCCCCAACAGCTACACTGTCATGTGTGAATACGTACGTTACAGGGAGCCCCATTAAAGCAGCTAAACGAATTGCCGGGCGAACATAATCACTGAAGACGAAGAACGTTCCACCAAAGACATGAAGTCCGCCGTGAAGTGCCATACCGTTTAAGGCAGAACCCATCGCGAATTCACGAACACCAAACCAAATGTTACGGCCTTCAGGATGTTCAGCGTCAAAGTCGCCTCCACCTTTGATGTTAGTTTTGTTAGATCCAGCAAGGTCAGCACTACCGCCGAAGAATGAAGGAACTGTTTTAGCGATTGCATTGATCATATCTCCAGAAGAAGCACGCGTTGCTTGTTTTTTACCAGCTTCGTATGTTGGGAATTCCGCATCAAAGTTTTCTGGAAGTTCCCCACGAATAGCCATTTGCAATTGCCCAGCTAGTTCTGGGTGTGCTGATTCGTATTGAGCGTACAATTCGTTCCATTCAGATTCAGCTTTTGCTCCCAATTCTTGAGTAGCTCGTTCAAAAGTTTCATAAACTTCTTCGGGTACGTAGAAAGATTCTTCAAATGTCCACTCGTAATTTTCTTTTGTTAACTTCATTTCAGCTTCACCAAGTGGTGCTCCGTGTGAATCTGCTTTACCAGATTTGTTGGGAGAACCGTAACCAATTACTGTTTTAACTTCGATTAATGTTGGTTTGTCTGAAGACTTCTTCGCTTGTGCAATTTTTTCAGATAAATCATCCATTTCGTTGCCATCATCTACGCGCAAGTAGTTCCAGCCGTATGACTCAAAACGTTTTTGAACGTTTTCAGAAAAACTTTTGCCCAGTGGTCCATCCAATGAAATATCATTGCTATCGTAAAGTACTACTAATTTATTTAATTTCAAATGACCCGCAAGAGAAATTGCTTCTCCCGCAACACCTTCCATCAAATCACCATCTCCGCATAAAGCGAATGTGTTGTGATCGACGATGTTCATGCCTTCTTTATTGTATGTAGCTGCTAAGTGACGTTCAGCCATAGCCATACCAACTGCCATACCAATTCCTTGGCCAAGTGGTCCGGTTGTTGCTTCAACGCCTACAGTGTGACCAAATTCCGGGTGACCCGGTGTTTTTGAATCCCATTGACGGAAGTTTTTAATTTCATCCATTTCCAAGCCATAACCGCTTAAATGAAGCAAGCTATATAAAAGCATGGAACCATGTCCTGCCGATAACACAAAACGGTCACGGTTAAACCAATCCGGATTTTTCGGGTTATGGTTCATGTGTTTTGTCCACAATGTATACGCCATTGGAGCTGCGCCCATTGGCAATCCTGGATGTCCAGAATTTGCTTTTTCAATAGCATCGATGGAAAGCGTACGAATTGTTGTTACTGCAAGTTGATCTGCGTGGGTTGACATAGTAACATCCTCTCTCAAACAAAAAATTTAATCCTATTCTAGTTTAGTCAACTATAGGAAAGAATACAATAAAAAAGAGAATAAGTATTTAATTCAAATACTTATTCTCTCGAATATTTTTGACCTTGTCAGGAGTTACATCGTTTCCTTCAGGGTCGATTACTTTTACGTTTTCAATTGTACCGCGCATTGTCTTGCGGAAAGTTTGCAAATATTCTTGGCGTAAAGCAGATTGTTCTTTCGCCTCTTCTTTAGATAAACCTTCTGTTTTAGATTTGCGAGACAATTCATTAATACGGTTTAATTTGTCTGGTGATAACATACACATCCACCTTTCTTCTTTTCATATCGTACAAAAAAAGTCGGGTTTCTGCAATGTTTTAGTCTTCCATAAGTCTTTCATATTCTTTGAAACGGCGATGTACTGTAGCTTTGCTTGCCTGATAACCGAAACCTTGAAGCGTTACAGCAATTTCGCTAAATGTTAAACCGTTGGACTTTAAACTCACAATTTGATCAATAGGTAAATCTAAGCGTTCCCGTCCATCAGGATTCCCTTTACCTTTTAAATTTCTTTCTGGTTTATAGCCATTATCCACAGCGCGTTTCATGCCTCGTTTTATTTTGGCATTGTGTATTTTACGCTGATATTCTTCGACAATCGCTAATATTTCTAGAACCATGTCGTCCATATCGTTTAACGCAATTGGTCCTTGATCTGATAATGTATAAACTTTCACATCATACTTTTTCATCACATGTAAAAGTGCTATACGCGCGTGTCCTCTACCTAAGCGTGTTTCATCTTGTATAAACACCGCTTCTACTTTTTCAGTTTTAATGCTGTTGAGCATTTCTAATAATCCATCACGGTCCATTTCGTACCCACTATGTTGATCAGTGAACACACCATCTACTTTATAAGATTGCTGAAATGCAAACTTCATCAATTCTTCTTCTTGTCTTTCTAGTGAAGATTCTTGCGTGTCTTTCGTTGTACTGACACGGCAATAAATAAATGCATTTTTCTTCATTCAGAATCACCTGCAAATGTTCTTGTCTCATCTGGGGAAAAATTTAGTTGTTCACTGGGTATCTTAAGAGATTGCCCTGCGATAATTTTTGCGGTAGAAAGATTATTTTCTTTCATAATTTCCTCAATCCATTCATGATGGGGAGTCGAACCACTGAAAGATTCAGCTAATGTCCAGAGCGTATCCCCTTCTTCTATTTTTACTTGGCTTGTTTGTACACTATTTGTATTATGGGTCAAAATTACGTAAAAAGTAAATACCATAATTAAAGCAAAAAATAAGATTAGGTAAGAATTTTGTCGGATGATTGTCATCTAAATCGCCTCCTGAGAATAAGTGTTCGGAATGTATGTTCTCATAATAATGCGAACAGGTGTTTTTGTCAACGATAAAATTCGAACCTATGTTTGCATTTCATTTCCCAAGTTGGTATACTATTGGTAGAAATCCAGTAGAACTACTCAAATGAGGTGAAACGGTTGAAAAAAGTATCTAAACGTCAAGAAGACATACTGACATTCATAAAAGAAGAAGTCCGCCTAAAAGGTTATCCGCCTTCCGTTCGTGAAATTGGAGAAGCAGTTGGTCTAGCATCTAGTTCGACCGTTCACGGTCACTTGGCACGCCTTGAAAGTAAAGGCCTTATCCGCCGTGATCCTACAAAACCTAGAGCGATTGAAGTGATCAGCACTGAAGAAGCATTAATTGATAAAAGCCCAGTATTACACGTTCCGTTAATCGGTAAAGTAACAGCGGGTATGCCAATTACGGCCATTGAAAATGTCGAAGAATATTTCCCGCTACCTCAAAGCTATGGTACGGAAGATGATCATATTTTCATGCTTGAAATCATGGGAGAAAGTATGATTGAAGCTGGAATTTTAAACGGAGATTACGTGATAGTAAAGCAACAGCAAACAGCCAATAACGGCGATATTGTTGTGGCCATGACTGCTGAAGATGAAGCCACTGTTAAACGTTTTTTCCGTGAAGAAAACTATTTCCGCTTGCAGCCAGAAAACTCTTCAATGGACCCAATCATTGTTGATCAAGTTTCTATTTTAGGTAAAGTGGTTGGCGTTTATCGTCAAATTCATTAAAGAAAAGCATTAAGCTAAAGTTTTGATTAAACTGTAGACAAACTCGAGTCGTTTGAGTTTGTCTACAGTTTTTTGGTATAAACAGGTTGCTCTAATCGCTTTAAGGATGGTTCTCTCCAGATCCTTGTGGCTCACCTATCCCACGGACACGTCATCATGAAACATACATCGATTAATAAACAAAAGAAGCGTTGGAATAAACTTATTCCAACGCTTCTTTTGTTTAAGCTATAAAATGAACTTCCATCTATTATCCCTAATATTATTATTATGTAAACAAGATGCTTTATTATTTACTACAACTAAATGCTAAAATGACTGGTATTCTTTTTCTTCGTTCATATTCTTCTATGTTTTGGAAATCTTGACGTCTCGGCATTCCTTCGCGAAGTCCAGTAATTGTAAATCCTACCTTCGTTAAAGAGGCAAAGTAGCTTTCAATCGTACGATGATGCTTGACAACTATTTTATCTATCCATGGTTCATGCCGTTCGCCTTCTTCAAAGTAGTCATCGACAATCCAATTACCTCTTCTTTCACCTGTCTTTTTGCTTTCAAAAGAAGAAGTCGTTAAAGGATGTTGAACACTGAAGACAAACTTCCCATCCGCTTTTAAATTATCGTGAATTTTGCGGAATAATTCCTCCACATCTGTCAAATAATGAATTGCCAAGCGGGAAGTAACAATATCTATGTCTTCTTGTGGAAAATCGTATGCTTCCATCGCGGACTTTGTGACCTTACCTTGGAGGCCATGTAAATTTTGAGACGCCAATTTGCTCATTTGTTCAGACCCTTCTACACCATGATAATATAGCGCACCTAAATCCATTAGCTCTTTTCCAAACTGTGCATCTCCGCACCCTAAATCTAGTATGCGCTTGTCTTGAACACTTCCTAGTAAATCATATACCACAGGTTTTTCAATACTGTTATTCGGACTGTCTACTCGATTTCTTCTTTGTAAATAGTTAGACAAAAAATCTGTTTCCTCATAAACACTCGAACCTTTAAATTCCAACATAATTCCCCCTTATTTTTTTGAACCATAATCAATTTTTCCGCAAAAAAAGATGTTGCTTGAGCAACACCTTTTGTGCAGCTCATAATTGAAGAAATCTTCTACAACTCGCTGACTTTTATATAATTAACTAAGTTAATTGTAATACGAAAAATACTACCTGTTTCTTTGTCTGAAACTTCGTAAGTACCATTTGACGGAATTTGACTTAATACCGCTTCTTTATCCGCAGCTTGAACATGATGAATGAATGTGTTTTCTTTATCAAAATTAAACTCTACTCGAAACATCTTCATGTAATGGCCTCCTTCAATCTAATTGCATTAAACCTTTTCTTTCTGAATCAGTCTAACATAGTTAAGACTCTATTGCTGTTTGGAGAATTCTTTAAGAATAATCACTTTAAGTGCCAATAACTCTTCTTCACTTAAATCTTCTTCTAGTTTTTTGATAACTTCCTCTGGAGACATTGTTCCATCTTCTACTTCGGATTTCATGTTAACCAAATTTTTTATTCCTACTTTTTTTACCAATGTTTGAGCAGCATCTTCTGTCGTTTTAAAGGGCAAAGTCTCATTAGTATTAGTTTGCTCTTGTTGCTGATCTGATACTCGAATTTCTTCTATATAATTAATCATTTGTGGATCATTTTCTACATATTCTACTACTTTTTCCATTTGACCACTATCTTTTAACTTTTCAGTCGTCTCTAAAACAAAACGTTCTGCCGACAGATCAGGTCCGATGACATACACGCCAATACCGGCAAATGAAAAGAATATCAAAAAAATGATGATTGTCATTAAAAAACGCATTGTCAACTTCCCCTTTTCTTTACTATTATAACAGCATATACAATAAAATGTATAAAATTCCCAAAAAAGCCTCAAATCCCATTAAATAGGAATTCGAAGCTCTCTGATATTACGTATACTCGTTTGATTGTTGTTTCCGCTGCTCAGCAATCCACCAATCAATATGTTCTAAGTTAAATATAATGATATCTTGGTAAGCTTTGCGATGCGGTATCTTTCTTTTTAACATCAAATCTGTAATCTCTTCAGCAGCCATTGGATAACCTACTGACTCCAAATAACTTACTAACTTTGAAAGCCCTTGAATCTTCCTCAATTTAATCCCCTCCCACAAAATCCTCCTTTTGTGCAAACAAAGGAAAATTCAGTACGAGTTATTAAATTTGTAGGCTGCTCTATAGTATAACCATAAAACAAGGACTTTAAACCTTTCTAATAAATTCTAATACAAAAATATATAACATATACATAGATTAACATCATTAAAAGACGAATTTTTATCATTTATAAATATTTCTATAGTGAACTTTAAAATTTTTGAGTATCAAAAAAATAATGGCCAAATTTATTGACGTATCTCTTTTTCCGGTAATTGCCAACGCGTATATTCTTCAATGAAAAAATAAACGAATAAGCTAATCACTGGGAGGTAAGTAGCCACAGGGAACCAAACAAGTCCAAATGCCACATAAAAAAAGACTGAAACATAAAACGGTAAAGAAAAGTACTCAATTAAGAAATGGATAAATAATGAGACCGGTAAAACATAAAGAAAATACCAAGAAAATATGAATACAAAAAGCGCATAACCCACAGAAAGGGAATCATCCGAAAAAAAACTTACAACGGAAGCAAATTCTGCTAAGAAAAAGGCCATGATATAAAAGAAAGCAATAACAGCCATTGAACTGTATAAAGCTATTTTTGCTTGTTTAATAATAGATTCTTTTGTAAGAAGAGAATTACTAAACAAAAAAACAATCAACATCCCAATAAAGAAAAGAATTAGTTTTGCGAAAAGCGAAACTTCAGACACTATAACTATTGATAAAAATACTAAAATTGTCCCTGTCCGCAACACTGTATATGCCATTCATATTTCTCCTTACAACTGGTTATTTTTTTTTGTGATAAAATGCAGATTTTACTATCTCTGCCACATAACTTATATGATATATATTTGCATTCGGAACTTATTATCGCAGCTCTTTATTGTCTTTTAAAAGCCAATTACTCATTTACTCTAATTCCCTCCATATCATGTGTCAACTTGATATTAGACTCGTCTGAGAGATCTTGTTAGCGAAAAATGTTACTTCATCTTGACAATATTTTATCGAACTTTTCTTACAAATTTGAAACTTCCTCATTGCAACTCCGATACAACATTACGCTATTATGAAAATACAGTCGGTAGTTTCAATCTCGTTGAGTGCTGGCCGCCACGTTTAATCTCGCAATTTTTCATCTTGGTTTTGCATTACTCTTTTCTCTTCGAACATCTTTCTTTATTACTAATCCTTCTAAGTCTAACATCACTCGATTAACTCCAGTACTGGTCATTTGTAGGTGCTGGATTTTTCTTTTTAAGGTCAATCATAGTTCATCTAACCAATCGCGATACTTTTCTCTTTCGCATAACCTTTTTCATTTTTCTAGGAATGGTTATTGCTGCTAATATCCTTCTTTTCCAAAGAGGCATACAAGTATAGTCACACAGCTAGTCTTACCATAAAACGCAAAAAAACCGTTGGAGCTATAAGCTCCAACGGTTTTACTATTAATACATTTTCAAGTATTGCTCGCGTTCCCACGGGTGGACAGATGTGCGGAACATGTCCCACTCGATTTCTTTTGCTTCGACGAAGTTATTTAAAATATGTTCGCCCAATGCTTTAGTCATTACTTCATTTTTTTGTAATTCTTGTAGAGCAGCATACAATGTGCCAGGAAGGTCTTTAATGCCGACTGCTTCGCGCTCTTTTTTGTTCATAGCGTAGATATTGCGATCTACCGGGTTTGGTGGAGTCAATTTTCTACGGATGCCGTCAAGACCTGCACCTAGTAGTACTGCCATTGCTAAGTAAGGGTTAGCAGCTGGATCGACTGAACGCACTTCAACACGTGTAGACAAGCCGCGTGATGCCGGAATACGGATTAACGGGCTTCTGTTTTGTCCTGACCAAGCGATGTAACAAGGCGCTTCGTATCCAGGAACTAGACGCTTATATGAGTTTACTAGTGGGTTTGTAATAGCTGTAAATCCTTCAGCGTGCTCTAAAATACCTGCAAGGAATTGGTAAGCTGTTTCACTTAGTTTCATTTCGCCGTCTTCATCTAGGAATGTATTGCGGTCTCCATCAAACAACGAAACGTTCATATGCATACCAGAACCGTTTACACCAAATAATGGCTTCGGCATAAATGTCGCATGAAGTCCGTGTTTACGAGCGATCGTTTTAACAACAAGTTTAAACGTTTGGATATCGTCGCATGCTTTTACAGCATCAGCATATTTAAAGTCGATTTCGTGTTGCCCAGGTGCCACTTCATGGTGAGATGCTTCAATTTCAAAGCCCATTTCTTCTAACTCAAGCACGATGTCACGTCGGCAGTTTTCGCCAAGGTCCATAGGTGCTAAGTCAAAATAACCACCGTGGTCATTTAGTTCTAATGAAGGTTCGCCACGTTCGTCAAGTTTGAACAAGAAGAATTCTGGTTCAGGTCCAAGGTTGAAGTGTGTGAATCCTAATTCTTTCATTTCTTTTAATACACGTTTCAAGTTTGTACGTGGATCTCCAGCAAATGGCGTACCGTCTGCACTGTAGATATCACAGATTAAACGCGCTACTTTTCCTTTACCTGTGATCCATGGGAAAACAACCCAAGTATCAAGATCCGGGAATAAATACATATCAGATTCTTCAATGCGTACGAAACCATCGATTGAAGACCCATCAAACATCATTTTGTTATCGAGTGCTTTGTCCAATTGGGATGTCGGTATTTCAACGTTTTTAATGACCCCAAGAATGTCGGTAAATTGCAGACGAATAAAATTAACGTTCTCTTCTTTTACTAATCGTTGAATGTCTTCTTTTGAATACTTGCCCATGTTCTCTTCACTCTCCTATGAATGTTATATGTAAGCCCATTTCAGTTAAAGAAACGGGATAAATCACCTTGTCTAAAGCCGCCTTTTTCAAATGGACGGGCTTGGTGTTTCAATTCTTCATGCAACAACTTTCGCAACTCTGAATCGCTTAAGCTTTTCGGCTCAGCTTTTTCGTTTTTAGGCGTTTCTTTTAAATCGTAAAGTTTTTTAATGCCTGCGATATTAAGCCCTTGATCTAAATAGTCTTTAATCTCAAGCAAAGCATCGACGTCATTTAGTGAAAACATACGTTTGTTGCCTTCTGTACGGGCAGGGCTGATTAGCTTGTGCTCTTCGTAATAACGAATTTGTCTCGCTGTCAATTCCGTCAGCTGCATAACTATGCTGATGGGAAGAAGCGGCATCGTCCGTCTGACCCGGTTAGTCATAAGATTCACTCATTTCAAATAATTACTACTTCTAAATCATACATCACGTTACATTAGTTGTCAACGAAATGTTATGTTTTCTAACATGTGAATTTTTTGCGTGTTTATTAACTAAGTATTATTTAAATTAGTTGTCGTTTTTTTAAGGCTGCAACGGAATTTAATACAGCAATTTTCACATGTTCATATGTAAGTCCGCCTTGGACAAATGCCGTATACGGTGGCCGAATCGGACCGTCTGCTGTTAGTTCAATACTAGATCCTTGCACAAATGTCCCTGCCGCCATAATTACATCGTCTTCATAGCCAGGCATATACGCTGGTTCGGGCTTGAATTGCGCGTTGACTGGTGAACTGGCTTGTATTGTTTGGCAAAAAGCAATCATTTGTTCAGCAGTTTGAAATGATACTGATTGTATTAAATCTGTGCGTTTATCACTCCAATGAGGCGTTGTAGTCATGCCTACTTCTTCTAATAGTGCAGAAGTGAAGATAGCTCCTTTTAAAGCTTGTGAAACTACATGAGGTGCCATAAAAAAGCCTTGATACATATCAGGTAACGCATTAAGTGATGCTCCAGCCTCTCCCCCTATACCCGGAGAAGTCATACGATAACCGCATTTTTCGATTAAATCCTTTCTACCAGCAATATAGCCACCAATTTTAGCCAAGCCGCCTCCGGGATTTTTAATTAATGAACCTGCGATCAAATCCGCTCCTACTTCGATTGGTTCTAGTATTTCTACAAATTCACCATAACAATTATCAACGAAAACAATCGCCTCAGGTTTTAACTGCCTGATATTCACAATCATTTCTTTAATTTCTTCCATAGTAAAAGAAGGACGCGTGTCATATCCTCTCGAGCGTTGAATGGCAATTACTTTTGTCTTGCTGTTAACCGCTTTTTTGGCAGCATCCCAATCAATCTTTTTCTCCACATTTAGTTCTACGTGCTGATAGCTAATACCAAAATCTTTTAATGATCCTGTATCTTTTTCTCCTCCAGAAACAATCGAATCTAATGTATCGTATGGTTTACCAGTAAGATACAATAATTCATCTCCCGGACGTAATACACCAAATAAAGAAATTGTAATAGCGTGAGTTCCTGAAATGATTTGCGGTCGCACAAGCGCCGCTTCTGCTTTAAATACATCAGCATAAACTCGTTCTAACGTATCTCGACCTTCATCATCGTATCCATAGCCTGTTGATGGATTAAAATGATGGTCACTAACACGTTGGGTATGAAAAGCCGTCAATACTTTCTCTTGGTTTATATAAGCCGTTTCATCAGCCTGTTGAAGTTGTTCTTGAATCTTTTCTTCTATATTTTTAATAGTTGTTAACATGTAATTCTCCATTCTCTTGAATTTCTCTTTCTATTATGCGGCATGACTTGAAATAGCGTCAAATTCTGCTACAATTCATAGAGTTGTATGTTGAGGAGGAAAAAGGCTATGGCTTGGGAAGTACTGAGCGCAATCGGCACGATTGCCTTTGCAGTATCCGGCGCAATTATCGCTATGGAAGAAGAATATGATATTTTCGGTGTGTATCTTCTTGGTGTTGTCACAGCCTTTGGCGGTGGCGCTATCCGGAATTTATTAATAGGAGTGCCTGTTTCGGCATTATGGGAACAGGAATTTATGTTTCAATTGGCTTTTGTCTCGATAACGATTGTTTTCTTATTTCCACATAAATTGCTCGGTCATTGGAACCGTTGGGGTTACTTTTTTGATGCCATCGGATTGTCAGCATTTGCTGTTCAAGGAGCCATTTATGCAGTTGAATTAGAATTGCCGCTGTTTGCGGTTATCGTGGCCGCCGTTCTGACTGGGTCAGGTGGAGGAATCATACGGGATATGTTAGCTGGAAGAAAGCCACTCGTGTTAAAATCTGAAATCTACGCCGTTTGGGCAGCATTGGCAGGCTTGTTTATAAGCTTTGATTCAGCCAACACCGACTTGATGCTGTATTCATTGTTTGTCTTCATAACAATTTTGCGTGTTTTATCGTATACGTTTAAATGGAGATTACCCGCTCGTAAAATTCATATTATTTGAGAAAACAGGCCCCTCGGCAGTATACCGAGGAGCCTGTTTAAATTTTGCTTATGCGATGGTTTCGCCATTCCAAGCTAGCATGCCACCCTCAACGTTAGTTGCGTTGATATCATTGGTTTCTAGAATCCCTCCAGCCATTTCACTGCGGCGACCTGAACGACAAATCATATAATACTCTTTTTGTGCATCTAGTTCTCCGACACGTTCTTCCATTTCACCAAGAGGAATGTGTTTTGCCCCAGGAATCATTCCTGTTGCCACTTCATCCTCTTCACGAACGTCGATGATGTTCAACTCTTCGCCCGCTTCTACACGTGTTTGCAATTCATCTGTTGTAATGGTTTTCATCAATATCCCTCCTGAATTTAAATCTTACTCACACAAAAATCCTATACCCCAAAAAGCAAGCTGTCAATCAGAAAAGCGCAGGCAGCCGTGTAGATTCGACGGGCATAAGACGCGCTGACGAAGCGGCGCTTTTGCCGCACAGTCAGAGTGGCTTATGACCCAAGAATCTGGCTGCCGAAGCTAGACAATCAGAAAAGCGGAGGTGCCCATGTAGCTCTAATAAGGAAATCAAAAAAAATACCGGACTGCATCGACAGTCCGGAACCCCTCTTATTCTTCGTGCTCAATTGCTACAGCTTTTGCTGGCGAGAACGTTGAAATCGCATGTTTGTAGATTAATTGTTGTTTGCCGTCAGTTTCAACCAACACCGTAAAATTATCATAAGATTTAATGATTCCTTTTAGTTGGAAGCCATTAAGTAAAAAAACGGTAACATAAATATTATTTTTACGAAGCTGATTTAAATAGACATCCTGAATATTGATCGGTTTCATGTGAATCCCCCTATTTCTCTGTTGGCGTTTGGTTTGCCGTAAGTTTATCAATTCGACAGTCTCTGTCATTTCCCTGCATAAAAGCAATTATTTCCTGGAGATTTTTTTCTGGCTTTTCCAATGCATCAATCCAGAAAATAGGTAACTTGTTTTTAAAATACGTAAATTGTCTTTTAGCATATTTACGTGAGTTTTGCTTGAGCTTTTCAACTGCTAACTCTAGACTCCATTGTCCATCTAAATAGCTATAGATTTCTTTATAACCAATTGCTTGAATGGATTGAACATTTCGAATACCTCTTTGCTTTAACGCTTCTACTTCTTCGACTAAGCCTCGGTCTAGCATTATGTCCACCCGTTGGTTGATACGCTCATATAGTACACTTCTCGGAATATCTAGTCCAATAATGACTTCGTTATACATTGGGGACAAGGCTAAATTGCCGTCTTCTTTTTGCTGACCACTCATGAATATTTCTATGGCTCGCAAAACACGGCGCGTATTATTTGGATGAATATCACTTTGCGGATCCAATTTCACCAATTTTTCATGCATCCATTCAATACCGAATTGCTCTAACTCCTTATTCAAGCTCTCGCGCAACTCTTGATCAACAGCTTCTTTTGAAAAACGATAATCAAATAATACCGCTTGAACGTAAAGACCTGAACCCCCAACAATAATCGGCAACTTGCCACGTGATTGAATATCAGCAATTTTTTCCCGCACCAATTGTTGATATTCAGCTACCGAAAAACTTTCATCAGGCTCTTTAATATCGATTAAATGATGAGGAATGCCCGCCATTTCTTCCGGCAAAATTTTTGCTGTGCCAATTGTCATATCACGGTAAATCTGCATAGAGTCTCCGTTAATGATTTCCCCGTTTAGGTGTTTGGCTAACTCTAGGCTTAGTGCAGTCTTACCAGACGCTGTTGGACCAACTAAGGCCAATACATCAATCATTTCCGCACATCCAATCTCCAATTACACTAAAGTAATTGTGACGACCAAGTTCGTTTAGTAGTTCATGTCTTGCACCTTCAGCAAGATATACTTTAACTTTACTCACACCTGCATCACTAAATTGTTTGGCTGCACCGAAAACACCTTTGCCATTATCGCCTACAGGGTCTACCGCTCCACTAATTAGTAAAATCGGCAAATCTTCACGAACGTGAGCGATTGCTGCCGGATTGTTCACAGTAGTAATTCCCGAGAACAGATCACGATAAAATTGATTAGTCGATTCAAAACCACAGAGCGGATCTGCTTCATATTTTGCAACCATTTCTTTGTCTCGACTTAACCAAGCATATGCGGAACCTTCATGTTCAAATGGTTTATTAAAGCTACCAAACGTTAGTTTTCCAAGTGCTTCACTTTGTTCTTGCATGCCGTACATTTTTGCAGACGCAGCTGCTATGACTTTTCCAAGTTTTCCAGAAACACCTGGGTCTCCACCTGTAGCAGACAATACTACACGGTAAACCGACTCACTATACAATTGAATATAACGACGAGTCACAAATGAGCCCATGCTATGACCAAACAATACAAGTGGCAGTCTTCCAGTTGCTTGTTGCACTTCTTGTATAACTGTATGCGCATCTTCCACCACGCGTTCAAAGCCATTATGATCTGCAAAATATCCTTGTATGCCGTTACGTTCAACAGTTTTTCCGTGGCCCCGTTGATCGTGTGCAGATACTATAAATCCGCGTGACACTAAATATTCCGCAAATTCTTGGTAACGTTCTATGTGCTCTGCCATGCCATGAATAATATGGACATGACCAATCGGGCTTATTGGTTCGTAACACTCATAATATAGTTCGTGACCATCAGAAACGCGCATATAGTCTTTCGTTATTTGCATTTTCTACACCCTTTCTCATATCCTATACCCTAAAATCTGTCCATAAAGACAGCAAATTTTAATTCATTACACGTTTGAACATTTTTTCAACATCATAGGTTTTAAAATGAATAATAACCGGTCGTCCATGCGGGCATGTAAAAGGCTGTTCAGCTTTTCTCAATTCTACTAACAAACGTTCCATTTCGTGTTTTTGCAGAAAATGATTTGCTTTAATCGACCGTTTACAACTCATCATGATTGCGGCATCTTCACGCAATTTTTTCACGTCAACTTTGCGTTCTGCCAAAATTTGTTCGATTAAATCTTCGATGACTTCTTGTTCAAAGCCTTTTGGAAACCATGTTGGGTATTCACGGACAATAAACGATGTATCTCCAAACTCTTCTAGAAAAACACCACTGTCGGAAAGAACAGGTAAATGATCTTTTAACCTTAAAGCTTCATCTCGACTATAGTGGAATGTTAACGGCAACAACAAAGCTTGTCGTTCGTTACTATCAATATCTCCGACTTTTTCACGGAAGTATTCGTATTTAATACGTTCTTGTGCTGCATGTTGATCGATCAAATAAAAGCCATCGTTACTTTGCGCTACGATATATGTTCCATGAATTTGACCAACGACTTCAAGTTCTGGAAATTGAGGACCTTCTTCTCGTTCTTCCTCGTACTCTTGAACAGGTGGTGTTTCCTCAACGGATGGGTAATGCTGTTGAACAGACTCTTTTTCTTGTTGAACAAATACTTTTTCTTGTCCTACCGAAAGTTTTGACCATTCCTGAATCGGCTCTTCTTTTGTTTCTTGAACTGTAAACGAGCTTTTCCACAAATCTAATTGTCTTGTCGGCGCTTGTTTAACCGGTTTTGGTTTATCTATTACGGGTGCTCGAACTACTGTACTAATAGTTCGACGAAGCGTTTCATGGATCAATTCCATTAATTCTTTTTCTTTACTTAAACGAATTTGCTGCTTTGATGGATGCACATTGACATCCGTCAAATAAGGGTCTCCTTCAATATTCATGACAACTATTGGCTGGCGCTCTAACGGCAAAAACGTATGATATGCTTTATGAACTGTATTGGCAATCGCGTAATGCTTAACCCAACGCCCATTTACAAATAAAGAAATATAATTTTTATTGGCCCGCGTTATTTCAGGAAGCGATGCATAACCTGATATTTTGTAGTCATGAGATTGCCCTTCAAAAGGAATCATTTTCTTAGCAATCGCTACGCCATATATATCCGCCAATACTCGTTTGATTTCTCCACTGCCTGAGGTTTGAAGAATAGTTCTGCCATCATGCCCCAGCTTAAAAGCAATTCCCGGATAACTCAGTGCAAAGCGGTTTAACAAATCAATTGAATGACCCAACTCTGTCTGCAAGGTTTTCATATATTTTAAACGAGCAGGTGTATTGAAAAACAATTGATCAATTTTTATATCCGTTCCTTTTCTAAGAGATCCCGCGCGATGTTCTGTCAAACGGCCGCCTTCCATATGCACAAAAGTACCACTTTCACCGTTTGATGTATGCAATGTTACTTTCGATACTGATGCAATACTAGCCAATGCTTCCCCGCGGAATCCAAGTGTCCGAATTCGGAACAAATCATGTTCGTTCGCTATTTTACTAGTCGCATGGCGAGAAAATGACAATAATGCATCTTCCGAATCCATACCAGCCCCGTTATCGATTATTTGAATAGAAGTCAGTCCTGCTTCAACAAGCAATACTTCAATGG
The DNA here is from genome assembly GCF_022489025.1 of Planococcus halocryophilus. Classification (GTDB taxonomy): domain Bacteria; phylum Bacillota; class Bacilli; order Bacillales_A; family Planococcaceae; genus Planococcus; species Planococcus halocryophilus_A. The sequence continues at coordinate 396,249 of NZ_JAKVTG010000001.1, read as the reverse complement.
CCGTACTCCCCGCATCGATAGCGTTTTCCACTAGCTCTTTAACGACGGAAGTCGGCCGTTCTACTACTTCACCAGCAGCTATTTTATTGGATAGAGGTTCGTCCATCAATCGAATGATGCCCATGCGCTCACTCCTTATTGGTTTAACTTCTCTTGTAGGTCATTAATCATTTGCAATGCTTGAAGCGGCGTCATCGCCGACACTTGTACATCTTTAATGGTTTGTAAAATTTCGTCTTTTTCTGTATCCGCTTCATCAAAAAATGATAATTGTTCGATTGTTTTTGGTTGTTGCTTTTTATCTTGTTCAAAAGTTTTTAACAATTCTCGTGCACGCGCAAGAATGGCTTCAGGTAAATTGGCCAACTCTGCAACGTGAATTCCGTAGCTTTTATCAGCAGGTCCTTTTTTTACTTTATGAAGAAATACTACTTTGCCTGACTGCTCCATAGCTGCTACGTGAACATTGTGCAGTTTTTCAAGTGAATTTTCTAACGCTGTTAACTCATGATAATGCGTCGAAAACAGTGTGTTGGCACCGATTTCTCTATGAATATATTCAATCATTGATTGAGCTAGCGCCATTCCGTCATATGTCGAAGTACCACGGCCAATTTCATCAAACAGCAATAAGCTGTTTTTGGTTGCATGGGTAATGGCGTATTGCGATTCCAGCATTTCAACCATAAATGTACTTTGTCCAGAAACTAAGTCATCAGCTGCTCCAATACGTGTGAAAATTTGATCGACAATTGGTAAGTTAGCAGATTCAGCAGGTACATAACTACCAATTTGAGCCAAGACGATTGTCAATGCAACTTGTCGCATATACGTACTTTTACCTGACATGTTTGGTCCTGTAATAAGTAGCATATTTTGATTTTCCGCAAGAACGCAGTCATTTGGTACATAATGTTGTTTGTTGAGCATTTTTTCGACAACTGGGTGACGCCCTTCGATTATGGAGATTTCATTGGAATCATTAAAATCAGGTTTTACAAAACGGTATTTTTCTGCCACATTGGCAAAGCTTAAAAAGACATCTAATCCACTAAGTGAAGAAGCCAAGCGTTGAATGCGTGAAATATACTGTTTCACTTCGTCTCGAATCGCTACAAACAACTCATATTCGAGTGCTAAACTTTCTTCTTCAGCTGTTAGGATTAACGCTTCTTTTTCTTTTAGTTCAGGCGTGGTATAACGTTCAGCGTTTGCTAATGTTTGCTTTCGGTCATAGCGCTCTAAATCCGCTAAATGCATATTAGCTTTTGAGATTTCAATATAATAACCAAAAATACGGTTATAGCCAATTTTTAACGATTTGATGCCGGTTAATTTGCGCTCTTTTTGCTCCAGTTCAGCAATCCAGTCTTTACCATTACGTGAAGCATATCGGAATTCATCCAGTCGCTCATGGAACCCATCGCGAATCACTCCACCTTCTTTTGATGACAGGGGCGGATTTTCACTAATGGCTTGCAGTAATTCACAAACTTCAATACAGCGATCCAATTTCTCACCGAATTCCAGTAAAGCTGGATTACCTGACTTCGCCAATTCATCGATTAGCATTGGAACTTTCTCCAGAGAGCTGCGAAGCTGCGCTAAATCTCTCCCACTAGCGCTACCAAAGGCGATTCGCCCAGATAGACGTTCTAGGTCATAAACTTCTTTTAACAAGCCTTGAAGCTCTACACGCACGAAATACCGCTCGATCAATGCCGCTACCATTTGTTGGCGTTCTTCGATCATTCGTTTATTCGCTAATGGTTGATGCAACCATTGCTTTAATTTCCGGCTTCCCATTGCTGTCATTGTTTCATCTAACAACCACAGTAAAGTGCCTTTTGTTTCATTGCCGCGAATAGACTGCAGTAATTCTAAATTTCGTTTAGAATGAAAATCAATGCTTAGTAATTGGTTATTTTCTTTATAAGCAAAAGCTTGGATATGGTCTAAAGATTGTTTTTGTGTACGAGCAATATACGTCATCAACCGGTGACAACTAGTTTGTAAATCTTCTGGACAATCTATCGTCAAAGATGCATTCATCTGATAAGAATCTTCCATGGTTTCAATCGACAAGACTAAATCTTGTTCTTCTTCTGTCAGCAAGACAAACAATTGCTCTGAGACGACTAATTCACGAATGCTTAAAGAGCGCAGTTCCTGTAATAACGCTTTTTCAGTTCCCATTATGTACGTCGCTGTAGCTTCACCCGTACTAATATCCACATATGACAAAGCGAAACCATCTGTTAGTTCATCAGCAGCAGCTAAAAAAACATTAGATTTGGAATCTACACTTTTTCCCTCTGTATGTGTCCCAGGTGTTATTAAACGGACGACCTCGCGCTTCACAACGCCTTTAGTCGTTTTCGGGTCTTCTACTTGTTCACAAATGGCCACTTTATGACCTTTTAAGATTAACTGATCAATATAGTTTTTTGCCGCATGGTGAGGCACGCCACACATCGGAATCCGGTCATCGCCATTTCCTCCACGTGCGGTTAACGTGATTTCTAGTAGTTGAGATGCTTTAATCGCATCATCATAAAACAATTCGTAAAAATCGCCTAAACGGAAAAACAAAAAAGCATCCAAGTATTCGGATTTCACTTGAAAATATTGTTGCATCATTGGTGTCGGTGCCATTTTAAAACCTCTTTCAAATCGATTCGTCGTTTCTCCATTATACCAAAAATAAAGGCGGAAAAGAAAAAACTGAAAGAGCTTTGGCTCTTTCAGTTTAATTCTGTTTAAATGCGTTTCACTTCTCGCTTGTATTCGGTTATAAAGACCAGATTGTTTTATGCCGTCGGAGCTTAACGGTCGTTTACGCTTTTCTCTTCGGCTAGCTTCAACGACCAGCCCCTCGGGTCATAAGCCACTCTGGCTGTGCGGCTGAAATAACGCCGCTTCGCCAGATCGTCTTATGCCGTCGGAGCTTAACGGTCGTTTACGCTTTTCTTGTTACCCGCAGCTTCCTGGTTTGTCGTTGCGGACTTTTGATCCTGTTTCGCCGCGTAACAAATCGCCACCTGTTTCAGTAATGATGTTGTTTGTTACTTGGTTAGCAATTGCTGTTGATACCATTTGTAACAATGAGTTGACATCGCTTTGCGATTGCTTGAATTCTTGAACGATCGGCACAGCGTCAATTTCTTCTTCAATCTTCGAAATTTTACCTTCGATTAAATTCAACGCACGTTCTTTGCCGTATGCTTGGAAGTTTACTGCTTGTTTTTGTAAACTTTTCAGGCTAGCAATTTTTTCGCGAATTTGTTGGTTTTCGTTAATTTGTGCTTCTGCACGTTTAAAGAAATCCACTTCTTCTGTTGCTGCGATCATATCTGCGACTTCGCGTGCTTTGTCGACGATTTCTTGTTTTGTGTATGTCATTTTTAAACACCCATTTCTTGGCCAGCGACAGCTTCTAGTTGTTCACTGCATTGCGACCATGTTTTAGTTTCGGTAAATCGGACTTTGACATCTTTATTTTAAGCACAAACCCTTACTGTACGTATTTACAACTAGCAAGGTCTATACCTTTTGATAGCATTTAGATATTTTTTAAATCTCACGATCTGTTCGAAGTTTGTAAAGAAATAGATCTTTCCATCTCTAAAAAACTCTTTTTACTCACTCCCTCATTATACTGAAAATGAGGCTTGCACTTCAAGGTCTCTGCTCTAATTGTCGAAGTTTCGTCACGAAGCTGGAGATTTATCCTTGGAACGGATAATCTTCATTGATATAAACGCGTTCAAAGCTTGTCGCTTTACCCGTTTGATCATCCACTTCTGTGAAAAATCCACTCACCACTGAACGGCCACGTTTTGGCACTTCAAATCGAGTTGGCATATTCGTTTTGAAACGATACAACACAGCTTCTTTGTTCATGCCTAATATTTCATCATACGGTCCCGTCATTCCCACATCCGAAATGTACGCAGTGCCATTTGGTAAAATACGTGCATCGGCAGTTTGAACGTGTGTATGTGTTCCAACAACCACTGAAGCGCGCCCATCTAAATGCCAACCCATCGCAATTTTTTCGCTTGTTGCTTCTGCATGAAAATCCACAAACACTAATGGCGAAATAGCTTTAGCTTCGGCTATAAGCTCATCCGCTTTTTGGAATGGATCTTCATGAGGTGGTAAGAACACACGGCCATGCAAATTAATAACAGACAAAGTTTGACCATTTTTTGTGACCGTAGCCATTCCGCGACCTGGTGCTTCATCTGAAAAGTTTGCTGGGCGAATCAAATAATCAACTTCATCTATAAAATCAAAAATTTCTTTCTGGTCCCATGTATGGTTACCCATCGTTACCATATCCACGCCCATGAATAAAAGGTCTTGATAAATAGCTTTAGTAATGCCGCGACCTGCTGCTGCATTTTCACCATTGGCAATAATTACATCTGGTGCATATTTTCTTTTTAACCTCGGTAAATACGATTCTAGTGCATCTCTTCCGATTGATCCGACAATATCTCCAATAAATAAAATTTTCACAAACTCACCTTTTTCCCATAAGAAAAAGGCTTCTTTGAATAGACATTCATCGAAGCCTTACTCTTATTATTTTGCGTATTCAACTGCTCTAGTTTCTCTAATAACCGTCACTTTAATATGACCTGGATAATCTAACTCTTCTTCTATCCGTTTCCGGATGTCTCGAGCTAAACGATGTGCTGTCATATCATCAATTTGTTCAGGTCGCACCATAATGCGAATTTCACGTCCCGCTTGAATAGCGAATGATTTCTCTACGCCTTCATACGACTCGGAAATTTCTTCAAGTTTTTCTAGGCGACGAATGTAGTTTTCCAATGTTTCACTTCTTGCACCTGGACGAGCGGCAGACAATGCATCTGCTGCTGCGACAATGACAGAAATGATTGACGTCGCTTCTGTGTCACCGTGGTGGGAAGCAATACTGTTAATCACTACAGGATGCTCTTTGTACTTAGTTCCAAGTTCTACACCGATTTCAACGTGGCTACCTTCTACTTCGTGATCGATTGCTTTACCAATGTCATGTAGTAGTCCGGCACGACGAGCTAGTGTAACGTCTTCTCCAAGTTCAGCTGCCATTAAGCCTGACAAGAATGCTACTTCCACAGAGTGCTTCAGCACATTTTGTCCGTAACTTGTACGGTAGCGAAGGCGTCCAAGAATTTTGATCAAATCTGGATGTAAATTATGAACTCCTACGTCAAATGTGGTTTGTTCACCAATTTCACGAATTTGTTCATCCACTTCACGTCTAGACTTCTCAACCATTTCTTCAATGCGCGCTGGATGGATACGACCATCTGATACCAGTTTTTCTAGAGCCAATCGAGCCGTTTCACGACGGATTGGATCAAATCCTGACAGAATAACCGCTTCTGGTGTATCATCGATGATTAAATCGATTCCTGTTAAGGTTTCAAGCGTACGGATGTTACGTCCTTCACGCCCGATGATACGACCTTTCATTTCATCGTTTGGCAGATTTACTACTGATACAGTAGTTTCTGCTACATGGTCTGCCGCAAATCGTTGCATCGCCAATGATAAAATATTTTTCGCTTTTTTGTCCGATTCTTCTTTTGCACGAGCTTCAGATTCTTTCATCATTACCGCAATATCAGTTGAAAGTTCTTTTTCAACATCTTGCAAGATAATAGATTTGGCTTCTTCTCGTGTCAAAGATGAGATTCGTTCCATTTCAGATTGTTGCTGTCGGACTAAATCTTCGGCTTTGCTCTCCATCTGTTCAATATGCTGTTGTTTTTCTGTGAGTGCTTCGTCTTTACGTTCTAGACCCGCTTCTCTTTTGTTTAATGCATCATCCTTGCGATCCAAATTTTCTTCTCTCTGCAACAACCGATTCTCTTGTCTTTGTAGTTCAGAACGGCGTTCCCGAATATCAGATTCTGTTTCAGTACGCAATTTATGATTTTCGTCTTTCGCTTCCAATAATGCTTCTTTTTTCAGCGCTTCAGCTTCTCGTTTTGCATCTTCGACAATTTGCTCCGCAGAGTTTTTAGCGCCTGCAATATTGGAATCGTTTGCTTTTTTTAATGCAAAATAACCAACAACTACACCGACGATGATACCAAGCAAAGCGAAGATGAACTCATTAATAACCATTCGGACACCTCCTCTTGCTATTGAATTTTTTTCATTTTAAAAGATGAATGATCAAACTTGTTTCACTACAACTATTTTAAAATTAGTAAATTATACAATTTTAATTGTATAGATGGACTTATGTCGTGTCAACCCAGGAAAGCGTAAGTAGAAGTACAACGCTAAAGAGAACTTAGCAACTAGTTCGAGTATACGGGCACACTAGATTCTACTGAAGACAGATGTCACTTCATCTGTTATAACAAAAAAAGCCGCAAAGCTTCTGCTTAGCGGCTTTTTCTGACTTATAAAGCGAGTCTTATTTATCGTCTTCGTCAATTAGAAGATTAAAGTCTTCTGGTTCTTCTTTAGTTGCAGCAATTGTATACGTAGCTGCTGCCATCCCGTAAGATTCACGGATTTTATTAGAAATCTCATTACGGATTTCCGGGTTTTTAAGCAAGAATTGCTTAACATTTTCACGGCCTTGGCCAATTCGTTCTTCGTTATACGAGTACCATGAACCACTTTTTTGGATAATTTCCAAATCAGAACCGATATCCACGATTTCACCTTCACGAGAAATCCCTTTTCCGTACATAATATCCACTTCAGCAGTACGGAATGGTGGAGCTACCTTATTTTTCACAACTTTTATCTTCGTTCTGTTACCAATAATTTCTGTACCTGATTTTAATGCTTCTGCACGACGTACTTCTAAACGAACAGATGAATAGAATTTCAATGCGCGACCACCAGGTGTTGTTTCTGGGTTACCAAACATTACGCCAATTTTCTCGCGAATTTGGTTAATGAAAATAACAATGGTATTAGATTTGTTAATAACACCAGATAATTTACGAAGAGCTTGAGACATTAAACGTGCTTGCAATCCCATATGCGAATCGCCCATCTCGCCTTCAATTTCAGCTTTAGGTACTAATGCTGCTACTGAATCGACAACGACAATATCAACTGCTCCACTGCGAACAAGTGCTTCAGCGATTTCCAATGCTTGCTCACCTGTGTCCGGTTGTGACAACAATAATTCATCAATATTTACACCTAAATTTTTTGCGTAAACTGGATCTAAAGCATGCTCTGCATCGATAAACGCCGCAGTTCCACCAATTGCTTGAACTTCTGCGATCGCGTGAAGAGAAACCGTCGTTTTACCTGAACTTTCAGGTCCGTAAACTTCTATTACGCGTCCACGTGGATAACCGCCTATTCCTAATGCTGTATCCAATGCCAATGAACCACTTGATACGGATGATATATTACGGTCGGTTTTTTCCCCCAATTTCATGACAGAACCTTTACCGAATTGCTTTTCTATTTGTTTTAACGCCATGTCTAATGCTGCTTTACGATCGCTCAAAAGAAATCCTCCTCTAAATGAAAACCTATTTTCTATCTGTCTCTATTATACTAGCTTATTGAGAAATACACAAGAAAAAAGCGAACGTTTATTCGGTTATTTATTTTTAAAATTTATTTTTAAACGTCCTATTTTACGCATTTCCCGATTTTGGCAATAAAAAAACACGCAAAATTAAATTTTGCGTGCATTTTCTTCTGTTAACGTGCGAATGACGTAATATAACGCGAGTTTAACAGCTCGTAAACGATTGGTATTGCGCATTCCTGACAATTGAAGGCGATAAGATTTAGAAGTTTCTTCTGTTGCTATTCCAATCCAAACAGTTCCTGCTGGCTGGTCACCATGCGCGTCTGGTCCTGCTGCACCGGTTAATGAAACGCTAATATCGGTTTTAAATTTAGCTCGTACAGCTTCTGCCATAGCTAATGCTGTCTGCTCACTAACAACGCCGTATTCAGCTAGTAATTCAGCTGATAAGCCAAGCTGATGAACTTTCATTTCTTCGTTGTACGTAATGACTCCACCTGACAAAACAGCACTTGCTCCTGGAACCGAAGCCAATTCAGACTGAAAAAGTCCTGCAGTTAAACTTTCGGCTGCAGATATTGTTTTACCTTGATGTTTTAAAAGCTCAACTACTTTAGAGGCGAGTGAATCGTTATCATAACCATAAAGATAATCACCTACGACATCTAAAATTTCCTCTTTAGTTCCATCAATCAACTTCCACGCTTCTTCTGTTGTATTGGTTTTAGCTGTAATACGTAAAGTGACTTCTCCATCAGCAGCGAGTGGTGCAATTGTCGGGTTTGTTTGTTTTTCGAGAATATGGTGCAAACGGTCTTCGAGTTCTGCCTCACCTATACCATAAAAGCGCAAGACGTGTGACAAAATAACATCAGCTTTGTTTAATAAGCTTGCAAGTTTAGGTTTTGCCTCAAATTGGAACATTGGCTCCATTTCTTTGGGTGGTCCTGGCAGCAAAATATAAACACGTTCGTCTTTTTTGTACATCATTCCTGGAGCCATGCCATTATAGTTAACAAGAACGTCACTGTCTTTTAAGACCAACGCTTGCTTTTTGTTATTCTCCGTCATTGGACGTCCTGCACGCTCAAAAAATGCGACGATTGAATCTAACGCTTCCACGTTCATCTCAAGTGACGTATCTAAATGACGAGCAATCGCTTCTTTCGTCAAATCATCTTTTGTGGGGCCTAGTCCTCCAGTAAACAAAATAAGGTCTGCACGATTTTCCGCAATCTTGATAGCATCTTCTAACCGTGCCGGGTTGTCCCCAACTACTGTATGGTAGTACACATTAATGCCAAGTTCCGCTAAATGATTAGACAAAAACCGAGCATTTGTATTGGTGATCTGTCCTAATAATAACTCTGAACCTACTGCAATAATTTCTGCGTTCATTTATTCGAACCCCTTTTTTGCGCTTATTTTGAAGTCATTAATGCACGACGATTGGCATAGAAATAATCCCAGCCAGACCATACTGTGAAGATCAATGCGATATAAAGCATAATTTGACCAAATGGCAAACCAACTAAAACAAAAATAGTATCATGTAGCAATAATGCAGATATCGCTAAAATTTGTGCTGTGGTTTTTATTTTCCCTAAACCACCGGCTGCAACAACTTCGCCTTCACCTGCTAGAACTAAACGTAATCCCGTAACTGCAAACTCACGGCTAATGATGATAATCACAATCCACGATGCTGCAAATTCTAGTTCTACTAAAATGATTAAAGCTGCTGAAACCAATAGCTTATCCGCTAAAGGATCCAAAAACTTCCCAAACGTTGTAACTAAATTGAATTTACGGGCATAGTAGCCATCTACCCAATCTGTTAAGGATGCAAAGATAAAAATTAATCCCCCAACAAAGTGAGTAACGGGCATTTCAGCGCCAAAAAGCGTCATTGTTCCCCAGTCAAAGCCGGCTAACATAACTACCATAAATACAGGAATCAATAATATCCTTGAGATGGTAATCTGATTTGGTATGTTCATTGTTGTTTCCCCTTTCAAACTTTCAAGAAAAATAGCCATCCAAAGATGGCTATTCGACGTTTGTCAATTGAATAACGATATTTTGGGTTTGGAGCGGTTGCGTATACTCGATGTTTTCACCGTTCATAGTCAATGTAATATTAGCGTATTCACCAATGCGTACATGTACACGGTCCACTTCAGCTAAATCGAGTGTTTCTTTTTCTCCAGCTTGCATAACACGCGCTTTCGAAGTTAACTCTTGTTGATTCTGATCAGTGGCAGCAATCCAGGACGGTCCATCCGCAACTATTTCTAGCTGAGGATTTGCCGTTCCTTGCCACGTGTAAGTCGTTGTTTCGCCTTTTGTTTCCTTAAGAGAAAGGACAGACGTAGGTTCTGCAGGTTTTTCCACTGGTTCTTCAGCAACAGTTTCTTCTGTTTCTTTTGGTGTAGCAGGAACAGGCTCTTCGTATGGAACGCCTACTCCTTCATCTTCTACCGGTCTATTTGCTGTGTCTCTGTTCGTCGATGCACTATAAAAATACCAAGACACTGCCAGAATTAAAACAATAAAAAAGGCGACCAAAACTTTTGGGATGATTTCGGCATACGTATCGTTCGAAGCTGTGCGTGTAACTGAACGGCTTCTTGAAGTGAACGTTTCCGGCATTTGCTTTTTTTCAACCGTGTCACTAGCCGGCATTTCTGTTTTAAACTGGTCAAGCAATTCTTCACCATTTAATCCTACAGCTGCAGCATACTGCTTAATAAAAGCACGTACATAAAAAGCACCTGGCATCATACTGTGATTGCCATCTTCTATACCAGCCAAGTACCGCTTTTGTATCTTGGTCAAATCCTGCAAATCTTCCAAACTAAGATTTTTGGCGATTCTGGCCTGTTTTAGCCTTGTACCCAACTCACTCAAACCGATCACCTGCCTACTTAAAAGTTGAAGCCGTCTCCAAACATATTACCTTCTGATTCTTCATTCATGAATGTATTTTTCTCCAATACTTCATAAGTGATCTTTTCATCTGGGTGGTGACGTAATTCAATAATATAATCAAAATCATCAATGCTGTATTCGGATTGCTCTACAAACTTATCCGGATGCTCTACTACTTTAATCGTTGGCATGCGCATCATTTCACGTACTAATTGCATATGCCGTTCATCGGCCGAGCGGCGGGTAACAATGCCATCTAAAATAAAAATATTGTTATCATTGTGCTCATCACCCATTAACTGGTTGCGAACAGTTTGTTTAATCATTGTAGAAGATAGGAAAATCCACTTTTTGTTCGCACTAACACTTGCAGCAACAATGGACTCTGTTTTTCCTACGCGTGGCATTCCTCTTAACCCGACCAACTTATGACCTTCTTGTTTGAAAATTTCTGCCATGAAATCTACAAGCAATCCTAGTTCGTCACGCACAAAGCGGAATGTTTTCCGATCATCAGCATCTCGTTGAATATACCTGCCGTGTCGTACTGCTAAAATATCCCGCAGTTTTGGCTCACGGAACTTAGTGACAGCAATCGTTTCGATAGTTGATAGAATTTGTTCAAAGCGTTCTAGTTGGACATCATGTTCTGCACGCAACAACATACCCCGACGCCCTTGATCTACACCATTAATAGTCACGATATTTACCCGTAACATTCCCAAAAGAGAAGCGATATCGCCAAGAAGACCAGGACGGTTGACTTGGATTTCGTATTCAAAATACCATTCTTTCATGCAATATCCGACCTTTCTCTATACAAGCTGTCTAAAAGGGTTTCTAGTTAATATGATAGCTGATTTGCTGCTCTCGTGAAAGAGGCATTTACTTAGAGAAATACGATTACATCAACCATCCACCATTAATGCGTAATGTTTGCCCTGTCATATAATCTGCTTTTCCTCCGATTAGAAAATCTACAGCATCTGCTATATCTTGAGGAGATCCAAGTCCGAGTGGAATTTCTTCCTCAATTTCCTGTATCTCTTCTTGAGAAAAACCGTCATTCATTTTTGTTTGAATAAAGCCAGGTGAAATGGCATTCACACGCGTTCCCGAAGGCGCCATCTCTTTTGCATAAGCTTTGACAAACGCCAATTGTGCACCTTTTACCGCTGAATACATTGTTTCCATAGATGCACCTATCTCTCCCCAAATTGAGGACACAAAGACCACGTAAGACTTGTCGTGGCGATGAAAAAATGGTGATAATGATTGAATTACCGAAATCGGGTTTTTTACATGTACACGCCATAAAGCTTCCATATCTTGTTCCGTTGTATCGATTAGCATCTTCATCAGCGATTGCCCACTAGCAACAACAATGCCCGACGCATCATATACATTGTTTGTCAGCTTCTCTACACCCTCTTCATAGGTAAAGTCAGCTTGGACCGGTATAAACTCCTGCAAAGGATATTTTTTCGTGAGTTCTTGTACGAGTGTAGCTGGCGAATTAGCATTCCAGTGTAAATACAAAGACCAACCACTTTCTGCTAACTGTCGCGCAATGCTTTCACCAATTTCACCGGACGCCCCGAGCAGGACAACAAATCGTTTCACTGTTCATCCTTTTTCGGAGGCATAATCGTAAAGACAGATTGCTGGGATTCGTGACTGACTAAGGCAAATGCATTTTGCAAATCAACAACCTCTAGCTCTTCTAATACCGGAACAACATCAAATAAATTCATTTCATTAAATGCATAATTGGTGAATTGGTTAGCAATGTATTCTGGAGAATTCAACGCTCTTAAGAAAAAACCAATTTTTTTGCGGCGCACCCGGTCAAGATCTTCTTGACCAAATGGCCATTTTTCAACTGCATTTTGAAGGGTATGTTTGATTTCTTTTATTAAAACCTCAGGCTTGTGCGTATCTGAACCGACTAACGCATAACCAAATCCTTGTTCTAACGAATAGTCGAATGAATAAGACTCATCAATCCAATCGTTTTCATAGGCGTGGTGATAAAAATCAGATGTTCGGCCAAATAATAATTCATAAGCAAGTTGAGCCGCTAGCTCATGCTTAAGCATTTCTGGACCGATTAAATCTAGTTTTTCTGGTTTAATACCGTAAAATACTTTTGGTTTTTGAACGCTCATTTCTAGCACGCGTTCTTTAATAGCTACTTCTTTTGGCTCTTCAGGATAAATGCGTGTAATTTCTGTAGGTTCTTCAAATGTTTTTTGTGCTTGGTCTTCTTTTACTAAAGCCATCATTTGATCTGGATCTACGTTTCCTACTATAAATAACACCATATTTGAAGGGTGATAGAACGTATTGTAGCACGTATATAAATGTTCAGCTGTAATATCCTGAATCGATTCTACGGTACCCGCGATGTCAATTTTCACAGGATGATTTTTGTACATGTTTTCAATAATTCCGAAATACAAGCGCCAATCAGGTTGATCGTCGTACATTGTAATTTCTTGTGCGATAATGCCTTTTTCTTTTTCCACGGTTTTCTCAGTGAAGTAAGGGCTTTGCACAAAATCTAGTAAGGTTTTGACGTTTTCGTCAATTTCCCCTGTTGCTGAAAACAAATAAGCTGTTCGTGTAAATGATGTAAACGCGTTGGCTGCAGCTCCTTGTTTACTGAACTCTTGAAACACGTCCCCTTCTTCTTTTTCAAACATTTTGTGTTCTAAAAAGTGGGCGATGCCATCTGGAACTTTGATTGGTTCTGATCCACCTTGAGGCACAAAATGGTTATCGATAGAACCGTATTTAGTTGTAAACGTGGCAAATGTTTTAGAAAATCCTTTTTTTGGTAAAATATAAACCGTTAAGCCGTTATCAAGCTTTTCATGGAATAATGTTTCTTCTAATTGTTCAAATTCTACTTTATGCATTTGTTTCATCCTCCTTGCCGGATAGGAAGTATGTCATTTCCAACGACAACTCCTGAGCAACTGACGCGATATCTTCTTTCGTGACATTTTTCCATTTATTAATCATATATTCAGGTTCGAAACGATCAGTTAATTCCATGTATTGATCATAAATATCAATTTGTCCACGCGCCGAATCGAGAGCTTCTTTTAATTGATTGACCAGCAACGCTTTTGTTTGATCAAGTTCAACATCTGAAATATTCCCTTTTTTCACTTCTTCTAATTGTTCTAAAACTAAAGTCACCGCTTTTTCTTCTAGTTTGGAATCAATGCCTGCAAGAACGAACATTAACCCAAATTGCGAAGCAAAAGAACTAGATACGTAATATGCCATGCTTTCTTTTTCACGAATGTTTACAAATAATTTAGAATGCGCATAGCCACCAAAAACGCCGTTCATCAGCTGCATGATTGGGAACTTCTCATCGCGGAATGTAATCGGCGTAAAAAATGCCATATGTAGCTTCCCTTGTTTCATGTCTTCAAATTCAAGCACGCGTGGTTGCTCTGGCTTTACCAATTCCATAGGCGGTACTGCAATCGCTTTTTCACGATCTTTAAAATGGAAAAATTCGCGGATGTACGAAGCGATCATTTCTGGTTTCACATCGCCAACCGCATAAATTTCAATTTCATTCTGTGAAATCATTTCGTTGTATTCGGCCACTAATTGTTCATTCGTCACGCTTTCAACGATTTCAATTGTGCCATTTGATGTAATAGAAGCTGGATGGTTCGGTAAGGCCAACTCCATCATCCGCTGCTGTGCATAACGTGTTTTTTCATCAAATACAGATTCGATACGTTGAACTATAGAATGTTTTTCCCGCGTGAATATGGATTCTTTGAACAAGCCATTCTCAAAATTCGGTTTGAACAAAACGATATACATTAAGTTTAATACTTTTTCTAGCACACCTTTTTCAGACAGATATTGATCGTTGACTGTTTCGACATTTAATGTAACCACGTGCTCATTTCCACGCTTTGATGAATCTATGTAAAGAGACGTACCATATAAGTCATCAAGCACCATCCGAAGTGCTGTATGCGACGGATAAACCTCGTTACTATGTTGCAATACGTTCGCCAAAATCGAACGGGCAGATGCCTTTTCTTTCGTTAGTTTATCCTTAAATTTAATTGAAAAATTTATCGTTTTAAATTGCGTTGTCTCATTGACATGCACATTTACGCCTTTAGCAATATTAATTGTTTCAAACATGTAAAATCCCCTCTCGTCGTTCATGCTCTAACTATACCGAACCTTTTCCGTTAATTGCAAATAAAGAAAAGCGAAAGCGGCCGTTTAGATTCGACGGGCATAAGACGACCTGACGAAGTGGCGCTCTTTGCCACACAGTCAGGGTGGCTTATGACCCGAGAATCTGGCCGTTTGAGCTAGACAAATGAAAAGAGCCGTCATTTGCGACGGCTCTTTTAAAAATCTTATCGTTGACCTTTGATATAAGGTTTTCCGATCGCTAGTGGAGCATGAGCGCGACCAATAAATCCTGCTAGTGCAAGAATCGTTAATACGTATGGCAAAATTAATAAGAAGACGTTTGGAATTTCCGAGATAATCGGAATAGATGATCCGACAATACTTAACGACTGTGCAAACCCGAAGAATAAGGCTGCCCCCATCGCTCCAAGTGGATGCCATTTACCAAAAATCATAGCAGCCAATGCCATAAAGCCTTGACCATTGATTGTGGCATGACCAAAATCATTTGTAATCGTTTGTGCGTAAATTGCGCCACCAATACCAGCTAACCCACCAGAAATCATAACAGCAATATAACGCATTCTAGTTACATTAATCCCCATTGTATCAGCAGCCATTGGATGTTCCCCTACAGCACGAAGACGAAGACCAAATGGCGTCTTGTAAATAACAAACCATGCAAGTACTGCTACACCGATTGCAAAGAACGACGTATTATAAACCGATTTAAAAAATAAAGGTCCAATAATCGGAATATCGGATAGAAACGGAACATTGTAACGCGAGAAACGTTCAGTGATAAAATCCGTCTGCCCTTTATCAAAAATTCGTTTTACCAAGTAAATCGATAGCGCAGCTGCTAGTAAATTGATCGCAACTCCGGAAACTACTTGATCTGCACGGAATGTAATAGAAGCTACAGCATGCAATAGTGATAATAGAAGAGCTGCAAACATAGCTGCAATTAGGGCAATCCATGGCGTAGCTGACCCAAATGTGTCAGCATACAATAAGTTAAACAAGATTCCAACGAAAGCACCGATAACCATTAATCCTTCAAGTCCAATGTTGACGACACCAGATCTTTCTGAGAAGACACCGCCAATTGCGACTAAAATAAGTGGTGCAGCATAAAAGATTGCTGAAGGAACGATGAAATATAATACCTCAAGGAAACTCATATTACTTCGCCTCCTTCTTCTTAGCTGATGCACGGAGCAACAGCAAGCGAATGATGTAGCCCGAAGCTACAAAGAAGATAATAACTGCGATAACAATTTCAACAATTTCAATTGGAATACCGGCAGCATTCGGCATATTTAATGCTCCGTACTTTAATGAACCAAATAATGTAGCACCAAACACAACACCAAGAGGTGTGTTCATGCCCAATAAGGCTACCGCGATTCCATCAAATCCGATACCGGTAAATCCACCTTTAGAAGACACATACTCGAAAGTTCCAAGGGCTTCCATTGCGCCACCAAGACCGGCAAATGCACCAGAAATAACCATGGCTAATATGATGTTTTTATTAACGTTCATACCTGCATATTGAGAGGCGTTTTGGTTAAACCCAACTGCTTTTAACTCAAACCCAAGCGTCGTTTTTTCTAAAATAAGCCACATCACACCAACCATCACTAATGCAATAATAATCCCGAAATGCAGTCGTGAAAATTCGGTTAAGTTTTGTAAAAACTCAGAACGTAGAGATGCACTTGCGTAAATATTGCCTGTGCGATCTCCACCGTCAGAAACTGTACGAATTAATGCATTTGTTACGTGTAATGCAATATAGTTCATCATAATTGTAACGATAACTTCGTGTACACGGAATTTAGCTTTTAAAAGACCTGGAACGAAGCCCCATATGGCACCTGCTACAGCTGCAGCCAAAATTGCTAAAGGCAAATGGATAATTTTCGGCAATTCTACAGCTACTCCAACATATGCTGCAGCAAACCAACCTACAATTAATTGACCTTCAACACCGATATTAAACAGACCTGAGCGGAATGCAAAAGCTACCGCAAGACCAGCTAATAAATAAGGTGTGATTTGGCGAATGGTTTCACCGATAGTATATAAGTCTCCAAAAATCCCGTTCCACAGAGCGGCATAGCCTTTAAGTGGGTCATAGCCGCTGACCAGCATAATAACTGCGCCGACCAACAATCCTAAAATAACGGAAATGATGGGGACCAAGAGATTGGTCGCTCTATTCGACATGCTGATCCTCACCTTTCTGTGTTAAATCCTGTGCTTTTTTCTGATTAGTATGTCCTGCCATTAACAAGCCTAGTTCCTGCTCGCTCGTGGTTTCTGGCGTTACAATATCCACAATTTCTCCATCATGAATGACGGCAATTCGATCTGAAACGTTCATAACTTCGTCTAATTCAAATGAAATCAACAATACGGCTTTTCCTTTATCGCGCTGTTCAATCAAACGACTATGAATAAATTCAATTGCCCCAACGTCTAATCCCCTAGTTGGTAAAGCTGCAATCAATAAATCAGGGTCTCGGTCAACTTCTCGGCCAATAATCGCTTTTTGCTGATTCCCACCAGATAGTGAACGAGCTAACTCTGATGGACCTTGTGTTCGAACGTCAAAATCTTTAATAATTTGCAAAGCTTTTTCATTGATTTTGTTGTAATCGATGATACCAGATTTAGAAATCGGCTTGGTATAGTATGTTTGAAGAGAAATATTATGACCAATTGGGAAATCCAGTACTAGTCCATGCTTATGTCTGTCTTGAGGAATATGCCCAACGCCCGACTCTGTTACTTTACGAGGTTTC
Source organism: Planococcus halocryophilus (assembly GCF_022489025.1). Taxonomy (GTDB): domain Bacteria; phylum Bacillota; class Bacilli; order Bacillales_A; family Planococcaceae; genus Planococcus; species Planococcus halocryophilus_A. Next base: position 378,777 of record NZ_JAKVTG010000001.1, on the reverse strand, counting down.
ATATTGGTAACATTTTTTCCATTAATTGAAATGGTTCCACTCTTTACTTTTCGAAGCCCAGTAATCGCTTCGATTAATTCAGACTGTCCATTTCCATCAATTCCTGCAATTCCGACAATTTCGCCTTTACGGACATTCAAATTCAAGTGTTTCACTTTTTCAATGCCACGATAATCAAGGACGACTAAATCTTTAATATCCAAAGTTTCTTCTCCCGGGAACGATTCCCCTTTTACCGTAGTAAATTCGACTTGGCGTCCAACCATCAAAGATGCCAAATCGTTCGGATTGGTTTCGGCTGTAATAACCGTTCCAATTCCTTGTCCTTTTCGGATAACAGTTACACGGTCAGATACATCCATAATCTCTTTTAGTTTATGCGTGATTAAAATAATGGATTTTCCTTCAGCGATTAACCGCTTCATAATTTGAATCAATTCGACAATTTCCTGTGGTGTTAATGAAGCAGTTGGTTCATCAAAGATCAAAATTTCAGCGCCGCGATACAAAGTTTTCAATATTTCTACACGCTGTTGCATACCTACCGATATATCTTGAATGATAGCATTCGGATCAACGTTTAGGCCGTATTGTTCAGACAGTGCCTGTACTTTTTTAGCAGCGTCTTTTTTATTTGTAACACCATATTTTGTTGGCTCGGTTCCCAAAATGATATTTTCTGTAACTGAAAAATTTTCGACCAACATAAAATGCTGGTGAACCATTCCGATTCCAAGATCATTCGCTATATTTGGATTAGAAATGTCTACTTTTTTTCCGCGAACTCGGATTTCTCCGCCTTCTGGCTGATACAAACCGAACAAAATGTTCATTAATGTCGATTTTCCAGCGCCGTTTTCCCCTAGTAATGCGTGAATTTCTCCCTTTTTCAGTTGCAGCGTAATATTGTCATTAGCGACAAATGTACCGAACTCTTTACGGATATTCAGCATTTCAATTACATACTCCACTGTTGTCACTCCCTCAAGACTGCTAACTTTTTTAAAAAAATTAATTAATACAGGAAAGGCTTCCGTTTCCAAAAACCTTTCATCTATTAATTTCTATCAAATAGACAAAAAAAATCATAAAGACCGGTTAAACCGGCCTTTATGATGACCGTCTTAAAACTTTCTATTACTCTACAGTTTCAGGAACTTCAATGTCACCATTGATTACTTGTTGTTTAAATTCTTCAATTTTCGCCATCACGTCTTCAGGAATTGCTCCACGTGAATCAGCTAGATCTACGCCATCATCAGACAAACCGTAAGTAACTGTTTCGCCACCTGGGAATTCGCCTGCCATACCTTGTTCAGAAATATTGATTACAGCTGTATCTACACGCTTCAATACTGAAGTCAAAGTAACGTTAGCGTCACCTGTTTGACCTTCATCGTATTGATCCGAATCTACACCAATAACCCAAATATTTGCTTCTGGATTCGACTCTTTACGTTCTTTAGCTTCAGTGAAAACACCGTTACCAGTGCCGCCAGCTGCGTGGAAAATGATATCTGCTCCAGCAGAATACATACGGTTCGCAGTTGTTTTACCTAATTCCGCTTTATCAAAAGCACCTGTGTATTGAACATCAACTTCAACTGACTCATCTACAGCTGCAACGCCTGCAAGGAATCCTGCTTCAAAACGCTCAATTACTGGAATTTCCATTCCGCCAACAAAACCAATTTTCTTCGTTTCAGACATTAGAGCTGCTGCTACACCCGCAAGGAATGCACCTTCTTGCTCTTTAAAAAGAACACTCGCAACGTTTGGAGCATCAACTACTGCATCAATGATTGCAATTTGTGCTTCAGGCTGTTGATCAGCAATTTCTGCTACAGCACCTTCCATCAAGAAACCAATTCCGAATACAACATCAAAATCGCGACGGATTAAGTTGTTCAAGTTAGTGTTGTAATCCGCATCTGATGCAGATTGAAGATAGTCATAGCCACCATCGCCTTTTTCAAGACCATTGTCTTTACCAAATTGCTGAAGACCTTCCCATGCAGATTGGTTAAAGGATTTATCATCTACGCCTCCAACATCAGTAACCATGGCTACAGAAAAGTCAGAAGTTTCTTCTCCGCCTTCTCCTCCACCAGTTTCACCGTTTGAAGTATCTTCGTCGCTACCGCAGGCAGCAAGCATAGTTCCAGCAGCAAGCATTAATGATAAACCTAGACCAAATTTACGTTTTGTCAATGTAATAACCCCCAAGGTTTTTTTGATATTAGCAGGAATTTGATGTTTTACATACGTTTGCGAACCACATGAAAGCTAAATTTATCAGCTCTAAAGTAATTCTTTGAATAAAGCACCAATCGATCGTCTTCATCGTAATGGAGCTGTTTTAAAACAAGTAATGCTGTTTCCGGTTCACACTCCAGGATTGGTGAAGCATCATCATGATAGCCAGTCGGATCAATAAATGTCACCGCATAGGAGATATGAATGTCTCCAGATTCTTCAATCGCTTTAAAAATGGAACTTTCTGTGCGTTTCAAAAAATCTGTAGGCAAATACGCGGAAGGAACCTTGTCGATACAATAAACTACAGGGTCGCTGTTTGCCGTACGAACGCGTTCAATAGTAATAATGGTATCATCGGCTTTGCAATGAAAGCGTTTTATATCCTCTTCAGAAGAAAGGCCCTCTGACGTGCTTAAGTAAATAGCACCGGGTTCCATTCCTGCCTGACGGATCATATCGGATACACTTGTCAATTGTTCAATTCCTGAGGAAAATAAAGGTTTTGAATTGACGAATGTCCCAACTCCGTGGCGTCTGATGATAGTATTATCTTCTTCCAACAACCGAAGCGCTTCTCGTAAAGTCGCTCGGCTAACTCCAAGTGTTTTCGATAATTCGAATTCGGACGGCAACTTCTCTTTTTCTTTGTAGACGCCCGCAGCAATATCCTGTTTCATTCGATCGATCACTTGAAGGTACAAAGCACGATGATCCGATTTAATTGTCATACGATTCACCACCCATGACAGAGATCAGACATCTGATGTAAAACATTCCTACTAATCAGAATTACTATAACACTTATTAGAAACGAAATAAATAGTAAATTGTCGAATTCAGCGAATTTTCGGTTCTCGAATCAATAAACTAGTGATTAATTTATCACAAATAACTTCAAATTCCTCAATAATCTTCCTGCTTTGGAACTAGTACCGTACGCGGTTTACTGCCTTCATAGGGTCCAACGACACCACGTTGTTCCATCTGATCAATAATTCGAGCTGCACGTGAATACCCGACACGGAAGCGACGCTGTAACATTGAAACGGAGGCCGTCTGCATTTCTGTGACTAGCTTTACCGCTTCATCGTAAATTTCATCTGTTTCTTCGTCTATTTTGGTTTCATCAATTTCACTCGGAATCATGTCTTCCTGATATTGTGCTTTTTGTTGTTCGATTACAAAGTCTACAATTTTTTCGACTTCTGAATCAGACAAGAACGCTCCTTGGACACGCACCGGTTTTGATTGACCTGCCCCTAAGAACAACATGTCTCCACGACCAAGTAATTTTTCAGCGCCACCCATATCCAGTATTGTGCGCGAATCGATCGATGATGAAACGGCAAAAGCTATTCGAGAAGGAATATTCGCTTTGATGACCCCTGTGATGACGTTAACACTCGGACGTTGTGTCGCAATAATCAAGTGAATTCCTGCAGCACGCGCCATTTGAGCCAATCGCGTAATGGCATCTTCTACTTCATTTGAAGCAACCATCATTAAATCAGCCAATTCATCGACAATAACTACAATAAACGGTAATTTTGGATGCTTGTCTTCATTTTCTTCATTGAAAACACGGACATATTCGTTATAACCTTCAATATTTCGTGTGCCTGTATGAGAGAAAAGTTCGTATCTTCTTTCCATCTCTGAAACAATTTTCTTTAATGCTTGTGCTGCTTTACGCGGATCTGTGACAACGGGTGCTAAAAGATGTGGTATGCCGTTATAGACGTTTAACTCGACCATTTTCGGGTCAATCATCATCATCTTCACTTCATGCGGTTTAGCACGCATAATAATGCTAGTAATAATGCCGTTAATACAGACTGATTTCCCGCTACCCGTCGAACCGGCAACTAATAGATGCGGCATTTTGTTTAATTGGGTCATGACAGCCTGACCAGTAACATCTCTACCAAGTGCAAATAATAATTTAGCGTCGGGTTGGTTGTTTTCCTCTGACTCTAACACTTCACGTAAGCTAACAATTGAAACTTCCGAGTTTGGCACTTCAATACCGATTGCAGATTTCCCCGGAATAGGTGCTTCGATACGAATATCGCGTGCAGCTAAAGCTAATGCTAAATCATCATGTAAACTAACAATCTTGCTAACTTTGACGCCCGTGTCCGGCAATACTTCGTACTTTGTCACTGCAGGACCTAAATGAACTTGCGTTACTTTTGCCCTTACACCAAAACTTTGGAACGTTTTCTCAAGTTTTTTGGCATTTTTTTGGATGCCGGAATATTCTCCACTTTGATCATGATGTGGCGGCAGAGTTAATAAGCTCATCGGAGGCAATTGATATTCCTCATTCTCTAGCTCTTCTGCAGTTGATAATAATTGGACGTCTCCGGTCTCTTGTGGTTGTTCAGCAACTTCTGGTGGAGCGGCTTGTTTTGGTTTAACATTTTCGGTGAATGCCGAAATAATCGGTGCTTCTTGTTTTGGCTCGTATAAAAGATCTTCTTCCTTGTCGTCATCTTCATCGTATGACAGGGATTCGTTGATTTCCAAAACTTGTTCAGATTCTGACTTTTTACGAGAAGCACGTGTTTTTTTCGGCTTACTTTGTTTAAAGCGACTCATTAACGAATCGATAATCGGACGCATACTTGGTATTTTTTCTGCGATAAAAGGAGCGGCGGCTTTTCCTGTTAAAATGATGGCACCAATCGATAGTAAAATGATGGCGACAACCCATGTGCCTGCCGTTTCGAAAAGAACGTGCAATAGCGCATACAGTAAAGCCCCTAAAATCCCGCCTCCTGTTGCTAAATAACTATTCCAAATAGTACCGGTCATTTTTGTTGTGCGGATTGTTTCGGCAATAACGTTTGAAGAAGTGATTGGTAAAATACTATTCGCTGCCCAAATTAAATGGCAAATTAGTAAAATGCCAATTAATACAAATACGGACCCGAACGCCACTTTTATTTTAGGTTTTGGCCATTCGCGTTTTACCATGACAAATATCGCGATAAAAACGAGTGACACAGGGATTAAGAACGCCATATATCCTGCTACATATTCAGCTATATTGTAAAACATTTTACCAATAACGCCGAGCTGAAAAGTCATCAATACCGCAATTCCTAATAAGATTAACCCGATAACTTCATATGCAATCATTGGCATGGGTTGTCTTTTTTTATTTTTCGGTTTTGCTTTTGGTTTCGCTTTTGTTCTTGCTCTTGCTCTCGCTTGTGATTTTTTTTTCGCGGTTTCACGAGCCCTATTCATACCTATCCCTCACTTCTTCCATAATCGAAAAAGGATTTCCTCCGATAAAATCGGTATGGAAATCCTTTTACTTTTTTCTTAGTATTCCATAATAATTGGGATAATCATTGGACGGCGTTTTGTTTGTTGGAACAAATAAGAATTCAATGTATCGCGAATTTCTTGTTTAATGTTGTTCCACTCAAATGCATCTCTAGTGACGTACTTTTCAACGACTTTACGAACAAGACGCGTCGATTCTTCCATAAGTTCCTCTGATTCACGAACATATACGAAACCACGTGAAATCATTTCCGGACCAGATGCAATTTTCTTCTCTTTGCGGTTTAACGTAACTACAACAATGAAAATACCATCTTGTGATAGTAATTTACGATCGCGCAGTACAATGTTTCCGACATCGCCTATACCAATTCCATCAATTAATACATTTCCAGCAGTAACACGTCCGCTCATGCGAACTTTGCCACCTTTATATTCTACGATATCGCCTTTGTCTGCGATAAAAATTTCAGACTTATTTAAGCCAACTTGTTGGGCTAATTTAGAATGCGCAATGAGCATTTTGTATTCACCTTGAATTGGGATGAAATACTTTGGCTTCATCATATTCAACATCATTTTCAAATCTTCTTGACTGCCATGGCCCGAAACGTGAACTTTTTTACTTGAAGTCAACACGTTTGCTCCAGCTTTCGCCAATTTGTTCATTGTTTGGAACATCGGAACTTCCATACCGGGTGATGGTGTGAATGTGATTAATACTGTGTCCGTTGGTTTGATCTTAACGTCTTTATGTTGCTTGCGAACCATTTTATCCAGTGCTTCTAGTGGTTCACCTTGGTTACCTGTAACGATAATAACAACTTCATCATCGCGATAGTTTTCCAAGTCTTTCAATGAAATAACCGTGTCTTCATCCACAGTCAAATAACCAAGTCTTAAACCGACTTCATAGCTACTCTCAAGACTTCTACCTGCTACTGCAACCTTTTTACCTGTCGCTGCCGCAATATCAAATACCTGCTGGATGCGGATAAAGTTTGATGAATACAATGATACAAGCACACGGCCTTCAGCTGCTAGAAAAGCAGACAAAATATGGTCAGCAACAACAATTTCTGATGTTGTGTAACCAGGACGTTCTGCTTCTGTTGAATCGGACAACAACATCAAGACACCATCTTCTCCTAATTTCGCCATTTTTGCGATATCAGGCTTATAGCTGCCTTTAGCTGATTGGTCAAATTTAAATTCACCCGTATGCACAATAGCGCCTTCTGATGTGTGGAAGACAATTCCTAATGCGTCAGGAATACTATGTGTTGTATGGAAAAAAGTCACATGTGTTTTATCAAAGTTCATGCGGCTTTTGTTCGTCACCTCAAAAAACTTCACATGCTTTAAAGAACCTTGTTCTTTAATATGTTCTTTTGCCAATGCGATTGTTAATTTCGATCCATAAACAGGCACTTGGATTTTCTTTAATAAATAAGCAATTGATCCAATCGCATCTTCATGTCCGTGTGTTAAGAAAACACCTTTCACGCGATCTTTGTTTTCTACTAAGAAAGTCATATCTGGAATGACGATGTCCACGCCAAGCATTTCATCTTCCGGGAACATCAATCCGCTGTCTACGACAAACAAATCTTCGTCAATTTCAATTACATACATTGCTTTGCCGATTTCTCCGACTCCGCCTAAAGGGATAACTCTTATTACTTCATTTTTAATTTTACTCAATTCATTTCCTCCTAAAATTCACCCGTACACATCCATAGAATTCATTATACGGGAATCATCGGAAACAGTCCAAAGAAAAAAATAAACCGGCACATTGGCCGGTCATTTTAACGACTATTGCTCGAGATTAAATAATATTTTCCTCGATTAACGCTTCAGCAATTTGGACGGAATTCAAGGCTGCGCCTTTAACCAAGTTATCCGAAACGACCCAAAGGTGGAAGCCATTCGGGTTATCTAAGTCTTGACGAATGCGCCCAACAAACACTTCATCTAGTCCAGCCGTCATTAATGGCATCGGGTAAATTTGGTTTGAAGGGTCGTCCATCAGTTCAACACCTGGTGCATCGGTCATTGCTTGTTTCACTTGATCGACAGTCGCTTCTTTTTGTAGTTCTACATAGACAGATTCTGAATGACCAGTAACTACCGGAAGACGTACACAAGTTGCCGCCACTGCTAAAGAATCATCATGCATTATTTTTTTCGTTTCATTAATCATTTTCATTTCTTCAAATGTATAACCATTTTCCGTGAATTGATCAATTTGCGGAATCACATTAAAAGCAATCGGATAATGCTGTTCAGCTGATTTAACTGGCAACACTTTTGCTTCTGCTTCTTTTGCATTATCAAAGTCAGCAGCTTGCGCTTTTAATTCATTAATCGCATCAATTCCAGCACCAGACACAGCTTGATAAGTAGAAACGACAACTTTTGTCATACCGTATAATTCTTTTAATGGCTGTAATGCACAGACCATTTGAATCGTAGAACAGTTTGGATTGGCAATAATTCCTTTGTGCAAACGTAAATCGCTTTTGTTTACCTCAGGGACAACGAGTGGTACTTCTTTGTCCATACGGAATGCACTCGTATTATCAATAACAATTGCTCCGCGTTTAACAGCTTCCGGTGCAAATTTCTCTGAAATACTACCACCTGCACTAAACAACGCGATATCGATACCTTCAAATGATTCTGGCTTTGCTTCTTGCACTGTATAGACTTTGCCATTGAATTCAATTTCTTTTCCAGCAGAACGACTAGAAGACAAAAAGACGATATCTTTTATCGGGAAATTCCGTTTTTCCAATTGTTCTTTCATTTGCTGACCAACTGCTCCTGTTGCTCCTATAATTGCCACATTGTATGTTTTCAAAATATTCGCTCCCTCAATGATGATTTGAGTTATTGTAACATAATTTAGTCTGCTAAAGGAATAGAAAACACAAAAAAGCTTCCTTAAACTAAGGAAGCTTCTTTCGGACGAATAATAGAAACGGCGGGTGCTTCCAGCAGAATTTCTAATAAGCCTATTACTTTTTGAAGTGAAACTTGGTCGATTTGTGTTAACACTTCTTCATAAGACTGGTGTTTTCCTAGTAGCATTTCGTGTCTGCCATTACGGCTCATGCGTGCGCTCGTACTTTCAAGTCCGAGCATTAAACTGCCTTTTAACTGCTCTTTGGAATCTGTGATTTCCTGCTCTGTTATACCACCATTTTTTAGTTCTTTTAGTAAGCTTAAAATGACTTGTTGCATTTCAGCCATTTGCTCATCTGAAGTTCCTCCGTATATTGCTAAAGTTCCGTGGTCAGAATACGCCGAATGGTAAGAGAAAATAGAGTAAGCTAGACCTCGTTGCTCTCTAATTTCTTGGAACAATCTCGAAGACATAGAACCCCCAATAATATTGTTTAACACCGTAACATTATAAATATCTGGATCGTTTAAAGATAAGCCGGGATAACCAAGGCATAAATGACCTTGTTCCGTTTCTTTGTTTTTTAATGAATAGCCAGACGTGAAATTAGGAAGTTCATATTTTTTAGGGCTTTCTTCTTTTTCAAAGTCCCCAAACAACGATTCAATCTTTTCTATTAACGCCGGAGTGATATTTCCTGCTACTGATACCACAGTGTTTGCTGGCGTGTAGTGACGGTCCATATAATCGCGAATTTTCTCTGGTGTAAAGCTCGCTAAAGTTTCAGCGGTTCCAAGTATCGGTGCGCCAATTGAGTTTTCCGGATACATAACACGCCAAAGTTGCTCATGAACATCGTCATCAGGCATATCTTCCGTCATGCTGATTTCTTCAAGAATAACTTGACGTTCTTTATCAAATTCTTCTGGGTCCATTTGCGAATTGAAAAACATATCTGCAAGCACTGTTACTGCGTGCGCTGCATGATGATCTAATACTTTGGCATAGTAGCATGTATATTCTTTTGACGTATAAGCGTTAATATCGCCGCCAATACGATCAAATTCACGAGCGATTTCTTTAGCTGTTCTTGAATCTGTTCCTTTAAACAGCATATGTTCGATAAAATGGGTAATGCCATTTTCTTCTGGCAATTCATCTCGGGAGCCATTGTTTACAAAGACACCCATTGCGACAGAATGAAAATGTGGGATATGTTCGGAAACAATGCGCAATCCATTTTTGCAAGTCTGTGTAGTCACCATGTGCATGTTCCTCCTCATAGTAAAAAATTGCCGACAAAGTCGGCAATTTGTATGGTTAACCTTATTCTTGGTTTTGTTTTTCAGCTGCTTCTTTTTGTTCTTTCAAAACAACTTTACGTGATAAGTTTACACGGCCTTGACGGTCAATTTCAATTACTTTGACTTGGATGATTTGATCCATCTTCAGAACGTCTTCCACTTCTTTCGTCCGTTCTTCTTGGATTTCAGAAATATGAAGAAGTCCATCTTTACCTGGGAACAATTCAACGAATGCGCCAAACTTCTCGATACGTTTCACTTTACCTTCGTAATATTCGCCGACTTTCGCCTCGCGAACGATGTTTTCAATCATTGCTTTCGCTTTTGCGTTCATTTCTTCATCAACAGATGAAATAAAGATTGTACCGTTTTGCTCAGTATCAATTTTAACGCCAGTTTCATCAATGATTTTGTTGATTACTTTACCACCAGGTCCAATAACATCGCGGATCTTGTCTGGGTTGATCTTCACCATAATGATTTTCGGTGCGTATTTAGAAAGAGTTGTTCTTGGTTCAGCAATTGTCGCCAACATTGATTCTAAAATGTGGATACGGCCAATTTGAGCTTGAGTCAATGCTTCTTCTAAAATTTCACGAGAAAGACCGTCAATCTTGATGTCCATTTGAAGAGCTGTAATGCCTTTTGCAGTACCTGCTACTTTAAAGTCCATATCGCCAAGATGATCTTCCATACCTTGGATATCAGATAATACCGTATAGTTATCGCCTTTTTTCACTAGACCCATTGCAATACCTGCAACTGGAGCTGTAAGTGGTACACCCGCATCCATCATCGCAAGTGTTGAAGCACAAATACTTGCTTGTGAAGTAGAACCGTTCGATTCAAGTACTTCTGCAACAAGACGAATTGTGTAAGGGAAATCTTTTTCGTTTGGAATAACCGCTTCTAATGCACGTTCACCAAGTGCCCCGTGACCGATTTCGCGGCGACCTGGTCCACGAAGGAATCCAGTTTCACCAACCGAGAACAATGGGAAATTGTAATGGTGCATAAAGCGTTTTGTATCTTCAATACCAAGACCGTCGATGATTTGAACATCACCTAAAGCACCTAGCGTACAAATACTCATCGCTTGCGTTTGCCCACGCGTAAATAGACCAGAACCGTGCGTACGGTTCAAAATGCCAACTTCAGAAGACAATGGACGGATTTCAGAAGGTCCACGGCCATCCGGACGGATTTTTTCGTCTGTAATTAAACGACGAACTTCATCTTTCACCATTTTATCTAAAATTTGACCTGCTTGTTTTTTAACTGCATCGTCAGATTCCTCGTATGCTGCCATAGCGCGTGCTTTAACTTCGTCAATTGCTTCGTTGCGCGCTTGTTTTTCGTTAATTTGAACAGCTGTGTTCAAATCAGTTTCAACAGCGTCTTTAAGAGATGATGTCAATTCTGCATCCAATTCATATAGTTGGATGTCAGATTTTGCTTTACCAACTTCTTCAGCAATTTGTTCTTGGAAAGCGATCAATTTCTTAATCTCTTCGTGACCGAACATAATTGCTTCTAAAATGATTTCTTCAGAAACTTCTTTTGCTCCTGCTTCAACCATGTTAATCGCATCTTTTGTTCCAGCTACGATTAAGTTGATTGAGCTTTGCTCCAGCTGATCGTTTGTTGGGTTAATAATATACTGACCGTCGATCAATCCAACGATTACGCCAGCAATGGGTCCGCCAAAAGGAATATCCGAAATCATAAGAGCTAATGAAGATCCGAACATTGCAGCCATTTCAGATGGGCAATCCTGATCTACAGACATAACCATCGAAATAACTTGAACTTCATTACGGAAACCGTCTGGGAATAATGGACGAATTGGACGATCGATTAAGCGACTAGTTAACGTCGCTTTTTCAGATGGACGTCCTTCACGTTTAATAAATCCGCCCGGTATTTTACCAACAGCGTAAAGACGTTCTTCGTAGTTTACAGTTAACGGGAAGAAATCTAATGGTTTTGGTGTTTTTGATGCTGTTGCAGTTGATAAAACTGCTGTATCACCGTAACGAATTAATGCAGCTCCGTTTGCTTGTTTTGCCAATTGGCCAACCTCTACTTGTAATTCGCGGCCTGCCCAATCCAGTGTGTAGACTTTTTTTGTTTGCTCCATAATATCGAGCTCCTCTCTATTACCATGTATCTATATACTATATGTATCCAATTAGTAGTGTATCAAAAAAGCATCTAGTATGCGATGCGATAGTTTAAAGTTTTATCCATAAAGAAAAAGCGGGACGAATCCCGCTTTTACTGTTTACTATTAACGGCGTAGGCCAAGTCTTGCGATTAACTCACGGTAGCGAGATACTTCGTTTTCACGTAAGTATTTTAGCAAGTTACGACGGCGTCCAACCATTTTGAATAGACCACGACGTGAGTGATGATCTTTTTTGTGAGTACGTAAGTGCTCATTCAAGTTGTTGATGTCTTCTGTAAGAATAGCGATTTGAATCTCTGCAGACCCAGTATCAGTGTCGTGCACTTTGTATTCGCTAATCAATTCATTTTTGCGTTCTTGTGTGATTGCCATACTGTTTCCACCTCCTAATTTCTGATATCCCCAATTACCGAGCAAACGTTGGTGATTCGATTTGCCAAGCAACGGTTTGTACTTTTAGTACTCATAAATAATAGCATAAGGCATTTTTAAAATCAACTGCACCGGTTAATTTATCCGACTGAATATTTGTTCAGCCGTCACTTTATCGCGCTGTATTTGTTGTTTCAACTCGTCAATTCCTGAAAATTTTTGCTCATCGCGGATGCGGTCATGCCATTCAACTTCAACCATTTCTCCGTAAATCGATTTGTCAAATTCAAGAATATGAACTTCAATCACTTGTTTTTTGATATCTGGATTATTAAACGTTGGTTTGTAGCCAATATTGCAGACTCCGTTATACACTTCGCCTTGCACTCGAATTTTCACCGCATAAACACCCCGACTTGGCACGACTGCACCCAGTTCAGGTTCTACGTTAGCTGTTGGAAATCCAATTGTCCGTCCTCGTTTGTCGCCATTTACAACCGTACCTAAAACGCGAAAAGGTCGTCCGAGCAACTGACATACTTTCCCGGTTTCGCCTTGCTTTAACAATTCACGAATACGGGTCGAGCTAATTTTTTCAGCGCCCTCTTCTAACTTATCAGCGACCGTAACGCCATAACGACCTTCGCTCATCTGTTTCATCAATCTCATATCGCCTTTTCCTTTACAACCAAATGAAAAGTCAAAACCGGCTGTGACATGTTTTGCATTTAAACCCGTAATAAAAAATTCAATGAATTCTTCTGGCGTCAATTTGGCAAACTCCGAAGTAAATCGAATGATAAAGCAGTAATCTACATTCATGTCTTCTAAAATATCCATTTTTTGCTGCATAGGAGTTATATAAAAAACTTCTTCTTTTCTTCCACCGAGCACCAGTGAAGGATGCGGATCAAAAGTCATAACTGCTGATTTAATCCCTTGTTGTTCAGCTTGTTTAATGGCTTCTCCAATAACGCGCTGATGACCTTTATGTACCCCATCAAAAAAACCAAGTGCCAATGATAAGGGACCCGTTTCGTTAACAGGCTTTACCTGGTTCGGATAAGTTAAATGAATAATTTCCATACTACACCTCGTCTGCTGTCGGAAAACCGAACATTTTTTCAGGTTTCATTTTGTCCGCTTTTTCAGGATGATTTTTATAAAGTGCTACAGGCTGTCCTTTATACGTCAACACAACAAATCCCATTTGGTCGAGTATAGAATGCCGTGCAAGTACTTGTCCATTTTTTACAGCAAAAATCTGTTTGGACTCAATTTCCATGAAAGGAAACAAACTTAAGCCATAACTTAGCGGTTTCAAAACATCACCGATATGTTCATTTTGAGCAAGTTCAGCCACTTCGGCAAGTGTTACGCAATCCTGTTGGCTGAATTTCCCTGATTCTGTTCGTGTCAGTCTAGACATATGGGCAGGGTATCCTAAAGCTTGCCCTATTTGCACAGCCAGTGTGCGAATATAAGTTCCTTTTCCACAACGTATGCGAATATTGAATTTGATTTGCTGACCGGACCATTCGCTATCGTCATCCATCAATTCGATTGAGTCAATCCGGACCGTTCGCTCTGGGCGCTCAACAGGAATTCCTTGACGAGCATATTCGTATAATTTTTTGCCATTTACCTTAACGGCCGAATACATGGGTGGAATTTGCTTAATGTTCCCTGTTAATTGAAGCAACACCGCTTCTACTTGTTCGCGTGTGATGACTTTTTCTGATGGGTCTGTATCCACAGTTTCGCCTGTAGCGTCTTCAGTTTCCGTTGAATACCCAATCGTTACTTCCGCCTCATAGGTCTTTCCTTGGTCGGTAATATACTCCGCTACTTTTGTAGTGTTGCCGATACAAATTGGTAACACGCCGTCTACTTCAGGATCTAGAGTGCCTGTATGTCCTACCTTTTTTGTTTGCAAAATTTTTCTCAATTTAAAAACACAGTCGTGTGAAGTCATTCCTTTTTCTTTCCATAACGGTAAAATTCCGTTTAACGCCATATCATTTTAACCCCTTTGCTTGATGCAAAAAAAGCCCACTATCTATTATAGACAGCGGGCTTTGTTTTAATCTTCTTTTGGTTCTTGAATATCACGCAATAATGTATCAATCCGATTGCCATATGCAACCGATGAATCGATTTCAAAAGACAGTTCAGGAGTTTTACGAAGACGGATTCGTTGTCCAATTTCAGAACGGATAAATCCTTTTGACTTCGTTAACCCAAGCAATGTCTGTTCTTTTGCATGGTCTTCGCCTAATACGCTGATATATACAGTTGCTTGCTGGAGATCTCCTGTAACTTCAACATCTGTTACAGTGACAAATCCGATACGTGGATCTTTCAGTTTTCGACTGATGATATCGCTAAGCTCTTTTTTCATCTGCTCAGCTACACGATTCGCGCGCATTGTCATTGATAGTCCACCTCGTTCTTACAAATATTCTTTTTCATTCTCCAAGCATTCCCATGCAGGATTGCTTTCCAAATAGTAGAGAACCTGTGCCATTTCTTTATCTGCCACTTCTTTTGATGAAGAGACGATAACAAAAGCGAGACGGGTTCGCTGCCATACATTTTGGTGATCAATCTCTGCAGCGGAAACGTTGAATTTTTGTTTACTGCGGGTCAGCATGCTTTTAACAACTGCCCGCTTATCTTTTAACGAATGTGCCGTTGGAATGAAAAATTCGCATTCCATATAGAGGATCATTTACGTTTGATTTCTTCCATAACGTAAGCTTCGATAATGTCCAATTCTTTTACATCATTGAAGTTTTTGATCGTAATCCCGCATTCGTATCCTTTTGCCACTTCTTTAGCATCGTCTTTAAATCGTTTCAACGTGTCGATTTCGCCTTCAAATACGACGATACCTTCACGAATAACGCGGACTCCGCTATCGCGAGTGATTTTACCTTCTGTTACATAACTTCCGGCAATAGTACCCACTTTAGAAACTTTAAACGTACTACGGATTTCTACTTGTCCAATAATTTTTTCTTCAAATTCCGGATCAAGCAATCCTTTCATAGCAAATTCAATTTCTTCAATTACTTTATAAATGATGCGGTGTAAGCGGATATCTACACCTTCAGCTTCAGCAGTGCGTTTAGCGTTTGCATCAGGACGAACGTTAAAACCGATAACAATGGCATTTGACGCAGCTGCCAATGAAATATCAGATTCTGTAATCGCACCAGCACCTGTATGAATGATTTTCACATTTACGCCTTCAACATCAAGTTTAAGTAGAGATGCAGCCATTGCTTCAACTGCCCCTTGAACGTCAGCTTTGACGATTAAGTTAAGTTCTTTCATTTCGCCTTGTTTTAATTGATCAAACAAATTATCAAGTGTTACACGTGTCTTCTCAGAACGCTGAACTTGAAGTGCTGAAGTTGCACGTGTTTCTCCAACTTGGCGAGCTGTTTTTTCGTCTTCAAAGACAACAAAACGGTCTCCAGCTTGAGGTACATCGTTCAATCCAGTAATTTCAACTGGTGTAGAAGGGCCGGCTTCTTTTGCACGACGACCTGTATCAGATACCATCGCACGAACACGACCAAATGTATTTCCGACAACAATCGGATCTCCAACTTTTAATGTTCCATCTTGTACTAGAAGTGTAGCAACTGAACCGCGGCCTTTATCAAGCTCTGCTTCAATAACTGTACCAATCGCACGACGTGCAGGGTTGGCTTTTAATTCGCCAACTTCCGACACAAGAAGAACCATTTCAAGTAGTGAATCGATACCGTCTCCAGACAAAGCTGAAATCGGAACGAAAATTGTGTCGCCGCCCCATGCTTCTGCTACAAGTCCATGTTCAGTCAATTCTTGCATAACACGATCCGGATTTGCACTTGGCTTGTCCATTTTGTTTACTGCAATAATGATTGGAACTTCTGCTGCTTTAGCATGGTTGATTGCTTCAACTGTTTGTGGCATAACGCCGTCATCAGCTGCTACAACGATAATCGCAAGATCTGTTACTTTAGCTCCGCGTGCGCGCATTGTTGTAAACGCTGCGTGACCAGGAGTATCTAGGAACGTGATTTTTTTGCCGTTATCGACAACTTGGTAAGCACCAATATGTTGTGTGATTCCGCCTGCTTCGCCAGCAGTAACTTTTGTGTGACGAATAGAATCTAGCAAAGTTGTTTTACCGTGGTCAACGTGACCCATGATTGTAACAACTGGCGGACGCTCTTCGTTTAAGCTTTCATCTTCTGGCTCAAAGTAAACTTCAAGATCTGTTTTATCAACTAAGATCTCTTCTTCCACTTCAACCTCATATTCCGCACAAATCAATTCAATTGTATCTTTATCCAATTCTTGGTTAATGGTAGCCATTGCACCAAGCATGAATAATTTTTTGATAATTTCAGACGGCTCGCGTCCTAATTTTTTTGCAAGTTCAGCTACCGTTAATGACTCACTAAAAGTGATTTTAGCCGGCAGTTCTTTTTCTCTTTTAGGCATAGGCGGCAACGGATTTACTGGTTGTTGCTGTTTGCCTTTCCCTTTGCGGTTTTGGAATCCGTTACGGTTTCCGCCGCTTGGACGTCCTGAAGAACGCTGACCAGGTCCCGCTGTTGGCTTCGCTGCTTTTGGTGTAAAGTTCGAACCAGATTTTGCGGGTGTTGTTGGACGTTGACCATTCCCTTGTGAACGGGATTGTCCTTGACTTGGAGCTGCTGCTGGACGCGACTGGCTTCCTTGTCCTGAAGGACGTTGGCCTTGTGACGGTCGTGACTGGCTTCCTTGTGACGGACGTTGGCCTTGCGCTGGACGTGACTGGCTTCCTTGTCCTGTTGGACGAGATTGACCTTGTGCTTGACGTGACTGGCTTGCTGGACGTGATTGTGCTGGTGGACGTTGCCCAGCTCCAGCATTTTTATAAATGCCGTCTAATTTTGTTACATCTGAATCTTCTAATGTTGCCATATGGTTTTGAACTTTGACATTTAGTTTTGACAATTCATTGATGATTTCTTTACTTGGCTTATCTACTTTTTTCGCGTATTCATGTACTCGAATTTTGGTCATCTGCTCGCCCCCGATTAATTTCTTCAATCAAGCTGATTAGTTTTTTTGCAAATCCTGAATCTGTGATTGCAATCACTACTCGCTCTTCCTTACCTATCGCATGTCCCAACTCGTAACGGGATCCAAAAACACGGATTTCTACACCGTTTGATTTGCATTTATCATGCAATTTCTTACTTGTATTGTCTGAAGCATCTTCAGAAAGAATCACTAATTTTGCTTTACCTTTTCGAACTTCACTCACGGACATTTCTTCACCAGAAATGGTCATTCTTGCACGTGTAGCTAATCCCAGTAATTGAAGGACTTTTTCTTTGGTCATTATTTCAACTGCTCTCTAAGAACGACGCGAATTAACTCATCATAAATTTCGTCTGGAACCTTAACTTCTAATTGCTTGTCCAGCACTTTCTTTTTGCGCGCAGTCGCGATGGCATCTTCCGATTTCGAAAGATATGCGCCGCGTCCTGACTTTTTGCCTGTCAAATCGACGGATACTTCGCCTTCTTTTGAACGGACAACGCGGGTCATTTCTTTTTTAGGATGCATCTCGCCTGTAGCTACACACTTCCGTAATGGAATTTTCTTTTGTAGAGCCAACGGACATCACCTTTTCTACGTTATTCTTTATCTTCGTAAAAATCAAAGTCATCCAGTTCTTCACCAGATTCTACTAATTCGATGCTAGAATTCTCGTTTGGATAAATTCCAAGTTCACGCGCATCTGTTTCACTCTTAATGTCGATTTTCCAGCCTGTTAATTTTGCTGCTAAACGAGCATTTTGTCCACGTTTACCGATAGCAAGAGATAGTTGATAATCAGGCACAACAACGGTTGTCGATTTTGCTTCTTCGTTTACTTGCACATCTAATACTTTAGATGGGCTTAGTGCGTTAGCTACAAATACAACAGGTTCTTCTGACCATTCTACGATATCAATTTTCTCTCCACTTAACTCGTTTACGATAGTTTGAACACGGCCACCTTTAGATCCAACACATGAACCCACTGGGTCAATATCATCGCGATGAGCAAAAACCGAAATTTTTGAACGGTCTCCAGCTTCACGTGCGATTGACTTGATCTCAACAATGCCATCATAAATTTCAGGCACTTCGTTTTCGAATAAACGGCGCAGTAGTCCTGGATGTGTGCGTGAAACAAACACTTGTGGTCCGCGTGTCGTGCGTTCTACTTTTGTGATGTACACTTTAATGCGATCATGTGGTTTGTAATGTTCATTTGGCATTTGTTCTGTCTGGGGAAGCACAGCCTCAACTTTGCCAAGTCCAACGTATAAATTGCGAGCGTCCATGCGTTCAACAATACCGTTAACGATATCATCTGCACGATCAACAAACTCTTCGAAGATCAAGCCACGTTCAGCTTCACGTACGCGCTGAGTCACAACTTGTTTTGCTGTTTGAGCCGCAATACGACCGAAGTTACGAGGTGTTACTTCTTCCTCTACTACATCTCCAAGTTCATATGCAGGGTTGATGACTTTTGCATCTTCCAACGAAATGTGAAGACGTTCATCTTCAACTTCCTCTACTACATCTTTACGAGAATACACCAGCATTGTTCCCGTATTTAAATTTAAATCCACACGAACATTTTGTGCTTGGTTAAAATTTCGTTTGTACGCTGTTACTAAGGCTGCTTCAATCGCTTCAATTAAAACTTCACGCGAAATTCCTTTTTGTTTTTCCAATACTTCAAAAGCATCCAATAACTCACTGCTCATTTTATTCACTCCCAGGTTCTTCAATCAGGTTTAACAGAAAAATCAATGGCCAAACGGATAACTGCAATTTTGTTTTTTGCAATACTGATTATTTTTCTGCGTGTTTTGATTTTAATTTCAATTTCTACTTGTTCATCATCAAAAGACTTTAAATAACCTTCAAACTCTTTTGCATCTTCAACAGGTTCATATGTTTTGATGTAAATGAATTTACCGATCGCTTTTTCAAAATCTTTTTCTTTCTTCAACGGACGTTCTGCTCCTGGAGATGAAACTTCCAAGAAGTAGTTTTGTTCAATTGGATCTAATTCATCCAAAATCCCACTTAGTTTTTCACTAACTAAAGCACATTGTTCAATATCAATTGGTGCTTCTGGATTGTCCACGTACACCCGTAAAAACCAATCGCGTCCTTCTTTTAAAAACTCCACGTCTACAAGTTCTAGTCCTAGTTCACTCGTAATTGGTTGTGCTATCTGCTCGATTTGTTCTGTAATTTTGCTCATACATGCCTCCCGCCAATTTTTCGCCATAACAAACAGAAAAGAGCGGGAGAACCCACTCTTCTGCGACAGAGCTATTCAGTAAATGTTACTACAATAATACCATAAACCGCGCCGTGGTGCAACTGACTAGAACAGTGACAGCTGATTCGCTTCTGGCATACCTTCTAAGCAACCGTGATCATCCATGTATTCGATGATTGTTTTTGAAACACGACCACGTTGTTGCAAATCTTCTTTCGATAAAAATTCCCCATGTTCCCTTGCAGCTACGATTGATTTCGCTGCATTGGTTCCTAATCCTGGGATAGCATTAAACGGCGGAATCAAACTCTTTCCTTCAATAATAAATTGATCAGCAGAAGATTTATATAAATCTACTTTTTGGAAAGTATAGCCCCGCTCTACCATTTCAAGCGTTAGTTCCATAACCGTTAATAAGTTTTTCTCTTTAGTTGAAGCTTCTAGACCTTTGGAATTGATATCATCAATTACTGAACGAATCGATTGCGACCCTTTAGACATTGCATTAACATCAAAATCTTCAGCCCGAACGGTAAAGTATGCTGCGTAATAAAGAATCGGGAAATGAACTTTGAAATAAGCAATCCGAACAGCCATTAATACATATGCAGCCGCATGGGCTTTCGGGAACATGTACTTAATCTTTTTACAAGATTCGATATACCAGTTTGGTACACCTTCTTTTTTCATCGCTTCTTCAAATTCAGGTGTTAAGCCTTTCCCTTTTCGAACGGATTCCATAATTTTAAATGCTAGTGAAGACTCGAGTCCTTGATAAATCAAGTAAACCATAATGTCATCTCGACAACCAATTACATCTGACAGCTGACAAGTACCATTTTGAATCAATTCTTGCGCGTTACTTAACCAAACGTCCGTCCCGTGAGACAGTCCCGAAATCTGAACCAGCTCCGAAAACGTATTCGGCTTTGTTTCTTCAAGCATTTGACGGACAAAACGCGTACCAAACTCAGGAATGCCTAGTGTACCGGTCTTGCAGCCAATTTGTTCTTTCGTTACGCCAAGCGTTTCTGGTCCGGCGAAAATCTTCATTACTTCCGGATCGTCGGTAGGAATGGTTTTTGGGTCTATTCCAGATAAATCTTGCAGCATACGAATTACTGTCGGATCATCATGTCCGAGAATATCCAGTTTTAATAAATTATCGTGAATCGAATGGAAATCAAAATGAGTCGTCTTCCATTCGGAATCCTGTGCATCTGCAGGGAATTGAATCGGCGAAAAATCATAAATGTCCATATAATCTGGAACAACAATAATTCCTCCTGGGTGCTGACCAGTGCTCCGTTTAACACCTGAACAACCTTGCACAAGTCGATCGATTTCTGCACCACGAATTGTCATATCCCGGTCGTTTGCATAGCCACGGACATAACCATAAGCCGTCTTTTCTGCAACCGTCCCAATCGTTCCGGCACGGAAAACATTATCTTCACCAAATAACTCTTTTGTATAGTTGTGAGCTTTGGACTGATACTCACCACTAAAGTTTAAATCGATATCGGGAACTTTATCCCCTTTAAATCCTAAAAACGTTTCAAACGGAATATCTTGACCTTCTTTTTGATACGGAATATCACAGTCTGGACAGTTTTTATCTTGCAAATCAAATCCGGAACTGACTGACCCATCATCAAAAAACTCGGATTTTTTACATTTTCTACAAATATAATGTGGCGGCAACGGGTTTACTTCTGTGATTTCAGTTAATGTCGCAACTAAAGAAGACCCAACCGAACCACGCGAACCAACTAAGTAGCCGTCATCTAACGATTTTTTAACAAGTTTGTGTGAAATCAAGTAAATAACCGCAAATCCGTGACCGATAATGGATTTAAGTTCTTTTTCAATCCGTGCTTCTACAATTTCAGGTAACGGTGAGCCGTAAATTTGTCGAGCCATATTATAGCTAAGCTCTC
The DNA here is from genome assembly GCF_022489025.1 of Planococcus halocryophilus. Classification (GTDB taxonomy): domain Bacteria; phylum Bacillota; class Bacilli; order Bacillales_A; family Planococcaceae; genus Planococcus; species Planococcus halocryophilus_A. Next base: position 357,161 of record NZ_JAKVTG010000001.1, on the reverse strand, counting down.
GGACTTCCTCATCAGCGCCTTCAATTTTTGGTGTGTATAGTTCATCTTTGATCGGTTTCACGACTTCAATCATTTCAGAAATTTTCAAGGAATTGGCTACCACAAGTTCATGTGCCGTTTCACTGCCAAGAAAATCAAATGCATCTAACATTTCATTAGTCGTTCTAAAATGCACTTTCGGTAATTTCGTACGGTTCAATGGATTCGCTCCACCTTGTGATCCGATTAATACTTGACGGAAAATCGCATCTGTTTCATCAAGGTAATGAACATTGCCAGTCGCCACTAACGGTATCTCTAATTTGCGGCTAATTTTTACGAGTTTGCGGATAATGTCTTCTAAATTCCATTCATCTCGAATCATTTCTCGTTCGATTAAATGTGAATAAACTTCTTTCGGATGAACTTCTAAATAATCATAAAATTGAGCAGTCTTTTCGACTTCTTCCATCGATTTTTGCATAACTGCTTCAAACACTTCGCCTTTATCGCAACCTGAACCTACTAAGAGTCCTTTTCGATGCTTTTGCAACAACGAACGCGGAATACGCGGCACTCGGTAGAAATAATTGATATGCGAAGCAGATACTAGTTTGAAAAGGTTTTTCAATCCTTCGTCGTTTTGCGCGAGCAGTGTACAGTGAGTCGGACGCGATCGTTTATACGCATCGCCACTACCCACATAATCATTTAATTGATCATGATACAAAATACCTTTTTGATCCGCTTCTTTTAAAAGATGCGTCAACAAATACGAAGTTGCTTCCGTATCGTAGATGGCTCTGTGATGCTGCGTTAGCTCAATGCCAAACTTTTTAGCCAATGTATTTAGACGATGATTTTTCAATTCAGGGTGAAGCATACGCGCTAATTCTAAGGTATCAATTGTAGCATGTACGGTATCTATGCCGTATTTTTTGTAGCAAACATACAAGAAGCCCATATCAAATGATGCATTATGAGCGACCATAATATGGTCTCCTGCCCAGTCATGGTATTTGCGAATAACTTCTTCTACTTCCGGTGCATTTTTCACCATGTCATCCGTAATCCCAGTTAAATCGATCGTCGTCGATGATAGTTCATGATGCGGGTTGGCAAAACTTTCGAATTTATCAATGATTTGACCGCCTTTAATCTTTACAGCAGCCAGCTCAATGATGGTATCGTAAACAGCTGATAAACCTGTGGTCTCTAAGTCAAACACCACGAAGGTTTCTTCTTCTAATAGTGCATGGCGCTCTTCATACGCAATCGGTACACCATCATCTACTAAATTCGCTTCTAATCCAAAAATTGCTTTAATGCCATGTTTTTTACTGGCTGCGTAAGCATCCGGAAATGATTGCACACCAGCGTGATCGGTAATGGCGATAGCAGGATGACCCCATTTGGCGGCTTGACTTACTAAAGAATCGACAGACGAAACAGCGTCCATTTGACTCATTGGTGTGTGCAAATGCAATTCAACACGTTTTTCTTCAGCCGTATCTCGTCGAAGTTCTGGTTTGATTTCCACCATATCTTGCGCCATCATGACCAAATCTCGAACAAAAGTATCCGTTTGAATTGAGCCACGCGCTTTTAGCCACATGCCTTTTTTCGCATTGGCCATTAATTCAGCATCTTCTTTATCGCGCGAGAACATTTTCACAAGAATCGAATCGGTATAATCTGTTATTTTAACCGTTAATAATGAACGTCCGCTTCGTAGTTCACGAACCTCAGCATCAAAGACATAACCTTCGATAGTCACTCGGCGCTCTTCATCAACAATGGATTTAATATCAACGATATTTTCATCCGGTTTGATCGCAGAACCCATTTGGAATGGTCCTGAAGGAGCTCCATTTTCTTTCTGGCTGGTTTCTCGCTTTTTCATATCCGACAATGCTTTTTTCGCCATTTCTTCTTCTTCGCGCAAACGTTCTGCCATGAAAGCTGCATGAGCGGCTTCTTGGTTTTCGTCTGATAGTTGAAAATCAATGGCTACATGTGGAAAGCCAAATTGACGGTAAACCCCTGCTAGTTTATCACTGTATTTTGATTTTAATGCCATCATTTCATGTTCATGACTGCATTGTAATAATAATTTATTGCCATTCCATACTGGCGCTTGTGACAATAACCGCTCACGTAGTGGCGGTGCCATGTCTGCCAATTCTTCAACAGCATATTTCCAATAAGATAATACTAAGTCTTCCTGTGCCGTTTCTTGTGCGGTTTCAATGTTTAGTTGAACTCGAGCAATTGGAGAAAATGTGCTATATAGACGTTCTTTTAATAATAGATACAAGTCAATCGGCAAGATATTCTTCAATTTCACAATAAATTTCCAGGAACGTTCTTTTTTATGGACGGTCATCCGTGTCAATTCAGCTTCTTCGAAAAAAGGCATGTGTACATCTTCCGTTAATTCGAGATGCTGAAGCAGCAATTTGAATCGCATCTTAGAGTCTTGCTCGTTTGTCATAATTATCCCCTTCATGGTAGTGATTTAAGAAAAGTGCTAGCTTAAGTTCTTTCAGGATCTTCTGAAGCAAGCAGAAAAAGAAAGGAAAGTACACAATGTACTTTCCTTTCATCATATCAGATTTCGTTATTATTTTTTAAAAAACTGCTGTATTTTCTCAAGTACTTCGTCACGCGTCCATTCAAATGTTTCACCTGTACGACGTATTTTAACTTCTAAAATGCCTTCTGCTGCTTTTTTACCAATGGTGATACGGATTGGCAATCCGATCAAGTCTGCATCTGCAAATTTCACACCCGCTCGTTCTTTGCGGTCATCAAGTAATACTTCGTAACGGTTTTCTTTTAATAACGAATACAGTTCTTCGCCAAGTTCACGCTGCGTATCGTCTTTAACATTAACCGGTACTAAATGAACTTCATAAGGAGCAACAACATCTGGCCATGTAAAACCATTTTCGTCTTGGAATTGTTCTGCAACTGCAGCCAGCACACGAGATACACCAATTCCGTAACATCCCATAATATAAGGCATCGCTTTGCCTTGATCGTTTAAGAACGTACCTTTTAACGGAATACTGTATGTTGTGCCCAATTTGAAAATGTGACCTACTTCAATGCCTTTAGCAAATTGAATTGTTCCTTGTCCGTCTGGAGAGGCATCTCCTTCTTGGATAAAGCGTAAGTCGTGGAAAGCAGGAACTGTAAAGTCTTTTCCTGGTGTTACATTTTTATAATGATAGCCGCTTTCGTTAGCTCCAGCAATTCCATTAACGATGTTTTCCACTGCGTGATCAGCAAACAAACGAATATCTTCAGGCAAATTGATAGGCCCTAACGAACCGATATCACAGCCTAATAATTGCTGTACCTCTTCTGGTGTAGCCATTTCGATAACAGTAGCACCGGTAGCATGTTTAACTTTAACATCGTTCACTTCATGATCGCCTCTTGCTAAAACGATAACCAATTCCTCATCCGCTTTAAAGACCATTGTTTTAATGCATTTATCAGCAGTAGTTCCAAAAAATTCTGCAACGTCTGTAATTGTATTCTTACCTGGCGTTGCAACTTTTTCCAACGTTTCAGGAGTTTCGTCTGAAACTGGATAATTTACGTTAACTGCAGCCATTTCGATATTCGCTGCATATGAAGAAGTGTCCGAATAAGCAATTGTATCTTCACCAATTTCCGACAACACCATAAACTCATGGTTGTCTTTTCCACCAATCGCACCTGAATCCGCAATAACTGCGCGGAAATTTAGTCCAAGACGTGTAAAGATATTCGTATATGCTTGCATCATTACGTCATACGTTTCATCTAAACTTTCAGTCGTCGCATGAAACGAATAAGCATCTTTCATTAAGAATTCACGGCCACGTAACAAGCCAAAACGGGGACGTTTTTCATCTCTAAATTTCGATTGAATTTGGAACAAATTCAAAGGTAATTTTTTGTAAGATTTAATCTCATCACGCAATAAGCTCGTAATGACTTCTTCATGAGTTGCACCTAGTGCAAATTCACGATCATTGCGATCTTTCAAACGCATCAATTCGTCGCCATAAGAATACCAACGACCAGATTCTTGCCATAATTCAGCTTGTTGAAGTGCAGGCATGAAGATTTCGACGCTATTAGCAGCTTCCATTTCTTCGCGAATCACGGTTTCAACTTTTTGAAGTACACGTTTTCCAAGTGGTAAAAACGAGTAAATACCGCTCGTGTTTTGACGGATAAAGCCTGCGCGTAATAATAACTGATGCGATCTTACTTCTGCATCGGCTGGAGTTTCGCGTAAAGTCGGGATAAACGTTGCTGTTTGTTTCATTCCAGAATACACCTCAACTGACTATAAAATTTTTAGTAAAGTATTAAAAGTTCAGGACAGGCAATAAATCGCCTGTCCACTGTTGCTCAATTGCTTATTTTAAAAGAAATATTTTTGAATATCATTCCAAGTGACAACGAGCATGAGTAGCATAAGTAGCATAATCCCGACAAAATGGACCATTCCTTCTTTTTGCCGATCTACCGGTTTGCCACGTAATGCTTCAACGATAAAGAACATTAAACGTCCACCATCAAGTGCTGGTAATGGAAGCAAGTTCATAATACCAAGATTGATACTTAACATACCAGCCCAGCTCATCAACGTGAAGAAACCATATTTGGCAACTTCTTCAGTCGTTTTGTAAATCCCTACAGGACCTGACAAGGCATCAATTGTAAATTGCCCTGTTACAAGCATTCCTAATAGACGGAATATTTCTTTGAACCAAAAGATGGTTTGTTCAGCACCATATGCGAATGAACCAAGAAAATCTTTTTCCATCGGGCTTTGGTATAGAACACCAATAACCCCAACCTCTTCAGCAGATTGCTCTGCAACTTCAGGAGTAATGGTAAAGTCTAACGGCTCACCGTCGCGTTCTACTTCAAAAGCTAGCGGATTTCCCGCATTGTTTTGAACAGATTCAACTAGCTCGTCCCATGTAGCAATTGCATTTCCTTCGATTGAGGTTACCAAATCACCATTTTGCATTCCTGCTTCAGCTGCCGGACTTTCTTCTGTTACTTCAGTTATCACAGGTTCAAAAGTAGGAATGCCTTGCATCATGCCAAGTGCTGTAAAAATAAGAAACGCTAAAATGAAATTGAAAAGCGGACCTGCAAAAATCGTCATAAATCGCTTGCCTACTGTTTTTGAATCAAATTGTCGATCATATGGAGCTAAAATAATTTCTCTGCCATTTTCCTCGACAACAGCGTCACGTGCTACATCAATGCGCACTAATTTTTCTTCTTCGTCATAACCTTTAATCCAAAGCTCTTTTTCCAAATCTGCTTCTTCTACTTCTAAAAACAGAATTTCAGGATAAACATTCTTTTGATTCATGATTATTTTTTTAGCTAATCCTTCTTTGTTCAATAAAATGCCGATGCGATGGCCTGCCTGAATATGGATTGTGTCCATATCTTCGCCTGCCATGCGCACATAGCCGCCAATTGGCAACAATCGTAATGTGTAAAGCGTTTCTCCTTTGGTAATGCCCAAAATTTTCGGACCCATCCCAATTGCAAATTCACGAACTAAAATGCCCGCCCGTTTTGCGAAAAGAAAATGACCAAATTCATGGAAAAATACTAAAGCACCGAAAATTATTATAAACGAGATAACCGTTTCCATTTTGAACCCACCTTTATAAACTTATTCGGTTTTGATCTTTAGTTATTTTAGCATTTTTTTAACGAATTTTCTTGTTTCAGCATCTACATGCAAAATCGTTTCTAAATCTGGATTAGCTAAAACTTCATGTTGATCCATTGCACGTTCAATCATTTCCTCAATTTGCAAAAACGTAATTTCTTCATTAAGGAACAATGCTACAGCTTGTTCGTTCGCAGCATTTAATACTGTCGTCATGGTTCCACCTGCATTTCCAGCATCAAATGCCAATTGCAATGCACGGAAGCGTTTATAGTCCATTTCTTTGAAATTCAATTGACCAATTTCTGCTAAGTTTAGTCGTTTTGCTTCAGGACGCGGAAAGCGATCCGGATAAGACAAAGCATATTGAATCGGTACACGCATATCGGGAGTGCCAAGTTGCGCCATAACGCTTGTATCTTGGAATTCGACCATCGAATGAATAATACTTTCTCGGTGAAGTACAACATCAATATCCGCATATGCAAAATCAAATAGTACATGAGCTTCGATGACTTCTAATCCTTTGTTGACCATAGTGGCTGAATCAATCGTAATTTTCGACCCCATCGACCAGTTTGGGTGATTTAATGCATCTTGAACAGAGACGTTTTTCAATTGTTCACGTGTTAAATCACGGAAGCTACCACCAGAGGCCGTTAAGATTAATCGACTGGCTTGCTCTTTCTTTTCGCCGTTTAACGCTTGAAAAAGTGCCGAGTGTTCACTGTCAACCGGCAGTATATCTGCACCATAATGTCTAGCGCTATCCATAACTAAATGTCCTGCTGTTACGAGCGTTTCTTTATTTGCAATAGCGATGGTTCGGCCAAGCTTGATTGCTTCTAATGTAGGCTCGAGACCAACACTACCAAGTACTGCATTGACAAGGACATCCGCATCGTAAACAGCGATTTCGATTAGACCTTTGGCACCGCTCACAAACAACACACTCGGGTATTCAGCTGCTAGTGTTTTTGCGTCTTCTGGTTGTTGAATACAAACAATTTCAGGTTTGAATTCCGCGATCAGTTTACGTGTAATGTCCATGTTTTTTCCAGCAGCAAATCCAACTAAAGTAAATTCATGCGGATGTTCTCGGATAATGTCAGCTGTTTGCACACCAATCGACCCCGTAGCACCCAGCAAAATAATTTTCTTAACCATTCAGCAATTTCCTCTCTTAGATGAAATGTAAAAAGTGAAGCAAAGGCATCACAAACAAAATACTATCAAAACGATCCAATATTCCGCCGTGTCCTGGTAAAATCGTTCCTGAGTCTTTCACGTTAAAATGTCTCTTCAACGCAGATTCTACTAAATCACCCATTTGACCAAAGACAGAGGCGATTATAGTCACCACTACGATTAATATAATGGAATGGTTTAATGGGATGAAATAGTCAAAGATCAATGCAATTCCAATTGCCCAAACAATTCCACCAACAAATCCTTCAATCGTTTTATTTGGCGAAATTTCCGGCCACAGTTTCCGCTTGCCAATTTTACGTCCTGTAAAATAAGCGCCTGAATCAGTAAACCAGACTATTAACAAAGCAAATATTAGATAACTAAGGCTTGCTTCACGCGTTTCGATAAAGTAATAGAAGCCAATACCTACATATAAAGTACCCATAATAGCAAATGCTGCATCATCAAAAGTAAAACTGTTTTTCACAATTACTGTATGTATCAAAAGTAAAATAACGGCTAAAAAGGCAAATTCAATTTTTTCGTATCCAGTCCATTCAAACACTTGCTGCGCCCATTGAGTAGGAAGCATAAATGCATATAATGCAATCAGAGAAATAAGGCCAGGAATACTCCGTAAGCTCCGGCCTTTCATTTTCAAAAGTTCTTGCAAGGCTACTGTTCCTAACATATACACAAGTAAAATAAACGGAATACCCCCATAAATAACAAAAGGGATGAAAAATGCCGCTGCGATAACACCTGTTATGATCCGTTGTTTCATTTCACTTCGTCCCCTTTCAACCCTCCATACCGGCGATTACGATTTTGGTAAATTTGAATCGCTTCAAGTAAGGAATTTTCATTAAAATCGGGCCACAAGGTTTCCGTAAACCAAAACTCGGTATAAGCCAATTGCCAAAGCATGAAATTACTTAAACGCACTTCACCACTTGTACGAATCAATAAATCAGGTTCAGGTAAGCCTTTTGTCATTAGCCCTCCTGTAATGAGGTCTTCGTTTATGTCGTCAAGCGTTAACGTGCCTTCAGCTACTTGTGCAGCAATGTCTTTAACTGCATCAACAATTTCTGCGCGACTTCCATAATTTAATGCGAAATTTAATATAAGTCCTGTATTATGTTTTGTCGCTTCTTTTGCCTTATTTATAGCTTTAAGTGTATGCGTTGGCAAATTCTCATGGTACCCCATCATTTCTACGCGCACATTTTCTTCTACTAATTCAGGTAAAAAGGTTGTTAAAAATTCTTCAGGTAAACGCATCAAAAAATCCACTTCAATTTTTGGACGTTTCCAGTTTTCTGTGGAAAATGCATACAAAGTTAATACACTTACCCCTAGTTCGTTGGCAAGCTTTGTCACTTTGCGAACTGTCTTCATTCCTTCATGATGCCCAGCAACTCTTGGCAATGAACGTTTTTTTGCCCAACGGCCATTTCCGTCCATAATAATTGCAATATGCGCCGGAACTTCTTCATTTGGAATCAAAACTGAGCGATCTTTATTTTCCATGACCACATCAGTATTTCTTTTTAATAGTTTATTAAACATAGTTAATCCTCCACCTATTACAAATCGGCATGTCTATTGCTTATCATATCAAAAAAAACAGCATTGTGCGCTTCTTTCAGAATAGAGCTATAATTTTTGGCATGAAAAAGCGTCCTGTTTAACAGGACGCTCAACATAAGATGAAGTTCGATTTAAACTTCCATAATTCCTTTTTCTTTATCTTTAGCCATTTCATCGATTTTCGCAATGTTGTCATCTGTCAATTTCTGAACATCATCGGAATATCCACGTAAGTCATCTACTGTAATTTCACTTTTCTTCTCAAGTTTTTTAAACTCGTCATTAGCATCGCGGCGAATATTGCGGATTCCAATTTTCGCTTCTTCTGCTTCTTTTTTCACTTGCTTAACAAGGTCTTTACGACGTTCTTCAGTCAAAGCAGGTACAGCTAAGCGAATAACAGAGCCATCATTTGATGGACTTAAACCTAAGTCAGATTTAAGAATCGCTTTTTCAATATCACCAAGAACCGATTTGTCATACGGTTGGATCATGATCAAACGAGCTTCAGGAATTGAAATTCCCGCGACTTGGTTGACCGGTGTTGGAGAACCGTAATAATCGATTGTCAATTTATCCAAAATTGATGGTGTTGCACGGCCAGCACGAATTGATGCTAAATCGCGTGAAAAAGCTTGGATTGCACTAGTCATTTTAGTTTCGGTTTCATTCATTACTGATTTCGGCATTAGATTGTTCTCCTCACTACTGTACCGATTTTCTCTCCAAGTACAGCTCTTTTTATATTTCCTTTTTCCATAATAGAGAATACTACGAGTGGGATGTCATTGTCCATACAAAGCGTAGAAGCAGTTGAATCCATCACTTGCAAACCTTGTTGAATCACGTCGAAATAAGAAAGTTCATCATATTTCACTGCAGTTGAATCCGTCTTCGGATCAGCTGAGTAAACACCATCAACATTGTTTTTTGCCATTAAAATGACATCGGCTTCAATTTCTGCCGCACGCAATGCTGCTGTTGTATCAGTTGAGAAGTAAGGATTTCCTGTACCTGCTGCAAAGATGACAACCCGTTTTTTCTCTAAATGACGAATGGCTCTTCTGCGGATATATGGTTCAGCTACTTGGCGCATTTCAATAGATGACAGTACGCGTGTTTCAACGTCCTGTTTTTCTAATGAATCTTGTAAAGCCAATGAGTTCATAACTGTCGCCAACATGCCCATATAATCAGCTGTCGCACGATCCATACCCATTTCAGAACCGACTTTACCTCTCCAAATGTTACCGCCGCCTACAACTACTGCGACTTCTACTCCGAGTTCTACCACTTCTTTTACTTGGCTTGCTACTGATTTGATAATCTCAGGGGACAATCCGAAACCCTGTCCTCCTGCCATTGCTTCACCACTTAGTTTTAATACAATGCGTTTATATTGCTGAACACTCATCGGTACCCTCCATTACACTTTTATTGAAAAATAGGGAACACATTCTCGTGTTCCCCAAGTTAAATCATATGATAAACGATCTTATTTTTTGTTAACTTGGCTCATAACTTCATCAGCAAAGTTGTCTTCACGTTTTTCGATTCCTTCTCCAACTTCGTAACGGATGAATTCTTTAACAGTTCCACCAGTTGAAGTTGCGAAATCACGAACTTTTTGATCTGAGTTCTTAACGAATGCTTGGTCAAGCAAGCAAATGTCTTCGAAATATTTACCAAGACGACCTTCAACCATTTTAGCAACGATTTTTTCAGGTTTGCCTTCGTTTAATGCTTGCTCAGTCAAAATTTTGCGCTCGTGTTCTACTTCGTCAGCAGAAACTTCATCACGCGAAATGTATTTAGGGTTTAATGCAGCAATGTGCATAGCGATGTCGCGAGCAGCATCTGAATCTGTAGAGTTCTCAAGAACTACTAATACTGAAATTCTTCCGCCCATGTGTAGGTATGGTCCAAATGCATCAGCATCTGTTTTCGTGCGAATTTCAAAGCGACGCAAAGTGATTTTTTCACCAATTTTAGCGATAGCGTTTGAAATGTGGTCTGCAACTGTCAAACCGTTAGACATTGTAGAAGCGTTAGCTTCTTCAACAGTAGCTGGTTTAGTTGTGATCAAGTGGTCGCCCAATTCTTTTACTAATGTTTGGAAGCCTTCGTTTTTCGCAACAAAGTCAGTTTCTGCGTTTACTTCGAAGATAATTGCTTCGTTTTCTTTTACAAGAATCGAAGTAATCCCTTCAGCTGCAATACGGTCTGCTTTTTTAGAAGCGCTTGAAAGACCTTTTTCACGTAGGAAATCGATTGCCGCTTCCATATCACCGTCTGTTTGTACTAAAGCTTTTTTACAATCCATCATCCCTGCGCCTGTTTTAGCGCGTAATTCTTTTACCATTTGTGCTGTTACTGCCATGATTAAATTCCTCCTTCATAATTTGTAGCTATTTTCTCAAAAAAAGGTGATAAGAGGGGTTGGCCGCTTATCACCTGTGTAATCGTGAATTACTCAGCAGATTCAGCTTGAGTTTCTTCATCTTCTTCCGGTTTTGACTCAAGCAATGCATCCGCCATTTTACCAGTTAATAATTTAACTGCGCGAATTGCATCGTCGTTTGCAGGAATAACATAATCGATTTCATCTGGATCACAGTTAGTATCAACAATACCAACGATCGGGATGTTCAATTTCATTGCTTCTGCAACTGCAATACGTTCTTTACGTGGGTCAACTACGAACATTACGTCCGGTAGTGAACTCATGTCACGGATACCGCCTAGGAATTTAACAAGACGTTCGTGTTGTTTTTTCAACTGAACAACTTCTTTTTTCGGTAGAACTTCGAAAGTTCCATCTTCTTCCATGCGTTCGATTTGTTTCAAACGGTTCACACGTTTTTGGATTGTACCGAAGTTAGTAAGTGTTCCACCCAACCAACGTTGGTTGATGTAGTAGTTACCAGAGCGTTCTGCTTCTTCTTTAATAGCGTCTTGAGCTTGTTTTTTCGTACCAACGAAAAGAACTTTTCCGCCTTCTTCGCCAACTTGTTTCATGAAGCTATAAGCTTCTTCCAGTTTGCGAACTGTTTTTTGAAGATCGATGATGTAGATACCGTTACGCTCCACGAAAATATATTTTTTCATTTTCGGGTTCCAACGACGAGTCTGGTGACCGAAGTGTACACCAGCTTCTAACAATTGTTTCATTGAGATTACTGCCATGATATGTTTCCTCCTGATAGGTTATTTTTTCCCTCCGCATTTTTCTTCTCTGAACCGTTACCCGATTGGGCACCTACGACTCAAATCGAAATGCGTGTGTATTTAACACCATTTGAAATTATATCACGCTACCGTTCAAGAACGCAACAAGTTTCTATCATTTAGTCGAGATAGATAAAAAAAAGATGCCGGAAATTTCCCGACATCTTTTCAAAACAAAATTAGTTCATTTTTAATTGTTCAAGTTCTGCAAGGAATTTCGTGTTCAATACTTTAATGTATGTCCCTTTCATTCCTAGAGAACGTGATTCGATAACGCCAGCACTTTCAAGTTTACGAAGTGCATTTACGATTACTGAACGTGTAATACCAACGCGGTCAGCAATTTTAGAAGCAACTAGTAATCCTTCGTTGCCATCTAATTCTTCAAAGATGTGTTCAATTGCTTCAAGTTCACTGTATGAAAGTGAAGAAATCGCCATTTGAACAACAGCTTTGCTACGAGCTTCCTCTTCAATGCGGTCGCCTTTTTCGCGAAGGATTTCCATCCCTACTACTGTTGCGCCGTATTCTCCAAGAATTAAATCATCGTCATGGAATTCTGCTTCTACACGTCCAAGAAGCAATGTTCCAAGACGTTCGCCGCCACCGTTAATTGGGACGATTGTTGTAAGACCGTCTTTAAACAACTCACGTTCTTCAACTGGGAAGATTGTGTGTTCGCTGTTTACGTCTAAGTTTTCAGTTGTTTCTGTGATGTTTGAAAGTTTTTGAGTATACTCAGCTGGGAATTGACGATCTTCAAGCATACCTTTCATACGATCGTTTTCGATTTGTTGGTTGATTGCATAGCCTAACACTTTACCTTTACGGCTTACTACGAACGCGTTACATTCAATAACTTCGCTCAATGTTTCAGCCATATCTTTAAAGTTTACTTTTTTTCCGCCTGCTGCTTCCAGCATAGAGTTAATTCGTCTTGTTTTTCCTAATAAATTCATTTAAATGAACCTCCTACAGTATTCGTACCTTGTTTATTCAATATTCTAAAGGTTTTTACACCCCAATGGAACTATTACGCCTTGTTTTACAGAATAAATTGTGACAAGTCTTTGTTTTTTGCCACATTTTCGAGTTTTTCATTCACATATTGAACGGTAATGTCAATTTGTGCTGGAGAAATCTCGGAAGCTTCAAAAGACAAATCTTCCAAAAGGCGCTCCAGGATGGTATGCAGCCTGCGCGCACCGATGTTATCTGTATCTTGATTTACTTCATATGCAATTTCTGCAAGTCTGATTATTGAGGCATCACTGAAGTGTACCACAATTCCCTCTGTTTCGAGAAGGGCTTTATACTGATTTATTAAAGAATGTTTTGGTTCTGTTAATATTTTTACAAAATCTTCTACTTCTAGCTTCTGCAATTCTACTCGAATTGGAAAGCGCCCTTGTAATTCAGGGATCAAATCAGATGGTTTCGACATATGAAATGCTCCGGCAGCAACGAACAGCATATAATCTGTTTTGACTGCTCCGTATTTAGTCGAAACAGTAGATCCTTCCACAATTGGTAAGATATCGCGCTGTACACCTTCTCGTGACACATCAGCTGAAGACGAATTGCTTTTACTCGCTATTTTGTCCATCTCATCGATAAAGATAATGCCATGCTGCTCAGCTCGTTCAATGGCTTCCATACCTACTTCTTCATCGTCTACTAACTTAGCCGCTTCTTCTGTCGTTAACACACGACGAGCTTCTTTTACTCGTAAACGCCGCTTTTTCTTTTTCTTTGGCATAAGAGAAGAAAATGCATCCTGCATATTAGCTCCCATTTGTTCCATTCCCGAACCTTGTAGAGCGTCAAACATAGAAAGTGAATTTTCAGCCACTTCAACCGTAACCCACTCTTCTTCTAATTTACCTGCTTTTAAGTCAGCAGCGATTTCTCTTCTCTTCACTCGAACCTCAACTTCTGCAGTTGGTTCTTCTTCATCCTGCTCGAGTTTTTGTCCGAAAAACATTTCTAGTGGGTTTTGGTTTGTTTGTTTTTTACGTAGAGAAGGCGCCAATAATTTAACGATTCGTTCATTCGCTGCCGTCTCTGCTTGAAATTTAACCGCTTCGTATTTTTCTTCTTTAACGATCCGCACAGCTGATTCGACTAAATCGCGGACCATCGATTCAACATCACGACCCACATATCCGACTTCTGTGAACTTTGTCGCTTCTACTTTAATGAATGGCGCACCTGTCAATTTAGCAATACGACGAGCGATTTCTGTTTTACCTACTCCAGTCGGACCAATCATTAAAATGTTTTTCGGAATTACTTCTCCGCGCATTTCTTCGTCCAACCGACTTCTACGGTAGCGATTTCGCAAAGCGATAGCAATCGAACGTTTTGCATCTTTTTGTCCGACAATGTAACGATCTAAATGATTAGTAATTTGTCTTGGCGTTAAATCCGTTTGATTTTTCATTAGGATAATTCCTCCACAACAATTTGGTGATTTGTATAAACACAAATATCTGCTGCAGTTTCTAAAGCTGATTTCGCAATCTCTGCGGCTGTAAAATGATCTCCTGCGAATTTCTTTAATGCACGGCCAGCTGCTAACGCATAGTTCCCACCAGATCCAATGGCTAAAATGCCATCATCCGGTTCAATAACTTCGCCAGTTCCCGATACAAGCAATAGTTCATCTTTGTTCATGATAATAAGCATGGCTTCTAATTGGCGGAGCATTTTGTCTCCACGCCATTGCTTAGCCAGTTCCACAGCGGCTCTTTGAAGGTTGCCGTTGTACTCAGTTAACTTTCCTTCGAACATTTCAAACAATGTAAAAGCATCCGCAACTGATCCTGCAAACCCAGTTAACACTTGCCCATTGTATAATTTACGCACTTTTCTTGCTGTATGCTTCATCACTACAGCATTGCCAAATGTGACTTGGCCATCGCCTGACATCGCACATTGACCATTATGTCGAACCGCAAATATTGTGGTTGCATGAAATTCTTGCATTGTAAAATGCCCCCTTCTAAGCTCTTGGATGTGAGTTCAAATACGTATTCCGTAAATGTTCTTTCGTAACGTGCGTATATACCTGAGTAGAACTTAAATGAGAATGTCCCAATAATTCCTGGACAGTCCGAATATCAGCTCCATTATTGATCAGGTGAGTCGCAAAAGTATGACGAATCATATGCGGATAAATAGAAGAATTAACAGAAGCCTTTTTCATGCACTCGCTTAAAATATGACGAACGCCTCGATCGGTAACGGCTTCTCCTCGACTATTTACAAATAAATAATCATGTTCTTGCTTCTTCATCAATTTAGGACGTGCATCTTCGAGGTAATGTTCCAATGCATCTTGTGCAAACTGGCCATAAGGAATATAACGTTCTTTTCTTCCTTTCCCCATCACTTTTACAATTTGCATCGTTTGGTCTAAATCATTCAATCGAATAGAAACACATTCGCTGACTCGCATACCAGTTGCATACAGTAATTCAAGCAATGCTGTATTACGAACCGACAATTTATCTTCCCCTAGTACTGATTTAAACAGCTGTGCTAATTCCTCTTCATAAAAAAATTGAGGTAGCCGCTCTTCTTTTTTAGGATGATACAACGATCTAAACGCAGCTTCGTCCAACCCATACTCCCGATTACCATAACGAAAAAAAGACCGTATTGCAGAAATTTTTCTAGAAACCGTTGTTCTCGATAGTTTAGCATCATATAATTTCGTGACATAATTTCTAGCATGTATATATTCGACTTCTCTAATGTCTGGTACACCTTCAGCATTCAGAAACAGAAAAAAATCCGCCAAATCATGTTCATAATGGTGGACGGTATGTTCAGAATAATTCTTTTCCAATTGGATATAACTCATAAAAGATTCCAGCATCTTTTCTTTTTCCATACGCGCTCCACCTTTCAACAAATAGAAAAGCCTCTAAATTATAACAACATTTAGAGGCTTTTATCAATTAAACAGTTATTGTATTCATATAATTTTGAATTGATTCAAGTGCGCGGTTTGCGTGTCTTTCCGCACGCTCTTGTTTTGAACGGATACGTTCTCCTAGATCAGGGAACAATCCGAAGTTAACGTTCATTGGTTGGAAATTTTTGCTATCTGCTTCGGTAATGTATCGAGCCATACTACCTAATGCTGTTTCAGCTGGGAATATCAATAATTCTTCACCCAATGCTAATTTCGCAGCGTTAATGCCCGCTAATAACCCGCTTCCTGCAGATTCAACATAACCTTCGACCCCTGTCATTTGACCAGCAAAGAAAATGTTTTCATCTGCTTTTAATTGATAAGTCGGTTTCAGTACACGCGGCGAGTTGATAAACGTGTTGCGGTGCATCACACCATAACGCACAATTTCAACATTTTCCAAGCCTGGGATCAATTTCAACACTTCTTTTTGAGGTCCCCATTTAAGATGCGTTTGGAAACCAACGATATTGTAAAGTGTTCCAGCTGCATCATCTTGACGAAGTTGGACAACCGCATACGGACGTTCTCCTGTTTTCGGATCTTCCAATCCAACTGGCTTCATCGGTCCGAATGTTAACGTTTTCTCGCCTCTAGCCGCCATAACTTCAACAGGCATACAACCCTCAAAGTAAATTTCTTTTTCGAATTCTTTCAAAGGTACTACTTCAGCTTCAACAAGCGCTGTATGGAATCGCTTAAACTCTTCTTCTGTCATTGGACAGTTTAAATAAGCAGCTTCCCCTTTGTCGTAACGGGATTTCAAATATACTTTATCCATATCAATGCTGTCTTTTTCAACGATTGGTGCTGCTGCATCATAGAAATACAAATATTCTTCACCCGTCAATTTACGAATTTTCTCAGCAAGTGCTGGAGAAGTTAATGGACCGGTCGCAATAATCGTGATGCCTTCTGGGATTTCAGTTACTTCTTCGTTGATCACTTCTACTAATGGATGGTTTTTCACTTTATCAGTAACTGCCGCCGCAAATTCGTGACGGTCAACTGCTAGTGCACCACCCGCTGGTACTGATGCACCATCTGCTGATTCGATAATGACAGAATCCAATTTGCGCATTTCTTCTTTGATCACACCAACAGCATTGGTTAATGAATTTGCGCGCAAGGAATTACTGCAAACCAGTTCGGCAAATTTATCTGTGTGATGTGCAGCAGTTTGTTGAACTGGGCGCATTTCAAATAAGCGGACATTTACTCCGCGTTTTGCGATTTGCCAAGCCGCTTCACTACCAGCTAATCCTGCTCCAATTACGTTTACATATTTCGTCATTTCTAAACACCTCTATATTATTATTGAACTTCTTCTTTATAATCACAGCTCGTACAACTAATTTGTACGCCTTTTTTCACTTTTTTCTCTACTAATAGCTCGCTACATTTTGGACACGGTCGCTCAATTGGTTTATCCCATGAGACGAATTCGCATTCTGGATAACGTTCGCAACCATAAAATATGCGACGTTTTTTACTTTTTCTTTCAACAATTTCACCTTGCTTACACGTTGGGCATGTAACACCTATATGCTTCACAATCGCTTTCGTATTTCGGCATTCAGGGAAGTTACTGCATGCCATGAATTTTCCGTAGCGACCTAATTTGTAAACCATAGGTGACCCACATAATTCACAATCTTCGCCAGCCGGCTCATCTTTGATCTGCACTTTTTCCATTTCATTTTCTGCTACTTCGACATTTTTTTCGAATTCCCGATAAAATGCGTCGATAATAGAGCGCCATTCGATTTCGCCTTCTTCGACAGTATCCAAATCATGCTCCATTTTAGCTGTAAATTCAATGTTTAAAATATCCGGGAAAAATTCAAGCACTAACTGATGAACAATTTCACCCAACTCTGTTGGGATAAAGCGTTTTGCATCTAGTGTGACATACCCACGTTTTTGAATTGTATCCAATGTTGGTGCGTAGGTTGACGGACGTCCAATTCCAAGCTCTTCAAGAGCTCGTACTAACCGGGCCTCTGTAAAACGTGGAGGTGGCTGCGTAAAATGCTGATTTGGTGTAATATCAACTGCTTTTACTACGTCTCCTTCAGTCATCTCCGGTAAGATATTATCTTTTTCTTCTTTTTGATCATCTGTACCTTCAATATAAAGCTTCATGAAGCCCGGGAATTTAACTTGAGAACCATTTGCACGAAATACTGCTTCACCATTTTGCAATTCGGCCATAACGGTATCCAATACCGCCGAAGACATTTGACTTGCAACAAAACGGTCCCAAATGAGTTTGTACAGACGGTAAAGATCACGCGATAGGATACTCTTCATCGATTCCGGTGTCCGCATAACACTTGTTGGACGCACAGCTTCGTGGGCATCTTGTGATTTTGCCGACTGCTTGGCAGCGACTTTTTGTGTAACGTACTGCTCACCGTAGTTTTCAACGATAAAATCGATTGTATCTTTTTTCGCCGTATCTGAAATCCGCGTTGAATCTGTACGCATATAGGTGATTAATCCTGTGATGCCTTCTTTCCCTACTGCAATACCTTCATACAATTGTTGCGCTAGCATCATTGTCTTTTTAGCTCGGAAGTTTAACTTGCGGGCAGCTTCTTGTTGGAGTGAAGAAGTTGTAAAAGAAGGGGATGGATTTCTTTTTCTCTCTTTTTTTACCACACGATTTACTTTGAAATCTTTTCCTGACATTGAAGACATTACTTCTTTGACATCAGCTTCATTACTCAACTTCATTTTCTCTTTTGTGTTGCCATAAAATTGCGCTTCAAATTTCTTCTTCGATTTTTCGAACTCGCCAGTAATGGACCAGTATTCTTCCGGCTCAAAAACTTTGATTTCGTTTTCACGATCAATGACTAAACGCAAAGCCACTGATTGGACGCGTCCAGCTGACAATCCTTTTTTCACTTTTTTCCAAAGTAATGGACTAATGCTATACCCAACAAGACGATCTAGAATTCGGCGTGCTTGTTGTGCATCAACTAAGTCCATATCAATTTTGCGTGGATGCTTAAATGATTCTTTAATCGCATCTTTCGTAATTTCGTTAAAAACGACACGACAATCTGAAGTTTGATCAATGCCGAGTGCCGTAGCTAAATGCCACGCAATTGCTTCTCCTTCTCTGTCGGGGTCAGCCGCGAGAAAGACTTTCTTTGCTTTTTTCGCTTCTTTTTTAAGATCTTGTAAGATTGGTCCTTTACCTCTGATCGTAATATAACGAGGTTCGTAATTGTTTTCCACGTCTACACCCATTTGACTCCGGGGCAAATCGCGTAAATGTCCAAGTGAAGCACGGACTTTATATTTCTTACCCAAATACCGTTCGATTGTTTTAGCCTTTGCAGGCGACTCCACAATCACTAAAAAATCCGCCATAATTTTTCCTCCTCATAGAGGTTTCTCAAAACTGCTTAAAAGAATTACCTGTTGCAAAATGTATAACAGTTTTTAGCTTAATGCAAGGGTTTTCGTTTTTTTCATTCTTTTCAAACTGGTATATGTTGGTATTCCTCTAGCACTTGCCAACCGTTCCATACCGGTTTTGCGCCTTCTAATATCAATTTATGGGGTCCTTCAGATAACAAAGAGTCTATACTTCCTGGCACGGCGAAAATATCTTTCCCATGATCCAATGCATGTTCAATTGTGCTTAATGTGCCACTTTTCACTTGCGCTTCTGTCACAATAATTCCTTTAGACAATCCACTGATAATGCGATTTCTCATCGGGAAATTCCATTTTTCAGGCTTTACATACGGTGGATATTCGGTTAAAACAAGATGTCTTTCTTCTATTATATGGTTTAAGTTTGCGTTTTCTTTTGGGTAAGGATGCAAAAACCCACTGCCTGTAACAGCTATCGTCCGACCACCTAAATCAATCGTTTTTTGATGAGCCATGGCATCCGCACCTTTTGCTAGGCCACTGACAATCACATAGTCTTTTTCAACAAGTGGGGGAACGATTTTTTGCAGAGCTTTTTGAGAGTAGGATGTAGCTTTACGTGATCCAATTATGGCTATTTTTCGAGAATTAGCTAACAATGTGAGATCTCCTTTGGCATAAAGAACAGCTGGTGGATCAAATAATTCGAGTAAACTTTCGGGATATAGTGGGTGTTGATAAGATATGGGGAGTATCTTATATTTGGCGTAGGTTTCGGCTAAGGGGAATGTCAGTGATTGTCGGTAAGAAGCTTTCAGTTGGACTGCTTGTTCTAATTTAATATTCAGTAGCCACATTAGTTCATTTGGAGATTTTCGTTCGAGCTTTGTCAGGTCTGGATCATCAGCTAATAGCGGTAATAGCTTTTGCAAACTTTTCGGATAAACATAATGCAATGCCAATAAACGTTCAGTAAATTCTTTGTTCATGTTGTTCCTCCTGTTCTTTTTTGAAATCTAATAAGATGGTTCGACTCAGATCCACCTTCACTTCATTTTAATCGTTTTTTCTATTGGCGTAAACGTTCAAAATGCGCCTTTATTCGTCCTTTTTCATCAATTGAATAGGAATGTCTATCACCTCAATTTTCTTTGTTGTTTACTTGCTATCAATGGTAAGCTTAAAGAGTCATGACAATGTTTTTAATGCAACCACTTATACTTTGCTATTTAGTTTCTTACTATTACCAAAGGGGAGTTCTCAAATGAGTGTTAGAAAAACAATTCACTTTACCGCTGTTGTTTTGTGGTTAATCTCCGCCAGTTATTTACTTTATCAATATTCGTTAAATGCTGGCTACTGGGATCTTCCACTTTATATTAGCTTAGTCTTATTCCTTATTATCATTATTAGCCAAAAACCATTTACTAAACTAAACTTATGGATTTTCTTTTTTTATATTGCTTTTGGTATTTGGATTTCAGTCGATATTTTTTTGATGATGACAGATGTTTTTTCAGTAGAATAACGCGTTTATTATTTACATACGAACACAAAAAAAGACTCAAGACCTTGGTCAACCAAGATTTTGAGTCTTTTATTTATTAATGAGTTTTACACTTGTCGTATAAACCTTTTTCTTTAATCACTTTGATCAAAGTTTCTCCGATTACTGATGGAGTGTCTGCAACTTCGATTCCAGCTTCGTTCATAGCTTTGATCTTATCAGCAGCTGTTCCTTTACCGCCAGAAATAATCGCACCGGCATGGCCCATACGTTTTCCTTCAGGTGCAGTTTGTCCACCGATAAATCCTACAACAGGTTTTGTCATGTTCGCTTTAACCCACTCAGCAGCTTCTTCTTCAGCTGTTCCGCCGATTTCACCGATCATTACAACTGCGTAAGTATCTTCATCTTCGTTGAATTCTTTCAACACATCGATAAAGTTTGTACCGTTTACTGGGTCTCCACCGATACCGACAGCTGTCGATTGGCCAATTCCCTCTTCAGACAATTGGTGAGTCGCTTCATACGTCAGTGTACCTGAACGTGAAACAACGCCAACATGTCCTTTTTTGTGAATGTATCCAGGCATGATGCCGATTTTACATTCGTCCGGAGTAATAACGCCCGGGCAGTTAGGTCCAACAAGACGTGTTTTCTTGCCTTCCATGTAACGGTTCACTTTCACCATATCCAAAACTGGAATGTGTTCTGTGATACAAATTGCCATGTCAAGCTCAGCTTCAACAGCTTCAAGAATTGCGTCTGCAGCGAAAGGTGCCGGTACGTAAATTACAGATACGTTAGCTCCTGTAGCTTTTACTGCTTCTTCAACAGTATTGAAGACAGGTACGCCTTCAGCTTCAGTTCCGCCTTTACCTGGTGTTACACCCGCAACGATTTTCGTTCCGTATTCAAGCATTTGCTTTGTATGGAAAAGGGCAGTTGACCCTGTAATTCCTTGTACAAGCACTTTTGTGTCTTTATTAATGTATACACTCATTTTTGTCCCTGCCCTTCTTTAGCCTACAAGTTCTACGATCTGTTTAGCGCCGTCTGCCATTGTTCCAGCAGCTACGATATTAAGACCTGATTCATTAAGCAGTTTTTTACCAAGTTCTACGTTTGTTCCTTCAAGACGGACTACTAATGGCACTTCAAGGCTTACTTCTTTAGCAGCTTGAATAACGCCTTCCGCAATGATGTCACACTTCATAATACCGCCGAAAATGTTAACGAAAATTCCTTTTACATTCTTATCAGAAAGAATGATTTTGAAAGCTTCCGTTACTTTCTCAGCAGTGGCACCGCCCCCAACGTCAAGGAAGTTAGCGGGTGTTCCGCCGTAATAGTTGATCGTGTCCATTGTTGCCATAGCAAGTCCGGCGCCGTTAACCATACAGCCGATGTTCCCATCTAAAGAAATGTAGCTTAAGTCATACTTAGAAGCTTCAATTTCTTTTGGATCTTCTTCGTCGAAATCGCGAAGTTCCACAATGTCTTTGTGGCGGTAAAGAGCGTTTTCATCGAAATCGAACTTCGCATCAAGCGCTAAAATATTGCCGTCGCCAGTTTCAACTAACGGATTAATCTCAACGATAGAAGCATCTTTTTCGATAAATACAGTGTATAGTCCAAGCATAAATTTCGCCGCTTTGTTAACAAGCTTTGGCGGAATGTTCATGTTGAAAGCCATACGGCGTGCCTGGAAACCAGTCAAACCGATTACTGGATCGATTACTTCTTTAAAGATTTTTTCAGGAGTGTTTTCAGAAACTTCTTCGATATCTACTCCGCCCTCCTCAGAGCCCATAAGAGTAACACGAGCAGTTTGGCGGTCAAGCACCAATCCGATGTAGTACTCCTTCTTAATGTCAGATCCTTCTTCGATCAAAAGGCGTTTGATTTCTTTACCTTCTGGACCTGTCTGGTGAGTCACAAGAACTTTACCTAAAAGTTCTTTCGCATATGTACGGACTTCATCCAGATTTTTCGCGATTTTAACACCGCCAGCTTTGCCTCGTCCACCTGCGTGGATTTGTGCTTTTACCACGACAACATCCGTACTCAGTTCTTTAGCTGCCTTAACTGCTTCTTCTGGAGAAAAAGCAACGGTGCCGTATGAAACTGCTACGCCATATTGTCTGAGGAGTTCTTTACCTTGATATTCATGGATATTCATCTGTCATCCTCCAATCAAACATCTCTATCGTAATTTTATTGCCTATACCATTGTATTAAAGTTGTCTTAGAATGTCCACCGTTGTTCGTTATTCTGACAAAACTTCGTGTGCTTAAAACAGTGAATTTTGCGTCAAAAGAGTTTTTACTGGTTCGAAGGTCTTGCGGTGAATTTCACAAGGTCCATATTTTTCAAGTGCTGCAACATGTTCTTTCGTGCCATAACCAGCATGTTTTTCAAACCCATACTGAGGATACTGAACAGCATATTCAGCCATTAATGCGTCTCTGCCTGTTTTCGCTAAAATAGAAGCAGCGGCTATACTTAAGCTTTGAGCATCACCTTTAATAATAGACTCACAAGCCATCGGGAGTTCGAGCATCATCGCATCAGCCAACACAATGGTAGGTGCAGGAGTTAAGGCTAGCGCAGCTTTTGTCATCGAACTTCTTGTCGCTTGATAAATATTCAGTCGATCAATTGCTTCAGGGGATTGAATATGAACAGCGTAACTTACAGCAATTTTTTTTATCGTTTCAGCTAATTCCTCGCGTTTTGCTTTACTTAACTGTTTGGAATCGTCTAAGCCAACCAAACTCGAACAGTCTTCTGGCAAAATAACAGCAGCCGTTACGACAGGACCAGCAAGAGGGCCTCTACCTGCTTCATCAATTCCTGCCACCAAATCGAAGCTTTCTTTTCTGAACATATCATCAAATGCTAATTTGGCATTATGATCCTCTAATAATTTTTTCCGCAGCACTTGTTTCCGCCGCCATGATGTCAATAAAGTCTGAACACTTTTTCGAGAATCGTTCTCGATTTCATCCATCCAGGATTGCCATTCTGTTGTTGTTTTCAGCTTTTCTTTTATCTCAGCGCTAGTTTGCATCAGTTCAACTTCTTTCATTTTTTCTATCAACACGTAAAAAGCTGCCCCTCATAATCGAGGAGCAGCTCTTGTTAAAAAGAGCGAATGCTCACTCTTCTTCTTCAATCATTTCATCTCTATAATCGAACGTTACTTTACCTAAATGCTGATTGCGGATATCTCGCACAATCACTTCAGCTGTCATTTCATAATCGACTTCACCGTGCTGATCTAAACAACGTCGCTTGTTGCCGATATGATCAAATGTATTAACGAGTTCCTCTTCAACGTGATCAATGCCATAACGTTCCTTCATACGATCTGGATAACGCTCTTCTAAGAATTTCAGAGCATAAATAGCCAGTTCTTGCATCTGAATCACTGAATCTTTAATGGCACCTGTAACTGCTAATTTCAAACCTGTTTCTGGATCTTCAAACTTCGGCCATAGAATACCCGGTGTATCCAATAATTCAATTTCTTTGCCTACTTTAATCCATTGTTGCGCTTTCGTGACACCAGGCATATTCCCTGTTTTTGCCAAGCTTTTTTTCGATAAACGGTTGATGAGTGTCGATTTTCCGACGTTCGGGATTCCTACAATCATCGCACGAATGGCGCGAGGTTTTATGCCTTTCGCAATCATTCGATTCCATTTTTCTTCTAGTATTTCTTTTGATGCTTTTGTTACTAGTTGCAACCCTCTACCTTCAAGTGAGTTGATTGCAACAGCACGCGTACCTTGATCCTCGAAATAACGAATCCATTTTTTCGTTTCAACTTCATCAGCCATGTCCATTTTGTTTAAAATAATAAGACGCGGTTTTTGTTGAATCACTTGATCGATCATCGGATTTCGTGAAGATAAAGGTAACCTGGCGTCAACAAGTTCAAAAATAATATCCACTAACTTTAGTTTTTCAGTAACTTGTCTTCGCGCTTTTGCCATATGTCCAGGAAACCATTGTATCGTCATAAAACCACTCCTTATTTTACAATTCCCGCTTCAGCCAATGGCCAAAATACGAAATTTGTGTCGCCTATCACTTCGTCGGTTGATACCAATCCAATGTGTCGGCTGTCCTTGCTCGCTCGACGATTATCGCCCATAACAAAGATAGATCCATCAGGGATTGTACTCTCCCCCGTAACATCTTCCAAATCAAAATCTTCTGTTAGCGTACCTGTAATGCCTTGTTTATAAACATCTAAATAAGGTTCTTCTATTGCTTCTCCATTTATATACAGCTGGTCATCTTCGTAAGCGATATGATCGCCTGGTAACCCGATTATACGTTTAATATAATCCTTCTTTTCTGGGGCATGAAAAACAATGATATCGAAGCGGTCAGGCTCCCCGACTGAATAACCAATCTTGTTGACAATCATGCGATCCCCATGCTCTAGGGTCGGCATCATCGACTCTCCATCTACTACAATCGGCGTGAATAAAAAGAAACGAATAATTGCTGCCAAGCCGAAGGCAATCAATAAAGCTTTGGACCATTCCCACATTTCATTTTTCTTCTTCACTTCAGTCTCCATGCGTGTTCCTCCCCAAACTTACTATTTTAATTGTACAAGGAAATACACTTTTTAGCAAAAAAGAAAGAGGGCGCAAGCGCCCTCTTTCATCCATGCAATCTTATCGAATTTCTTTAATACGAGCTGCTTTACCGCGTAGATCACGCAAGTAGTACAATTTCGCACGACGTACTTTACCACGACGTAGAACTTCAAGCTGTGCGATTTTTGGTGTGTGTACAGGGAATGTACGCTCAACACCAACACCGTAAGAGATTTTGCGAACAGTGAATGATTCACTGATTCCGCCTCCGCGACGGCTAATTACGACTCCTTCGTATACCTGAACACGTTCGCGTGTACCCTCGACAACTTTAACGTGGACACGAACAGTGTCTCCAGGACGGAACTTAGGTAGGTCCGTACGAAGCTGTTCTTTAGTGATTTCTGTAATAATGTTTTGCATTATTTTTCTCTCCTTCTACAGACGCTCTTACACCATATCAACTGTTGCAGCGGAACATCGTGATCCTGTACTTCACATAAAAGTACATTGTCCATGATACCACTGATCATTAACTCGTGCAAGAGCTACTTAAATTCTATTTTTATTTCTTTAGCTTCTCAATTATTTTCTGTTGTTTATCGCTTAACTCGATTTTTTCGAGCAAATCCGGACGTCTTTCGAGCGTCCGTTTTAATGTTTGTTCTTCGCGCCATTGATCGACTTTCCCGTGGTTGCCGGAAGTTAGAACTTCCGGTACTTTCCACCCTCTAAAATCAGCTGGACGCGTGTATTGTGGGTGTTCTAGAAGTCCTGTAGAGAATGAGTCGCGTATTGGCGAGTCAGCGTTACCTAGCACCCCTGGGAGCAGTCTGACGACACTATCAATGACCGTCATGGCGGCTAACTCTCCACCTGTCAGCACAAAATCACCAATCGAGATTTCATCGGTCACCAAATGCTCTCGAATGCGCTCGTCATATCCCTCGTAATGGCCACATATAAATACCAAGTCTTCTTCAGCAGCTAATTCTTCAGCTTTTTGCTGTGTAAAGCGTTCGCCTTGTGGACATAATAAAATGACACGTCGTTTACTGTTAGGCGTAAGACTTCCAACCGCATTAAAAATTGGTTCTGGTTTTAAAACCATTCCGGCCCCTCCACCAAATGGATAGTCATCAACTTGCCTTTTGTTATCAGCAAATTCACGAATATCGACAACGTTCAAACTCACGGCATTTTTATCTTGCGCTTTTCTCATAATCGAATGTTGAAAAACACCTTCAAACATTGGCGGAAACAACGATAGCACATGGATGTTCATCAAGACAACAAACCTTCAATCACTTCGATGATTACTTTCTTTTCATCGATATCAACTTCTTTGACGATTTCTTCGGTATAAGGAATGTAATGTTTTTTGCCTTTTTCTGGCGTTACTTCCCATACATCATTGGCACCAGTCTCTAAAATCTCCGTAATCTTTCCAAGTTCTTGACCTTCAGTTGAATAAACCGCACACCCAAGAATTTCATGATGATAAAATGCATTATCTTCTAGTTCCGTCAAATCATGTTCAGCAATTCTCAAGTACGATTCTTTGAACGGCTCAACATCGTTGATGTTAGGATAGCCTTCAAAAGTTAGCAACTCAAAGTTTTTATGTTGACGATGACTGGCGATTTTCACCGTAATCGGTTTTTTTGCGTCTGGAGTGAAAAGCCCAAGCTTTGTCCCTACTGCAAATCGTTCTTCCGGAAAATCGGTTCGTGATAAAACACGTACTTCTCCACGGATCCCGTGTGTGTTAACAATTTTCCCTACGTTAAACCATTGCACAAGCAAACATCCTTTCTTGGTTATTTTACTGAAAAAAAAAGAAGGAACCGGGGCTCCTTCTTTTTCTTAATCCACAATATCGAGATAAGTTTTTTTCTTATGATAACCACCTGCTGCTGAGTACACAATTGAACGAACAGCTTTCGCTACACGCCCCTGCTTCCCGATGACTTTCCCTGTATCCTCTGGATGCACGGAAAGCTTGTAGACAATACGGCTTGCGTTTTCGTCGATATCGACACGAACTTCTTCCGGATAATCAACTAACGGTTTCACAATGGTCTCAATCAGCTGCTTCATAAGAAACTCTCCCTTACTTGTTTAGTTTTTCGTTATGGAATTTCTCCATAATGCCTTTTTGAGAAAACAAGTTGCGTACTGTGTCAGATGGTTTAGCGCCATCATGAAGCCATTTCAACACTTGCTCTTCGTCGATTTTAACTTCAGCTGGAACTGTCAGTGGGTTGTAAGTACCTACTGTTTGAATTTGACGGCCGTCACGTGGAGCACGTGAGTCAGCTACTACAATACGGTAAAAAGGAGATTTTTTAGCTCCCATACGTTTCAAGCGAATTTTTACTGCCATTTCTTAAAGCACCTCCGAATAGTTTCACACAAGATATTATATTAGCAAGCTTTAAATAGTTTGTAAAGTATTTTTTCTTAACACCTTAAAATTTTACTTAAAAAGTGAGTCTAGACCTGGCATTCCCATTTTTTTTCTACCTTTTTTCGTGTTCATACCAGACATTTGTTTCATCATTTTCTTCATATCTTCAAACTGTTTCAAGAGTCTGTTGACATCTTGAATATTTGTTCCTGAACCTTTAGCAATTCGTTTTTTACGATTGGCATTAATAATTTCAGGGGTTGTTTTTTCTTTTTTCGTCATTGAATAAATAATCGCTTCTACACGATCCATTTGGCCCTCATCCACTTTTGCGTTTTCAAGCCCTTTGATTTTATTTGCGCCTGGGAGCATTTTCAAGATTTCATCCAACGGTCCCATTTGTTTTACTTGTGACATTTGTTCAAGGAAATCATCAAAAGTAAATGTCGAAGTTCTGAATTTCTCTTCTAATTCTTTTGCTTTTACCTCATCGACATTCGACTGTGCTTTTTCAATCAAGGACAACATGTCGCCCATGCCAAGTATTCGTGACGCCATTCGTTCTGGGTGGAACGCCTCTAGCGCATCCATTTTTTCACCCATCCCGACAAATTTAATCGGTTTTTGAGTGACAGCACGAATGGATAATGCCGCACCGCCTCGCGTATCACCATCAAGCTTCGTTAAAACGACTCCAGTGATGCCAATTGCTTCATCAAAATTTTGAGCAACATTGACAGCATCTTGACCTGTCATCGAATCGACAACTAGGAAAATTTCATCCGGCTCTTTAAGCGCACGAATATCCTTCAATTCCTGCATTAACGCTTCATCTACATGTAAACGTCCTGCTGTATCAATGATGACCGTATCTAAATGCTCGGCTTTCGCATGTTCGATCGCTTGACGAGCAATCTCTACAGGAGACATGTCTGTCCCTTTAGAGAAAACTGGAAGAGATAATTGCTTACCAATCGTCTCTAACTGCTGAATTGCAGCTGGACGATACACATCAGCCGCTACTAATAGCGGTTTGCGATTGTGTTTTCTACGCAATAAATTAGCGAGTTTTCCTGTAGTTGTCGTTTTACCGGCACCTTGTAAACCAACCATCATAATAACTGTCGGTTGTTTTGTTGAAAACTCAATTTTCCGTTCTTCGCCGCCCATCAATTCAGTCAGCTCATCTTTAACGATTTTAACGACTTGCTGTCCTGGCGTTAAACTGTCCATGACATCTTGTCCAATCGCTCGTTCACTGATTTTCTTGACGAATTCTTTCACGACTTTTAAATTGACATCCGCTTCGATCAAGGCGAAACGAACTTCACGCATCATTTCCTTAACGTCTGCTTCGTTGACTTTACCTTTGCCTTTAATCTTAGTCATCGTGCCTTGCAGGCGTTCGGATAAACCTTCAAATGCCATTCTTTCCGCCTCCTAATCCCATTCCTTTAGTTCGCCCAAAAACTGCTGGATACGCTCTTCTGTGAATGGCTGTTTTTCAAATGACGAAACCAATTGCTGCCGTTTCTGGAATTTCTCGAAAAGCTGCAATTTGCGTTCATATTCTTCTAGCATTGCTTCCGTCCGGCGAATATTATCGTATACTGCTTGACGGGTAATGTCATATTCTTCGGCAATTTCACCCAGTGAATGGTCATCTAAATAATACAGCATCATATAGCTGCGCTGTTTAGGTGTCAGTAGTTCCTGATAGAAATCAAACAAATAATTCATACGTGTTGTTTTTTCTAGTCCCATCATTGACACTCACCCCACTCATTCTCTTGCTTAGAATACTGAATAACGATAGTGCTGTCAAGTAATTTTACTTGTCTGCTTCTTCATCTTCTAATTGTTGCTCTTTATCCAATCCTTCAGCAAATAAGCCATAAACGTATTTTTGTGCATCAAATGGTTGCAAATCATCCAATTTTTCGCCAAGGCCTACAAATTTAACAGGAATCTTCAACTTATTACGGATTGCTAAAACAATTCCGCCTTTTGCCGTTCCATCAAGTTTTGTTAGAACAATACCTGTTACATCTGTAACTTCTTTAAATGTTTGCGCCTGCAACATGGCATTTTGCCCTGTTGTCGCATCAAGTGCTAATAGCACTTCATGTGGAGCACCTGGAATTTCACGCGAAATGACGCGATGAACTTTTTGAAGTTCATTCATCAAATTGACTTTGTTTTGCAGACGTCCTGCTGTATCACAAATTAACACATCTACTCCACGAGACTTAGCTGAACGTACAGCATCGTACATAACGGCTGCAGGATCTGACCCTTCACTTTGTTTAATGACGTCAACACCGACACGTTTGCCCCAAACATCCAATTGTTCAATTGCTCCTGCACGGAAAGTATCACCAGCAGCAAGCATAACGGTTTTGCCTTCATTTTTAAAGCGGTGAGCAAGTTTACCAATCGTTGTCGTTTTCCCAACGCCGTTGACACCTACCATTAAAATAACGGTTAATCCTTCAACAAAATTAATTTCGTTGATTTCTGCTTCGCCAGCTTCATAAATTTCTACCAGTTTTTCTGAAATAACGGATTGAACATTTGAAGTATCTTTGACATTTTTTCGTTGAACTTCAAAACGCAAATCATCCATTAGTTCAATAACGGTTTCAAATCCAACATCAGCTTGCAGTAAAATTTCTTCTAATTCTTCAAAGAAATCTTCATCAACTTTACGGTATTTCGCTACCAAATCATTGATCTTAGATGTAAAACCAATTCGTGTTTTGGCTAGGCCTTCTTTGTATTTTTCAGTTGATTCTTCTGCTTCGGCATTGCCGGCAAATTTATCTTTTAATTTTTTGAAGAAACTCACAGGTAAACACTCCTTTTTCAGGTTTTTTCTTCGAGCTTGACTGATACTAATTTAGAAATTCCGGATTCTTGCATGGTAATGCCATATAAAACATCGGCACCTTCCATCGTTCCTTTACGGTGTGTAATGACGATGAATTGCGTATCTTCACTGAATTTCTTCAAGTATTGACTGTACCTCACGACATTTGATTCATCAAGCGCCGCTTCGACTTCATCTAGCACACAAAACGGTACAGGGCGTACGTTCAAAATCGCGAACAATAAAGCGATAGCTGTGAGTGCGCGTTCTCCTCCTGATAGCAAGCTCAAATTCTGCAGTTTTTTACCAGGTGGTTGCGCAATAATTTCCACACCTGTCATCAACATATCTTTAGGGTCTGTTAACACTAAATCTGCTGACCCACCGCCGAATAATTCTTTGAAGACGCGCTGGAACTGTATACGAATCGCATGGAAAGTATCATCAAAACGACTTGTCATTTCTCCATCCATTTCGCGAATCAGCGTACGTAACGTTTCTTTTGCTTCGTTTAAATCGTCGCGTTGCTCTGTTAAAAAGGCATGGCGATCCGAAACGTGTTCAAATTCCTCGATCGCGCCTACATGTACAGGACCTAATTCTTCAATAGACTGCTTGAGTAGCTTTACTTTTCTGCGGACCGCTGTTTCTTCGTCCATCATTTCAAACTGTTTTGCTTGTTCAAGTGTCAGTTGGTAATTGGTTTCAAGTTGAGTGATAAAGCTTTGGATTTGAACTTCTAGACGTGTCGATTTGACTTCATAGATTCGAATCGCTTCTACATAGCCTTTATAAATGCGTTGCTGTTCTTTTAACTTTTCTTCTAAATTATTCAAGCTGCTTTGCTCTTTTACGCGTTGTTCTTTTGTTTCATTGACCGTTTCTTGAATTTGAAGTTTTTTCGCAGACCACGTTTTTATTTCGAGCAAAATTTCTTCATCAGAATACACTTTTGCCGCTTCCTCTGATTGAATCCATTCCAACTCTTTCTGGTGATCTTGCAATTTTCGATTGCTTTTTTCGAGTCGTTCAAAAAGCTCCGCTTCGCTAGCAGTCAATTGTGCCACGCGTTCTTTTGTTACAGCATAAAGTGATTTCTGTTCCGCCAACTTCGCTAGAACTTGATCACGTGCCGATTCGTTTTGCTGCTTAAATAAAGTTAATTCGTCGATTTTCACTGTAATGTCGTTAAGTTCTCCGACAATGCTATCAAGACGCGTAGACGCTGTTTCTTTGCGTTTGGTTATCGCTGTTAAATCGTATTCTTTGTTTTTCTGCTCGGCTTCAAAAATATCAAATCGTTCTAGAGTGGTTTTGAATACAGCTTCTATTTCTCGTAAAAGAATAGAACTTTCCGCTTCTAGATCACGATATTTTTCGCCTTCAGTTTGCAAAATCCGAATCGCTTCTTCAGCAGTTTTAACTGTTTCTTGTTCTTTGCGAACTGTTTTTTCAGCAGTTAAGATGATTTCTTCTAATTCTGTTGCCTGAACTAGCAATTGCTCAAGTTCGGCTTTTCGTGTAAAGAAAGAAGCTTGTGTTTTGTTAGCACCCCCGGTCATTGATCCACCTGCATTGACGATATCGCCTTCAAGTGTCACTACACGGAAACGGTTACCCGTTGCTTTGGCAATCGCTGTTGCACCTTTTAGATCCTCAGCAATAATAACGTTACCTAGTAAGTTTTCAATAATCATGCCATATTGCGGATCATAGCTAACCAATTCAAATGCCATATTAATATAAGACGGATGCTTACTAACCATTGCTAAAGTGTGTTCAGGAATCACTCTTGGCTTCATCACTGTCATTGGGAGGAATGTAGAACGGCCGGCTCTTTTCTTTCGAAGGAAATCAATTGCTTCACGAGCGTGTTGTTCATTTTCAGTTACAATGTGCTGGCTCGAAGCGCCTAAAGCCGTTTCAATCGCTTTGGCATAGTTTTTCTCTACTTGTGCGATTTCAGCAACCGCTCCTCTAATCCCTTGCAATTGACCTTTTTCACGAGCTACTAATACTTCTCGTACTCCTTGGAAAAAGCCAGAAAAATCAGCTTCTAATTCTTGAAGTGTTTCGATACGGGCTGCCAATTGCTTTTGCGACTGGTACGCCTGGAATAGCATCGATTGTTTTTGCTCGAAAGCTTGTTTTTGCTGCTGATAAGCTGCTTCACTTTCTTTATATTGCTTACGCTTATTGTCTAATGAGGACCTGACTTCTTGAACATCTTTTTCTGCTCGAACTTTTTCAGCTTTCAGCTTTGAAAGTTCGGCGGTAAAATCGGTTCGCTGCGTGCTAATGCGTCCGGTAGACTCTGTTAATTGTTGTTCTTGTAAGCCAATATTTTTTAATTCATTTTTCACTGTTGCTTGTTCGTTCATCAAGTCAATATAGATTGACTTGCAATTTTCGATTTCATTGTCGATATCCGCTGGTGTTCGATTTAGCTGTTCTTCAAGCTGCTGAATCGCAGTCCGAATTGAGTGTCGCTCAGTTTTACGTTCTTCTAACAAAGCCAGCTGCTCACTATGTTTTTTCTTTAATAGTTCATTTTCTTGTTTTTCTGCCTCTAAATTTTCTTGTAATTGCAATGCCTGACGATCAGCATTGCTCTTTTTCTCAGACATTAATAATTTGCGTCCTTGCCATTTTTCCGTCTCAGCACTAGCCTCGACTAAAGCATTTTGCGCTCCATCTATTTTGCTGTCCATGACAAAGAGCGTCTTCCGTATTTTAGCGACAAGACGCTCTTTGTCATTAATTTCTGTTGATAATTGCTGCTCTTTTTTTGAATGAGATGCAGCTTCATGTGCCAATTGACTTAGCTCTTTTTCAAGGTTTCCTGCGTCATATGCCAGTAAAGCAATATCCGCATCTTTTAGCTGCTCGTTCATATCTAGAAAGTCCCTTGCAGTTGAAGCTTGAATTTGAAGCGGTTCCATTCGGCCGTCTAATTCATGCAAAATATCAAGCACACGATTCAAGTTTTCATCGGTTTCATTTAATTTGATCTCCGCTTTTTTCTTGCGTTGCTTGTATTTTAAAACGCCTGCTGCTTCTTCAAAAATTGATCGGCGCTCTTCTGCTTTTGAATTCAGAATTTCATCTACTCGTCCTTGAGATATTATCGAAAAGGCTTCTTTCCCAAGACCAGAATCCATGAACAAGTCAGTAATATCTTTTAATCGGCAATTTTGCTTATTTAATAAATAAGCACTTTCACCACTACGAAAAACCCTTCTCGTTACGCTCACTTCGCTGTAATCAAGAGGGACTCGACCATCTGTATTATCTAAAATTAATGTTACTTCCGCAAAGTTTAACGGCTTTCTCGAATCACTTCCGGCAAAAATGACATCTTCCATTTTAGCC
Source organism: Planococcus halocryophilus (assembly GCF_022489025.1). Taxonomy (GTDB): domain Bacteria; phylum Bacillota; class Bacilli; order Bacillales_A; family Planococcaceae; genus Planococcus; species Planococcus halocryophilus_A. The sequence goes on along the minus strand of NZ_JAKVTG010000001.1, from coordinate 323,313 downwards.
CCGCGCAGTGATTTTGCTGATTGTTCTCCAAGCACCCAACGGATGGCATCGGTAACGTTACTTTTCCCGCTACCATTTGGACCAACAACCGCTGTTACTCCAGGAACAAAGTCGATGCCAATACGATCAGCAAACGACTTGAACCCCATGATTTCCAATCTTTTCAAAAACATTATTACTCCTCCGCCGCTTCCTGCAATTTACGGATTGCCAGCTGAGCTGCTTGCTGTTCCGCTTCTTTTTTCGATCGGCCATTACCAACGCCAAGTTCTCTATCTGCTAGAGACACACGGGTCACAAATACACGGCTATGCGCCGGTCCGATTTCGTCTATAATTTCATAACTCAATGTGCCTGTATTCTTTTGCTGAACCAATTCTTGCAATTGGCTCTTATAATCCATCACATGCGAAAAAGCACCGATATCTACTTTCGGAAATAACACCATTTCCAAAAATGCAACCACAGGTTCTAACCCTTGGTCTAGATAAAGCGCACCGATATACGATTCGAAAACATCAGCTAGTAGCGCAGGACGCGTTCGGCCACCAGTCAACTCTTCTCCTTTGCCCAAAAGGATGTATTTACCAAATCCGAGCTCATTAGCAAATAAAACCAGTGAAGGTTCACATACGATAGCTGCACGCAACTTCGTCAATTCGCCTTCGCTCATTTCAGGATATTTCATGTATAGGTAATGCGAAACGGATAATTCCAGTACTGCATCTCCTAGAAATTCCAGGCGTTCGTTATCGGTAAATTGTTTTCTTCGATGCTCATTCACATAAGATGAATGGGTGAAAGCTTGATACAGCAATGTAGGCTTATTGAATGTGATATTCAGCTCTTTTTGCAATTGTTCAAATGCTGCTTTAGCGCTTTCTTTTAAGACGCCAGGCTTTTGATGATTTGTTTTTCTATTTATCGCCATTTTTATCTGCCTTCCTTTGTGTACTTCTTTCAATTTTACCTTTTTTTCAACTAATGTGCAAAAAAGAATTGACGCACAATCGCTTAGTATAACAGCAATCGTGCGTCAATAGTTGTTACGTATTATTGTTTCTTTTCGATATACGTTACTGCGTCGCCTACTGTATTCATGTTTTCAGCGTCTTCGTCAGAAATTTCCATATCGAACTCATCTTCAAGTTCCATAACAAGTTCTACTACGTCCAATGAATCTGCACCTAGGTCACCTGTGAAAGAAGCTTCAAGTTTCACTTCGCTTTCTTCTACACCTAGACGATCCACGATTACTTTAGTTACTCTATCTAATACTGTTGACAATGTCGTCACCTCCCCTCAAATCAGTATACAAAAAAATTACCTACATGACCATGCCGCCGTCAAGATGAAGCGTTTGGCCCGTCATATATGATGCATCATCCGAAGCTAAGAATAGCGCAGCTTTTGCAACGTCTTCTGGTGCACCAAAACGACCTAATGGAATTTGTCCCATCATCGCTTTTTGAACGTCTTCACTCAATTTTTCGGTCATATCGGTCGTGATAAAGCCAGGAGCCACAGCATTCGCTGTAATTCCACGACTCGCTAGTTCACGCGCTGTCGTTTTTGTTAAGCCGATAACGCCCGCTTTTGCTGCAACATAGTTTGCTTGTCCAGCATTGCCCATCACGCCTACGATTGATGCGATATTGACAATTCGTCCAGAACGCTGTTTCATCATTTGGCGCGTTACTGCTTTTGTGCAAATAAACACACCTTTTAAGTTGATGTTGATGACATCGTCCCATTCATCATCTTTCATGCGCATCATCAAATTATCCCGCGTGATGCCCGCATTATTCACTAAAATATCAACAGAGCCAAACGTTTTCATCGTTTCATCAACCATTGCTTTAACCGATTCAGCATCTGCTACATTGGCTTTCACTGCAATCGCTGTGCCGCCATTTGCCTCGATATCCGTAACTACTGCTTCTGCTTTTTCTTGACTACCACTATAATTGACAACTACCTTTGCACCGTCTGCCGCAAATTTCCGAGCTATTTCTGCTCCAATTCCACGAGATCCACCAGTAATAATCGCTGTTTTTCCTGCAAGTTTACTCATTTTGCCAACTCCTCTACCGCTTTTTCAAATGACTCCAAGTCATAGACAGGCAAAGTTTTAACTGAACGGTCAATTTTTTTCACTAATCCACTCAATACTTTTCCTGGACCAATTTCAATAAATACTGTAACACCAAGATCGATCATTTCGCGTACTGATTGTTCCCATAGGACCGGCGAATACAATTGACGAACAAGGAGATCTTGAATTTGTGTCGCATTTTTTTCCGCTTTTGCTGTCACATTTGAAATTACTGGCACTTTCGCATCTAACAAGAACGACATGCTAAGTTCTTTTGCTAAATCTTGTGACGCTGAACGCATTAATTCCGAATGGAAGGGCCCACTCACATCAAGTGGAATGGCACGCTTAGCTCCGCGTTCTTTAGCAACGATAGACGCTTGCTCCACTCCGGCTTTCGTACCTGAAATAACAATTTGTCCAGGACAATTTAAATTCGCTAGCTGAACAACACCTGTCGTATCTGTTACTTCATTTGTTACTTTTTCTAGTTCATCACTTTCCATACCAAGAATAGCGGCCATAGTTCCTTCTCCTGCTGGGAATGCCGTATTCATAAATAATCCACGCTTATGTACAATGTTAACCGCTGTTGGAAATTCTAACACATTCGAAGTTACGAGTGCGCTGTATTCGCCAAGACTATGACCTGCTGTATAATCCGGTCTTATCCCTGCACGAATCAACCGTTCTGTAATCATCGAACTAACTGTTAGAAGAGCTGGTTGCGCATGATACGTTAACGTCAACTCTTCTTGTGGGCCTTCTAGCATTAACTTAGATAAATCTAAATCAAGCGCTTGGTTGGCACTTTCAAAGAAATTACGGCTCGTGTCGTCTGTTAAAAAGCTTTCGCCCATACCAACAGTTTGCGAACCTTGACCTGGATAGATAAATGCAATCTTAGTCTTCATGTAATGTCTCCTTTTTCAGCGTACTATAAATTGTGCCTGTTACATCAAATTCAACCATTGTACGCGTTTGGCGTATCGCATTGAATAAGGCATTCGCATTTGACGAGCCGTGTGCTTTTATCACAGGTGCTTTTAAGCCGAATAGTCCAGCGCCGCCATATTCACTGTAATCCAACATTCCTTTTAACCCTTTCAAGTCATCTTTAACAAGAAAAGCTGCAACTTTTGTTTTAGCCGAGCTCATAAAAACATCTTTCATCATCGCAAAGACGTTCATTGCGGTGCCTTCAATGGTTTTTAACACCATATTTCCAGTAAAGCCATCGGTTACAACTACGTCCGCCACGCCATTTAATAAATCGCGTGACTCCACGTTACCAATAAAATTAACTGGGGCTTCTTTTAATAATGGAAAAGCAGCTTTTGTTAAATCATTGCCTTTTTTCTCTTCAGTTCCGATATTCAACAAGCCAACTGTCGGATTCTTAATGCCACGAACTTTTTCAGCATAAATGCTTCCCATGATCGCATATTGCACAAGATGTTCTGGCTTAGCTTCAGCATTGGCACCCATATCAAGCATGACAAACCCTTTGCTATCAATTGTTGGCAATGTCGGAGCTAACGCTGGACGGTCTACACCGTCGATACGACCGACAATAAACAATCCTGCTGACATAAGAGCTCCTGTATTACCTGCAGATACACAACCATCCGCATTCCCGTCTTTTACTGCTTGCGCCATTCGAACCATTGAGGCATCTTTTTTCCGCTTAACCGATCGGACAGGATCATCTTCTGATGTAATCACTTCTTCACAATGGACGATTGTTAGACGATCATGTTCCTTCAGAAATTCTTTCATCTTATCTTCATGACCATATAACTGAATTTCGATATCTGTAAATTCTTCTAACGCTTTATACACACCCGCGATAATTTCTTTTGGGGCATTGTCTCCACCCATTGCATCTACTGCTATTCTCACTTTACGTCACCTTCACTTTGTTCTGTCATACGATACATTTCAAATGTGCCGATAAAAACTGTCTGTTGTTCGACAGAAGAAGTAACTTTTACAAACGCCCTGTTTTTTTCAGGATGACTTTCAATTACTTCCGCTTTTGCCACAATCCGTTGTCCAGCAGTTACCGGTCGCAAAAATTGCAGTTCCGACTTTACCGTCAATGCTAACTCTTCGTTCATTACTGCTACCGCTAACGAGTTAGCTTGAGCAAATAAATGATGGCCTCTGGCAATTTGGTTGCGCTGAAAAACATGCTCTGGTTTAACATCGAAAATTGAAATTGCTTTTTTATCTAATTCAATATCAATAATCTCACCAATCACTTCATCGATTGGCAACGATTTCACTTCGTCTTCAAACGTTTTTACAGCAACATGTTTAATGCGCTCTCTCAATTCCGGAATGGCAAGCTCCATTCGGTCTAGTCGAATTGTTTGCACACTCACGTCAAATGTCACCGATAGTTCTTCATCAGTCACAAAAGGATTTTCTTTAATTGAGTCTTTTAACGCTTGTTGTCGCTGTTTTTTTGGTCTTTTCACTATGTCACCGCCCGCTATTAGCACTTGGTACTAATATGAGTATATAAATAACAAAAAAAGAATGCAAGGAAAATTAATACCTTGCATTCTTAATCGAGTCTTCCGCCTGACAATACACCTGATTGTTCGATTTGCAATCGCAAACAAGCCATGTCTTCTGCGTGCCAGAATTCTTCGCTACTAATTAGTTTCTCAGCATCTTTTCTTGCTGCTTCAAGCGCACGATAATCATGGATTAAATCCGCCATTTTAAATTCGGGTATCCCACTTTGCTTGCGACCGAAAAAGTCACCCGGACCTCTTAACTGCAAATCTTTTTCGGCTAACACAAAACCATCGTTCGTTTCTGTCATGGTCGTCATACGTTCTTTACCAATTTCTGTTTTCGGATCTGCCAGAAGCACACAATAAGACTGCTCACTGCCGCGCCCCACACGTCCACGCAATTGGTGCAGCTGAGACAAACCAAAACGCTCGGCATCATAGATAAGCATAAACGATGCATTTGGTACGTTCACGCCAACTTCTACAACGGTTGTGGATACCAATACATCTACTTGACCTTCTGAAAACTCACGCATCGTTTGTTCTTTTTCATCAGGATGCAAACGACCATGCATCAAGCCAACCGAGAAACGATCTTTGAAATACATTGTTAGTTGCTGAAACAAATCTACCGCGTTTTGATAATCGAGTTTATCTGACTCCTCAATCAGCGGACATATGACATATGCTTGTCGGCCTGCCGCTAACTCTTTTTCCATGCGCCCAACAATTTTTCCAAACATCTCTTTTTTCATCCAATACGTTTCAATTTCTTTTCGCCCAACAGGCATTTCATCGATAATCGAAACGTCCATTTCACCAAAAGCAGAAATCGCTAATGTACGTGGAATTGGCGTTGCCGTCATAAACAAGACATCTGGATTATAGCCTTTGTCTTTTAACACGCGTCGCTGATCTACTCCAAAGCGGTGCTGCTCGTCTGTAATAACAAGCCCTAATTTATCAAATCGTACTTCCGGTTGGATTAAGGCATGGGTCCCAATTAACAAGTCAATTTCGCCTGCCGCTAATTGCTCCAATATTAACTGACGTTTCTTGCCTTTAACCGATCCTGTTAAAAGCGCGATATTCATTGAAAACGGTCGAAACCACTGCTCTAACGTATTGGCATGTTGTTCCGCTAGTATTTCAGTCGGTGCCATTAACGCACCTTGTAATCCAGCAGTGTAAGCAGCATATAAGGCAATTGCCGCTACTACCGTTTTTCCGGATCCTACATCCCCTTGTAAAAGTCGGTTCATTCGGAACGGCTCTTTTATATCTTTGCAAATTTCATTAACCACGCGTTTTTGAGCGGCTGTTAAATCAAACGGCAAAGACTCGATAAACTTCTTAAGCTGCTCTAAGTCATAGTCGATAAAAGAACCGCCTTCTTCTTCACGATTTTTCTTACGCAAGGCTTGCATTTTTAACTGAAATACCAATAATTCTTCATAAACAAAACGTCTCCGTGCTTGTTTCACTTTTTCACCATCTGGTGGAAAATGAACCCATTCTAAGGCATCTTGAATTGGCGCTAATTGATAAGTATCAACTAACGACTTTGGTAAACAATCTTCAATATCTTCTTTCACTAAATCTAACGCTTGGCGCATTAGTTTGCGGAAAGTTTTTTGATGAATGCTGCCTTTTAAGCTATAAACCGGTTCAAAATCCGCACCATTTGTACGCGGTCCGATAGTATGACTAGAGACGGTAATCACTTGTCTTCCACGATCCCATTTACCGGTCACTGTAATGATTTCTCCTAAATGCAATTTAGCTTTTACATACGGCTGATTAAAGAATATCGCTTTTATTAAATGACGTCCTACCAACACACGGACTTGCGTTCGAGATTTGTTCTTACCTAAAAAAAGGACGGAAGGTTCACTTTCGACCCTTCCCTCCACTGTAACGCGCTCATTATGAGGTGTATCTGCCAAATCTTTTAATTGAAAATCTTCATGGCGATACGGAAATGTCATGATTAAATCATGGAGCGTTTCAATTTTCATTTCCTGCAAAGTTTCAGCAGCTTGTTTGCCTACTCCTTTTAATGTGGCGACGGAATCGTTACTGCCCACTACCGACGACTGCTCCTCCGAAAATTTTAGACTCGAGCCATTTTCCAGTAGGAGTTGCGGCAAGTCCACCTTTAGCGGTTTCTCTTAGCGCACTCGGCATTGATTGGCCGATTTCAAACATCGCACCAATTACTTCATCACATGGAATACGGCTCGTTACACCCGCTAATGCCATGTCAGCAGCTACGACTGCATTTGCTGCTCCCATTGCATTGCGTTTTACACAAGGCACTTCTACTAATCCCGCCACTGGATCGCAAACGAGGCCAAGCATATTTTTCATCGTGATTGCGAAAGCTTCCGAACATTGTTGCGGAGTGCCTCCTGCCATTTCAATAATCGCTGCTGAAGCCATACCTGCTGCCGATCCAACTTCTGCTTGGCATCCGCCAGCTGCACCTGAAATCGAAGCATTGTTAGCCACAACAAACCCAAAAGCTCCTGCTGTAAATAAATAACGAATCATTTGCTCACGCGTCGGATTCAACTTGTTTTGCACAGCAAATAACGTACCCGGTACAACTCCTGCAGAGCCAGCTGTTGGCGTTGCACAAATCGTGCCCATTGCTGCGTTAACTTCATTTGTCGCAACAGCTTTACTTACTGCATCAAGCAATAAATCTCCTGAAAGCGTATTCCCTGTTTCGCGGTATTTTTGCAATAATACTGCATCTCCACCCGTTAATCCAGATACGGAATGAACACCTTTTAACCCTTTTTCTACTGCTTCTTCCATGACCGTTAAATTACGGTCCATTTGAATCATTATATCTTCACGTAAACGGTCGGTCATAAGCATTTCCTGCTCAATCATGATTTCTGAAATCAGTTTTTCTTCTTTTTCAGCTCGTTCAACCAATTCTCTCACATTACGGAATAAAGCTTCCATAGGTTATACCCTCCAATTTAATCGGCGATTCTTGTCACTTGCGTGATATTCGGAAGTTTTCGTAAATCTTCCATCACTTCTTTGTCCACATTCTGATCGACTTCAATAACCATCAATGCCATATGTCCTCGTTCTTTTCGAGAAACTTCCATATGACCGATGTTGATATCGTATTTATACAGGCAGTTAGCGACATTTGCGATACACCCTGAACGATCTTCATGGACGACCAGAATCGCCGGATGATTCCCCGACAACCGAAGAGGAAATCCGTTAAGCTCTGTTATTTCAATTTTACCGCCACCAATTGAAATGCCCATCATCGACATTTCAGAATCTTTATCTCCAATGACGATACGTGCGGTATTTGGGTGATCTACATGACCTGTCTCCGGAATAAACTCAAACGTCATTCCTGCATTTTTGGCTTCTTCAAAAGAAGTTTTAATGCGTTCATCAAAGGTATCGTAATCCAATAATCCACCGATAATCGCAACATCTGTACTATGACCTTTATAGGTTTCTGCAAAAGAACCATATAGGTGCACTTTTGCCCAATCCGGCTGTCTACCAAACAAATCCCTCGCTACTCTTCCGATACGGGCTGCTCCCGCAGTATGCGAAGAAGATGGCCCAATCATGACCGGGCCGATTATATCAAAAACAGATTTGAACTTCATGGCTCAAACCCCTCTCTTTCAGTTACGTATACTGTTAGTGTACATGATTTTTACATATTTCACAAAAATAAAAAAGCGCATACATTCGTATGCGCCTTAGCTTTTGACGATATTCTAATAACGAAAAGAAATTTATTCTACTGCTAGTATAAATGGATACAAAGGTTGCTTGCCGTTATGAATTTCAACTTCAACATCGCTATTTAAAGACTCGATGAATTCGCCTAATTTTTGAGCATCGGCTTCTGTCGTGTCTTCTCCGTAAAGGATCGTCACGATTTCCGCTTCACTATCCACTAATTTTTTAGCTAGTTCTTCCGTTACGTATTCAAGTTTGCTGTCAGAAACAATAATCTTCCCTTCAGAAATACCCATGAAATCATCTTTTTTAATCTCAATACCATCGATTGATGTATCACGTACTGCAAATGTGACAGAACCTGATTTTACATGTTTCGAAGCACTTGCCATTGCAGCTTGATTGTCTTCTAATGATGCCTCTGGATTAAAAGCAAGTAATGCTGACATCCCTTGAGGTACATCTGTTGTCGGAACAACAGCCGCTTCAATTTCTAGAAGTTCGGCTGCCTGCTCTGCAGCCATAATGATGTTCTTATTATTAGGTAAAATAAGCACACGTTCTGCACCAATCGACTTAACAGCGTTCACAATATCTTCCGTTGAAGGATTCATTGTTTGTCCGCCTTCAATTACATACGAAGCTCCGATACTGCGCAGCAGTTCAGCAATACCTTCGCCCATCGCAACTGTTACGACTGCATAAGGGTGTGTGGATTGTTGTTTTGGTGCGTTTTTTTGGAAGTCTTCTCCTACAATATCGATATGCTGTTGACGCATATTTTCAATTTTCATGCTGATCAAGCTTCCGTAATCTTGTCCATATGTAAGCACTTTTCCGGGCTCTTCTGAATGGATGTGGATTTTAGCAACTTCATCATCAGCAATGACTAGTAGCGAATCTCCATAACCACTCAAGTCTGAACGGAACATAGCTTCGTTAAACTCTTTTTTTCCGTCTTCAAACTTCACCATGAATTCTGTGCAATAGCCAAATTCGATATCAGCAGTATCCATGAAACCAGCGATATTTTTATGGTGCTCAGCACTCACTAAATCCGTCATTGAATGATGCGCATGCTTTTCTGGAAGTTCTTCGCCTTTTAATGATGCGAGGAATCCTTCATACACATAAACAAGACCTTGTCCGCCACTATCGACTACGCCTACTTCTTTTAATACTGGCAATAGATCAGGCGTCCGTTCTAAAGAAGCTTGTGCTTCAAGTACAACAGCTTCAAAAAAAGCAATAATGTCTTCTTCAGTTTTAGCTACTTCCATGCCTTTAGCAGCCGCATCTTTTGCAACTGTCAAAATTGTACCTTCAACTGGTTTCATAACGGCTTTATAAGCTGTTTCCACACCATGTTGAAGAGCTTCTGCAAATTTAAGGGCAGTCAATTCCGATTCTGAAGCGATGTATTTACCGAAACCTCTAAAAAGCTGCGACAAAATAACGCCTGAGTTTCCGCGCGCGCCCATTAATAGTCCTTTAGATAAAGCACTTGCTGTTTTGCCAATATGAGCGTCTGCTTGAGCAGTTGTTTCTTTCGCTCCAGAAGTCATCGACAAATTCATATTGGTCCCTGTATCGCCATCAGGTACCGGAAAAACATTTAATGCATCTACATAATCTGCATTTTGAAAAAGATGGTGAGATCCCATCTGAACCATTTCTGCGAACTTCTCGCCATTTAATGACTTCATATCCGTTTCTTCCTCCTCCTACGGGTTCGTTACACGAACTCCCTGGACAAAAATATTTACTGCTTTTACTGACATACCCAATGTTTGTGTAATCGTATATTTCACTTTGGACTGGACTTGATAAGCTACTTCAGAAATTTTCGTTCCGTAGCTGATAATGACATACATATCAATAACCAAATTTTCATCTTCCTGACGCACAATAACTCCTTTTGCAAAATTTTCTTTGCGGAGTATATCAGTCAGGCCATCACGTATTTGGTGTTTCGTCGCCATGCCTACAATACCGTAACATTCAATCGCTGCGCCGCCTGCTATTTGAGCAACTACATCATTGGAAATATCGATTTGACCATATTCGTTCTTTAATTCAATCGACATGGAAATTCCTCCTTGAGTCCTATTTCACTCTTACCATTCTACCTTAAAGACTTATAGATGAAAAGCCACCGTTTTAAGGTGTAAAGGTTTTTTTCTTTAAAGACCCTCAAATATAGTTGCAAACCCGATATGTCTGTGGTAAATTATTAAAGTATGTGAAACGAAAAACGAACTGAAATTCTATTATAATTTTCAGCTTCACTTGTGAGGAGGGACTTACATGCCTAAAGTATGTGCAGTTAGTGGACGTAAAGCTCGCGCCGGAAATGCCCGTTCGCACGCTATGAATTCGACAAAACGTACATGGGGAGCAAACCTTCAAAAAGTTCGCATCCTTGTAGACGGTAAACCGAAACGTGTATGGGTTTCTGCAAGAGCCATGAAATCAGGAAAAGTTGAACGCGTATAATCGTTCATGGATAATGCCAGTGCTGATTAAATCAGCACTGGCATTTTTTCGTAGCTTACAAAGATGAGGCTGTAACATAAACGCCTCTATAAAAAGAGCACAGAAAAACAAATTGTTTTTCTGTACTCTTTTTATTTTAAATACTGTTTAAGCCATCTCTATGCATCTGAGCTTTCAACCATTAAACAATAGCCACAATTTATCTCAACACTTCCACGACCTACAAGCTCATTGCTAACAAAGCGCGTCGTGCCAAAAGGAAGGTTCTCATTTGTTACAGGGTATTTAAAACCTGATAACGTTAAACCTTGAACTTCTTCTGCAAAAGGATAAAAAGACACGTACCGGTAACGTGTATCTTTTTCAAGCTCATGAATGCCTGGGCTTAAAAACCGGATTTGGTTCTGGTTGTTTATTATGAGAAAACGGGTTTTAGGAAATTTTTGTTGATAATGATACATGATGTGCAATACGCTCATATAATGATCCAGACGACCACCCGTTACACCCGCAAGTATCACTTGTTCCGGATGATATGTCATCGCTCTTTCAAGTCCTAACTCTGTATCCGATTGATCTTTTTCCGAAGGCGAGCGTGCCAAATCAGGAAAAGCTGATCGAATTTTATCATAATCTTCAGTTGTTACCGAATCGAAATCTCCAACAGCAGCATCCGGTTGAATGCCTTTTTCAAGCAACGCGAGCGTTCCAGAATCGACCCCTATATAAAGAGCGTTTGGAAATAAAGAGAAATCCGGCAGTTCAACTGCCGGACCTCCTGCGATTAAAATGACATTCACGAAATCGCCTCTTCTCCTGCTTTCCTAATTGCTTGAAGAGCTTCTGCACGGTCTTTTTTACTGTAGATAGCTGAACCTGCTACAAAAACTGTTGCACCGGCTTCTGCACACGCCACGATGGTTTCCTCGTTAATGCCGCCATCAATTTCAATCTCGATTGATAACTCTTTTTCTTTAATGATGTCAGACAGTTGTTTTACTTTCGGAACAACCGAATGGATAAATTTCTGTCCTCCAAATCCAGGGTTGACTGTCATGAATAATACGAGATCGATATCTTCAAGAATATGCTGAATCGTCTCGATTGGCGTATGTGGATTCAACACAACTCCTGGTTTAACTCCAAATGAACGAATCAATTGAATTGTGCGGTGCAAGTGAGGACATGCTTCTACGTGTACCGTAATATAGTCAGCCCCCGCTTTTGCAAATTCCTCAATATAAAGATCTGGATTTTCAATCATTAAGTGAACATCCATTGGTAATTTAGTTAAAGGACGAATTGCATTTAACACGACAGCTCCAAATGAAATATTTGGAACAAAATGGCCGTCCATGACATCTACATGAATCCAATCTGCTCCTGCTTTTTCTACTTCTAACACTTCTTCTCCAAGTTTCGCGAAATCTGCTGCTAAAATAGACGGTGCAATTTTAATCATTTGAATACCTCGGCTTTCGACTCATAATTTCTTCTAAAAACTTCAAGTAATGTTTATAACGATATGCTGGAATTTCTTTTGCTTCTACTGCTGCTTTAATGGCACATTTCGGTTCGTTCATGTGCAAACATTCTCGGAATTTGCATGCGTTTGATCGTGCTGCAAATTCAGGGAAACAAGCAGACAACTCTTCTCGTTCCATCGTTTCAAAGTCAAACGAACTAAAGCCAGGCGTATCAGCTAGTAAGCCATTATTAACGGCGATTAACTCCACGTGTCGAGTCGTATGTTTGCCTCGATTTAACGCTTTTGAAATGTCGTCCGTCTTTAATTTTAACGATGGCAAAATGGTGTTGAGCATCGTTGATTTTCCAACTCCCGATTGGCCAGCTAGCACACTTATTTTCCCTTCGAGTACTGGCATTAACCGATCTTTTAACGCAGGGTCATCGATAAATGTCGGAATTACTTCATAGCCAATTTTTTCGTAATCTGCGATATAGTGTTGAATTTTTTCTTTTTCTTCTTCTTTTAACAAATCCATTTTCGTCAAACAAATGATAGGTTGGATTGAATGCGATTCAATCGCTGTTAAAAAGCGGTCTAAAAGCAAAGGGTGAAAATCCGGTTGCTTCGCTGAAAACACCAAAATTGCTTGGTCAACGTTCGCAATTGGCGGACGCACCAATTCGTTTTTTCGTTCGTATACGTGCAAAATTGTGCCTTCGAGTTCATTATCCGCTTTATAGTCGACGTAATCTCCAACTAATGGTGTGATTTGGCGGTTGCGAAAAACACCACGACCACGACATTGCGTATACCGCTCCCCGTCTTCATCTAATACATAATAAAATCCGCTTAATGCTTTTCTGATTTGACCTTTCGGCATCGTTTCACTCCTTTCATCACTTATTCCACACTTGCGTACTCAAAAGTTTCTTCTAGTATAATCGTTGAATCTCGAACAATTCGGTAAGAAGCACTATCACCTTCTGCAATTTGCAATTCAATCTGGTGAGACTTGTTTTCAGTAATTTTAAATTCCTCTACAGGCTCTACCATGGTATTGGTATTGTCTTGGATATACACTTGAATGGTCTGTTCAACTGGATCTTCGCCTTCTTCAGCCGGCTCATCTGGTTCATAAGGGATATTGACTGTATGAATATAAGTTTTCATCGGTTGAGCAGCTACCCCTGAAGACAAGGTTACTTCAATTGTACTCCCTGCTTCTAATTGCTCTCCTGCAGCAGGTGTTTGGGACATTACCTTCCCAGCTTCTACCTCACTTGATGCTTGTTCAGACACAATTCGAATATTAAAGCCTGAAGAACGGGCATAGTCGTTGAGATTTTCCTCAGTAAATCCGGCTAAATCCTCGACATTGCGCAAGTCTTTTCCTTTGCTAACAATAAACTCAACATCGGTTTCACTAATAATTACTTCTGATCCAGCTGCTGGTCGCTGATTTAAAATCGTCCCGGCAGGTTCTTCTGAGAACTCTTCTGTAGATTTAGCAGCCGCAAAGTTTTTGGCTTCTAACTCGCTTGTTGCGTCTTCAAGCATGGTGCCGACAAAATCATTCATTTCAACTTTTTCTTTTCCTTTGCTGACGAAGAGCTGAATCGCTGATTCGCGATCTCTCATTTTTCCTGCTTCTGGAATGGTTCGGATAATGTGATTGTCTGTGATTTCTTCAGAAAACTCTTCTGTTTCTTCACCTACAATAAAACCACTGGCTTGTAGCTCTTCCACCGCTTCTATATGCTCCATTCCAGAAACATCTGGTACAGCTACTTGCCGTGGTTCAAAAAGTCCAGGAAATGCGATTGCTTGCACTAGTCCGGCTATTAATAAGAACGATAACACGCCAATAATCCATGGCCACTTCTTTCGCTTCTTTTTCATAGGAACTTTTTGTTCATTTTCTGTTTCATGTAACGGCAAGGGCCTTGTTTTGGAATCTTCAACATTTGCATAGGCCGCCGAGTCTTTAATAGCCGGCATAGCACGCGTTTCATCTTGATCGACAGGCACCATAAACTTTGGTTCATTTAGTCGTTCTGGTAATAATGCCGTACTAAGATCTTCTTCCATTTCATCAGCCGACTGATAACGATGTTCTAAGTTTTTCGCAGTAGCTTTTAAAACGATATTCTCCAAACTTTGCGGCAGTGAAGGAACTGTATCTCGTAAAGATGGTGTTTCGGTCTGTAGATGCTTTAACGCAATCGAAACAGCCGATTCACCTGAAAATGGCAGCTTTCCTGTGATTAATTCGTACATTACGATACCGAGCGAATAAATATCGGATTTTTTATTGGCTGTCCCGCCTCGAGCCTGCTCAGGAGATAAATAATGAACCGTCCCTAATACGGAATTTGTTTGTGTATAGGACGTCGCACTTAATGCCATGGCAATCCCGAAATCAGATATTTTCACATTGCCGTGGTCATCCATCAAAATATTTTGAGGTTTAATATCTCGGTGGACAATTTGGTTATGATGGGCATGTGCTAAAGCCGATGCTAACTGCTTCATAATCTCAACTGCTCGCTCAGGCGAGACGGGTGAATGTTCGATTATGTAATCTTTCAACGTTTTTCCCGGAACATACTCCATCACTAAATAATGGATAGGACCGTCTTCACCCACATCAAAAATGTTCACGATATTTGGATGCGCCAAACTAGTAGTGGATAATGCTTCTCTTTGGAAACGCCTGCGTAATTCTTCTTCATTTGAAAAATCATATCGCAAAATCTTAATCGCGATGTCTCGATCCAAAATCATATCATGCGCCAAATAGACATTAGACATTCCACCACCACCGATCAAATCCTTGATCTTATAGCGGCCGTTGATGCTTTTTCCTATCAACATTGTTATACCTCCTCATCCATAGAGGATAGAAGAATTAACGAAATATTATCTTCTCCACCAAGGTCGTTAGCCAAACTTACTAACTCCTGACCCTTTTGAGATAAAGGAGCCGCAGAGCGAACAATAGAAGCAAGTTCTTCTTTCGGAATTTTATTGCTTAATCCATCTGAACAAATTAACAAATACGGCACATCTGCAAATGAAAAATCAATCATTTCTCTTTCAATGCGTGATTCAGTTCCAAGTGCACGAACAATCCAATTTTTCTTTGGATGTTCTTCTGCTTCTTCTTGACTGATTTCCCCACTATCAACGAGAACATTTACATAAGAATGGTCACGCGTTAGTTGTTTGATCGACTCACCAATGAGATAAGCTCGGCTATCGCCAATATGACATAAAACCCCTTCGCCATCTTTGATCAACGCTGCAATCAACGTAGTTCCCATGCCTTTGCATTCTGGGTTTGCTGATGCATGATCAAATACTAGGCGGTTTATGGTTTTGACACGTTCAGAAAGCCATTGTCGCCTATTGTCAATTGTTAAAAATGCTGCGTCTTCATCTTCCAGGAAATATTGACTCAATCGTTCTACAGTCATTTTACTTGCAACGTCTCCAGCTTTATGACCACCCATTCCATCTGCTACTATCGCTAACATTAAACCATCTGGTCGTTTAAGTACCGCTACACTATCTTCATTTACTACACGAATTTTACCTGTATCACTTTCTATCACATACTGAAACAAATCACGACACCCCGATTCTCTTTAAGCTGATGCAGTCTTTTGGGACTTTTTAAAAGCAGCGATGAAAAAGCCGTCGCTTCCATAATCTTGCGGAAATACTTGGACAAAACCTGTGTATTTGATGCCCATCGAGGCTGGCAAAGCTACCTGGATTTTTTCCATTTCAGGATGCTCTTTTAAAAATCGTTCTGCGGTCCCTCTATTTTCAACAGCATCTACGGTACAAGTGCTGTAAACGAGTATGCCATCTTCTTTTAATAGGTGAGCTGCCTGGTCCAATAATTCAATTTGAATCTCCTGCAAACGAGCAAAATCTTGTTCTTTTTTCGTGTATTTAATATCTGGCTTGCGTTTAATGACGCCTAAACCACTACAAGGGGCATCTACTAAAATGCGGTCGAATTTTTCTTCACCAAAACGCTCTACACTTTGTTTGCCGTCACCAACAGTAGTTTCGATCACAGTGTGCCCAAGTCGCTCAGCATTTTCATCTATTAGTTTCACTTTGTGTTGGTGTAAATCCAGTGCGTATAATGTTCCACTATTATTCATTTTCTCAGCAATATGAGTGGTTTTCCCACCGGGTGCCGCACACATATCAAGAACCGTCATTCCTGGTTCGACTTGCAATGCATAAGCTGGAAGCATTGAGCTTTCATCTTGAATTGTTATAAAACCTTTTTCGAAAGTTGTTGTACGAGCAGGTTGACCATTTGTGACAACTAAACATTCTGGAATTATTTTACTTGGCACAGCTTCTAATTCTTCAGACTCCAGCATTTCAATAGCTTCTTCAACAGTCGCTCGAACCGTATTTACACGGACCGTTTGCAATGGTGTTTTATTGTTTTCCAACGCCATTTCCCGCGTTTTCTCCAAACCAAATTGCTCTGCCCAACGTCGGATCATCCACTCTGGATGACTCGTCTCGATGGAAATTTTTTCGTATGGATCACTAATCGTATTAAACGAACGCACACCGTTACGTTGTACTGAACGCAACACACCATTAACAACAGAAGCTACGCCTCCGTGTCCACGACGCTTGGCGATTTCAACTGCTTCATGGACGACTGCGTGTGCTGGAATTCGATCTAAATAAACAATTTGATAAAGAGATAGCCTTAACAGGATTTTGACCCATGACTCGATTTTCCCTTTTAAATAAGGTTCTAAATAATAATCCAACGTCATTTGATGTTGCAAAGTACCATACGTAATTTCCGTTAGCAACCCTCTGTTTTTAGCTGCAATCCCATAACTTTCAATAGTTTGGTGAAGTAATAGGTTACTGTAAGCTTGTTTGTTTTCAACAGCCCACAGGATCGAAAATGCTGCATCGCGAACATTGCCTTGTAATTTTTTGTTTTTCATTCGAATAAATCTCCCACCTGGATTTTAGGTCCTTTTAAATAATCTTTCGCTGCCATGCGTTTTTTTCCAGCTGGTTGCAATTCGGTAATTGCTAAAACCCCATCGCCAGTTTGAACTAAAATAGCATCCTCTGTCAGCTCGACAACTTCTCCAGCTTGACCTTTTGCACTAGAGGACGTTTTTTCCGTCCACCAAATTTTCATAGTGGCATCGTTAAAACTTGTATACGCAACTGGCCACGGATGCAATCCACGAACTTGGTTGTAAATCGCTGTCACTGATTGTGACCAATCAATCCGTTCTTGCTCCCGCGAAATATTGCGTGCATACGTCACCAATTGCTCATCTTGTGGAATGCGTTTGTTGGTGCCTTCAATGATTGATGGCAATGTGGATTTTAACAAATCGCGACCTGCAATGCTCAATTTTTCGAACATACTACCGGTGTGGTCCTGTTCTTCGATCGGCACCGTTACTTGTGAGATAATATCGCCTGCATCTAAGCGGTCTACCATATACATAATCGTGACACCTGTTTCATCTTGTCCATCAATAATCGATTGATGGATCGGTGCACCTCCGCGATATGCTGGAAGAAGTGACGCATGAACGTTGATAGCCCCTAGATTCGGTGCTTCTAACAATTCACTTGGTAAAATTTGACCAAATGCTGCAGTTACGATTAAATCCGCACCCATATCAAGTACATGTTGAAGTTCATCTTTGTTTTTTAATTTTTCTGGTTGATAAACAGGCAAACCAAGACGCAATGCTTCTTCTTTAACAGGAGTTGCCGTCATGACTTTTTTACGTCCTACAGGTCGGTCTGGCTGTGTTACGACAGAAATCACTTCATAGCCTTCTTCGACTAACATACGTAAAATTGGTGCGGAAAAGGCAGGTGTGCCCATAAATATAATTTTGGTCAAGCCTGCTCCTCCTCTTCTTCTTCCTGCTCGCGAATCATTTCATCTAATTCTTCCTGCGTTACGTATTTCGTGATTTTACTCGTAAATAACACACCGTCCAAATGGTCCATTTCATGTTGAATCGCACGAGCTTCATAGCCTTCTGCCTCTAACTCGTACCATGAACCGTCACGTTCTTGTGCTTTAATCTTAATGTGATCATAACGTTCTACTTCCCCGAAAATCCCTGGGAAACTTAAGCACCCTTCAATATCCGTTTCTGCACCTTCAAATAACACCAATTCAGGATTAATCATTTCGATTGGCTCTTGACCTTCTCGAAAGTCAACAATAGCTACACGAACCGCTTCTCCTACTTGAGGCGCAGCAATTCCGACACCGTCTGATTCCACCATTGTTTCGTGCATATCATCTAAAAGAACCGATAAATTTTTATCAAAAATCGTTACCGGTTCACAATTTGTTTCTAATACTTTATTGGGATGTTTTACAACTGTTCGAATTGCCATAATTATGTCCTCTTTTCTTTTACATGACCGATGTAGGATTCATATCAATCGACAGAGTTGCCCCTTTTTTCAACCACTCTGTACGATGAATTTTGATCAATTGTTGCATTGTATCGATCAGTTTTGATTCTTTTTTGTATTTTATCAAACATTGATAGCGATATCTATTATTGACCCGAGAAATTAGCGACGCTGAAGGCCCGATAATTAAGGTATTTGATGACAATTGACCTTTTAAATAACGCACGGTTTGATCTGCGTATTCTGCCACTGTCATTAAATCTTCATGTGTAAATTGGATATTGACGACAAAATAATAAGGTGGATAACCACTTGCTCTCCGCATCGCCATTTCTTGATCGTAAAAAGGTTCGTATAATTGGTCTTTGGCGAGCGTAATCGCATAATGTTCTGGTGTATACGATTGAACAAACACTGTGCCAGGTAAGACATCGCGTCCTGCTCGACCACTTACTTGTGTTAGCAATTGATACGTCTTTTCTGCTGCTCGGAAATCCGGTAAGTGAAGTGTCGTATCCGCTGACAACACACCTACCAAGGTGATATTTGGAAAATCCAATCCTTTAGCAATCATTTGTGTTCCAAGCAAAATATCTGCTTTGCCTTCACCAAAAGCAGATAGGATTTTTTCATGTGCTCCTTTGGTACGCGTCGTGTCCACATCCATCCGCAAAACACGAGCTTCTGGTACTACTTTTGCTAGTTCTTCTTCGACTTTTTGAGTGCCCGTTCCGAAAAAACGAATATGTTCACTTTCGCACTCTGGACATGACGTTGGTACTCGCTCGTCATAACCGCAATAATGACATTTCATCATTTCGCTCGAACGATGATAAGTCAAAGAAATATCGCAATTTGGACATTGCATCACTGTTCCGCAATCTCGGCATAGCACAAAAGATGAATATCCGCGTTTATTTAAAAACAATACCGTTTGTTGTTTTTTCTCCAGCCGATCGCGAATCGCATCAGCTAATTGCACTGAAAACATAGAGCGGTTGCCGTTTCGCAGTTCTTCTCGCATATCGACAATATGAACATCTGGCAACGGCTGATTTTTCGCGCGTTTTTCTAGTACTAATAACTCATAAACCCCTTTTTGCGCACGGGCATACGATTCTAGAGAAGGTGTCGCACTCCCTAAAATAACCGGACACTTATGATATTCACTACGCCAAATGGCCATATCACGCGCATGGTAACGAGGAGAATCATCTTGCTTATAACTCGATTCGTGTTCTTCATCGAGAATAATAAGTCCTAAATTTTGGAAAGGTGCAAAAATAGCGGAGCGTGCTCCAACGACCACTTTAACTTCTGCTCGTTGAATTTTACGCCATTCGTCATATTTTTCACCTGCCGATAAGCCACTGTGTAAAACGGCGACTTGATCCCCGAAGCGTTCTTTAAAACGAATTGTCATTTGAGGGGTTAAAGATATTTCGGGTACTAACATGATGGCTTCTTTGCCTTGTTTTAACACTTGATCGATTGTTTGCAGGTAAATCTCCGTTTTTCCACTACCTGTAATGCCGTGCAATAAGAACGTTTTCGGAGTATTTAATGCCGCTTCAATCCGATCGAAAGCAATTTGTTGCGCCCCTGTTAGCTTTAAAAATGCTTTATGCTCAATGTTAGATAATAATTTAGGGTCTCGGTAAGACTCCATATTCGAAATTTGAGCTGCGCCTTTCTCAACTAAGCTATAAATCGTTGGCAATGAAACCCCTGCTAATTTTTGCAGTTGAGACGATTCAATCGATTGTCCGGTATTTTTTAAAAAATACTCCATTAGCTTTAATTGCTGTTTGGCGTTTGCACGGATTTCTAACGCTTCAAGTACTTCTATTGTGTCAGCAATGTGAATCATTCTGACCTTTTTAACAGCTGTTTGTTGCTGAATGTCCGTATCGGCAATAATCGTCCCTTTATCCATCTCTTTTTTCAATAACGCATAGACGTCGACTGCATCTTGCAACCGAATAAAAGAACGATTCTCAAAATAAGGACGCAAAGGCGGCGAGATTTCTTCTAATTCTGCATTTAGCACGAAACGTTTTTCGTATTTCGCACGTAAAGCAGCAGGTACCATCACTTGTAAGGCATCAATTTCAAAGCAAACGGTTTGTTTTTTCATCCACTGTGCCATTTGTAGCAACTCTTTATTTAAAACTGGCGTTACGTCCATCAGTTCATGAATCGGTTTTAAGCGTTTCGGATCAAAATCAGAAGTTTGTTTAATGTTCGTTATAAATCCAAGCACTTTGCGATTGCCAAACGGCACTTTCACACGCATTCCCGGCTCTGCCAAAACTTCCACTTCTTTTGGAATGGCGTAATCAAATGGCCGATCTATTGGATGTGCAGCAACGTCCACAATAACTTCAGCTATCATAGGACTCTTCCTTATCTGTAATTATTTCGAACAATTGACGCGCCAATTGTTGTTTGGGCATCATATCAAAAGCTTGCTCAAAATCGTTTTTACCAAATACCGTCACGCGGTTGGTATCTGATTCAAACCCTGCTTGTGCTTCGCTAACATCATTGGCAATAATATAATCGGCATTTTTGCGCGTTAATTTTTCTTTTGCGTACTTACTCACATCGTTGGTTTCAGCTGCAAAACCAATCAATACTTGATTTTTCTTCTGTTGACCCAATTGTTTAAGAATATCGACAGTCCGCTCCAATTCAATGGTTGAATCGCCTTCTTGTTTCTTCACTTTTTGATCCGCGATTGCTTTTGGTCGATAATCAGCCACTGCCGCTGTTTTAACAACATAATTTGCCGTATCAAAATGCGCTTCGACCGCCTTTAGCATGTCTTCTGCACTTTCTACTTGAATACGAGTGACACCGCTCGGTACCGGTAATGAAACAGGTCCACTAATTAAAATCGTTTCAGCGCCCATTTCAGCCGCCGCACCCGCCATCGCATACCCCATTTTCCCGCTTGAGAAATTGGTTAAAAATCGAACAGGGTCAATCCGTTCACGTGTTGGTCCCGCTGTGACAACTACCTTTTTACCACTTAGTTTAAGTTCGCGCGTAAAATAGTCTTTAACAAGTTCTGTAATTTTTTCCGGTTCCTCTAAACGTCCTTTTCCGACATATCCACAGGCCAGAAACCCTTCAGATGGTTCGATAAAACGGATGCCATCTTCATGAAGTTGTTGAAGGTTACGTTTTACTGCAGGGTGGTCGTACATATGAACATTCATTGCTGGTGCAATCCAAATCGGTGCGGTTGCAGCAAGCAAGGTGGTTGTCACCATATCATCACCAATGCCATTTGCTAGCTTCCCAATAACATTAGCTGTTCCTGGTGCGACAATAATCAGGTCTGCCCAATCCGCAAGGTCAATATGCGCAATGACAGAAGAATCCTTTTCATCAAATGTATCCGTATAGACATCGTTTCTAGACATCACTTGAAACGTCAGCGGTTGCACAAATTGCTGCGCTGATTCAGTCATAATTACCTTTACGGACGCACCGGCTTGTGCCAGTTTGCTTACGAGAGCAACAGCTTTATAGACAGCAATTCCCCCACTGACACATAGTAGAATTTTACGATTCTCCAACAACTCAAACACCCTTTCTAAACAACAAACTCCCAAAGAACAAATTTGCTCTGGGAGTCGTCTGTTGCGATTAATGGTTAAATTTCGTCTTCGTAGATTGCAAATTCATCTTGTTTTTCTGGTACTAATACGCCAGCTGCTACTTCTTCAAGTGCTTTACCGACCGATTTAACAGAAGTGTATGAATCTAATTTTTCATCACCATGTTCATGTAATTGGCGAGCACGTTTTGAAGCAAGTGCCACCAACGAGTATTTTGAATCAATTCGGCTTTTTAGTTTATCAACGGATGGGTATAACATTAGACATTCTCCTTTAGCATATCGAAATATCGTTTTTCAACACGTTCACGCTTGCAATGTTCTGCAATAATGATGGCATTGATTCGGTCACAAGCATTTTCTACTTCATCGTTTTCTACAACGTAATCGTACAAGTTCATCATTTCTAACTCTTGGCGAGCGGCCCGCAATCGGGATGCAATGACATCATCCGACTCAGTACCTCGACCGACAAGTCGTTCTTCTAATTCCGATAAGCTTGGCGGTGCTAAGAAAATGAACAAGCCATCTGGAACTTTCGAACGCACTTGCGCTGCACCTTGTACTTCTATTTCTAGGAACACATCACGACCCGCATCGCGCATTTTGTTGACATACTCAAGCGGCGTACCGTAATAATTTCCTACAAATTCGGCGTATTCAAGCAATTGATCTTGCTCGATCAACGTTTCAAACTCGCTGCGTGTTTTAAAGAAATAGTCGACTTCATCGACTTCTCCTTCTCGTGGTGAACGAGTCGTCATCGATATAGAGTATTCATAATTTGTATTTGGCTGTGAGAACAGCTCTTTTCGTACCGTGCCTTTGCCAACACCCGAAGGCCCTGATAGGACTATCAGCAGTCCACGTTGGTTTCTCATTTTATCCCTCATTTGCCTTATCATCTTTTCTTCTAACCGCAAAAGCGTAACCGCTATAAATACCAAAGAATAAATAGAACTGTTCGCTTTTTTAAAAGCGATCTCATCTATTACTGGTATTACCCAACAGCCTATCGCTGCGAATTTTCTTGATCAGCTTACACACCATATAAAATTCAGTATAACTTCTATAATTCGGCTGACCCAATTATAACGTAGCTACTACCAGGAGAATATACGACATTCTCTACTAAATTTTAAATCGTCATTTGTCGCTAACCATTATTCCTCGTTTTCTAACTAACTGTCTTATTATATCATAATACACCGAGAAAATGATAAGATGGAACAAAACGATTTGAAAGAGGGATATTTAATGGCATTTGATGGATTATTCACAAAATCGATGACGGGCGAATTGCAACAGCTGGTCACCGGTAGGATTTCAAAAGTTCATCAGCCCAACCAGCTTGAACTGCTTTTACACATACGTGCTCAAGGAAAAAACCATAAACTACTTATTTCCATTCATCCATCGTACTCACGAATTCATTTGACAGCTATGGCAAACGTCAACCCTTCTGAGCCACCGATGTTTTGTATGTTACTGCGTAAGCATATTGAAGGCGGGGTCATTACAGAGATCTCCCAGTACGGAATGGACCGCCTTATTATGTTGAAGATCAAAGCAAAAAATGAAATTGGCGATGATATTGAACGTGAATTGCACGTGGAGATGATGGGACGGCATTCGAACGTTATTTTAATCGATGCCGAACGAACTATGATTCTTGACAGCTTGAAGCATTTGCCACCAAGCGTCAATTCTTACCGAACAATTTTACCGGGACAACCTTATATTTTCCCACCTGCACAAGAGAAAAAAGATCCGTACGCATCGATTGAAGAGTTAGCTCAAACAGAGCCAAGCGAAATCGTTAGCCAATTTTCCGGCTTTTCTCCATTAAATGCGCGTGAACTGGCACATCGTTTAGCAACTGCTGAAAGTAAAAAAGAAACGACAAAAGCATTTTTAGCTGACTTTTCAATTGCGGAACCTACAGGCTACTATATAGAGCACGAAGGAAAAAGCTTTTTCTCCGCTTCCTCACTAACACATATTGGCGAAAACAGTTTGCAATTTCCAACGCTCGGTGAATTGCTTGATAGAATGTATTATGCCAAAGCTGAACGAGACCGCGTTAAACAACAAGCGGGTGATTTGGAAAGATGGCTACAAAACGAAATTTCCAAATTAAAACTCAAGTTGAAGAAATTGAAGAAAGAACAAGATCAAGCTGAGAAACGCGATGTTCTCCAATTACATGGTGAATTGATCATGGCAAACCTTCACCGCATGAAAAAAGGCATGAAGGAAATCGAAGTCGACAATTATTACAATGATGAAAAAGTGACCATTACATTGGATCCACGTAAAACGCCGATTGACAATTCGCAGCGTTATTATTCGCGTTACCAAAAAGCAAAAATTGCTGTAGTTAAAACGCAAGAACAAATCAATAAAACTGTCGAGGACATTGACTACTTTGAAACCTTAATGTCTCAAGTTCAACAAGCAGGCATTTCTGACATTGAAGAAATTCGAGAAGAATTAGCTGAACAAGGTTTTATGAAAGCACAGAAATCAAAGAAAAAGAAAAAACCAACAAAGCCTACTGTAGAGTCATATGTTTCATCTAATGGAACGTCAATTTCAGTTGGTAAAAACAATAAGCAAAATGATTATGTGACATTCAAAGTTGCAGCCAAATCTGATACTTGGTTGCATACGAAAGATATTCCTGGATCCCATGTCATTATTCACGATAATGACCCCAATGAAGCGACGATTTTAGAAGCGGCAACGATTGCTGCTTATTTCAGTAAGGCACGGGAGTCATCTTCTGTTCCTGTTGATTATACAGAAACTAGACATGTGAAAAAGCCAAATGGTTCTAAGCCTGGCTTTGTTATTTATTTCGAACAAAAAACCGTGTTTGTGACTCCCGATGAAGAACTGGTTATTAAGTTAAAAAAATAGAGGTGGGCCGAAAAGCTATTGCTTTTCGGCTTTTCTATTGTCGTAAGAAATAAGAGTATTATTTACACAATCACTCCGGACGCTTTCGGCATGGCTCCCAAAACCGCCGTCTTATTGCTTCGCCTAGCCCGCGGACGCGCCGGCGCTAAATAATGTGTAAAAGCGAATATCGCTATTAAATAGTAATAAACTGTTTTAGTTTACATAATTAAAATATTGTTAATAACAGATTTTATGGTAAATAAAGGTCAAAGCATTGCCCTAGTTTAGAGTAAATGCTATGTTCTTAAAGGATTTAATTTTAAGGAGGATTTATAAATGAAAAGCAGCTTTATCAAGAACAAAACACTCGTAACTACTGGTGCGATTTCAGCGTTGTTATTAGCAGGATGCAGTAGTGAAGAAAGTAATAAGGAAGAAACAAAAACGGCATGGGATGAAATACAAGAAGAAGGATCGTTAACAGTTGCTACTTCTGGAACGCTTTTGGCTACTTCTTTCCGTGATGAAGAATCTGATGAATTAACAGGATTTGAAGTAGAAGTAGTTCGTGAACTAGGCGAACGTTTAGAACTTGATATTGAGTTTAAAGAGCTTGGCTTTGATGAAATGCTGACAAGTGTTAATACAGGGCAAATTGATCTTGCCGCGAATGATATTGAAATTACGGAAGATCGCGCTGAAGAGTTTATTTTTTCAACACCGATTAAGTATTCTTATGGTACAGCAGTTGTTCGAAAAGATGATTTATCGGGCATTTCGAGTTTAGAAGATTTACCGGGTAAAAAAGCAGCAGGTGCATGTACTTCCATCTATATGGAAATTGCACGTGAATATGGTGCAGAAGAAGTTACTTATGATAACGCTTCGAACGAAGTGTATTTGCGTGATGTTTCGATTGGGCGGACAGATGTTATTTTAAATGATTATTATTTATCGACGTTTGGTGTTGCCGCATTCCCAGAATTGAATATTACAATTCACCCGGACATTAAATATGCTCCGTCAGAAGTGGGTCTTGTAATGAACAAAGACAATAAAGAACTTGCTGAAAATGTTAACAAAACCTTAGAAGCAATGCTTGAAGATGGCACAATTACTGAAATCTCGGAAGAGTTTTTTGGGGGTGCAGATGTTTCTGTGAAACCGGATATTGAAGAAAACTAAGCAGGAGGTTGGCCCATGAACGACATTGAATGGGGATTATTATTTGACCCGGCCTTAGCGATTAAATCGTTACCTTATGTACTTGAAGGGATTGGCTA
Organism: Planococcus halocryophilus; assembly: GCF_022489025.1. Lineage (GTDB taxonomy): Bacteria > Bacillota > Bacilli > Bacillales_A > Planococcaceae > Planococcus > Planococcus halocryophilus_A. The sequence goes on along the minus strand of NZ_JAKVTG010000001.1, from coordinate 296,714 downwards.
TACCTTGCTGATTTCAATAGTCAGTATGATTGTAGGGGTAATCATTGGTTTTTTCCTATCGCTTGCTAGAACGTCCCCACTAAAAATTTTACAATTCCCCGCACGCCTTTATATCTCTTTTATGAGAGGTGTGCCAATTCTTGTTATTTTGTTTTTACTTTATTTCGCAATGCCTGTTGTCGGAATTGAATTTACAGCAGTCCAAGCAGCGTTGATTGGTTTCTCGATCAATAGCGCAGCTTATATTGCGGAAGTTTTCCGTTCTTCATTGGCATCGGTAGATAAAGGACAATGGGAGTCATCTAGGGCACTCGGGTTAACGTATTGGCAATCCATGCGTCGGATTATTTTGCCGCAATCCATTCGAATTGCGCTACCACCATTATCAAACGTCTATTTAGATTTAATCAAAGCTTCTTCGTTAGCTGCTATGATTACGGTTCCAGAAATTTTCCAAAAGGCGCGAATTGTTGGTGCACGTGAATATGATTTGTTAACTATGTTAATCTTAGTAGCTCTTATTTACTGGGCGATTTGTTCGATCATGACGATTTTGCAAAATTATCTTGAAAAAAAATACGCTGATTATATTTAAAAAGCATCCGGAAAATCTCCGGATGCTTTTTATTATCCCATTAGTGCTACACTCCTAAATTTTTATTGCCACGTTGATAAAAACCGTCCATTTCTTCTTTTGGAACTAACGCGCCTCCAGTTGCCCAAACAATATGTGTAGCTGTGTTCATAGGAACTTTATTTACTTGTGCATAATCACTTGCTTGAATTTTCAAAGGTCCAAGAAGTCCTGCCGTAGCGGAAGGTTCTACAAAAATACCTTCACTTGAGGCTAACAGTGTTAATAACGAAAACAACTGTTGATCTTCGATGGTATAGATCCCACTCACCGTTTTTTCGCTAATACCTGAAGCAAAACTAGATGGTCGTCCAACTGCTAGCCCATCACCTTCTGTCACATTATCGATGCCAAAGTCTTGAACACATACTTTGTTTTTTTCACCGGTCATTAGCCCAATAAGGACAGCTGGCGAATGTGTAGGTTCCACAAAAAAGCAATGAACTGCATCGCCAAAAACTTGCTTGAGGCCGAACGCAATGCCCCCCGGTGCACCGCCTACTCCACAAGGTAAATAAACAAATAGTGGATGTTCGGCATCAACTTGTACACCCGCATCATTCAATTGTTGCTTGAGTCGAAAAGCAGCCACACTATATCCTAAAAACAATTGCTGTGATTTTTCATCATCGACAAAATAGGCATTTGGCTTGGCCACTGTTTCATTTCGCCCAGCTAAAATGGCTTCACTAAAATCGCCTTCAAATTCGACGACCGTAGCCCCTTTTTCACGCAGCAACTCTTTTTTCCATTGTTTTGCGTCTGCAGACATATAAACAAAAACTTGGAACCCCAGTTTCGCGCTAATAATGCCAATGCTTAGCCCAAGATTCCCTGTAGATCCTACCCCTATGGAATATTGGCTAAAAAAACCCTTGAATTTTTCGGATGAAAACTGCTCGTACGATTGCTCAGTTGAAATGATACCGGCATCTATTGCTAATTTTTCTGCATGATGCAATACTTCGTAAACACCACCACGCGCTTTAATAGACCCCGCAATTGGTAATTCATTATCGCATTTCAAAAACAGCAATCCCTCAATATTATCTGTAAATCGATCGTTTAATTGAGTTTTCATATTAGGGATTTCACGCAAAGGTGATTCGACAATACCATTTGCTTCTGCCGTGTCAGGAAATTCTGCTGCTAAAAATGGAGCAAAGCGTTGCCAAAGCTGCTCTGCTTTTTCCATATCTGCTAAAGAAACTGGCAAGTTGTTCATATCAGCCATTTTTTTAAGTTTCGGGTTTAGCCAAACAACTGGCTTTAAGTTCATGATTGTTTGTAACAAAGGATAGGTTGAAATCCATTCTTTTAATTGCCTTTGTTCTACGTTCATACAAATCCCCTTCCATTCAAATTGTCTATTAATTACAGCACACAGAAGCAAATTACAAGATACACCTTATTACTGGTTTAAAGTTTGTCGACTCAAGCCTTTACTAAGACCTAATAAAGTAAGCCCAATCATAAGGAGTACCCACCACTGTACTTGCACAACGGGGCCAATTCCATCAAAGAAAAAACCAACTCCTAGTACAAAAGCAAATGCGACCATCGCATACAAAGCCGATTGCACATATAGTTTCCATTCTTGATATTTTGGTTTGAAAACAGATGAGCGGATCATGCGGAAAATAAACAAAATACCAAAGACACCAACTACAAGTAAGGTTAACAAAATCAAGGAGACACTTCCTAAAGCGAATTTATTGTCAACCGGTGTGAAAATCGTAATCACCCCATTTAAAATTCCATAGGAAAGTGCAAACCAGCCAACTAAACCAAGAATACCTGTAGAAAAAAGCAATATTATGTTTCGTTTGTTTTCTGTTGGCATATTGGCAATCAGTTCATCAGCGTAAGATTTTAGAGAATCACCAAAAAGATCCTGAGCATCTTTGCCATTTTCTTGCGCTTCGATTAAATGATCAAGCAAATCCATTAATAATTCTTCTGCTGCATGTTCATCAACACGCAAATCCGTTCGAATATACAGCAATACATCTGTGTAAATTTTTTCGTTTTCTACGTTTAACAACTCTCTTTTTTGGTTATTTTCTTTAATTAGTTCTGCTGCGTTTCTCATCTTTTTCACTCCTTTTTAGTAATTGACTAACGGGTTGGGCAATTTGCAACCATTCAGAAGAGATTTGTTCGAGTTCACCTTTTCCTTTATCGGTTAAAAAATAATATTTACGATTGGGACCAGTTGCAGAAGGTCTCATTTCTCCCTGTATAAATCCGTTTTTTTGAAGCCTTAACAACACGGGATAAATTGTGCCGTCGCTAATATCAGGTAATCCTATTTTTTGAAGTTTTTGCGACAGCTCGTAGCCATAGACGGGTTGTTCTTCTACAACAGCCATTACGCATGCATCCAAAACTCCTTTCAATAACTGACTTCTAAGAGCCATTGTGGTTCCTCCTCAAGGTATTCGGTATTACAAGATAGCTATCTAAAAAAATAACTACCTTGCATAACCAACTAGTTAATTTTATTATATTCAGTCATTTTACACTTGTCAACGATTTCTATTCTAAAATTTAAAAAAACCGACCAAATGGCCGGCTCTACAAAGTTCCTGCTTTTAATTTTTCGTGCCAATCTGCAAGCATAGGCATATCCGCTTCGTTGATTGCTTGCGTGCTCAATGCTTGTTCGACAAGTGCTGGGAAATTCGTTAGTGTATGGAACGTATAGCCTGCTCCTGTGATAGCTTCGATTGACTGAGGCAAATCGTAAGTGAAAATAGCTACGATTCCTAGAACTTCAAACCCTGCTGCTTCAAGTGCTTGCGCTGCTTGCAAGACGGATCCACCTTTAGAGATTAAATCTTCAACAACAACCACTTTTTTACCGGTTTCGATTTTACCTTCAATCATATTCGTTTGACCATGTTCTTTTGCTTTCGAACGCACATAAACCATTGGCAATTCCAGCAAATCACTAACCCATGCAGCATGTGGAATACCGGCTGTCGCTGTTCCTGCTACCACTTCACAATCAGGATAATATTCGTTAATTGTCTCTGCTAATCCTTTGGCAATGTCTTTCCGAACCGCCGGGTATGACATTGTTAATCGATTGTCGCAATAAATCGGAGATTTGACACCTGATGCCCATGTAAATGGATCTTGAGGGCGCAATTCAACTGCACCAATCGATAATAAATGATTTGCTATTTCGTACTTCAAGATTTCCCACTCCATTCTGCTTGGATTTGTGCGTAACTTTCTGCTGGATTTTCAGCTTTGGTAATCGCTCGGCCAACTACGATATGAGTCGATCCTTTTGTTCGTGCCTGTGCTGGAGTTGCGACGCGTTTTTGATCATCAGCCGACACCGAAGCCGGACGAATGCCTGGTGTTACACGTAGAAAGTCTTGTCCGCATGCTTCGCCAATAGCCTCTGCCTCAAGCACTGAGCATACAACACCATCTAACCCTGCTTGCATCGCTCGCTTTGCGTAATGTAAGACAGACTCTTCTAAACTGACATAAACCAATTGATCCTCATGCATATCTTCTTCACTTGTCGAAGTTAATTGTGTCACTGCAATCAATTTCGTCTCACTACCTGCCAACCCACGTTTTGCTGCTTGCATCATTTCAAGCCCACCAGCAGCATGGACATTGACTAAATCTACTCCCAATTTGGCCAAGCCTCGCATAGCGGACTCTACTGTATTGGGAATGTCATGCAGTTTTAAATCCAAGAAAATGTCATGACCTTGTGATTTTATAAAACGAACCAATTCAGGTCCTTCTTGAAAATAAAGCTCCATGCCTACTTTAACAAAAAGCGGCTCAGAAAATTGTGCTAAAAATTCTTCTACTTGTTGTTTAGATGCAAAATCTAAAGCGATAATGGGTTTATTCACAGACGGTGGCTCCTTCCGACAAGCTGTTCTACCGAATCAAATCCAAGTTCATGCAATCGTTCAGGAAGTTGTCCGATGATTTCTGGACACACAAATGGATTAACAAAATTTGCTGTTCCGACAGCTACAGCACTTGCTCCGGCTGACAAAAAGTCGATGACATCATCTACATTTGTTATACCACCCATTCCGATGATTGGCAGTTTCGTGTGTTGACTTACTTCATAAACCATACGCAAAGCAACAGGCTTAATAGCAGGTCCAGACAAGCCACCCGTAATATTAGCGATAATCGGTCTCCCTGTTTTCGTATCCATGCGCATGCCGAGTAATGTATTGATCATCGTGATGCCATCAGCACCACCTTCTTCAACAGCTTTTGCGATAGAGACAATGTTCGTCACATTTGGAGACAACTTAATATAAACCGGTACAGCAGACACTTCTTTTACAGCACGCGTTAATTCACGTGCGACATCAGGATCCGTACCGAATGTGATGCCACCTTGTTTAACGTTTGGGCACGAAATATTAATTTCGAGTGCATGAACATTTGGTGCTTGCGAAATCATTTTTGCAACTTCTACATAATCTTCAGTTGTTGTACCGGCAACGTTTGCGATAATCGGTACATCGTATTTTTCCAACCAAGGCAATTCTTGCTCTGTAACTTTTTCAAGTCCTGGGTTTTGTAAGCCGATTGCGTTTAACATCCCAGATGCGGTTTCTGCTACTCGTGGTGTTGGATTGCCAAGGCGTGTTTCTACTGTTGTTGCTTTAATCATAATGGCACCGAGTTGCGATAAATCATATAGTTGCGCATATTCTTTACCAAATCCAAAACATCCTGAAGCAGGAATGATTGGATTTTTTAAGTTGAGTCCTGGTAGTTTTACTGTCAAATCGCTCATGAAATCACCACTCCTGCTGGAAATACCGGACCATCTGAACACACTTTGATGTAATCCGTTTCACTTTTCGTTGTCCGGCATACACAAGCAAAACATGCACCGATACCGCAGCCCATTCGCTGCTCATAAGATAAAAACCCTTTTTTCTGTGGATATGCCCATTGAACCGCTTCAAGCATTGGTGTTGGACCACAGCTATAATACGTATCAAAATCCGTTGGCAATTCATTTAAGATATGCGTGACAAACCCTTGCGTACCATGAGATCCATCCACTGTCGCAATATGCGTTTCGCCAAGTTTACGGAATTTATCTTCATAGAATACGGCTTGTTTGCTTTCAAATCCTAAAATATGGACTGTTTCAATGCCACGTGCGTTTAATTGTTTCGCCAGTTCATACAAAGGCGGTACACCAATTCCTCCGCCAATTAAATACGCTTTTTTCTCGGCTTCTTCGACAGGAAAACCATGCCCAAGTGGACCTAGCACATCTATTGTGTCACCTGGTTTTTTTTCAGCTAATAGTCCAGTACCGCGTCCTTCAGCTCGGTAAATCATCGTAAATTGCGAAGCTTCCAAATCAATGGATGCGACAGATATTGGTCGACGCAACAATGGTTCAAAGCTGTCTGCGACTCGTATGTGAACAAATTGTCCGGGCTCTGCCATTTCATTGGCAAGAGCTCCTTGAACAGTTAGTTCAAAAATACAATGGGCAATTTCTTGTTGGTTAATGACTTGCATGCGCTCTTGTTTGATCATATATTTGCCCCCATTGCTTCAGCTGAAAAGGTCATGGATTCGATAACGCGAAGCATCGCTTCTGCTGTATCAAGTGAAGTTAAGCAAGGAATGCCGTTTTCAACCGATTCACGGCGAATGCGGAATCCGTCACGTTGTGGCTGTTTGCCCTTTGTTAAGGTGTTGATGACAATTTGCGTATCGCCATTTTGAATAACATCTAGTAAAGTTTTGCCTTCTGAACCAATTTTACCGATTGGTGCTACTACTATGCCAGCTTCTTCAAATGCTTTGGCAGTTCCACCTGTAGCCATGATTTGATAACCGATCGCTTTAAAACGTTTTGCTAAACCAACCGCTTCTTCTTTGTCTTTATCTGCGACGGTTAGTAGCACTGTGCCATGATCTTTTACTTCCATGCCAGCTGCTGCTAAACCTTTATACAAAGCTTTTTCGAGTGTTGTGTCTTTGCCCATTACTTCTCCAGTTGATTTCATTTCTGGTCCAAGCGTAATGTCTACGCGGCGTAACTTCGCGAAAGAGAATACCGGTACTTTGACAAAGACCCCTTTTGAAATCGGTGCAAGACCTGGTGTAAAGCCTTGGTCGACTATGCTTTGACCAAGAATTGCTTTTGTGGCAATGTTCGCCATTGGAATCGATGTGATTTTACTCATAAATGGCACTGTTCGACTTGAGCGCGGGTTTACTTCGATAACAAACACTTCGCCTTTTGAGATGACATACTGGATATTGAGCAAGCCGATAATGTTTAATCCTTTTGCTAGTCGCGTCGTATAGTCGACTAAAGTTTCTAGTAACTCATCCGAAATGTTTTGTGTTGGATAAACCGCAATCGAGTCGCCCGAATGGACGCCTGCGCGTTCAATATGCTCCATAATTCCAGGGATCAAGACGTTTTCACCATCTGATATCGCATCAACTTCTATTTCAATTCCCGTCAAGTAACGATCGACTAAGACCGGATGCTCTGGACTCGCTTCTACTGCGTGCTCCATATAATGTTTTAAATCTTCTTCGTTATAAACAATTTCCATCGCGCGCCCACCGAGTACATAAGAAGGACGAACTAGTACCGGATAGCCGATGTCTGTCGCGATGATAATGGCTTCTTCTGTGTTCACCGCTGTTTTGCCCAGTGGCTGTGGAATACCGATTTCGTGTAGCGCAGCTTCGAACTTATTGCGGTTTTCTGCACGGTCTGTATCTTCTAACGATGTGCCGAGAATCTTCACGCCATTTTGCTCGAGTTTTTCAGCTAAGTTGATCGCCGTTTGCCCACCAAATTGAACGACGACACCTTTTGGTTGCTCCAGATCAACGATGTGCATAACATCTTCAATCGTCAGTGGCTCAAAATACAATTTATCCGAGATCGAAAAGTCTGTTGAAACCGTTTCTGGGTTGTTGTTGACGATAATTGCTTCATAGCCTGCTTCTTTAATAGCCCATACTGAATGCACCGTAGCGTAATCAAATTCGACACCTTGACCGATGCGAATCGGACCTGACCCAAGAACAATGACGGATTCTTTATCCGTTTTCACTGATTCATTTTCATCTTCATACGTTCCGTAGAAATAAGGTGTTTCGGATTCAAACTCAGCCGCACATGTATCCACCATTTTGTATACTGGCATTAGCTTTTTTTCTTTACGCCAGTTGTACACTTGCTGCTCTGTTGTATTCCAAAGTTTGGCGATTGTCCGGTCTGCAAAGCCTAAACGTTTTGCACGTTTTGCTACGTCGTAGTCAAACGCTGCGTTTTTCAAATCTTCTTCGTATTTTACGATGTTTTCGAATTTCTTCAAGAAGAATAAATCGATTTGGCTCCATTCGTTAATGGTTTCGATTGTTACACCGCGACGAAGTGCTTCGCCGATAAAGAACAAACGCTCATCTCCCGCTCGACAAATACGTTTTTGAATCCATTCATCACTCATGCTATCCGCATTTTTTAGCTCTAAGTGGAATTGCCCTGTTTCTAATGAACGAACAGCTTTCAGGATAGATTCTTCGAATGTACGTCCCATTGCCATTACTTCGCCGGTTGCTTTCATTTGCGTTCCTAAATTACGTTTTGCTGCTTCGAATTTATCAAAAGGCCAGCGTGGAATTTTCGTTACGACATAGTCTAGTGCTGGCTCGAAAGCAGCATATGTGCGCCCTGTCACTGGATTCATCATTTCATCTAACGTTAAACCGACTGCAATTTTTGCAGCTAGTTTCGCAATAGGATAACCTGTCGCTTTAGATGCTAGTGCAGAAGATCGACTAACCCGCGGATTTACTTCAATGATGTAGTAGTTAAAGCTAAATGGATCTAATGCAAGCTGTACGTTACAGCCTCCTTCAATTTTCAAAGCGCGAATAATTTTCAGCGACACATTTCGTAGCATTTGGTATTCACGGTCTGACAAAGTTTGGCTAGGTGCGACCACAATTGAGTCTCCAGTATGAATGCCGACTGGATCAATGTTTTCCATGTTACAAACTACGATTGCAGTATCGTTCTTATCGCGCATTACTTCGTATTCAATTTCTTTAAAACCTGCGATTGATTTTTCTAGTAAACATTGTGTAACGGGGCTGTATTTTAAGCCACTCGCCACTATTTCTTTTAACTGTTCGTAGTCGTGGCAAATTCCGCCGCCTGTTCCACCTAATGTAAAGGCTGGACGAACAATAACTGGGTAACCCACACGGTCTACAAAGTTTTCAGCTTCGGTCATGTTGTGAATAATATCTGAATCCGGAACCGGTTCGCCTAATTCGTTCATTAAGGTTCTAAACAAATCACGGTCTTCTGCTTTATGAATGGCTTCGAGTTTTGTGCCTAAAATTTCGATATTCAATTCGTCTAAAATTCCCGATTCGTCCAGTTCAATCGCCATATTCAAGCCTGTTTGGCCACCTAATGTCGGTAGAAGTGCATCCGGACGCTCTTTACGCAAAATTCGGCTAACAAATTCAAGTGTGATCGGTTCGATATACACTTTATCAGCGATTTCTGTATCCGTCATGATGGTTGCAGGGTTTGAGTTGATCAAGATTACGCGGTAACCTTCTTCTTTTAATGCAAGACATGCTTGTGTTCCTGCATAGTCAAACTCGGCTGCTTGTCCGATTACGATTGGTCCTGATCCGATTACGAGTATACTTTGAATATCTTGTCTTTTAGGCATGTTGTTGCTCCTTTCGAGTTGCGTTCATTACATCAATAAAGCGATCAAATAAGTAGTTTGAGTCTTCTGGTCCCGGTGATGATTCTGGATGGTATTGAACCGTGAAGGCTGGATAATCCAAATGAGCCAATCCTTCGTTTGTCCCGTCGTTTAATGCGCTATGCGTAACTTTTAAACGCGTCCCTTGTAACGTATCTTCATCTACTGCGTAGCCATGGTTTTGTGATGTGATTTCGATTTTGCCTGTTTCTAAGTCGCGTACTGGATGATTTCCTCCGCGATGACCGAATTTCAATTTGAAGGTGTCAGCTCCGCAAGCTCTTGCGAACAATTGGTGGCCGAGGCAGATACCGAAAATCGGAACTTGTCCAAGCAATTCGCGTACTACTTCTACGCACTCTTCTACATCTTTCGGATCTCCTGGTCCGTTTGATAGCATGACACCATCTGGTCCCCAAGCCAATATTTCTGTTGATGAAGTGTTATAAGGTACAACAATTACATCACAGTCTCGATTATTAAGTTCACGCAAAATGCCGTGTTTCATGCCATAGTCGATTAATACGACACGTTTTCCACGCCCTGGACTCGGGTAAGGGCGACCTGTTGAAACTTGTGCCACTTGGTCGTTAGGCAACACGGTTTCTTGAAGAGTTTTAATAACTTGGTCAACTTGAACTTCTTCTCCCGCTGCTGTTAATACGCCTTTGATGGCACCTTTTGCGCGAATTAAGCGCGTTAATTTACGTGTATCAATTCCTGTAATCCCTGGAATATTTTTAGTTTTAAACAATTCATCTACTGTTGATTTATTTCTAAAGTTTGATGGAAACTCCGCAATTTCACGAACGACCATGCCTTTTACTGCTGGTTCAATCGATTCAAAATCGTCGCTATTAATGCCATAGTTGCCGATTAACGGGTAAGTCATGGTAACAATTTGTCCACAATAAGATGGATCTGATAAAATTTCTTGATAGCCGGTCATGCTGGTATTAAATACGATTTCCCCGACTGAGGCATCATCGCCACCGAATGCTGTTCCTTCAAATACCGTACCGTCTTCTAAGATTAAATAACGTTTCATCAATTTGTCTCCTCCTGCCATACAATTTCGCCACCAAAGATGGTTGTTACTGGCCACCCTGTACAATTCCAACCATTAAATGGTGTGTTTTTACCTTTTGATAAAAATTCTTCTACTTGAATTGGTTGTTCTTTTTCAAGATCTAATAATACGAGATCCGCTGTTTGTCCAATTTCTAAAGTGCCATATGGCAAGTTGAATGTTTGGCTTGGTTTGATGGTTAACCAGTCGATTAATTGTTGTAACGTCCATGTGCCGGTTTTGACAAACTTGCTATAAAGCAGTGGAAACGCCGTTTCAAATCCGACAATCCCGAACATCGAGCCATTCATGCCATTTGTTTTTTCTGCTTCTGTGTGTGGTGCATGGTCTGTCGCGATAAAGTCTAGCGTACCGTCAAGCAATCCTGCGTGTAACGCTTCCCAATCTTCTTTCGCACGAAGCGGTGGGTTCATTTTATAGTTTGCATCGTCTGAAGGAATATCATCTTCCGTCAACAACAAGTGGTGAGGTGTAACTTCAGCTGTTACGCGAACTCCTGCACGTTTTGCGTCTCGAATGACGCGAACCGATTCTTTCGTGCTGACGTGGCATACGTGGTAATGTGCGCCTGCTGCTTCAGCCAGTAAAATGTCACGTGCGATATGCACGGATTCTGCAATCGCCGGGATGCCTTTTAATCCTAGTTCTTTGCTACGCTTGCCTTCGTGCATCACTCCATCGTAAATCAAGCTATTATCTTCACAATGCGCGACAACTGCCATATCAATTTTCGCTGCGTCTTGCATTGTTTCGTACATCATGCCCGCTTCTTGAATGCCTACACCGTCATCAGTGAAAGCAAATGCACCATTTTCTTTTAGTTCTTGCAAATTCGTGCGTTCTTTCCCTGCTTCTCTTATTGTGATCGAAGCATACGGCAAAACTCGGATAAGCGCATTTTTTTCGATCAATCCGTTAACCAGCTGCAGATTTTCTTTCGTATCAGGTACTGGGCGTGTATTCGGCATTGCACATATTGTTGTGTAGCCGCCTTTTGCCGCAGATTTTGTCCCGCTTTCGATCGTTTCTTTCTGTTCGCCACCTGGTTCACGCAAATGAACATGGACATCAACAAATCCTGGTGCAATCATCCGGCCTTTGCCGTCAATTTGGTGTTCGTTATCCGCTACTAACTCTTTACTGATTTCTTCAATTTTTCCTTCTTTGATGCGGATGTTGGTAGGTGTTAGTTCTCCATTTTGCAGCATGTTTACGTTTTTAATGAATAAATTCAAGTCAATCTCTCCCTTTCAATGCGTATTCAAGTACTGCCATTCGGATATAAACTCCGTTAGCCATTTGTTTAAAAATTCTTGAGCGTTCACACTCAACGAGACAATCTGCTATTTCCACACCACGGTTGATTGGAGCTGGGTGCATAATAATTGCTCCGTCTTTCATTTTCTTTTCTCGCTCTACAGTCAATCCGTATTGCTCATGGTAGTTTTCTTTTGAAAAAAGCGCAGAGACAGCATGGCGCTCATGCTGGACGCGGAGCATCATGACCACATCCGTCGTTTCAATAAAGTCATCTAGATGCTCTGAAGATTCATAGTCTCCGCTCCATTCTTCTGGACAAATAAAGCTCACTTTAGCTCCTAATTGCTTGAGCGCCGCTGCGTTTGATTTTGCCACACGGCTATGAGCGATGTCTCCGACGATGGTGACGTGAATGCCTTCGATCCGTCCGAACTCTTGATATATGGTCATTAAGTCTAAAAGAGATTGCGTTGGATGTTGACCTGAGCCATCTCCACCATTTATGACAGCAACGTTGCATCCTTCTAGTTGTTGGTAATACTCTTCTTCTTCATGACGTATAATGACTGCACCTACACCAATTGCTTCCATCGTTTTTACTGTATCGTAAAGTGTTTCACCTTTTAAGATGCTAGAAAAAGCTGTTTCAAAAGGTAGTACAGCGAGTCCCATATGATGCTCTGCCATTTCAAAACTCATTTTTGTTCTTGTGCTTGGTTCGAAAAACAAGTTGACGACCGTGCCATCAATTGGCGCTCTCTCGCCTTGCTGAAATTCTCCAGCACGCTTAAGCAAACTCATAATCGTGTCATTTTCTAAGTTGTTCATAGATAGTAAGTTTGGCAAAATTGACTCATCCTCTCATTCTTCAGACAAAAAAACACCTTCCCAGGGGCAGGAAGGTGTGAGGAAAAAAGGGTAGACTTTACCCATTCTTCAACCCTTTCCATGCCTCTCTGGACATTCATTAAAAGGTAATTATTTAGTTCCGTCGTCTACTTCTTTTTTATTCATTCCGGGAAGCACTAAGTTCAAGATGACACCGACAATCGCAGCAAGTGCCATTCCCTCGATCGAGAAGGATTCGTTAAATTCAAGCTTCGCTCCACCAATCCCGATCACCAAGATAACTGATGAGATGACCAAGTTGCGGTTGTTGCCAAAGTCGATGTTGTTGTCCACTAGCATCCGTAACCCAGAAGAAGCGATTATTCCGAAAAGCAGGATAGAAATTCCGCCAAGAACAGCTGTTGGGATTGTTTCAATAACTGCCATCAATTTACCGAAGAAAGAAAAAGCGATGGCGAACACTGCAGCACCCAGGATGACATACACGGAGAACACTTTTGTTATGGCGAGTACTCCGATATTTTCACCGTATGTGGTCTTTGGTGGACCACCGACTAGCGAAGAAATGAAAGTCCCAATCCCGTCTGCTAAAATCGAGCGGTGTAAACCAGGGTCTTTTATGTAATTTCTATCAACAATTTTCCCTAACACAAGCTGGTGTCCGATGTGTTCAGAAATTGTGACGATAGCGATTGGTACCATGACAAACAATAAGGTTGGCGTAACTTGAAACGAATAATCCACTCCAGGAATCAGAAATTCTGGTACTGCGAACCAACTTGCATCGCCAATTGCCGTAAAGTCGATAATTCCGATGGCTGCCGAGTAGCCATAGCCTACAATAATTCCGATCAAAATCGGCATTAATGAAATGATGTTTTTAAAATAAATGTTACAGATGATTGCAGTTAGTAACGTCACAATCGCAGCTGAGAAATGCAGTAGGCTGTACTCCGATCCGCCTTCAGCTGGAATAGTCATTGCCATATTTACCGCCGTGCCTGATAATGCAAGTCCGATGACGATGATAACAGGTCCTACCACAATCGGTGGTAGTAGTTTCATTAGCCAATGATAACCGGTTTTCCAAATGATCAATGCGACAATGGCATAAACCAGTGATACAAACATGGCACCGATCATCGCTGAGCCAATCCCACCTGTTTCTGTCGCAATTGTAATTGGCACGATAAAGGCGAATGATGAGCCTAAGTAAGCTGGTACTTTAAATTGTGTAATGAGGATAAAAATGATTGTTGCAATTCCACTTGTTAACAATGCGATGGCTGGGCTTAACCCGACCAGTTGCGGTACTAATATCGTTGCACCAAACATAGCAAACATATGCTGTAAGCTTAGCGAGATCCATTGACCTGCTTTTGGTTTGTCTTGTACGTCTAAAATAGCTTCACTCAATTTCCATTCTCCCCTGTCTCTATCTCTCTATTCGTGAATGGCTACTCGATCCACTTGATCGCTTTCGACCATTTGGACGATAATGCGTTCATCGCTTGAAGTCGGAATGTTCTTTCCAACAAAGTCAGCTCGGATGGGCAATTCGCGATGACCTCTGTCAATCAGCACAGCCAGTTGAATTTGTGCTGGCCGTCCAAGGTCCATTACGGCATCCATTGCAGCACGTACTGTTCTTCCTGTGTAAAGCACATCGTCTACAAGAATCACTTTTTTATCGAGTATGCTGTGTTCAATATCAACTTGCTGAACTAATGGTTCTTGATTTTTTGTTTTGACGCTCAAGTCATCTCTGTAAAGCGTGATATCGAGTTCACCTTTTAAAATAGGACGTCCTTCAATTTTTTCGATTTTTTCTGCTAAGCGCTTTGCGATAAAAGCACCACGTGTTTTAATGCCGACTAGTATGCAATCATCTATGCCTTTATTACGTTCGATAATTTCGTGTGCAATGCGAGTAATCGCTCGGCTTATCGCCTGTTCATCCAAAATATCTGCTTTTTCTACCATGAGACCCGCTCCTTTTTTGCAAATAAAAAACCTCTTGCCATAGAGGCAAGAGGATAGATGCGCAGAAAAACTCAGCACGGAAGACAAACTTCCGGCTTGCGTAAATACCTTCTCAGCCTCTCTGGACTGTAGTTAAAGGTGTTATTATTCGATTTGTTTTTTTAAGTATAAAGAAAGAGAAACGGGTTTGTCAATCCTTATCGCGAAGAGATTCTAGAAGTTCTGCAAATTCAGCTGGTGGCTCTGCAGAAAACTCCATGTATTCGTTCGTTCTCGGATGAATAAAACCAATCACTTCAGCGTGAAGAGCTTGACCGCCAACATCCATTGTTTTTTTCGGTCCGTATTTCGGATCCCCTACAAGCGGAAAACCAATGTATTTCATGTGAACACGGATTTGATGCGTTCTTCCTGTTTCTAAACGGCATTCAACAAGCGTAAAGTTTCCGAAACGTTCAAGTACACGGAAATGCGTTACGGCATGCTTTCCTTTATCAACAATCGCCATATTTTGACGTTCTTTAGGATCACGTGCAATTGGTGCTTGGATTGTTCCTTTATCATGAGGAATATGACCGTGAACCAAAGCCACATATTTGCGCGTAACTGTCTTTTTCACTAATTGATCAACAAGTGATGTATGAGCAGCGTCATTTTTCGCTACCATCAACAAGCCCGAAGTATCTTTATCAATGCGATGAACAATTCCAGGACGCACAACACCATTAATACCTGAAAGGTCTGTGCAATGATGCATTAACCCATTCACTAAAGTTCCTTTAGCATGACCAGGAGCCGGGTGAACAACCATGCCTTTAGGTTTGTTAACCACTAAAACATCTTCATCTTCATAAACAATCTCCAAATCTAAATCTTCAGGAACTACATCTAATTCTTCCAACTCAGGTGGAGTGACAATGATAATGTCTTGCAGACGTACTTTGTAATTCGGTTTTACGGTTTCTCCGTTAACTTTTACTGCACCTTCTTTGACCCAATTGCTGATCTGTGAACGCGACCAGTCTCCATCTATCGATGACACAGCTTTATCTACTCGTTCGCCGGCCATTTCTTTTGTGATTTCAATCGTTAAATCTTCCATTAAGACACCTTTTTCTTTTGTTGTTTTTCGTCATAAATAATATAAATAATCATCAACACGACACCAATCGTCAATGCGGCATCTGCCACATTAAATATCGGAAAATCATAACCAATCACAGGAATTAGTACGTCAACAAAATCAACGACTTCTCCGCGAAACATTCGATCGATAAAATTACCAACTGCGCCTCCTAAGAGAACCATTAAACTTAGCTGAAATAAAGGTTGCCCTTGTGCATGTTTATGAAAATAGTAAAGTATTCCGATAATAACCGCTACTGTAATAATAGCGAACAGCCACATCTGTCCTTCTAGCATACCCCAAGCAGCGCCACGATTCCGGTGCGACAACCATCCAAGGTAAGGGTCAATGACCGAAATCCGTTCACCCAATTCCATATTTTTCAGTACTAGCCATTTTGTCCATTGATCTAATGCGATTATGAATATTGCAAGTCCATAATAAATAAACATCTGTATCCTCCGTCAATTCAGCAGTCAATCTATTTTACCACACTGACAGCAAAAAAAGTAAAGGGCCTGGAGCTACCGAATTTCGGCTCTCCAAACCCTTTTTAAATTTGTTTTTATTGATTAAGCAAACTGTGTTTCGATAACACTTGCACAGCGAGGGCATAATGTTGGATGCGCTTCGCTTTGACCGATTTCTTCAGAAATTGTCCAGCAGCGTTCACATTTTTCACCCGTCGCTTTTTCTACAGTGACTGAAACTTCATTTATTTTTACAGCATGTTCTGGTGCTTGATCTTGTGTACCACCATACTCGTATTTCGATACGATGAACAATTGAGCAAGATTTTCATCAGTAGAAGCTAATAATGTAGCAAGTTCTTCGTCGCCAAAGACCGTTACTTTTGCTTCTAGCGATTTACCAATTGTTTTAGCTGCACGCGCTTCTTCTAATGCTTTTAACACATCATCGCGAACATCCATAAATCGGCTCCATTTGTCATTTAATCCTTCAAACGCTGGGTTTGAAACAACTTCCGGGAAATCTGTCAATTGAACACTATCTTCTTCAACAAAGCTCAAGTAAGACCATAATTCATCCGCCGTATGAGGAATGATTGGTGCTGCTAGCTTCAGAATAGCCATTAACGAATCAAACATTACGGTTTGCATCGCACGACGATGTGGGTGATTTACATTTTCAATATAAACAACGTCTTTCGCTACATCCAAGTAGAATGAGCTTAAATCGTTAGCACAATAATTGTTTAATGCATGATAGATTGTTGAAAACTCATACGTTTCATAGCCTTTACGTACAGTTTCTACCATCTTCTGTAATTTCATTGCCATGTATTGATCCATTTCACGCATATCTTCAAATGCGATACGGTGCTCTTTTTCGTTGAAATCAGCTAAGTTCCCGTGAAGGAATTTCAGCGTGTTGCGGATTTTACGGTAAACTTCTGATACTTGTTTAAAGTTTTCATCAGAAACACGAACGTCAGCTGTATAGTCTACAGAAGCAACCCATAGACGAAGGATATCTGCGCCCATTTGGTTCATGACTTTTGAAGGAACAATAACGTTACCAAGTGATTTACTCATTTTACGCCCATTGCCATCAAGAGTAAAGCCATGGCTCAAAATGCCTTTATACGGTGCGTGGCCATTGATTGCAACACTTGTCGTTAGCGACGAGTTGAACCAACCACGGTATTGGTCAGATCCTTCTAAGTAAAGATCTGCTGGGTATTGAAGATCTTCCCGTTCAACAAGAACACCTTGGTGAGATGATCCTGAGTCAAACCAAACATCCATAATATCCATTTCTTTTGTAAATTCACCGTTCGGGCTACTTGGGTGAGTAAATCCTGGCGGTAATAATTCTGCTGTTGAACGCTCAAACCAAACGTTTGAACCGTTTTCGCGGAACAATTTTGCAATGTGTGCAATTGTTTCCTCCGTGATAACCGGATCACCATTTTCAGCATAAAACACAGGAATTGGAACGCCCCAAACGCGCTGACGTGAAATATTCCAATCTCCACGATCACGTAGCATATTAAATAAACGTGTTTCGCCCCAAGCTGGAGTAAACGAAGTTTCTTTAATCGCTTTTAAGATTTGATCACGGAATGCTTCAATCGATACAAACCATTGAGCTGTTGCACGGTAAATTACCGGTTTTTTCGTCCGCCAGTCATGAGGATATGAGTGCGTGATAAATGTTAGCTTTTCAAGTGCACCTACTTTATCTAATGCTTCTGTTATCGATTTATTGGCTTTGTCGTAAAACTCGCCTTCAAATCCAGGTGCTTCAGCTGTCATAACTCCGCGCTCATCTACTGGGCATAAAACGTCCAATCCGTATTTTTTACCGATTAAGAAGTCATCTTCACCATGGCCCGGTGCTGTGTGAACACAACCCGTACCTGAATCTGTTGTGACGTGTTCGCCAAGCATCACTAATGAAGTACGATCATAAAGAGGATGTTTTGTAAGAATATGTTCTAGTTCTTCACCTTTGATAAGACGAACAACTTCTGCATCTGTCCAACCTAATTCTTCAGATACTTCTTTTAATAGCTCTTGTGCAACGATGTAAAGAGAACCATTGACAGAGACTTCTGCATAATCCAATTTAGCATGCACGGAAATTCCTAGGTTCGCCGGAATTGTCCAAGGTGTAGTAGTCCAGATAACAAAATTTGTTCCTTCTACTAAAACGCCTTTGCCATCCGTTACAGGGAAAGAAACGTAAATAGAAGGAGATTTTTTGTCGTGATACTCAATTTCAGCTTCAGCAAGTGATGATTCACTTGATGGCGACCAATAAACAGGTTTCAATCCTTTATAGATATAACCTTTGTTGGCCATTTTACCAAACACTTCAATTTGACGGGCTTCATATGCCGGTTTTAATGTCACATAAGGATTTTCCCAATCGCCACGAACACCAATACGCTTGAATTGAGAGCGTTGATTGTCGATTTGTTGGAAAGCATATTCTTCACAAAGCTTGCGGAATTCCGCTAAAGACATTTCTTTGCGGTTTACGCCTTTGTTTGTTAAAGCTTGTTCAATTGGCAAACCGTGCGTGTCCCAACCTGGAACGTATGGTGCATGGAAGCCCATCATCGAGCGCGAACGAACGATCATATCTTTTAGTACTTTGTTAAGTGCATGGCCCATATGCAAATCACCGTTCGCATATGGAGGTCCATCATGAAGAACGAAAAACGGACGACCCGCAGTACGATCTTGCACTTGTTTGTAAATGTTCATGTCTTCCCATTTTTGTTGCATTTCTGGTTCGCGATTTGGCAAATTTCCACGCATTGGAAAATCGGTTTTTGGCATTAATAACGTATCTTTGTATTCCATTTCTATTCCTCCTGTAGACATAATAAAAAGCCCCCCATCCCTGGTAAAGGGACGAGAAGCTTAAACTCGCGGTACCACCCTTGTTGCAGCTAGATAGCTGCCACTCGATCGCCGTAACGTGGCGTAGACGGAATTGGATACTAGCTATTCACCAATTCTGCTCAAGAGTGATTTTCATCTATATGTCCGCATCAGGCTTCCACTGTCCCTGATTCGCTTTAGCGTTCTACATAAACTACTGTCTCTATCAGCGCGTTTTATTGTATGTCGTAATTATAGATTCAGAAAGTCTCAGAGTCAAGAGTTCGTCTCTTCTTTGTCCTTCTCAATCTTCTCTAAATTTTGTGTGTCGATATCGTATTCTAATAATGTTTCCCAATCATCTGTTTCGATCAAGTCTAATTGAGCTTCAACAAGCATTTTGAAACGATTTTTGAAAATACGAGATTGTTTTTTCAGTTCTTCAATTTCGGTTGCAATACGACGTGCTTTCGTCAATGATTCATTGACAATGCGATCTGCATTTTTCTCTGCTTCTTTAATAATCAATTCTGCTTCTTTTTGTGAGTTACGACGAACTTCTTCTGAAGCTTCTTGAGCCACAAAAATCGATTTTTGTAATGTCGACTCAATTGTATTGAAATGGCCAACTCGTTCGTCGGTTGTACGTAACCGTTCTTCAAGAGCTGCCTTGTCTTTTAGCAAAATTTCATAATCTCTCATAATTTGTTCCAGGAATTCATTTACTTCATCTTCCTGATATCCACGGAATGCACGGCTGAATTCTTTGTTATGTATATCTAACGGGGATAATGGCATTGAGTAAACCTCTCCTTAACTTGTAATCTTATCTTTCTATTATACCGTTCATAACTTTAAATTTCAGTACTATTTCGTAATTTTCCCAAGACGGCTAGTTTTTTGTTTCTAGACGACCGATTTGCAAGCGAACTTTGTCTTTTTTCGTACGCCCTTCGATCATAATCAAACGAACTCGACCAAATCCTCTTGAAGAAATCATGTCCGATTCATGTAGCTCAAATGAAGGTTGCTCTTGCAAAGTCCAGTTAACTTTCACTTTTCCACCATGAATTAAGGCAGAAGCTTTTTGTCTTGATATGTTATAGACAGAACTCATGACCGTATCCAGTCGCATCGAACTAACAGTATAGGGTTCTTCTGTCCACTCTTCACTTGTCTCAATCATTTCTGTTAGGTCTGTAATTTCATTCAATTGAACTTTCACTTTTGCAGCACTCACAAAATTACTTTGCAAATAAGGGCTGATTTCATTCATAACAGCAAGTTGAACACGATCATTATCAATACGAATATCGCCAAATTTACTTCGGTCAAGCCCAAGCGACATGATTGACCCCAATATATCGGGGTGACGTAAATTAACAAACTTCGATGGGTATTTCAATTCGAAAACTGTAATATTAAAGTCTTCTTTTTGTGGCTCGAAATAAGAGGGATACAGCAATACGCGTTGTCTTTCTGCATCTTTAAAAATTCCCGAAGTCATCATTTTTACATCAGTCGACCCCATCACTGCTTCTACGATAAATCGCTGTCGAGGATCAAGAAAGTCCGTTAATTTTGGTGAATAGCGGTCTTCCACTTCACGTAGCCAGCCCGAAACTTGCTCGATAAATTGTTGTTCTTCTTTTCTGAAATGCTGAAATATCTCTTCCATATCAATGCTCCTTCAGACCAGTTTTTCAAGAAAAAAACCTCACATCACGTGAGGTTTTAGATTAAACGAAGAAATTATATAATACAATAATCCCTTGGCTTGCTAAATTCAAAGTGAAAATTGCAACGATCGGTGAGATATCAATCATGCCGATTGGTGGGATAAAGCGTCTGAAAATGTCCAAATAAGGATCTGTGATTTTGGAAATCATTTGTCCAAAACTAGATTCTTTAATGCTCGGTACCCAACTCATGAATACACTAACAATTAGAATATAAAAATAGATGTTAATTGCTGAAAGTATCAAATTTAATATAACTGACATACTTTTTTATGGCACCCCTCTTATTGTTGCTCGTCGTAATAATAATCTGAAATGGCGCCATCCACTTCTACAGTGTCTGGTACGCATAAGAAAATATCCGTTCCAATGCGTTGAATGTCTCCACCAAGAGCATAAACAGTTCCACTTAAAAAGTCGATGATCCGTAGACCTTGATCTTTTTCAATGCGTTGAAGGTTCACAACTACTGCTTGCTTGTTCTTTAGGCTTTCTGCGATATCTTGTGCTTCGGCATAAACTCTTGGTTCTGCCAAGCTAACTTTTGAAGCTTTTGAAGCTCCTTGCATACTGACTAAATTAGACACATTGGTCTCCTCCACTTTCTGGCGCCGTTCTTTCGGTGCTTTTTTCGGCTCTTGCATAACAGCAGGTTTTTCGTACCGCGGAGCTGTTTTTTGTTGTTTAACGGGTTGTTCACGAACTTGTACTTGTTCCTCAAACTCATCTAAGTAAAAGAAATTTTTAAATTTGTCTTTCACGCCCATCATTTTTCCTCACTTTCTGCCCCAACCAATGCTGTGCCAATTCGGACAAAACTAGCTCCTTCTTGAGCAGCAATTAAGTAGTCGTTAGACATGCCCATCGAACATTCCGTGCATGGTGCATGTGCCCAGTTTTTCTCAGACACTTGAAGTTGGAGTGATTTTAACCCTTTAAATGCTTCACGGATTACACTTTCATCGGACGTATTTGGTGCCATTGTCATCAATCCGACCACTTTTATGTTGTCATAAGCTTCGAGTGATTCGATAAAGTTTATTGTATCTTCAGGTTCAATACCACTTTTCGACTCTTCTGCCGACACATTTACTTGAACAAAACAGTTTACAGGCCGAGTAGCACGTTTTTGAATTTCTTTGGCCAAACTTAATCGATCTAATGAATGTAAATAATCGATTTCATTAATAACATCTTTTACTTTTCTCGTTTGTAGATTGCCTATATAGTGCCAAGACACATTTTCGTCAATTGCTTCAAGTTTTTGGGATAATCCTTCTGGACGGTTTTCACCCAGATGATGAACTCCTGCTTGAATCGCTTCTTTCGTGCGTTCTATGCCAACTTGTTTTGTTACAGCAATAATCTGTATCGTGTTATTTACAGCAGATAATTGTTCAGTAATCTCTTCAAATATAGGTTTAATCGGTTTCATTTAGTCACAACTTTTCTTATAGAAGTCCAATATATTGTACCAAGTTTTAATTGATTTATCAATTAAGCTCTTTCTCTATAAAAAAACAGCTGCCCAACCGGCAGCTGTTTGGATTAACGTCTCTTTTGACGATTGCGTAAGAAAGTCGGAATGTCTAGTGCATCGTCGCTATGTTTTTCTTGTCTTTGTGGTTCTTGGTTGTAATAAGGTGGCTGTTCTTCACGGCGTTGCTCGTCGCGACGTTGATCTTCACGGCGTGCATCACGGATTGACGGCGCTGGAGTTTGTTGTTGAATCGACTGGACGCGACTTGAATTCAATCCAGATCCTCTTGGCGTTCTTGGCTGAAGTTGTTCTTCATTAAAGCCAGTCGCGATAACTGTCACGATAATTTCATCTTTCAAGTTATCGTTAATAACAGAACCGAAAATCATGTTAACTTCTTCATCAGAAGCCGATGCTACAATATCAGCTGCTTCTTGAACTTCATAAAGGCTAAGGTTAGATCCGCCTGTAATGTTCATTAAGACACCTTTTGCACCGTCAACTGAAACTTCAAGCAATGGACTTGAAACAGCTTTTTTAGCCGCTTCAGAAGCGCGATTTTCTCCTGAAGATACACCGATTCCCATTAATGCAGAACCTTTGTTAGACATAATAGTTTTAACGTCGGCGAAATCCAAGTTGATCAATCCAGGAACGGCGATCAAGTCAGAGATACCAGATACACCTTGGCGTAAAACATTATCCGCTTCGCGGAAAGCTTCAAGCATTGGTGTGTTTTTATCAACGATTTCAAGTAAACGATCGTTTGGAATAACAATCAATGTGTCAACTGATTCTTTCATCGTTGCAATACCACCGATTGCTTGTGTTGAGCGTTTACGGCCTTCGAAAGTAAATGGACGCGTAACGACACCAACAGTTAATGCGCCAAGTTCTTTAGCGATTCCAGCAATAACTGGTGCTGCACCCGTACCTGTTCCGCCGCCCATTCCTGCAGTTACGAATACCATATCTGCTCCGCGTAAAGCTTCTTCGATTTGTTCTTTGCTTTCTTCTGCTGCTTTTTTACCAACATCAGGGTTCGCACCGGCACCAAGACCGCGTGTTAATTTACCACCAATTTGAAGGCGCACTTCTGCCTTAGATAAGTTTAAAGCTTGTGCATCTGTGTTTACTGCTATAAATTCTACACCTTGTACTCCGTGTTCGATCATACGGTTTACGGCATTGTTACCACCGCCACCTACTCCAATA
This sequence comes from Planococcus halocryophilus, assembly GCF_022489025.1. GTDB lineage: Bacteria > Bacillota > Bacilli > Bacillales_A > Planococcaceae > Planococcus > Planococcus halocryophilus_A. The sequence continues at coordinate 273,196 of NZ_JAKVTG010000001.1, read as the reverse complement.
ACTTTAATTACGGCCAGTGCATCAATATTTGTATCAAATTCCAACATTCTTTTTCCTCCTAAGATTGCTTAGCTTTTATAGTTGCAAGCTAGATGCAACATTGATTTTATTCAAAGAATCGATCAAACATCTTTTTGGCTTTCGTTACGACACCTTCAGAGTTTTGTTTTGGCTGCTTTTGCTTTTTAGGTTGTTGCACTTCTTGCTGTTCAACTTTCGCAGCTCCGGCAACAGCTCCACCATTTCCAATACGACCATAAAAGACATCTTCCATGTATGCATATTGTATTAAGCCAACTGCTGTCGTGTACTGTGGTTCTCGAACGCCAATAAATTCTGGTGTGAATAAACGAACGCGAGTTTGCAGGATATTACGTGCAAGTTCTGGCAGTCCATCCAATTTAGCCATGCCGCCTGTTAAAACGACTCCTCCTGGCAAGTCTTGAACGCCCAAGCGATAAAACTCATCTAAAATCAGTTCGAAAAGTTCTTCCAGGCGAACTCCGATTATTTCAGATATGTATTTTTGATTATACTGTTCTGTTGAATCAGATCCAATAACTGGGACTTCAAAAACTTCATCTTCTGAAGCATCTTCGAAAAACGCATGACCATATTCAAGTTTAATTTTTTCAGCTTGATCTGTCGGTGTCTTTAAAATAATGGACAAATCTTTTGTAACGTGGTCTCCTCCAACCGGAATTACGGAAGAAGCAGTCAAGTGGCCTTCTTGGAAGATGGAAATAGAAGTCGATCCTCCACCGATATCGATACACGCTGTGCCATGATTTTTCTCATCTTCAGTTAATGCATAACTTCCTGCTGCAAGCGGTTGGACATAAATATCACGAATTTCAAGTCCTGCTCTTTCTACACAGCGAAGTACGTTGTGTAAAATAGTTTTTGAAGTTGTCACCATTGTACCATCCATTTCAAGGCGGATACCAATCATGCCCCGTGGATCTTTAATTTCACCTAAATGGTCCACAATGTATTGTTCAGGAATGATGTTGACTAACTCCCGTTCTGGGGGAATCGACATAACTTGTGCCGCTTCTAATACACGATCCAAGTCTTCATCGGTAATTTCACGATTTTCACTGTTTACTGCAACAATCCCTTTAACGGGCTGTAATACTGCCTTATTTGCTGGAATTCCTAATACCACTTCGTGAATCGATTTGCCGATCATGCGCTCTGCCTGATCGACAGCTTTTTTAATGGACTGCACCGTTGCATCTATGTCAACAATCGCACCTTTTTTAATCCCATTAGATTTTACATTTCCGACACCGATTACGTTCAATGACTTGTTGGCCATTTCTCCGATTAAAACTTTAACGGATGACGAACCGATATCTAGACTTACATATAATTCTGATTGACTCAATTCGTGGCACCTCCTTATTAAACTGCTGTACTTATATTCTATTGCATATCGTGCACCTTGTCTAAGAAAATCGCAAAACTTAAATAAATTTCCTCTAATTATTCAAATTGTTTCTCTAACTTCTTTTTTTTCAGCCCATTTTGCTAAAATAATGCGTCGAATGACTGCAATATTTTGAAATAGCCGAACACCAAATGCGAAAATTGCAGCTAAATACAAATCGACTCCTAAGTGAACACCGAGAAAAGCAAGACCTGCTGCTAATGCAATGTTGAAAAAGAACCCAGAAACAAATACTTTATCATCATACACTTGCTGTAAATGAGCACGTATTCCGCCAAATAGTGTATCAAGAGACGCTAATACGGCTATGGATAAATAATTGGCATATTCTGGAGGTATTTGCATATCCGTCAGAAGACCAAGCGAAATACCGAGTAATAAACCTAAAATGGATAGCCACATCGCTATTCCCCCTCTATTGCCTGTAAATATTTGGTGTCTATAGTACCATCATATGCTTCGATCACCATATCGCTTTGTGGTACTGAAACTGTTAGTGACATATTATCGATATAAAAATCATCTAGAATACGTGATGCCAATAAATGATTATACAGCTTTTCTGAGTCATCTATCGACTGAGAAATAATTTTTATTGAAAACGGGGGTGTTTCAACCGGTTTTGCATTTACTGATGTCTGACCGTTTATGTCTCGTATCGAAGTCGTGTTAATGATTCGTTTTCCATCTATCGATACGTAGAGAGCATCATACCGATTGATTTCATTAACGAGTCGAATTAGTAAGTCTGGTGAAATTCCTTCTATTTCCAATCCTAACGCAACCGCTTCCATCGATGGCTCAACTAAAACCTCAAAGCCAGGTCCAGTCGTTTCTGTTAAACCAACAGCATTTCTTAATTCACCAGCGGTTTCACGTAATGCTTGTTCAGGGCTTTCATCTGCTGCTGTATTGTATTTGTCTAATGTTTCATCAAGAGTACCTATTTCTGAAAGCAGTTGCGAATGCAACTTTTTTTCTCTCGATAACTCTTGCCTTACTTCCCATACATCTCGCGTATCGCGTCTGTCAGGTTCATTGATTGTATTATATTGTATGGCAGTCATTAAGCCGATTAAAAACAGTATCGCCGTAAATCTAGTGAAAATCTTTTTCTTCACAAAACTTCCTCCTTACTCATGATTCCGTAAGTAAAGCAGGCATTTTAATGATTAATCCCTCATCCAATGTAACGACAATATTATCATTTACTAATTGATCCATAATTCCTCCGGTTAATTTTATCGAAGAAGACAATACTTTAGGTTCGCCGATTGCTTCTATCACAAAAGGAGCCGGGTATTGAACGCCGTCTACCGTAATAACCGGTCCGGTACATACAATATAGGAATTGCTATGAATACGCTGACCGTTAATTGAAATCGCTTCTGCACCCGAAATATACAATTCATTAATCACCTGAAAAACATGACTTTCATGAACAATATAATCATTAGGATTCACTGAGTTAGGGTTGTAATCACCGTCTTGCAACGTTACTTTTAAGCCGCTTCCTTGAATCGGCACTAGACCAAGATATCTTCGGAGTTCTTCTGCTTCTTTCGCATATTCCGTATAGCGGTTTTCTCCATCCGCAAAAGATTTTTCAAACTCCTGAACTTCGCTTTGCTTTTCTTGCAATTCATCTCGTAAGGCTTTATTGCGCTCTTGCTGATTGATTAGCTCTTTACGATACCGTTCTTCTTGTTCAAAAAAGGCCCCACCCGTATAGCCTTCCGTCTCTTTGTTAGCATTGGAAAGACTATAGGAATAGGCCATGATAAATCCAAGAACTAAGAATACCAATGAAAAAACAATTGATTTGCTAAAGTTTTTGCGGTTATTCCTCTTCGGCGTCTTCATCTTCTGGATCCTCCTCTGCAAAACCATAAGCATCTGCATAAGAGCGGAAATATATTCCGACTTCCATATCAATTACGCCTTTTTGATCTTCTTCTAATTGCGAGATGACAGATGGGTAATAATTTATCTTCTCAGCCAATGTACTTAATATCCCATGAATTTCGTTTCCGTCATTCATATACAAAGTAACAAAATCTGCATCTTTTTCTTTCGAATCTAAAATGATTTGAGAAATCAATTGTAGTACTTCCGGATTGATCTCCGCTAATTGGTCAATCAATTTCCCTCTTTTTTTCTCGTCATCAAAATTCGAATAAATTGGACCATCAATATTCGTTACTGGTTGTTTGAGTGCTAGATTGTTTGATAAAACAATCTGGTAACTATTGCCACGGTCTAAATAGCCCATTTGAACATACTCTTTCAGATCAATTTCAACACCGGTCAACCAATTTTTATTAACCGAAGCTTTTTCCACCCATTCCAACTTTTCTAGTTGTTGCGCAACAGCTCGCGTATCGAATGACCACATTGAATCTCCGATTGCTAATCCACTTGCTGCCTGATAGCTTTTCTGATTAAAAAGAACAGCGCCTTCTATAGTGATGGTCTGGATTTCACTGTACTTCGACTGGCTGTATAAAAGTACGGCAAGCAAAGTGAGAAAAATGAGCAACAGCGCCACGAACTTGCGATTGGTTCTTTTTTTCCGTCGATCGCGGAGCGATGGGATGCGTTCTTCGATGTCAATCACTTTGTCCATAATTGCTGCCCCTTATCTTTTATTCGTTCGCTTCCGTCATTTGATGGACTGCGGAAATGAAAGCATCTCCTCGAATTTCAAAACTATCGTACTGATCCCAGCTAGCACACGCGGGTGACAATAAGATGGTATCACCATCTGCTGACGCTTGGATAGCTTTTTTGACTGCATCATCCATTTTACCTGCTTGAATAATGGTCTGGACACCGCTTTCTTCTGCAAATGTAGTAAATCGTTGTGCTGTCTCTCCAAAAGTCACCAATGCCTTGACGCGGTCCATAAATGGACGAATTTCGTCCAACGAATGGTTACGCTCTAAGCCACCAGCCAATAAAATGATATTCTCTGGAAAAGCTTCTAATGCACTTTTTGTTGCCAAAGCATTGGTGGCTTTTGAATCGTTGTAAAATTTACGACCTTGCCATTCTTTAATAAACTGCGATCGATGTTTTACGCCTGTAAATGACGTAAGAACACGTATGATTGTTTCTTTTGTTCCACCTTGAATCAAGGTTGCTGCTGTCGCCGCTAAAATATTTTCTAAATTATGCTGGCCCGCTAACATGATTTTCGAACGTTCAATCAGCTCTTCACCTTGCCAATATACATAGTTATCATCTGCACTGACACTTTCTTCGGTTCGTCCTTTAAGTGTAAAAGGCACCAATTTCGCTTTGCAGTTTTTTGCATGCTCTACTAGCAGCGGTTGGTCGGCGTTGTAAATAAAATAATCATCCGCTGTCTGATTTGATGTAAGTTTCATTTTAGAAGCCCGGTAATCTTCGATTGATCCGTGGTAATCCAAATGCGCTTCATAAATATTCGTAACAATTGCGATTGTCGGGCGGAAAGCTACCGTTCCTTTTAACTGGAAAGAAGACAATTCCGTCACAATGACATTTTCTGCTTTTGCTTTTTCTGCAACGCCACTTGCTACTGTTCCGATATTCCCAGCAATTAATGGATTTTTATTGTCTTGGTTTAACATATGGAACAATAACGTAGTTGTCGTTGTTTTCCCGTTCGATCCTGTAATCCCAATAAATGGTGCTTCACTAATCAAATAAGCCAATTCAATTTCCGTCCATACTGGAATTTTCTTTTGCATAGCGGATTGAATTAAAATATTTGTATACGGAATACCTGGGTTTTTAACAACCAATTCAAAACCTTCTTCTAGAAGATCTTCTGGGTGTCTCCCGCAAATAACGGTAACGCCCATATTTAATAATTCTTGCGCTTCCGGATTCTCTTCAAAAGGCTTGGAATCATTAACAGTTACAAATGCACCTAACTTATTTAAAATTCGGGCTGCTGTAAATCCGCTTTTCGCTAATCCTAGAACCAGAACTTTCTTTTGATATAATTGTGGAGCTTCTTTCATTTACATTACCTCCAAAAAGACGGCAATTGCCGCACTGATAAGACCGACTGACCAGAATACAATAACTACTTTCCATTCCGACCATCCGCTCAATTCAAAATGATGATGAATAGGACTCATTTTAAAAATACGTTTTTGACGCAATTTAAAACTACCAACTTGTAAAATAACCGAAGCTGTTTCTACAACAAATACAAGTCCGATTAATAGCAATAACAATTCTTGTTTTAGCAAGATTGATACCATTGCTAATGCGCCACCTAGCGCTAATGAGCCTGTATCTCCCATGAAAACTTTTGCTGGGTATTTATTGAAGATCAAGAAACCTAGCAAGCCTCCTGTTACGGAAAAAGTGAAAATTGCGATAGCCATTTCATCTTGATAAATTGCTAATACACCAAATGCTGCAAAAGCAATTGAAGCAGTTCCTGCTACTAAACCATCAAGTCCATCAGTTAAGTTAACTGCATTGGAAAATCCAACTAACCAAAAGATGATAAAGAACACATATAGCCATGATAACTCAATGGAAATGTTTGTAAAGGGGATATTGACCCCTGTCTCAAAGTCACTACCACTTAACACAAAGAATGAAATAACAGCGATAATGATTTGTGCGATTAGTTTTTGTAAAGACGTTAAGCCAAGATTTCTTTTTAATACTACTTTGATAAAGTCATCCAAAAAGCCGATTAATCCATAACCGAAAAGTACCAAAAGTAAAATCCATACTTTAGCGGTTAATAATCCAGCCATAAAAGTAACGACTAACACAGTAATAATAATAGCGATTAAGAAAACAAGTCCTCCCATAGTGGGAGTGCCTGTTTTCTTCATATGTGATTCGGGTCCTTCTTCTCGGATGCTTTGTCCAAATTTCATTCTTTTTAATAGCGGGATAAATACCGGCATTAGGATAACCGTTAGTAACAAAGTGATTCCGAGGCTCATTAGTGTAAAAGTACTCATTTGTATAACTCCTTTAAACACAAGACTACTCAGTAGATTCGTCTGTTTGTGATTCTATATTTGCTTGTGCTTCTGTATTTGGTTGTGTTTCTATTTCTGTTTGTATATCAACTTCCGTTTCTTCTACTATGGTTTCGGAACCGGTGTCCTCTAAAACTTCTTGTTCAGACTGAATTTGATTTTCTTCCTGTGCTTTTGCTTGTGCAGGATAAAAAATCTCAGGTGGATAAAGTTCAATAATTACAGGGGCATTCCCTATTACAAGCTGCCCTGATTCAACGCTTTGTGTCATTGCATAACCTTGTCCAGCAATTTCTAGCGCCAAACCACTTAAAGATTGATAAGCAAGCAATTCTCTCTTAGACCATCCAGTAAAATCAGGTAGCGTTGTGTCTCCAGCTGTTTTTAGAATCACTCGGCCACCCTTTAAAACAGCATTTTTGGCTTCTGGATACTGAGAGATAATCTCTTCTGTATTTCCTATCACTTCAACTTCAATACCCAATTCTTGCAAAGCTTCAGTCGCTTGTGTCACTGTTTTACCTGTATATTCTTCCATAGGAACCGTCGCTGCTTCAGCCATATTTTCTGGTTCAATATTTAAATACTTTAGACTATTCTCCATTACGGAAGTAAAGATTTTCGCTACTGGCACAGAACCATACTCGTTAGCTGGCACGTTAGGTTGTTGAACACCTATATAGATAAGCAATTCCGGATCATCTGCAGGAGCCATACCTAAGAAGGAGAACAAGTAATTATTTCTACCCGTTAGATAACCGCCGCCTTCTTTTGGTACTTGTGCTGTCCCAGTTTTTCCAGCGACTGTATAATCTTTTAATGCAAAACCTCGCGCTGAACCTACATCAGAAGTGACAGTTGATGCTAATACTTCTTTTACTTTATTTGCAGTTCCAGCAGAAATCGGTTGCCCTGCTTCTTGGGGTTCGCTTTTAACTGTAACTTTCCCTGTATCGGAATTTTTGATTTGATCGATCACATACGGTTTCATCATGACACCGTCATTGGCAATGGCAGACGCTGCTTGAATCATTTGAATGGGCGTAACGGTTGACCCTTGTCCGTATGCGGTCGTTAATTTGTTTATTGGCCATTGGTTAAGGATTTTACCTGATGCTTCTTTTGGCAAGTCAATGCCTGTTTGTTCTCCGAAACCAAAAGCATCAACGTAATTCATGAAGGTGTCTGCACCAAGGCGTTCTAGCAAATAAGCCATCGAAACGTTAGAAGAGCGTTGGAAACCTTCCAAAAATGAAATCGTCCCCCAACCTCGACCACTGTTATGATCTCCGATTTTACTATCTAGTAAAGTGTAAGTACCCGATTTATAAGTAGCATTTGGATCCCATTTACCTTCTTCAATAGCTGCGGCTAATGTGAACATCTTCATCGGTGAACCGGGTTCAATAGTTAGTTCGATACTTTCATTTAGCCAGTTATCTGATAATCCTTCTCGCGTATTCGGATCAAATGTTGGGCGTTGAGACATCGCCAAAATTTCACCTGTTTTAGGATCAGCAATTACTGCAATCATTCGTGTAGGATCGTACTCTTCTTGAACGCCCGTCATGGCATCCTCTAAGAAATTTTGCAAAGTTTTGTCCAATGTGAGCTGAACGTCCGCCCCGTTTACTGCAGGAGTGATCGCAGATTCATTATTTGGCAGTAAAAAGCCCCATTTATCGGTATCAAACTCCATTTTGCCATTTTTTCCTGTTAACACATCATTATGAATCGATTCAAGACCCATTCTGCCCGTAGTTTTTGTTTCTCCATTTTCTAGCTCTTCTTTCATCGCATAGCCAATCAAATGAGAAGCAAAAACGCCGTTAGGATATAATCTTTTTAAATCTCGAACAAATAATAAGCCTGGAATGTCTTCTTCTTTCATTTCGAGCATCTGCGTGTGACTAATTTCACGACCAGCGGAACCAAATTCTACTTGATACCGGTCTTTTTCAACACCGCTCTTTAATATTTCTAGAATTTTTTCTTCAGAAGCATTCAAATATCCCGCTAATTTCTTAGCGGTTTCTTCAACATCTACCACATGTTGCGGATCACTAGCTTTCTGCGTAACCGATTCATCAAGTACTGCGACTAGTTTATAAGTCAGTGTATCTTCAGCTATCACTTCACCATTGCGATCGATAATGCGACCACGTTCAGCAGTCAACACTTCTTCTTGACTGTATTTCGCTGCAGCTTTAGCAGCCAGTTCTTGTCCTTCCACTTTCCCCGTGGCTTGTATCGTTACAATTCTCGCCAATAAAAGGAAAAAGAGCCCTGCGAATAACAAAAATAGCAGAAAGGCTCCTCCTTGAAACCGAAACTTTTTTTTCATTGTCCAGGCACTACCTTTACATTTTGCTCATTTAATTTAAGGCCAAGTTCTTTTGCTTTAGACCAAATGCGCGAATATGAAGACAGTTCACTTACCTGTACGGACAAATCTGTATTTTGCTTCGTTGTTTCATTGACTGATTGTTCAATTTTTTGAATTTCCTGAGTTGATGCTTGAATCGTTGCCTGATTCTGCAAAACCAGCAATGCACACATAATACAGACTGCTACAAAAGTTGTATACAGAATTTTTTCGCCTTTCGTGATTAAGCCTTTTTTTCTAATCGATTGTTGCTGGCTCGGTTTTCGAGGTACGGCCGGCTGTTGGATGTAATCTTCTGTTCTTGCATTCAGTGCCATCTGAACACGTCCTTACTCGTTTATTTTTTCTGCAATCCGCAGCTTAGCGGACCTTGATCGATTATTATGTTCTAACTCTTCTTCAGAAGGTAATATTGGTTTTCTCGTAATTAGTTTTAAGATTGGTTCCATTCCATCAGGAATTACCGGTAAATTAGGTGGCAATTCAGGTAGTGAAGAGGCTTCTTTGAAAATCGCTTTACAAAGTCGATCTTCTAACGAATGGAAAGTAATAACGCTAATTCTTCCGCCAATTGCTAATAGGCTAACTGCGTCTTGCAAAGATGTTTCGGCAGCACCTAATTCATCATTTACTGCGATGCGAATGGCTTGGAATACTCTTTTAGCAGGATGACCACCTTTTCGACGGGCGAAAGCAGGAATTCCATCTTTAATGCATTCGACCAACTGGCCAGTGGTTTCAATCGGCTGTTTTTCTCTTGCCGCTTCGATTTTACGTGCAATTTGCTTAGAAAATTTCTCTTCGCCGTAACGATGAAAAATTCTTACTAAATCTTCAAAAGACCATTCATTTACTACATGATAAGCGCTAAGCTCTGCACTTTGGTCCATTCGCATATCTAAAGGTGCATCGTTGTGGTAACTAAACCCTCGTTCCGGTGTATCCAATTGTGGAGAAGAAACACCTAAGTCATAAAGTATGCCATCAACTTTTTCTACTCCATACATTTCCAATTCTTCTTTTAAAAATTTAAAGTTGGCATGGATAAATGTAATTCTATGTAAGTGCTCTTGTAGTTTTTCTTTTGCATGAGCTATCGCCGTTGCGTCTTGATCGAAACAATATAAATGACCTTGGTCAGATAATTGCTGAACCAAATATTCGCTGTGTCCTGCTCCGCCCAGCGTACAATCAACATATATGCCATCAGGACGAACGTTCAGACCATCGACAGTTTCATGCAGTAAAACCGTGGTGTGATTGAACAATCCATTCCCCCCGTTCACTTTTAAAAGTCAAAATCAGTTAAATTTTCCGCGATTTCACTAAAGGAATCCTCGGATGCTGCAAAATAGCTTTCCCATGAATCTTTTGCCCATATTTCAAAACGGTTGGACACACCTAAGATAATGCATTCTTTTTCAAGTTTCGCGTAAGAAATTAATGTCGTCGGTATATTGACGCGCCCCTGCTTATCAAGTTCCACTTCTGAGGCACCTGAGAAAAAAAAGCGTGTAAAAGCACGTGCGTCTTTTTTAGTGACCGGCAGTTCTTTAAGCTTTTCTTCAATTTTCTGCCATTCGTCCATAGTGTAGCCAAATAAGCACTGATCCAGACCTCGAGTGATCACAAAATGATCTCCCAAGAGTTCACGGAATTTAGCCGGTATGATTAACCGTCCTTTTGCATCAACGCTATGTTGATATTCGCCCATGAACATATCCTTCACCCCACTTATTGTAATAAATGTACCACAATCCCCCACTTGTCACCACTTGTTTTTGAAATATTTCATGTTTGTTACAGCAAAATATCTCAACAAGTTATTTTGACATAAAAAAAGCCTGCATATGCAGGCTTTTCAGCTTAAAAATAAATAACTTTATGATTTTTGTCATAACAGAGTGGAAGTGCTAAAAGATCTTTTACAAGCTCTATTCCATACTGATTCATATAAGTAAACGGACTATAAATTCTTTCTTGGTAACCGCCATTGGGTAATAGTTCATTTTCAATGGCAGCGTAATGTTCCAACTCTATGCTGTTTTGAAGTACCACTTCATCTTGCAGTTTATTTTTCAAGAACTTTAGTTGTTGTTTATGCAATTGTAAATTTTTCTCAACAATGGGTGTTAACCCTTTACTGATAGAGGAAAGTTGTTGATTAATTTGCTCATAGGATTTTTCTAATTCAAGTTCTAAATTCGTAAGTAAGGTTTCCGCTTCTTTCTCGCGAATCGTCTCCATCAATTGATTTCTCATCACCGATACTTGACGGTCGTTGACAACAGAAGAAAAATCCAATTCGTATTTATTCAGCAAACGCTGCGTTCGGCGGTTTACCAATGTCAAGCTTAGACGAGGCATAACGACCGGTAATTCCATATCGAATAACTCAAAAGCTCCTTTTAAAGCTGCCCAATAAGCAATTTCACCAGGACCTCCAACAAAAGCTAGTACAGGAAAAACCATTTCCTGCATTAATGGACGCGTCACTACATTATTACTCAATAACTCCGGTGTTTCTTCTGCAATAGTTAGAAGTTGCTGTTTTGTAAAGCGAATTGAGCCGTTGTTCGCTACAAACTCTTGACCTTCACGTTCTAGTAATAGCCGTTCACCTTTTACCGTAATAAATAGATTTGCAGCAGTTTCTTCTGCTCCAATTACCGCGCTATAACCATCTTCTACAAGGGAATTCTCAGTAGCAGCGACTGTTTTTGCTATGTTAGCCGAACGTTCAATCATTTCTACAAAGTAAGGTGATTCATACTTTCGAAACGCTTCGTCAGCAGCATCCATATACAGAAGTCCTTCTTCCTGAAAGAAATAATGGATAAGTGCTGCGAAAAAGTCTGTGAACGATTGAGACTTTTCCAACAAACCAAATGCCAGTTCTTGAATTTCTTTAGAGTGTTCCGTTTCTGGAAGACTGCGGAAGTATTCTTCTAAAAAAGAAGCTGTTTTTGGTTTATTGAGATTTGCAGTAGAAGCTGAGTTTTTGCCGTATTCAGCGTAAGGGATATTCAATTTGTCCATCCGTCCATTTATTTCTCGGTACAGGTGGCTAACTTCAGCTAAATCATGATCTTCTCCGGCAATCCAAAAAACTGGCACCACGGGTGTCTGCAGTTGCTCAGAAGCTTGTCTCGCAAGGATGATGACAGATATTGCTTTATGTACCGTATATAATGGCCCTGTTAAAATACCCGCTTGTTGACCTGTGACAACCACCGGTGCACCCGCTTCAAAATCAGCTAAATTCTGCTGTGCCGCTTCGGACAATTTTTCAGGTTTCATATAATCACGAACAATCCCTGCTAGCCTTGACCGATCAACAGGATGATTTTGAAGACTTTTCAACCGCTTTTCAAATGACTCTAGTTGCGGATCATATGAAAAATACTGGCGGAGTACCGGTTTGCCATTTATATAATCACTCATCAATTTACTGGCTGGTTCTACGTACTGTTCCTCTACTTTCATAAAAAAAGTCCCCTTTTCCGTTTACATTCAAAATCTACTATAGCAAACGCATCTCTCAAAGAAAAAAAATACGCCTACTGAATTGATTTAACAATGATGGAAACAAGACCAACTATCCATACAAGAGCGTAAAGAGAAGCCAATAGTAAAAAGTAAGTTCTCCATAACTTTCGGAAAAACGGAATGATTTCGAGTTCTTTTGTGTTTCTCCATTCAATGACTAACAAGATAATCGCCAACACAAGCGCGACGAAGTAAATATACGCTGAAATGGAAAGACCCCATAAAAATTCCACACTAGCCGGGACAGAAAAGAATAACAAAAATGTCGTAACATCTGACGCTAAAACCAATGCTTTTTGTTTTTTTCTTTTTAGTGAAAACAGATAAACAATAACAAAGAGAAGAAAAGGAATATACAGGAATACTGTTGCAATTGTATACAATATTGTCATTTCGCTACCTCAATCGTTTTCAAAAGATGATAAAATGCCTTGAACAAAGGCAACTCCAACTTAGATTGATTTAATACGTATACCATAAGACCATCAACCTCCATTGGATCATTAGCTAAACGGTCAGCAAACATCCTCGATACTCTTTCGGGTTCTGCGGCACACATTGTCGCCACATTTTCAATCGGTTGCAGCCATTCAATTTCTGGAAATGCCAAATACAGTTCACTATATAGATTTCGGAACAATTCATAAGCATGGGGGTTCGTAATTAGCTCGCCATTACGTATTTTCATCATTGCAGTTAAAGGATCGATTAAACTGCTAAGCAATACGTTTTCAAAAAGCGCTTTTTCAATATCCTCTACCCATTCACTTTGCCACGCAGCGGTGTTAAGAAGTGGTTGAAATTCTACCGCCTGCCCTTTGACCAATCCGAATATAAGTTGAGGGGTTTTGCTAAAGCTAATTTCCGTATCTCTCAACTTGATGCAATCTGTATCTAATATACCTGCAGCAATATGGCGATGGGATAATGCATTGGCTTTTTCTAAAAAAAGCATCCCCTGCTGCAAAAAAATGATTTTATTGCTTGGGCGACGAATTTTCAACAACCTTAATATAGGTTGCAGTTCTTTTTGGTTCACCGTCACAATAACAAAAGCATCTGAATCGATTTGTTCAAAGTCTGTATAGGCATCTACTTGTTGACGATTTTCACCATTTATAATTCCTTGCTTGTTAATCAACGCGGCTTGCTCTTCATGCTGTGTAATTACTTGCACTTCATGGCCCGCTTTTTTCAGTAGATAAGCTGGTAACAATCCACTGACTCCAGCTCCGATAATTGCATATTTCACGGAATCACTCCTTACAGTGCCACAATTTTTTCTTAAAAAAGAAGCCTGCCCATATTAGGCAGACTTCTAATAATAATCTATTATACAGGATAAATCGGATGTTTTCGATATGGCAATGGTAAATCTTTTGTTTCATAAAATGATAAGCGCTGAGACAGTACTGAACGCAATTGATGTGGTGCTACAATTTCGTCAACAATTAGTTCAGATGCCAAGCGATAAATATCGATTTCTTCTTTATACTCTTGATGTTTTTGTTGCACATATTGAAGACGCTCTTTCGGATCTTCAATCGCTTCAATCTTATTAGAGTAAACAGCATTTACAGCCGCCTCAGGGCCCATTACCGCAATTTGTGCTGTAGGCAATGCAATACAGACATCCGGCTCAAATGCAGGGCCTGCCATCGCGTATAATCCAGCACCATACGCTTTACGAACTATCACCGAAATTTTCGGCACAGTCGCAGAACTCATCGCAGCGATAAACTTAGCTCCGTGACGAATAATTCCAGCACGTTCAACTTTCGTTCCAATCATAAATCCTGGAACATCTGCAAGGAATAGCAACGGAATTGAGAACGCGTCACAAAGATTGATGAATTTCGCACCTTTATCAGCCGAGTCGCCAAACAATACGCCGCCTTTAACTTTTGGCTGATTCGCAAGAATACCAACAACTTGACCATCAATGCGCGCAATTCCAGTGATTAATTCACCAGCAAATAGTTTTTTAATATCAAAAAAGCTTCCTTCGTCAACCAATTGATCGATCAACTCATACATATCAAAAGGTGCATTTTGGTTTTCTGGAATGATGGCTTCAAGTGAACGCCCCGCCTTTGCCGCTTTTGCCTCAATCTTTTCAGGCTTCATCGCAAAGTTAGCAGGGAAGTTCGTTAAGTATCGACGAGCTTCTGAAATGGCTTCCTCTTCTGTAGCTACTAACACGTCACCGACACCACTCACAGTACAATGCATGCGAGCTCCACCCATTTCTTCTAATGTCACTTTCTCGCCAATAACTTTTTCAGCCATACGTGGGGAACCAAGGTACATCGAAGCATTGCCATCTACCATGATGACGATGTCACAGAAAGCAGGGATATACGCACCACCTGCAGCAGATGGACCGAATAGCAGACAGACTTGTGGTACCATTCCAGACATTCTTACTTGATTGTGGAATATTTTACCTGCGCCCCGTCGATTCGGGAACATATCTAATTGATCTGTAATGCGCGCCCCCGCAGAATCTACTAAGTACAACATGGGTACTTGCATTTTTTCTGCAGTTTCTTGAATACGAATGATTTTTTCGACTGTACGCGAGCCCCACGAACCTGCTTTTACAGTAGAATCGTTCGCCATCACACAAACCGTTTCACCATTCACTTTACCGATAGCTGTAACAACACCATCTGCTGGAAGGTCATCTGCTTCTACATTGGCAAAACGTCCGTCTTCTGCGTAGTTTTCATCATCAAATAATAATTTCAAACGATCACGAACAAATAATTTATTGCTTTCCTTCATTTTATCGTGGTATTTTTGCTGCCCCCCAGCAAAAATCTTTGCAAGCTTTTGTTCTAAACGGTCATTATACCCTGTTGTTTCAGTCGTTTTTGTCATTTCACTGTCCCCTTTGCTTAAAACGATTACTCGCCTACTGTGATTAACAAATCGCCTTCGTTAACGAAACCGCCAATTTCAACGTGAATTTTCTCTACAGTTCCGCCAAATTCAGCTTCTACTGGAATTTCCATTTTCATTGATTCGATTGTTAAAACAGCTTGCCCTGGAGTGATTGCTTGTCCTTCAGCTGCTAATACGTTTAATACCGTTCCTGCCATTGACGCTTTTAGTTCTTTCATAATGTATGTTCCTCCTTAGTTTTTTCCATCCATTGCGGCAATACCGCTGTAGCATAGTCGCCCGAAACAAATTGTTCCGACCCAACAAATTCTTTAAATAAAGAAATATTGGTTTTTACACCATTAATTGTAACATTATTGAAAAACGCTTGTGACTTCGATAAGGCTTCGTCACGATCCGCTCCGTGAATAATAACTTTGGAAATCATCGGATCATAAAAAGGTGTGACTAAATTGCCTTCTTCATAACCCGTTTCAATACGCGCCCCTTCACCCCATTGAAGCTTTTCAAGCTTGCCTGGTGACGGGAAAAAGGTTTTAGGATCTTCCGCATACACGCGGTACTCTATCGCATGGCCATGAGTTTGTATCGTGTCTTGAGCTGGGAGTTCTCCTCCGTCAGCAACATTAAATTGCCATTCAACCAAATCGAGCCCTGTTACTTCTTCTGTAACTGGATGTTCAACTTGCAAACGTGTATTCATTTCTAAAAAATAAAATTCGTTATTCGAATCGACGATAAACTCGACAGTCCCTGCATTTGTATAATTCACTGCTTTTCCGGCCTGTAATGCTGCTTCACAAAGTCGCTCACGCACTTCTTGTGGCAAATTCGGTGAAGGTGATTCTTCAATCACTTTCTGATTACGACGCTGAACAGAACAATTTCGTTCATATAGATGAACAAGGTTGCCATGGTGATCTCCAAAAATTTGTACTTCGATATGACGTGCATCAGCAATAAATTTTTCAAGATAAACGACATCATCACCAAAATAAGCTTTGGCACGGTTTTTAACTGATTCAAATTGTTGAGTGAGCGCTTGCTCACTTTCACAACGAACCATACCGATTCCACCGCCACCTGCACTTGCTTTTAACATGAGTGGATAACCGATTACCTCAGCTTCTTGCAAAGCTTCTTCAAGCGACTTTACGCCTTCTTCTGTACCTGGAACTACCGGTACTCCCGCTTGAATCATTGTTCTACGTGACTCAATTTTATCACCCATTTTTTCAATAATATCGCTTGAAGGTCCGATAAAAGTCATACCGGCTGCTGCGACTTTACGAGCAAAATCGGCGTTTTCGGACAACAAACCATATCCAGGGTGAATTCCATCGACCCCACGTTTTTTTGCTTCTTCAATGATTTTTTCAACTTGTAAATAAGACTGTACGACCGGGTTTGGACCGATCAGTACAGCTTCAGTTGCTTCACTAACGTAAGGCAGATCCCCATCAGCCTCAGAGTGAATAGCAACTGTTTCGATTCCAAGGCGATTACATGTACGAATAATTCGACGTGCAATCTCTCCTCGGTTCGCGATTAGGATTTTTTTCATATTTGAAATACCCCCTATGTTTTCTCCCTTCTATAGCATATACGAATTTTGTAAGCGATTTCAACTATTCGCTGAAATATTTCTTTTATTTTGTAATTTAATTGGTTTTAATTTATAAATTGACCAGGCAAACTGGAGAAATTCTCCTTACTTTCGTAAAAAAAGAAACCTTCTATAAAGAAAGGTTTCATTTTTTCGTTTTATTCAAGAAACGATCAACAGCTTCATGATGAGGGTCTTTTTCCCATAGAATGGCGCATCTCTGAACTTCTTGTTCAACTCGTTCTTGTAAATCTGTTTTTTGCCATTTACGAATAGCCATTTCTTTATAAGCTCGGTGAACATCCGGATGAATTTTTTTCATCCGTTCAAAAAACACTTGAATGTCCTGATCTTCTTGAATAATGGTCGTTGCCCAACCAAGTTCTTTTAGTTCGTCTGCCGTGTATACTTTAGCTTCACTGAGCATTTTTAATGCTTTGTCATGCTGCAAAGTTTCTAAAAGATAAGTTCCGCCGCCCCAGCCACTCGTGATAGCGAGCGTCCCTTGGATAAAACCGCATTTCGCGTGATCCCATACAAGCCTATAATCGCACGCTGTAGCGATTTCGCATCCTCCACCAACCGCAGCACCATTAACAATGGCAACTACCGGTACAGGTAGCGTTTTGACCGAATACAGCACATCGCTCACTCGTTTGAGCATACTATATGCTTGTTGTTCTGTACGGAGAGCATGAAAAACGGAAAGATCTCCGCCTGAACAAAAAGCCTGTTTACCTGAAGCGGTAATGATGACCATTCGTACAGAAGGATGTTTTGCTTTTTCTACCAATTTTTCAAGACCTTCAGTTACTTCAGTATTAATGGCGTTGCGAATTTCAGGACGGTCAATAGTAAATGTCATAATGCCGTCCATTAGGTTTATCGTATAAGACAATAAAATCCCTCTCTCTCCTGCCAGTTTCCTTACAAATATACTTACTTATGTATAGAGAAAAAGGCTATCGAGAGCCATGGCCTCTCAATAGCCTTTCAGCAGCAAATACTGTTTTATTTGCTTGCTACTACTTCTTTCCCTTTGTATGATCCACATGCTTTGCAGACGTGGTGAGCCAATTTACTTTCGCCACAGCTTGGGCAAATTACCATGCCCGGCACTGACAATTTAAAATGTGTACGGCGCTTTCTTTTAGCGGTTTTGGACGTTCTTCTAGCTGGTACAGCCATTGGTGACACCTCCTTACACTAATTCTATTCATCTGACTGATCAAAATACTTTGCTAAATCAGCAAGTCTTGGATCCGGTTTTGGTGGTGCCTCTTCTTTCTCTGCTTCGTACTCTTCGTCTGTTGAATACGACCAATCATTGCCGCCTTTTATAACGTCTTGATCAGCGTTTTCCTTAAACACTTGAATCGGAATCTCTAGCAAAACGAGTTCTTCTAGTATTGGCTGAAGGTTTATAACTTCAGTTTCTACAAAATGAACATCACTCAGCTTGTCTTCTTGACCTTTTCCAGACCAATCGAAGACTTCAACCGTATCAACATTTATCGGAAACTCAACATCCTCCCAAGTTCGAGCACAAGGTAGCGTGAGCATACCTTCGAGATGGAGTTGGCACGTTAATTGTTGCGAACCAATTGTGCAATGTCCTGTAACATGTACAGGTGAAACTTCCCGAATATCGCTATTCCGTGATTTCACTGCATCCAAATGAACCATTTGGTCAATTGGCAGTCCGTCTTTGCGATGCTTTTGTAGCTGTTGAATCGCTATTTTCATAAGTAATCACCTCAAGACAACAAAGTTGATTATATAATGCACAGAAAAAGATGTCAAGAAAAAATCTTGTCACTCTATTTCAAACATCGGTATACTAAAGTTAATTCTACCAAAGAGGTGAGCAGATTGAAAGCTGTAGGAATTATTGTTGAATACAACCCTTTACATAACGGGCACCTTCATCACGCACAACAAGCACGTGCTGAGTCTGGCGCTGATCTTGTCGTTGCTGTTATGAGCGGGCAGTTTCTTCAGCGCGGAGAACCGGCATTTGTCGATAAATGGACACGTACTCAAATGGCACTTGATGCTGGTATCGACTTGGTCATTGAACTTCCTTATATTTATGCAACCGCTCAAGCTTCTGATTTCGCTAAAGGCGGTGTCGCATTACTTGACGCAATTGGCTGTGAATTTTTTTGTTTCGGGAGCGAACAAGGTCAAATAGCTCCTTTCCTGAATTCACTGCAGCTATTAACGGAGCATGCCGCTGAATACCAAGCGTTTATCCACGAAGCTGTCCAAACCGGTATTAGCTATCCAAAATCCTTGAACAATGCCTATCTTGCGCTGACAGGTGGACAGCCTGGCTTTGCCGATTTGACACAACCTAATAATATTTTAGGGTTTCATTACCTTGAAGCTGCTCAACGTCTAGGTTCTTCTATCAAGCCACTAACTATTCAACGGATTGGCGCTAATTTTCATGACCCGATTACAGTTGGACTGCCGATTGCTAGTGCTACTGGCATTCGCGAAGCTTTCTTTAAAGGAAATTCAGTAGAAGAACTGTCCACGTATATGCCGGAAAGTTCAATTTCCTCTTTAAAAAAAGCAGAAAAAGAATATGGCAAATTTGGCAGCTGGGAGCAATTTTACCCGTTACTTCGCTTTACGATTCTACGTGAAGGTCCTGAAAACTTGAAACTTTATGCCGAAGTAACTGAAGGTATTGAAAACTTAATCTACCAATCAGCAAAAACAGCAGACAGCTTTGAAACTTTCATGTCTCTTGTCAAATCAAAGCGTTATACCCGTACACGAATACAGCGGATGCTAACGCATATCTATACAGGCTTCACGTGGCAAACCTTGCATTCTTTTCAGTTACCTAGCTATATCCGCCTTCTTGGCATGTCGGAAATCGGAAAAAGCTATTTAAATCACAAAAAAAAGAACATCTCGCTTCCCCTTATTAGTCGCGCAGCTGATCTGAGCGACTCAATGGGAAAACTAGATATTCACGCTACTACAATGTATTTACAAGGAATGGAATCTGTCCATTTGAAGAAAGAATTTACGACTCCTCCGATTTATCGAGGCTGAAGCTCTTTCAAAAATCCTATGGCATCTTCAATTGTGTCTACAGGAATAATTTTCATGTCTGTGCCGATTTTCTCTGCAGTTTCAACAGCTATTGTATAATTGCTATCGCCGCCACCTTCTACCGGTTCGTTTGGTGCAAAGAAAATATCGATATCTGCAGAATCGGCTGCCATGATTTTTTGGTCAATGCCTCCGATTCTTCCGACAGATCCGTCACTTTCCATTGTTCCAGTGCCTGCAATGTCATAACCTTTTGTAATGTCCTCATCTACCAACTGATTGAGAATTTCGAGTGTGAACATTAAGCCAGCTGACGGACCTCCAATTTTCTCCGAATCAATTTCAACTTCAGGAGTCGTTTGGATGCTCTTATCTTCTACAAACGAAATCCCTAAGCCAATACGTTCCGGATCAGTTGGCAATGGTGCCAATTTGATGTCCGTGCTAATTTCTCGCTGCTCTCTTTCGTAAAGAACTTTTACTGTTTCTCCATTTTCCTTAACACTTAAGTAATCAATTAGCTGTTGCATCTCTGTGTATTTAGTGCCGTCAATTTCAAGCACTCGATCACCCGGTGCTAAAACTTCATCCGCTGCCCCACCTTTTAGGACATTTAAAACAAAAACTCCATTATTGCTAATTTCATAAGGTAATTCTGCTTGTTCAAAGGCTACTTGCAATGCATTTACTTGTGAGTCAGACATCAGCTTCAATTGACGTACGTTGTATTCTTCATCGCTTTCGTGTGGACTACGTACCTGCTCAGGTTGCAATACTTTATAACCCTCACGGATTTTCGCCCAGACGTATAAAGCAGGGGTTGCTGTCAACATTGATACCGTCATTAAACTGAGCGTTCCTTCGTCGTCTTCATCTCCACCTACTACTTCTACTAATGGTGATAGCTCATAAGATCCACCTGGTCTCGTAACATAAGCATCTAGCTGATAAGAGGATAAGTAAACGACAAGCGCCATCACGATGACAAAAATGAGTAATCGTTTGTTTTTCATATTGTTTCTCCCTTCAGCGATTCATCCATTTACTTATTTTTTGAAATAAGAAAAAGCCACGAAATTCGTGACTCACTGAAATTTTAAATGAAGAGCTTTTTCGACAGCTTCTGGCACTAAGCCCGTAATATTGCCTTGGTATTTCGCTACTTCTTTTACGATACTCGAACTAAGGAACGAATATTGGTTGTTCGAAATCATGAACAATGTTTCAATATTTTCATTTAAAAATCGGTTCATGGACGTAATTTGCATTTCGTATTCAAAATCACTGACTGCGCGCAATCCACGAATAATCGCATTTGCTTTCACTTCAACCGAATAATCGATTAGCAGACCTGAAAAAGAATCTACTTTGACGTTTGGAATCGATTGTGTCACTTCCGCAATTAAATCCATTCGCTCATTCACGTCGAATAACGGATTTTTTGAAGAATTGTTCATTACGACCACTTTTACTTCATCGAAAATCGTTGACGCTCTTTTAATAATGTCCAGGTGCCCCATTGTAATTGGATCAAAGCTTCCTGGAACTACAGCGATTTTAGTCAATACGTTCTCCCTCTTCCCCTTGGTAACGGTAAATTGAAATAATTGTACTCCCGTAGAGCTCTTTCTTATACCGTTCAAAATACTTCGTACGATCCGGCAACTCTACATCTCGGTCGTGTTCACAAACAACAATCGCATCTTTTGTTACGATGTCCAATTCTCCCGCTTTGTCCATCAATTCGTAAGATTTTTTCATATGGTAAGGGGGATCTAAAAACAACAATCTTGCCTGAACACCATTCTTTTTGATCGCTTTCACCGCACGCTCTGCGTCTGCCCGGTGGACTTCCGCACGGTCTGTCAAACGAACCTTTTCTAGATTAGCTTGTATTGTTTCTACAGCACGTTTATCTTTGTCGGTGAAAATAACATGGTCAATCCCTCGGCTAAGCGCTTCAATACCGAGTCCACCACTTCCAGCAAATAAATCTATTGCGTATCCACCGTCAAAAAAAGGACCAATCATATTGAAAATAGACTCTTTTACTTTGTCAGTTGTCGGTCTGGTCGAATTGCCAGGTACCGCTTTCAATGGTATTCCTTTTACAGAGCCTGCTACAACTCGCATACTATCGCCTCTAACTTTATTGATTTTCTTGATGCATTTTAATCGCCTAATGGTAAAATGAAAAATGGAAAGGACGTGTAATGATGATTCAACGTTTTATTGAACTAGGAGAAGGGTACGGAGATATCTATGAACTCCGTGAACTCATCACAAGTAATCAACAACGCTTTATGCATGGATTTATATTTGTTTCAACCAATCCACAAGGTCAAGATGTATTGTCAATTGCTGCGGCATTCAAACCCGCATCAGAAGGAAACTTCATGCCAATCTACCTTTGTCGCGAAGGAATTCCAATGGATTCAAAACGTTTAGCAATCTTTGAACAAACCGTTTCCAGTTTGGGGCATACACCCATCAAAATGGAAGTAAAGCACTCATCCGTGTATGCAGATAAAAAATTCTATCATAGCCATTTAATTTCAGTTTTAAGATTAAATCATTATATTCCGCCGATGCAATAATTAAAGACCGATTTTGTAATCGTATTCTTTTGCTTTATCAGGCTTGGCGTTTTCATATTCGGTTTTTAGGAATGGGCGATAGGATTCTAAAACTTGTTTGACATAAGGCAATTTATTTAGTTTTGTTTTAGTCGCTTCGATAACATCTTGGTCCATGTAAAGAACCACGTATTTTAATTTTCGGGAGATAAAATGAACATGCCCGAACTTTCTTAACGATTTAGCTTGTTTCAAATGATGCACATAGACAATGAGGCCTTGGCGATCATGCATAACTATCCCTCTTTTCTTAGCTTCTAGAATACCATATGAAAGAAAAAAGCCGCAACCGAATAAACTGACAGTATAGCCTTCTATTCGCTATACTGATTTTATGATAGAAATCCAGGGAGGGAATCTACAGTATGGGAAAAAAGACAAAAATCGGTTTAGCAGCTGCAGCAGTTGGAGCCGCAGCTTGGGCTGGCTCTAAAGTTTTGGCTAATCCTAATCAACGTCCCGCAAAAGAAGTTTTAAATTACGAACGTCCAATTGTTCTTGCGCATCGCGGTGGCTCTAAACTAGCACCCGAAAACACACTCGCTGCATTTAACCGTTCAGCCGAGCTCGGTGTTAATGGCTTTGAAGTTGATATTCGTATGACAAATGACGAAGAAATCCTCGTTTTCCACGATGAATACATCGACCGAACAACTGATGGTGCAGGACGAGTCGCTGATTTGTCTCTCGAACAATTAAGAGCTTTTGATCTGGGGTATCATTTTATAGACCTAGAAGGGCAACATTCCTTCCGTGGAAAAAACGAAAAAGTTGTATTGTTGCGTGAGCTGTTTGAAAAATTTCCGCAGATGTACATTAATATTGATATTAAAGATGCTCCTGAAACCTACGAAGGTAGTTTAGTACCTTCCAAATTGTGGCGCTTGATTGAATCACTCGGTGTACACGACCGAGTAGTTGTGACTTCTTTTTATGATGAACAAATCGATCGTTTTAATTTGTATGCTCAAAATCGGATAGCTGTCGGTGCAGGTGAAAATGAAATTAGAAAAGCCTATACTGCATTTACTAGCCAGTTTGGACATCTTTATCAGCCACGTGCAGATGTGTTCCAAATTCCTACGAAGTCTTCGGTATTCCGATTAGACTCCGCTCGATTTATTGCGTTTCTGGAGAACTTGAATATTCCAGTACATTATTGGATTATTGATGAGCCGGATGTGATGAGAGCGTTAATCGCTTCGGGAGCGAAAGGCATCATTACCGATCGACCTGACTTAGCTTTATCACTTATTTCAGAACTAGAAGTTTAATTGGGTTAAAAAAAGTGCAACGCAAGCGTTGCACTTTTTTTATGAAACTATTTGTTATTAAGCGGAACAAGAACAACCGCCGCCAGTACCACAGCTCCCACCACATGAAGAATCAGATGAGAAAAATGGATTTGTGGACGGTATTTTGACTGCCTCGGAAACAGATCTACCTATAATGAAACTTACTTGATCGATTAAATCTTGTAATTCGTTTTCCATCAAACGTAGATTGGCCACTTTTTCGTTTAAATCTAAGCGACGTTTATCCACACGGATTTGTTTCATTACCCGAGAATATTCAGGGTGGTATTTTCCAAAGCGCTGAACTTCTTCGTATTGGTCTTTTAATCTGGCGAAAGCAAGAATTTCATTCGCCAGATTTTTATCGTTATAGACAGAGGCATGAGCTTCTCGATAAAGGTCAGCTTGCTCTGATTGTAGGATCATTTGGCTTAACTCGTCTGCAAAGTCAGTAATTTCAGCCCATTCGTAAGTCATAATCATAGCATTTCCTCCTTTACATTTTAATCATAGCAGATATTTTTGCTTTTCACTACAGACTTGAAAGGATTGTCAACATGAGTGAACTAATCGAGCAATTTGCTCACATAATCGAACAAAGCAGTGAAGAAGACATGACGATTTTGTCCGACTACTTAAGAAATTTCGAAAAAAAGCAGCAAGGTGAATTTTCTACCTATTTAAGCGCAAGCTTGAACATGACGCGCACATTAGATGACCAGTCCTCAGTTGTTTCAATCCCGAACACTCCTTTTATCCATAATACGATGGCTATACCACACGGCGGCATTCTTGCCGTGTTAATTGATACCGCAATGGGTACTTTAGCAAATAACAAGTGTTCAGAGGGCTTTAGCGCTGTGACAACCAATCTAGCCATTCATTACTTAGCCGTGGCAGATGAAGCCTCTATAAGTGCACATGCACGTATTATACGCAGTGGCAGACATACAATGGTCATCGAAGGAAATATTTTGCAAGAAGATGGCAAACATATTGCCACTGCAACTGGTTCGTTTTTTATAATTCCCAAAAAATAGCCTGTTATTGCTCAGAAGCAATTACAGGCTTTTCTTCAAGAAAAATTTGAGTGTAGTACTTGCCAAACACTCCAACTCCAGTCTGGTCGTATTGATCACTGAGCAAAGTCTTGCGATGAGCTTCAGAATTGATCCATCCATGAACAGTTTCAGCTGGATCGTAATACCGGGCGGCAATATTAACAGCCGCTTGTTTAAAAGTAATATCGCTTTCTTGCAAACGAGCATGTAAATCTTTGAACTCTGTCTCTTCCGATGTGAAATTTTGCTTTGCCATATCTTCACTATGTGCCCTTGCGACCACACTTACTTGGGGGTTAAAAGTTAACGGCTTAGCTTGATGCTGAAGGCGATATATATTTACTAAATCCATAACTTGTCTGGCATTTGCTTCATCTATCGATTGTTGTTTTGTTGATGAAGGCGTTTCGATCGGTAACAATTCACCTGAGAACATCATGTCGTATGGCAGATGGCGTATCAAAGTTTCTGCATCCATAAAACGAACTGCCTCTAACACACGGTCGACGGAGTCAATGTATAATTGTGCGTAAACACCATCAAATTTCACTAAAATACGTTTGTCCATATCCTCAGCAGTCACATTGAATGTATATATGCTTGTTTCATATTTAACCGTCACTTCGTTTTCTAAAATAGTAAAACGATATAGTTCATCCAGGCTTTGCCCTATTTTATACGGCGTTGCATCTATAGCAGCACCTGTTGTATAAACTTGAACTACCCTATCGTCTTTTATCCCAACCATAGTAAAATGGGCATAACTTGCATTATAGACCCACCAGTCATATCCATAAGCTGAGGGTTCTATCCGATTGGGTTGACCATACTGTTCGATCCATTTGTCGCTTAATTTGCCTATATAACTTGAAATCCCTTTTCCAGGACGATCAACATCTAAAGATTCATCAGTAATTTGGTCGCTCGGCAATGGGTCTGCTGTGCGCGGAGCTTCAAGAACATCATTTTCATTTATTGATGGATCTAAGTAAAACAAACCGATAAGAACTATCGATAGAAATATCATAATCCGTAACAAGTCTTTCAACCGAGCAACTCCTTTACTATTGTATCTTGTCCATTATACCAGTCGCCTCTACACTGACACAATCTAGCCATTGCAACAACTTAAATTATGATCTATTATTAGAGGAGTATGTAGTCTTTTTTGTTATAGAGGAGGAGAGATCCTATGTATTTTGAAAATACAGGACTTGAAAACATTCACGTAGATATCGCTTTACTAGAAAGCATCATGAACAACCACGCCTTAACTAAAGAAGGCCAATGGGATTATGAGCGTGTTACTTATGATCGCAAGTTCATCATACGCGAAGGCACTTATTATTTACGTGTATTTGCTTATGCTACTGATGGAGATGTTGATTCAAATGATGCGACAATGCGCGTTATGAAACCAGTACTTGGCAAGCACTATTATCCACATGGTATTGAGTATGGTGAAGACGAACATTTCCCAGAACACTTGGTTAAAACTTGTATCGGAATTTTGGATTCTATTAAAAAAGAAGTCAAAGCTTTCGAAATCAGCGTATAAAAAGCCCGCAGTTCAGCAATTGAACTGCGGTTTTTTTAAACAATCTATCATTATTTCAACTTCATAAGGAGGATTTCATTAAGTGAAGTGGTTAACGAAAAAAACAGTAACGATTGCTATTATCATAGCGGTCCTAATCTTAATATCAGTATACATATTACCCGTTTCGATTCCCTTAATTGTGGCATTGATTACTGCTATATTTCTAGAACCTTTTGTAAATTTCATACATAAGAGATTCAAGTGGCATAGAAAATCTGCTGTTATATCCGTATTTATTTTGTTTTTATTAGTTGTATCGGCTCTACTTTACTGGATTGTCACACAATTAATAGGAAGAATTATACAATTTACGAAAATGGTACCGGAATATACAAACTCATTATCTATCATGTGGGACGAATTTCAACGTTTTTTCTTTCGTTCGACACAAGATATGCCTGTTGAAGTCGTTTCGTCCTTTGAAACAGAGCTAGTAAGTTTCATGGAAGGAATCCGTAATTGGGTATTGTCTATTATTAATTACGATACTGTCTCTAATTTATTGACGGGCATTCCATCATTTCTCGTTAGCTTTATCGTATTTTTAATTGCATTATTTTTATTCATGCTCGACTTGCCTGATTTAAAAACTTTGCTTTTTAAACGGCTAAAAGATTCAACTGCAGAAAAAGTCCGTTTTATGTTTGCTCGCTTGAACAAAGTGATTTTTGGTTTTTTAAAAGCTCAATTTCTTGTCAGTTGCATCATTTTTATCGTTTCTTTAATAACGTTAGCGTTTATCGTACCAGAGTATGCACTTGTTATGTCGCTCGTTATCTGGATTATTGATTTCATTCCTATTTTAGGTTCAATCATCGTTTTAACGCCTTGGTTTGCTTATGAATTTATCACGGGTGATGTTGTATTCGGAACACAATTAGCTGTCTTAGCACTCGTACTGTTAGTTATTAGACGAACGGTGGAACCAAAAGTGATGGGTACGCAAATTGGACTGTCTCCTCTGGCAACTTTGATCGCTATGTTTATTGGACTTCAGCTTCTTGGATTCCTTGGATTCTTTATTGGACCGTTAATTGTAATTCTCTTTACTTCAGCACGCGAAGCAGGAATGATAAAAATAGATTTTAAAGTATAAAAAAAGAACCCCTTTGGTAGTGACCCCTTAAAGTTAGATTTGAACTCTAACTTTTGGGGTGCACTACCTTGAGGGTTCTTTTTTTTATCCACCTAAAATGGCTTTAAATACTGAAGTAGTATGGCCACCTTCGTAAAATACATAAAGTAGTAAATAGACCATAACACCTGTTATAGCTGTTGAGAACCACACGATACTTGTAATGGGTCCAATTTTACGGTGTTTAGCCAATTGGTTTTTCCATCCCCAGTAAATCGTGATCAAGCCCATAATACCGCCTGTTGTTGCCAATGTAATGTGGAATATTAAGAATACCGTATAAAACAACTTCAACTCATCAGGTCCACCAAAGGCAGTATTTCCGATGAATATTGTTCGAGACATGTATATGATAAAGAACGTTAATGCAGCAGCGCCTGCTGCCACCATGACTTTCTTATGAGCTTCAATTTTGCGACGACGAACTAAATTCCATCCAATCGCTACTAAAATTGCGCTTAATACAATAAAAAATGTACTAATCGTTGGCAATAGCGGCAAATTCATTATATGTTATTCTCCTTTATGGTTCGTTATGCGTTATGTCTATGAAAATCCATATCTTTGCGGTCTTGCAATGTTTTTGCAGTAATTTCATCTGCATTATTAGTCTCATTTCTTAGCCACTCATGGAAAACCATCCAAATGAAAGCAGTGAAAATTAGTTCTTGAATAATTTTCATTGCAATTCCACCAGTACGTTGATCTTCAAGCGTTGACATATTTGAAAATAATTCTGGACCTGACAAATTCAGCTGTGATAATGTACCTGCAGGCACACATAATGCCATAGCTTGCAACCAAGCCTCTCCATCTGTATAAGTAGCGTATAAAGGAGTTCCACTAAAGATAATCATTGCGCATGCTGGAGTTACTAATACACTGATTCCGAACAAATAACCAAGCTTTTTCAAACCGTGGAATTTGTGCTCTCCTTCAACATTATTGACCACTGGCCACCAATAAAAGAAAGCCGACATAAACAATACAATATTGACCGCGCCATGGAGCCACATATCTTTTTTAACAAAATCAAAAACCATTGGAATATGGTAAAACGAAAAAACCATTCCAAATAATATTAAAGCTAACATCGGGTTTGAAAAGAAATTGAACAATGGTTTAATAATCGGAAGTACGATAAAAGTTTTCCAAATATAAGTTGGAATGCCCATGATTAATAACGGAGCTGCTAAAAGTAACAATAACGCCATCTGAACCATATGCATGGTAAATAGGATGTGTCCATATAAATCGACTGGTGAACCTTTTATGATATAAAGCAAAACCATTCCGGAAACAAAAAAAGTAGCTTCTTTAGCAGTAAGCGGTTGATTTCCTTTAAACTTACCACGCCACTTTACAGTGACTAAGAAATATAAAATCGTTACCAAAACGAGGACTGCTAAGTACACGGGACTCCACAAAGCTTGAAACCCGAAGATACTAATCGGCATGTTATGGTACCTCCTTTTCCTCAAGTACCCTCATTATATAGCTGCTAGCAAACTATATCAATGAACGAACTATGAACAATTAAATTCATGAAATTTTGAACGACACCTATTATTTTTCTTTAGCTTGCCTTTAAAATCATTTGAACACCTATCTCAACGGCTGCGACTATATTGACGCAAAAACCCCTTACCTTTTTAAGGTAAGGGGTTTAAACAAAAGCCTACCACCAAATGATTGTAACAAATGTTAGAACCGTGATGAAAGCTACAAACATGCCAGAGAACATAAAGAACGCCACCATACCGTGTCCTTTACCACTCATATGCATAAAGTAGTAAAGTTGAAGAACAACTTGAATAGCTGCCAACAATAATATGATAGGTACGATTAAGTAAACTGAGAACCCAGCAGCAACTGTTGTAAAAGCAATTAATGTCAAGAAGATCATAATTGCGAACGTTGCCAAATTGCCTCTCATTTCATCTGCTCTTTTTTTCTTAACATATTCGAATTCTGCCTGCGATCTTACATGTACGTGTGCATCGTGTGCCATTATCCGATCACTCCCATCAAATAGACGACAGTAAAGATAAATACCCAAACTACGTCAATGAAATGCCAGTATAAAGAAGCAAGATAGAATTTCGGTGCATTATACATATTCAGTCCGCGTTTTGCGTTACGAAGCATTAATGCAATAAACCAGCTAAGACCAAACAATACGTGAGCACCATGTGTTCCAACAAGTGTAAAGAATGCTGAACTGAATGCACTATTTGTGAAACCAAATCCTATGTGGACATAGTGATTAAATTCATAAATCTCTAAGCCTAAGAAAGTTAAACCAAGCATAACGGTAATCGCTAGCCAAGCTTGCATGGCTTTAAAATTATAGTTTTTCATATGGTACATTGCGTAAACACTTGTCAATGAAGAAGTTAAAAGAATCATCGTCATTGCAAAAACTAACGGTAGTTCAAAAAGTCCAGCGGCAGAAAATTCCATGCCGCTTGGTCCTTTATCTTTTAATGCAAGATATGTTGCAAAAAGTGAAGCAAAAGTTACTGTCTCTGCAGCTAGAAGCAACCAGAAACCAATAAACTTATTTTTCCCTTCCAACGTAGCCGTTTCAGGATGATCTGGCCAAGATTGAGGAGTATATTTTTGATTAATGTCCATCTGTGTTGCCTCCTTTCGCATCTTCTAGTAATTCTTCTTTTGTTATGTGGAAGCCTAAGTCATCTTTTAACGAACGTAGTAGCATTGAACCGAACATTAATGCTAGTCCGCCAATCAATACTGCTAATGCCCAAGGCTTGCCGTCTAAGAAGTATAATGCTCCGAATGAAGCAATAAACATTCCAAGTGAAATCACAAATGGAATGATCGAACCATTTGGCATGTGGATATCGCCAAGAGGTTCAGCGAAGATCATACCTTTTTTATTGCCATCCATTTTTTCGATCCAGTACGTATCAAGTCCACGAACTAATGGAGTTTGTGCAAAGTTATAAAATGGCGGTGGAGATGGAATTGCCCATTCTAATGTACGGCCATCGCCCCATGGATCATTGCCGATACGCTCGTTTTTAACGATTGTCATCACAACGTTTACAAGAAGAATAATGACACCAGTTGCCATCAATACTGCACCAGACGAACTGATTGCATTAAATAGATCCCAACCTTGGTCAGCTCCGAACGTATAAACGCGACGTGGCATACCCATTAAGCCCAAGAAATGCTGAATAAAGAATGTTAAATGGAATCCAAGGAAGAAGAACCAGAATGTCCATTTTCCTAATTTTTCACTAAGCATCGTTCCAAACATTTTTGGCCAGTATAAATGTGTACCTGCTAAAATCGCCAATACAACACCACCAACAATAACGTAATGGAAATGAGCTACGATAAAGTAAGAATCATGCAATTGATAATCCAAAGGTGCGATTGCTTGCATAACCCCTGTTACTCCACCCGCTACAAACGTAGGAATGAAAGCTACAGCATAAATCATTGGTACTGAAAACGAGATGTTTCCGCCCCAAATAGTTAATAACCAGTTAAAGATCTTAATACCTGTTGGAACAGCAATGATCATTGTCGCTAAAGCAAATACTGCGTTTGCTGTTGGCCCTAAGCCGACTGTGAACATATGGTGAGCCCAAACCATGAATCCGTAAAACCCGATTAGGATTGTAGCGAAAACAAGTGCAGTGTATCCGAAAAGACGTTTACGAGAGAAGATTGCAAAGATTTCAGAAAAAATACCGAAAGCTGGCAAAATCAAAATGTAAACTTCAGGGTGACCGAAGATCCAGAATAAATGTTCCCAAATAATCGTATTACCGCCCATTTCAACTGCAAAGAAACTTGCACCAAACAAACGATCAAAGATCATGAAGAAAAGTCCCACTGTAAGTGGTGGGAATGCCAATAAGATCAAAGCGGAAGCAACAAAAGTTGTCCATGTGAACAATGGCATTCTCATGTAAGTCATACCTGGCGCACGCATATTAATAATCGTTACAAGAAAGTTAATCCCTGCGATCAATGTACCAAAACCAGATATCGTTAATCCTAGTGCATAAAAATCAATACCATGACCTTCTGATGCCAGTGCTAGCGAAGCGTAGTTCGTCCAACCTGCATCTGGTGCGCCACCCATAAACCAAGAAAGGTTTAAGAAAATTCCACCAAAGAAGAATAACCAAAATCCAAGTGAGTTTAAGAATGGAAAAGCTACATCACGCGCGCCAATTTGCAATGGCATAACGGCGTTCATGAAAGCTAATAATATCGGCATTGATGCCAAGAAAATCATAGTCGTACCGTGCATTGTTATAACTTCGTTAAATGTTCCAGCACTTAGGAAATCATTTCCTGCTTTGACTAACTGGATACGGATCAACATTGCCTCAATACCACCGACTAGGAAGAAGAAACCTCCTGACATGAGATAAAGAATCGCAATTTTCTTATGGTCGACCGTTGTCATGAAGTCCCATATCGTAGCGCCGAAGCCCTTTTTTTGAGCAATAGAACTCACACTGTTAACCTCCCTTTTTTAACTTTTCTTCTACTCTTCTACTGATAAGCCCATTAAATAAGCTGCAAGAGCATTAAGTTCTTGATCTGATAACTTTTCACCATTATTTAATGTAGCTACATCAGGCATTAAGTTACCAGGTTTGTATTCTTGTGGATCCGAAATCCATTTTTTAACATTTTCTTCATTATGCTCTAAGTATCCTGCAACACGGTTACGGTCACCAAATGTTGCTAAGTTTGGTCCGGCCATAAGATTACCTTCACCTAAACCAGAAGTTGCGTGACAAGAAATACAGCTTAATCCATCTTGACCAAACAATTCTTCGCCTTGTTGAGCAAGTGCTCCTTCTACTACAGCTGGCTCTTCTGCCTGCATTGCTGTTACCCATTGGTCAAACTCTTCACGATCAACTGACTTCACTTTGAAATCCATCAATGCGTGAGAAGGTCCACAAAGCTCAGCACATTTACCGTAGAATACGCCATCTTCAAGTTCTGATGATTCTTGGTCAAATTCTAAGTAAAAGGTGTTGACGTTTTCAGGGTTTACATCCAATTTACCACCGACAGATGGAATCCAGAATGAATGTTTAATATCCGCAGAAATCAAGTTAAAGTATACGCGTTCATTCGTCGGTACAACCAACTCTTGAGCCGTTACAATGCCTTGTTCAGGATATTCAAATTCCCACCAGTAAAGGTTACCAGTTACGTTAACTGTTAAGTGAGAAGAATTACCATCTTTCGCCTCAACGTCCATTGTTGAAACGTCAGCCAAGTCAAATGTTGAATAAACTGTTGGAACTGCAAGGATTAATAGAAGGACGATTGGAATTGCCGTCCAGATAAATTCTAATTTCGCACTTCCTTCAACTTGTTCAGGAATCATGTCTTCTCCCACTTTTGAACGGCGGAATTTAACAATAGCTAAAATAAATATAATCAATACAACAACGATAACAAACGTCATTATAACTGATGATAAGATCAACAAGTTAAATTGATCTTGAGCTACTCTACCTGCTGGTATTAATGTCGAAATCTCTTCGCGTCCACATCCTGCAAGAAATACTAATAACATGGACATCAATGCGAAAAGTCGCCATTTTTTAATTCCTTTCATCATAGCTTGTCATACCCCTCTCATTTAAATAGTTTCTTTTTAGAAATGGTTTTTAGATGAAAACAGCAAAAATAATCATCGAAACAAATAGAATGGTCATGTAGTTCAATGAATAGATAAACATTGTCTTCGCCCATTTCAAATCATCTGTTGCTTTAAATCCTCGAATAGCTAATACTAACCACCCAATATTTAAAAGTGTAGCTAAGATGATGAAGCCTGTCCCAAGTTCCATTAATAAGAATGGTAGAGGGAAAAGCATTACAACCCATGCAAGCATCGATTTCTTTGTTCTGTGAAAACCTTTTATTACCGGTAGCATAGGAATATTTGCTGCACGATACTCTTCTGTTCGTTTCATAGCCAATGCATAAAAATGCGGCGGCTGCCAAATGAACATAATTAAGAATAATGCCCAAGCACCCACTCCAAGTGTCGGTTCCACTGCAGCCCATCCGATTAGTGGTGGTATTGCACCAGAGATGCTTCCAACAATCGTATTACTGACATAACGTCTTTTTGACCACATGGAATATAAAACGACATAAGCTAAAACTCCGGCAATCCCTAAAACACCAGCCGATACAGAAGCGGAGAACAAAAATATTTCGCCTATAACGATGAAAGAAATAGCTAGTGCAAAGACAGCTGATGGCTTGAATCTTCCTGTTACTGTAGGACGCCCTTTCTTACTTTCCATTAAAGGATCTATATCCGTATCAATATAGTTATTCATCGCTGCAGATCCTGCAATAATCAGCGCTGAACCGAAAATGGTGTAGACAAGGATATCCAGCTCATTAAGAAAATGTCTGTCAGAAAACTGAAATGCGAGCCACAAACCTGTAAAGACTGTAATTAAATTAGAATTGACAATTCCAATTTTGATAAGTGCCAAAAAGTCTTTAAGAAATGTTGACGCTTCCGGTTTTTCGTGTGCATCTGCAGACATTGCCCGGCCATTTGACATATAAGTCCCTCCTTTCAAAGTTGTAAGCATATTCCGCTAACCATAACTATATCTAAATTCCAGTTGTTTTTCTACATATAACTGAAATTTCCTGATAAAAGAGATGATTTTCACGTAATTGGTCTCACTCTATGCATCTCCTATCATACCCTAACACTTACACTATTTTAAGATAGAAAAAAAATAGTTTTTGAACAGTTTGTGAAGCTCCAGTTATTATGTCCAAATCTTGAAAGTTTCTACTATTGTTGATTTCTCGTTGTATTATGAGGAAATATTCGCTATTATCGAGTATGCAGGTATATGAACGTTGAAAAGTTTTCTATAGAAAAAGTAGGTGGTACTTTGCAGCAAAATAGATATATAAAATGGT
This sequence comes from Planococcus halocryophilus, assembly GCF_022489025.1. Taxonomy (GTDB): domain Bacteria; phylum Bacillota; class Bacilli; order Bacillales_A; family Planococcaceae; genus Planococcus; species Planococcus halocryophilus_A. Next base: position 238,521 of record NZ_JAKVTG010000001.1, on the reverse strand, counting down.
TTGCCGTTGCGGCTACCATAGGCATGTTGTTAATACTTCTCGGTGGCGCCCTTGTCACTAAGACTGACAGCGGTATGGGGTGTGGACGAAATTGGCCAGATTGTAATGGCAAATTAATTCCAGATAATATTACAACGGAAGTGTTAATCGAATTTTCTCATCGTCTGGTCACTGGAGTCGTTGGTCTATTAATCGTTATTCTCGCTGTATGGGCTTGGAGAAAGTTCGGACATGTTCGAGAAACAAAATTCCTTGCTGTAATGGCTGTTTTCTTTTTAGTCTTACAAGCATTAATTGGGGCAGCACAGGTGCTATGGGGACAAGGTGATTTTATCCTCGCCCTTCACTTTGGAATCTCCTTACTATCATTTGCCTCTATCTTATTATTGACACTTCTGATTTTTGAAGTAGACCGGAAGTTTGATGCAGATCGTGTGCAAATCGGTAAAAAATTACGTTTCCATACAATTGGTGTCGCTTTATATTCTTACATTGTGGTTTATACAGGCGCATTAGTTCGGCATACAGATTCGAGTCTGATTTGTTCCGATTGGCCATTATGTCGAAATGATGATTTTACATTACCTAGCAATATGTACGAATGGGTGCAAATGGGTCACCGTGCAGCAGCCGGTTTGATCGTCATTTGGCTAGGCTATATTGCTTGGCACGCTATTAAGCATTATAAAGATCAACGTGTTATTTACTGGGGTTGGACAATAGCTTTCATCATTGTTCTTCTTCAAGCAACAACAGGTATGTTAGTGGTACTGACAAAACTCAATTTAGTTGTCGCACTTCTCCATTCGCTGTTAATTTCAATGCTGTTTGGCTTGTTATGCTATATGGTATTGTTGGTATCGCGAAGTCGAATAAAAAAAAATTCTAAATAAAAACAAGGTAGGCGCATAATGCGCCTACCTTGTTTTTATTTTTTCTCCATTTCGATCAACAGATCACCTGTTGAAATGCCATCACTGGCAACTACATGGATATCTTGAATCGTTCCATCAAATGGTGCTTGAACGGTCGTTTCCATTTTCATCGCTTCTGTCACGAGTAAATGATCGCCACGTTTTACTTTGGCTCCTTTTTCTGTAAGCACTTTTAATACAGTACCCGGCATAGTTGCCGCAATATGACTTTCGTTTGTCGGATTTGCTTTCGGTTTAGCCGTACTATCCGCTTCTACTGTCATATCTTGAATGCTTACTTCACGAGGTTGACCGTTTAACTCGAAATAGATGATGCGCGTTCCGTCTTTTTGCGGTTCGCCTATAGAAACCATCTTAACCATCAAAGTTTTGCCCTTTTCAATTTCCACTTCGATTTCTTCGCCTAATCTCATTCCGTATAAGAATGTCAATGTATCTAGAACGGAAACATTACCAAACTGAATATTGGTAGCTGTATATTCATCGAATACTTTCGGATATAGCGCGTAAGCTAAAATTTCATGGCTTGTTAAAGGACGTTCTAGTTTATCGTATAAAGTCTTTTTGATTTCATCGAAATCTGCTGGTTCTAAAAGTTCACCTGGACGAACCGTAATTGGCTTACGCTCTTTCAAGATGACTTTCTGCAAATCTTCTGGGAATCCACCATGTGGCTGGCCGATATACCCTTCAAAGAATTCGATAACTGATTCTGGGAAGTCAATTGTTTTCCCACGAGAAATTACCGTTTCTTCATCTAGCTCATTTTGCACCATGAACAGTGCCATGTCTCCAACTACTTTTGATGAAGGTGTCACTTTCACAACATCTCCGAATAACATGTTAACGCGTGAATACATCGATTTAACTTCTTCCCAGCGCAATCCTAACCCTACAGCTTTTGCTTGTTGTTGAAGATTGCTGTACTGTCCACCTGGCATTTCATGTTCATAAATCTCTGAATGCGGGCTATTCATGCCGCTTTCAAAATCAACGTAATATTTACGAACATCTTCCCAATAATGAGACAGTTTTTCGAGGTTTTTCACGTTTGATCGAATTTCACGGTTTCCACCACTCATCGCGTAATGAAGGGAACTTGCACTTGGTTGTGATGTAAGACCTGCCATCGACCCAAGAGCTGTATCAACGATATCCACTCCAGCTTCAATCGCTTTCGAGTACATATAAATTCCGTTACCACTTGTATCATGTGTATGAAGGTGAATTGGCAATGACACGGTATCTTTAAGTTCAGATACTAAACGATATGCCGCTTCTGGTTTTAACAGACCTGCCATATCTTTAATCGCTAAAATATGTGCGCCTGCTGCTTCTAATTCTTTAGCCATATCTTTATAATATTGAACGGTATATTTGTCTCGACTCGGATCTAAAATATCTCCCGTGTAGCAAATCGCCGCTTCTGCAATTTTGCCAGATTGACGAACTTCATCAATTGCTACTTCCATACCTTTGATCCAGTTTAAGCTGTCAAATATGCGGAATACATCGATTCCTGCATCGCCAGATTTACGGACAAATTCACGAATTACATTATCTGGATAATTTTTGTAACCTACAGCATTTGCACCACGGAACAACATTTGGAACAACACATTCGGTATATCTTTACGAAGCTTGATCAAACGCTCCCACGGATCTTCTTTCAAAAATCTGTAAGACACGTCAAAAGTGGCGCCTCCCCACATTTCTAATGAAAACAAATCATTTTGCAAACGTGCAGTTTCTTTCGCAATTTCAAACAAATCATGTGACCGAACGCGCGTAGCCAATAATGATTGATGAGCATCGCGGAATGTTGTGTCCGTGATTAATACATCTTTTTGCTCGTGAATCCATTTTGTTAATCCTTCTGCTCCTTGTGAATCGAAAATCTGCTTCGTGCCGTTTGGTGCCGGAGCCAATAAATCTATTTCAGGTTTACGTGGAGCAGTATGGATTGGTTTATTTTTCTTCTCAATTCCCGGGAAACCATTGACCGTTACGTTGCCAATATAGCTCAATAACTTAGTTCCACGATCTTGTCTTACTGGGAATATAAATAATTCTGGCGTTGTATCGATAAAGCTTGTATCAAAATCACCTTTGATAAAGTTTTTATGTTTTACCACATTTTCTAAGAATGGAATATTTGTTTTAATTCCACGGATTCGGAATTCTTGTAAGTTACGGTCCATTTTAGCTGCCGCTTCTTTAAACGTTACGGCCCAAGTCGAAACTTTTACTAATAGCGAATCATAATAAGGTGAGATTACCGCTCCTTGGAAGCCATTTCCTGCATCCAAACGTACGCCAAATCCACCACCTGAACGGTAAACCATCAATTTCCCAGCATCTGGCATGAAATCATTTAAAGGATCTTCAGTAGTTACACGAGACTGAATCGCAAATCCAAATAATGGAATTTCACTTTGTTGTGGGATACCTACTTCTTCACTGTGAATCATATGTCCTCTAGCAATATGGATTTGTGCGTGGACAATATCAATTCCGGTAATCATTTCTGTAATCGTGTGTTCGACTTGAATACGTGGATTTACTTCAATAAAGTAATATTCGTTATTGGCTACAAGAAATTCGACAGTGCCGGCATTTATGTAGTCGATATTTTTCATTAATTTAACTGCGGCATCACAAATTTCATTGCGCAATTCGTTACTAATTGAGTTTGACGGGGCTATTTCTACAACTTTTTGATGACGGCGTTGAATTGAACAATCTCTTTCATACAAGTGGATGACGTTTCCTTCTGAATCCCCTAAAATTTGAACTTCAATATGCTTAGGTTTTTCGACGAATTTTTCGACATACATTTCATCTGAACCAAAAGCTGCTTTAGCTTCAGATTTCGCACGTTCGTAAGAGGATGCTAATTCTTCATGAGATCTGACAATACGCATTCCGCGGCCACCGCCGCCAAGAGATGCTTTAATCATTAATGGAAAACCTGCTGTTTTACTGAATTCTTCAACTTCTTCTAAAGACTCAACTGGGCCGTCTGTACCTGGAATAACCGGAATACCAGCCGCAATTGCTTGAGTACGCGCTTTTACTTTGTCACCAAACATGTCCAAATGCTGCGAAGTCGGACCGATAAAAACAATCTCTTCTTCTTCACAACGTCTTGCAAAATGGACGTTTTCCGATAAAAAGCCATAGCCAGGGTGAATTGCATCTACATTCGAATCTTTTGCAATACGGATAATATCTTCAATATCCAAATATGCATCGATCGGCTTTTTACCCTTACCTACTAAATAGGACTCATCAGCTTTATAGCGGTGAAATGAACCACTATCTTCTTGAGAATAAATTGCAACTGTTTGAATTTTCAGTTCTGTACAAGCGCGGAAAATCCGAATAGCGATTTCTCCGCGGTTGGCCACCAAGATTTTGTCAATCTTCTTCACACCGCAGCACACCCTTTACTTTTTCGATTTTTCGTATTTGTTGAACATGGAAACATTCATTAATACTCCCATAGATAAAGATAACAAAATTACGGAAGTTCCGCCATAGCTGATAAATGGAAGTGTTACTCCAGTTAATGGAATAATCCCGGTTAAGCCCCCTAAATTAACAAAAGATTGGATCCCAATCATGCTCGCAACACCCGCTGCTAACATTCTAGCTAACGGATCATGAGTCGTCATAGCTATCCAAAGACCTCGTAAAACTACGAACCCTAATCCACCTAAAACAAAGACTACTCCTAATACTCCTAGCTCTTCAGCTATGACTGACATGATAAAGTCAGTATGAGGTTCTGGTAGGTATCCTAGTTTCTGAATCGATTGTCCCAGCCCTAAGCCACTTAGGCCACCGGAACCGATTGCTAAATAGCCGTTAACGATTTGGAAGCCAAACCCTAGCTCATCAGAAAATGGATTAAAGAAAGCATCTAAACGACCTAGACGTTTTTCGGTAAAAATACGATCTCCTGCAAAAATCATAAAAGGAATAATAATAAGGGAGGCTGCTGCTACAAAGACTGTAGAAAGTCGAATAAACGGTTTTAAACGAACACCACTTGCGGACATTACTGATAAACCAACCGCTCCAATAATCAACATAGATCCAAGATCGGGTTCAAGAAATACAGAAAATAACACAAGTGTTAAGATGATAACTGGAGGTATGATGGACTCATTTAATTTATTAATGGTGCCATTTTTATATTTGTTCGCAAATACTCCAGATAAATAAAGAATGATTCCAACCTTTGCAACTTCCGACGGTTGGATATTCGCAAATCCTAAACTAATCCAACTCCGCGCTCCACCCGCTGCAAAACCGATAAAGTGAACAGCGATCAATCCGGTAAAGACAACGATTAAGATGGTTTTCATCATCCAGCGCTTTTTAAAATGCTTATACGGAAAAACCGCTGCCACCGCAAAGACCGGAAACGCAATTGCTAAGTTTATTAATTGTTGTATGTAAAATCGATCGGGCTCAGAGCCATAGTAATTGACAGACCAAGCCATACTAGAGCTGTAAATCATAATCAGTCCAAATATCGTTAAAGCCAAATAAGTAAAAAATAAAGGATAGTCAAAGTATTTTGCGTACTTCTTGATGTAAGATTTCATTTTTATACCTCTTTTAATTTAATAGAATAACAAGAAAAGCGTAGGCTGTCGTGTAGATTCGACGGGCATAAGATGCTCTGGCGAAGCGGCGTTCTTTGCCGTACAGCTAGAGTGACTTATGACCCTAGAATCTGGCAGCCAGAGCTAGACAACAAGAAAAGCGCAGGCTGTCGTGTAGATTTGTTTTAAGTAGATCAGTAAGTTTAAATATTCCCTTAAATTTTAAAAAACTCAAACAGCATTCGTTTGAGTTTTAGATCATTTATTTGTATACGCATCGTGAAGAATCGATAGTTTCTTTTCTAGCGTATCCATTAAATTTTTTCCAGCCTCACGTTCGATTAGACCCAGCTTTACCGCAAAATCAATTTCGCGTGATAGACCGAACATTTGGGTGTCCAGCACCTCTTCATATAAAGGACAAGATGGTAAAGTTAAGTGATCCATTTGCACCTTGATTAATTGCTCGATTTTCTCTGCATCCGCTTTGAGGAGTTCTAAGGCCTTCAAATGGTATGTTTGTTCTTCTGTATGTTCCATGAGGACTCCCCCCATTTTCATGAGTTTTCTTCTCTATTTTCCTGTTTAAAGTGTATCTTTTACACAAGGAAAATGCAAGCCTCTTAGACGAAAGAGATGAATCCCTTTAGGAACTTGACATGAAAAGGTATACTATAAAAAGAGTAACTATCTAAATGGAGGGTTTACCCATGGAATTTATCGTACCTTTTAAAGGTGAAGTGAAATTTAAATTGATTCTTGATCCAACTGTATGGATTTTTGATGACCGCAAATTGAATTTAGAGACATATTTTCAAGAAGAGCGAATCGAGAAAGATGAGCTTGAAGATTACAAACGTGGAATGGGCGAACATTGGTCTCGTGAAATTATGGAAGGCAGCACCGTACCCCCAACCTTGAATTCAGAAAAAACGTATAAGAGCAAAGAAAAAAAAGAAATGCTAACAGGAACTTTCGGTATTTTGTTTAAACCATTTCTTTTAAACGCAGAACCTTTTGAACATGCAAAACGTGTCGTTTTTGAAACATTGCACGGCGAGTTTGAGTTCCCAATTGATCACGCCCAAGAACTAATATTTAAGTTTAGTGATCACGGAAAACCATTAAAAGAAGATGGCCCTGTCCATGTGCTTCTTCCGGATGGATCTAATCAAGAAAATCCGATTACTGATATCCAAGCCATCCGAGTCGAATAGGAGTGATAAAGCATGCGAGTAAAATGCGTAATCTGCGATAAAATTGAAGAATTAGTCGATGATACACTCCAGGCCAAACGCCTGCGTAACAGACCTATTCATACCCATATGTGTGACGAATGCCACGATCGTATAACAGAGCGAACGAAAGAACGCTTAGCAACTGGATCATTCCGCTTTTATCGAAGTTCCCGTAGTATTGAGGACGACTTCTGATGAAGCTCTTAAAGGGTCTCTGGATTGGATTTTGGAGTGGGTTGATTTTAGGAGTTTTACTAAAATGGGTTCAATCAGTTACCGGAGAACAAGTATATACGCTCTTGTTAAATGTTGATTTTATTCCGGTAATCGGTGATGTACAGTGGTCAGAAGTCACAGAATTTATTTTTCACATGAGTATTTCTTTAGTTATCGGCATTGTTTTTGTATTTTTAGCGAAACGACGGAAATACACATTCGGTCAATTGGTGATTCTTAGTTTATTTATGTCTATCCCTTTTCCGTTCCTTTACTTTTTACTTGCTGACATGGCGATCAATGCGGATGTGCCAGCAGTTAATGACTGGAGTGCATTTCTGTACTGGGTATTTGGCCATTTAACCTATTCATTATTATTACCAATACTATACAAAACATTTGAACGCAAAAACGCTGTATCTCAATGAGATACAGCGTTTTCGCGTTTTTCACGCCATAAGCGAACTTTATAAAGAATCAGTATAAGCGCTGCAATAACAAGCCCTTCAACAACCGGTAAGAAAAAGGCTAGAAACGTAAGCCCTAAACCACCAATTGCTAAAAATAGACCAATTGCTACATTTTTTCCAAGTGATAACTTTTTAGCAAACCCTAACTTATAAACAAAAGCCGAAAGCAGGAAAATTACCGCAAATAATGCGTATCCTGCCATTTCAAAACTCGGCAAATTTTGATATAAAATTCGAGCTACCGGATACATACTGTCATAGACAAAAGCTTGTTCGTCCACGTATTATACATCCTTCCTATACACTTATTCTTCGATGGCAACTTTCTTTTTCTTAGCCATACGTTCACGTTCGTTTTTATCAAGAATTTTTTTACGTAAACGAATCGTTTGTGGTGTGATTTCACAGTACTCATCATCATTCAAGTATTCAAGTGCTTCTTCAAGACTCATCAAACGCGCTTTTTTCATCGTCGTTGTTTGGTCTTTGTTAGCTGAACGGATGTTTGTTGCAGCTTTGATTTTTACGATGTTTACTGTAAGATCGCTATCGCGATTATGCTGTCCAACGATCATGCCTTCGTAAATTTCAGCGCCTACTTCAACAAACGAAGTCCCGCGGTCTTCGATGCCCATTAAGCCGTAAGTCGAAACTTTTCCGCGCTCCATAGATACCAATACACCTTCGCGACGTCCGCCAACACGGCCAGAAGCAACTGGTTGGTAGCTATCAAATGTGTGGTTGATGATTCCGTATCCACGAGTTTGTGTCAAGAATTCAGTTGTGTAACCGATCAATCCACGAGCTGGTACGTTAAACACCATACGGACTTGTCCACTACCGTTGTTTACCATATCCAGCATTTCGCCTTTACGTTCACCTAATGATTCGATGATATTCCCTGTATATTCTTCAGGTACATCTACTTGAACGCGTTCTACTGGTTCGCAGCGAACACCGTCAACCATACGAACAATAACTTCAGGTTTTGAAACTTGAATTTCAAATCCTTCACGGCGCATGTTCTCGATTAAAATCGACAAATGCAATTCTCCGCGTCCAGAAACTACCCAAGCATCTGGTGAATCTGTATTATCTACGCGCAATGATACGTCTGTTTGCAATTGGGCATCTAAACGTTCTTGAATTTTTCTAGAAGTAATCCATTTACCTTCTTTACCTGCAAATGGGCTGTTGTTAACTAAGAAAGTCATTTGTAGAGTTGGTTCATCGATGCGTAGAATCGGTAATGCTTCGCGATGTTCTGCAGGACAAACCGTTTCTCCTACGTTGATGTCTTCCATACCAGAGATAGCAATTAAATCGCCAGCTTCTGCTTTTTGGATTTCCACTCGTTTAAGTCCCATGAAACCATGAATTTTCGTAACACGGAAGTTTTTGTACGAACCATCAAGCTTCATCAATGAAACTGATTGTCCAACTTCAATTGTTCCGCGGAATACGCGGCCAATACCGATACGTCCAACATAGTCACTGTAATCAAGAAGAGCTACCTGGAATTGAAGTGGCTCATCTCTGTTATCGATTGGCGCTGGAACGTGTTCCATGATTGCATCATAAATAACTTGCATGTTTTCTTCCTGATCAGATGGATCTGAAGAAAGACTTGCTGTACCATTCATACCTGATGCAAAGATAACCGGGAATTCCAATTGCTCGTCGTTAGCTTCAAGCTCGATAAACAATTCGATGACTTCGTCAACCACTTCTTCAGGGCGTGCAAAGTCACGGTCAATTTTGTTAACAACAACGATTGGTTTTAAATTTTGCTCAAGAGCTTTTTTCAAAACAAAACGTGTTTGTGGCATACAGCCTTCATAAGCATCAACTACCAATAGAACTCCATCAACCATTTTCATGATACGTTCAACTTCTCCACCGAAATCGGCGTGTCCAGGAGTATCTAAAATGTTGATTTTAGCGTCTTTGTACTGAATAGCAGTGTTTTTCGCAAGAATCGTAATTCCACGTTCTCTCTCTATATCATTAGAATCCATAGCGCGTTCTTCAACGTGTTCGTTTGAACGGAAAATTCCGGATTGTTGTAGAAGTTGATCCACTAAAGTTGTTTTACCATGGTCAACGTGGGCAATAATTGCAATGTTTCTTAGGTCGTTACGTAAGTTAGTCATATTTTCACTCCAATATTCTTTTTTCATGCCTATAACTGTGCTAGTATAGCACATATAGGTGTAAAACCCTAAGATTTTATTTCAGGCGGTAAGCTACAGGAGGAAAATCCAGTGATAAATCTAATAAAAAACATAAAATGGATATTTGTTTTGTATTCCTTGGCAGCAATCGTAGCGATGGTCTTAATCGGCTTGGCTATTGGCTTACGCAGTGTGTTAGGCATATTTGCAGCGATTCTAATGCTCGTTTTTGTCATGGGTATGGGCTTCAAAAAGAAAAAGGAAATGCGGGAAGCCGGATTACTATAATTATAAAAAAAGATGCGGGATTCCGCATCTTTTTTTACTTGAATTTTATATATTTTTCTAACAGCTCTTGGTGAATCGCTGGATTAGCCGCAATAAAAGTGTCTTGTTTTAAAAGGTTTGCTGGGTCACCTTTGAAGTTCGTTGTTATTGCGCCTACTTCTTGGGCAATGACCATACCACCAGCAATATCCCACGGTGATAACCTCATTGAAATATACGCGTCGAAACGTCCGCATGCGACATAAGCAAGCTCGAGTGCAGCTGAGCCAAAAGAGCGTGTACCACGTACATCGCGAATTAAATTGATAATAGCTTCATGATTTAAATAACGATTTGGGATTGCCCATGTCGCATTCATCGCCACAATGGATTCGGATATCTCCGTTTTCATAAGCGGTCTTAGCTTTTCATTGTTGTAATACGCTCCTCCATCTTTTACTCCATGATACAAATCATCATTTACAACATCGTAAATATAGCCAAGTTTGCCGACTCCATCTTCATATATTCCAAGAGAGATAGCAAAGTTGCGTTTTTGATGCACAAAATTCATGGTGCCATCAATTGGATCGAGCAACCAAATGATTCCCTTTGTATTTTGAATATCGTCACCAAAGCCCTCTTCTCCGAAAATTCGATTCCCTGGGAAATCTCTGCGAATCCGCTCAATAAAAAATTGTTCAATTTCTTTATCCATATTCGTTACCAAATCATTGGCATTAGATTTTGATTCAATCGTGATATCCGTTAAAAAGGAATTGCGAATTCGATGTCCTGCTTCTTTAATGAGTGATTTTATGTATCTATCCATAGCGTGTAAATCCATTTATAAACGCCTCCCTATTAGTATTAGTATAACGAAAAAGGCATCTGCTGTCTTACTCTAGCAGATGCCTTCAGTGTATAGATGGATTAGAGCGCATGGAGGGCCTCCAGTTCAACGTGTATTTCATGGAGCCGCTGCTTGCTTTTTGACATTTGATGTTCATCTTTTTGCTGCATTGCATCAAACAGTGAAGCAAGTTCATAGTCTAGTTCCAATTTTAGCACATGAATATATTCCTTCTCTACATCCGCTTTTCGGATTATCTGAACCATCTGTTTCATAATGAGCACCCCTTTCTTACCAAACTCCGAAAATTCTGACTATTTTTGTTACATCTTAATAATACCACTTTTTTCTTACAAAATCCATAAGTAGAAACGTATTTATATTCTTTTTTCCCAAACTTCGTTAAAATGAAACCTGATTACTTAAATAAAGGGAGGATTTTTTTTGAAGCCTTATTGGACTGAACAAGATTTTGATGTTTTCAACACTCCAGGATTAGAGGAACGGATGGCTGCATTAACTGAACTTATCCGCCCAAAATTTGCGGAACTTGGCACTGAATTTTCATCATTTTTTTCTGGAAAAACGGGAGATGAATTCTTCCCGCATGTTGCTAAACATATGCGCAGAACTGTAAATCCGCCAAATGATAGCTGGGTAGCTTTTGCTCCGTATAAAAGAGGATATAAAGCTGTTCCTCATTTCCAAATTGGTATGTGGGAAAGTCACGTATTCGTTATATTAGCTGTTATTTACGAAGCCCCAAATAAAACAGCCATGGCCGAAAATTTATTACATTCAGAAGTTCTTGAAAGTTTGTCTGGTGAATTCGTTGTTTCCGGAGATCATATGAAACCACAATCCAACGCTTTAAACGAGTTAGGTGACCAAGGTCTTGAAAAATTGCTTATCCGTTTGCGCGATGTGAAAAAAGGTGAATTTGTCATCGGACGCCATTTAACTCGAGAACAAGCTGCATTTTTTACTAAAGAACAATTTTATCAGTTTGCTGAAGAAACGTTCGAGGAGTTGCTCCCCGTTTACAATACGTTGCTTCAAGCTACAAAAGAACCTGTCAGCCGTTAAGGCTGCAGGTTCTTTTGTACTCTCACTTCTTGTTCAATTTGATTTTTTGGTCATCTGTTCCAGTTTTCATTTCTTTAATAACCGGAAAACTAGCATAGCCACTTTCTTCTTCAAATTCACGAAAATACGTCTTTTCTTCTGATATAGCAGGAACTACCTGCTTGAATTTACGATAACGCGTTAGTAAATCTTGTCTGTTGATGCCTTTTTCATAGGCCATTTCAATTGCTTCAAAAAAACTGACAACATCAATAATTTCTTCTGTTGACCATTCAATTGAAAATGGATAAGAATAATCCATTTTTCATCCCTCTTTTCATCTAGTGATTGACCATTTTTCACGGATTTCTCCAGCTTGTTTGACCATACCTTCAATCAATTCCTGAACTGTAGGCACATTCTTGATCAATCCAGTGACTTGTCCAGCCCAGCCAAAACCTTGGTCTTTATCTCCATTATAGATGAAACGTTTGTTGGCTTCACCACTAATATATTCTTTTAAGGCCTCGTAGGTCGGTGTTTGACTTTCAATCTCCAAAATTTTGTCCGTCCAGCTATTTTGTAAAGTACGCGCTGGAGCCCCTATGCTGCGCTTAATAATAACCGTATCATTCTCGGAGCTATCGATTAATTGTTGTTTATACGCACTAGATGCATGAACACATTCTTTTGTGGCGATAAAACGCGTTCCCATTTCAATGCCTTCTGCACCTAAGGCATGGGCTGCCATCCAACCTCGTCCATCACCAATCCCACCTGAGGCAATAACAGGTATCTTCACAGCATCTACTACTTGAGGAATCAGCACCATCGTACCAATATCATCACGCCCTAGATGCCCACCCCCTTCTTGCCCAACGACCATTACAGCATCCGCACCTAGACTTTCTGCTTTTTCAGCTTGTCTTCTGGCAGCAACGAGCACTAATTTTTTTATATCGGTTCCTTTTAACTGTTCAAATATTGGCGTTGGGTTCCCCCCCGTCATGGAAACGACTGGTACTTTTTCTTCGATTGCCACATTAAGCATATGAGAAAATGCACGGCCATGATCACCAATGGCAAAATTAACGCCAAAAGGCTTGTCTGTCAACTTTCTAACTTTTTGAATTTCAGCTCTTAATTCTTCTGGCGTAGAAAGACTCATCGCTGTAATTTGACCTAGACCGCCAGCATTTGAAACAGCTGCTGCTAATTCTGCATAAGCTAAATAAGCTAAGCCCCCCTGTATTATCGGGTAGCGGATTCCAAGTAGCTCAGTTACCTTTGTTTTGAACTCCATTAACTCACTCCTTTTCTCTCTATACCAAATGTATTCGCTTCCATATTGGAAAATCCTTTTATTTATACTATAGTAGGGTACATCATGCTATAATTCTTTTTGTTTTCATTTTATTTAGTGAGGTGGGCTTATCATTGTCTCAATTAGAAACTCCGTTATTTGATGCACTTTTAAAGCATCGAAATCGGCACCCGATCCAATTCCATATTCCTGGTCATAAAAAAGGACAAGGCGTCGATCCCGCATTCCGGGAATTTGTCGGCGATAATATTCTTTCCATTGATTTGATCAATATTGCACCTTTGGACGATTTACATTCTCCAAAAGGAGCTATTAAAGAAGCTCAAGAACTAGCTGCCAAAGCTTTTGGAGCAGATCATACATTCTTTTCTGTACAAGGTACAAGTGGCGCAATTATGACTATGATTTTAAGTGTTGTTGGACCAAATGATAAAATTTTGGTTCCAAGAAACGTTCATAAATCGATTATGTCTGCTATCGTTTTTGCCGGAGCTATTCCGATTTTTATTCATCCAGAAGTGGATACTGTGCTTGGAATTTCTCACGGTATTTCAGCAGAAGCTGTAGAAAAAGCATTGATTGAATATCCGGACGCTAAAGCCGTATTGGTTATCAATCCTACTTATTTCGGTGTAGCTGCTGATTTAAAACGAATTGTGGATATTGCCCACGAGCGCAATGTTCCAGTTTTAGTTGATGAAGCACACGGCGTTCACATTCATTTCCATAAATCACTACCGGTTTCTGCAATGGCGGCAGGTGCAGATATGGCGGCAACTTCTGTCCATAAACTAGGTGGTTCTATGACGCAAAGTTCCGTATTGAATGTACGCGAAGGTCTTGTATCACCAAAACGCGTACAATCTACATTATCAATGTTAACTACGACATCAACTTCTTATCCAATTTTAGCTTCTCTTGACACAGCACGTCGTCAATTAGCGGTTCACGGCTACGATTTGATTGACCGGACTATTCGATTAGCTCAAGATGCGCGCAAACGTATTAATAAAATCCCTCATTTGTATTGTGTTGGGAAAGAAGTATTAAATTCGTCAGCCACTTTTGATTTGGATCCGACAAAATTATTGATTAGCGTTAAAAATTTAGGCATCACCGGTCATCAAGCCGAGGAATGGCTAAGAGAAAACGCTAATATCGAAATCGAACTTTCCGATTTATACAATATTCTTTGTCTCGTTACACTTGGTGATAGCCGCAAAGAAGTGAATCTATTGATCAATGCTCTTCAACGTATGAGCGAAACATTAGATAGCGACGCTGCTATCGTGGAACCTGTAGTGATGATTCCAGATATCCCACGACTTGCCATGACACCACGAGACGCTTTCTATGCAACGACAGAAGTTATTTCGATTAATGACGCTGTTGGACGCATTTCTGCGGAATTTATCATGGTTTATCCACCAGGTATCCCTATTTTCATTCCAGGTGAAATTATTACGGAAGAAAACATCAACTATATTCACATGAACGTCGCTGCCGGGTTGCCAGTACAAGGACCAGAAGACGACACACTGCAAATGCTACGCGTAATAAAAGAACAACAAGCTATTAGGTAAATAGAAAAGCGTAAGCAGCCATGTAGATTCGACAGGCATAAGACGCACTGGCGAAGTGGCGTGTTTTCAGCCACACAGCCAGAGTGGCTTATGTCCCGAGAATCTGGCTGCTGGAGTCTAGACAACGAAAAGTGAAAGTGCCTGGTTAGCTCCGACTTCTACAACTTCATAAAACCTAAAAACGATCCACAGAAAAAAATTCTGTGGATCGTTTTTACATTTCTTCAATTTCTTCCGGATCAACAAAGCCATAACCCTTATCTTCTAACCCTTGAATAATCCCAGGCAACGCTTCGACTGTCCAATCACGATCGTGCATTAACAAGTTAGCTCCATTATTCAAATACTCGGTATTAACCATGATATCTGTTAATGTTTGAGCATCTTGATATTGTTTTTCCCAATCATAGCCGTATGTCCAGTTCATCAATACCATTTTTTCGTCTGCGACCAACTGCTTGCTAAAATCTGTATTAGAACCAAATGGAGCGCGGAAAAACTTAGGTTTTTCACCCGTGATTTCTTCTACCATTTCGCTGACTTTCAAAATTTCCTCTTGCTGTTGTTGCTCAGTTAATCCTTTTAAATCTTGATGACTATATGCGTGATTCCCAATCATAAAACCCATTTCATGAATTTTCTTTAGTTGTTGTTTTTTTTCATCTGTCTCTAAAAAATGACCATTTACAAAGAAAATAGCTGGAATGTCTTGGCTTTTCAACGTTTCAGCCATTTCCAATGAATGCTTGTCCGGTGCATCATCTATTGTCACGAGTACCACTTTTTCATCTGCATCCAAAATCGGCTGCACAGCCCAATTGGCTGGATTAACTTTGTATTGAGGTTCCTCGACCTGTTCTACGACTTCTTCGACTTCTTCGATTTCTTCTACTTCTTCTTTTTCTACATTTTCTTCTTGTTTTTCTGTTTCAGTATTTCCCTCCACGTTTTTTGTTTCTTTTTCTTCAGTCGTAGAGGTGTTTGTATCATCTCCACATGCTGTTAGTAAAAAAGACACCGCTGCGATAGCTATCCATTTTTTATGTATCATTTAAAAACACCCTTTCAATAAACAAATCTTACCATGAGAACCTACTTTATTCCAAAAAAAAGAAGCCGCAAAAGCGGCTTCTCTATTGTTTATTTAATGATATGAATTGGTGTTCCAAGAGCTACTTCCGCAGCTTCCATTGTAATTTCAGCAAGTGTTGGGTGAGCGTGAATTGTCATTGCGATATCTTCCACAGTCATGCCTGCTTCAATTGCAAGTCCGATCTCAGCGATCATATCTGATGCGCCAGCTCCAACAATTTGTCCACCTAATAGCAAGCCGTCAGATTTACGTGAAACAAGTTTCACAAATCCTTCAGAAGCGTTTAGTGAAAGTGCACGGCCGTTAGCTCCGAATGGGAACTTAGCAGCTGTTACTTCAAATCCTTCAGTTTTTGCTTGCTCTTCAGTTAAACCTACGCTTGCAAGTTCAGGATCTGTAAAGCAAACTGCAGGAATTGCTAAGTAATCAACCTCTGATTTTTCGCCAGCGATTGCTTCAGCAGCAATTTTGCCTTCATATGAAGCTTTATGAGCCAACTGCAAACCTGCTACAACATCACCGATTGCATAGATATTCGGGATATTTGTACGGCATTGCTTGTCGACTTCGATCAAGCCACGGTCAGACATTTTTAAGTTCAATTCTTCAAGACCCATTTCGTCTGTATTTGGACGACGGCCAACTGTTACAAGAACATAGTCAGCTTCAAGCGTTTTTTCTTCTCCGCCTGCTTCGTATGTTACTGTAACGCCAGAATCAGTTTCTTCTACACCTTTAGCAGATGCTTTTGTGATAACTTCAACGCCTTTTTTCTTCAATCCTTTTTTAACGATTGCTGTCATTTGTTTTTCAAATCCAGCAAGGATATCAGGTGCGCCTTCAAGGATTGTTACTTCAGAGCCAAGGTTAGCATACGCAGTTCCAAGCTCAGTACCGATATAGCCACCACCAATAACAACCAGCTTGCCTGGAATTTCTTTAAGAGCTAATGCTCCCGTAGAATTAATGACACGATCCGTGAATTTGAAAGTTGGGATTTCAACAGGACGAGATCCTGTAGCAATAATTACGTTTTTAAATTTATACGTTTGTGCTGAATCTTCATCCATAATACGAACTGTGTTTTCGTCTACGAAATAAGCTTCGCCGCGTAAAATTTCAACTTTGTTACCTTTAAGAAGAGACTCAACGCCGCCCGTTAACTTCTTAACAACGCCATCTTTGAATGCTTGCGCTTTTTCAAAGTTAATTGAAACTTCTTTAGCCACAATACCCATATCATCTGAGTGTTGAGCTTCTTCAAAACGGTGTCCAACAGAAATCATTGCTTTAGAAGGGATACAGCCAACGTTCAAACAAACGCCACCAATATATTCTTTTTCAACGATTGTTACTTTTTGACCAGTTTGTGCTGCACGAATAGCTGCAACATAACCGCCAGGGCCAGAGCCGATTACGAGTGTGTCTGTTTCGATTGGAAAATCTCCTACTACCATAAGTTTTACGCCTCCATTAATAGTAATTCAGGTTCACTTAATAAACGTTTAATGTGATTTAAAGCGTGCTGCGCTGTTGCGCCATCGATCATTCTGTGATCAAAGCTCAATGATAATGCTAACACAGGTGCTGCTACAATTTCACCATTTTTAATTACTGGTTTTTCTGCAATGCGGCCAATTCCAAGAATTGCCACTTCAGGGTGATTAATAACCGGTGTAAACCATTGTCCACCGGCAGAACCGATATTCGTGATTGAACAAGATGCACCCTTCATTTCAGCAGCTGATAATTTACCATCACGCGCTTTTGTAGCTAAGCCATTAATTTCATCAGAGATTGCGAATACTGATTTACGGTCTGCATTTTTAATAACAGGAACCATCAAGCCTTTTTCTGTATCTGCAGCAATACCGATATTGAAATAATGCTTTTGAATAACTTCGCTTGTTTCATCATCAAATGATGTGTTTAAAGCTGGGAATTCACGCAATGTGCTGACTAACGCTTTTACTACATATGGTAAATACGTTAACTTGATTTCTTTTTCTGCTGCAATGTCTTTGAACTTTTTGCGATGCGCTACTAGTTCCGTAACATCCACTTCGTCCATTAACGTTACATGAGGAGCTGTTTGTTTCGAATGAACCATTGCTTTCGCAATTGCTTTACGAATACCAGACATTTTCTCACGCGTTTCAGGGAACTCACCTTCAGGAGTTGCTGCCGCTTTCGGAGCCGCTGCTTTTTCAGTGCTTTCTTCTGTTGTTTCTTGTGACGCTTCAGAAGTTTCAGTTGCTGGTGCTTTTTGATCACCGTTCATGAAGGCTTCTACGTCTTCTTTTAAAATGCGACCGTTATTGCCTGATCCAGTCACTTCTTTAATATCAACATCGTTGTCGCGCGCAAACTTGCGAACAGACGGCATTGAAATCACGCGTGCACTCGGATCAGATTCTTTTGTTTCTTGAGACTGTGACTGTTCTCCCGCACCTGTCTCTTCTTTCACTGCTTCTTCTTTGGCAGGAGCTTTATCAACATCTTCACCTGATTCAGCTGTACCTGATTGCACTTGCTCTTCAGTTTCTTCTTTTACTTCAGGTTCAGCTTCTTTCTTATCGCTATGCCCACCTTTAAAGCTCATTTCTTCTGCGTCTGGCGCATCGATGCGAACTAACACATCGCCTACTACCGCAACAGTTCCTTCTTCTACCAATACTTCTTCAACTGTTCCTGAAACTGGTGAAGGAATCTCGACTACCGCTTTGTCATTTTGTACTTCGACAAGGATATCGTCTTCTTCAATTGTGTCTCCTGCTTTTACGAACCATTTTACGATTTCACCTTCATGGATACCTTCTCCGATATCCGGCAAACGAAATTCAAAAGCCATGTATATCACCCTTTCGGTTCTGTCTAATTAAAAAGTAAGTACTTTCTTCGCTGTTTCTAGTATATCCTTCGCATTTGGTAACCAAACTTCTTCTGCTTGTGAGAATGGGAAGATTGAGTCTGGCGCAGTAACGCGAAGTACAGGTGCTTCTAGGCTAAGAATTGCACGATCTGTGATTTCTGCTACAACACTCGCTGCAATTCCAGCTTGTTTTTGAGCTTCTTGAACGACCATTGCACGTCCAGTTTTTTCAACTGAAGCAATAATTGTTTCAATATCAAGCGGTTGGATTGTACGAAGATCGACCACTTCAACTGAATAGTTTTCTTTTTCAAGCTGCTCCGCTGCTTTGATACTTTCTTGTACCATTGCACCATAAGCAATAATTGTTAAGTCTTTACCTTCACGTTTCACATCAGCTTTACCTAAAGGAATTGTATATTCTTCTTCAGGAACTTCTTGACGGAATGAACGGTATAGTTTCATGTGCTCTAAGAAAATAACTGGATCGTTATCGCGAATTGATGAAATCAACAAGCCCTTAGCATCGTATGGTGTAGAAGGAATAACTACTTTTAAACCTGGCTGAGCTGCCATTAATCCTTCTAAAGAATCCGCGTGCATTTCAGGTGTATGAACCCCGCCACCAAATGGCGAACGGATTGTTACAGGAGAAGTTAAACTTCCACCACTACGGAAACGCATACGCGCCATTTGTCCGCTAATAGAATCCATTACTTCAAAAACAAATCCAAAAAACTGAATTTCTGGAACTGGACGATATCCTTGCAAAGCCAAACCGATAGCCAAACCGCCAATACCTGATTCAGCTAAAGGTGTATCAAAAACACGGTCTTCGCCGAATTCTTTTTGTAGACCTTCAGTTGCGCGGAATACACCGCCGTTATTTCCTACATCTTCACCGAAAACAAGAACGTTTTCATCGTTCTTCATCTCTGTTTTCAGAGCGTCGGTAATTGCTTGGATCATTGTTAATTGTGCCATGGCTTACTTCGACTCCTTTGCTTTATAAATATCCAACTGTTCCTGAACATTAAACGGCACTTCTTCGTACATAAGCTCTAATAGATCTGATACTTTTTGTTTCGGAGCGCCGTCAGCTTTTTTAATTGCTGCTTTGATTTCTTCTTTAGCTTTATCGATTACTTCATTTTCTTTTGCTTCATCCCAAATGCCTTTTGCTTCTAGGTATTTACGGAAACGAACAAGCGGATCTTTCTTTTCCCATTCGCTGTCGATATCTGAAGTACGGTAGCGAGTTGGATCATCACCAGCCATTGTATGTGGTCCGTAACGGTAGCAAAGTGTTTCGATTAATGTTGGACCATCGCCTTTAACTGCGCGTTCACGTGCTTCGCGCGTTACAGCGTATACTGCTAATGGATCCATTCCATCTACAAGTACGCCTGGAATTCCAGCTGCCACTGCTTTTTGAGCAATTGTCTTCGCTGAAGTTTGAAGTTCACGAGGCGTTGAAATCGCGTACTGGTTATTTTGCACAATGAAAATAGCCGGTGCACGGAATGCGCCTGCAAAGTTAAGTCCTTCATAGAAATCGCCTTGTGATGAACCACCATCACCTGTATAAGTAACTGCAACAGCTTCTTTTTTACGTTTTTGCATACCAAGCGCAACACCCGCTGCTTGAACAATCTGAGCTCCAATAATGATTTGCGGCGGCAAAATATTCAATCCTTCAGGCATTTGGTTCCCCATGAAATGTCCACGTGAGAATAAGAATGCTTGGTGAAGTGGCCATCCGTGCCAAATCAATTGTGGAACGTCACGGTAACCTGGCAAAATGAAATCTTCTTTTGACAATGCAAAATGAGATGCCAATTGAGAAGCTTCTTGCCCCGCTGTAGGAGCATAGAAACCAAGACGTCCTTGACGGTTTAATGAAATTGAACGTTGATCGAGAATACGTGTGTAAACCATGCGATTCATCAATTCTGTAAGTTCTTCATCTGAAAGTTTCGGATCTGCCTCTTTGTTAACGATTTCGCCTTCTTCGTTCAAAATTTGAACCATTTCAAACTTTTCTTCGATTGCATTAAGCGTTTCTACTGCATCGAACTGCTGTGATTTTTTCGCAGCCATAAAAGCAACTCTCCTTTTTTATCTGTATTAAAATAATTTCATACAATTTATGATACAATTTCGCATTCCTTCTTAGTATACGTTACGATAATAACTCGGTCAATCATAGAGGACCTGACATTTTCGTACAATATTAACACAAAGAAAATTCTGTCTTTAGCAACTGTATCAGTCTAATTTAACCTCTGTATTATAATACAGTTGTATACTTACGCATCTTTTATAGCACAGAAAAAGCAGCCGTCAAGGCTGCTTTTCACTAGCTTTCAGTTAATTTTTTTAATGTGTTATCTTTTAATTCATTAACCTGTTGCGTTAACTCATTAAAGTCTGTAACAGCTTGTTGCACCAAGTTATTTTGTTCATTCACTTCTGTAGCTTTTTCTTGAAGCATCTGCAATTTACTATCTTCGTCTTTTAACATTTCATATAATTCTTTCTGAAGTCCTATCAGCTTTTCATAAGCTGTCACAAAATCAGCATGAGCTGTAAAGCGTTCTTGCATTTTTGCTTTCAATGTTTGTACATCTGACTTCACTGATTCTTCTTCGGCATCTTCAATCACTTGATCAATTTCCGCTAATTTTTTTTCAGCCGCCTGCATTGATTCTTTTTCAGTCTTTAAAAACGCTAGACGTTCATCTGCCGAATCAAGCGCTTCTTGAGCTTGTTCTGCTACTTTCTCATGTTGCTCTTGAGTTAAAGACATAATGTCTGCAAACAACTTCTGTTCTGCTTTTTCTCGTTTTTCCAAATCGTCCTGCACTTCGCGATATTCTTCTTCCGCTTCGAAAGTGTCATTAAGCACTTGATCTAAATCTCCGCGAATTCCTGAATCGGTGCACGCCCCTAATAAGAGCAGTACAGAAAAGCTAAGCGCCATACGTGTTTTTTTCATCTAATTCACCCCTTATTTCCCATGAATTAACTATAGTCTGTGACCATATAAAAGACAACACTATCTATCGGCTTTTTCCTTTTTCAAAACAGCTGATTTACGTTATACTAGTATATAGAGCAAGCCATTTGAAAGGATGAAACCACTTGATACGAATGAAAGACATTATACGTGAAGGTCATCCGACACTCAGAGAACGTGCAGAAGAAGTGGAATTTCCACTTTCTGATGAAGACCGTAAACTGGGTGAAGACCTTTTAGAATATGTAGTAAATAGTCAGGATGATGAATTGGCTGAAAAGTACGATTTACGTCCAGGTGTTGGAATTGCAGCTCCTCAAGTAAATCAGGCAAAGCGCATTTTTGCTTTGCATTTTGATGACAGTACGGGTGAAAACCTTAGTCTTGTTGTGTTCAACCCTAAGATTGTTAGCCATTCTGTTGAAAAAACTTATTTAGCAGCTGGTGAAGGTTGTCTGTCTGTGGACCGTGCAGTTTCTGGGTATGTGCCAAGATATGCCCGTATCACCATTAAAGCCCTTAATTTTGAAGGCGAAGAAATTAAAATGCGTTTAAAAGGTCTTCCTGCCATCGCATTTCAACATGAATTAGATCACTTGAATGGCGTAATGTTCTTTGATCACATTGATTCTAAAAACCCATTCGCTGAAATTGAGAACGCAATTCCAATCGAAAGAGACTCAGCTGAATAAGCTGAGTCTCTTTTTTTCTTATATTAACTTCAAGTGTTTGAATGCTTTCGCTAACCCGTCATTATCTACGTGATCTGTTACATATGATGCACGTTTTTTTGTTTCTTCGTGTCCATTTTCCATTGCGACGCTAAATCCGGCCACGTCCATCATTAAAAGATCATTCAAGCCATCACCAAATGCAATCGTGTCTTCAATGGCATGGCCAGTTGCTTTGATCAAGTGCTTAATCCCACTTGCCTTTGACCCACCTTTAGGTGTGATGTCACAAGATACTCGGTGCCAACGTACAAAGTCGACTTCTTTGAACGTGTCGTGGTATTGCTGTTCTTCATCTTTTTCACAAAAAACGAGGGCTTGATAAATTTCATTATCAAGATGAAAATCTTTCTCCATTTCAGGATGGGGTATTTTTAATGTCTTAATGCTTTCATCAATATCAGGATGGTAATCAATAGAAGAAATCATTTTTTCTTCATTCATGAAAACAATAGGATGATTTTGTTGTTCAGCGTAAGCATATATTTCTTTTAGCATTTCTGTATCGATCGCTTCTTTATGAACCGTTTTACCTTTGTGCGAAATATATTGACCATTAAACGTAATGTATGTATCAATCTCGAGTTCCTCCAAAATTTTGTTAATCATGAACGGTCCTCTACCTGTGGCTATTGCCAAATCATGCCCATTTAAACGGGCTTGTTGTAATGCTTTTTTTGCAGAATCCGGAAGTTTCTTATGTGAGTCTAATAGCGTTCCATCAATATCTAGCAATAATAATTTAGGCATTATTAAGTCTCCATTCTCATATATTTAGTAGTAACTTTATAGCTCTTGATTATTTGCAATTATCAGAAAAAGAGTTATAATTGCTTTGAGGAGTGATTAGCCATGCTGAAACGTTTGAAGAGAAAACTTCTCAGACAACTCAATGGCATCATGAATAAAAAGAAAATAGCATAAACGTTTTAGCCCTTCTTTATAAATAAGGAGGGCTATTCTTTATTTTAGTCTAATGTCATGATAATATAAAGGAAGTGCATTTATTTGAGCGTGGAAAAAGGAGAGCAAACTATGATTTTTAAAGTATACTACCAAGAAAACCGATTCGAAGTACCTGTTCGAGAGAACACACAAAGCCTTTATGTGGAAGCAGCATCCGAGCGCGAAGTCCGACACCACCTAAAAGATCGCAATTACAATATTGAACTTGTTCAATTACTTGAAGGAAACCATCTAGAGTATGAACAGTCGAGCCAAAATTATGAAGTTGAGAGCATCGAATAACAATGAAATTTGTTAAAAATGATCAAACAGCTGTATTTGCACTCGGCGGACTGGGTGAAATCGGCAAAAATACGTATGGTGTTCAATTTCAGGATGAAATTATCCTTATTGATGCCGGCATTAAATTTCCGGAAGACGATTTGCTCGGAATCGATTACGTTATTCCGGATTACACATACTTAGTAAAAAACGTCGATAAGATCAAAGGCCTTTTTATTACACATGGTCATGAAGATCACATCGGCGGTATTCCATACTTACTTAAAAAAATTAACATTCCCGTCTATGGCGGAAAATTAGCGCTAGGTTTATTGCGTAAAAAATTAGAAGAGCATGGCTTATTGCGTCAAACGAAAATGACTGAAATCGGCGAAGACGATATCATCAAATTCCGCAAAACTGCCGTTAGTTTTTTCAGTACAACTCATAGTATCCCTGATGCTTTCGGTGTTGTTGTCAAAACACCCCCCGGCAACATTGTTCATACAGGCGATTTTAAATTTGATTTCACACCAGTTGGAGAGCCTGCCAATTTATTGAAAATGGCTCAAATCGGCAGTGAAGGTGTTTTATGTCTTTTATCTGACAGCACAAATGCAGAAGTCCCTGATTTTACAATGTCAGAACGTAAAGTCGGCGAGTCCATTAAAGAAATTATGAGAAAAGTCGATGGTCGCTTAATCTTTGCTACTTTCGCTTCAAATATTTACCGTCTTCAACAAGTAACTGACGAAGCAGTTGCACAAGGTCGTAAAATTGCCGTTTTCGGTCGTAGTATGGATAATGCCATGACAATTGGTCGCGAGTTAGGCTATATTAACGCTCCGGAAGATGCATTTGTGGATACGCAAACTTTGAACCGTTTACCTGCAAATGAAGTATTAATTCTTTGTACAGGTTCTCAAGGTGAGCCAATGGCAGCTCTTTCACGAATTGCTAGCGGTACACACCGTCAAATTCAAATTCAGCCAAATGATACGGTTGTCTTTTCGTCTTCTCCAATTCCGGGTAACACGAGCAGCGTTAACCGTACAATCAATTTATTATTCCGCGCTGGAGCAGATGTTATTCACGGATCGCTTAACAACATCCATACATCTGGGCACGGGTCAGAACCTGAAAATAAATTGATGTTGCGTTTGATCAAACCTAAATACTTTATGCCAATCCACGGTGAATTCCGCATGTTAAAAACGCATGCAGGATTAGCTGTAGAATGTGATGTTCCTATGGAAAACACATTTATCATGGAAAATGGTGAAGTTCTTGCTTTAGGTCAAGATGAAGCTTCTATTGCAGGTCGCATTCCTTCTGGCGATGTTTACATCGACGGTAGCGGAATCGGCGATATTGGTAATATCGTTCTACGTGATCGCCGCGTTCTTTCTGAAGAAGGCTTAGTCATTGTGGTTGTAAGTGTTGATATGGAAAAGAACAAAATGGTTTCAGGCCCTGACATCATTTCACGCGGATTTGTTTATATGCGTGAGTCAGGTACGATGATTTATGAAGCACAGCAAATGCTGAATCGCCATTTAAACAAAAAAATCCATAGCAAAAATACCGATTGGGCAGAATTGAAAAATGATATCTCAGACGTGCTTGGACCGTATTTATACGAGAAGACAAAACGTCGTCCGATGATATTGCCAGTCATCATGGAAGTTTAATTAAAGACATTTAAAAGGTGTATGGGAGCAAATTCCCATACACCTTTTCTTATAAAAAACCTGTAGTGGAAGAATATCCACTACAGGTTTTTTACTAGTTCATCATCTTCTTCTCGAAACGATTGATATCTGCATCTGAACCAATAATGATTAAAATGTCTTCTTGTTCAATTTCCATATCAGCTTGCGGGGAAACAATAATATCATCTCCCCTTTTGATGGCCACAATGTTAATCCCGTAGCGCGCTCGAATATCGAGGCCTATCAAAGTATACCCAGCTAATTTCTGATTTGCTTTAATCTCCATAATCGAGTGCTCATCTGATAGCTCTAAATAATCCAGTACGTTATTCGACAGAATGTTATGGGCGATTCGTATACCCATATCACGTTCAGGGTGAACAACTTTATCTGCGCCAATTTTACTCAACACTTTAGCGTGGTAGTCATTTTGCGCTTTTACTGTAATTTTTTTTACACCTATTTCTTTTAACATCAAAGTTGTTAAAATACTTGCTTGAATATTTTCACCAATCGCCACAATAACATGTTCAAAGTTACGAATTCCTAACGACTTTAATACTGACTCGTCAGTTGTATCTGCCACTACAGCTTGAGTCGCAATAGAAGAAAATTCATCCACTCGTTCAGAATCTTTATCAATTGCCATAACATCAGCATCTTGTTCAATCAATTCACGTACAATACTACCGCCAAACCGGCCAAGTCCAATGACTACAAATTCCTTTTTCATATCCATCCTCCAAATGTTCTAGTCGCTTTATTTTACCATATATCATCCATACTAAATCTTCGCTAGTCATTTTTTTGAAATCTTATCCAAAATGAGTTGCTCTAAAGTTATAAAACTAACAAAAAACCCCGCTTATCGGCGGGGATCTAATGGGCGTTTCGGACGATTTTCACAATATTCGCAGCTAATATCCGTGCAAGGTTCTTCTCGCCATTCGTTGCAACTTGCGCAATAACTTGCGTCAAACTCATCATCAAATATTAATGCGTCTAAGCAAGTATGACAATACGTATGAACATCCATCCAGTTGATGAATCGTTTGTTAGCCACAAGGTATAACCCTTGTTGATCTTGCTTGTAATTCATAATCGAGGGTTTTTGAATAACTCGGTTTTTAGGGTCAAGAAAGAAATTCATTTTTCCGTTCACATTTATCACTCCTAGAGTTTTGGTCAAGCTGTTTCAATCATTTATATGCATTCACTATGTGAGTTGAGCTGCAGAAATCGTTCTTAATTTGCATGTTATCAGCATCCTTTAAAAGATACAGATACATCTTAATTGTAAGAGCTATTTTGCTAAATGCCAAAAGTAAAATCATGCTAATAAAATCTACTAGTTAACTTATAGCTATCTTATCACTTTTTTCGTTTCATTGTAATTTCACACTTTCTCTATGATAGTAAAAACTTCCGGTAAATTGCAATAGATAACAATCCCTTATTGCAAATAATTTTCAAACTGATATTGATCACGCCGTCCATTGAATGAATATAAGCTGTTAATAACCTAAAACAAAACTCGAACTAACTTGTTTGAGATTTCTTACGAGTCAGATTCAAAGAAATTTCTGAGGAATATGAAAAATTGATAGCCAAAGCATTTATCTGTTTTTTTTTTAGAAATTAAGGTATAGTATGTAGATTCTAAAGGCTAAAATTTAGCAAGGCGAAATAATAATGAAAGAAGGTCTTTTTATGGCCGTAAGATCAAATAAATTTGCACTTTATGTCCTCATGTTTAATATGTTCATTGCGATGAGCGGTATTGGGTTAATCATCCCAATTATGCCTGCCTACTTGGATACATTCGGAGTAGCTGGTCAGGCTCTCGGTACATTGATTGCCACTTTTGCCTTAGCCCAATTCTTATTCTCTCCTATTTCTGGACAGCTTTCAGACAAATATGGACGAAAAAAATTGATCATCTTCGGATTGATCGTCTTCGGATTATCACAGTTGGCTTTCGGCATGGCCACTCATTTATGGATGCTTTACCTTGCCCGCTTTTTTAGTGGTCTAGGAGCAGCTTTCTTGATCCCTCCGATGATGGCCTTTGTTGCCGACATCACCACATTTGAAGAACGCGGTAAAGGCATGGGTCTTCTTGGGGCTTCGATGTCTCTTGGCTTTATGATTGGTCCTGGTATCGGTGGATTTTTAGCGGAAGTTAGTATTCAGTTTCCGTTTTATATCGCTACCGCCGTTGCCCTGATTGCAGCATTTGTTTCTTTTGCAGTGTTGCCAAACGTTGCACCTACCATCCAATCCATTGATACAAAATCGGAAAATCTACTGCAACAAATGAAGCGATCCACCTATACGCCATACTTTGTTATGTTATTGGTGATGTTCATTTTCGCTTTTGGTTTATCTAACTTTCAATCGACCATTGCTTTATACGCAGATAAGAAATTTGGCTTTACCCCTAAAGAAATTGCCGTTCTGATCACAGTCGGTGGATTTGTCGGAGTGGTTGTTCAAACCTTTGTCATCGATAAACTCTTTAAACGTTTTGGTGAGATGAAAATTATTCTTGTTAATCTTTTAATCTCTGCAGGTGGGATGATTGGTATTCTTTTTGTTAGCTCTTTCTGGGCAATCCTGCTAGTATCAGCAGTATTTTTCACTGCAGCCTCCTTGTTGCGTCCAGCTATCAATACATTGATTTCCAAATTAGCTGGAGATGAACAAGGCTTTGCAGCTGGGATGAATAATGCTTATATGAGTCTTGGGAACATGATAGGGCCAGCACTTGCAGGTATTCTTTTTGATATCGATATGAGTTATCCCTATATATTAGGAACTGCGATTTTGATCACTTGTTTCTTTATCGCCAACGCGTGGTCAATGAGAAAACAACAGCTTTTGGCAACAAGCCGAAGTTAAGAATCAGACAAAAAAGTAGCTCAGACCTTATTGGTCTGAGCTACTTTTTTAGTTGAAATAAAACGACAGCAAATAAAGAACTTTATTTATTCTTTTTCGCTTTTATTAATTGATCAATTGCTCCTGGTGAAGCAACTTCTTCTTTTGTAGTTTTTGCTTTTGATGTAGGTGTTGGCAAGCCGAAACGTCTGAGTGAGATGTCGATAAAAAATAGGAGCATTGCAACAAATAGGAGCACCAACTGAATCGAACGAATCGAGCCACTTGTGTAGGACATATCGCGGAAAGACTCATCAAGTGTCTCTAAGAGCTCTCCACCTGCACGCTCAGTCAACGTATTCATCAACGTCATGTTTGCCTTTGTAGTTTTGTATTCATCGCCATAAGGGATGGTCAGAGCTGTTTTATAAGCTGCACCCGTTTCGTTGCTAATGCTAAAAAAGACCAATCCTGGTGGTGCATCCATTTTCACATCTACTTGTCCCGGAGCTACAGGTTCTGTTTGCAGCGGAATCTCGTTACCTTGTTCATCAACTGCAGTAACCGTCAAAATTGCTGAGCTATTTGTAGGGTCTTCAATCGAATAAACGCCTTGTTCTTTGCGAACTACTGAAAAAGGAATTTCTTCAAATGACGGCAATAATTCAGCAGCGCTCTGGTTCCAAAAATCGGACCAGTTTGACCAACTTTGAAAATCTCCACTCCATGCTCCGCTTCCTGATGTGTAGGCAATTGTTTTGCCGAGTCCGTAGTTCCAGCTCGCAAGTATTGGATCTTCTTCTTCACTTTCAAGTGCAACGGATGCTGTGCTTTTTGCGGTTGTTGCAATATACGTATTTAATTGGGGTACACCAGCTGTAAATAAATTATTCCATTGGCTATCATAAACAATAGGATAAAAAGGTTCGTCGACGATATAAGTTCGTGACATCATAATAGTCTCTCTTGATAAAATTGCCGGAATTGTCGTGGCATCTGTTACATCGTAAAATCGACCGCTACCAGTACCTGCTAATTGTTCGAGTAAGTTTCGATCTGCATCTTGACCAATAGAAACGGTCGATAATGTAATGTTATGGTCTTTTCCATTTTCGATTAACGCATCATAATCATTAGACGTTGACGATTGACCATCTGTTAACAGGATAATATGTTTTCGTTGCAATTCTAAATCCTCAAGTTCGGTATAGGCTTGTTCCAACGACCGATAAATTTCAGTACCCCCACCTGGCGTAATACTTAAAATTTTATCTGCAGCTTTTTTCGGATCGTCTACTTTTCCAGTCGGTAAAACTTCCCACGGTTGATCATCAAAAGCAATGACCCCTAACGTATCATCAGGACGTAAAAGCTCAACAGACCTAGCAGCTGCTTCTTTGGCTAGCTCCATCTTCAGCCCCATCATGCTTCCTGACCGATCCATGACAATCATTAAACCAAGCGAAGGCAATTCGTGCTTTCCTTTCACTTCCATTTCTACTGGCAATAACCGTTCGATTGGTGTTTTAAAATAACCACCAAGACCAAAACTTTGATCCCCACCAACCATCATAAAGCCCACACCAAATTGCCTTACTGCTTGTTCAATAATTGCCATTTGCTGCTCCCCAATAGCTGTTCCTGATACATTATCAAAAATAATTGAGTCATAGCGGAGCATAGTAGAAAGACTACTCGGCAATTGCGTTGAAGTAAGTTCTGTTACACGTAAATTTTCTGTATCTAATAACGTCGGTATTGGACTCGGTTCGCCACCGTTCACTACTAAAACTTCTGGATTTCCAGCAACTTCTGTAATACTAAACAATGTATTGTTTTCAAGATATGAGTCTTTTTCCGTCTCTAAACGCACTTCGTATTTTTGAAGGCCTTCGACGTTCGCAGGATACGAATAACTATAAACATTCTGACCTTCGAGCACGTTGATTTCTTGAACA
The DNA here is from genome assembly GCF_022489025.1 of Planococcus halocryophilus. Lineage (GTDB taxonomy): Bacteria > Bacillota > Bacilli > Bacillales_A > Planococcaceae > Planococcus > Planococcus halocryophilus_A. The sequence continues at coordinate 208,288 of NZ_JAKVTG010000001.1, read as the reverse complement.
TCTAAATCTACATCATTAGCGGAAAAAATTAATTTTGCCTCGGCTTCTTTATCTGAATCCACAGCAATTGTAAAAGATTGAGCTTCTCCTAAAAATGCACGAGACGGTGTTTCAAAACGACTGATCGCCATATCATTTTTGGTAATTTGTTCAATCGGCCATATATCTACTTGAAGTCGATCAGACTGCAAGCGATTTAAACTTTCGATTGCAGATGACTGGGTTTCATTGCCATCCGTTAAAATGACTAATCGTGTCGCCAAGTCGGTATCTCCACTATTGGAAGCGAGCTCCAAGGCACGTGCAATATTGGTGTTGCTATTTTCACTAACGCTTATTTCTGCAGGCAAAGTTTGCGGATTTTTTGTCATTGGTAAAAGACTTTGGAAATCTTCTGCAAACGTATAAACCGCAACTGATTGATGTTCTTTTTTTGCGCTTAATGCGTCTTCTACTGCTGCTGCCATCTCAGTTTCAAGTCCTTCAAGAGAAGCCGATCGATCCAATAAGAAAATAACTTGCTCTTCTTTTACCGGACTAAATAGCGATGGTGTGGCTAAAGCAAAGATCAGTAAAACGACTGCCGCAGTTCTAAGGAAAAAAATAATTTTTACTAATTTAGAGCTAGTAGAAAAATTTCTGAGGGCAAACCAGCCAAAATAGATGATGGCCGGGATGAGTAATAATAGCCAAATTGGATTACCGAGTTGTAATTCCACGGCGGTACACCTCCCATTCCACAACAACTAACAGCAAAATCAGTCCGATTAGAAATGGCACAAAAGAAAAACGAACCATATCTTGCACAGCTTCTACTTGTCCCATTTGATAAGTCGAACCAGCAGAAAGCGTCTTTTCTTGGGAATTTAGCTGTACAATCATCGTCATCTCTTTTTCATCACCCACTACTTGATAAATGCCAGGCTCAGCTGGTGCGATAAATGGGCCACTTCCTTCTATGTAAGAATGATTGTATACGCCCTCCCGAAAGATTTCCCATTCTCCTGTTTTTGAAGCTAACGAGACAGACCGGTGTTCATTAGGATGGAAATATCCGAGAAATTCTGAATCTCCGGATAAACTTTCCATTGCACTCCATAAAAACAAAGGAAATGACGGAGATAATGGCCAGTCTGTCAACTGGACATCTGTCAGCACGACTATATCACCTTTGTGAGAAACTTGAATAAACGGGTGGTCATCAATCGTCGCGATCGTTTCATAGCTTTCAAAAGGAGGATATAGTTGTGATACATAAATCTCATCTAAAGAAGCATAAGTAAAAAGCGGATGTGCCTTTGTTTCGATTTGCCCTGCTACTTCAAATGGATTTTCATCATTACGTCCAAACAATAAAATCGGTGTTGGCCCCTCGAGTAAATCACGTTGATTTGTCACGAGTGGTACTCCTGAATCGGGTTTTAATTGGCTCGACTCTAACAACGTAACATCTAGAGATAGTGAACGAAAACCACTTGCGATTAACTCATGTAACGCCGAATCAATCGCGACTGCTCGTACAGGTGGGGCTAAATAAGTCGCCATCGTGTTGTCAGCGGAATAGTCATCTGCCACTTCTACGGTCGCTTGCCATAGCATATCATCTGGTAAATCTTCAAATGGCACAAGCCGCTCTTCAGAAGCTGCCAGCTCTACATCGACCTCTTTTTCCACACTACCACTTGATAGACGTACGATCGCAGGTAAAGCTTCTTCACTATTATTTACTACCTGAACAATTCCACGTGTTCCATCATCCATTTTTGAAAGACCAAATTGACGGATTGACACATTTCGCAAGGTTTCCGTAAAACCATGTATATGATAGCTTTGACCGGTTTTATTGGCTAGCACAGAGCGGTCTAAGCTATCTGTAAATATATGAATAATCGTGGAATCATTAACCGCCAATGTATCCGCAAATAAAATCGTCTGCTCGATTTCAGCTTTTTCAAAGCTTACCGCTAATTGATCGATGACTTTTTCGACTTTTTGTAAATCTTGCTCATTACGAATGACCACTTTTGGACTGATGCCAGTTGTAACGATTGTCACCGGTTTTCCGCCAGCTTGTGCAGCTAAATTTTTCATACTTTGTTGCTGTTGCTCAAAATGAGAGGGCGATCCTGCAAGCATCGTTGCTGACGTATCTACTACAAAAATGAAATCATTGCCCGCTAAAGTTTCTGATTCACTAAAAGGTTCGATTAACGCCAACACGCAAAAGAGCAGCGCCGCCAATTGTAAATAAAACAATAGATGATGCTGTAATTTTTTTAAATAAGGAGAAGCTTGCAGTTCTCTCATACGTTCTTGCCAGAATAACGTTGAAGACACATGCTGGTCTTTGTATTTTTTTCTAAAAAAATAATAGAGAATAACGGCTAGCGGCATAACTGCTGTCCAGATCATTCCCCAATTTGATGCTCCCATGCCGCTTCACCTCATCCGATCCAATTTTTCCGTATCATTTGATGGAACAATACTTGCTCAATACCATCTTCTACACGTAAAGGCATATATGCAATTCCGTATGTTCGACAAAGTGATTCTAAGCCTTTGCTATGAAGCTCGCTTTGTTTTTGATAGGCACGAAGCGCTTCTGCTGTAACCGTCACACTCGTCACTTGTTGCGTCTCTTCATCAATAAAACGAAGATCTCCTTTATAAGAAGGCAACTGTTCTTCTTCAGTATTTATATGGATAAACCGAATGTCGTGCGCATAGGCAGGAGCTTGTCTGAAAAATAAGTTCCAGTCTTCTAGCGGTTCCAAACCATCTGAGACAATAAATAAAACTGTAGAATCTTTTGCTGCATGAAAACTTGCTTGCTTTGCAAACGACAAACTTTGCGGTTCTGGCATCGTTGAGATAAAATGCTCTAACAACTTTTTAGCTGACTTTCCTTTTTTCCTAAAAGGGACAACTTCTTTTAGCCCAGCAGAAACCGTTAATCGGTCATCACTTCCTAAAACCATTAATCCAAGCGAGAACACCAATTGCTTAGCAAACAACCATTTATTGTTCATCGATTTTGAGCTATCGAGCAAAATGTGAATGCGCATTTCTTGTTCGTCCAAAAAGCGTTTAATGTATACTCTTTCGGTCCTTGCGTAAACGTTCCAATCAATGTGGCGGACATCATCTCCGGGATGGTATTCACGAAAGTCAGAGAAATCTAGCGAACTACCAAAGCGCATGGAGCGATGAGACCCTTTATGATGGCCCCTAATTTTCGCTTTTGTTCCTATAGAGTAGCGGCTGAGACGTGAACCCCAATCAGCTGGTAGGTTTAATAAAGTCATTTCAAAACGCCTTTACCTGCTGTGCTTAGCACTTTGTCGATTAATTCGTCTGCTTGTTTGCCAATGGCTTCTGCTTCATAATTTAATAACAAACGATGGCGCAATACCGGTTTTGCCACATGCTTTAAATCACCAATAGATACATGATAACGTCCTTCCATTAAAGCACGAGCTTTAGCCAAACGAATCAAACTTTGCAACCCACGAGGACCGCTACCATATTGAACAAATTGTTGAATTTCTTGATGTTCTGAATGCTCCGGGTGCGTATTTTGAATGATGTCGACAGCGACCATTAAAATATCTTCTGCCATCAATACTTCTTTCACCATCTGCTGCGCCTCGATCAAACTAGAGGTATTCATTTTTTTACTGAGGTTAATGGATTGTGCTCCTGTTGTTCGTCGACTAATTTCAGCAAGTTCATTGCGACTTGGATAAGAAACAAGAATTTTACATAAAAAACGGTCCATTTGGGCTTCAGGCAATGGATAAGTTCCTTCCATCTCAATGGGGTTTTGAGTAGCCAAAACAAAAAACGGTCGTGCCATTTCTTTCGTGTCTCCTAGAATCGTCACCGTCTTTTCTCCCATTGCCTCAAGCAACGCACTTTGAGTTTTAGGAGTTGCACGGTTAATTTCATCTGCTAATACCATTTGATGAAAAATCGGTCCTTCTCTAAACGTAAATTGCTGGCGTCCTTGCGCGTCTCGTTCGATCAGGCTGGTTCCGGTAATATCCGAAGGCATTAAATCAGGTGTAAACTGAATTCTTGAAAACGACAAATCAAGCACATCCGAAATAGTTCGTATTAACATTGTTTTACCAAGACCCGGAAGCCCTTCGAGTAAGGCATGTCCATCTGCTAAAATGGCGTATAAAGAAAACTCAACTGCTCTTTCTTGTCCGACGATAAAACGCCCGATTTCCGTTTTTACTTCTTGAAGCAACTGACTCATCTCTGTAAATTGATCGGTTGTGTATGTCATGAAAACCCTCTTTTCTAATTGTCGGTTTCAATATCTGTAAAGTATTGTTCTACAATGGTTTGCAAATCAGGTGGCAATTGCAGACGATCGGCACTTGAAAAATACGATGCTGAATAATCTCCTACTACATCTGCATAAGGCCGAACAGTTCCTTTTGTTGCGGAAACAATTCCAGTTTGTTCACCAGCTGCTTCGCCTTCTCCAACTTCTCCACCGTCGACTGTCGTTTGACCTTGGCCACCGATTCGAGTAGGTACCGTCAATAAATCGCGGCTGCCTTTGCCTGTACCAGCTCCACTGCCACCTTGGCCCTGTCCTTGTCCCTGGCCTTGACCCTGGCCTTGGCCTTGGCCTTGTCCTTGTCCTTGTCCTTGAGCTTGTCCTTGACCTTGGCCTTGTCCTTGAGCTTGTCCTTGACCTTGGCCTTGTCCTTGAGCTTGTCCTTGCCCCTGACTTTCTCCTTGAGACTCGCTATTTTCTGAACCTTCTTGATCAGTTGATTCGTCTTCTTCTGTTTCTGATGCTTGTCCACTCGTACCAGATTCACCGGTAGTTTCAGATGATTCGCCTTCACTAGAACCGTCTTGTTTACTTTCGTTCGATTGTTCACGGTTGGCAATTGTTTGCTGCAACGGAAATGCGACGGGTTTACCCATATTGCTCAAAGTCGTTTGCGTCTTACCCGCTTGTTCAGCTAATTGATCCGCTGCTTTTTCTAAGTCCTCACTCGTCTTTTTAGCATCAGCATTTTTGTCTCCCGCTAATTGTCGTTTTTTCAAATCCAATTCTTTTTGTTTTTTCACAATTTCTTTTAAAATCTCTTCTGGGTTTTCTTTTTCTTCTATCGTTGCATTTAATGCTTCTAATTCTTTTTTTACCATTTCTGATTCTGATTGCTTTTTGATATCATCAATTTCTTTTTTAAGCTCTTCAACTAATTCAAGTTCTTTTTCCACATCATTTGCTTGATTTTGCAAATTACTTGGGAAAACTAAAAGCAAAAGCATCAAAGCGGCACTGATTACAGCACCTATTAACCATTTAGGACGTAACCACACTTTGCGTTCTTTCCGAAATAATTGATAGCTGTATGGAATAGTTTGTGCTGTCTTAGAAGTCAATTCTTCTGCCAGTTTATTGTGCTCTGTCAGCTTCCACACCGTCAATAACTGATTATACGGTGTGAAGCGATCTAATTCTTGTACTGCTTGTTGCACAGTTGGAAGTCCTTTTAAAGACAATAATAGCCAACCAATTAATACGGTTGTTCCTGCTGCATATGCATAAAATTCATAATAAGGAAGCACGAACAATCGTGATATAAAAAGCAATGCTACCGCTAACAATAGCCCTGTAAACAAAGCAAACTGAAAACTACGTCCGATATGAAGCATTTTCAAAATGCGCTCTACTTTCTTGACATAGTTGCGAATATCACGATTGTTCATGAGAATCCCTCCTTATTTGTATTTATTCATATTCACGCGTAATTTTTTCACAGCTAACAATAGACTACCAGCTGTTAGTAAAATATAAAAAATAGTGTAACCGATCCATAATGGAATAGGTACCATCGTCACCGTTTGCAATTGTTCTTCCATCGGTGGCTGTAATAAGGTCAGCAAAACTGCCGGTGGATTAATCGTTGCCCAAAAATGAGCCATTGGCGACATGGTGGTCGCAGGTGAAGTCATGCCCATTTGAGAAACTTGAACTGAGATTAATAGAAAGAATGCGGTGACACCCGCAAGAAAAATCATTGCTCCATAAGTTGCGATGATGGCAACAATAGTTTTTCGGATCAATGTCGAAAACATAACCCCAATGCTCGCAATTGCGAGTAATGTCAGCATATAAAACAGGAAAATATATAACAACTGACTTGGAGAAACGCCTCCGTATAAGAAAACTAAACTGTAAATAGGTAAACCAGACACAATCATCAGCAATAAAAATGCGATAGATGATGTCATTTTTCCAAATATGATTTGGAAAGACGTTTGCGATGTCGTTAGTAAAATATTCAAGGTTTGTTTTTCACGTTCTGTACTAATCGTACCTGCTGTTAAAGCAGGCGTAATGAATAAAATCAATCCTAATTGAATATACGTCATCATACTAAATAACATAAAACTTTCATCTGGACGGAAAAATCCATTTCCAGTTAAAGATGTGGCTAGAAAGATAAAACCAAAAACAAATACGCTCATCGCGATTAAGTAAAACAAAATACCCGTAAAACTTTTCAAGTTGCGAAAACGCAATTTAAGCTCTTTAACTAGTACTGGATTGGTAAAAAGGGTTTTCATCCAATTTCCACTCCTTTAGTAATCGCCATAAAGACATCTTCTAAATCAGTTTCTTCTTCAGAAAATGATAGAATCGGCAATTTTTGTTGAATTGCGCGTTGCAACAATTGCAGTTGATCTTCTTCACTACCGCGATAGAAAAACTGAAGTGTGTTTTTACCTTGCAGTTCCACAATTTGAGAAACAAATGGATCCATTTCAAAAAACGAAACAACTGCTTGCATATCTCCAATAATTTTAACACGAAGCACTTTCTCACTTTGTAATTGCGCTTGAATGTCAGCAACGGAGCCTTGCGCAATCAATTTGCCATTATCAATTACTCCAATACTGTCACACATTTCCGCAAGTTCTGGAAGTATATGAGACGAGATTAAAATGGTTTTCCCCATTGTTTTTAGCTCTCTTAAAATATCCCTCATTTCCACACGCGCACGTGGATCTAGTCCTGATGCTGGTTCATCTAAAATCAATATTTTCGGATCGTGAATTAACGCACGTGCTAGACAGAGCCGTTGTTTCATTCCTCGAGATAACAAATCGACATATTCATATCGTTTGTTCTCTAAGTTGACCAACTCTAAAAGCTTTGGAATTAATACAGCACGCTCTTTTGGTTTAATACCATAACTCGCACCGTAAAAATCTAAATATTCATCTGTTTTTAGTTGATCGTAAACACCAAAAAAATCGGGCACATAGCCAATTTGTTTACGTACTTCTTGAGGGTTTTTAGTAACACTCATCCCATTGATAAAAGCATCTCCTGCTGTAGGTTGAAGAAGTGTTGCCAAAATCGAAAAAGTCGTTGATTTTCCTGCTCCGTTTGCACCAACAAAACCAAAAACTGTGCTATCTTCTACTACAAGATTCAAATCCTGAAGTGCGTAAAAAGAACCGTATTTTTTTGTTAATCCGATTGTTTCAATCACGGAGCAATCACTCCTTTCAATTTAACTTTTGGCACAACCACTTCAGGAATTCCAGAATTATTTTCAGTCATGTTTAACTTTATTTTAATAGCGCCTTCTGCATTCAAATAATCTTTTGCATTGTCGGTGAATTTTTGATTAGACTCGGTAATTTCATCATATTCTTCACTTTCATAATTGAATATACTAACAGTCAAATTTGTCGCAGACTTGGTCACTGATAATTCATCCCAAGCAGCTTTTTTTAGCTCCACATCTTCTGGCAATGTATATGTCAGTTCGTACTCCCCTGGCTCTAGGTAATACAAGTAAGGATCGTTTGGTATATTTTCGAAATAGCTATTGTTATTCGCCGATGCAAGGTTCATCGAGAAAACATCTGTATTTAAAGTAATCGCACCACTCAAGCTTAGTTTTGGTGTAAAGCTTTGCGCAATAAGATGAACTGATTCGACAGATGCCCGTTGGTTTTCAAGCGTAATTGGAACGATTGCATCTTGTGTGTATCCGATTATATACGGCGTTTTTCCATTTTGTGACAATTGCTCATAAGACGTTGAAAGTAATGTTTGACGACGTGCTTTTTCTAACTCTTTTAAATCCGCGATTGGCTGATAACTATAAGACTGACCAATTGGCGCAGCTGGTGACAAAATAGCGGATTGAACTGTTTCATCTACAACTAACTCTTCCCCTGGATTTAACTTGCCAATGTCTATAAGACGTGTGCCAGTCCAAATTGAAACACTTTCGACTGCAAACGGAAAATTGTTTTGAATGGTTCCGGTAATTTTTTCATTTGCGACTTCCAAATCGATGCCGAAGTTCCCACTATCTTCAATATACGATTGGCCCATAATCGAACCAACAGACCAATAGCGCATATCACGTAACGTCATTTGGTTACTTGCAGCTCCTTTTTCCAACATTGCCGATAAATATGGCTGTGTAGATGAAAATTCACTAGCTAAGCGATGAGTCATTGTAGTGGATGATGGGGCTGTAAATTCATAATCTCCGCCACGGTTCGATAATAAAGAATTGACGTAATAACCTTTTAATCCACTATCAGCATCCACTTCAAAAAATCCAGTTTGTTGAATTTGCGGATTTCCGATACGATCTTTTGCTCCAAAAGCGAATAATCCAATTGAAGTCAATAATGCGATAGTTGGAATGATAAACCACGCATATTCACGTTTGTCCTTTTTCTTAAGTACGATATATAAAATAGGGACAATTAATAAAATATATAGCACGATAATCGTAATGATGAAGGGTTTTGACACTTCAAAGCTATCAAATAGTTCGTTAACACTCCCGACTTCATACGTCATATAATCGAGAATCGATTGCCCACCCATCGCATTATAGTTTGCAGATGATGGGAAAAAATTCGATATCATTTGACTATAACCTTTTTGACCGGAAACGGTTTCATCTCCAATTGAAAAACTCAGTTGCGTTAAACTACCAGATCCAACAGACTGTGATGCCGCTAGAACTTGGCCATCTTTTTGCAGCTTGACTACTGCTCCTTCTTTAGCAGTTGCCTCAAACACAGGAACCGGTTTTTCAAGTCCTGGAATTGTCATTTCTTTGGAATCTGCTAAATTTAAAGGCAAGTACTCGCTTAAATTTCCGAGCTCCGCTTCTAAATTACTTGATGAACCTGTAATCACATGTCCGCCTTGCTGAAGCCATAGCAAAATAGCTTGTTGAGTAGGTGCTGGTAAGTCACTATAGGAAAATTCATCAATAACTAGAAAATCAATCATGTCCCAAGCTTGTGCTTCGGTCGGTAATGTGAAATTCTTTAATTGATTTAAGTGGAATACCTCGACACCTTCAGTAGATGGTATCGAAAGCTGCTTTAAAGGCAATAGACGATCTTGATTGTCTGTTAACGTTGCGACAAATACTGACATAGGTGAATAATTAGAGGGTTGAATCTTTTTACTTCCTTTAAAAGCAATAGATTTTCCGTCTTCCCATCCTCCCTCAAACAAGAAAATGTTTTGGTCGCCGGTACCTCCTGAATAATACGTATCCGTTAATCCGGATGCCGCGATTTGCACCGTTTTTGTCTCTCCTTCAGCAAGCTCAATTGGCATTGCTATTCCGGCTCCGAGATTATAAGTCTCTGAAAAACTAAGTACTAAGTCACCAGAAAAAGCCGACCCGTCATTGGTTATCGTAAACTGCAACGGCAACCCTTTTTCGTATTTCACTTTGTTTTGAAAACCGGCACTCGAATCTATTGTGATTTGCGGCGCCGCTAAAGATGGTTGTGGCACGATAAAAAAACTAATTAGCAATGCAAAAGCAAAAAATGCCAGCAAGCGTCTATGCATGTTGATCCCCCTTTTACTCGTCTCTTTATTAGTACGCTACCAATTGAAAATAGTTCCATATTTTCACAACAAAACTTGGTTTAATTTTCTTACTTCATAAAAAAAGAACAGACAGTCTAAGCTGTCTGTTCTCATAGTTCCAAAAAGAAGCCATGTAGAAAATCTGGCATGAATTTTAGTATTTGTTCATCTGGATTTAACTTTGCGTGATGCAATCCATAAGAGGATGCAACACCTGCCCAGAACATTACACCTGGAAGTTGCTCAGTAAAATAGCCAAAATCCTCACCAGTCATTGCTGCTTCACTGCGTATGACCTGAATGTCTGGTACTTGGCTCGCATAATCCAAGAACTTTTCAGCCATCACATGATCGTTATTGACTTCGAGATAACTCGACCCGTAATCGATGCTAACTCGACAATTGTACGCTTCTTCTACGGCACGACAAATTGCTTCAATTCGCTTTTTCATCTGGCTCATCGATTCACTGTTCAGTGTACGGATGGTTCCTTCAAGACGCGCATGTTCAGCGATAATGTTTTGTACTGTTCCAGCACTAAGCTTACCAATTGTCAGTACAGCTGAGTCCATGGGATTTACATTTCGGCTAACAATGGTCTGCAATTGCATAAGCAATGAAGCAGCAGCAACCGCCATGTCTTCTGTTAAATGAGGAAAAGCTGCATGCCCCCCTTTGCCATGAAGGTCTATAAACAACTCAGACGTATTCGCAAACAATAGTCCTGGTCGTGTACCCACCGTGCCGACAGGCAGTTCTGGTGCAATATGCAAAGCAGAAATCATATCCGGAAGAAAATCAGGTTTTTCATTTTTTAGCCATTCTCGAAAAGGCAAGGCGCCGCCTGGACCTTCTTCAGCTGGCTGAAATAAAATAACAACATCGTCCTTAATTGGTTTTTCAATTAGCTTTTGCAACAAACCAATGGCTATTGTCATGTGCACATCGTGACCGCAAGCATGCATAAATCCTGGATGAGTCGATTGAAACTCTAAGCCTGTTTCTTCTGTGATTGGCAAAGCATCTATGTCTGTTCTCCAGCCAATTAGCTTTGTTGGGTTTTCCCCCAATACTTTAACTGCTATCCCAGTACGCCATTTCACTATTTCTAAACGCTCTTGCGAGAACTGAGAAATAATATCCATCAAATATGCTTGCGTTTTTACTTCTTGAAAACCAATTTCCGGAATTTGATGCAAAGCTCTTCTAATTTTCACTAATTCCATTGGATTCACCGCTTATAGCTGTCTTAGTTCATGTTTGATTTCTGTTTTTGAGCGTGTTTTAGCATCCATCAATTTCAAGACACGCGCTGGAGTTCCACCCACTACTGAGTTTTCTGGAACATCTTCAATGACAATTGCGCCCGCTGCAACAACTGCACCTTTACCAATGCGAACACCTTCAAGAACGACTGCATTAGCACCGATCATAACATCGTCTTCAACAATAACAGGAGTAGCTGATGCCGGCTCGATTACGCCTGCTAGTACAGCACCTGCTCCGATATGACAATTTTTCCCAACAGTTGCACGACCACCCATAATAACGCCCATATCAATCATCGTACCATCTCCGATAACTGAACCAATGTTGATCACAGCACCCATCATGATGATACAGTTATTGCCGATTTCAACGTTTTCACGGATAAATGCACCTGGTTCAATACGGCTGTTGATGTTTTTCATATCTAACATTGGAATCGCTGAATTTCTGCGGTCATTTTCCACAACAGAATCTTCGATGACAGAAGCATTTGCTTCTAATGCTGCTTGAATATCTGTCCATTCACCAAATACAGTAACTGAGTTGCCTTCTCCAAAAACTTTAGAGTCTGTACCATAATCTAAATCTGCAACGCCTTGTCCTTTTATGTAAACTTTTACGGGAGTCGCTTTTTTTGCATTTTGTATGTACGAAATAATTTCATTGGCATCCATTTGTTTCATCAATAAAACCTCTTTCTGTTATGTGATGTTGTTATTATATCTGATTTAGTATAAAAATTCATCCACTTCACCTTAATAAAGTGGCATGTTTTTTGACAATATCGACAAATGCTTCAACTTGTCGTAGCTGGAATGCTGATTCGTAGCCAATTAACCATGTATCACGCGTCAATTCTAATTCTTCTTCATTGTTTGTTAATGGCATCATATGCACATCTTCGGTACCAGTCAACGTAATCGATGGCAATATGGCATAGCCAATTCCATTTACAGCCATTTGTTTACACGTTTCGATTTGATCAACTGTTATTTGGCGCTTCGGATTGGAAGCGAAATGCTTTTGCCACCATTGCTGAATTTCTTCATAATAAGTCGAATCACTTTTAAATTGAATAAATGGTCGCTCTGTTTGAAGAAGTTCTTCAAGTGAACGAATTTCTTTGTCCACTAAATACAAAGTATCTTTAAACAAATGCAATTTTGGTCCTTTCCAATCTGTATGACCACGAACAATTCCAATATGCGCTTCCCCGTCGTAAAGTGCACGGACAATTTCCGAACTCCACCCTGTGATCAATTGGATTTTTGCTTCTGGATAAAGCGTGACAAAATCCTTCAAAACTTTCGGCAGCCAATTTTGCCCGATAATGGTAGCACAAGCAATTTTTAATGTGCCATGCACTTTTGATGTTAACGTATGGAGCACTTCAAAAACTTCTTCTTTTCGCAGGATTGTCTCATTGGCATATTGAATAACCAATTCTCCAGCAGGTGTTGGTGAAAGTCCTTTTTGAGATCGAATGAACAATTGTTGACCCCAGTCTTTTTCGATGGTTTGAAGACGCTGTGACAAAGCTGGTTGCGACAAAAATAATCGCTCTGCCGCTTTTCTCATATTGCCTTCTTCTGCCAACACTTTAATGATTAATTCTTCATTTGACATTGCTCTTCACCCCTCTTTGGCCGCGAAGCCCTAAAATCAAAACAAGGCTAAGCATAGCGAAAAATGCAGTCACTAAATATACGATTTGAAGAGAATCGGCTAATGCTTGCTGAAGAAAGCTTAATGCCTCGACTGGCAATTCGATACGCGTTTTTTTACTCAACAAATCATTGATTGAGCTCAACGAATAACTTTGACCATTTTCAGCAAAATAACGCAATAAAGAACTGTTCAAAATACTGCCGAGTAGCGCAACTCCAATCGTACTACCTAAGTTTCGCATAAACATATTTGAAGCTGTAGCCGCTCCTCGCTGTTTATAGGAAACGGCAGCTTGAATCGATACGATAAAAGCCGTGCTGGTTAACCCCATTCCAATGCCAATAGCAAAACTCGACATCGCTGCCCATAAAGGACCAAAACTAGGTTCCATCAAAACAAATAATAAAGATCCAATTACAAGGAATACTCCACCAGCTAATGAGGTTTTAAAATATCCAATTTTAAGCAAAAGTCTTCCAGAGAAAAATGCGGCTAGTGGCCAACCTATAGACATTGCCGTTAATGTGAAACCAGCAATTGCCGCCGGTTGCTCCATAACCCCGGTTACATAAGTCGGCAAATAACTCGATATCCCGATTAAAATAACTCCCGTCGCTAAAGAAACAAGATTTGCAAAAAGAATGGTTTTATTTCGCCAAATTTCAAAAGGCATAATCGGATCTACAGCTTTGCGCTCTACTAGTATGAATAAGATGATAAGAAAACTGCTAACTACTATTAAAATAAACGACTGTATTGATAACCAATCAAATGATACGCCGCCTTCTACAAGTAAATACAATAAACTTGATAATGCGACCATTAAAAGTGCTGCCCCTTTAAAATCGATTACTGGCGTGTTGTTATTGATCGGTTCTTTTAAAAACAATAAAACACCTAGTAAAGATAAAATACCAAGAGGTAAATTTATCCAGAAAACATATTCCCAGCCGATAGTTACGACAAGCACACCACCGATAGCTGGACCTGTAACAGCTGAAATTCCCCACACACTTGACAAATAACCTTGAATTTTCGCACGTTCTTCTCTTGTGTATATATCTCCGACAATCGTAGTGGCAATGGGCATAACCGCACCTGCTCCAAGGCCTTGAACAAAGCGGAAAATAATCAGCTCATCCATCGATGTGGCCAACCCACATAACAAAGAACCGATTAAAAATAAAAGCATTCCTACAGTAAAAATCCGTTTACGCCCAAAGATGTCTGATAGCTTGCCATAGAGTAAGACGGTTACAGTACTCATTAATAAATATGCCGAGAACACCCAGCTATATTGTGAAAAACCGCCTAACTCAGCAGCAATACTCGGCATAGCCGTTGAGACAATTGTAGCTTCGACAGCACTGACAAACATCGCCAACATGACAGAAGCCAAAACTAACGGCCTTTTTGTTTTTTCCATTAAACAAACCTCTTTTCAACTCGGTATAAGAAAAACAAAAGCGCCTTTATAGATTTTATGAGCAGAAGCCAAGTTGACTTATACTTCTAGAATCTAAGCGCCAGAGTTTGAACATTTATAAGTAGTAAGATCTATCTTCTTTTAAGCATAAAAAAGGCCTCTAAGACGAGACCTTCTCTACATTTATTTTTTCAATTGATAAAGTTGTTTTTTTAATTGCTTTAATACGACACGCCGCGTCAAGATTCCCATAAACATTTCTTCATCATCCACAATGCAAAGAAAATTTTGGTTAATGACCATATCTAGCGCTTTTTGAAACCGTTCATTAATGTGGATCAAAGGAAGATCTTTTTCCATGATTTCTTCCACGCGGATATCAGAAAGCCGTTCGTATTCTATATGGTCTAAACCAAGAATTGCGTCAGTTATTCGTTGTGCATTAATCAGACCGCGAAAGCGATATTTTGAATCTAGAACCGGTATAGCCGAGTAACCAGTCTTTGTCAAAACAAGTAATGCATGTTCTGCACTATTACCGACTTGAACATGTGCAACTTTCTCGGAAGAGATGATATAGTCTTCAATCGGTGTATCAAGAAAATCTTTGCTTGGTAATGAAATCATGTACTCTACTCCTTTTACAACGCCTGTACTAAATGCCACCGTTTAGGTTCATCATAACACATCGGCATGTTTGAAACTATTTAATTCCCTTTACAAATTACTTAAAAAGGAAATTTATTTAACCATTGTCCACCGTCCAAAGTGACGATTTCGCCATTCATATACGAGGCTTTTTCAGACATGATAAATGCGGCAAGTTCAGCCACTTCTTCAGGCTTTCCGAGTCTCCCTAATGGAATCGATTCCAATGTCCGTTTCGCTGCTTTTTCAGATTCCCACAGCTTTTCAGCTCCACCCGTCCGTTCGATTGGACCAGGAGCAATCCCGTTTACCCGAATACCAAACTGTGTTCCCCATTCAACAGCAAGTGTTCGAGTTAAAGACATAACGCCTGCTTTAGCCGCTGCCGAGTGAGCAACTCCAGCACCAGCATTCCAAGCATATGTGGCAAGCATATTGATGATATTGCCTTTTGTGCCGTTCTCAATCCAATAATTTCCGACCGCATGAGAACAGAAAAATGTACCGTTCAAAACGATATCAATTACCGATTTCCAGCCATTCGGTGAAAGTTTTTCTGCATGAACGATAAAGTTCCCAGCTGCATTATTAACTAATCCATCCACTCTTCCGAATTTATCGTGAGCGAACTTGACCATTGCTTTCGCATGTTCAGGCTCTCGCACATCCATTTGAAATACTTCTACCGAACCACGTTCTCCTGAAATCGCTTTCACAGCTTCGTTCAATTTTTCCATATCCCGTCCAGTTATAACTACATTTGCTCCTTCTGAAGCAAATTTTTTAGCCATATGAAGTCCCATACCACTTGATCCGCCAGTAACAATAATCGTTTGATCTGTAAACATACAAACATCCCCTTTTGTTAGAATCTATAGTTAGACCAATGATTTTCATCTGCCAGTATTCAGGTCAGACGTTCTCACCTTAACTAATAGAGTTCTACAAAGCTATGGATTTTCCCTTTTATTAGATATGCTCCTTCGGTATACAGTGTCTGGAAATTTTGATATGATGATAGCGAACTACCACTAATTTGGATGAAGGGAATGAGTCCATGCCAACTGCTAAATCAGATTCAGATATCGCGCAAGCCATTTTCACAGTTAACCGGCACGCAAAAACCGCTCCTGATAATCAATATTTATATGCTCTTAAAAAAGAAGCATTAAATTTGATGATTGAAAAACAGCGTGCATTAAAAATTGGTTTACACTTCAGTAAAAACCCTCAGAAAAGTCAACAACAATCTTCCGTCCTCGTTAAATGCGGCAATTATTATTTTCACATGCTCCCGAAAAAAGAAGATTTCGCCTCACTTGAACATTTAGGTCACTTGGACGATACTTACCGCAATCCGCCAAGTCGCATGAATTTAAAAGTGGCCAAAGAGATTTTACGAGCATTGACCGGATTGGAACCGCAAAAAAAAGAGTCGACAACTTCCAATTTCTCTAAAGCCTACCAGCCAAGACAAATTGATCGTTTTTATTCTCCAAAAAAATCTTATTTTGATTAAGTTCAAAAACAGCCGAAAACCTTTAAAGGTTTTCGGCTGTTTTTATGATTTGTAATGCTCGATTAAAGCTTGTGTTCCATTTTCTTCATTACCTTGTGCTGCAATTTTTTCATACATACTTAATGACATACGCAGTCCTGGTAAATCTAATCCCCAGTTCTCTGCTTCTTGTGCTGCAATTTTCATATCTTTAATGAAATGTTTTATGTAAAAACCTGGTCGGAAATCTTCGTTGATCATTTTTGGCGCTAAGTTAGATAATGACCATGAACCTGCAGCACCTGAAGAGATCGATCGCAATACACGTTCAGGATCCAATCCTGCTTTTTTTGCATAAATAATCGACTCGCAAACGCCAATCATATTACTAGCAATGTTAATTTGGTTACACATTTTGGTATGCTGACCTGAACCTGCTGGGCCTTGGAATACAATATTTTCTCCAAACAAATTAAGGATAGGCAAAATTTTCTTGTAAACTTCTTTTTCTCCACCAATCATAATGGATAGGACACCATTTTTAGCACCGATATCTCCTCCGGATACAGGAGCATCTAATGCATAAAGCTCTTTTTCAGTAGCCGCTTCAAAAATACGTTGAGCTAGTTGTGGCTGCGAAGTAGTCATATCAACAAGAATCGTTCCTTTTTTTGCATTTTCTAATAATCCTTGTTCACCAAAATAAACTTGTTCTACATCGGAAGGATAACCAACCATTGTAAAAATCACTTCACTAGTTTCAGCGACTTTCTGAGGGGAATCAACAAGAACTGCACCGGCTTCTATTAAATTCTTTGCTTTTTGAGCGGTACGTGTATAGATAGAAACTTCATGCTGATCATCGAGTAAATGCTTTACTAAGCTATTCCCCATAACACCAGTTCCGATAAAACCAAGCTTCATATGTATGTCCTCCTTTTAGTTTCAATTACAGTCTAGCAAAATTCTACAAGATATACACTTATAAGAACGTAAAATGACAGTAAAGAGACGGTCAAAAATGGACATCAAAGAAAAAATGCAAAAAAAAAAGAAGCCGATCCGTAAACGGACCGACCACAAAAGGGGGAAATGAGAATGTTGCTGTGTTCAAGTATATTATCCCCCTCTTGAAAAGACTTTAAACATTTTCTTTTAAATAATCATTTTTTATTTTTTGGATGTCCATAATAAATTCTGCAACTTGTAACTCAGGTAACTGTTTATCACCATATCGGACCCGGTCGTATGTGTGGTAAAAAGAATCGGAGACGTCCCACTTCATCCGAGCTATCCATTCCCGTATTGTTTCGTACTTTTCTCTTCCAAGATTTTGCTCTTTAGCTGTTTTTTCAAGTTCACGAAAAACTTCTCTAATTTGATGCAAATCCATTCGATTTTCTAAAGGTTTTGTGGCAACCGAAACAACTGGTTTTGTTGATTGATGATTATATCTCTTTGTGCTATTACTATTTTCTTGTACTGGCTCTTGTAACTCTGGCTTTGTTTTTCTCAGCCACAAGATGAGTACAATTATGCAACTCAAGATGACAAGCCCTAACAACATTTCTACCGGATAATCTGTCGCCACCGCTTCATATATGGGCTGATCGTTTTGCACCATTTTTTCATCTGGGCCTAGCTTACTTATCGTTTCTTGCATTTCTTCTTCTGTCGATAAGCCTGCTAAAAACTCTGTGACTTGCTCCATCAAAAGAGCGAGCGGCCAAAATAGGAGACGAATGGCTCCGCCAACAACCCAGCCTAGTCCGCGGCGTACTTCATCAGCGATATAAAAAGTAACAATCGCTGCAACACTAGCCATACTAAAAAGAGCAATCAATGCATTAGCTAGTTGAGAAAATCGCGCACCCTCAGATTTAGAAAAACCGTATAGATACATCACATGAGAGACTGTATAAAATAGGACTGCCACAGGAACAATGGTAAAAAGCGACTGAGTTGACTGCGCTTCAGGATTTAACAAAAGAATAACCCAGCAAACGCTGAAAACCACAATAAATTTTATCAAGAAATGATGATCGTCACTAAATCCATTATAGAATACTGCAAACCTTCCATGGAGCATGTAAATAATGAGTATACCTAAAAGCAGCGCTAGCCATAACGGGATTCCCACAAACCACATCACTAGTGTTGCCATTAAAGAGATCCCAATTCCTACTATTAAACGATAAGCATATGTTGAAAACAATAAATAAGCACTGCTTGAAACGAGCAAAGCTATTGCTATCCAACGCCATGCAATTGGTTGATCGATAAAGACAAGCACTAAGGAAATGATAAAAGCATCCAACATAAAATAACGAAACGAGATAAAGCGGGATGTCATGCCAAATCACGTTCCTTTCTACCTGGTAAAACAGTCAACTGAGTTTGCCTGCTCCATTTCTTAATAAAACGAAGAGCTTCTTCTGGTTTATCGGTTAAAAGGTATGTGGTATAAGGTAATTCTTTATGGATATCCAAATGCCCTAACATGGTGCTAAAAGCCAGTGTTGCATTATTTTTAGAAATGACCGATAGCAACTCTAATGCTTGTTGACGCTGTTTTTGTCCTTGTCCTGTAGACAAGTATAAATACGGCATCTTGCCAGCTGAACGAATATTGATTGCTATCGCATAAGGCACACCTGTATTAAAACAATTCTCGATATACGAAGCGAGTTCTTCGATTCGGTCTTCTAAATCGTGAATCGTGCCATAATACGCAGAAATATTCAATGCAAAAAGCATCGTTTCATTTGCAACTTGAGAAAAGATTTTGGTTTGATAATTTTGCATTCTCACACTGGCTTTCCAGTGAATTTGATTGAATTGATCTGTAGAAACATAATCACGTGTACCAATGGGTTGAAAGGCGTCATCAAATAAAGAATGCTTCAAATTGAATTCGCCTGGTTTTTGTGGAGACGGCATATAACCAAAAGGGTACTTCTGAAGTTTTGGAAACACGAGTTGCTCCTGCAAGATTCTAGGCTGGTACTCCAGTGTCACACTGCCTTCGCCAAATGGCTGTGGTATGAGCACTTCCATTTTAGTAAGGCGGGATATTCCTCTTTTCTTTCCTGTGACTGGTACATTTAGTTCAATTGTTTCGTTATGACCAATTGTGAAAGGGAGTTCAAGCTCTACTAAATCTCCAGTACTTATCCGTTGCTCCTCTATTGGTTCCACTGCATGATGAAACCAAATTTTTAATTGACCACCCCAGATAGGTAAGCCATCATTTTTAAAAACCAGCTGCCAAGATGACTCACCATCATAAAGCACACGTTTGCGCATGCGATTGTTTTGAAAAACTAATTTTGTACCGGCTTGCTTCAAATAAAACAATTGCAAACCTACTACTGTACCAACAAAAACAATGACCGCTGCCGCAGTAAATTGTAAAAACACCATAGCTATAAAGAACAACACAAGTAAAAAGCCCAATACCCATTTCATGTTTTTTAAGTCATCATCATGGCGCATCCACACCATCTAAAATGCCTCTACCGGAGAAGAAACCGAATTTACAATTTCACGTAAAATCGCAACCGGTTCCTGAACGAGCATTCCTTCAGCTGTCAGCATTAAACGGTGAACAGCTACCGGTTCGAGTATGTATTTGACGTCATCTGGCGTCACAAAATTTCGTCCTTCTATAAATGCTTTACCTTGCGCTGCATGAACAAGTGCCAAAGCTGCTCTTGAACTTAAGCCAAGTTCAATTGCCGGATGTTCGCGAGTCGCGCGGACTAGCGACAAAATATACGTTTCGATGTCTTCATGTACAGATACTTGACCTGCATCTAAATGCCATTGCTGTACATCTGTAACGGAAGCGACTGGTAAAATTTCTTTTTTATGAGATACGTTATCACGAAAGTTCCGGATAATCGAAAGTTCTTCTTCATATGTTGGATAACCAATTTCTAATCGGAATAAAAAACGATCTAGTTGCGCTGCAGGAAGTGGAAAAGTTCCTTGTTGCGATTCGACAGGATTTTGAGTTGCGATGACGATAAATGGATTTGGTAATTGAAGCGTATCTCCATCGATTGTCGCTTGTTTTTCTTCCATCGATTCTAACAGACTTGACTGCGTCCTCGGAGTTGCGCGATTGATTTCATCAGCTAATAATAAATTGGTTTGCACTGGACCTGCTCGTAGTTCAAACTCTTGTGTTTTTGGATTAAAAAAGCGAATGCCTGTCACGTCTGACGGCAAAACATCTGGCGTAAACTGAATTCGTTGAAACTGACCTGCAAATGATCCTGCAAATGCTTTGGCCATCCACGTCTTGCCTGAACCCGGTACACTTTCAAGCAAGACGTGCCCCCCTTGAATTAAAGCAATTAGCATAAAGTCTATTTCTTTTTCCCTGCCTACGACCAATCGATTTAATTGCGCTTTCACTTGTGTTAAATTCTCCACATATTCTCCCCGCTTCCTGTTTTAACCTTATTTTGACGGCTCTATCGTGTATGTGTAAACAGTTGTGCCATGATGATAGGCTGTGCCACGAAAATGCTTAAAATCCTCACGTCCAATCAAAACTGTCCGAAATTCTAAAAAGTCTTCTTTTTCGATTGTGATTGATTCGACAATGCCATTTTTTAAATCTTCTAGTTGCTGGTTGTAATCAGTCATGAATTATTCTCCTTTTGCCTTAGTTTTGCTAAGCTATTCTGTTATAATACTAAACGGATGATAAATATTGACTTTAAACAGTGTACGAAACGGCTTTAAACAGTCTATGAAAACCTGTTCTAGAAAATAGTATACAGCAAGAAAACAACTTAGACATCTTTGTCAAAAAAGTCTCCATGGCTTTAAATTTAGGAGGATTACATGATTAACTTTTTAAAACGGCATCCTTTAATCTTGATGCTGCCACTGGCTTTCTTTTTGTATAATTTAGCCTTTGAAAATACTGCGATCTTTTGGTATATGTACACATTTGCGACGCTGATTCTTATGTCTCTCGCTATCATATTCGTTAAAATCTTCGATGAACTCGCTACTTGGAAATCATTGGTTTACGGTATAATTTTCGGCGCACTTTTATACGGTATCTTTATCGCTGGTTACCAATTATTGCTCTTGACTCCACTTAACGTCGCTAACTCGATTGAAAGGTTTCTTTCTAGATTCTCACCTGTCTCGATTTGGCATTACTTGTTGCTAATGTTTATCATCGTACCAGGCGAAGAAATTTTTTGGAGAGGCTTAGTACAACAAAAGCTAAAACAATATGCCTCTACCCCTATCGCGATTCTAGCTAGCTCAATTTTATTTGGATTAGCGCTAGCATTGGGTGGATTTTGGTTTGGTGCTTTAGCTGGTATTGTTGTCAGCTTAATTCTAGGATTTCTTTATGAATGGAAAAAAAGCTTACCGGTCATTATCGTTGCTCACTTGGTCATGATTGTCTTACTGTTTCTGATTATGCCATTATCTATTTAAGTGAAACATTCCTCCTACTTGGACGTCTAATAGACAAACCAGCTAAGGAGGAATTTTTTTATGAAGAAGAACTTATTTTTATTGTCATCCGTTATGGTGGTTAGCTTGTTGCTCACAGCTTGTTTATCTCGTGATGAAGAAACAGTCGCTGAGCCTGTAGAATCTACTGAACAAACGCCTACAGAAGAGCAGTCAACGCCTGATGAAGGTGAATCAACAGAACCAACTGAACCATCTGGGACACTGACACAAAGTGATGGACAAAATTATGAACTTTATGTTCAAGATGGGTATGAACTCACTGCAGAAGAACCAAATAAAGATGTTCTATATGTAGCAGATAACACAGCTGTATTTATGCGGGTTGAAACATTCCCACTTGACGAAGCTGACTATGATTTTGTAGCAGATACGATGAAACAAACTTTGGCAGCTGTAAACCCTGACCAAGAGCCTGTTGAAGTCACTGATTTTGATCATGATGCTACTACGCAGTCAACAGTATTTAATGTGCCAAGTTCTGAAGGCACTGTCACAGGAATTGTCTATGAACTAGAAAACCTGATCGTACGCTTAACCATTTTTGACGATAGCACAGTTAATGCTACTGATGACTTTATGGCTATGGGTAAAACCATTAAAGCAATTCAGTAGTCACAGCAAATTCAGGCAAAAAGCAAAAAACCTTCTGGAATCCCAGAAGGTTTTTTTGATCAGTATGATAAATCTTTAATCGACAAGCCGAGCTTTTTCATTAATTCGATGGCTTGATCTTTTTCTTCACTTGATAAAGCTTCTGTCAATTCATGTAACTTTTTTTCATGCTCCGGAAAAATTTCCGCCATGAACTCCTTGCCTGACTCCGATATTTCAGCATAAGTAATTCGACGATCACTTGGGCTGTTTACGCGTGTAATATACCCTCTTTTTTCAAGCTTATCAATCACATACGTAATAGATCCACTTGCTAAAAGAATTTTTCCACCAATTTTTTGAAGCGGTTGTTTCCCTTTATGGTACAACAGCTCTAAGACAGCAAATTCAGTAGGATTTACTCCGCTTGCTTGAAAAAATTGATTAGTTTGTTCAGTGATCGCTTTATGTGCGCGTGATAGCACGATAAATAACTTTAACGATTGTTTAATATCTTCGTCCATTCGGCTCACTCTTTCTACTGCTTAAATTGTATTACACTAATTATAGTTCTTTTTTCACAAAAATAACAGCTTTTAAAGTTATCCAATGATTACGCGCTCTTTTGGATAATGGAATTTAGTTGGATCTGTTTTACCACCAATCGTGAAGAGGAATGAGATTAATCCCACACGTCCTACAAACATTAATGCCATTATGATGAACTTCCCAATATCCGATAAGTCACTCGTGATTCCTAAAGACATGCCACATGTTCCAAAAGCAGAAGTGATTTCAAATATAATTTCGACAATCGTAGCTGCAGGCTCAGTGATAAGCAACACTAAGGTAGCTGTAAAGACGATGAAAAACGCCAAAAAGATAACAGCGAACGAACGAAAAACGTCAATTAACTCAATTTCGCGATTAAATATTTGAATCGTGTTTTTCCCTCGCGCAAAATTGATCAGAAATAAAATCGCAATCGCAAAAGTTGTTGTTCGGATTCCTCCCCCTGCTGAACTTGGAGAAGCACCAACAAACATTAATGCACTCACAAAAGCATTTGTGGCATCACTAAATTGCGTAATATCGATGGTCACTAAACCACCTGAACGCGACGAAACCGAATGAAAAAGCGAGGCAAATAGTGATTCATGCCACGTCATTCCTTTAAACGCTTTTACCGATTCTAACAGAAAGATACCGATAGCTCCAACTGCTAGTAAAATCGCAAAGATACTCGTTGTGATTTTCGTAAACAATGAAAAACGAAAGTATTTTTGCTTATTGGAGATAAACTCTTTTACTTCGATTAAAACTGGAAATCCAATAGCACCTAGAATGATAAGGATCATATTTATAATTTGAACAAAATAGTCATTAAAATATGGCACCAATGATTCACCAGTAATGTCAAATCCTCCATTGGTCGTAGCTGTTATTGAGCCGAAGACACCATGAAGCAATGCTTCTTGGAACGTTGGGAAATACTGAGTAAAGTAAATTGTCAGCACAAGTGCACCAACTGCTTCTATCAACAACATGATTTTCACAATTTCTCGTATTAATTTAACGACACCTGACATGCTCGACTGGTTATGATCGACCATGATTAACTGACGTTCACGCAACCCGATACGCTTACCAAAGAGAAGCCAGATAAATGTACCGATCGACATTATTCCAATACCGCCTAGCTGCAATACAGTCATTAGTACAAGGATACCAAAGACCGTATACGTATCAACAACATTAATAACCGTCAGTCCCGTTACACTTACAGCACTTACTGCAGTAAACAAACTGTCGATTAAAGGAATGGTCATCCCTGGTTTATGGACATTCGGTAGCCTTAGTAATAAGAAGGAAACTGCAATTGCCACAAAATAATACGAAACAATCGCCTGTGCAGGTGTTAGATTTCGCACTTTTTGAAATGATTTATTCATAAGACATGGATTCCCTTCAACGTTATACTCTATCCTCATTCTATGAAAAGAATAGACAAAAAGAAAGAGAAATCGAAAATCTAAGTTAAATAGATTTTCGATTTCTCTTTTTCTTGCTTAACTAGAGCCGTTTTATTGATTAATCTCAACGTAAATCCAGCGCTTTGTTATAAGCTTTCGGTGTTGTCGAAACATTTCTGTTTACGTCATTAGCACCTACTTTCCCTCACTTTTATTGTTAGTATTTTTTTCATCCTTTTTACTTTTATTGTGCTCTTTCTCTTTGTTAGTTGAGGGACTGTTCACAGCAGAATCGTTCTCTAGCTTTTCTTTTTTAAAATCTTTACTGTCTTTTTCTATCTTTTTATCTATCTTTTTATCTATCTTTTTTTCTGTCTTTTTTTCTGTCTTTTTTTCTTTTTCCTCTATTTTCCCTTCTTTTTTCTCTATCTCTTTTTCTTGTTTCTCAATCTTTTTTTCTTCTTTCTTATTGAGCTTATCTTTAGGCTCTGCCTTTGTTGGTTCTGTTTTTTTCTGTGTTTTCACTGATGGTGTATTTTTAGTGTCGATTGATGACTCTTTGTTGTTACTTTTTTGCTTTGGTTCTTTTTGTTGCTGTTTTTCTTTTAGTGATTTATCTTCATTTTTCTCTACAGGAAGATTGGATGTTTCTTTTGGTTTTGGTTTTGTCTCTTTTTCTTCTTTCACGCTGTTATGTTCTTTTAAAATATTTTTTTCCTTAACTTGCAGAGTAGGCACTGGCAACTTTTCTTGTTCTAATAATTGTTCTTGTGGTTCTACTTGATTTTTCACCGTTTCAACTTTTTCAATCATTTGTCCGACTGGAACTTGATCTTTCTTCGAAAGACGCCATTGTTCTTTTGTGGCTTCTTTCATTTGAATCGCAAGTTGGTCATTTTCGACTTCTAGAGAAAGTGCCAACACGACTTTTTTAATAGATTGTTCAGCTTGACTATTATCTTCTTCGACTGCAGTGATAGTAACGCCCCTCGTTTGATCAGTTACCGCTAACTCAAGCACTCGATTTAAAACTGTAAGTAAAGAATCGTTCTTCCAGTCTCCCAGCTGATGAATCAATTCATGACCATCACTATTCAATTCGCGAACGGACACTACTTTGTATTCCTCGTCTATTCCGATTTCAATCCCTGGATTGACTTGTACTTGAACATAACCATAGGCTTCTTCAGTAGGGAAAAAGAATGCCGACATAAACAAGACAATTGTGGCAATAGCAGCTGTTATTGGAGCCATTGTTGGTAATATACGAATAGTCGGCTTTTTTTCAAGCGGATAAAAAAGAGCTTCTTCTCCTTTTAAAGGATTGCCCACAGGTGTTCCTTTTACAAATTGCCCATCTGCCTTTAAAAATATTGAGCGATCTTTTTTTGATTTAATGCAAATTCCGGATTGTTTTCGCATCATTTTAACCGCCCTTTCAAATAGTCTTTTAAGAAGTACAAATCACTCATCTGCAATAAAGCCATAGCAATTATATATTTTCGATTGCGCTCAATTGTTTTACGGGATACCTTTACAAGCTTTTCAATTTCTTTAATCGGCAATTTTTTCTTGTCTAATAAATATTGTTTATACTCATCTGTTTCCGCCACTAACTGAGCGATTTGAATCGCTGTGATACGCGCATCCGAATGTGCTGGAGAAACTTTCACTAGTATTTGAAACGATAAATCAAATTCCTTTAAAATTTCTTCGTATCGTGTTATTTCTTCGCTTCTTTTTTGATTTTCTTGCTCGCTACTATAAGCACTAGTCGCTGCATGGTCTGCGATGCCGTTGTGCTCTTCTGTCTCTGATGCTGGCATAAAATCATGGCTAAATTCATCACGCCTGCTTTCTTTACGGATAAAATCGATAACGCGTCTTCGAATCACCATATGTGCAAATGTTAAAAACGATGCATTGTTTTGTTGGTCGAATTTATGGATTGCTTCATTGAACGCAGATAAGGCAACGCTATATTCATCGTCATGATCATCGATAAACCGCTTGCATACTTGCGATGCTGTCTTTTTCATAAAAGGTGAGTAATGGGAAAGTAAATCGTGTAATACCTGCTCGTCGCCGGCTTGTACCTGTAATACCATTGTTTCAGCATCAGATTTCTCGATACGCCCAAATTTCCAGCCTAATGAAGCTAAAAGCACACCATTCACCCCTTCTCAAAGTCATTATCTATATGATTGTAACTTTGCATCACCAGATTTAAAAGAGGGATGTTTTGCTTTCCCTACCATTATTCGCTTTAAATATGATTCTTTTGTCCGTATCCCCTTATTTACCTTTTTTTCATAGAAAAAAGGTGCATTGAATTAGATTCAATGCACCTTTAGTTCATTAGTACTTTTCAAACAATTATTTATTTAGCTTCGTGTTCTTTAGCTTGTTCTTTATTTTGCTTAACTCCAAGAACTCCACCTACAACGATAATTCCAAGCAATACAGACCAGAAGACCAATGTCCACGGTGTCGAGTGCGGGAAGTCATGAGGTAAGATGCCAACATTTTCGTGAGATAAAGTCATAACCAATAACTTCACTCCGACCCATCCAACGATAACAAATGCTGCTGTTTCAAGTTGCGGATATTTTTCAAGCAATTGCACAAATTTATGTGCTGCAAATCGCATAATAATAACACCGATCAAACCACCAGCAAGCATGACCATAAACTGCCCTGAGTTAATCCCACCAATATCATTCATACCAAACACATTTAAATGCGGCAATGTAACAGCTAAAGCTACAGCTGCAAGCATTGAGTCGATTGCAAAAGCAATATCTGCTAATTCAACTTTCAATACGGTCATCCAGAAGCCAGAACCTTTTTTCTTTGGTTTTTCATCCATACCTTCTAGAACTTCATCTGTATCACCTTTGCGCTGATCATATATACTCTTAATCGATATAAACAAGAGATATGCCGCACCAAGCGCTTGAATTTGCCAAATGTTAACGAGTAGCGTGATCATAAACAACGCTGCAAAACGGAAAACAAAGGCTCCTACTAATCCATAAAATAACGCTTTTTTCTGTTGTGCTTTTGGTAAATGTTTAACCATTACCGCCATTACTACTGCATTATCTGCAGCCAGTAACCCTTCAAGTCCTACTAAAACGAGTAAGACCCAAGCATATTCCAATAATACTGCTTCCATTCTGCTCTCTCCTCCTGTTTTTTGCCAACAAAAAAGACCCTTGCCTAAATAAAGGCAAAGGTCTCGCTAAGCAAATTTCGTTTGCTATCACAACCGATGGCTACTAACCATGTATTGACGACTGTGAAATAGGTTTCCCTATAGCTACTCCCCCTTGACTGAAAGTCAAAGTGTATTGAGTTGTAATGTTAGTATAGCATCTTTTCAATTCATGTCATAGTTTAACGAATGGGGATTTGAAAGTTTTTGTCATTTTTATGTACATGATAAAACTCTACCATTACAGGCATAGTCTCTATGAAATCTGCACATCGAATGTTGCTTTCTGCTAGTAGCCGCTCTGCATTTTTTGTATCGAAATCTGCCGTCCATGTCAAATAATCCAAGGTTTCTTTTTCAACGCCTAATGCTTTTCTGACTGGACCAATAGATAAAGAAACTTGAGCTAACCGATGTGGCAAACGACCTTTCGGATTTTTCCCTGTAATTAACTGGACCATGTTTCGGTATACTTCTTCTATAGGATGCGGATTAGGATCTGTTAAATGGACGGTTTGTCCAGTTGCAGCAGCGGATTTACTAAGGTACATAGAAGCTTCTAAAATATAATCAATAGGCACAACATTTATATAAGATGTTGATCGTCCAACAAACGGAATGAACGGCAAAAACTTGACTCGATCAATCAAATTCAGGAAGAAATAAGGTCCGTCAAATTTGACGGTTTCACCTGTAACCGAATGTCCACGAACAATTCCTGGTCGGATAATGGTAATCGGTAATGATTTCTTTCGTTCATCTACAAGTAGTTCTGCTTCAAATTTGGTTTCTTCATAGAAGTTTTTGAAAGCTTCGGGTCGCTCTAATTCATTTTCGTAAATAATCCCTTCTCTATTTCCTGCTACATAAGCCGTACTAAAATATACGTAACGTTTTACATTTGGTATTTTTGAAATAAATTCATTAACGTGCCGTGTTCCTTCCACATTTACTTGCCATGCGAGATCTCTTGGAACTGCCAAATCGTACATGGCTGCTAGATGCCAGAAGACCACTGTTTTTTCTTTGAGATATTCTTTGTCTTTACTATTAATCGCTAGTCCTGCTTGCGTAATATCGCCTTCAATCAATTTGATCGCACGACAATTGGTTTCTTTTTCAATCCTTCTAGCTTCTTTTTCTGCCTTTTCTCGCTGCGATGGTAAAATAATAGCTGAAATCATTTCATGTTGCTGAGCATGCTTATACATTAATTGACTAGCGATAAAGCCCGGAAATCCGGTAAATACGATTTCTTCCATAACTTCAGCCCCTTTTTATTTATCATACTAAATTTTCTGATAATATACAGCAAAAGAAAAAAAGTAAACCCGAGGGCTTACTTTTTATTCATTCTTCTTGTTTGTCGGTCAAATAGACTGTAAACAATCGGGACAACATAAAGTGACAACAAAGTCGCACTAATTAATCCGCCAATCACTGTAATTCCCATTGGCTGATTGATTTCAGTGCCTTCTCCTATGCCAATTGCCAAAGGCAATAACCCGAGAATAGTTGTTAATGCTGTCATTAAAATTGGGCGGCGGCGATCATGAACAGAAGTGATAATAGCATCATATGAACCCATGCCAGCCTCTTTTCGCTGATTGATATAATCCACCAAGACAATCCCATTGTTGACGACTATTCCTACTAGAACAAGTAAGCCAATAACAGCGGTAATACTGACTGGAGTTTGAGTGATAAACAGCGCAATTGCTACACCAATCGCCATCAACGGGACAGTGAACATAATAACAAGTGGATATTTAAAGGACTCGAATTGTGCAGCCATAGCGATATAGACAAGCACAATAGCTAGTAAGACCGCCATAGACATATCATTAATCGAGTTATCGAGTAGTTCACGGTCTCCACCAAACGAAATTAATGTATTGTCGTCCAAATTCAAAGCCTCAAGTTCTGCATCTACTTGATCAGACATATCACCAAGCGTAATACTCGATTGATGCTGTAAAGTAAAGGACACACTATCTGCCTGATCTACTCTTCGAATACTAACAGGTCCTTGTGCGACTTCAATATCAGCCAATTCCTGAAGCTCGACAAATTCCCCAGCAGGTGTTCTGAGAGATAAAGTACGAAGCTTTTCAAGACTGTTTCGTTCTCCTTCCTCATACGCCACATAGACACTGAGAACTTCATCGTCTTCTGTCAATACTTGACTAGCTAAAACGCCTCGTGTGATGCTATTGACTGCTTGTGCTATCTGAACCGGTGGCAGACCATATTCAGTTGCCGCTTCGCGGTTAATCGTCATCTGAATTTCATCAATGGTTTCTTGACGGTCATTCGTTAGCTCTGTTACTTCTGGAAGTTTTGTTAAAGCAGCTTCAATGTCAACAACTGCCTTGTCTAACCGCGAACGATTTGTATCTGTGACAGTAAAAGATAAATTGTTCGGTGAAGAGCCCGCAGCTGTTTGCAAGTTAAAGCTTACTAATGCACGGTCTCCAACAGTTTCCCGAATTCGCGGCTGTACATCATCTACAAAATCGAAAATGGAACGATCGCGGTCTGCCAAGTCAACTAATTTCACATAAATTTCTGCGACGTTCGCTTGTGCAGAGCCTTGTGCTTGTCCTTGTTGCGTTGAACCAATCAAACTAACGTACACATCAACTTCATCTTCTAGTTTTAATTCATCTTCTATTAAGTCGACTACTTCGTTAGTGGCTGTTCTAGAAGAACCATTTTCAAGTTCGACCGAAACACTAACAAATCCTTCATCTGTAGCTGGTATAAACTCTGTTCCCACTTGCATAACACCAAAAGCACCAACGACTAACAATACTAGTGCTGTAAGCAATACAATGATTCGGTTTCGTAAAGCCCAAACTACAGATCCTTCAAAAACTTTAACGCTTCTTGAAGTGTCTTTTTGAACTCTTGGCTTACTCCCTGGTTTTCCTAGCATTCTAGATGCCATCATTGGAATAACGGTTAATGCAACAGCTAGAGAAGCAAAAAGACTAAACGATATCGTCAAAGCAAATTCAAAGAAAATCTCTCCGATTAACCCTGATATGAAAATAACCGGGATAAAAACTGCGACAGTCGTAAGAGTAGATGCAATAATTGCACCTGAAACTTCTTTTGCGCCTTCAGAAGCCGCTTTTTTAGCATTCTTGCCCATTGCCAAATGTCGCTCGATATTTTCGATAACCACAATAGCATTATCTACGAGCATCCCGATTCCTAAAGCTAATGCCCCTAACGTTAAAATATTCAATGCGAAATCTGCAAAAAACATAAGAACAAACGTCACAATTACTGAATACGGAATCGCAACTCCAATAATGATTGGACTTTTAATACCTCGTAAGAAATAGAAAAGAACAAGCATCGCAAAAATCCCACCAAGAACTAATGTCTGACCAATATTGCCAATGGCCTGTTTAACATAATCACCTTGGTCAAATAGAATATTTGCTTTTACTCCTTCAAAACGCTCTTCACTTAAAAGCTCATCAAGTCGTTTCTGAAAAGCATCTGAAACATCTGCTGTATTTGCTTGAGACTCTTGAAGAGCAGATAACAATACAGCAGGTTCTTCGTTCGTTCTTGTTTCACTACTACTTTGACGCTCACTAATCTCTACTGTCGCAACATCATCAATTGTAATGTTATCGCCTTCTAGTGGATCAATCGTCAAAACTAAATTCCGGATTTCTTCTACACTTGTTAACGTACTGATGATGCGTGTTGTTAAGTTCCGACCATCTTCTGTTTCAATGGGTTCTCCTGGAAGTGAAATATTGTTTGCCTGGATGAGCTGCACAACATCTGATTGCTGCAAGCCACGTTCTTCAAGTGCCGCTTGATCTAATTCGATTTGAATTTCTTCTATTAAAGAACCTGAAATATTAACGCTTGCAACTCCTTCTGTTTGACGGAGCTCTGTTTCTAATTCTTCTGCAATAACCCGTACGTCTGCGTCTGGATCACTTGAACGCAAAGACAATTGCAAAATTGGAAACTGTGCTGGATCGAACTTTAAAAAGCGTGGATCATTCGAATCATCAGGTAATGGTGTTTGATCGATTCTTTGTGCAATATCGGATTGGACATCATCGATATCTGTAGACCAATCAAATTCTAAAAGAATAAAATTCGATCCTTCTTGGCTATTCGATTGAATCGACTTGATGCCTGGTAAAGTTGCTAAATTTGCCTCTAATGGCTTTGTAATTTTTTCGCTTACTTCTGTAGGACTAGCTCCTGGATAATTTGTTACCACTACACCTATTGGTGGATTTAGTTCTGGAATTAACGTAATCGGAATTCGTGTAAATGACACGATACCTAGAATAATAACCAAAAACATGATGACGATGGTAAAGACAGGCCGTTTTATGGAAAAATCACTTATTTTCATTTTTTTCAAACCCTCTCTTTACTGTGTTCTTTAATCATAAGAAAAATTTCTTACAACCGCAAATTTAATAGAGCGTGTTCACACTTCTGCCAATTTTTAAAAACCAAAAAAACCTGCCGAAGCAGGTTTTCATTTTTTATAAGAGACTATATAAACGGATGCCTGGATTTTTATCTTGGAACCAGCGTGTCGCAAACTCATTCTCGAATAAGAATACATAATTATCGAAACGATCGCGTACTAGCATCGAACGTCCGCTTGACATCGATTCTTTCACATCTTCTTCATTTTCAATCCAACGTGCAATTTTGTTGCCAACTGGCTCCATACGTACATCTACATTGTATTCGTTTTTCATACGGTGTTCGAACACTTCAAATTGAAGTTGACCGACTGCACCAAGAATCACTTCTTCTAAATGCAATGTTTTGTAATATTGGATTGCGCCTTCTTGTACTAATTGAAGAATCCCTTTGTGGAAATGCTTTTGTTTCATGACGTTTTTAGCCGTTACTTTCACAAATAACTCTGGCGTAAACTGTGGCAAGCTTTCGAATTGGAATTTCTTACCACTCGTAATTGTATCTCCAATTTGGTAATTCCCTACGTCATGTAAACCAATTATATCGCCTGCTACTGCTTCATTAACCATTTCACGATCATCCGCTAAAAATTGTGTGGTCTGTGATAGTTTAATGTTTTTCCCTGTACGCGCCAAAGTTACGTTCATCCCTCGCTCAAATTTCCCCGATACGATACGGACAAAAGCAATACGATCGCGATGAGCTGGATTCATATTGGCTTGGATTTTAAAGATAAATCCTGAAAACGGCATTTCAGTTGGATCAATGATTTCTTCCTCTTGTGTAATACGCGGTTGCGGTGGTGGTGCAAACTGCAAATACGTTTCAAGGAACGTTTCTACACCAAAGTTTGCTAACGCACTCCCGAAAAATACAGGTGTCAATTCACCTTTTTTTACACGGTCAATTGAAAATTCGTTGCCAGCTTCGTCTAATAAATCAATATCATCCATTGCTTGTGTATAATAAGACGTTTTTTTCATTTCGTGGTCTTCGATCAATCGACCGTTTTCATCTAGTTCAAGGAAACGTTCTCCTTCTGAACGGTAAGGCTCGACACGTTTGTTAAAACGATCATAAATTCCAAGGAATTCTTTCCCCATACCGATTGGCCAGTTCATAGCGTAAGATTGAATGCCAAGTACTTCCTCAAGTTCTTCCATTAATTCTAATGGTTCTTTACCTTGACGGTCCATTTTGTTGATAAACGTAAAAATGGGTATACCGCGCATTTTACATACTTTAAATAGTTTAACGGTTTGTGCTTCAATCCCTTTAGCAACATCAATAATCATTACTGCACTGTCTACTGCCATTAAGGTACGGTACGTATCTTCACTGAAATCTTGGTGTCCTGGTGTATCTAAAATATTGACACGATGTCCATCATAGTCAAATTGCATGACGGAAGAAGTTACAGAAATACCCCGTTGTTTTTCAATTTCCATCCAGTCGGAAGTTGCGAACTTGCCGCTTTTTTTCCCTTTTACTGTCCCGGCATCACGAATAGCTCCACCAAATAACAATAGTTTTTCTGTTAATGTCGTTTTACCAGCATCCGGGTGGGAGATGATGGCGAAGGTTCTTCTATTTTGAATTTCACTCTTTAATTGGTCTGACATGTTTATACGCTCCTTTAATCTACTCTCTTCATATTAGAGAAGGGGACTGAAAAAAACAAGGAATTTTAACGTCTACAGAAAAAAGAAGCCAGTAGAGGCTCCTTTTACTGAAACTTTTTCAATGCTTGTTGTATCGCTATTTCTTTATCACTATGTGGATATTTCGTATTCCCAATAATTTGGTAATCTTCATGCCCTTTTCCGGCAAGAATGATGATATCGCCAGCTTCCGCTTGCTCTACGGCATGTTCGACTGCTTTTGCACGATCACCAATGCAAGCAAAATTACTGTGGGTCATACCAACTTCCAAGTCACTTAAAATACTGTCATACGCTTCATCACGTGGATCGTCTGTCGTCAAAACGACGTAATCAGCAATTGATGCCTTTTCAGCCATGATTGGACGCTTTGTTTTGTCACGGTTGCCACCTGTTCCCACTAGGAAAATAATCCGGTTCTTTTTAAAATCTTGAACTGCGTCAATTGCTTTTTCGATAGCATCAGGTGTATGAGCATAATCGATAAAAATCGATATAGGTGCTTCGACTTCTACTTTTTGCATACGCCCTTCAACTGGCGCAATAACCGCAAGTGCCTTCAAAATTTCATCAAGCTTATATCCTTCTGCATATAAAGCGGCAATCGATGCTAACGCATTCGAAACATTAAATTCACCAAGAAGTTTCATCGTTACAGGAAATTCACCTTCTACACACTTCAACGTGAAGCTTGTACCTGTGTGCATCAATTGAATGTCTTTTGCTTGAAACTGGGCGTCATTTTGAATGCCGTAAGTGTATACAGGGTGAGGGGTCATTTTCGCTAGTTCATTTGACCACGAGTCATCAGCATTTAAAATTGCTTGCTTTTGATTGGCAAGATCTTGACCAAGTTGTGAAAATAACAATGCTTTGGCATGTCCATACTCTTCCATTGTTCCATGAAAATCTAAATGGTCGTGTGTCAAATTAGTAAAAATAGCGGTATCGAATTCCACTCCAGCTAGACGGCCCAGAACTAAACCGTGCGATGAAACCTCCATTGTCATATGTGAACAATCTTCATCTCGTGCACGTGCAATCATTTGTTGTGTTGTTAACACATCATTTGTTGTGTTTGCTGAAGGATGAAGTTGACCATTTAAATTAAAGCCAATCGTTCCTGTCAATGCTGATTTTTCTCCGAGTTCCATTAACATAGAATGCAGAATACCTGCTACGCTCGTTTTGCCATTAGTGCCGGTAACTCCAATCATATGCAAAAGCTTAGATGGATAATCATAAAATTTAGCAGCTAACAGACCTACTGTTCGAGAGGTGCTTTCAACTTCCACTACTGTTGCATTGTCAATCGTCATTGGTTTTTCAGTGATGATTAACGTGGCCCCTTGATTTGCTGCTTGTTGCGCAAAATCATGACCATCTACCGTATACCCCGTGATACAAATAAATGCTGAATTTGCTTTTATATCACGAGAATCGATTGTCAGGTGCTCAATATGTTCTGGCAATGGTCCTTTAATTTGTTTATAAGGAATTGACGCAAGTAATTCTTTGCTGTTCATGAAAATCCTCTCCTAACTCTTATGAAACCAATGGAGACAATACATATGCATGAAGCAATGCTGCCGCCGCTTTTAAGGAATCGATATGTGTACGTTCATACGAATGGGAAGCTTCAATTCCAGGACCGAACAAGGCGTGCTTAATATCATGTCCTGCACTAATCGCAGCTGATGCATCCGAACCGTAATATGGATAAATGTCGACTTTGTAGTCGATCGAATTCGTTTGTGCTAAAGCAATCAAGTGACGGGTCAAGCCGTAATGATATGGCCCACTTGAATCTTTTGCGCAAATGGAAACTGTATATTCGTCTGATTCTTGTCCGTCTCCAATCGCGCCCATGTCAACTGCAATGTATTCCTGTGTTTCTAGTGGGATACTCGCGTTTCCACCGTAACCAATTTCTTCATTATTGGAGATATAAAAATGAGTTGTGTATGGCAATTGCTCTTTTGTTTCACTCAAGTGTTTTACTAATTGAAGGACTAAAGCAGTACTTGCTTTATCGTCTAAATGTCGAGACTTAACATATCCAGACGCAGTCGCTTCGAACCTTGGCTGAAATGAAACAAAATCTCCTACTTCTATACCTAAGCCTCGTACTTCATCTTTAGAAAAGGCTTTCTCATCTAAACGTACTTCCATATTATCTGCACTGCGCTCTGCTGTACCGGCATCTTTATAAACATGAACAGTTGTTTGATGCAACAAAATCGTTCCTGAGACTGTCGAGCCGTCTGCTTTATGTATAAGGCAGTTTTCACCTTCGATAGCATTAAATTTAAAACCACCCACTAAAGACAATTTTAAACGACCGCTTGGTTTAATTTCTTTTACCATTGCGCCAAGTGTATCGACATGCGCAGTTAATAAACGATGTTGCTTTTGGTTTTCCCCAGGGATCGTCGCAATTACAGCACCTTTGTGAGTTGTTTTATATTCAACATTCCACTGTGTCAATAATGCACTGATTTTTGACATCACGTCCATTGTATATCCTGACGGGCTTGGAATTTCCACTAGTTCTTTTAATAACTCAATCGTTTCACTTTGATTCCATTGATAAGTCATCATTTTCACTCCTCGATCTTATAATCATATCAAAATCATAGATGTTCGCACAGTCCTGACTTATAGTATTATAGTATAAGTTGAACTCAAAATTATATTTCTATGTGTTTTGAAACTATCTTTTAACAAAAAAACAGGCGTTTATTACGAAACGTAACTTACTCGTTTAAATTACATTGTTAAAAATACCGAGGTGTCTAATGGAAAGCAAGCTTATCAATCGCAAAAGAAGTCAATTATTTATCCATATATATGGAGCTTTAAGCATTTTTCACTTTCTACTCAATCAAATTACCGATATAAACACCGCTGTTGTTTCTCCATTTTTCGGAATTTCTACTTATTTGTTATTACTGGTATTTATCACAAAAATGAATGAGCGCGCGTTGCAATATGCCATGCTTTTTGCTATGAATTTTTACATATTTATTTTAAATTTTGAATCTTCCGCTCCGATTACGCTTATTTATTTCGTCGTTCCTATTATTATTTGCGCATTGTATAACGAAACGAAACCGATTCTAGTTCTTGGACTCTTAACAGCTATTGAATTTGCACTTTTTCTTACTGTATATGATCGCTTTGTGCCAGGAGCTTCACTTTCTTATAATCAATTATCTATTGTCGTTTTTACATTAAGCATTTTTTTCCTTACCTTGCTTCATAGTCTTTACTTTAGTCGCTATTGGAAACAATTAGAGGCTAAAAACGCCTCAATGGAAAAGGCATTACTGTCAAAAGAGGGTTATTTGCAGTTGTTTTTTGAAACTGCGAAAGATGCAATTGCCGTTTTCGATTCGCAAGAAAAAATTATCGCAGTTAATCCGGCTTTCGAAGAGTTATACGGTTGGACTTCGGAAGAATGCATCGGACAAATCTTACCCGTCTATCCATTAGAAAATACACTAGCAATTAAAATGCGCACACGACAAGTTCAACAAGGAAAAAGCTACTCCTTATTAGAAACCGAAGATGTTCGAAAAGACGGCAGTCGTTTTCACGCACAAATCACATTATCCCCCATTTTCGATAATTCCGAAAAAATAGTGGCGACTTCTATGATTTCACGTGACATTAGCTACCAAAAAGAATCAGAAAAACTGATTGTCCAAACTGAAAAATTAAAGCTTGCTGGAGAAATTGCTGCTGGGGTAGCCCATGAAATTAGAAACCCGATGACCGTTATCTCCGGGTTTATCCAAATGATGCATCATGATCCAAAACACTGTTTTCCAGAGTATACCGAATTGATTCAGTCAGAGTTAGAACGCATCAACTTAATCATTAGTGAATTTTTAGTCTTGGCCAAACCTCAAGCCGCAACGTTAAAGGACTTTAGTGTCCAGAAAGCATTGGACGATATTCTTCTATTATTTAGTTCAGAACTAAACATGAATAGTATTACATTGATAAAAGACTGGGAACAAGATTTTCTGCTTAATGGAGAAGAACATCATTTAAAACAAGTTTTCATCAATTTATTAAAAAATGCAGTAGAGTCAATGGATGAGCCAGGCGAAGTTCGTGTTTCTTTAAAAGAGGAAGAAAATGATATGTTTTCTATCTCTTTCGAAGACACCGGAAAAGGAATTTCTGAAAAAGACTTGAATGAGATTTTCGAACCTTTTTATACCACTAAAGTAAGTGGTACAGGACTAGGGTTAATCGTTTCTCAAAAAATTATTCAAGAACATAAAGGAAAACTCTCTATATCAAGCTCTGAAGGGATTGGCACAGTTGCTAAAATTCTTTTTAAAGCACAATAATTAATATAGAAAAAGCGAGCAACTGAGTAGTTGCTCGCTTTTTCTATATATCCATTTTACATACTCGAAACAAATTTACCTTAAACTAAAAACAACCCGAAGACCGCCTATTTTAATACGGTTTTAATCCATTTCGCTTTGTTTTTATAAGGCGGAAACAACAGATTCGTCGATAATTTAGTGGATTTTTTCAAAATCGATTTAGCATGTGTAAAGGTTTCAAAACTAGATTTCCCGTGATAAGAGTTGATCCCTGACGAACCGATTCCCCCAAATGGCAAGTAGGCACTGCCCACATGTGAGACTGTATCGTTGATGCAACCCCCGCCAAATGGTAATTGCTCTAAGAAAAATTGCGTTGCGCGTTCATTTTCAGAGAAGATATACGCTGACAACGGTTTAGGTAGTTTTCGAATCTGGCGCAGTAAGAGCGGTAAATCCGTATAGCTAATAATTGGTAAAATCGGTCCGAAAATTTCATCTTCCATCGAAGGACTATCCCATCCTACTCGGTCTAATAAAACCGGTTCGATATATAAGTCATCACGGTCCATTTTACCGCCATAAACAACATGATTCGCTTCTTTTTGAACAATTTCTGCTAAACGGTCAAAATGCTGGGTGTTGACAATGCGCCCGTAATCCGGACTTTTTTGTGCATCTTTGCCGTAAAAATTTTGAATCGTTTTTGTTAATTTTTTTATAAATTCATCTTTAACCGATTCGTGTACACAAACATAATCCGGTGCCACACAAGTTTGCCCCGTATTCATCAATTTACCCCAAGCAATTCGTTTTACAGCTAAATCGAGATCAGCCGTTTGGTCGACAATTGCTGGACTTTTTCCGCCAAGCTCTAAAGTCACCGGTGTTAAGCGCTCTGATGCTGCTTTCATAATAACTTTTCCAACATTGACGCTACCTGTGAAGAAAATATAATCAAATGGTGCGTGGATCAACGCTGTCACTTCTTCTCGTTCACCTTCAACTACACGAATATAATAAGAAGGAAAGGCTTCTTCAATGATTGTTCTGATTACTTTTGCTACGTGCGGCGTCGCTTCAGACGGCTTAACCACTGCGCAGTTCCCACCTATAATCGCTCCAATTAACGGCTCCATTACTAACTGAAATGGATAATTAAAGGGACCTATGATCAATACAGAGCCATACGGTTCGTGGATGACAAAGCTTTTTGCTGGTTGCAAGTGAAGTGGAGTCTTAACTTGCTCAGGCTTCATCCAATCTTCTACGTTCTTTGCCATCGTACTGATGCTGTCGAGCACAAAGCCGACTTCTGTTGCATAGGCTTCAAATTCACTTTTGCCTAAGTCTTTTTTCAAGGCATCAATTATATCGGTTTCATGAGATTGGATAACGCTTTTTAAGCGATATAATTGTTCAATTCGAAAAGCTGTTGGTTTCGTGTCACCTGTATAAAAATAAGCTTGTTGTTCTTCTATCATGCGTTCTACATCAGTTGCTGTGAAATTCATTGTCCAACCTCCTCTAAGTTTCTTTATTATACCCATCAAGATAACCTATACGCTAAACTAATGACTTCGACTAGTTTAGCTACTAGTCTGCCAATAAATGATCGATATAACGTTGGACAACTAATCCCTCTTCGAAATTAACTAACAACGTCGATTGTTCATTCATTTCTTCAAAAAGTGAAGGCACATCTTCAAAGTCACTGATCAATTGACGATCTTCTCCTTTTACCGACTCGTAAAGAGTTGTCCAATTCTCTAACGTTAGCACACCATGTTCTCCGTACACTTTAAACTGCAATAACTCTTTTTGACCGATATTACTAATTCCCGTCAATAGGAAAGGAATTTGTTCTTCGGTGAGTCCATGAGCAATCATCCCTGTTTCACATTTGTCTGCCTGTTCAGGATAAGTAATGTGATGGGAAGTAAATGATAGTTCACCAAAAAGCCGATTCATCAATTGAAAATAATGTGGGAAGACTTCACGGACGAATCCCCCTTGACTTCTTGAGCCAATCCACGGATTTTGCTGCCACAACCTTGGCCAATCCGGGAAAAAGGTTTGAAGTTCGATACGGACAATTTTCCCAATATGACCCGTTTTAATACGTTTAGACATTTCGCGGATTACCGGTTTATACATTAAAGGAAAATGCATAGCCGTTTTCACACGGTTATTTTGCACAGAGTCTACCATCGATTCGCCAGCCTCCACATTATGGGCTAACGGTTTTTCGCACAAAATATTAATCCCTGCACTTGCTGCAAGTTCAGCAATCTCTGCATGGAACGCAGGTGGTGTTGCAATATAAACCCAGTTTATATCTGAGTGAAGGACATCTTCGACTGATTTTGCCATCGGGATGCCATAGGTTTGGCTAATTTCTGTAAGTCGTTCAGCTTGTTCATCGTAAACAATTTTTATTTCTATGCGGTTCTCTTCTTGTTGCAGTTGTTTAATAATACGTTCCCCTATAATTCCCGCTCCAATGATACCAATTGAAATCATCAACTATCTCTCCTTTAAACTTGTTCAGCTTTTTCACGATGTTTGTTTATTAGTGTAACCTCTAAGGGTATAGAATAGTCAAACAATACCATTACAATTTCGAGGAGGAACTTTTATGAATGAGCAGACACAGTGGTGGGAACCTATATTCACAGGTGAATTAGAAGTTGGCGTCAATAAAGAAAAGTTAGAAAACGTAACGGAAGAATCTCTTTTGTATTACACAGAAGCTCAATTGCCTTCGGAGTCTGCACTTTAATTGATCGTGCTAATCCAAATACATCCCTCTCGTACATAGCGACGCCTTTTCAATCATTGGTTGAAAGAGGCGTTTTATTATGCAATAGACTCGATTGCCAGGCTAGTTAATTGTTCGTATAATGTAAGAACGAAAGTAGGGATTGCCATGAAACTAAAAGTTATGTTATTAGCCTTATTTTTTCTATCTGGCTGCGGAATGGTCGAATCTATTGATACGCCCAACACAACCGATCAGATAGATGTGGAAGTGACGCAAGTCATTGACGGCGATACCATTAAAATTATGTACGAAGGTCAAGAAGTAACCGTTCGTTATTTATTGATGGATACGCCGGAAACCAATCATCCGAGCTTAGGCGAACAACCACTTGGCAAAGATGCTACTGAAGAAAACAAACGGATTATTGAATCTGGTGATGTTTCTATCGAATTTGATGTCGGCGACCGTTTTGATGATTATGACCGATTGCTTGCTTATATTTACGTTGATGGCGAAAGTGTGCAAGAACAAATGATTAGAGCTGGACTGGCCAGAGTCGCTTATGTGTTCCCGCCAAACACGCGTTACCTTGATCAATTTGAACAAGCAGAACAAATCGCTAAAGAAAATAGAGTAGGCATTTGGCAATATGAAAACTATTCAACCAACCGCGGATTCAATGCAGAAGCTTACGGACAAAAACCAGCTGCCAATACGTCCCCTACTTCTGGACAACCAACAGACGCATGCGATATTAAAGGCAATATTAACCGCAACGGCAATAAAATCTATCATTTGCCAAGTGATTCTTCCTACGAACAAACCAATCCAGAAGAATGGTTTTGCTCTGAACAAGATGCGCGGGATGCAGGCTTTAGAGGCGTTGGCCAGTAGGTTACCTTTTCTATTTTTACTAGTATTGACTTTTTCTACGGACGAGCTATAATTAAATTTGTCCTGGAAATTGAGATTCCTTAGCTCAGCTGGGAGAGCGCTACCTTGACAGGGTAGAGGTCGCTGGTTCGAGCCCAGTAGGAATCATATGAAAGTAACCGCGTAGCCTTTAGGTTGCGCGGTTTTTTTACGCGAATTTAATCAATCATCACTATCCCCACTACTTTATCTATCGACAATCGATGTCTCTGCTCTCCCTCTTTACACACAATCATGCGATTCCTTGCCTCGATGCCTTCAATCGTCCCTCTATGCTCATAAACCACCCCTTCTTTCCAACTTTGAATCACCACTTCACATTGACGTTTTAACGCGATGTCCATTTCTTCTTGTAGCAGCTGCAAATCGTCTTCTGTCAATTCAGGCTTTGCTACTAGCTCGTCTTTGGCGTACCATTCTCGAATCATTTCGACATGCTCTGGCAACATTAACGCTGTCCATTTAATACGTCCGCGATCTTTAATGTCTCCTACAACTTTTAAATATTTATTGTGTTTCATCCAATCCATCCCCTTTATTCTTTATTGTGTCCACCGATTAATTTTGTTCGTGCGATGGCAGTACCTGCTTGCGTAGCAGATATGCCGCGGTAAATTGCTGAATAGCCATATCGTTTCCGAATCGTGTCCATCGCTTCTCCGAGCTGTCTGTTTTCAAATTTCTTTTCATCAAAGAGACTCAGCTGCATAGATGACTCTTCTTCTAAATTGCTGATGGCTAGTGAAATTTGTCGTACCGGTTTGTGTTGGAAATGTTCACGGAAAAGACTTTGGCAAACACGATACATTTCCATGGTGTCATTTGTCGCTTCGTCAATAGACCGGGAACGAGAAAACCCGCCCCCAAAAGCGGTCTTGCTATAAGCGATACTCAAATGGATGGTTCGCCCTGCACGCCGAGCTTGACGTGTACGCATCGCGATATCTTCACACATCTCTAAAATAATAGTCATGATATCTTGTTCTTCTATGTAATCCCTGTACAAAATCTGTCCTTTGCCATAGCTAATCTGTCCTTCGACTAAGGGGGACCCCATATCCGAAAGATCAATGCCATTAGCATGTTGATGCAGCTGATTGCCCATAATCCCAAATTTCTTTTCCAAAACAGAAACATCGGCACACGCCAAGTCTCCTACAGAAAAAATCCCCATACTGTTTAAAGTTTTCTCTGTTCGAGATCCAATGCCCCACATTCGACTTAATGGCTGTACTGGCCACAATTTCTTCGGTACATCGCTATAGTTCCAATAAGCAAACCCCGTCTTTTTTCCTTCTAAATCTAATGACAATTTGGCCAGCAACATATTAGGACCTCCCCCAACTGAAGATGGCAGTTTGAAAGAATCCAATAATTCTTGTTGAATGCGCTGCATAGTAAATTCTGGTGGTCCCCATAATTTCTCGGTACCCGTCAGTTCAATAAAACTTTCATCAACACTATAAATATGAATCGATTCTTTCGGCGCGTAACTTGCCAATAATTCAGTGATTGCCATAGATTTTTGTAAGTACAATTTCATTTTCGGCTCTACTAATAAAATATCTCGATGATTTGGAATTTCAAAAAGTCGTGTACCTGTCCTGACGCCAAAACGCTTTTTCATCATTGGCGATGCAGCTAATACGACACTACCTTTTCGCTCCTGATTTCCGACAACTGCAAGACAAACTTCTAGAGGGTTTAGTCCAAGCTCAACCGCCGAAACACTCGCGTAAAAGCCGCACATATCGATGCAGAAGATAGAAGCTTCTGGTAGTTCCTGCTCCTTCATCATACTCACCTCTCAAAAGGGAACGTTTGTTCTTATTTTATACCACGATTTACCCAGCGGCAATCCTTTTTGAAAAATAAAAAATCTACAGCATACTCAAACATTGATTTCTTTCTCCATTCGCCAAAATTTCTAACAACTTTACATTTCCTAATGAACAAGATATGATGAATCTAGTAACAAGTTCGACATCCATCGTTCTTATGAGATTTCAACAATCAGTAGGAATTATTGGGTGCCAAACCCACTGCAAGCTTTAGGAACAAAGTTTGCTTTGAAAAAGTCATCACCTTCGGGTGATGGCTTTTTTCGTTTTCCAGTAAAAAAATATCGAACGCAAAAAAACCGGTCAGGCATCAGCCTGACCGGTTTTCTTTCTTTTATGCTTGTGCTGTTTTACTAGGTTTTTTATCGCGTGCCATCCATTGGATACCAAACAAGATAACAAATAACACAGCTCCAATAATATCTGTCATGCCTTCTGGATAAATTAACGCAAGTCCAGTTGCAAATGTGATAATACGCTCGAACCAGTTAAGCTTACGATACCAATAACCGATTAATCCTGCACCAATTGCAACCATACCGGATAATGCTGTAATCAATACCCAGATTAATTCTGGCCAAGTCGTATCAATCATTAATAACGATGGAGATAGAACGAACATATATGGAATGATAAAGGCTGCTGCCGCTAATTTGGCTGCAGTAAAACCGGTCCGTATGGGCTCGCCGCCTGAAATACCTGATGCGGCAAATGCTGCAAGTGCAACAGGTGGTGTGATGTCGGCAATAATACCAAAATAGAAAACAAATAAATGGGCAGATAATGCGACCACAAGTGGCACTGCTGCGCCAACTGGCTCATCTAACATCAACAGTGTAATAATAGCAGGTGCTGCGATTGTAGACGTAATAACGTAGTTGGCAGTTGTTGGCGATCCCATACCTAGGACAATCGCTGCTAACATCGTGAAGAATAAGGTTAACAAGACATTTCCGCCTGATGCGGAAACCAATCCGTTCGCCAAACTCAAACCAAGTCCAGTCTTCACGACCACGCCTACAATAATCCCAGCTGCTGCAGTTGCTGCTGCAACTGCTAACGCCGTTCTTGCACCATCAACTAAAGCTAAAATCATATCTTTAAAGTTCAAGCGCGTTTCTTTATTAAAAGCACTTACAAATATCGTGAGTAAAATACCGTAAAGTGCTGCTTGCATTGTTGGCACACCGATCAATAAAAAGACGATGATCGCAA
The DNA here is from genome assembly GCF_022489025.1 of Planococcus halocryophilus. GTDB lineage: Bacteria > Bacillota > Bacilli > Bacillales_A > Planococcaceae > Planococcus > Planococcus halocryophilus_A. Next base: position 163,332 of record NZ_JAKVTG010000001.1, on the reverse strand, counting down.
GAATTGGCGTTAGTAAGTAGATTTTTTTCAATACTTCTTTACGATCTGGCATTTCTTCTGGCGAGAGCCCTTTCAAGCCAATGCGCTTCGCTTCGAAATGAGTCATAATCCAAACACCTGTAAAATACAAAAGTGCTGGTATTGTTGCCGCTTTGGCAATTTCCCAGTAAGTCACGCCTCCGATAAATTCTACCATCAAGAAGGCTGCTGCTCCCATGATTGGTGGCATTAATTGTCCACCTGTAGAGGCTGCTGCTTCTACCCCTCCGGCAAACTCTTTCTTGTAACCTAACTTTTTCATCATCGGAATTGTATAAGAACCTGAAGTTACAACGTTAGCAACCGAACTCCCAGAAATCGTCCCTTGCAAAGCACTAGAGAAAATTGCTACTTTTGCTGGTCCACCAACTAAATTTCCGGCTAATGATACGGCCAAATCATTGAAATACTGTCCTACTCCTGTTTTGACTAAAAACGATCCAAACAACAAGAAGGTGAATATAAAGGTAGCCGATACGCCAATTGGTGTTCCGAGTACGCCATCCGTTGTGTAGAACATCAATTGAACAAGTGATTCTAAATCCTGTCCTCTGTGACGCAAGAACCCTGGGAAGTAAGGTCCGAAAAAGGCATAAGTTAAAAATAAACTTGCAATAATGGTAATCGGCATACCAACTGCTCGCCTAGTCGCTTCTAATGTTAGAAGGACCGCTAAAATCCCGACAATCAAATCTAATTCAGTAACACGTCCAAGACGGAATACTAAATCGTCATACATGATTGGCCAATAAGAAGCTACACCAACTGATAATAGCGCCAAGATATAATCATACCAAGCAACCTTATGACGAGCTCCTTTACGCTTTCTAGCTGGGAATAATAGAAAAATTAAGGATAAGGCAAATCCTAAGTGAATCGACCGCTGAATATAAGCGGTATACTGTCCAAAGATGGCAGTATAGAGCTGGAACAAGGAAAAAGCTAATAATCCAAAAAAGACCACATGTTTAATCATTCCGCTTAAATCCCGCGTATTGGATTCAGGATCGTATTTCTGTAAAATTTCCTTTTGTTTTTCTTCTGAGATGTAAGACTCGTCCTCTGGCGGAAGCTTTTGCTGCGCATGCTCTTCTGGAGGCAACTTATCGCTCATCAATTTTCACTCCTTTTCTTAGTTGAAACAGGGATACATGTTCTACTCGAAACGTATACGACTTTCCTCTTTCAAGCGTCTTTTTTAAATCCATCCGGTGTCCTTTGGTTTTGAATGATAAGTTCGCATCCACATCCCCAACAAATAAACGGAACTCCGGGATTTTTCTTGTCATATTCTTGATAAAGTATTTACCATCTTTTTCGACAAAGGTCTCGCCTTCTCCTGCATTTGAAGGCATCCCGATATTAAAATCTTCGTATTCAAGCTCTGTCATCATCAACTGATCGTTTCCTACTATTTTGTAGCTTTCAATAACTTCTGATAAGTGAATCGAATGGGTATATATTATTTGGAAAAACTGGCTTTCTACCGGAATATATGCCGCAATGTCTTCAGTCTCATTATCGATAAACACATAATATTTTTTGGAAGGGGTGAATGCGATTAAGGAGCTGATTAAGATGAGGGCAATCATTAAAAGAAGGATTTTTTGTATCCGGGTAAACCGCATAATCTATTCTCCTCCATCTAAAAAAATAAATAACTGACGAAAAGCTCGCGCTTTGTCGTCAGTTACTCGCTCATTCAATTAATTTACTTCGTCAAAATATTTTTGCGCTCCAGGATGAATGTCAATACCGATTCCATCAAGAGCAGTTTCTGATTTGATGAAATCTGCTTTTGCATGCTGGATTTGATCTGTGTTTTCATAGATTGCTTTTGTAATGTTGTAAACAAGATCTTCTGAAAGATCGTTTTGTACAACTAACATTGCTAAAACTGAAACAGTCGGAACTTCTTCAGTTAATCCGTAAATACCAGATGGTACAGTATCATGTGCATAGTAAGGATATTTTTCGATTAATTCATCAGCTTTATCCTTTTCTACAGGTACAATCACTACATCTGAAGTAGCTCCAAGACTTTCAACTGCGCCTGTTGGAGTACCAGCAGTGATGAATGCTGCGTCAATTTGACCTGACTGCAAGCTTTCTTGTGATTCACCGAAGTCAAGGTTTTGTGCATCGATATCATCCATCGCCATACCATGGATTTCTAGTAGTTGTTCAGCGTTAATATAAGTTCCTGATCCAGGTGCACCAACTGAGATTTTCTTACCTGCTAAATCATCAAATGAAGCAATTCCTGAACTTGAAGTTGTTACTAATTGAATTGTTTCCGGATAAAGTGCACCGATAGCAGAAACTGTATCGATTACTTCGCCTTCAAACATATTCGATCCTTCAGATGCATAAAATGCCGTATCTGTTTGAACAAATGCAATTTGCGCATCTCCATCAGCAAGTGCTGTCATGTTCGCAGCAGATGCCTGTGAAACTTCAGCTGTCGTATCCAAACCAGTTTCTGTTTCAATGATGTTAGCCATCGCGCCACCTAGTGGATAATACGTACCTGTTGTTCCGCCAGTTAGAATGCTAAGGAATTCTGGATCTGATGAACCTCCGCCTTCGCCTTCTGTAGCTGCGTCATCTCCGCATCCTGCTAAAAATACAGATCCTGCAAGAGTTACTGCAGCAAATAAACCAAATTTCTTGTTTAACATAAAGTGACCTCCCTTTTCTCAAATAACTTTCTATGTTTCATTTTTAATAATACCATTCCTTTCTGGCTAGTTTCAATGCAATTCGCAATTACAACCGCTTACAGAAAGAACATTTAGAAAACTTCTTTACGTCTCTGCACCCTCTACATGTGTTTCAGGTGTCGTATCTTCCGGAGCCAGATCTTCAAACGTCTTACCTTGCTCTTCAAGATCACGGGTCCGATGGGCAATACGCGCCGACGCACATGCAGCGATACTAGCTACCAAATCATCCAAGAAAGTGTGAACATGACCACCAACTTTTGTATCTAGTTCATGAATAATGCCAGTTTTATTTTTATCCAAATGACCGAATGTCGTGACTGCGATACTTCCATAAGTTAGCACTGCACCTAATCCAATCATTTCATCAACGCCGAACAACCCTTCATCCGACCCGATAATTTGCTGAAGCGGACGGGATAACTTTCCCTGTTCTGCTAGTTCATCGAGTTCAATCCCTACTAGCAAAGCGTGCTGCATTTCGCGTTTGCGTAAAACGCTTTCAACTGATTCCAGACAATGTTCGATTTTAAGTCCTTCATTGTAAGGGAGTTGCATATCCAAAACTATTTTGGCTATGTCTTCATTCGTTACGCCTCTTCGTTTTAATGCTTCATGTGTTGCTTTTCTAACGTCGTCTGAATGAACTTGGAACTTTGCACCATCCATGTCAAAAACCCCTTCCCTCTAATTATTGGTGTTCTCTTTCCATTATACCTTGAACATTCATTATGGTACAATTTTCTTATAAAACACTAGAGGAGGCATATAAATGACTACTGGAAAGGTAGAAGACTTATCCATCTACAGCAAGGAACTTCAAGAAGACATGCAATTGCTCGTCTATCTTCCTGCCAATTTTTCGCCCTTATATAAATATACGCTGGTCATCGCTTCTGATGGAAAAGATTATTTTCAACTAGGACGAATTCCTCGAGTCGTCGATGAGTTATTGGAGAATCGGGAAATCGAAAATATTATTGTGGTCGGCGTTCCATACAAGAGTGTAGAAGACCGAAATAAAAAATACGAGCCCACCGGTGAACAGCATAGCGCTTACCTACGTTTTCTAGCACATGAACTGGTGCCTTTCCTAGATGAAAAGTATCCAACCTATCAAGTAGGTATGGGGCGTGCTTTAATCGGAGATTCTCTAGCGGCGACAGCATCCTTGATGGCAGCTTTAAAATACCCGAATATTTTTGGCCGTGTCATCCTTCAATCACCGAAAGTTGGCGAAGAAATGCTGACTGCAGTGGAAGCTTTTAAATCGGCTAACTCTTTTACGGTTTATCACGTTATCGGAAAAGAAGAAACAGCTGTAAAACTAGGATCTGGTAGAACTGCGGATTTTCTCGAACCAAACCGCAAATTAAATAATTTAATGAAAAATAAAGGGTTTTCGATCTTTTATGAAGAATTTGAAGGAGACCACACTTGGAAGCATTGGCAGCCCGATTTAAGGCGTGCACTTATTCAGAACTTCGGCATGTAGAAGCTTATAATGCTCCAAGGCATTAAAAAAGATGGTTATTACAGACAAGGAGGTCGTTTAGATGAAATATGGAGTAGCAGCATTCCCTTCAAAAAAATTACAAGACATCGCTAACTCGTACCGTAAACGTTATGACCCGCACTATGAATTGATCACTCCTCACATGACATTAAAAGAACCATTTGAGGTAGATGCAGCAGATGTTAAGGCAATGGCGACAGAAATGCAAAACATTGCAAAGCGCCATAAACCTTTTAAATTACATGCAACACGTGTCAGCACATTTTCTCCGGTTAACACTACCTTGTACTTTAAAGTAGAACCAAACGAAGAAATTACGGTTTTACACGAAGATTTGCATTCTGACTTTTTCGGAGGAATGCCAAAACATTCTTTCGTACCACATATCACTATCGGACAAAAATTGTCTGATACCGAACACGCTGATGTGTTTGGTCAATTGAAAATGGTCGGTATCGATCATGAAGAAATTATTGACCGGATGCATTTACTTTATCAATTGGAAGATGGTTCATGGACAGTATACGAGACATTCCGTTTAACGGGAGATGATCAGTAAGTGTTTAAAGTGAAAATAGCTGAAAATCAATTGGAAAAAGAACAAGCTTTTGATGTTCGCAGAAAAGTGTTCGTAGATGAGCAAAGTGTCCCGCTTCATATTGAAATGGATGAACACGATGACGACGCGACTCATTTTGTCGCTTATCAACTTGAACAGCCAATTGCTGCCGGCCGTATTCGCGAAGTAGAAGTCGGTCTTGGAAAAGTTGAACGTGTTTGCGTTCTTCCTGAATATCGTGGACAGCATATTGGCGTCATGATGATGAACGGAATGGAGGAGTATGCTCAGTCTAACGGCATTTTCAGACTTAAATTAAATGCACAGACCCATGCTCTTGCCTTTTATGAACACCTCGGCTACGAAGTTACATCAGATGAATTTATGGATGCAGGTATCCCCCATAAATCGATGGAAAAAACCGTAACAGTAGAGTAAAACAAAAACAGATTAACCGATAAATCGGTTAATCTGTTTTTTCGTATTTTATAAAATATGGAATCCGCTATCAACGTGGATAGTTTCACCTGTAATTCCACGAGACATATCACTGAAAAGAAATGCAGCTGTATCGCCAACTTCTTCCGGTGTTGTATTGCGGCGCAATGGTGCTTTTTCTTCAATCTCATGCAAAATTGAATTGAAATCACTGACACCTTTTGAAGATAATGTACGAATTGGACCTGAAGAAATCGCGTTAACACGAATATTATGTTTACCAAGGTCTGCTGCTAAATAACGTACTGACATTTCAAGAGAAGCTTTTGCAACACCCATGACATTGTAATTTGGCATAACGCGTTCGCCGCCAATATACGTCAAGGCAACAATGCTACCGCCTTCTGCCATCAATGGTTTTGCATTTTTCGCGATATTGGTTAACGAGTACGCACTAATATTATGCGCTAATAAAAAGCCGTCTCGTGACGTATCTGAAAAATCGCCTGCTAATTCTTCGCCTTTTGCAAAAGCGATACAATGTGCCAGTCCGTGGATTGTTCCTACTTCTTCTTTAATCGTTGTAAAGCATGTAGCTACTGCTTCATCGTTTGTAACGTCACAAGGCAAGATCAATTCATGATTGCCATCTAATGTCGCAACTAAATCCCGCACAGACTTTTCAAAACGCTCTCCTGCGTATGTAAAAATTAAATTTGCTCCAGATTGATCTAACGAACGTGCGATTCCCCAAGCGATGCTCCGTTTGTTTGCTACTCCCATAATGACAAAAGTCTTTCCTTTTAATGATATTGACATGTCCATTCCTCCTGCGTCTGTTGTTATTACCTGGTACTAATAATACCTCATAAAAAAGAAAAGTGCAATTTGCACTTTTCTAAAGACGACTTAAAAATGTCGTAGCTAAACCTAAGTAAATTAAAATAGAAATAATATCGTTTAATGTTGTGATAAAAGGTCCAGATGCGACTGCTGGGTCAATTTTCATTCGGTGAATTACTAACGGAATAAACGAACCCGCTAATGTTGCGACAAAAATGGAACTCATAACAGCTGTCCCAACAAGCATCCCAATGAGTAATTCGCCTTTCCAAAAGTAAACCAAGCCTACGACAACGACTCCACAAACAACACCGGTAATAAGACCGGTCCCCGCTTCACGAAACAATAGTTTCATTTTACTTTCTTCTTCAATGTCCCCTGTCGCAATTCCTCGAACCGCTACTGCCAAAGCCTGTGTACCACTATTACCAGCCATACCAGCAATGAGCGGGATAAAAACAGCCAGGAGTGCAACTTGATCTAAAGTTGCTTCAAACATGCCCATTAAATTTGCTGTCAACATCCCTAAAAACGTCAGCAAAATCAACCATGGCAACCGTTTTTTTGCAGCAGTTAACGAACTTTTATCAAATGTATCCATATCGGATACGGCTGCGAGTTTGGAGTAATCATCGGAAGCTTCTTCTTCTAATACATCGATAATATCATCGACTGTGATAATCCCTAGCAAATGCTGTTGAAAATCAACAACGGGTAAAGCTAGAAAGTCATAATCTTTAATCATACGTGCAACTTCTTCTTGGTCTTCACTCACCGAAACACTAACCACTCGTTCGTTCATGATGGCACTAATCAATGTGTCTTCTTCTGCAAGAATTAAATCTCTCAATGTGACAATACCTGAAAGTTTCTTTTCATCATCCACAACAAATACGTAGTAAATGGTTTCCGCATTTGGTGCAGCATTTCGAAGAATATTCATTGCCGAACGAACCGTTGAATTTTTTGGAATTGCCACAAATTCTGTCGTCATAATCGATCCGGCCGTATATTCCTCGTAATGGAGCAAGTCTTTAATTTGACGTGCTGATTCTTTGTCCATAATGGTCAAATAACTCGCAACTTGCTCTTTATTTAATTCGTTTAACACGTCAACTGCGTCATCTGTATACATATAAGACAGTAGGTCCGCAGCATAACGAGCATCCATTTCTCGGAACAAATCTTCGTAGTCATCATCATCTAATTCAATCGCTTCAAACAGATCCGCCATCTCTTTAGGAGAGAGATACTGATACAGCAATTGCCTTGTTTCGGAATCAGCCTTTTCATAAAAACTTGCTTGGTCGTATGGATGGTGCGATAGGAACTCTTCACGAAAATCTTTGACGTCTCCGCGTATAAGCATTTCAGCGAACAAAGCTTCGTTTAAATCTTCATCACGTATTACTTTTTCGTCCATCATGTATACTCCCTCCTTTCGAAGATCTTCTATGCTTGCTATAGTAGTCTATACGTTACACCATTGTTATGTATAGTAAATTTTTAAACAAAGAGGTGTGTAGGATGAAATTTGATATTATTGGGGATATTCACGGTTGTTATCAGGAGTTGCTGCTGCTTATAGAACAATTAGGTTACCAACAACAAGGCTCGATTTTCGTTCACCCCGACAACAGAAAACTTGCTTTTGTCGGCGATGCAATGGACCGCGGACCTGAATCATTAAATGTGTTGCGCTTATTATTTGCATTACAAGACGAAAACACCCTTTATTATTCACCAGGAAATCACTGCAATAAACTTTACCGCTTTTTCAAAGGACACCCTGTTCAATTAGCTCACGGGCTAGAAATGACCGTAGCTGAATGGGAACAGCTGCCTCCTTTAGAAAAACAGCAATTCAAAAAACGCTATATCCAGTTTTACGAACAACTCCCGCATTACCAACAGTTTGACAATGATTTAATCATTGCTCATGCTGGCTTAAAAGCCGAGATGGTTGGCAAGCCCTTAAGCAAAGGCATTGCAGTATTTGTGCTGTACGGCGATATAACAGGGAAATTCCATTCTGATGGTCGGCCTGTTCGGCGCAACTGGGCTAAGTCTTATAAAGGACATAAATGGGTGGTATATGGCCATACGCCTACTCCAGAGCCTTATTTCATCAACAACACAGTCAACATCGATACGGGTTGCGTTTTTGGCGGCGCACTCAGCGCATTTCGTTTCCCCGAAAAAAAAGTCGTTTCCGTGCCTTCTTTACAACCGTATCAACCTGATCGCTTTTACATGTACGATTAAAGCAAAGATTGCATATCGTCATTTAATGTTGAATGAAAAAACAGTGGCTTTCCTGAAACCGGATGAATCAACTCGAGCTCAGTACAATGCAGCGCTTGACGATTCACTAAGTCTCGTTTGCCACCATATAAGTCGTCACCAACTAAAGGGTGGCCCGTATAGGCTAGATGAACACGAATCTGATGTGTTCTCCCCGTATTCAATTGTAAGCTAACATGTGAATAGCCTTGCAAATTTTCGAGAACACGAACTTCGGTTTCAGCAAATTGGCCGTCTTCACGTACTTCCCGCTCGATAATGCTGGTACTTTTTCGTCCAATTGGAGCCGTTATTGTAAATTCAGTTTTATCGATTTGCCCATGAACTAGCGCCTCATACCGTCGCTTCATCTTTTTCTCTTGTTGTTGCTGAGAAATCATATGATGAATGTGGCGGTTTTTTGCAATGCAAACAAGTCCTGAAGTATCGCGATCAAGTCGAGTTGCGATATGCAAAGTAGACGGAATTCCATGGTCATTAAAATGTTTCGCTACAATATTCGCTAAGCTGCCAAAAGGATGCTCACGAGACGGGATGGTATTTTGCAAAGGCGGCTTTTCCACGATGAGCAATACTTCGTCTTCGTAAACAATGTTTAAGTCACCATCTTCTGCAAGTAACCCTTTGCCATGTTCTTCATTCGGAAAAATAACGGTTACAGCATCGCCTTTTTCTAGGACATGCCTAACCGTCACTTCTTGATCATTAACTAAAATCTGACCACCACCATATTTAACAGAAGCTAACGTTCGTTTAGAGATGCCCCATGCGCCTAGCGCCTCACGAAGCAAGCCTCGGTCTTCAGCAGTATATGTTAATTGAAAAGGTTTCATCGCATTCACTCCGAAAGCTCGCTGTCGATAAAGGAATCATGAACACGTTGCCAGAAGGGAAAAGCACGGAAACGGGCAAATCGAACTTTTTCGTCAGCCACTCTGTACTCGATTGATTTAACATCTTTATGAAGCAATTGCAGGTGATCAACAGTTACCATAAAGTCAGGAGCTTTAACTGGTCGCAATGCACATCTATGATGAGCAGGCAAAACCAGTGGTGAGCCAACTGTTCGGAAAACCCGGTTGTTGATAGATGCCATCTCCGTTAATTGCATAGCTTGCAATGAAGGGTGAATAATCGCTCCGCCTAACGCTTTGTTATAAGCAGTACTACCCGAAGGAGTCGACATACACAGACCATCTCCTCTAAAACGTTCGAAATGACTTTCGTTTAAAAAGACATCCATTACCAATGTAACGTCAGGCGATTTGACAGTAGACTCATTTAAAGCTAAGTAAACCGCAGGATCGTCTAAGTTTTGATAGTGAATACTCACTTCTAGCAAAGGATATTCGATGACTTCATACTCTTTTTTAGCGATAGACAAGACTAATTTTTCAATTTCAATTGGTTTCCAATCGGCATAAAACCCAAGATGGCCTGTATGTATTCCAACAAAGGCTACATCCGCTAGTTTCTCACTGTATTTATGGAATGCGTGAAGCAAGGTTCCGTCTCCACCAATCGACAGCACAACGTCTGGAGATTCCTCATTCCATTCCATGCCAAAATCCTCTAGATAATCCTTAGCAGTAGCCATCAATTCATTGGATAATTTGTCTGTTCTCGATATGATATGAAATTTCATCGTTCTGCTCGACCTCCCTCTCTATCGTTTCGAAAATGTGTTCCAGGTGAGTCTTTAAACTCCGTGAAATAAGCTTGCGCTTCTTGTATTTCGTCCCGTATTTGCGACATTTCTTCATCTAATTGGAATGCCGCTTCTGCTGCACGTTGCAGCCGGTTTTTTATCTCTTCTGGAAAAACACCTTTGTATTTGTAATTCAAGGAATGCTCAATTGAAGCCCAAAAATTCATGGCCAATGTGCGTATTTGGATTTCAGCTAAAATCAATTGCTCACCATTAATTGTTTGAACCGGATATTCCACAATCACATGATACGAGCGATAGCCACTTTGTTTTTCATGCGAAATATAATCTTTCTCTTCAATAATCCGTAAATCTTTTCGTTGCCTCAACAAGCCAACTACGGTCTCAATATCTCCGACAAACTGACACATCATTCGTATCCCCGCGATATCTTGCAATTGATGTGCTAGTTTTTCAGAAGGTTCGAATGGAATGCCTTTTTCTAAAGTTTTATCATAAATACTAGCCAATGGTTTAACGCGTCCAGTCACAAATTCGATTGGTGAATTTGTATTGTCATTTTCAAATTGGCTACGCATTCCCTTAAATTTGATTTTCAATTCATCTACTGCCTGTTTATACGGCGCTAAAAACCGATTCCATTGACCCATCCCAAGTCCCCCTCACTTCTATTAAGATCGTGAAGCAAGTGCTTCATGAAATGTTTGTTCTACAGCAGTACGGAACTCTTCCCCGTAATTGTCATTGCCTTCTATGTTATCCACAAGCATCAATAGTTCTTCATGAAACTCTGATAGTGGCATAATTTGTTTGCCCCATTTCAAAAGTGGAACGTTTTTCACTTCAAGCGCCTTGGTCATCGCTGGCCATGTATGTATAGCAAACTGAACATAAATATAATCCGTCCCCGTGTCTAATAAATAAACAAACGCTTGGTTATCAGAATCTGTAAGCATTTGCCCAGATGCCTCAAGCGCTTCTGTTGGCTCAGTTTCTTCGATAGTAAATTCAATTTCATTCCCCGTAATTTCAGTTTTTTTTATTGCCACAAATTTATGCAAATCGAACCTTCCTTTCTAGCTTGTTAATAATGATATTTTACCACAGCTCTGTCATTCGTTGCAGTTTGCACTAAACTATCCGATAATGAAATTACTAGAGAGGTGCTTCCAATGACAAAAGAACTCGAAATTGAATTTAAAAACATGCTGACCCTAAAAGAATATAGCCGTTTACTAGAAGATTTTGCCGATTTTCATAATGGTCCTGTAACCCAACACAATCATTATTTTGATACAGCTGATTTCCAATTGAAAAAGCAGCTAAGCGCTCTTCGTATTCGCAATAAAAACGAGCGATTTGAATGCACATTGAAAATCCCCGCCCCTGTTGGTCATTATGAAATCACTGATCAATTGACTGGAGAACAGGCGCAACGCATGCTTGCATTAACAAGATTTGATGCACCTGAAGTGAAAGACGCTCTTCAGACACTAGATGTCTCCCCTGCACAGTTGAATCATATCGGGACATTAACAACTCATCGCGTTGAATTTGATTTTCTTGGTGGCTTATTGGTAATCGATCATTCTGAATACAATGGACAAGAAGATTATGAATTGGAATTTGAAGTTTCGAATGAGGAAGTTGGGAGTCACAAATTTTCAAATTTCTTGAAAGAGCAGGAAATTCCGGAACGTCTAGCAAATAAAAAAATAGCACGTTTTATGCATTCTGCTCTGAAATCTACTAAAGACCAATAATTTCTTACCCTATTCTTCCCATGTCATCAATCGATTTGTTTGAGATATTCGGGATCCGTTGGTAGAATGAATTTACAGCTAAAGCAAAGGAGACACGATGATGACTGGAAAACCGATTATTCCGTACGATGAGATTGGTGCGGAAACATTATCACAGTTAGTCGACGCATTTTATGCTCGCGTAGCGGCACATCCAAAGCTGCAGCCTATTTTTCCAAATGACCTTTCAGAAACCGCCCGTAAACAAAAACAATTTTTAACGCAATATCTAGGTGGACCGAATATTTATTCAGAAGAACATGGTCATCCGAGACTAAGAGCGAGACATAACCCATTCGCCATCACACCTGCTAGAGCCCAAGCTTGGTTAGAGTGTATGAGTGAAGCAATGGATGAAGTGGGACTAAGCGGGAAATTCCGTGAAACCTTATACAACCGACTCGTTTTAACTGCCCATCACATGGTCAATGAGTCTGATAGTGAGGAGGAATTGGAGTGAACAACTTAGATTTGGTAGAAGAAGTTCACGAACCTGTGAATACTTTTAAACCAATGGAACTATATGTCTTTGTAGATCCCTTAAACCCAGAATGTTGGGAGCTACAGGGAGTCATTCGGAAATTGCAAATCGAATACGGTCATTATTTTTCGATGCGCATTGTATTGAGCACACAATTATTCAATTTAAATAAAAACATCTTATCTGCAAATATTGATACTGAAAACTTGACTCATCCCGTGTTGCCTTCTGTTGCTATAAAAGCGGCCGAACTTCAAGGAAAACGTTCTGGAAACCGTTTCTTGCACAAATTACAAGAGCATTTATTCCTTCAATCGAAAGACGTTTCTTCTTACAGCGTTTTGTTGGAAATTGCTAAAGAAGCAGAACTTGATCAAGAAGAATTTAAATCGGACTTCCATTCTGTACATACCGCAAAAGCTTTCCAATGCGATTTACAGATTACCCGTGAAATGGAGATTAACGAAGTGCCGAGCATTGTCTTCTTCAATGAATGCATTGAAGACGAAGGTGTAAAAATATCCGGACTTTATTCATACGATGTGTACCAAACCATTTTACAGGAGATGATGGGAGAAGAAAGCTTGAATCGTCAAACCCCGCCTCCTTTAGATGATCTTTTCACTAAATATACGACGATGGCCACAAGAGAAATTGCTTCTATATATAATATTTCTGAACAAACAGCAGAGTGCGAACTAAAAAAACAAGTGTTACAACAAAAACTAGAACGCATCTCGATGCCAAAAGAAACTTTATGGAAAGTAAAATAACCTGCCTCCCAATTTTGGGAGACAGGTTATTTTTTTATTGCTTCTATATGTGTACAAATTGGTTTTCGCCAGTATTTCTCGAATTTAGACAGTATTCTGAATGAATTGGACAGTATTTTCTCAATTTGGACAGTATTCAGACTCAAACGGACAGTATATCCAATAACTAGAAAAACCAACACCATCTATTTCAGAAAAAGTGAAAGGCGCCTTCCACGTCCGGAAGGCGCCTTTCTATATTACACAAAGGGGATGGGAGAAATGTTCACGCTCAAACAAAGGGGTGTATGTTTGTATGTGATTTATTTCACAACATAATCTTATCACGGAATAATAGTTAAATCAATAATTCACAAGTTGTTTCACAAATTTGTCATAATTACCATTCCCCCTTCTCTATGCTAACGACAAGTTGTTATTCTTATATAACAAAAAGAAACAACCTTATTAAGGCTGTTTCTTTTCTCAACACTTTATTTATTTAATAAAAGCTTTTCAAGTTCGTTTAGCTTTTCCTCAAACACCATGCACGCTTCTTCAATTGCTTTAGACCGCGTCATGTCAACACCCGCTTTTTTCAATACTTCAATCGGGTAATCCGAGCTTCCTGCTTTTAAGAATTCGTTAATGTACCGATCGACTGCAGGTTGTCCTTCTTCAAGGATTCCTTTGCTAAGTGCTGTCGCGGCACTAAATCCTGTAGCGTATTGGAAGACATAATAATTATAGTAGAAGTGTGGAATGCGCGCCCATTCCATACCAATTTCCTTGTCGGACACAACATCTGGTCCGTAATATTTTTGATTTAGTTCATAATATACTTCTGTTAAACGGTCTGCTGTTAATGCTTCGCCTTCTTGGTCCATTTTATGGATCAAGTGTTCAAACTCTGCAAACATCGTTTGACGGAACACTGTTCCACGGAAACCATCTAGCCAGTGGTTTAATAAGTAAATACGCTCTTGGTCGTCGTCAGTAGACTTTACCATATACTCATTTAATAATGCTTCGTTTGTTGTAGAAGCTACTTCTGCAACAAAGATCGAGTAATCGCCATACACGTATGGTTGATTTTTGCGTGTGTAATAGCTGTGTACACTGTGACCGAATTCATGCGCTAATGTATACAAATTGTCTACGTTGTCTTGCCAGTTCATCAAAATATACGGGTTGGTACCATAGGCCCCTGAAGAATAGGCTCCACTCCGCTTGCCTTTGTTTTCTTTGACATCTACCCAACGATTGTCGATGCCTTCTTTAACAATCCCTACATATTCCTCACCCAAAGCTTCAAGGCCTTTAAGCATGACTCCTGTCGCTTTTTCGTATGGCATTTCCATTTTTACTTCTTTAACTAATGGCGTGTGCAAATCCCACATATGAACTTTATCAAGTCCTAGCACTTCTTTACGCAAAGCTGAATAGCGATGCAATAAGTGAAGATTATTATTTACCGTTTCCACCAAATTGTCATAAACTGCTTCTGGGATATGATCATCCGCTAAAGCTGCCTGACGTGCTGATTCAAATTTACGAATCCGTGCACTGACATTATCTTTTTTGATGTTACCTGACAATGTGGAGGCAAAGGTATTGCGGAATTTGCCGTATGTTGCATAAACAGCTTTGAACGCATCTTCACGCACACGGCGGTCTTTGCCTTCTAGGAAACGAATATAATTGCCGTGTGTAATTTGTACTTTTTCACCAGACTCATCCTCAATTTCGGGAAATTCAAGATCCGCATTATTTAACATACCGAAAGTTTCTGAAGATGCACGGCTAACTTCGGACATTTGAGCTAGCAAAGATTCTTGCTCTGCTGGCAAAACATGCGGACGCATCAAATTCAACTCTTCAAGCGCTTGTTTATATAACCCTAAGCCTTCATGACTTTCTACGTATTTATTTAGTACAGATTCTTCAATCGCTAAAATTTCTGGTGTCATAAATGACAGCCCAGCCGATACTTTAGCGAATAATGATTTAATCCGGCTATCTAGTGCCTGATATTTAGAGTTAGTCGTATCTTGGTCATAACGCATATGCGAATACGTATAAAGACGTCTCAACCGATCTGTCAATTCATCTCGATAAACCATTACTCCGTATAGCGCTTCAGCACTTTCATGTAATTTTCCTTGGAATGACTCTGCTTTGTTGCTAAGAGCAGACACTTCTGCGAACTCTTTTTCCCAAAGTTCATCGGATTCAAATATATCCTCTAATTTCCATGTCAATTCAGTTGGAACTTCTTCTCTTGTTAATACTTTCTCAGCCATTTAACTTCCTCCTCTATCCCGTTCTTTCGGGAAACGAACTACATCTTATTTTCTCAATTTTCTCACGTTTTTGCAATAGTTATCATAGACAATATCCAAAATATTGGAATTATCTACTGTTTTGTCTTTGTACTTCAAATAAAGTGCAATATAGTTCGCAGATAACTCTATTGCTTGCTGTTGTTTTTCCGGATTGCTTAAAGTTAACTTTCCTGTTTGAATCAATCGATCAATGCCAATTCCTTTTTCGTGAGCCTCCACTACTTGTAATTGCCACAAAATAGCAGGCTGCTTAAAACATTCAGCACCTAGTAAAGGAATACCGAATAGACCGGGCACGTTAGTAACATCTAAACGTAATTCATAACACAACCGACAATATAGATTGCCAACTCGTTTGCCTGCATACAATTGACTACGAATATATTGTTTTTTGGCGTGATAAAAAATACCCAATACATTATTGAACTCATCTTTTGATAAAGGCTTTGGCAATGCAAAAGGAAATACTTGTTTTGTTGCCGGAAGTGATTTGGTTTTGCATACCCAACGACTTGCACTGACATAAAACAAATTCGAATAATAATAAAACTGATTGGCAGGTGGATAAAATAATAAAATGTATGAAAGTTGCCCAACCTTCTGCATCATTGCAACTTCATGGGACTTCAAATGTAATAGCCCTACTCCTTCACGACAAGGCTCTTTTAAGCCCTTTAACCAAATCGGATACATACTAAGTTGTTGATAGCCTTCGGAACGTTGTATAAGCTGTGAAACAGGTATTGTGCTACATTGAAATTCAATGGCATACTTTTTATCAACTACTAAATCAGCTCGTTGACGAATTTCTGATAAATACTTTTCTAATTCAGCTTTGAAGTTTAATTGGTTGAAGAATTGATAAAGAAGAAGTTTTCCTTGTAGATGTAAAGAGGATTCTGGTTCACTGAAATGTTGACAGTTTGAAAGAGTTTTATGTGCAAAATGAGGAATATTGATTTCTCCGATTTTCAAATGCACCGGAGCCTCACAGACCGGACAGAAAAATTGTTCATGCAAACGAATTTCTAACAATTCCTGTCGTGTGTACTTTCCTGTTAAATAAAACAACTGTTGTTGTGTCGTTGTTGCAACTAATATACAAATCACTCTCCTTTTTACCAGTCTATGAAATCCAGAGAATTTTGGCAACAAAAAAAGATCTCCTGTAAAGGAGACCTTAGCCGAAATAATGAAGGATATTTGCGAGTGCATCTTCTTTGAAAACAGGTTTTCCATATTCTTCAAGTCGATGAATCGTCACTGGAGATGAACGCAAGTATTCAGAGATGATGCTGACATTATTTTTAATGTCTTCTTCTGAATGAAGGACTTCATCAAAACTAGTGTGCAAGTAGTATTTATTTTCAAAATGGTACACTGAAGATTCGATTGGCACATAAATTAAGCGACGTGCAATCGGTAGCAATTCTTCCACTTCTGAAAAAACAAATGTGTATTCAAGTTTTTTAACTTCAGGTTCATCGAAGACCGGTTCGAATTCATCAAATTCCGGTGTCTCCGTATCTTCACTTGCAAACATTTTACGACGTTCTTCTATATCATCAGGCAAGTCGAGCTTTTGCCCATCTTTTGTTAGTTGAGCGCGTGTCACAGTAACCTCAAGCCCTTTTTCCATTGCCTGGACTTGGATCCAAAGTGGACCTTCCATTACGAAATCGGCTTCTTCGTTGACTTCATCCATCATTTCCCAAAAAAGCTCTTCACTTTTATCTCTGTTAAACCAGATTTCGTCACGGCTAAACCCTCGCTCTTCAACGTCGAGATAGGAAATGTAAAATTTAACTGTGTTATCGTTTATGCGTTCTATTTCCATTTTACACCTCTCCTTTACGGTTTGGACTAAGAGAACATTACTCAGAGCCGTGCTATGTTACTTCTAACTAGTATAACTTTATTTATAGCTAAAGAAAAAGTTTATGCCTATTATCCAAATCGATTGCAAGTACATAGAGTTTAATGTACTTAACTGATAAATGCAACTAATTTAATATAAAGAAAAGCTGCCCGAGATCTCTTATGAAATACCATAAAGACCGGACAGCTAGTGTAATTAATATTAGTTTACCATTCGCTGAGCTTCTAGCAACTGATAAGCTCTAACTTTACGCGGTAAGAATCGACGAATCTCATCCTCATTGTACCCGACCTGTAGACGTTTTTCGTCCATAATAATCGGACGGCGTAGCAATCCAGGGTGTTCTTGGATTAGCTCATATAAACGCTGAAGTGGTAAACTTTCAACATCTACATTCAATTTTTGGAATATTTTAGAACGAGTAGAGATAATTTCATCTGTACCGTCTTCAGTCATACGTAAAATTTCTTTGATTTCACTAATTGTAAGTGGCTCAGAGAAAATATTGCGTTCTGTATATGGAATGTCGTGTTCCTCAAGCCAAGCTTTTGCTTTTCTGCAAGATGTGCAGCTCGGAGAAGTAAATAATGTAACCATCATAATGGAGCACTTCCTTTCGGATTCATGAAAATTTAATGTAATTCATTTTCCAATTTAGAATCATTATAGTTTAGAGGCTCTACATTCATTATACAATGGATGTAGTAGATTTAATAGTGTATCTTGATAAAAAATTTAATTTACAAGCTTTTTGTCACATTTTGACTATATATTCATTATATTTTTACTGCTACATAATAAATTTACCCCATTTAAAGTTGTCGCAAACTTCCAAACTATACTTTTTTATTCTCATTTACAAATTCTTTTTGAAAATATGTTCTATACTTATATACTACGTTTAAAAACGATAAAAGTTTCATCATAGCGTACTATTTATAAAAAACTATTTATCATGCTATATTGTGGATCAAGGCGTATAGTCTACGCCTTTCGAATAAGAGTTACCTGCATTCCAAAGAAGAAATTCTTTTATCCCTTGCTCATTTAAAGCTTTAATCTGTGCTTCTACTTCTGCTTTACCATACCGTTTATAATTGCCTGCACCTAAATAACTTGCTGTAAAATCTTGAAGCCAAGGTCTTGAAATAGGTGGATTTTCTAATGCTCCTAAAACTTTATTCTCTACTTTCGCATATTCACTTACTAATTGATAAGGTTCTAAGTCCGGTTTAGCGATTCCGAAATAAGATGTCCAATGGCTAGGATAAATCATAGATGAAATAACATCTACATTTTCCGAGATTTTTGAGAAGTTCTGACCAATACCAGGCGCTTCTGGTAATGTTGCAGCATACCCAAATATGTCAACTGAGACTTCTACCCCGTAAGGCTCTAATTGCTCTTTCGCGTACGCAACAAAGTCTGTGACTGCTTCTACTCTTCTTTGTACAGGGTCAGCTTCAGAGTTTTCATATTCACCAAATGAGTAACTTAAATCATCTGCTCGACTTTCAAACCCTTCTGGAAAACGGACATAATCAAATTGAATTTCTTTAAACCCGAGTTTCGCAGCTTCAATGGCAATTTGAACATTATAATCCCATACTTCTTTAAGAAAGGGATTCACAAATGATTCGCCGCGGTTATTCTTCCAAACTTGATCCCCGTCCACAAAGGTCAAGTCATGTCGACTTTCCGCTAACACGGTATCTTTAAATACAACGACGCGTGCGATCGGATAGATCTCTTTTTCTTCTAATTTTTCTAGCATTGCTCTTGGATCTTTTATTAACCTTTGACCAATCTCCAGATCTGCTAACGAAGA
Organism: Planococcus halocryophilus; assembly: GCF_022489025.1. Taxonomy (GTDB): domain Bacteria; phylum Bacillota; class Bacilli; order Bacillales_A; family Planococcaceae; genus Planococcus; species Planococcus halocryophilus_A. The sequence continues at coordinate 144,154 of NZ_JAKVTG010000001.1, read as the reverse complement.
ACCTTCTTCAGGTATGTATGTTAAATGACCTAAATCTTCTTTTATATCAATGACCATTGCGTTTAAGTCTGTTGTCTCTACAAGATTGATAAGAGAATTAAATCGTTCTCCTCCAGCAGAATGAGCCGTAACGAAAATTCCTCGAACAGCATCTGGATAAGTGAACTCAAGTCCTGAATCAAACTTAAATAAACCAGATGATGCTAGTACTTGTGAGTCGAGTTGAACAGTATGGTAAGCTCGTGGTGTAAAGTCAGGCGTTTTATCTTTTTCAGCTGCATGTACGTTTCCTACACTTGCCAATCCGATACTTGCTGCACAAATCGCTAGCCATTTCCAGGTTGTTGTCATTTTCTGCACCCCTTTTCTACTTTAACAATTGAATTTATTATCAATCAGTTATGGATGAAAAATCCAGTTGATTCATGTTATCCATTGTTCTTCCATTCTATCATTTTTCTGACTACTTAAAGTAAATTATTTGTTAAAACTGAATATGTTATAAACGCAAAAAAAAACGATGCCCGAAAGGACATCGTTTTTTATTAATTTACTGCTGCTGCTTTGATTGACTCAAGTTCACGCTCTGAACATTGAACAAAATGGCCAGGACTGATTTCTCTCATTCGAACATCATCAGCTTTTGTATATTCGTGAACGGCAGGATCGTATGATTTACGAACCCGGTTGCGTTCATAATTTGGATCTGGAAGTGGAATCGCAGACAACAATGATTGCGTATACGGATGCAATGGATTCTTGTATAACTCTTCTGCAGGAGCTAGCTCTACTAATTTACCAAAATACATAACTCCAATACGATCAGAGATGTACTTAACCATCGATAAATCATGCGCGATGAATAAGAATGTTAATCCTTTTTCAACTTGAAGTTCTTTTAATAAGTTTACAACTTGTGCTTGAATCGAAACATCCAAAGCCGAAATTGGTTCATCAGCAATGATGAAATCAGGATCTACTGCCAAAGCACGAGCAATTCCAAGACGCTGACGCTGCCCACCTGAGAATTCATGCGGGTAACGGTTCGCGTGCTCTTTATTTAATCCAACTGTTTCTAATAAATCATAAACCATCTTTTTGCGTTCAGTTTGATTTTTTGCTAAGCCGTGGATATCGATGCCTTCAGCAATAATATCCATTACTTTCATGCGCTGATTTAAAGAAGCATAAGGATCTTGGAAAATCATTTGCATTTTGCGGTTGAATTTTTTCAAATCTTGTTTCGATTTTTTCCCATGAACATTTTCACCTTCATAGAATACATCACCGTCAGTAGCATCGTATAAACGGATAATTGAACGACCTGTTGTAGATTTTCCACAACCAGATTCGCCGACTAACCCTAATGTTTCTCCTCTGTAAATATCGAAGCTAATATCATCTACTGCGCGGACTTCATTTGCTTTACCGATATTGAAATACTGTTTCAGGTTTTTAATTTCGAGTAATTTCTCAGCCATTACACCGCGCCCCCTTCATAATATCTGCTTCCTGGGAATTTCTTCATGCGTTCAATAACAGTCAACGGCGGTTCTACTTGCGGTGCGTCTGGATGCAATAACCATGTTGCAGCCGAATGCGTCTCACTCACTTTAAAGAATGGAGGGTTTTGCTCCATATCGATTTTCAGTGCATACTCACTTCGAAGTGCAAAAGCATCTCCTTTTGGTGGATCCAATAAATCAGGAGGCGTTCCAGGAATTGCATACAATTTAGCATCTTCCGTATCCAATGAAGGCATTGAACTCAATAAGCCCCATGTATAAGGATGTTGCGGATTGTAAAACACATCATCCACGGTTCCGATTTCAACAATTTTACCACCATACATAACCGCTACACGATCCGCTACGTTCGCCACTACACCAAGGTCATGTGTGATGAAAATAATTGATGTATCGATTTTTTTCTGTAAGTCTTTCATCAATTCAAGAATTTGCGCTTGAATCGTAACATCAAGTGCAGTTGTAGGCTCATCTGCGATCAAGATTTTCGGATTACAGGCCAATGAAATGGCAATTACAATACGTTGACGCTGTCCACCTGAGAATTGGTGTGGGTATTGCTTCATACGCAATTCTGGTTTTGGCATACCAACTAAACGCAACAAATCAATCGCTACTTTTTTCGCTTCAGTTTTGCTGATTTTTTGGTGCTTTAATAACGGCTCTGTTAATTGTCGGCCAATCGGCATAGTGGGGTTCAAAGACGTCATCGGATCTTGGAAAATCATCGAAATTTCTTTTCCGCGAATTTTTTGCATTTCTTTGTCGCTCAACTTTGTCAAATCACGACCACCAAATAAAATTTCACCATTTTTAAATTCTGCTGATTGTTCTGGTAGCAAACGCATAATGGATTTCGTCGTAACAGACTTACCTGATCCCGATTCTCCAACGATTGCCAAAGTTTCACCTTTATTTAAATCAAAGTTAACCCCGCGTATCGCTTTAACTTCCCCAGCTTGGGTGTTAAAGGAAAGCTCAAGATTTTTTACTTGTAAAATTTTCTCCATTTCAACTTTCCTCCTTAATCTTTCATCTTCGGATCGAGGGCATCACGAAGTCCATCACCAATTAAGTTGAATGCAATCATGATTAAGCTCAACAAGATGGCCGGGAATGCTAAAATATGTGGCGCAAATTGAATTAATGCATACCCATCGTTGATCAATGTTCCAAGTGATGCATCTGGTGCTTGAAGCCCCAGCCCGATAAAGCTTAAGAAAGCTTCAAAGAAGATAGCGCTTGGAATCGTGAACATTGTATTGATAATGATTACACCTAAAACGTTTGGCATTAAATGCTTCCATATAATACGGCTATCGCTAGCACCTAATGTACGAGCTGCCAATACAAATTCTTGGCTCTTATACTTAAGTACTTGTCCACGAACAACTCGGGACATACCCGTCCATCCAGTGATGGTTAAGGCAATGATGATGGCCAATATCCCTGGATCCATGATTAAGATAAAGAGAATTACGACAACTAAGTTTGGAATACCCGTTAAAATTTCAACGATACGCTGCATGAAATCATCCACACGTCCGCCAAAGTAACCCGAAACGCCTCCATAAATTACCCCGATCAGCATATCGATAGCGGCTGCTACAAAGGCAATAAATAAGGACACTTGAGTTCCTTTCCAAACACGAGAGAACATATCACGTCCAAGTCCATCAGTTCCAAACCAATAATTGACTTCAACATTTTTCAATTCATATAAGTCAACTTTTTCTCCACCCAATGTACCGACTCCATTAAGAATTCCTAAATTTTCAATACCTGGAACTTTTGGTGGTAAGTTTGCATGAGTAATAGTTTGTGCATTTGGCTCATAAGGACTAATAACTGGTCCTAAAAATGACATGATTACGATTAATCCAAATAGGATTAAACTAAATAAAGCACCTTTATTTTTACGAATACGATACCAAGCATCCTGCCAAAAGCTGACGCTCGGCTTCGTAATACGTTCCGCTTGCTTAGCGTCCAAAGTAATTCGCTCAAAAGAACCTTTTGGCAATTCTGGAATTTCATCAAATTTCTGAGTCATTAATTTTTACCTCCTGAAAGACGGATACGGGGATCAATGACACCATACAAAATATCTACTAGTAAGATAATCACAATTAGGAATACCGAGAAGAAAATAGTAGTTCCCATGATAATGGCAAAATCATTTACCATAATCGATTTAACAAATTGTTCCCCTATACCAGGTATTGCGAAAATCTGTTCGACAACTAGTGATCCTGTAAGAATTGCTACAGCCATTGGGCCTAATACCGTGATTAATGGAATCAATGCATTACGGAAAGCATGTTTGAATGCAATTTCAGATCCACTCGCACCTTTAGCTTTTGCTAACGTAATATAATCTGACCCAAGAACTTCAATCATTTCAGTTCGGATAAAACGGGCTGCCGTAGCAAGCGGGAACATTGCTAATGCGACAGATGGTAGAACACTAGACATAAATCCATCATTCCACAAAGCCACAGGGAACAAGTCCCATTTTAAACCGAACCAATACTGTAGTAATGATGCGAAAACGAAAGAAGGAATCGATATTCCGACGATCGCAACAAATGTACTTGTATAGTCGACCCAAGTATTTTGCCTTAAAGCAGCAATCATTCCTAAAAGAATTCCTAAAACAGTACCTAGCACCATTCCTTGGAAACCTATTTGAGCTGAAGGACCCATTCGGCTTAAAATGACATCTGTAACGTCCGCACCTTTAAATTGGTTAATGGAAATTCCTAAATCACCTTGTACTAAACCAAACATATAGTCGAAATACTGAACCGGAAGTGGTTTATCCAATCCGTATCTTGCTTCAACGACTGCCCTTTGTTCTGGAGATAATTTATCTGCGGAAGCGACGGGGGAACCTGGTAAAATTTTCATTAAGAAAAAAGTAAATGTAGCAATCAATGCTAAAGTGATCACCATATAAATTAAACGCTTGCCTATATACTTCGCCATAGTGCACCTCCAAAAATAATTCTATTTAACAAGTCTTGCCTATTAAACTGCGGACTTGCAACATTCATGAGTTAGCAGAAAATGGTCAATTTTCGGTTAATTCCTTGGCATTAGAAAAGAGAGTATATCAATCTAAAAATGCGATATACTCTCTCTCTATTTTGTTTTTACAGTAGCGGGATTAAGTTATTATTTACCCGAAATGTATGCCCATTTGTAAGAGAAATCTCCACCGAATGGGTGTTTGATAATGTCGTTAACATATGGTTGTTGAAGAGCCATAGCTCCACGCTGATAGATTGGTGCGATTGCAGCGTCGTCAGCTAAAAGAATTTTCTCAGCTTTCGCCATTGCTTCCCAACGTCCAGCAGCATCTGTTGCCAATTCGCCTTTAGCTGATTCAACTAAAGCATCATATTCTGAGTTTGAGTAACCCATTTTGTTTTGAGGAGATCCAGTAACAAACAAATCGATGAATGTCATAGGATCCTGGTAATCTGGTCCCCATCCAGCAGTTTGGATGTCATAGTCCTGAGCTTCGTCAAGTTCTAAACGAACACCGAAAGGAACCGCTTTAAGATCAATAGTTAAACCTTCAAGGTTTTCTTCAAGTTGTGCTTTCAAGTATGCATCCATGTTTTTAGCAGTTTCAGTGTCGCCACCCAAGATTTCAAGTGTAACTTCTTCTACTCCTAGTTCTTCAAGACCAGTAGCCCAAAGCTTTCCAGCTTCTTCAGCATTAAATTCAATTAGGTCTCCGTTAACATCACGGAAATCAGCTTTGTTTTCATCAAAAGAAAACTCAGTTGGTACTAAGAAGTTAGCTGGTAAAGAACCGTTAGCTAATACTACGTCAACTAGATCTTGCTTGTTGAAACCTTGCGCAATTGCTTTACGGATGTTTACGTTAGCAAGTGCATTTTTCTCGCCATCGCGTTCTTGGTTAAGTTTGAAGTAGAAAACAGTTGGTTCTAAGTCAGTTACTAAGTTTTCGTCATTTGCATATTGTCTTGCAAATTCACCAGCTAAGCCAGCGCGATCTTTTTCACCAGAGTTGTAAAGGTTAACTGCAGTAGCAGGTTCTTTTACAACGTCTACGTTGATTGTATCAAGTTTAACTGTTTCAGCATCCCAATATTCAGTGTTTTTCTGCATTTTCCAAGTTAAACCAGTTCCGTCCCAATCAGTTAATGTGAATGGTCCGTTAAAGATTAAGTTTTCAGAATTTGAAGCGTAAGCATCGCCTTTTTCAGAAATGAAAGCTTCGTTCTGTGGGTAGAAAGTTGGGAAAGACATTAGAGACATGAAATAAGGTACTGGACGCTCTAATTGAACTTCTAGAGTGTTGTCGTCTACAGCCGTAACTGCCAATTCAGTCGGTTCCATTTCTCCTGCAGCAATTTCAGTAGCATTTACAATCGAACCAGCCATCATGTAAGCTCCGTATGGAGAACCTGTAGCAGGATCAATTGAACGTTGCCAAGAGTATACAAAGTCTTTAGCAGTAACTGGAGTACCATCTGACCAGTTTGAATCACGTAGTTTGAAAGTATAAGTTAAGCCATCTTCGCTGACAGTAGGTTCACCATCTGCAAGTGCTGGTTCAGCAACATTTTCTTTGTTTAAACGGAATAGACCTTCGTTAACATTATTGAAAATGTTAAACGCAACTGCATCTTCAGCTAATGAAATATCCATTGTTGGAATTTCAGCGCTTTCCATTAAGTTAAGAACTTGTTCTGCGTCTGGTTCCCCAGCCGTATCTTTTCCGTCTGTTTTGTCAGTTCCAGTTTCTTTTTCATCGTCGCCACCACATGCAGCTAGAAAAGCACTTAGAACTAGTACTAGGCTTAATAGCCAAAAAATCTTACTGTTCTTCACTAAATTGACCCCCTCGAATTTTCTGAAAAATTGGTACACAGCTAATTATACATAATTTTTTTTTCTTGTACAGAACTTTTTTGCTAATATTTACACTCTTGTAACAATTGCGTTACATTAACATTACAAGAAGTCGCTAGAATGTTGGATTTGTAAGCGTTTTCGGCGTCTACGATAAATAAATATTTTTTTGATTTTTTTTCGAATTTCTTCTACAATTGATAAGAATTGAGGTGCACACGTTGAAAAAAATGATTTTTTCATTACTAATTATTCAAATGCTAATCTTCCTTACCACGATTTTGCGAACAGATGAACTCACCTTATTATCATACATAAACAACTCGTTTGTTTACGGTGGGATTTTACTATTTTTAGGTTTGTGGGTTTTTGTCATCCGTACTGGCGTGTTTGACATATTTACGATCAGTATGAGAAAAGCTTTTAAAATGAAGTCTACTATAGAAGATGATGAAATGCGACCTCCTTCTGAAGCATTGGGTTTCTCTAGTTCATATTTACTTATTATCGGTACAATTACATTACTGATTATGCTGATTTGTTTAGTGATTTATAGCATCTAATATTGCTTAAAAAATCGTTTATGTATTATAATAATACTATATAAAACGGGCAATGATAAAGAGGAGTAAATGCAGTTCCTTCTATAATAGAGAGTCTGTGGTTGGTGGAAACAGATGGAGTGCTGCATTGAATGGACTTTTGAGCTGAATTGGCGAACGTACAGTAGCCGATTCCGTGTTCTTCACGTTATGAAGAAGAGTGGCCGGAGACGGCAACTAGGGTGGTACCGCGGAAAACACATCATTCGTCCCTTTTTTTAGGGATGTGTGCTGTGTTTTTTAATTTGAGGAGGAATAAGGATGAAGAAGAAAATTTTTTCAGGCGTTCAGCCTACCGGTACGGTAACACTCGGAAATTACATAGGTGCTTTCAAGCAATTCACTGAATTACAAGATGAATATGATTGCATCTTTTGCATTGTTGATCAACACGCCATCACAATGCCTCAAGATCGATTGGAGCTACGTAAAAATATTAAGGCACTGGCCGCACTTTATCTTGCTGTCGGAATCGATCCAGAAAAAGTAACTTTATTTATTCAGTCGGAAGTTCCAGCGCACGCACAGGCCGGCTGGATGCTGCAATGCGTTTCAACCATCGGCGAACTTGAACGCATGACGCAATACAAAGATAAATCCGCTAAAAACGCCTCAGTTTTAGCAGGGCTCTTAACATATCCACCTTTAATGGCAGGCGATATTCTATTGTATCAAACTGATATCGTGCCAGTTGGCGACGACCAAAAGCAACATATCGAGCTTACACGTGATTTAGCAGAGCGCTTTAACCGAAAATACAATGACATCTTTACGATTCCCGACATTCGTATTCCTAAAAATGGTGCGCGTATTATGTCATTACAAGACCCTACAAAAAAAATGAGTAAATCTGATCCGAACAAAAAGGCAATTATTACGTTGCTAGATGACTTGAAAACCATCGAAAAGAAAATAAAGAGCGCGGTAACTGATTCTGAAGGAATCGTTAGATATGACCCGATTAATAAGCCTGGAGTAGCCAATCTATTGACGATTGAAGCTGCATTGACTGGTGAAAGTATTGAGAGATTAGTTTCGAAATATGAAGGTTCTGGCTATGGTGATTTTAAGTCTTCCGTGGCACAAGCTGTTACCCACCATTTAGCGCCTATTCAAGAGCGGTATAAGGCATTACTAGATTCTGATGAATTAGATACCATTTTAGATGCAGGAGCTGAAAAAGCGAATTTCCTAGCGAATAAAACACTCAAGAAAATGGAAAATGCAATGGGTCTTGGTCGTAAAAGAAAATAAAGTAAAAAGGAGCTGCGAAAATCGCAGCTCCTTTTTACTTTATTTTATTATTCTGCAGTAACCGGTGAATCTTGGCTTACAGCAAGGTCAGACAAGTAAATTTCAGTTCCATCACCAATCGCGTAATTTAATACACGGTCGTTAACAGGACTCAATACTGCACGGTATAAAGTTGGGAATACCGGCACTTCGTCAACCATCAATTGTTGCCATTCGTCGTAAACGTCTTGACGGAATGTTAGGTCAAATGCTTCTTCTGAACGACCTTCTTTTAGCAAGCGTTCATTTTCTTCATTTTCCCAACGTGGGAAGTTGTATAGAGCATCTGCTCCGTAAAGCCCTGAAGGATCTACGTCAATTCCAACGCCCCAAGCTGCTTGGTAAACATCCACGTCTGGGTTATCTTCTCCACCGTTACCAACACGGTCATAGAATGTGTTGAATTCAAGCATTTCCAAATTCACTTTCAAGCCAACTGCTTCCCAAGACTGAACATAGTATTGCGCTAATGGTTCAGCTGTGTCGCCACCAGTCATAGAAATAAAGTTAATTTCTAATGGGTTGCCTTCCGGATCTTCTCGGATTCCATCACCATCTGTATCTGCATAGCCAGCGTCATCCAATAGTGTTTTCGCTACTTCTGGGTCATACGCTCTTCCTTCATTTGAATCATCATGGAATTCAGGGTGTGACGGCGGAATCAATGTTGTTGCATTCCAGCGTAATCCATTATAGAAGCGTTCGCCAACCGCTGTATTATCTACAGCATGCCACATTGCTTTACGAAGTTCTACATCCCCCATTTTCGCTTCTGGGTTGAAATTAACACGATTTTTTTCTGCATCCCATGTCCCAAGTTTAAAGCCGATATACGTGTAGGCACGATCAACTGCACCTAAAAATTCCACGTTCGACATATCTGCGTTATCAGGGAATTGATCCACTGGGAATTCACTGATCAAGTCTACTCCACCTGTTTCTAGCTCTTGAACTACTGTAGAGCTGCTGATGACTTTAATTGTTACGCCATCCAGATTAGGTGCTCCGCGCCAGTAATCTTCGTTTTTAGTTAATGTTACAGATTCTCCTGGAATAATGCTTTCTACTTTAAATGGTCCAAAACCAATAGGATTTTCACGTACCTCTGGAGAAGAAGAAATATCAGCTACTGCCATATCTCCAAAAATATGCTTAGCAAGTGGATATGACCACACGCTTCCTGTTAAAAGTGATGGTGTTGATTCGATGTACGTAATTTTCAACGTTTTTTCATCAACAACTTCGATACCTGAAATAGTATCTGCTTTTCCGCTATTGTATTCTTCCATACCTTCAATGTTTGTGAAATCTGAATTGTAACGAGGACCGTCATATTCAGGGTTCCCAATCACTTCATGAGCAAATAACCAATCTTCTGCAGTAACGGGTTCACCGTCATGCCAATTGACATTGTCGCCAATTTTAAATGTGAATGTGCGTCCATCTTCCGAAACTTCGTATGTTGCAGCTCCATCATTTGTGTACACATAGTTTTCATCCCAAGTTAACAAGCCTTCATCAAACCAGTTTAAAATTTCTGCATCTGGTGCTCCAGAGTAGAAGTTCCAGTTTAATGTTCCTTCAAACACTGTATCCGATACTAAACCAAATGTAATCTTACCACCATCGATGGCTTCGCCTTCATTTGTCTTTACATTGCTAAAGTCATCAATTGAATACAGTCCGTCATCTTTTTGTTCTTGTTTACCGTCAGCATCTTTTTTACTACTGCTGTCTTTCGTGGTTTCATCATCACCACTACACGCTGCTAATAGCAATGCTAAAGACAAGATCAATACTTTAGACTTGTTACTCTTCCCCATTTTCTGTTTCCCCCTCTAGTGTTGAATATAATAATTGCTGTTTGCATGTTTCAAAATAATATTTCGCATCTTCAATCAGACTTTGCTCCCCCTTCTTCCCCTATATTGTTACCCTCTTCGCTGCCGGGCATCGGTAGCGCGTTTTAAAGCTTGCCCGACGTTATTTATACTAAGCATCAATACTAATATGAGAATTGATGCAGGTAACCAAATCCACCATCTCAACTCCAAAGTTTGAGGGTTTCTTGCATAACTAATTAAGGTCCCTAAACTTGGTGTTGATTCGGGAAAACCAAATCCTAAAAAGGACAGGCCAGATTCAATGCCAATGTTAGCTGCCAAATTTAATGTCATCGTTACGATGATGATTGAACTTAAATTTGGAAGAACTTGAAAAAACATGATTTTAAAATTGGATGTCCCCAATGTTTTGGATGCTTTTACATAATCCAATTCTTTTTCCTGCAATGCTTTAGAGCGTATGAGACGGGCGATTCCCATCCATAAGAACGCTGTCATAATTAAGGAAAATGAAACAATGCTATAACCAGGTACGGCCGTAACAAACGCAATAACAATCATTAAAGTCGGCAATACCATGAAAAAATCAACAAAACGCATAAAGATATTATCGACAGTGCCTCCGTAATATCCAGAAACAAGTCCAATCAATATACCGATAACCCCTGTCAGCAAAGTAATTAAAATGCCGATAGCTAAAGAGTTACGTGTTCCAATAATCAATTGTCCAAAAATATCACGCCCGCCGTAATCAGTACCTAACCAATACATGGAAGATGGCGCTTCATAAAGTGCAAATAAATCAACTTTGATGATTTCATCTTGGTCGAGAATAATTGATGTACCAAACACACCAACAATGATGAGAAATAAGAACAATAATGATACAAATGCAACTTTGTCTCGTATTAATTCTCTTAGTAATATACTAAATCCAGATGGGCTTTTACCGAGATCCACATCAGGGATTTGTGTTCCACTGTCTTTATCAAGTCTCATATTTACACCTCAAAATTATCATTTATTATTTAATTCGAATGCGTGGATCTACTAAACTCAAGATGATATCGGATAATAACGCTCCTATGATTGCTGCAAGTCCAAATAGTAGAACAAGTGCGGTCATTACACTGTAATCGCGCAAGCTGATTGAAGATAGGAACAATTCGCCCATACCTGGATAGCCAAAAATATTCTCAATGAATATTGTCCCGCCGATCAATCCTGTTATTTCGTAACCAAAAAAAGCGGCAATTGGGAGTAAGGAGTTCCGCAAAACATGACGATTATAAACTCGTGATTCGGATGCGCCTTTTGCTCGAGCTGTTACGATAAAATCTTTTTGTTTTGTATCAATAATCTCACTTCTCAAATACTGGACTGTCGAAACAGTCGTGATCAGTGCCATCGATAAGGCTGGTAATAATAAATGATTTACTTTGCTGATAAAATATTCTAACGTCCCAGGCGTTGTTCCTGGTGTGACACTGCCGCTTGTTGGGAACCAACCTAGCTGGAAGCCGAAAATAAACAACATCACTAAAGCAAAAATAAACAATGGCGCCGCAAAACCAATATACGTATATCCCGTAATCACGCGGTCTAACCAAGTATCGTTAAAACGCCCGCTAATAATTCCCAAAGGAATGGCAATTAAATAAGTTAATATCAATGTCGCTAAAGATAGCCATAACGTATTAATCATTCGCGCTCCGATTAAGTCAGAGACCGGCATTTTGAAACGGAATGATTGACCAAAGTCGCCTTGCATGACCCCTTTTATCCAGTCAATATACTGAACATACCAAGGATTATTCAATCCAAGACGTTCTCTCATAGCTTCGATTGTGGCTGGGTCGATACTCGGGTCAATTAATCCAGTTAATGCATCCCCCGGCATTGCTTGAGCTAAAATAAATACTAAAAGGCTTAACACAATAATTTGTGGGATGGTAATAAGTGTTCTGCGTACTATTAGTTTCCACATACCATTCAACCTCTCTCTCCCAATGCTACTTGATGGGTAGCTGATATTGCTTTTAAGGAGAAAGGCAAACCTTCTTCATCAAAAAAGTCTTTTTCCAGTCTATCGTATTCAGCCTTAACCAATTTACGATTAGCGTAGTGCTTTTCCCGGTTGCGCGGATCGCTGTCTGGAATTGCTGCGATTAAACGTTTCGTGTAAATATGCTGTGGATTCGTAAAAATTTCCTCAGCTGTACCATGCTCAACATAGCGACCTTTATACATAATGCCGATATGATCGCACATATGACGAATGATACCTAAATCATGGCTAATGAATAAATACGTTAAATTTAGTTCTTTTTGAATTTCACGCATAAAATTCAAAACTTGGGCTTGAACAGATACATCTAAAGCTGAGACTGGTTCATCAGCAATGATCAATTTTGGTTTTAATGCAATTGCCCGGGCAATACCAATACGTTGACGCTGCCCTCCAGAAAATTCATGTGGATATTTATAAATTGCCTCTGGACTAAGACCTACTAGTTCCATCAGCTCTTGAACACGAATGCGTTCTTCTTTTGCAGAAAGATTTTCATAATTACGGAGCGGTTCAGCTACAATATCCCCAACTCTTTTTTTAGGATTCAATGATGAAAATGGATCTTGAAAAATCATCTGTATATCTTTTCGTACATCGATATACTCTTTTCTACTCACAGTGGCCAAATCTCTGCCCTCGAACATTACTTTTCCTGAAGTGATGTCATTTAAGCCGATAATGGCACGTCCTGTTGTTGTTTTACCAGATCCGGATTCCCCCACTAATCCGTACGTTTGACCTTGTTCTATCGAAAACGAGACGCCATCCACTGCCCGAACATGATCTTTCACGGTTTGAAAAACACCGCCACGGATAGGAAAGTGAACCTTCAAATTTTCAACTTCAATTAGCGACATAATTGCGCTCCTCCTCGGATTTTTCTGGGAAGTAAAAGTCTTTATAGCATGTGCAACGCACAAAATGGCCATGACTAATTTCATGAAGTTCCGGAGAAGCTTCGTGAGCTGAGTCTTTAATCCATGGAATACGACTTGCAAAACGACATCCTGTTCTCGGCAAATTTTGAAGTGATGGCACAACACCTTGAATAACATGCAGATCTGATTTTACTTCTGCCAATGTTGGAATTGAATTTAATAGCGAGCGTGTATAAGGGTGTTGTGGGTTTTCCATCAATGTATAAATATCTGCAATCTCCACAATTTGTCCCGCGTACATAACGGCTACCCGGTCAGCCATCTCGGCGACTACTCCTAAATCATGCGTAATTAGGATAATCCCAGCATGAATTGTATCTTTCAACTCTTTGATCAAGTCTAAAATTTGGGACTGAATCGTTACATCTAGTGCCGTAGTCGGTTCGTCAGCAATTAATAGTTCAGGTTGATTTGAAATCGCCATTGCAATAACAATACGCTGACGCATGCCACCTGATAATTCATGTGGATATTGATAATAAGTTTTTTCAGGTCGCGGAATGCCGACTTGGTTCAGTAAGTTAATCACTTGTTTTTTTCGTAAACTCTTAGAGATTTTCGGATTGTGAAGGAAAATTGCTTCATCGATTTGTGCACCTACAACCATAAGCGGATTAAGTGCAGAAAGCGCATCTTGAAAAATCATTCCCATTTCACTACCACGCAACTGTTTCATATAATTCGCATTTGCATTAACTAGATTATTTCCTTTGTAATTGATTTCCCCCTCAATTTTAGCTCTTGTATGAAGCCCCATTATGGAAAATGCAAATGCACTTTTTCCAGAACCTGATTCGCCAACGATTGCCAACACTTCATTTTTCCTGACATTCAACGATACATCATCAACCGCAGCATAATAATCATCTTTAATTCTAAAGGACGTTTTCAGATTTTTAATTTCAAGCAAAACATCATTCACAATGATCCCCCTTAAAATAAAACACTTTGTTTTAACTTAAATGCCTTTACTCTTTCATCCTAATAAGTCGAATCTTCAGTTATACTAGGATAAAAACACCTTTCTAATCGACTCCAAAGCTTTTTAGTGCTATTGTACATATAGCAATATTTCATTATATTTAGAATAGCACAACAATTTATAGAATAGACAGTTTTTTTCAATTTTCTATAAAATTTTGGTTATTTTACCTATTGATTTATTTATTCAAATAAAAAATGGCGTTGTGCAATAGTTATTGCACAACGCCATTTTTGTTGAGGTTATTAAATTTTCTTGAATACGAGTGAAGCGTTATGTCCACCAAACCCAAGGGAGTTACTCATTGCAAAATCAAAGTCTGCTTTACGTGCTTCATTTGGAACATAATCCAAATCGCATTGTTCGTCAGGTGTTTCATAATTTGTCGTTGGAGGCATGATGCCTTCTTTTAATGCTAAAGCTGTGAAAATCGCTTCAACTCCACCAGCAGCGCCAAGCAAATGACCTGTCATGGATTTCGTCGAGCTCATTCCTAGTTTATAAGCATGTTCGCCAAACACTGTTTTTACGGCCATTGTTTCATATAAATCATTATAAGCTGTACTTGTTCCATGCGCATTAATATAACCAATATCCGTTGTTTCCACTCCAGCATCTTCTAAAGCTTGTGCCATTGCACGCGCTGCGCCTTCTCCACCTTCAGCAGGTGCAGTAATATGATACGCATCTCCAGTAGAACCGTAACCGATAATTTCTGCATAAATTTTAGCACCACGTGCTTTTGCAAATTCGTATTCTTCAAGAATAACGATTCCAGCGCCTTCTGCAATGACAAAACCATCACGGTTTTTATCAAAAGGACGTGAGGCTGTTGCTGCATCTTTGTTTGTCGACAATGCTGTGTTTGCCGTAAATCCGGCTACAGACAATTGCGTAATAGGGGCTTCTGCTCCACCAGAAATCATTGCATCTGCATCGCCACGCTGAATCACTTTAAATGCATCGCCAATTGAGTTTGTACCTGAAGCACAAGCTGTAACCGAACATGAATTGATGGCTTTGGCACCAAAGTAAATTGATACTTGGCCAGACGCCATATCTGGAATAATCATCGGGATTAAGAAAGGACTAATACGACGTGGACCTCTTGTATTCAATACATCCATTTGTTTTTCAATCGTTTCCATTCCACCAATACCGGATCCAATCCAGACACCGGTACGTAAAGCTGTTTTTTCATCTAATTCGAGATTGGCATCTTTCATAGCCATAATCGAAGCAGCGAGTGCATAATGCGTAAAACGATCCATTTTGCGTGCTTCTTTCTTTTCAATATATTCTTCTATCGAAAAGTCTTTTACTTCAGCCGCAACTTTTGCTGAATACAAGTCTGCGTCTACTCTTGTTAACGGACCAACTCCGGATTTACCGTTTTTGATTGCTTCCCATGTTGTTTCAATGTTATTACCTAATGGCGTAACTGCGCCAATCCCTGTAATGACTACACGGCGATTTTCCATTCTATCTTCTTCCTTTCGCATAGCTAATTATTTACCCCACTTCATTGCAATCGCGCCCCATGTCAAACCGCCGCCAAATCCGACCATAACGATAACGTCATCGTCTTTAATGCGATTTTCCTCTAAGTCTTCAACAAGAGAAATTGGGATAGATGCCGCTGAAGTGTTGCCATATTTATGAATCGTTTTCGACATTTTTTCAATTGGTAGACCTAGACGTTCTCTAGATGCTTCCATTATACGAATATTTGCTTGATGCGGAATAAGAAAATCGACGTCTTCTTTTTGCAATCCAGCTTTTTCGATAACATTTATGGCTGACTCACCCATTTGACGGACCGCAAATTTAAAAACTTCACGACCATTCATAACGAGATGCTCATCTTGATAAAGGTGCTTGCCACCTCTTCCATCCGCTCCAAGTTCGAACGATAAAATGCCGCGTCCTTCTGATACTTTACCAATTATTGCAGCTCCTGCACCGTCTCCGAAAAGAACGGCTGTGTTGCGGTCTTCCCAATTGGTGATTTTTGATAATTTCTCCACACCAACGACAAGAACATATTTATAAACATCAGATTCGATAAACTGTTTTGCTGTGATAACTCCGTACATGAACCCTGCACATGCTGCTGAAACATCCATAGCCGCTGCATTAACTGCTCCAATTTCTTGTTGAATGACACAAGCTACTGATGGAAAAGGCTGGTCAGGAGTAACTGTCGCTACTAGGATTAAACCAATATCAGCTGGATCGATACCCGCGTCTTCAATCGCTTTTTTTGCCGCTTCACGTGCCATGTCAGAAGTATCTTGTTCATCTTTTGCAATCCGTCGTTCTTCTATGCCTGTCATTGTACGGATCCATTCGTCGTTCGTATCCATGCGCTGTTCTAATTGAAAATTTGTTAATTTATCTTCTGGTAAACATCTGCCCAAACCGATTATTCCAGCATTCATTATATATCCCTCATTTCAATTATCATCATCTATTAGTACCTGGTGTTAATAATACGCCATCTATTATTCAATTTCAACTAACTGACATATTTACGACAAAATATCTTCATTCTTTATAATCTTTCTTTCTGTCTGTTAAGGCTTGTGCTATGATTAAGCTAGATATTCTATGTAGAGGTGAAACTAGATGCAATATATTGGAACGTTTTTATGGTCATTCTTATTAATTTCATTGGTCAACTATGTGGTAAGTGCTGTTCAGAATGTACATTTTGACTTTATGATGGGCGTTTACATTTCAATCGGAGTTTCAATTTTGATCTTCGTAATCGCAGCAGTTATTCCGAACGAACCAACTCCAGAAAAGCATTAATTCAAAAAAGAAGCGTAAGTCGGAAATCCGACTTACGCTTCTTTTTTATTGATAATAATTTGATTATTGTCACCCATTGTTAACGCTAGTTCTGTGTTAGCAACAATATCGCCTTTGATTAATTCGCGTGCAATATCGGTTTCAATTCTTCGTTGAATAAATCGTTTTAACGGACGTGCGCCGAATATTGGATCGGTTCCAGCTTCAACAATGTAGTTGATAACCGAATCATCAACAGACAATTTGATGTGCTGTTGACTCATGCGCGCTGCTAGTTCCCCAATCATCTTCTTAGCAATACCATAAAAATGGTCGTTATTTAATGCATGGAAGATGACAATATCGTCAATACGGTTTAACAGCTCTGGTTTAAAGTGTTTGCGCAATTCGCCCATGACAATGTCTTCTACATCATGTTCACTGCTCGTCTCGTTAATATGAGCTGAGCCAATATTAGAAGTCATGATGACAACTGTATTTGAGAAGTTAATGAGACGACCTTGACTGTCCGTAATACGTCCATCATCTAAAATTTGCAATAGAATATTGGCAACGTCTGGATGTGCTTTTTCGATTTCATCGAGTAAGACAACAGAGTATGGGTTGCGACGTACCGCTTCTGTTAATTGTCCGCCTTCCTCGTAGCCAATGTATCCTGGAGGTGCTCCGACTAGACGTGATACACTATGCTTCTCCATATACTCGGACATGTCGATTCGGATAAAATGATCTTCCGAGTCAAACAAATTCGCCGCCAGCGATTTCGCCAATTCTGTTTTCCCGACACCCGTTGGACCAAGGAAAATGAAAGAACCAATTGGCTTTTTCTCATCTTTAATCCCCGCTCGCGCTCTCCATACAGCTTCAGTTACAAGTTCTACTGCTTTGTCTTGACCAATGACACGCTCTTTCAATGTCTCGCCTAGACGCAATAGTTTTTCACGTTCGCCTTCTACTAATTTTGTTACAGGTATCCCTGTCCACCGTGCGACAATTCCTGCAATTTCTTCTTCTGTTACTTCTTCACGCAGCAATCTTTCAGCACCTTCATTTTCCAAGCTTGCTTCTAACGCATTCAACTCTTTTTCAAGCGCTGGAATTTTGCCATGCTGTAACACAGCAGCTGCGTTCAAGTCGTACTTGTTTTCCGCATCTTCTAATTGTCTACGGAACTGATCTAATTGCTCACGTTTTTGTTGAATTTTTTTCAATGACTCTTTTTCTTCTAACCATTGATTTTTCATACCCGCTGAAGAATCACGCAGTTCTGTTATTTCCTTCCGCAATGTCTCTAATCGGACTTTGCTCGCTTCGTCTTTTTCTTTCATCAAAGCTTGTTCTTCGATTTCCAATTGCAATAAACGACGTGTTACTTCATCAAGCTCTTGCGGCATCGAATCAATTTCGGTACGAATCATCGCACACGCTTCATCTATTAAATCAATTGCTTTATCTGGCAAAAAGCGCTCGGTGATGTAGCGATCTGACATAGCTGCTGCCGCGACAATCGCCCGGTCATGAATACGAACTGCATGGTGCAACTCAAAACGTTCTTTTAATCCACGTAAAATGGAAACGGTATCTTCTACTGAAGGCTCTCTAACCATAACTTGTTGGAAACGACGTTCTAAAGCCGGATCCTTTTCAATATGCATACGGTACTCATCTAAAGTCGTCGCACCAATACAATACAACTCTCCACGAGCAAGCATTGGCTTCAGCATATTTCCTGCATCCATTGCCCCTTCTGTTTTACCTGCTCCAACAATGGTGTGAATTTCATCGATAAATAAGATGATTTGGCCTTCACTATCTTTTACTTGTTTTAACACTGCTTTTAATCGTTCTTCAAATTCACCACGGTATTTAGCTCCAGCAATTAACGCACTCATGTCGAGTTCGTATATTGTCCGGTTTTTCAAACCTTCCGGAACGTCATTACGAACAATACGTTGCGCTAGCCCTTCGACAATTGCTGTTTTACCAACACCTGGTTCACCGATTAATACCGGATTATTTTTTGTTTTTCGTGACAAAATTCGAATAACGTTTCGAATTTCTTGATCTCGACCAATAACAGGATCCATTTTCCCTGATTGTGCTTGTTCGACCATATTGCGACCAAACTGCTCTAAAGGGGATTTTTGTTCTGTATTACCTGGGGATTGAACCATAACAACCTCTCCTTTTATAAAAGTTTGACTATCTTTGACTAATTAAATTATAGTCAATTTTTTAAGATTAAGCAATTATTAAGACTCTCCATTTTTTTCTAATTTATGCTACCTGCAACTAGCTGATTATATAGAAAAAACCTCACTGGAATAAATTCCAGTGAGGTTTTTCGTGTATTACTTATCTAACTCCAAGTGCCATTTTTGCGTAGCGTGACATATGTTCTTTGCCCCATACTGGCTGCCAAACGATTTTTACATCGACTTCTTCCACTTCTGGTAGCTCATATAACGCGGTTTTCACCATTTGTACAATTTGTGGTCCCATTGGGCAGCCCATTGACGTTAATGTCATGGTAACTACTGCAAATCCGTCTTCTGACAACACTACATCATAAATAAGCCCTAAATTGACGATGTCAATTCCTAATTCGGGATCGATTACAGTTTCTAAAGCACCCATCATGCTATCTTTCATATCTTGATCCATTCAAAATCCCTCCCTTTACTATTACAACCATCTTAACAAATTTCATCTGAAAATGGAATTGACACGATTATTCGGCTAAATGTTTAGCAAACCAATGTGTTGCTTCAAGCATACCAGCTCGACTTACTGCGTGCCCTGCTTCTCGTTCACGACGAAAAACAATGTTTTCGGGCACTGCCTCGTATTGTATTTTAAGTTTCTTGAATAAACGGTATGTTGGTTCAAAAGGTACGGTGACATCTTGTTCTCCATGCCAAAAATAAATGGGACGGTTATTGAATTTTGATTGATGCTTAACACTATCAAACATCGCTAATGTCGCAAACATCTTTTCTCTTTCTTGTTCACTGATTGGCAATTGGAATCCTCGCGATTCGTATTGCGTCATTTGCGCTTGAGCCAATTCCACGTAATTTCCTGCCCCCATCATAACTGCAGCTGCTTGAATCCAAGGATAAATTGTCATAGCTCCCATCGTGGTAATGCCACCCATAGAAGTGCCACCTACTCCTACCTCTCCTTTAACCAAGTTCTGCTTATGTAACTCCTCATGTAGAAATGTCAATTCTTCGATTGAAGTCAACACGATTTCCCAAAATCGCAAACTAATTTGAACATCATCTAATCCTTCACTTCGTTCTCCGTGAAGATGAGCATCTGGCAATATCACCCGGAGTCCCTTTTCAGCTAATTGATAGGCGTAATGCAAGTTATGTTCTTTTGCACTCATGTGTCCATGAAAAAATACTACCGTTGGTAACTCAGATTGCTCGTCTTGGTCTGGTGTTATATGAAGTAACGGGATATGCCCCCAAATTTGTCGTTGTACTATCAATTTGACTCACTTCCTTCTCTTATCTAATCGTACCAATCTTCCAGTTATCCAGCAAACCCCAATTCTTAACCATAATAAAACTTGAACTCACCAATTTTTTTGACGTACCCCTTGTTCTATCGCTACACTAGTAAGAGATAGAAAGGAGACGGCTATTTATATGAAGAAACATTTAATTGTTCTGGATTTAGATGGAACGTTATTAACAGATGAAAAAGTTATTTCACCTAAAACAAAACTGACCTTAAATAAAGCAATGGAGGCGGGACATGAAGTCATGATTGCTACTGGCCGACCATACCGCTCAAGTGAAACTTACTATAACGAATTGGGATTAACAACGCCAATCGTCAACTTTAACGGTGCGTTTGTCCATCATCCTACCAATGAACACTGGGGTATGCATCACACACCAATCGATTTGGGTGTTGTCCATGAAGTGGTTGAATCTATGTACAATTATAACTTCCACAACATTGTTGCCGAAGTTTTAGATGATGTGTACGTCCATCAACATGATGAACAACTTATGGACATCTTTAGGTTTGGAGATCCAACCATTACAACGGGCGATTTACGCAACTACTTGAAAACTGATCCAACCTCTATTTTAATCCACGCGCCGTATGAACGCGTACAGGAAATTCATGATCACTTGTCTTCGGTTCATGCTGAAGTTATCGACCACCGTCGCTGGGGAGCTCCTTGGCATGTTATCGAGATCGTAAAAAGTGGTATGAGTAAAGCCGTCGGGTTAGACCGTGTTTCAAAATCTCTTGGCATTAGCAGAGAAAACATTATCGCTTTTGGTGATGAAGATAATGATTTAGAAATGATTGACTTTGCAGGAGTTGGTGTCGCTATGGGGAATGCCATCTCGCCTTTGAAAAATATTGCTAACGAAATCACATTAACTAATAATGAAGATGGCATTGCTGAATTATTAATCGACCGGTTGAAGCTTTAACTATAAAGAGGAGGATTGGTTATGAGGTTATTCGCTGATAGCGCATCTGATTTACCTAAAGATTTTTTTGAAAACGAAGACGTAGTTTTATTCCCCTTACGCGTACATATCGGAGATCAAGATTATGAAGATATTCGCGGCATTCAATCTATTAAAGTATTTGATGCAATTCGCGCTGGCAATCAACCAAAAACGTCGCAAGTGTCACCTGAAGAAATGCTAAAGGCTTTTGAACAACTAGCCATCGCAAATGAAGAAGGTTTTTATCTCGCATTTTCTTCTGAATTGTCAGGTACTTATAGCACAGCGGTAATGGTAGCAGATCAAGTACGTGAGGATTATCCAGACTTAAAATTGACCATAATAGATTCTAAAGCTGCTTCGCTAGGATACGGATTGTTAGTAAAAGAAGCTGTAAAACTTCGCTCTGATGGTCACTCTCTTAAAACGATTCTTGAGAAAGTTCGTTTTATGGCAGACCATTTAGAAAGCCTCTTTACTGTAGAAGACTTGGATTACATGGCTAAAGGTGGTCGAATCTCTAAAGGCAGCGCATTTGTTGGTGGATTATTAAACATCAAACCATTACTTCATGTAGAAGATGGAAAGTTAGTGCCAATTGAAAAACTACGAGGACGTAAAAAAATTGTTAAGCGCATGATTGAATTAATGAAAGAACGTGGTAGCCAATTAGATCAACAAACAATCGCCATTAGTCATGGCGATGACGAAGAGTTTGCTACAATCTTAAAACAGGAAATTGAGCAACATTTTAACCCTAAAGAAGTTGAAGTTCATATGATTGGTTCTGTTATTGCTGCACATACTGGACCGGGAACCTTGGCATTATTTTTCCTTAATAAGATCGAATAGGAGCTGAATAGACGTTGAAAAAAATAGTCATTGTAGGGGCTGTCGGCGGAGGCGCCACAGCTGCGGGTCAACTTCGATTTTATAATCCGGATGTCCAAATAGTTGTTTTTGACCGGGATTCCACGATGTCTTATGCAGCATGTGGAACTCCATATGTCATTGGAGATGTAATCGAAGACGAACAGTCAATCGTTTTAACAAATCCAGAGAAATTTAAGAAAAAACGCGATATTGATGTAAAGCTCGGACACGAAGTAAAAGAAATTGACAGAGCCACTAAGAAAGTTCTTGTGCAAAACTTGGAAACCGGCGACCAATTTGAAGAGACTTATGATGCCTTAATCTTGGCACCCGGTGGTTCTGCGATAGTTCCGAAAATTGATGGGCTCGATTCTTCTCAGGTTTTCACTTTGCGTAATTTTGAAGACATGCAACGGATTGATCGCTTTATCAAAAACAAAAAACCTGAAAGTTGCATAGTTTCGGGTGGTGGATTTATCGGTCTTGAAATGGCAGAAAATCTAAAAAATCTTGGATTGGACGTATCACTCGTTCATCGGTCGCCCGCTATTATGTCTATTTTAGATACAGACATCTCGTTGATGATCGAAAAAGAATTGGCCGTTCAAGGCGTCAAACTTCTAACTGGTACAGAGATGGTAAAAACTGATGGCAAAACCATTAAACTATCGAATGGCATTGAGTTACACGCTGACTTTATCATTATGAGTGTAGGGTTAAGACCCAATACGGGACTTGCTGTAAAAGCTGGATTAAAAATTGGTGAAACTGGCGGCATTCAAACAAATGAATTCATGCAAACAGATGATCCTTCGATTTATGCAATTGGCGATGCTTCTGAAAATTTTGATATGGTGACAGGAGCTCCAAAAAGAGTACCACTCGCCTCTCCTGCCCATCGACAAGCATTTATCGCAGCACGCCATATCTTAGGAGATAAAATAGCGAAAAAAGGATTACTTGGAACTTCTGTCTTAAAGATTTTTTCATTAACTGCTGCTATGACTGGGTTGAATGAAAAAACCATCAAAGATAAGAATTTAGAATATGCTACAGTGACTCATAACGGAATTTCAAATGCTGGCTATTACCCTGATCATTCTAAAATCACTTTAAAAGTTCATTACAATCCACAAACGAGAAAGATTTTAGGCGCGCAATGCATTGGTGGAAAAGGCGTCGATAAACGCATCGACGTCATTGTCACTGCTATTTATGCAGGCTTAACTATTGATGATTTGCAGGCGTTAGAGCTGTGCTATGCACCTCCTTATTCATCGCCAAAAGATCCAATCAATATGGTTGGTTATAAAGCCATTAATGACAACTAAAAAAATCAAAAACAGGAAGAAAAAGCGAATCGCTTTTTCTTCCTGTTTTATTTCCGTTCAGTTGTTTTTTGTTTTGCAGCATCTGCTTTACGTTGTTTGCCTTTTCTCCATACAAACCATAGGAATAGCATAAACACGATATACATAATAGCTAGTGTTGCGATGTAAGCCGTATTTAGTTTTGTTTCTTCTGTAACATGGAAAACTTCCGCAATTTCACGGTCTTGCGTCACACGATAATCTCCACCGTCTTCTTGGCGGACAATATCACTTTCAAACAAGCCTCGCAATTCTTGATTTTCCCCAATCACATCAGCTGACAAATTAAGAGTTTTGGTCGATGAGGAATTGTTAATAGCGATAACCCAAGCTTCGTCGTCATTTGAACGCTTATAAACGAGCCAGCCATCTTCATCATGCAAAACTTCTACTTTTCCCGTCCGTAATGCTTCTGATGAATTGCGCAATGAGGTCAAATTCGTAATATGGTCAACTAATTCTTTATCTACTGCCATATCCAAAATTTGATGAGATTCAGATGGCGTTACGCCGTTCATTGCTGATTCTGACCCGTATTGAATCACTGGAATTCCCGGCATTGTTAGCAATTGCGTTAATAACAATTTCCAACGTGTTGGTGGAAACCCTTTTTCATCTACAATGTCTGACGTAAATCGAGAACCTAATAATGAATCTACTTGGATTAGCTGATTTTCACTTTGCTTCATAATGCTCTTAATACCAGTCAAATCTTGATCGAAATTCTTATAAGCTGCACGTAAAGCTTCTTCAACACCCGGAATAACGACTGCGTCAAATCCAGCTGTTTCTTCCATTTCACGATCACTTAAAATATAACTCGGACGAATGTCTTTCATTGCTTTAGAAAAATCACGCACAAACTGTGGATTTACTTTATCTGCATCTTGCAGTCGGAAACCATCCACTTGATAAGTTTCATTAAATTCTGTAAAGGTAGTGATGAATGCTTTTTGAACTTCTGAGTTTGCAGTATCTAGAGCTAAACTGCCATCTTCATTTTCTGTAAACCATTGAGGGTTTTCAACTGTCCAAATGTGATTAGCACTCACTTGTTGAGTTGGGATATCTACAATTACTTTCATATCCTGTTCATGAATTTCTTCTACCAATGTTTGAAATTCTTCTTTTGTCCCAAAATGGCGCTCAAACTGTGTATAGTCTAACACTTTTTTTCCATCGTAAGTTTCTGTTGAAAATACAGATCCTATTGAAAGAGCCGTAAAGCCCATGTCTTTCACAAATAAAAGTTCACTGGACATTCCATCAAAATCGCCCCCGTTAAAAGTTGTAGGGTCTAATGCATTTACTTCATAATCATTATCGATTTTTTTGTTAAAATAACGGTCGACTAATACATCATAAATAAGTTCATCTTTTAATTCATACTCTTTTTCAGCGTATGCTGGTTGAACGATTGTCAACAGCAATACTGCCGTGATCATGCTCGAAATCCATTTTGCTTTCAATCTGATATCCTCCTTCAATGAGGTCGTCATTGCGTTCTACCCGGTTCATTTTATCAAACTCCGGCTTTTACTGCCATGTAAAGTTAGCTTTTCGCTAGTAACTTGCTTGAGTTTCGTCTAAACTGTGAAATTTGCCAAAGAAAAAGACAGGTGCGCGGTGCACCTGTCTACTTGCTTAAAAGAAATCCATACCAACCGGCAACATGAATCCGATAAACATTGTTGCAAATAAGAAGACTGCAAACAATGCCCAGAACATCGTAACCGATTTTTGTTTTTTCGAACGAACTAATACCATTTCCATCATACCAATCGTCAATACGCCCAATAGGAATTTGATGCCATAAAGCATAGGGTCAGCAGAAGACCATTCGATAAATAACGTTAAGCCTGTAATGATGATTAAGACATAGAACAATCTTAATACCATGTGCATAATCTTGCGTCCTTTGCTATCGCGTTGCATAAATGCTGCAACTAAGAACAAAATGACAGCAACAACCCATGTCGTAATGTGTAAATGTGTAGTGTCTGTTAAAATACCCAAAATCTCACCTCTTCTAATAATGTCCTCTTTAGTTTAGCACAACTAGGACAGGGGCAAGAGCTATAATCCTATGACAAATGTGTGACGAGCGTGCCAA
The DNA here is from genome assembly GCF_022489025.1 of Planococcus halocryophilus. Taxonomy (GTDB): domain Bacteria; phylum Bacillota; class Bacilli; order Bacillales_A; family Planococcaceae; genus Planococcus; species Planococcus halocryophilus_A. The sequence goes on along the minus strand of NZ_JAKVTG010000001.1, from coordinate 118,351 downwards.
TTGATTCGATGGATACTTTAACCGTATCGCCTGCTTTTAAAAACTTCGGTGGAGTAAAACCTTTGCCGACTCCAGCAGGTGTACCTGTAAGCAAAATGTCACCTGGCTCTAAAGCCACATATTTTGATACTTCGGCAATTAGTTCATCCACACGACGAATCATGTTTTCAGTATTGCCGTTTTGACGAATCTCGTCATTTACTTTTGTTACAATCGATAAATTTTGTGATTGAGGTATTTCATCTTTTGTTACGATATATGGCCCAATTGGACATGAACCTGGCAAGCTTTTCCCAAGGAAATATTGTTGGTGTTTAGCTTGTATATCGCGCGCTGTTAAATCGTTTGCGATGGTATAACCAAAAACGTAATCATAAGCCATTTGTTTTGGTATTTTATGACCCGCTTTTCCGATAACAACAGCCAATTCACCTTCATAGTCATACGAATCGGTTACGTCGCTATGAACTGAAACGGTTTCACCGGCCGCTGAAATACTAGTAGACGCCTTAGTGAAAACTACCAAATCAGTAGGTGCTTCTCCGCCCATTTCTTTAGCATGATCTGCGTAATTTTTGCCAATCGCAATAATATTTTTTGGTGTTTTTGAAATCGGAGCTAGCCATTCAATTTCTGCATATGAGTGTTTGAATTCTTCAGAGCGGTCAGATTGGACAGCGGCTTCCGTCAATTTACGAATTTGTTCGACAAACTCCATTCCTTGTGGAATTCCTTCTATCAATTGTGCAGGGAATGCAGGCAAGACCTCTAATTGCTGTTGAATCGCAACTAAATCCCATACAGCATCTTCCTTTTTAACTTTTGGTCCGAATCCTTCTTTTCCTTCGTAGCGAAATGATAACAGCTTCATTCGTCAAACACTCCTTTTCTGTAGTTGAATTCATTATACACATTCAGCGTTTTGAATTGTTAGTTTTTTCGAAATTATTTCCGTAAGTCCATTTTCTCCAAATCATTTCAAGTGGACCACGTGAAAATTTTTCAAACCAAAGTTCTGCAAAAATTAACTGAACGACAAAAATACCGAAGGCAATCAATGTTCCAGTTAGCAAGTCAACTTTTCCATACAAACCTAACCCGTATGAATAAAAAATCAATGTAGCTAAAATCGATTGTGTAATATAAGTGGTTATTGACATCCGCCCTACTTTAGCTATTGGTGAAAATAACTTTTGTAAGCTTCTTTTTTGAGCCATTAATGCAATCAAAGCCGCATAGCCAACCGCTACAAGGGGTCCCCCAAATAAATCTTGTAAATAGACAAAAGCGTAATTTTTGTCAAACAAAAAAGGTGTACTTTTTAAAACTAAGCCCATCAACAGCGGAATAACCGCTAAAAATATCCAAATTTTGCGCTTTTCTTGCGTCCGTTCAATTAACTGCCACTTAGCTGCAGCTGCTCCAAACATAAGAAAAGGCAAGATGGTAAACGCTAAAAACACAAAGCCTATCATATTATTACTGTAAGTCCAGTCAGCCAATCGTTGGCTGAAAATCTCTGCAAAATTACCCGATTGGTACGATTGAATCGAATTTTCAATTTCCATATAGCCCACATAAGTATTCGGATCTGCAGCTGCCGCGATAAACATAATCGCGAGCATTAACAAGTGAGGCACCACATAAATAACTGCACCCAAACTCATTAGCCATCTAGAAGGAAGTCGAATCAAGCCAAGTAATAAAAAGCCCATAATGGCATAAGTGATTAAAATATCCCCATACCAGATAAGAAAGGCATGAATAATGCCAAATAGTAAGAGTACCATTAGTCGCTTAACTGCAAGCGGCATAAAGGGACGTCCTATAGCCTCTGCACGCATGTATTGCATAGCTAAGCCATAGCCAAATAACATAGCGAACAATGGATAAAAACTAGCTTGGATAAAAATATCAATCACTAAATAGATTCCTTCATTCACACTCCCATTAAACCATTTGTAAGTGTCTATATAGGAAAGCGGTGAATGGAAAGCTAGCATATTAATAAGTAAAATACCTAAAAGCGAAAATCCTCTCATCAAGTCAATCGCTTTTATTCGTTCATTGGTAGAAACCGGCTGTAAGTTCAAAATAATCCTCCTAAATATTCACTTCTTGATTAGCTGCAAACAAGTATAGCAATCGTTCCTTAACCGGTATTTTTAAAATCGACTCAACCGCTTCTTGATAGACAGTTAACTGAACACCATATCGTTCAGCCATTTCGTATTTCACGTCAGTAATCTGTGTCACGCGATCGGTCTTATAATCTAACAATACCCAACCGTCCTGTTCTTCGAACAAACAATCGACAATCCCTTGGATAATTTGGTGATCACCGTCTGCATCTTTTTTTGCGTAAGTAAAAGGTACTTCTCTTTTTATATTTGTTGCAGCTCTAAGTCGCGCGGCCGTATTACTCGCATAAAAACGTTCAAGTTCTTCTACCTTAACCGCTTTGCCCTCATCTGGTGATAGAATTTCCATCCCAACTAAAGTTTCGATAAACTCTTTTATTTCATCGCTATTCAAGGTACGATCCAACGGAATATGTTGCATAATTGCATGAACAGCTGTCCCAATATCTGCTCCGGATAAACGTTTGTCCATCATGAAATTCGGACGGTGTAACAACATTTTCCTTTCTGGTTTTACTGTCTGAATAAAGGACTCGGGTTCATCGAGGCGTTGTAACATCTGCAATCGCTTCATTTCAGTTACAGATTGCTTAGATCGTTTATCAACCGCTAGCTGGTGTGGGTATTGAAAATTAAAGCGTTCAGTAACCTGCTGTTGATAATCCTCTGAAAAGTCATCGCCTTCCATCAACTCTTCTATGTTTACAACTGCTGGAAGCAACGATTGAGATTCGATAATATCAATGTGAAAACGAGACGAATGATTAAGAAAATGCCCAGTAACATTCAGTTGTTCTTCCGCGTCAGGATGTCTTGCTACAGCTGGACCTATCCAGTCCAAATACCCTTTAGCGCGAGACCGCATAAAGTCTGGCAGACGTACATCATTTGTTGATACTTTCCATTTTTCAAAGAGCTTATCGATGTTCTTAACGGAAGCTGTCATGTATAGTCTTTCTTTTGCTCGAGTCATTGCAACATATAAAACACGCATTTCTTCTGCTTTCATTTGCAATTGTTTCATTTCCCTAACCGCTAGAAACGGCAGTGATGTGTACTCGATTCGTGTATCAGGATTTACTGCTTTGACAGCCAACCCATAATCTTGGTCAAACAAATAAGATTTTTTAAAATCCATTTCATTAAAAGCTCGACCTGTACCCGCAAAAAAGACTACTGGAAACTCGAGTCCCTTTGACTTATGTACGGTCATTAGCCGAACAACGTTTTCTTTTTCGCTAAGTGATTTAGCTGTTCCTAAGTCATCTCCTCGTTCTCTCATCCGGTCGATAAAACGAAGAAATCGGAACAACCCCCGGAAAGATGTTTTTTCATATTCAAGTGCACGGTCGTGCAGCGCACGCAAATTAGCTTTCCGTTGTTTGCCATTTGTCATGGCGCCAACCATCTCATAATAATTGGTATCCAAATAAACTTGCCAAATCAGTTCCGCTAGCGAACCTCGACGTGCCAGATTTCGCCAACCTTCTAATTGAAGGATAAAACGGCGCAATTTTTCAGCCGCAGCTGGGTCGATTCCTTTACCTGCACGCATAAAGGTTTTTACCGCTTCGTAAAAGGAAGCTTGAGGTGCTGCTAAACGAATTTCAGCCAATTCATTTTCTTTCAAGCCAATAAATGGCGCACGTAAAACAGAGGCGAGTGGAATGTCTTGGTAAGGGTTATCAATAACACGTAACGTATTTAGCATGATCATTACTTCCAGCGCTTCAAAATAGCCGCCTGTCAATTCCGCGTACAATGGAATTCCGGCCATTTTGAATTCATCCACAAAATCACCTGACCATGTCATTGAGCGCATTAAGACAACGATATCTCGGTATTCTAGCGGTCGTTGTTGCTGTGTCCAAGGGTCATTGACCATTGTTTGATCGCTCATCAACTCGTTGATTTTTTTGGCGATAAACCGCGCTTCCCATTGAGACTTTGCCAAGTCCTCGTCTTCTGATTCTTCCTCAGTTTCCGGTTCATGTATTAAAGTCAATTCAATCGGAGTTGCTTGTTCAGGATAAGGCGCTTTTGCTTTTAATGCAGCCGCTTCATCGTAATCGATTTCTCCGACTCGCTCCCCCATTATTTGAGAGAAAATGTAGTTGGTGCCATCTAAAATTTCCTTACGGCTTCTGAAATTTGCATTTAAATCAATTCGTAATCCTGTGTTTTCAGCATTATGACGAAAACGAGAGTATTTCCCCAAAAATAACATAGGTTCTGCTAAACGGAAACGGTAAATCGATTGCTTAACATCTCCAACCATGAACAGGTTGCCATTTTTTTCGTTGCCTGATTTCACTAAGTTTAATATCGTCTCTTGCAAAAGGTTTGTATCTTGGTATTCATCAACTAACACTTCTTTAAAGCGATCTTGATATTCTTTTGCGATAGCTGAAGGCTTGCCTTCCTCCATTAAAAGCTCTAATGCATAATGCTCTAAGTCGGAGAAATCGACCAATGCTCGATCAATCTTCAACGCTTTGTATTGATTAGCGAAAAGCTGTGTTAACTCGACTAAAGTTTTCATCAATGGAGCCATCTCTCGCATTTCTTCTAATAAGCGCTTTGGAGAGCGAGTAAAATAAGCATCAAACAAGCCACTCACAATTTTCTTCACATCATTACGTCGCGCTTTCGCTTCTTCAGCTAAGGCTGGATCACAAGAATCTTTACGAATACTCGCTGCTTTTTCCCATTTAAACGATTTAGAAAAAGAATATAAGCTCTCCCATGAGTTTTCCATTGCTGCAATTGCTGTTTGGATGACTTCAATATCTGTTCTAAACGTGCTTTCTAGTACGGCAGGTCCATCTGGCTCATGCGTTATTTGGAGGCCTTGATCAGCCAATTGCAACGCTTCATCCAAAGCATGACGTATTGTTAGTTTTAAATCCCCGATAAATGGTAATTCGTCAATTGTCGCATCCGTTGGCACATTGTATAAATTAGGTACTTGTTGCAACCACTCTTGTGGATTAGGGTGCACGCGTGAATAGTCATAAAGCTTACTTAATAACACTTCCATCGCTTGATCACTGCGATCAGATGTAAAGCTATCCGCCAAACGATAAACTGCATCCGCTCCTTCCCCCTCATATGCAGATTCAAGTACGGCTTCTAGAACATCGTCTCGCAAAAGAGCGGCTTCTGTTTCCCCTGCAATTCGAAAACCCGGATCAATTTCAAGCAAATACGCATATTGTTTTACAACCTGCAAACAAAACGAATGCAGTGTAGAAATTTGAGCTTTATTGATCAAGCGCAATTGTTTTCGTAAATGACTCGATTCCGGATTTTCTGCAACCGCTTTTTCCAATGCCTTTGACATCCGGTGCCTCATTTCAGCAGCTGAAGCATTGGTAAACGTGACAACTAAAAGTTCATCGACAGATATTGGATCGTCTTCAGCCAACACCTTTTCTATCATACGGTTTATCAGAACAGCTGTTTTGCCCGATCCAGCCGCTGCTGACACCAAGATATCTTGTCCCTTTGCCCATATTGCCATCCATTGTTCGTCGGTCCAAGTAGCATCAATCGGTTTTTTTGGTATCATCTGCAGCGGTCTCCTTTCTAATCAATTCCACTGCTTTATCAGGAGATAAAGCAGTCAATTTTCGATAGCTTTGGTCAGGATCTGCCGGGTCAAATTGGCAAACCGAACGATAGGAACAAAATTGACATGGTGTGTCTTCTTTCATTTTATAAGGCGTGATACTCGTATCGCCTTCTAATATGCCATTGCCTGCGTTTTGATGCTTATTTCGTACAAAACGGCGGACGGCTTGCATGTCTTCTTTCATCACAGTTTTTGATTGAGATGCAGACACTGCTCCGCTTTTGTTGAGTCGTACTGGAATTACATTAGAATAACCATCAATTTGGTTATCCATTGCTTCAATCACTTCAGGATCTTCAACGACTAAACCATTCATTTTAAAGGATTTGGCCATTTCTTCATCTAACTCTTCAGCTGTCAGTAATTTCGTCAGCTTTAACATGGGATTGTGCATATGAAAATACAGCACACCAGCTGGTTCTGCTTCTTCTCCAAGCCAACGTTCAGAATGTGTTAACGCCACATCTAAATACGTAAAGGTTTGTAAAGATAAACCATGATAAACGTTGCTCAGGTCAAGACCTTGTTTAGATGATTTGTAATCGACAATACGCAAATAAGGTTTGCCATGAATGTCAGTAGAATCGATTCGGTCAATCCGACCTCGAACGTTCATCTTACGACCTCGATCTAAAGAAATTTCAAGAGGTGGAATCGTCTCTTTTGGTCCAAACCCAACTTCTAATGCAATCGGTACAAACCCTGAAACTTTAGCATGCTTGCTAAGCATATAAGCTGTTTGGCGAATAATGCCTTCTAGTTTATGTTGTATATAGCGATAGCGATGGGAACTTATCAAGATATGATTAACAAAATAAGGAGAAAGCTGTTCGATCGCTTCTTTCGCCAGGTTTTGACATTGTTTTTGTGTCAGTGATGACCACGAAATGCCTAACCGTAATACTTCATCTGATATCCACTTTATCGCTGCATGGAAAAGGTCACCCATTGCGGGAGCTGCTAATTTATATTGACTTCTTTCTTCAAGACGTAATCCATAAGCCACATAATGTGCAAATGGACAGCCATAATACGTTTCTACCCTAGATACGCTTGAAGAAATAGGTGTTCCATACAATGGTTCTGCAATAGCTTCACGAAGAGGGTCTGCTTTATTTGGTTTGATTGGCGATAAAATACGATTAATAATAGAAGACCAAAATGGATCATCCTCATAATAGTGATAAACCGCACGCCACTCTGCTGATAATTCACCGCTCCGGAGTTGCGAAGTTAAAGACGCCAAACTAGCTCGTGGATGCGAGATGTATTCCATAGGTGATACATCTACAAGCTCTTCAGGGTCAATGACTGCAGGAACGGTGTCAATTGACAACATATCCTTTAGTTTTTGAATATAAAGAGATGGCAATAAGGCTTTTCCTTCTTCATCTGCGATTGGAAATGAAACGGTCAATAAATCAGACGCTGAAGTAAAGGCACGATATACCATATAAGTTTCATCCATTAAACGCATTTTCGAAGTAGGAGCAAGCTCAAAGCCAATTTGAGCAAACCACTCCCGGTCTGTATCTGTTAACAACCCATCTTGTTCGATACGCTTTGGTAAAACACCGTCATTGGCTCCGACAACAAAGACCGACTTAATATCCATTAAACGAGCCAAATCGATTTTCGATACCATTACTTGATCTAATGACGGCGGTATACGCGAAAACTCTAAAGTTTCAAAACCTTCATCTAATATTTTCACAGCTGTTGGTAAATCCACTTCTTTCTCGCCGAACATTAGTACAAATTGATCTAACACACCGACCCATTGATTCCAAGCCTGTTCGTGCTCTGTAGCGGCAAGTAGGCGGTGCTCACTTTCTTCTCGTTCTCGTAAATCTTGAATTTTTGCATAGACGTCCATTTTCTCTATGAAAAGAAACAAAGATTCCGCTATATCTCGTCCTGTTTTACTCAGTTTTAACTGTTCTTTTAACTGGGCTAAAGGTTCTCTTACTAAATCACGTACTGCATGAAGCTCTACTTGCGCCGCTAGCTCTTCATCTGTTTGTATCGATGTGTGAAATTCCAAGCCACGGTATTTTTTATAAAACCAGCGCTTTTCATCAAACCACCGCTCTCCGTAAATACCATTGGCAATAACGAAGTTCTCTAGTAAATCACTTCTTTCTCGCCATTTCGTTACAGGTCCTTGTGGAAAGAATAAATCGGTTTTGACAGCTCGAAAAATCGATTCGTAAGAATAATTAGAGACCATCGATTCAAGTACTGAACGACTAAATTCAATCAAAGGATGATGAAGCATCGATTTTTTCTGGCTGATAAAATAAGGGATTTCATATTGTGAGAAAATCGTATGGATCAATTCATCATAAATTTCAGGTTGTCTGTAAAGAATGGCGATTTCGTTGTACCGAAAGCCATTTCTCACTTGTTCTCTTATCGCTCGGGCTACCGCATGCATTTCAGCTCTTCTATTTGATGCTTCAACTAAAGAGACATTTCCTTGTCCTTGAATTTTTTGAGTTGGGAAGTCATCAAAGTGACGTTCAATATGTTCGAGTTCAGGGTTCATAAAACGGCGCGGCAAAGCTAAGTGAACCGAATGATCAATATCGATTCCCTCTTTCGCAGCTTGTTCAGTTAATCTACGGGCTGTATTAGCAGACTGGTAGAATAATGATTGTTCGTCGTTTGGATCGGTTTGTTTATCCATAGGCAATGCAATCGTTACTGATTTAGCATGCTTCATTAGTTCAAAAAGAATTTCATATTCCCTCGCAGTAAATGTAACAAACCCATCGATATAGATTGTAGACGATTTTACCAAATCAGAATGTGGTATTTTCTCACTTAATAAGGCTAAATGACCTTCAGAATCTACAAATACTTTTCCTAGACGACTTTCAATTTCAGTAAGGATTAACTCGAGATCTTCTGCTTTGTCGAGTAATGTTTTTGGTGCCCCCGCTTCAACTAAGGAAGAACGGATGGCGTTTAATTCTCCGCAATCTACACAATAGCGAGCAAATTCTTTCACTAATTGTTCGATTTGATCGGTAAACCCTCTTTTGCCGGCAGCTCTTCGAAATAATTGAAAATCCTCGCGATGATCTTCCAACAAGCTACGAATTAGCATACGGTAGCCAAAAGTATCTACTTCCCTCCTGCTAATACCACCTACTTCTTGAAGCACACGCCAAGCCAATCGCTTAAACGTCACTGCTTGTGCACGAATCATGCCATTCATATTGTATGCAGCAGCTAGTCGATATTCGGTAGAAAAGGACATTTGTTCCGGTACTACAAGAAATATCGGATCACCATCTGCCTGTCGTTTTAACTCATCCACTATTTCTTCTTGAACAAAACGAGTTTTCCCCGTTCCTGCCCTGCCATAAACAATGCGTAATGACATTTGACCACCCCTCCACTAAGAACATTTGTTCTAATTATACGTTTTTCTACTATCAAATGCCACTTGCAACGTCATCCTTGTTTCTGTTTTTTACGTTCTTCGCTGGCCAAACGGAAATCTTCTTCCACTTTTTTGTGCAAACGTTTTTCAAAAACCTTCCCGATTACATATAATAAAATAATGACTAAAATTACAATTGCTGTTCGGATCGGCTGTGTGAAAAGTGCACGCAAGTCGTATCCGACAAAAGAAATTGTAAACACCATAACAAGCTTTCCTGCCATAACCGTTAATAAATAATAATATTTCCGAATGTTTGATAAGCCTGCGACTAAGTTTACAAGTGCTGAAGGAGTAAAAGGTAAACAAAGTAATAAAAATAGTGGACCAAAGCCATTTCGCTCTACCCAATGAATCAGCTTTTGAACTTTATCATGCCGTGTCATAAAATTCATAAAACGAGCTCTACCATATTTACGCACCAATAAAAATACGGCATATGCGCCAATTACTGAACCGCCCCAGGAAAGTAAAAATCCAAACCATAAACCATACGCTGTTGCGTTGGCAAAAACAAAAACAAATAAGGGCAAGAACGGTAAAAAAGCTTCGATAAAGGGCAAGAGGAATCCGATTAACGGACCAAAAGCCTTGTAGGATTGTGTTAACTCAACAATATTTTCCATTGAAAAAAAATCCATCATAAGCTCAGTCCTTTAAATTGTTTAATTTTTCTAAATCTCATTCCAAACTAAAAAGATTTTGTGATATGCTATTATAATTACTTTACACTCTTTCAAAGAGTTTGGAAAAGGAAATACTTATACATAAGGAGCGAAAAGAATGAACGAACGTGAGTTTTCTGCCGGATTGAAGGCGGGAACTAGCATTGCAATCGGCTATTTCCCTATAGCATTAACCTTTGGTTTGTTAGCAAAAACTACTGGACTTTCTCTACTAGAAGCTACAGCCATGAGTATTTTTGTGTTTGCAGGTGCCTCACAGTATATTGCATTATCACTGATTACCGCTGGTGTAGCCCCCATTGTCATCGTTTTAAATACGTTTGTTGTCAATATACGGCATTTTCTTATGACTGCTGCACTCAATGAAAAAATGGTGCCGGATGACAGATGGAAAAAAGCTTTATACGCTTTTGGAATAACCGATGAAACTTTTTCGGTATTGGCCACGCAAAAAAACAATAAAATCACTACTGCTTTTGCTGTTGGTGTTATCACTATTTCTTATGGAAGTTGGGTAGTGTTTACATCAGTCGGTCATTTAATTGGCGCAAATCTACCTCATTTTCTTCAAGCAGCCATGTCGATTGCGCTTTATGCCATGTTTATCGGATTATTAGTTCCTTCGATGCGAGGCAATCGTAAAGTTGTCAGTCTGGCTGTCATTGCCGGAGCTATTAATTCTCTTTTTTATTTCACAAGTTGGTTATCGACAGGTTGGGCCATTATGGTGTCTACTTTAGCTTCGGCTATTTTTATTGAATGGATTTCCAGGAAAGGTGTGAAAAAATCATGAGTTCTTGGTATTGGTGGATGATTCTTGGTATGGCTATTGTAACTTATATTCCGCGTGCTATTCCGCTGACGTTTTTAGAGGGCCGTGAGTTGCCTGAAGCGGTTCAAAACGTGTTACGAAATATACCTTACGCTGTGTTAGGTGCGTTGATTTTTCCAGCTGTCTTTTTTATTCAAGAAAATATTTGGTTCGGCGTTATCGGTGCGGTTGCAGCATTTGGTATCGCGATCGCAGGAGCAAACGTAATGATTGTCGTTCTTGGTTCGATTGCTGTCCTTGCAATCTTTAGTGGATTTTTATAAAAAAATGCAAAAAAAAAGCCGTTACTCATTTTCATGAGCTTCGGCTTTTTTTCTACGATTAAACATCCTGGTTGAATACCAAAATCCTGCAGTAAGAGAAGCTGCGTTTGCGACAAACAACAGCCACGTATGCGTATAGCCTGCATAAACAGCGGCTGCCATTAAAGCAACTGTCAAAATCAATGCGACGATATGATTAAATGTGACTCTTGTAAACAAGATGACAAGCAATCCTGGTACTAAAAGAGACAGGAAAAATTTTGTTACCATTGATTCCATTAATTTAGCTCCTTAATTGACCACTAATAGTCCGAGACGGTGGTGATCGTGACGGAAAATAACATGTTGGCGTAAACGCACTTCCAAATTATGATCCAGTACTTCTAAACGACAATGAGCAGCATTTACTTGAATTGCTTCATACAGTTCAGATTCATTTGAAATGGCAATGCCATTTACTTTGCGAATTACTTCGCCACGCAATAAGCCCATTTTGTCGGCAGGAGAACCTGGTAAAACGTCGACAATCATAACACCTTGTGGTTGAGGAGTTACCGCATAATTACCACTGCGTTCTTTTAATGCGAAATGAACGGCAATCGCCATGCGACCAATTACTCCGCCTACTAATGCAACAACTGCCAATGGCTGCCATATTAATGCCCCTAAGCCAACTACGATAATGCTAACCCCTAAAGTAGTAACAGCTTTACTTACTAACGGATAAAGATAGACTGGCAAGGTTCGCTGTGAACGACCTATAAATCCGAATACCACCGGGAAAAGAATTAACGAAAAGTTCGATTCACCAATTGGCAATTGTGGCCAGTACGGCGCATAAGAATCAAGTAACGAACCTGGCACCACCAATAAAATAGGCAGTAGCCATAAACGTTTTGAAATATACGCTGCAGCTTTAAGACCACGCCCCGATTTATGTAACCGAGGAGAGCCAGCCTGTGCTGCCGCTTTATCAATCATTTTACCTTCTACAAAAACCAATGCTCCTGCAATCAGCACAACAGGGATCAACCATTGATACGAAAATTCCGTTCCTTCGAATTTAACTAATCCGAAATTTAACGTCCATTCATTGGCATAAAACAACCAACTAAGCCCTACAGCCGCTGTAACCAAATAAATAAAGGAACCCGCTTGATAAAAAGTCGTTACCATTAACAAAATGGAAACGATGCTCAAAGCAATTAACCAGTCCAAGGGTACAACTAACCCAATTCCTGCAAACAATACAGAAAGAACAAGCGCATATAACCAAGCATCTTTTATAAGTCGTTTAAACTCAGTCAATCCGTAAACAATACGAATTCTAAAAATCTTCCGTTCTTTTTTCACCCGATAATACCCTAACAACACTGCAGCAAGCAATGCGATGTATAAAACCGGATTCACAAAAAATTTACCTATCGCTAACATTAAATCCATTATCACTTTACTTACACCATCCTATCACCGGCAATTGACGTTACTTCTCATTGTAACAAAGAAAACCGGCTTTCTGCACTTCTTTTTCAGTTAAACGAATGCCGCACCTAATTGTTTTAAAATATCCTCTGTTCCTTCAATCCCTGCAGACAGTCGAACTACTTGGCGCGTTACACCGACTTTTTCTTTTTCATCGGCTGAAAGAGCTCTGTGAGACGTTCCATATGGATAAGATACTGTTGTTTCCACTCCTGCTAATGTTGGCACAATTTTAATCCAACCGAGCGATGAAAAGAATTTTGAAACATCAACTGTTTCGGGTAATTCAAACGACACTATAGCACCAACACCTGGATACCACACACGTGCTTTATCATCTAAAAATATCGCAATGGCTTGGGCATTTTCTGTTTGTTTTTTCATCCGCAACGCTAATGTTTTAATCCCACGAACGGTCAACCAAGCTTCAAATGGACTCAAATTCAATCCTAAATTCACTACACGCTTTTCAGCAATGTCGATTAACTCAGCATTACCAACTAAAACCCCAGCTGTTACATCGCTGTGGCCGCCGAGATACTTAGTTGCACTATGAGCCACTAAATCTGCCCCAAGTGTATAAGGAGTCATTGTGTACGGCGTAGCGAAGGTATTATCAATCATGATTCGAACACCATATTGTTTTTTCAATTCCAAAAGAGCTTCCATATTTTCAAGACGCAAAAATGGATTCGTAATCGACTCACTAAATACTAATTTTACTTCAGGAATATCAATTAAAATCCGTTCAACTTCTGTGATATCCGAAAAATCAGCAAAATGTACTTCAATTCCCATTAATATAAGTTCCTCTTTTAGTAAATGGAACGTTCCGCCATATACATCTTGAGCCGCTAGAATATGGTCGCCTGCTTTAACAACAGACAAAATTCCAGCTAAAATTGCTGACGTTCCAGAAGATGCCGAAACTCCTTTTGGAGCTTTTTCCAAATCAGCTACGGTTTGTCCTAAAGCATCTGTATTAGGGTTTGCTGTCCGCGAATATAAATAAGTACCGTTTCCTTCGTAATAGCCTTCAAGCTCTTCGAGAGACGAAAAAGAAAATGCAGAAGTTTGATAAAGCGGCATAACTTTCGATTGAATTGTCCGTTCTTTCATTGTTGCGGTATGTACTGATTTTGTTTCGATTGTTGTCATCTTTTCATCCCCTATTCCATTTCTTTAACTAATTGCTCCATCATAGGCGCATCCATCGGTCCTACAACTTTGTTTTGAATACGTCCTTTTGTGTCTATCATATACGAAGTTGGAATAGATACAGCTTGATAAGTAGAACCTACATCACCTTTATCATCCATTGGAATTGAAAATTCCAGTCCAAACTCCTCAACAAAATCCTCTATTGTTTTAAGTCCTTTGTCTTCAGTCGTTAAATTAACTGCTAAGATGACAACATTTGCCTCTTCAGCTTGATCTTCAAAATAATTTTGCATATGAGGCATTTCTGCTCGGCAAGGAGGACACCATGTAGCCCAAAAATTCAATATTACTTTTTGTCCTTGATAATCTGATAAAGTCACGACTTCTCCGTCTAATGTGGTTAATTGAAAATCAGGCGCTTTTTCGCCTTTTGCTAACCCTTCTTCAGTTGGCAAAAAGTCTACATCACTGCCAAGAGCCATATTATTAAGAGCGTCAGATTCTGAGGTGTTGTTTTTAACGGCGCCTATTATGACAATTGCTATCATAGCAGCAAGTATCACTAAGCCGATAATTTTTTTAGGCATCTGTTATCCACTCCATTCAACTTTTATCATACGATAAATCGGATAGCTTATTCCACTAAGTTTATTTAAAAATGTGACAGTTTAACTGAAATTAAAAAACAGCCGGCGTGTAAATGCCGACTGTTCCTCATTTTAAACTTAACTTATACGCGCAAAAATTTTCTGATTGACATAAAACTTCCCCATACTCCGATAAAGACGCCCATTAATAGAATCAGTGCGCTTACTTGATAAACAAACGGAGTAAATTCTAACAATTGAATCAGCTCTCCACTTAAACGTGGTTGTGCAAAGTCAGTAATTTCTTTGTACAAGAGCGCAACTAGACCAATTGGAATAAGAGATCCCAATATACCAAGCCACATTCCTTCTAAAATAAATGGAATGCGCACAAACCAGTTTGTAGCACCAACTAATTTCATAATTTCGATTTCACGACGTCTAGCAACAATCGTAATGCGGATTGTATTCGAAATCAAGAACATTGCGGTAAACAGTAAAGCCAAAATCAAGATGAGCCCTACATTTCTACCAGCATTCAAGAAGTTAAATAGTTTCTCAATTTTACCTTCACCGTATTTCACATTTTCGATATTTTCTAAAGCTGTAATTTCTTCAGCGACATTTTTTGTTTGCTGTGGATCTGTTGCTTTTACATAAAATACGTCAAACAATGGATTACTTTGTTCGAACAAACTTAGTTCGTCACCAAAATCAAGAACCAAGTCCGTTAATTCTTCTTCTTTTGTTGAAAAATTTGTCGATTCGACGCCCGGTATTTCACTAATTTGCGATTCCAAATTAGTTACTGTCTCTTCAGTCGCCTCTAATGAAACGAATACTTTGATCTCCACATCATTTTCGAGATCATCTGCAACTTTGTTTAAGTTCATCATTATGAGAACAAAAACCCCAACCAATAATAACGTAACTGTAACGGCACTTACTGAGGCAAATGTCATCCAGCTATTACGGCCAATACTTTTAAAACTTTCCTTAATGTGACGCATCAATGTTCTAGGCTTCATAACCGTAATCACCTCCAACTACATCACGAACAATTAATCCGCCTTCGATTGCGATGACACGATGTCTAAGCGTATTAACGATTTGTTGATTGTGCGTTGCCATGATAATGGTTGTGCCTGCTTTGTTGATACGTTCAAACAAGTTCATAATATCCCATGCTGTTTCAGGATCCAGATTCCCTGTTGGCTCATCTGCAATCATTACTTTTGGCATGTTCACAATAGAACGAGCAATTGATACCCGTTGTTGCTCCCCACCAGATAGTTCTGTCGGAAACATTTTCGCTTTATGTTTTAATCCGACTAAATCCAATACTTCCATGACGCGTCGTTTAATATCTGCTGGCTTTTCCTCGATTACTTCCAATGCAAATGCCACATTTTCATAAACATTTAGCTTTGTTAGTAACTTGAAATCCTGAAAGACAACACCGATTTGACGACGTAACATCGGTACTTTTCGGGTTTTTAACGTTGCGATATCAATATCGTCCACGAACATTTGACCAGAAGATGGTCGTTCTTCACGATACATCATTTTGATGAATGTTGATTTCCCAGCGCCACTTGGTCCTACAATATATACAAATTCCCCTTGTTCGATTTCAACGTTAAGACCGTTCAAGGCGACAATTCCGTTCGGATATTTTTTGTAAACATTTTTCATTTGAATCATCTTTTATTACCCACCTAATATAAATTGGCATACGCCAAAATTATTTCCATTGATTTTTGCAGCACGTCCATTATAACATCTTAAGTCAGAAATTTTATTACATTTCTGTATCATTTAAAATTCAATTTGAATATACTGAACTATATGTAAATATAAAAACAAACATAATATTACCTAATAAAATTCCGTATAAATCCAAATATAAATTAAAAAAGCGTCAAACACATCAAAAAAACACAAAAAAATAAACCTGCTCTTTTGCAGGTTTATTTCATGTTCGCTAAGTACTCTGCTACTGCGTCTGCTTCGTCGCCTTCGATAATTCCAGCAGGCATTGCTCCTCGACCGTTTTCAATGACTGTACGAATCTCATCTTGTGATAAGCGAGAGCCCACATCATTCAATGAAGGGAAGTTGCCAGCACCTTCTAAGTTTTCACCATGACAAGAAATACAATTTTGCTGGACTACTTGTTCAGCATCGATTTCAGTGGTTTCTCCTCCACTTTCATCTGGTGCTTGTTCAGGTTCTGTTGTGTCTTCTCCGCCGCAAGCGCCAAGTATAAGGGTTGCGCCAAAAAGAATCGCCATCATTTGTTTTTTCATTTGGTGACCTCCTCTAATATTTTATCTCTATCATATTAGAGTATACCAAAGTTATGGTCTTTTAAAACCTTCACCTAACACTTCAGAGGCATCCGACACGATAACAAAGGCAGCAGGATCAATAAACTTAACCAATTGCTTGAGTCGTGAAAATTCTGTTTGCGGAATAACGACCATTAATAATGGTTTTTCAGTGCCAGAAAAACCTCCCGTTGCAGCCAACTCTGTTACACCGCGATCGACTTCATCATATATAGCATCTCGAATTTCTGTTTGTTTTGTCGTAATAATGTAAACTAATTTCGATTGACCAAATCCGACTTGAACAAGGTCAATGGTTTTTGTTGTAACATATAAACCAATTAATGCATAAAGTCCTTTTTCAATATCAAAAACCAACGCGGCGCTCAATACGATAAAACCGTCAATTAACGCAACACTTGTCCCTAAAGTTAAGCCTGTAAACTTAGTGATAATTTGCGCAGCCAAATCTGTTCCGCCTGTCGATGCTTTTCCTCGAAAGACAATGCCGAGTCCAAGACCAACCATTATCCCGCCAAACAAAGCACCAAGCAATGGATCACGTGTCCATGGTTCCCATGATTCTGTCAGGAATACGACAAAAGGAAGAAACACTGTTCCTACTGCCGTTTTAATACCAAAATTCTTTCCAAGTAAAATTAATCCAGCAATAAATAATGGAATGTTGAATGCCCATTGAACAAATGCCGGTCTCCAGTCTAAAACACTTTTCAAGATCGTACTAATTCCACTGACGCCTCCAGAAGCAACTTCGTTTGGCAATAGAAGGACGTTAAAAGAAATGGCCACAATCGCTGCCCCAATAATTACACTGGCATAATCAATAAAGAACGTTAGCATTGGGTGTGGATCTCTACGAATACGTCGATTTTTTTTCGTCATCTATTTTCTTCCTCTTTTCTTCTGTTGGATTAAACCCTGTCAGAGTATACCAAACGCTTGGAACTTTGTGAACTTCATCAGGATAAAGCAAAACGAAATAAAAACGGACCAAAAGCATATATGCTTTCGGACCGTTTTTCGAAGATGAACTGCTTTTGACAGCTCTTTTTTACCTATTCCATTTTAGAGCGCAATAAAGAATTAATGAAACCATCAATGTCGCCGTCCATAACAGCGCCTAAATTACCTGTTTCAAAGTTGGTACGGTGATCTTTAACCATCGAATATGGATGGAATACATAAGAACGGATTTGACTTCCCCAACCAATTTCTTTTTGTTCGCCACGAATTTCAAGAAGACGTGCTTCTTCTTCTTCGATTTTTAATGCATACAATTTTGCTTTTAACATTTGCATCGCTTTTTCACGGTTTTTAATCTGTGAACGCTCTTGTTGGCAAGTTACAACAGCACCTGTTGGCAAGTGCGTAATTCGAACAGCAGAATCTGTCGTATTGATATGCTGTCCACCCGCTCCACTTGCACGATACGTATCAACTTTCAAATCTTCAGTACGAATATCGATTTCAATTTCCCCTGTAAATTCCGGCATTACTTCGCACGAAACAAACGAAGTATGTCGGCGACCAGAAGAATCAAAAGGAGAAATTCGAACCAAGCGATGAACGCCTTTTTCAGCTTTTAAATATCCGTAGGCATTATGTCCACGAATTCCAAGCGTTACCGATTTAACACCCGCTTCGTCTCCAGCTAAATAATCTAAAGTTTCTACTTTAAATCCACGTTTTTCTGCCCAACGTGTATACATACGTAATAGCATTGAACACCAGTCTTGTGACTCTGTCCCACCAGCTCCTGGATGCAACTCTAAAATCGCATTGTTTTTATCGTATGGTTCACTTAATAACATCGTTAGTTCGTAATCTGCTAAGTCCGAAATAAATTGCTTCATATCTTTATCCACATCTGCATGCAAATCCTCGTCATCTTCTTCTCTTAGCAACTCTAGAGACATTTCCATATTTTCTTGCGTTTCCACAAAACTATAGTACGCATTCACGATTTCTTTTAATCCATTCAATTCCGAAATAACAGTTTGAGCTGTTTCTTGGTTATTCCAAAAATCAGGATCAAGCATCATTTCATCTAATTCTTGTATGCGGGACTCTTTGTTTTCTAAGTCAAAGAGACCCCCTAAAGTCCGCCAATTTACTGGCTGATTTGTCGAGCTGGTTACGGATGTCTGCTAATTCCATCATATGTTCCTCCTCAAAATAACACCGAAGAGCAAATGCTCTTCGGTCTTTTCACACTTTCTTATGAAGCTGTCCCGTGGCAATTTTTATACTTTTTGCCGCTCCCACATGGACAAAGGTCGTTTCTTCCAACTTCCATTTCCTTGCGGACAGGTGCTTTTTTCTTTTGCGGTGCCGGTCCATCTTCTTTCGGATTAACCGCCTGACCTTTTGCTACTTCCTCACGCTCAAGGTTATTTCGAATTTCAGCTTTCATCGAATACTTCGCTACATCTTCTTCAATGGCTTCAACCATGGCTTCGAACATTGCAAAACCTTCGTTTTGGTATTCGCGCAGTGGATCATTTTGTCCATAGGCACGCAAGTGAATTCCTTGACGCAATTGATCCATAGCATCAATATGATCAATCCATTTCGTATCAATTGAACGAAGCAAGACAACTTTTTCAAATTCGCGCATCCGTTCTGGTGTCATTTCTTGTTCTTTTTCGTCATAGCGCGTAGTCACAGTTTCTTTGATAAAAGCAATAAGCTCTTCTTGGGATTTCCCTTGAAGATCGGCTTCTGTCACAGTGTCTTCCGGTAGAAGATTTGCTCCAATCAAATCAGAAAGTGTTTTCAAATGCCAGTCTTCCTGTTTTTCTTGTACAGTATGCGCATAAACCATACGTTCAATTGAACTATGCAGCATGTTTTCAACCAATGTACGCATATTATCTGTATTTAACACTTCCATACGTTCTTTATAAATTATTTCTCGTTGTTGACGAAGAACATCATCGTATTGAAGCAGGCGTTTCCGAGCATCAAAGTTATTACCTTCCACTCGTTTTTGCGCGGATTCAACAGAACGTGTAACCATTTTCGATTGCAATGGTTGTGAATCGTCCATACCCAATTTACCCATCATAGTGCGCATTGCGTCTGAACCAAAACGACGCATCAAATCATCTTCAAGAGATAGATAAAATTGTGTAACACCCGGATCTCCTTGACGTCCTGAGCGTCCGCGTAGCTGATTATCAATCCGTCTCGATTCGTGACGTTCTGTACCGAGAACCGCAAGACCACCTGCTTCTATAACGCCTTCACCTAGTTTAATGTCAGTACCACGTCCGGCCATGTTAGTCGCAATGGTAACCGCACCTTTTTGACCAGCATTTAAGATAATTTCTGCTTCATGTGCGTGATTTTTCGCATTTAATACAGAATGTTTAATGCCTTTTTTCGTTAAATATTCCGAAATGATTTCTGAAGTCTCAATGGCAACTGTACCGACTAGTACTGGTTGACCTTTCGCGTGACGAGTCGCAATATCATCTCCAACTGCTTTGTATTTTCCAGCAGTCGTCGAATAAATTAAATCGACATGGTCTTCACGGATAATCGGTTTATTTGTTGGAATCACAATGACAAACATATTATAAATATTACGGAATTCTTCTTCCTCAGTTTTTGCTGTACCGGTCATACCCGATAGTTTATCGTACATACGGAAAAAGTTTTGGAACGTAATTGTTGCCATAGTCATCGATTCGTTTTGGATTTCTAAGCCTTCTTTAGCTTCAATAGCTTGGTGAAGACCATCAGAATAACGACGACCTTTCATCAAGCGGCCAGTAAACTGATCGACAATGACAACTTCTCCGTCTTGTACAATATAGTCTACGTCTTTGCTCATCGTAACGTATGCTTTTAATGACTGATTGATTGTATGATTTAAACGAACATGACTAATATCAAAAAGATTGTCTATGCCAAATGCTTTTTCGACTTTTTCGATGCCCTCTTCTGTTAAGACAACGCCTTTAGTCGTTTCATCATAAGTGTAATCTGTATCTTTTGTCAGCAAACGCGCGAATGCATTTGACTGTTGATATAATTGAGCCGCCTTCGCTGCTTGTCCTGAAATGATAAGCGGTGTACGCGCTTCATCGATTAAAATAGAATCGACTTCATCAATAACTGCATAGTTTAATGGTCGCTGTACCATATCTTCTTTATAGAGCACCATGTTATCTCGCAAATAATCAAAGCCTAATTCATTATTTGTACTATATGTCACGTCAGCTTGGTAAGCTGCTCGCTTTTCTTCTTTCGTTAAACTATTTAAGTTTAATCCAACTGTTAAACCAAGCCATTCATAGAGTTGTCCCATTTCTAAAGCATCACGGCTCGCCAAATATTCGTTGACTGTTACGACATGAACACCTTTTTTACTAATGGCATTTAAATATACAGCTAAAGTGGAGGTTAACGTTTTACCTTCACCTGTTTTCATTTCTGAAATATTCCCTTCGTGAAGTGAAGCTGCACCCATAATTTGTACTCGGAATGGATACATGCCAAGCACGCGCTTGGCCGCTTCGCGAATCGTTGCAAAAGCTTCAGGCAATAAATCATTTAATGATTCGCCTTTAGCGTGTCTTCCAACAAATTCTTCCGTTTTCGCTTTTAACGCCTCATCTGTTAACACTGCAAAATCCGCTGCTAAAGCCTCAACTCGATCGGCCGTTTTTTCTAATCGTTTTAAGTCCCGTTTATTCGGGTCAAATACTTTATTTAATACTCCCAACATATCTATACCGCTCCTTGCGCAAGTGTCCCCCGGTAATGAATTACCGGGTGATCGCTTTAGCTTTTATAGTGTTCTAATAAGTTTTACTATTTATAAACACACTTAATCCAAATCAAACAGTTCTAAAAAATTCTCACTATTTATTTTAACACTGCGTAGAAATCGGTGCAAACAATGGAGCAAGTTATAACTTTAAACAGTGGCGGTTTATCGCTTTTTTTAAGCGTTTTTAAGACAAAAAGAAAGCCTCTCGATTAGAGAGGCTTTCTTTGAATTAGACTAAACACAATTCTTGTTTTATTGTGCAGAAGTTTCGATTAACCCGTAACTTCCGTCTTTACGTTTGTAGACGATGTTTGTTTCATTCGATTCTGCATCTGTGAAGACGAAGAATGAATGGCCCAGCATATTCATCTGTAAAACTGCTTCTTCTTCATCCATCGGTTTTAAGTCAAATTGTTTTGTACGAACGATTGTGAAATCTTCTTCGTCTGATTCACTTTGATGACGCGTGTCATTTTCAGCAACTGCAAACGAAACTCCCATTCCATCTCGATCGCGGAATTTACGGTTCACTTTTGTTTTATACTTACGAATTTGACGCTCTAGCTTGCTAACGATTAAATCTATAGCTGCGTACAGATCATCGTGTCTTTCCTCTGCACGTAATGTTAGATTTTTCATGGGTATCGTAACTTCTACTTTTGTTTGGCTATGATTGTATGTTTTCAAATTGACCATTGCGGTAGCATTTGCACCGTCTGTGAAATATCTTTCGATTTTTTCTATTTTCTTTTCGATATGGTCTCGTATTGCGGGAGTTACCTCGATATTTTCGCCTCTAATGTTGAATTGCAACATATTAACTCCTCCTTCTATTGTGCTATCTATACAATTCTATACTTTCCCTCAACTCTCCTTCTTAAAACAAAAAAAGTTTTAAAAACATTTTTGAAGGTAAAATAAGAGAATAAGGAGTTGAGGCAAATGTTCACCAATAAAACAATCATTGTCACAGGTGCATCTCATGGCATCGGTAAAAGTATCGCAACACATTTTGCTATTGAAGGGGCTCGAGTGATTGGATTAGATATTCAAGCAGTTGAAATAAAAGACGTAGAGTATCGTAAATGCGATGTCGGCAATTTTGAAGAGGTCATTTCGGTATTCAAACAAATTCATGAAGATCACGGTGCTGTCCATGCCTTAGTTAATAATGCTGGCATCTCAAACTTTAAATCCATTTGGGAAGTAGAAGAGAAAGAATGGGACCATGTGATAGATACTAATTTAAAAAGCGTCTTTATTTGTAGTCGAGAAGCAGCCCGTTATATGACGGAAGACATCCGCTCGATTATCAACATGACTTCGACTCGGGCGTTTATGTCAGAACCTAATACAGAAACCTATTCGGCATCAAAAGGTGGCATTTATGCGCTGACTCATTCTTTGGCTGCAACTTTCAATGAACAAGGAATTCGCGTCAACTCAATAGCGCCAGGTTGGATTCATACCGGAGAACTTGAAGACCTACGAGACATCGACCACCAGCAGCATTGGAGTGGCCGTGTTGGTGATCCCGCGGATGTTGCCCGTGCTTGCTTATTTTTAAGCAACCCTCAAAACTCATTTATTACCGGAGAGTGCATAAACATCGACGGGGGCATGACAAGAAAAATGATTTACGAGCACTAAAGAAAAGCAAAAGCAGCCCCGTAGATTCTACGGGCATAAGGCAAAACTCAATTGAAAATAACAAAAACCCGGCCATGGCCGGGCTTTTTAATGCAGTTCGAATTCCTTCAACTCTCGTATTTCCGTAGAAATGAGTAATTCCTTTACCGGATTGCGCTCAAAGTCTACGCCGTATAGCCAACCTTCCTCATACTGCTGTTTCCAAACAATCTTAGCATCTGCGGTAATTGTCTCGTGATTTAAGACAAATTTTAAGCGCACAATCTCATCTGTTATCTTTAGCTCTTTTTCAGAATAAAGTTTGGCTCCTTTCGGAGAAACATCGAGTAATAAGCAATAAATCGTCAAATTTCCAATTGGCTTCATCAATTTCAGCTTTATTTCTGGTGGTGCTCCAAATGTATACCGAAAGCTTTCTGATCGTTTATAAAACATGGCAACCACTCCTAATATTTTATTTATCAAGCGCGAATAAGTGTTAATGTCTTAATTTCTTTTGCGCCCTTCTCCTTCAATACTTTTGCAGCTAAGCGCAGCGTACTTCCGGTTGTATACAAATCATCAAACAATAATATTTTTTCTGGTACAGGTTGCCCATTCCACCAAAAAACATCTTGTAGCGCGATTCGTTCAACTTTCGATTTTCCACCTAAACCAATTTCATGTTTTCCGAGAACGTGCACGTAAGGTATAGATGCAGCGTCAAGTAAACGATCCACTTGAGAAAAAGTTCGCTGTCTCAGCTTGTTTTCATTCATCGGTATGGGTACAATCACCGATTTCTGTCCTCGTAATTCCTCTTTTAATTGTTTCGCAAATACTTCTGAAAGTACGACATCTTGTAAAAATTTATAGCGATGCAAGTATTCTTTCATAGCAGGATTATAACGATACAAACTTTTCCCATTATCAATCAGCCCTGCATATTCTGTTTTTTCCCATTCACAACAATCGAGACATTTCTCTTCTCCTACTGCGCTGCAAATCGGACACCCCGTCTCTATGCGTTCAAACTCGGTTTGACATTGGAAACAAATGACTTCTTCTCGTTCCGTAAAAAAAATACTTCTCCACGTTACTTGAAGTGGTATAGTTCGATCACATAAATAACAATTCATTCTACAATCCTCCGTTGTAGGAAATAATCATTTTTTTGGCTTTGTCCATTTGTCGTGTGATGCCATTATGAAAAAAGATGATTTCGCCATCTGGATATTCACTAGATCTGCCGACACGCCCTGAAATTTGGATCAGAGCAGCTGCGTCAAAAATGGCTTCGTCCGCGCCAATTACCGCAACTTGCACGTTTGGAATCGTAATACCACGTTCTAAAATTGTCGACGTTATCAAACCTGGAATTTCTTTTTGACGAAGTTTCATGACTTTTTCTTTTCTGTCTGCATCTTGTGAATAGACTGCTTCGAGTGCTGGATACTTTCTTTTAAATATATCAATTGCTTGTTCTATTAATTCAATCGTCGGAAAAAATAAAAGGAAGGGTTCTTTTTTGTCTATTTTTTCATCTACCCAAACGGTTAATTTTTTGGGGAGTTGTCCTTTCGCAAATGTCTTATCATATCTCCACAAAGACTGGAATTTCGGAATCGGTAATGGATATCCGTGAAACCGCTTAAATAGTTTAGACACATGGGCTACTTGTTTTAATAACTCAGTTGAAGGTGTTGCCGAGACATAAACAATCGGTGCTTCTTTTTTCTTCGCTTTGACTACAGCTCTTTTTAACGCGATGTCATAGGAATAAGGAAACGCGTCTGCTTCATCTACAATCATGACATCGAAAGCATTTTCAAAACGATACAATTGATGTGTTGTTGTAACAACTAGCTGCGCAAAGCCCAGTTCTTCAGGAGCATTTCCATACAAACTATGAATGATGGTATTCGGAAACGCCGCACGCAGTCTCGGAGTCAACTCCAACACTACGTCTGTTCGAGGTGCAGCAAGACAAATCCGCAATCCAATTTTCAATGCCTCGAAAATTGGTGGAAACAGCAATTCGGTTTTTCCTGCTCCGCAAACCGCATAAATAAGGTGATCATTTTTTTGTGAAATACTTTTTTGAACTTCGTGTGAGGCTCTTTGTTGTAGGGGAGTTAAATTGCCAGTCCAATTAAATGAATGGCTTTGAAGAAGGTTCGTTGAGGGAAGCGCCCAAGTTATCAATTCTGTACAAGAACTGATGCGTCCCATTTTGATACAATGCCGACAATAATGACAAATCTGCTGACATGCCTCGCAATAAAAAGGAACTATTTTTTGAAGTGAATGTTCGAGGCATCGTATACATTGTTTTTCGTCTGTTATTCCGAATCGAGTAGTGACAGATCCATTTAATATTGCTCGGTCTATTTGCTCCTTAGGAAAAGGGATAAAATGCCTGAGCCATATTCTACCCGTTAGAAATTCTTCTACTTGCTTCATTTCCAACCACCTTTCGATTGAGAAAAAGCCTCAGCAGGTTTTATTTTTCTACCCAACCAAGACCCATTGCTCCTTCACCTAAATGTGTACCAATAACTGGTCCAAAACAAGAAATTTCAAATTCCACTAGTGGGCAAGTCATTTCCAATTCTTTTTGCCACTGCTTAGCTTCTTCTAGCCGATTAGCATGAATAATTGTTGCTTTCAACTTTTTGTCACCTTTACTCGCATTTTTTAATAAGTTCACAATGCGATTCATTGCTTTTTTGCGCGTCCGAATCTTTTCAAATGGCACAATGACTTTGTTGTCAAAATGTAAAATTGGTTTGATTTGCAACATGCCCCCGACTAAAGCTTGTGCACTGGACAATCGTCCTCCACGCTGTAAGTGTTTCAAATCCTCAACCATAAAATAAGCACGTAATGTTTTTTTCATTTCGTGTAGTTCGGCTAAAATTGCTTGAGCATCTGCCCCATCTTTAGCCATTTCGGCAGCTTTCACCGCATAAAACCCTTGCAACGCACAAGTAAGCTCCGTATCAAAAGAATAAACTTTTATGCCATCAACCATTTCAGCTGCCTGAATGGAGCCTGCATAAGTTCCACTAATGCCGCTCGATAAATGAATAGAAACGATTTCATCATAATGAGCTGAAAGCTGATCGTACAATTCCACGAATTCGCCTAGTGGTGGCTGTGAAGTTTTCGGGAATTCTTCTTTAGCTTTTTGATAAAATTCTTCTACTTTTAAATCAGCTTCTTTAAAAGACTGGTTTCCAAAAGTGACTTCTAGCGAAACCGTATGAATATCAAGCATTTCTAGTGTTTCTTTTGGCAAATAAGAAGTACTATCTGTTACAACTGCTGTTTTCATGAATAAATCAGCCTCCTCTGCTAGTTTATCAAAATTTGCCATAGAAAAGACATAAATAAAATGACTAAACAAAAAAATCCCCCGCAATGCGCGGGAAATTTTTATTGATTGCCAACTAGATGCACACCGCTTACTTTCCATTCATCGTTTTCTTTTTTAAAAATGACCACTTGACGAGCCGTTTGCTCGACAGCATCTTTGGAATTTTCAGCTTTCATCTTCACATTAAGGGAAGCAAAAACTTCTGCGCGATTTTCTTCGTATTTTACAATGGTCTCATCACTTGTTTCATATACGCTATCATAAGTTTCAAAAGCTTGAACTAAAGCGGCTTTATCTTCCTCCCGATCAAATCCATCAGGATCTTGCGCAATGGTATTCATATATCGATCAATGTCTTCAGAGTTAAATGCCGCTATATATTCTTTATAAGCAGCCAATAAATGACTGGCCGGTTCTTCAGGTACGTCCGCTGCTATAATATTGCCTTGGTCATCTACTGTAAAACCAATTTTTTCTGTCTTTTCTTCCTTTACTTCCGTTTCTTCAATCCCGTGGTTAACCGCATTATTTTCGCTAGTTGCATTCCCATCTTCGACCGTGTTTTCATTGACTGAAGGTTCTTCGGAATTTGAACAGGCAGCTAGTGTCAAAATTAGGCCTGTCGCTATAATCATTTTTTTCATCATGCATTCCTCCTGCGCTTCATTTTGCCATAGGGAGATAGCGAATACAATGAAGAAACTGTGTCATCTATCAAAACAGAATTTTTTTCAGATTTGCGATACACTAGTATGTAGAAATAAAGGAGGCGTTCACATGGAAAAAAGAGATGCACGACAAATTTTAGAACAAAAAATGAAAGAAACGCGTCCCCAGTGGAGCCGTAAACAACCTGCTCGACCAAAGAAATACAAATCGAGTATGCAGAAAGTAGAGAATTACGTTGTTTTGGATTTTGAAACCACCGGGTTGCGTCCTGGAAACGATAAAATAATCCAAATCGGTGCAGTTAAATATATGAATCACGAGCGTGAAGAAACCATGTACTTGATGGTAAATCCCCAATGCCCGATTTCAAACACAATTACTCGAATTACAGGAATCACAAATAAAGATGTAGAAAATGCTCCTGTTATTGAAGAAATCGCTCATGACCTAATTACTTTTATCGGAGATCTGCCGATCATTGCGCATAATGCACCTTTCGATATGGGCTTTCTTTATGCACTTGAAGATATCACACCAATTCCCGAATACACTGTAATCGATACAGTAAAATTGGCGAGAAAAGCGATTACTCAAACACCCAACCACAAATTAACAACCTTAACCGCATTTTTAAAACTAGAACACGATGCCCACGATGCATTAGGCGATTGCCTAGCAACAGCAGCCATCTACCAATACTGCTACGACCGGTTATGAGAAAAGCGGAAGCAACCGTTTTAGCTCCGACAGGCGTAAGGCGAGCTGGCGAAGTGGCATCTTTTCAGCCACACAGCCAGAACGACTTACGACCCGAGGAGCTGGTTGCTGGAGTCTAGACAAGGAAAAGCGGAAGCAGCCGTGTAGAGCTAAAAAGTAAAAAAAAACGAGGAATCTGCCAATACGCAGATTCCCCGTTTTTTATCTTACTTCAACCCAACCATTTTTGATAGCAGTTACAACTGCTTGTGTACGGTCATTCACTTGCATTTTTTGTAAGATGCTTGATACATGGTTTTTAACTGTTTTTTCAGAGATAAACAAGGTTTCACCAATCACACGATTGCTTTGGCCGTCTGTTAATAACTGAAGAACTTCGCTTTCGCGTTTTGTTAAAAGATGGTACGGGCGACGGATTTCCGTTTGGTGGAAAGAGCCTTTATTTTCACGTTCGCTCAAACGACGGAATTCCATTACTAAATTGCGTGTAACTTTCGGGTGTAAATAAGATCCACCTTTTGCTACCACTTTAATCGCTTGAATAATAGCATCTGCATCCATTTCTTTTAGCATATAACCTAAAGCCCCGGTTTTAAGCGCGTGAGTCACGTACGATTCATCATCGTGAATGGACAGCATAATGACTTTAGCATCAGGAAATTGAGCAATCAATTCAGCTGTAGCTTCTACACCATTTTTTTGTGGCATATTAATATCCATCAATACCACGTCTGGTCTATTTTCTTCATATAATTTGATGACTTCGCCACCGTCGCCACCTTCGGCAACAACTTCAAACGAGCTTTCAAAATCTAAAATTCTTTTTACACCTTCACGGAATAGTTGGTGATCATCAATGATAATTATTTTTGTCATTATGTCGTCCTCCTCGAATACCCTATCTTATATACCCTTTTTAAAAGGTATATGAAACATTAACATTGTTCCGTTACCAGGTGAGGAATTGATAATCAAGTTGCCTTCGACTAATTCAATCCGTTCTCTCATCCCTGTTAACCCAAACGATTGATTTTTCACAATCCCTTGATCGAAACCTATACCATTATCTGTTACCATGATTTGCACTTGGTTTTTCAACCACTTCATTTCTACCGTAATATCATTTGACTTGCCGTGGCGGATTGCGTTTGATATCCCTTCTTGTACAAGACGAAAAATGGTCGTTTCATAATTATTCGGCAACCGTTCTTCTTTTCCACTTGAAAGAAACTTCAATCCAACCCCTTTATTATATTCTTCGATTGTATCCATGTACTTTTTCAAAGTAGGAACTAGCCCGAGATCATCGAGTGTCATTGGGCGCAAATCATAAATGATTCTTCTCACTTCAGTAAGTGCTTGCCTAACCATTTCTTTTAATGACGTAATTTCTTGAAAAGCAGGTTCAGGACCTTTTTCACGGTACGTTCTTTCAATCAAATCTGAACGAAGCAAAACATTCGCCATCATTTGGGCAGGTCCATCGTGAATTTCTCTTGATAAACGCTTTCTTTCTTCCTCTTGCACTTCGATGATACGGAGGCTATAATCTTGAAATGTCTTATTCTTATCGATCGCTTCGTCAACATTTTCATAATCTGAAACTAAATAACTGCTAGCGACATTTATTTGATTGACTAGGCTTTCAGCTCGTTCTATCGTCTGAAGTAAAATTTGAAGCCGACGCTGCAACTTATCCCGTCGTTGGCGACATTTCTTTTCTTCGTTGCGATTAACAGATAATTCTACTTGAAGGTCATTTGCCTGTTCGTATACTTGACGAACTTCGCTTTCAGTAAAAGAACTAAAGAATTGAGATACTTCCGCTAAACGCCTTCGTGCTGCACGGGTCTTTTCTTCTAAAAGATCTCCAGCTTCAATAATCGTTGAAATTTCCACACGGACATCTTCCAGTTCATTTTTCATCTCTTCATAACTTTGGCGACTTTCTTCACTAATGACGAAAATATCTTGTTTTGCCTGTTCCATCCCATCTAACATTGCATTAAAAATAGAATCAGGTATGTTCCCACCGATTTTCTTTGCCATTTCAAACCCGCCTTAGCTATACTGACTGTGTCTAGGTATGAGTCTTGCTTCTTTATACCTTGTCGGTTGTAATTAAGTATATCACTATATACGCAAGTAAATGTTAAATATACATTACAAATTATCTGATTTCATTTTACAACAGGAGGAGTTAAATTGCGAGAAAATTACACAACTGTAGGCAATTCTGGCAGTGCAGAAATACTTATCCAAAAATCTAGGTTTATTGGACATGTTGCTAGGGCTGAAACTGAACAGCAAGCCATAGAGTTTATCGATTCGATTAAACTCCTACATAAAACAGCTACTCATAATTGTTCAGCATACCTAATTGGTGAACACGACTCAATTCAAAAGGCGAATGATGACGGAGAACCTAGCGGAACTGCTGGATTTCCTATGCTCGAAGTTTTAAAAAAACAAGGTTTAAAAGATACTGTCGTTGTAGTCACTCGCTATTACGGTGGCATAAAACTAGGTAGTGGTGGATTAATACGAGCTTATGGAAAAGCCGTTTCAGCTGCTCTTACAGCCGCTGGGATTGTCGATAGACAATTACACTATTTAATGAAAACTTCTATTGATTACACTTGGCTTGGAAAGCTTGAGAATGAAATACGTCAATCACCGTTCCCATTAGATCACCTAGAATATACTGAAGGTGTAGACATGTATATTTATGTTCCCGTTAAAAAAGAGATGGAATTTATCGATTGGATAAATGGTCTGACAAACGGACAGGCTCAAATTAGTACTGTGGACAGTCAGTTTCTTGAATTCGATCCACTTTAAATTCTTTTCATTTACGCATGCGAAGAATCACTGTATAATATCAAAAGCATAGAAAAATGAAATATTCTTACTAGCCAAATTTTATACAAACATACGGAATATTCATCATTAAGATTGGATTAATCCGAACTAATTACTCGGTTGGCCCATAATCCATAG
This sequence comes from Planococcus halocryophilus, assembly GCF_022489025.1. Taxonomy (GTDB): domain Bacteria; phylum Bacillota; class Bacilli; order Bacillales_A; family Planococcaceae; genus Planococcus; species Planococcus halocryophilus_A. The sequence goes on along the minus strand of NZ_JAKVTG010000001.1, from coordinate 87,589 downwards.
AGGAGCAACTTACATGAACCGAAAATATTATCGGAAAACCAAAAATGACAAAAAGCGGACCATTCTTGTAATAATTGCTACTTTAGCCGTTTCCTTGCTTATTTGTGTTTCAGCATATGGAATATACTTAATTAAGAAAGCAGAAACTGCTGTAGATACGGCTTTTGAACCCGCGGGCAATATAAATGAAGATATCGAACCGCTTACTGACAATATTTCCATTCTATTTATAGGCGTGGATGATAGTGCAGAGCGAAATCAAAGTAATAACAATATCCGTTCTGACGCACTCGTTCTCGCTACGTTAAACAATGAAGATAAATCGATTAAACTTGTCAGTATCCCACGAGATACTTATACCTTTATACCAGATAGCGGAAGAGAAGATAAAATCACTCACGCTTATGCATATAATGGACCTAGTTCCACTATCAAAAGTGTGGAAATTTTATTGGAAGTTCCAGTCGATTATTACCTTCGCATGAATTTCGATGCATTTATCGAAGTGATTGACGCTCTCGGAGGGATTAAGGTCGAAGTGCCATATGATATTATCGAACAAGATGAAAATGATTCACAAAGCGCCATTGAATTAAAAGAAGGAATCCAATTTCTTAACGGCAGTGAAGCTCTTGCACTTGCAAGAACTCGTCATTACGACAACGATATCGAACGTGGGAAACGTCAACAGATGATATTAGAATCCATCATGAATAGAGCAGTATCAGCAGGTTCTATCACTAAGTATGGAGATGTATTTGAAGCAGTCGGAGATAATATGAAAACCGATCTGACTTTCAAAAACATAAGTTCATTGTTTGAATACGCAAAAAACGGTAAACCAGATGTAGAAACAATCACTCTTGATGGGTACGATGATATGTCTACCGGAATTTATTATTGGAAACTTAATGAAGAATCGTTAACAGAAATCCAAGATGTTTTACAAAGTCATCTTGGATTAAAAACTGACACATCTAATTTGACCCAAATAGAATCAAACTCAGAGGTTGCTGACTTCCAAACTGAAGACAAAAAAACACCACAGTAAAAACTGTGGTGTTTTTTTCTAACTAAAATACTTCTTATATAAAACTTGATTCTATTCCCTATCAAAAAAGAGTGAGTTTGAAGTATATGCTTCAAACTCACTCTTTTCACTTACCAATTAGTCGAACTAGATTTAACAATGGACGGTAATTCTTGCCTGCCAAGCCGACTACTTCTACAAAAAGTTCAATTGCTAGTAACATTACGCTAAGTAGCAATATGCCTCCCCATAAAGTCGATTGAGAGAACAAAAGAGCTGCCAAGCCGAACAAAGCTGCAATTCCGTAAATGATTAATACTGTCTGACTATGTGAAAAGCCAATATTCAACAAGCAATGATGCAAATGAGATTTATCGGCTTCTGAAATCGATTTTTTCTCACGAACACGACGAACAATTGCGAAAAATGTATCTGAAATCGGCACACCTAGCATAATTATCGGGATGATTAACGCTACAACTGTAACGTTTTTGAAGCCCATTAAGGCCAGGACCGAAATCATGAACCCTAAAAACAATGCACCTGTATCCCCCATAAAAATTTTGGCAGGGTGGAAATTATAAACTAAAAACCCTGAAGTACTAGCTGCTAATAGCGCCGCCATTGACATAACATACACATCGCCCATAATAAATGCCATAGCTGCTAAAGTCAGCAAAGCAACTGTTGATACACCAGCTGCCAACCCATCAAGACCATCAATTAAGTTGATGGCGTTGGTAATTCCAACTATCCACAGAATAGTCAAAGGAATACTAAAATAGCCAAAATCCAAGACGCCTCCAAAAGGTAAGTTAATGAAGGAAATTTCGAGTCCACCACCGACGACAACAATTCCAGCAGCAACGAGTTGCCCAATTAATTTTGCTTTGGCGCTGATTTCATACATATCATCTAATACACCTGTAATAATAATTAATAAAGCACCTAAAATAATCGCTGTTTCAATCGGTATAAATGAAGCTTCAATAGCATTAGAAATTGGATCTTGAGGTTTTAATGTGAAATATGCGATTAAAAATGACCCGAAAATGGCCAATCCGCCCAAACGCGGCATAATTCTCGCATGAACTTTTCGATAATTTGGTCGGTCGACTGCACCTACGCGAAAGGCAATGCGTTTAACAACCGGTGTTAGCACAATCGAAGCAATAAATGCCAAGACCATCATGAGGTATAGCATGTCTTCCCTCCTTAAAATAACTTTTACACATACTTATTCATTGACATTATAGCATGACTGCGCAAGAAATAAAGCGAAACCTACTTATACACTATGTTTTCCTTTGGGTTTTCTAAATATATGACGTTCATCTTCTGTATAAAGTTCCTATCCTTTCGCCATTTCCCTAAACTAAATTACTCCTTACTCTATCAAAAAAACTGCGCTCTAAAAATCGGACTCTAAAGAAACGATTGAAGTAATATTACCTATATATTTTTTAAAATATAAGTAATTTTAATTACTTAATCTATAAATATATGATATATTAAATAGACTATAACATTATTTTCATTATTCGATTAGGGGTGTAAGCCAAATGGATGACACGCTTCAAAACTACTCACTGAAAAAGGTGTGGACACCTTGGGATGAAGCTGCTGTATTGAAAATGGATTATCAATCCCGGGCAGATCTTGCGAAGACCATTAATTGTGAAGGGTTACTTGTTGACTTGTCTATGGATCAGCATGCGGAAGTAAGATCGGGTGTTGCTACAAACATTCATACTCCTCTTTGCACTTTAACAAGGCTAAGTAATGAAGATTTATGTATTACGGTGAAAAGTTCTGCTAAAAAAACTTTAATAAGCCTTCAGTTGGCATCAAAATAAACTTTTGATGTTTAGTTACTACATTAGATGGCTATTGTAGTAACAACAAAAATAAAAAATTGAAGGAGGAATCATTAATGAGTGATAATAACGGCTTTTCAGACAAACTAAAAGGTGCTGTGAACAAAGGAAAAGGCGAGATTAAAGACCAAGTTGGAAACGCTACGAATGATACCGATAAGCAAGTTGAGGGTAAAATGGATAAAGCAAAAGGCAATGTCCAAGATAAAATTGGAGATTTCAAAAACAATAATAAAAAATGATAAAAGCCCAGCTAGAAAAAGCTGGGCTTTTATTTATGTTTTTTAAAGTTTTCAAATATTAAATCACTCTGTTATAATAAGTACCCGTATATACATGTTATTTACGGAGGAGCTTATGATGGAAAAGAATGCGCTTACAAAAATAGATACTTTAACTTTAGGACTTATGCTTTTTGCCCTGTTTTTAGGTGCTGGGAATATCATCTTCCCCCCTTATCTAGGACAACTTGCCGGTGACCAATTAATCTTAGCCATCTTTGGCTTTTTATTAACTGGTGTCGGGCTCCCTTTACTTGGTATTTTAGCAATCGCTAAAGCAGGTGGAGATTTACAGTCGATTGCAGGACGTGTCCATCCCGTTTTCGGAATCGTTTTCACATTGATTGTTTATTTAGCAATTGGCCCTTTCTTTGGGATTCCACGTACAGCAACAGTGGCATTCGAAATTGGGGCTGCGCCTTTTTTACCATCTACCCTGACTGAATCTTTTTGGCCATTAACAATTTTCACACTAGCTTTCTTTACAATTACTGTTTTGTTTGCGATGAATCCTACAAAACTTGTTGATAGAATCGGTAAAATTTTAACTCCCCTATTAATAGCGGTTATTGGCATGCTAGCGATAAAAAGCTTTATCAACCCCATGGGCTCTATAAATTCACCTGTTGGAAATTATGACACTGAAGCATTTTTCGAAAGTTTTTTACAAGGCTATCTAACTATGGATGCCATTGCTGCTTTAGTGTTTGGGATCGTTATCATCCAGTCAATTCGAAGTAAAGGAGTTACAGATACTCGAGTTATTTTAAAGACTACGGCATATGCTGGATTTATTGCAGCTATTGGGTTATCTACTGTTTACTTATCTTTAAGTTATATTGGCGCTACGAGTGTCGAGGCTATCGGCTTACAAGATAACGGTGGTATTATCATCGCTATGGCTTCCCGAGTACTTTATGGTGAAATCGGAGGAATCATTTTATCTGTAGCAATTACCTTTGCCTGTTTGACTACGTCTATCGGACTGGTATCTGCTACTGCCCAATTTTCGTTTAAAATTTTCCCTAAGATTTCTTATATGAGTTATGTTTTATTTTTTGCGATTTTCTCCGCGTTTATAGCAAACATTGGGTTAACACAATTAATTGCGATCTCTCTACCAGTATTGCTCGCTATTTATCCAATCGCTATAGTTTTAGTGATTTTATCATTTTTTGATCGTATTTTTTACCGAAAACCTTTTGTCTATATACTCGCGTTATCTACAACGGCAGTTATTAGCATATTCGATGCTTTACGCTCATCAGGTATCGCTTTTGAGCAACTAGATTCCATCTTCCGTCTTCTTCCACTTTTTGAACAAGGAATTGGTTGGGTTTTACCAGCTACAATTGCCACGTTAATAGGAATCCTAATCGCTCGAACTGCACACAAGAATAACTAAAAGAGCGTTCCCGAAATGTTTTGGGAACGCTCTTTATTACTTAGAATAGTCTGGGTGTCGGCGGAGTCGTATTATCGGAATCTCTTTTATGTTGTACATCACGGTGTTCATCAGGATTGTTTCCTTGCTCATTATTGGATTCCTCAAAATCCCTACCAAATGGAGCAGGTCCCAAGTTCGGATCTACTCCCGGTGAAGGTTCATCCTGTCTGCGATTAACACCTTTTTCACGCAATAATTCATCTTGACTGTCTTTATTTTGGAGACCCGGTTCATGATCCATTTCTTTTCGTTGTCTAGTTTGCTCTTCTTTATTTAATCCCCCAGTAGGGTGAATTTCATCGCCTTTTAATCGAGAATCTTGGAAACGATCATGTTCACCAGCACGAGCATGTTGATCTTCTCTTGAAACTTCACGTGCGTAAATCTCATCTGAGTCATGATGTTTTTCTGTATATCGGGAAACAGGATTTGAATCTGGAGTCCCTGCAGTTTCTGCTTCTAAATCCATTGGTGCGTTCGAATCATCTAAAGAAGAAAAGTGCTCATCTTCAGGGGTTGCCGCGTCTCCATCTGTATATAAAAGAACAGCTCCTTTTTCGATTCTACGTTCGTAATCATCCGTTCTTTCTTTACTCAAATTAAAGCGATTCAACTCTTTTCTGACTATGTCTTTCCCACTTAAAAATGATTTGAAACGATTTGAAAAAGAGTTTGCCCGATCAGCAGAGACTCCTGATTTTCCAGCAGACTCTACAATTTCTTTGTCATTTGCCAATAGGTGGATATCTTTTTCATGATATCCTTTCGCCTTTAATAGTTGTAACGTATCTTCCATTTCTGATTTGCTATAAACGATTTCAAACTCTTGATTTCCTGATTTCATTGTTTTGTACCTCCTGTGTACTAGATTACTTTTACTTACCCTTTCCTTCTTATTACTAAAACCTATCTATAGAAGACTCTTACTCTTAAGACACATGCTGCAAGACTTTATTTATATTTTTTATCGTTTTGGCTATGTTTTTCAGCTTCGCTAGAGCCACCTCTAGTTTTTTGAATTTCGGATTTTTCCTCTGTTGTAAAAGAATTGTGATGCTCATCTTTTATTAGAGTTGCATCTTGCATAAATGTTTCTCCTCGTGCAAAACGATCTTCTTGTTCATCGAAATTATTATCAACTGAATTGATAAATTGATGTCTTTGTTGTTCATTAGGATCTTTTGACTCTATTCCATCTTCAGTGCTAGAAATTTCATCAAGAATCGTTTTGTGATCTTCATCTTCATATATAAGTATTCCACCTTTGGCAAGATCGCTTGTGTAACGTGATGTTTCTTCTTCCGAAAGATTCAGTAATTTTACTCCTGCACGAACTCCACTGTCTCCTGTAATAAATCCTTTGAATTTATCAGTAAATGTATCAACCTCTGTACCTTCGACAGAAATGTTCTCAAAATGCTTTGTGTCTTTAGCCATAATGTGAAGATCTTTTTCTTTGTATCCAGAAGCCTTTAAGTCATTAATTTTTTCCAGTAAATCATTTTCTGAAAATACCACTGCTAGAACTTTATTGTGTGATCTCATATAAAAAACCTCCATAAATTTAATAGATATTGTATTCTGTCTTTACCCATTATTGAACAATCCTTAACTTGCTTGGGCATTACACTTTTCACAAGGAGACAAAAGCTATATAAATACCAAGAAAAAGGACAGATTAAACAGAAATCTTTACCCACCAACAATACCCATTTCAAAATACCTAACAAAATGACTAATTTGGAATTTTTTATTTTTTCACATGTTGTAGTAAGCATATTTTCCCTTTTTTTCAAATTCGCCTATTTCTAAAATAAAAAAGCAGTCTATTTTGAAAATTGATGATATCATAGATGAAAGATGTAAAAAAAGCGAAATATAGGATGTGGAGGCGGCTATTATCGTACTTGGCGATCTATTTTCTTCTTACTTTTCGGATGGTCCGAGGAAGACGGAAAACAATTCTCCTACATGGCTGACAGAAGTACTGCCCTTACAGAAGGAAAGGAGAGCAGTAATGGACACGGGAATGCGTTTAAAATACCATCGTTTGAAACAAAAAATTAGTTTAGAAGAATTCTCCTCTGGCATACTGTCTCCCAGAGAGCTGAAAAAAATTGAAAGTGGCGTTAAAGACCCGGCATTAAAAGATCTCGAAGCCTTATCTAAGAAACTCGCAATACCTTTGGCTCCTAAAGATAACCCTATTGGAAAAGTTCTCGTAAAGAACTTTAAAAACTCTTTGTTGCACCCTCAAAACAAAGCAGAAATCATGGAGCAGTATAATGATATTCAAGGGCATCCTTTATTGCACGCTGATGAAGATGTCGAGTTGGAATATTGTATTCAACAAATTAGGTATTACATTATCACTGGAGATTTGGATAGTGCTGAAGAAAAAATCAAAGAAATGGAACGTTTCAGAGAATTTATGAGTCAGGAACAGTTTTACTTGTTTCACAAGTACAACGGTAACTACAACTACATTCTCAATGATTACGAAAAAGCTTTGAAAACTTATTTGGTTGCGGAAAAAATCGCGCCGAACACTATCTCTGCTTCAGAACTCGGTGATCTTTATTATTCAATCGGAATTTCTAGCTCGAAATGCCGAGAAACAGAAAAAGCTTTTAAGTACACAGAAATGGCATTAAAAATTTACCAACAAGAGTTTATTCCAAAGCGTATTGTGGAATGCCATTTGAACATCGCAATTACGCATCAGCATTTTGGCAATTTCAAAATGTCGATGGATCATTATAAAAATGCTTTGACCATTGGCAATAAGTTAGAAATTGATATTTTGCGATTTACTACAGAATTTAATCTAGGCTATTCGTATTTCTTGTTCCAAAATTATAACCTATCTATTATTCATATTGAAAATTCATTAAAATACATTCACCCAGAATATACTGCTGACCTTTTACTTAGTTACTGCATTTTAATTAAGTGTCAGTATGAAGTAGGTAACTATGATGCTGCAAAAGAATGGCTTCGCAAAGGTATGGAAATTGTTGAAAATAAAAAGCTGAATATCAACTCACCCACTAACCATATATTTAAAGAAGCATATATTGAATTTATATGTTTAGTGCATCTTTTGGATGAGAATTTCGAAGACTTCGAAGAGTACGTGCTAAATCAATTGATTCCGAGCCTTGAAGCTACAGATAATTATTTTGAAAAAGGATATTATTTCGGACATTTGGGTAAGTTATATTATGACCAAGAACGTTACAAAGAATCAGCTGAGACTTTGAACAAAGCAAAAGAATCATATAAGAAGATTAATACACTATTTGGGGAGTGAATGTAATGAAAAAAGGTATCACTATTTTATTTTTCTCAGTTCTAGCAATCAGCAGTTTATCTCTTGGTAATAATTTAAGTCCTGAAAATGAAGTTGCTGTTCAAGCTCGCGTTCCTGAGCCTTGGGCTACTGGCACTGAAGTTGCTGTTCAAGCTCGTGTTCCTGAGCCTTGGGCTACTGGCACTGAAGTTGCTGTTCAAGCTCGCGTTCCTGAGCCTTGGGCTACTGGCACTGAAGTTGCTGTTCAAGCTCGCGTTCCTGAGCCTTGGGCTATTGGCACTGAAGTTGCTGTTCAAGCTCGCGTTCCTGAGCCTTGGGCTACTGGCACTGAAGTTGCTGTTCAAGCTCGCGTTCCTGAGCCTTGGGCTATTGGCACTGAAGTTGCTGTTCAAGCTCGTGTTCCTGAGCCTTGGGCTACTGGCACTGAAGTTGCTGTTCAAGCTCGTGTTCCTGAGCCTTGGGCTACTGGCACTGAAGTTGCTGTTCAAGCTCGTGTTCCTGAGCCTTGGGCTGTTGAATCTTCAAAATTATAATTTCTCCATACAAAAAGGAAGTTGCTTGTACTTTAAGCAACTTCCTTCTTTTTATTGATTTTGTTTTTTATCTACTAAACACTCTTCAACAAACCGTTTAAAAATATTCATTGAAGCTTCATCACCTTGAAGAGCAAATTCTTCTGGATGCCATTGAATTCCCATAGCAAACTGATGGTGTCTACTTTCCAATGCTTCAACTAATCCATCAGCAGCATGAGCAGCTACAGTAAGCTGTGGCGAAACATCTTTTACTCCTTGATGATGGAAAGAATTTACGTTAAATTTTTTCTCTTTCATAATATCATATAATAAACTGTCATCTTCTAAAATTACAGAGTGTGTTCGATGCGTTCGCATCGCTTTTTGTTTGTGTTGATGTAGTTCGCCTTCAAATTGAGATTCTAAATCTTGATAATTAGTGCCCCCTAATGAAACATTAAACATCTGTAACCCTCGGCACATGCCGATAAATGGTTTGTCTAACTCTAGAAACTTTAATATTAGTTCTTTTTCGTACTTATCACTTCCGGGATAAACAGCTCCCAGTTTTACATGCGGTTCTTCTCCATATAATGTTGGGTTAATATCCCCACCACCGGTAACAATCAAGCCATCTAACCTTTCGCACAACAGCGGAATATCTTCCTCATCCACAATCGGGACTATTAACGGCAATCCTCCTGCGCGTAAAATTGCTCTCCCATATACAGGATCGAGCGAATAGGTTTGGTTTTCTTCTACTCGTGCAGTTATACCGATTACCGGCTTGTCTTTCTTCGCCATGTTTTCCCTCTTCTCTATTTGATCACATCATGATTGTATTCTATACCCTTTCTCTTAAAATCTATAAACATTTTGACAGATTTCCCACTTTTAAAATTGAAATTTATGGTAATAAAAAGCATCTTGAGATCTAAATAAAAAGTCTGGTGATTATTATCCCAAATTTTTCCGTCAATTTTTATTAGGTTCGTAACAACTTGCTCGTTCAGATAGCAAACAAAAGAAAAAGGCAAACTCATAAGCGAATTGGCCCTCATTTACATTATTAATATTTCATGATTTACTTTTTAATGATCGCACTGACTTTCATCTACTATCTTCTCTAAAGGTTCAAAGCGAAACCGTTCTAAATCAATCTGATTATTAGAATCGACTTCTACACCTTCTTCTTGAAGCGATTTTCTTTGGAAAAACTGCGCTTCTTCATCGCTAATTGCAATTTGACCTTGCTTATTGACAATTCTATGCCAAGGTAAGTTATGCCTATCACTCATGCTATGGAGGATTCTCGTCACTTGTCTAGCTGCCCTAGGACTACCAGCTGTCGCAGCCACTTGCCCATACGTCATAATTTTGCCTGCTGGAATTTGTTTTATGATATTTAATGCTTTTTCAGTGAAGGTCTGCATTTCTTCATCCATCCTATTGTGCTTTTTTCTTTTGACTCTCTACTTCCATCAATAAATGCCCACTCTTATAATCTCCAAGTAGCTCCTGTACAAATTCATATAATGGTAAGTTTCCTGTATCTTTCGCAAGCCCGTTGCTTTCAGCGTGCACACACTTATAATACTCTACCATTCTACCAACTAATTCCTCAAGACCTTCAAGCGATTGTTTATCATCATGTTGCAATGGACGTTTTAAGTCTATAGTTTTTGCTTCATTTAAATATAAAAATTTCATTTGATCGATATCATTAACGCTTTGATCAAATAGTTGTTGGTTTCGATCTAACCGATAAAAACTTCTCCAAAAAACAAAAATTTCTTTTGCGACACCTAGTTTTTTTGCTCCGAGCGAAGAATTTAACCCTTCCACTACACATATTTCATGCATAATTTTTCTTAATGACTTTTTATATTCTCTTTCTACTACACCTTTATATTGCATATATTTCATGATTAGCCCTCCTTGGAATAATTAGATGTTTCTATATCTACGAATAATATCTTCATCTTCGACCGACACTAAGCTATCATAGGTTCGTTGATCGTGTATTTGTTGACCGATATAAAACATGCTAGATTCACAATTACCAATTTCTTTTTTCAATTGTTTCTCATGATTCACATCGTCTTGGAAGTCTCCACCTAGATGAAAAAACGAATAATAGTTTTCTTCGCCCCATTCTGCAATTTTCAATAATAATATCTGCATTGTCTCTTCGCTATACTCATCAGATACACTGCCTTCAAGATGATAAAAAATGGTATCTCCCATTGCAAGCACATAACAAGCTGATACTAGCTTGTCTTCGTGATATGCACCAAATAGATGGAGATCTGATCCCATTGAACTTATTAAGGTTTCAAAATAATCGTTTGTGAAAAAGTAGTAGCTATCCGCTTCCTCTCTTCTTCTTGCAGCTGCATAGTACAGTACTAGAAATTCAAACATATGTCTTACTGTCCCTAGCTTTTTCACTACTAAATTCGTACTGTTTTCATATTCACTACTATTGCTTAATTGATTTTTTTCAAAAGGTGTCTCTTTATCTTTTAAGTTAATTGTGTAGGTTTCAAATAATGGAGAAACTTTCAAATAACTTTGAAAGACATGAGCATTCTCTTTTAAAGGATGAAAACGTATATATTCAGCAATAATTTTTTCACTTTGACAATATGTTCGAAAGGCTTCTCTGAAATTAGCAGCTAAATTTGCCCGATTGTGTTCTGCTTTCAGTAGTGGTCCCCCATATCCAAAGGGAGTCGTAACATCATACAAAGGAGCTCCTTCCTCGCTCACTTGCCTTTTAATAAAGGGATAGACTACCTCGCCATCGCCATCCTTATAATGAAAAAGCAATGCTTCACCTGGATCTAATTTAAGAGCTCCCAAAAAATATTGATTTGTATAATAAATATCTGTGATGTGTAAAGTATCAAGAATTTTTTTCCAGCGACTACGCTCTTGTATCGATATCAGCTCATACATCCATTCCACCCCTACTTCACCTTGAAAATCATTTGAAAACTGTTTGTAATTGTTGCTCTCTTTTTCCTACTTCCCTATCTCTACTTACTGCATTCTTTATCACTTTGATGCCAAAAATTAAAAGAATACTGAACACAATTCCGATAAATGTCACGATGGCTGTATAAATTATGATTGCACTTTGACTAGGTTTCCTACTTTCCCCTACCGCTTGCGCCAAAGAAATAACGTTGACATGATCGACTTGCAGTGAAGTATTTACTTTTTCCTGAAAAACTACTGCCAGCGTATTGGCGATTTTACTTGATTCATTTTTATTGTGTGAAAAAATGGTGATTGTTAACACTGGAGAGTTATCGATATAGCTAACATGTACTTGTTTACGAAGGTCGGAGACTGAATTTGAAAGCTTTAGCTTTTCATTTACTTTCTCCAACACTTCTGGACTTTTGAGAAAAGTAGCATAGGCTTCCATCATCGGAGAGTCCACCTGATTATTTTCTTTTTCTACATGCGAGATTGTGGAAGCTTCTCCAATTAATAACTGACTAGTAGATTGATACTCGGGGTTTACAAAAAAAATAAAAATGAACAACGTTGTAAGCATTAGACAAAAAGTAAAGCTGATTACAAAATAAATTCGTTTTTTATAACCTACCAACGTATGTTTTATGACTTTCAAATCATTCATTATAGTCTCCTCCTTGGTCGAAAGCGTTAATTTTCCTCTTATTTCTAAAAATTCAGATTATTATAGTTCATTTATATCATACTTGAGTGGTTCTATCTACTCTTTTACGTATATTTTTTAAATATTTAGTTTTATATATAAGTAATTAGGCTAAAGACTCAAATAAAATCATTTAATTTTTAATAAAAATGGGTAATAAAGCTTATAAACAACTGTTTTGTTTTTTAATTTTTCCTTTGTTACAAACAGAAACCAAAAAAGCATCTCTCAGATAGCTGAGAGATGCTTTTCGTTATTCTTTCCATAATCCGATAATCCCGTTTCTTCGATAAATAATTTCTTTTGACTCTAATATTTTTAATACTTTAGTTAATGTTTGATGCGAGATGTTAATATCGGTCGTAATTTCTTTAATCGTTTTAAAAAGCACACCTTCTTTTGAAGCATTTTTTAAAAAATACTGAATAAATCTTTCTCCAACTTCTGTTATTTTTTCAGTTTCTGATGAAAAGTATTCCCGGCAATCATTTAATATTTTCTCTTCTGAAAATACATTTGTTTTGTTTTCCACCTGATTTTCCATCACCTTCACCTAACCACCTCCGAATATTACAGCCCAAGGGTATACACGTATTACTTATTTTATCTATACCCTCTCTTTTTCAAAATATACATACTATTTCATTTAGTACTGATAATTCCAAAATTACATATTAAAATCCCATTTTATGGTTATCGATAGTCTCCTCAAATCTAGTACTTAGAGTCTTTTACACAACAAAAAACAGGAAAAGAAAATTCTTTTCCTGTTTTTATATTTAAATGATAAAGATGATTACCTTATCGTTTCATTGCATCTTCTATAAAATCTTTCAAGACGTGAATTCCCATTACACAATCACTTAAACTAGACCATTCTTTCGGATTGTGACTAATCCCATCTTTACTTCTAACAAAAAGCATGGCAACTGGGATTGTTCGACCAAGATTCATTGCATCATGGCCGGCCCCACTCGGAATGTAAGTTGGGGTGATTTCCAATTTGTTTAAAGAAGTCGCAAGACGATTTTGTAAATCATTAGCGATAGGAACAGGTTTGATGCGGGTATTTAACTTGGTCGTTGCATGTATCTCATGTTTCATTGCCACTTTTTTTGCTTGCTCGATTAATTGATCAATTAAAAGATCTCTCGGTTCTTCATTTATGTCTCGAATATCAACAAGCATTTCTACTTTTTCAGGTATGACATTTGCTCCATTTGGAAACACTTCTAATTTCCCAACCGTGGCAACTGCAGTTTTATTTATTGCTTTTGGAAATTCTGGAATCGATTGAAGAAATTCTGCTGCTGCTACTAAACAGTCTTTTCTTCCAATCATCGGTGTATTCCCCGCATGTCCAGCTTCACCGTCAAATATAACTTTAAGCCATGCTGGTCCAGCAATTCCATTTACGATTCCAACTGGTTGATTGGCTTGTTCAAGTTTTTTGCCTTGTTCAATGTGTACTTCTACGAACAATTCTAATTCCGTCAAGTCACGTTTAGCCGCTTTGAAAGATTCGATTGTGCTGCCATAATGAGATAAAACTTGTTCTAAAGTATCTCCATTATAATCACGGAGCTGTGCGATTTCTTCATCAGAAATCGCACCAATCATCGCTTGACTCCCTGTTAGTCCACTATTAAAACGCGATCCTTCTTCATCTGAAAAAACGATAACTTCGTAAGGTTTGTTAGGAGTATAGCCTGTTTCTTTCCACGATTCTACTACTTCAAGTGCCGACAAAACACCAAGTGGACCGTCAAAGTTACCGCCATTCGGAACGCTGTCTACATGGGAGCCAGAAGCTATAGCTGGAGTTTTTTGCAACCCTTCCAAGCGAGCTGTAACATTCCCCGCTCCATCTTCCGATACCTTCAATCCCGCTTCTTTCATCCATTTTTTCACAAGTGCCTTCGCAGCTTTTTCTTCATCCGAAAAGCCAGGTCGTTTTATACCGCCCACTTGAACAAAACCAATCTGAGACAATTCGAATAATCGTTTTGCAATACGCTCCCCGTTAATACCTGAATGACTAAGTTTATGATCATAATCTTTTAATAACTCTTCATACAAAGGGTTGTCATTTGTTTTTTGCATAATATCCTCCTTATTTCTAGTTATTTAGTTAAGAAAGACCATGCATATTGTGCATAAAGTTCTGCACCTACTATCATCGCATCTTCATCTACATTAAATTTCCCGTGATGATGTGCCCACTGTGTATCTTTCTCTACATTACCACTACCTACTAATGCAAAGCTCCCTGGAACTTCGTCTAAATAGAACGAAAAATCTTCTCCACCCATTGTTGGTTTTTCTACATAAAGGGAATTTCCACCAAAAGCTTCAATTGCCACTTCTTGAACTAATTGTGCACTTTCTTCTCCATTGATAACGGCTTGTGTCCCGCGAATATATTCAACTTCTGCAGTTCCCCCGTATATCGCAGCTGTGTGATCTGCATAGATCTTAAGTTGCTTTTCGATATGATCACGTGTCGCAGGATCAAAGCATCTCACCGTTCCTTCAATATCCGCATTTTCAGCGATAATATTAAAGCGAGTTCCCACAACCATTTTACCAATTGTCACAACTGCTGACTTTTGGGGATTAACCGTACGTGAAACAACGGATTGGACATTCATCACAAATGAAGATGCAATAATTGCCGCATCAATACAATCTTGAGGCATCGCACCGTGCCCACCTTGACCTTTAAAATGGATTTTAAAAATATCGGCAAAAGCAAACGCTGGTCCTGAATTACATGCTATTTTACCCGTTTCACTTTGAGACCAAATATGAATACCGAATACATTATCAACGTCTTTTACCGCACCTTGCTCAACCATCGCTTTTGCACCCGTCGCTACTTCTTCAGCAGGCTGGAAGATAAAACGAACATTTCCTGAAATCTCATCTTTTATGCTGACCAACGATTTAGCCGCTGTTAAAAGCATCGCTGTGTGAACATCGTGCCCACATGCATGCATTTTGCCAAGCTCTTTGGACTTGTACGCCAAATCTGTATTTAGTTCTTCAACAGACAGTGCGTCCATATCCGCTCTAAGCGCAACAGTTTTTCCTTCTTTACCACCTTTAAGCTCAGCTACTACACCTGTTGGTTCCATCTTACGCGCTTCAATGCCAAGCTCCGTTAAGTAATCATAAACGAATTGAGAAGTTTGAAACTCTTCCCATGATAATTCCGGCTCACTATGAAGCTTGCGACGGATACTTATCATTTCATCGCTATTCTCTTTTATCGCTTTTTTTATCGCTTGGTTAATCATCATAAATTCCCTCCGATTATCTCGATAAACATCTATTAAAGTTTCTTTTTATTATTCATGTCTCTTATAGGAATCCGACGAAAATACCTGCTAGAATAACCGAAACAATGGTAACCGTTATAAATCCAGCTACTAACATTGGTGGTAACATATGACTTGTTAGGACTTCGCGTTCTTGTTCATCTTTTGTTAATGAATTGATCACTTCTACCGTAATAATATAATCTGCTGGGAATCCGTATAGAGCAGTCAATGAAACTGCAAAAGCCATTTCTTTGCTGACTTTAAGAAGTTTTCCAACGATAAATGAAAAGATATACATACCAACGACACCAATCACGATACAGCCGATTAACGGGTAAATAATTTCAAGCATCATACTCGGTGTAGCATTTTTTAACCCATCGAAAATGAATAGTAGGAGTGCCATGATTGCAAATCCGAAACCATTTGCTTTTTGTAGCGGGTGACGTTCAAGAAAGCCAATGCTACGAGCAATTACACCAAACAACAAACACAATACAAATGGACTAATTTCAACTACTGGCGTTAGAAGCGTTGCTGTTAAATAAGCTAAGTAACCAACTAAAGCCAAACGGAAAAATTTAAAAAAGTCGGTATTGTATTTATCTGGCATCTTCGCAAACATGCGAGGCTCTTTCACCGCTTTATCAGCAGTTCCCGGTTGATTTGAAGGCATTTCTTTTAAAGTCAGCTCGTTATTTCTATATTTTGTTAGAAGGTTTTTCCCTTCTTTTTTCAGCATAATTGAAGTAAGTGGATAACCTGCAAAACCTTGAACAACGTATATTACAATTGCAAAGACAGCTAATGTTGGGAATCCTGCTGCTGCTGCACCTTCAGACATGATTAATGCAGATACTAGTCCACCAACTAAAGGAGGAATGGCAACTACAACTGTTTGGTAGTCAAACAGTAAAGTTCCGATACCGAACAAAGCAGCAATAATCCCTGCAATACCAGATAGTGCTATTAAAATAGTTCTCCATTGATCTTTCAATTCTTGCAAAGACAATAAAGTTCCCATATTCGTAATTAGTAAATAGATGAGCATTACGGCTACAGCTGGTGGTACGCCTGAAAGTGTAACAATATCAGCAGGAAAGAATGTCCAATATCCAAGTAAGAACAAGACCCCACTCACAAATATTGATGGTATCCAAGCTTTTGTGCGAATTGAAACTGCTTCTCCGATAAATAAGACTAAAACTATAATTGATAATGCGAGCATTTGAGCCATATTATTTCCTCCTTTTTTCTGTTTCAACAATTAACCTATTTTCTAAGTTTCAAGCTGAGTATTTTAACTATTGCAATAGTAGCACAATAATAAAGGATTATATATCGAATTTTGAAACTATTTTGAAATAACATTAACTTTGTTTAAAAATTATCACTATAGAAATCACTCTCATTACCTATATATTGCATATTTTAAGGCAATTAGAATCTCATTATGATGTGTCTGAAATGTGAACACGATAAACCTGTCTCACCTTTAAACGTTTATCCATTAAGGTTTAGAGGTATTTATTAGGATACGTAAAATTAAAAGGAGGATGTCAAAGAATGGATGGCAGACACTATATTAATGGAGAATGGTCAAATACAGGCGATGGCAAGATTGACGTCATGAACCCTGCAACAGGCGAAGTCGTAGGATCAGTGCCTAACGGTGGTGAACATGAGGCAACAGCAGCAATCGAAGCTGCGTCTACAGCATTTCCAGAATGGTCAAAAACAACAGCTTATTATCGCGCAGAGCTTCTAATGAAATGGCATGATTTGTTACTCGAACATAAAGAAGAAATTGGTAAAATTTTAACAAAAGAAATGGGTAAACCTCTTGCCGAAGCAATCGGTGAAGTTGAGTATTCTGCTTCATTCGTGTCATGGTTCGCTGAAGAAGGTAAGCGCATGTATGGACGAACGATTCCAGCTAGTAAAGAAGGAAAACGTATTCAAATCAATAAGCAACCCGTTGGTGTAGTCGTCTCTATTACACCGTGGAATTTCCCAGCCGCCATGATGGCTCGCAAAATGGCTCCTGCGCTTGCAGCTGGATGTACATTTGTAGCGAAGCCCGCTAAAATGACACCATTAACTGCCGTTAAAATGTATGAACTTGCGGTTGAAGCTGGATTCCCTAAAGGTGTTATCAACTTAGTGACAGGGAGTGCTAGTAAAATCGGAAAAGTGTTTACTAGTCATCCTGATGTTCGTAAACTTACATTTACTGGATCAACTGAAATTGGCAAAGAGTTGATGAAACAAGCATCAGAAACGATGTTAAACTTGTCGCTTGAATTAGGCGGACACGCACCAATCATCGTCTTAGAAGATGCTGATATGGAATTGGCCATCGAAGGCGTCATCGCATCGAAATTTCGAAATGCTGGACAAACGTGTGTATGCGGAAACCGCATTTATGTTCAACAAAGCATTGCAGATGAGTTTTCTAAAAAACTTGGAGAAGCTGCAAGCCAACTGAAAGTTGGTAATGGCTTGGATGAAGGCGTAAAAATTGGTCCTTTAGTAGATAAAGATGGCTATGAAAAAGTAGAAAAACATGTTCAAGATGCTGTTGAAAAAGGCGCTAAAGTTCTTATTGGTGGAGATGGGCGTACTGAAAATAATGCTTATTTCTATAACCCAACCGTTTTAACTAACGCTACATCAGACATGTTGGTTATGAACGAAGAAACGTTTGGCCCTGTTGCGCCTATTATGACATTTGAAACAGATGAAGAAGCAGTTCAATTAGCTAATAATACACGCTTTGGCTTAGCCGCTTACTTTTTCACTGAAAGTATGTCGCGCGGTACCTATCTCTCTGAAAACCTTGACTACGGCATTGTTGGATGGAACGATGGTGCACCGTCTACTGCTCAAGCTCCATTTGGTGGCATGAAAGAAAGTGGTGTTGGACGCGAAGGCGGACAAGAAGGGTTAGAAGCTTTTCTAGAAACCAAATACATTTCAATAAAAGTTTAACGTTCACAAAAAGAAGCTGCTCCGGATTTCGGAGCAGCTTCTTTTCTATAGCACTGTTTCGCATATTTTGATTCCTTTAGAAGATGGTTTTGTTACTAGACTTTCATAAAGCGGAAATTTCTCTGCTAATTGTTCAGCTACCGTTTTTTCTTGTCCTTTTTCGACAGCGATAAACAACGAAGGCCCTGCCCCGCTAATCGCCATACCATATACTCCGAGTGCCAAGCAGCTTTCTTGAATTTGTTCAAAGTCTTGAAATCTGCTTTTGCGGTAAGGTTCATGAAAAACATCTTTTTGCATCATCCGCCCTGCAGTTTTCCAATCTCCTTTAGCTAAAGCTGCAGCTAGAACATTTCCAGATGCACCACCTCGTGTGGCAGTTTTATGTGGCAAACTTTCAGGCAGCAGATCACGTGATTCTGAAGTTAAAAATTCAGTAGGTGGAACTAAAATAACTACACCAATCTCGACTTCCGGAACATGAATGATTTCTAAATCCTCATCATCAAAATAAGAAATCGTCAATCCACCGAGAAGTGATGCTGAAACGTTATCTGGATGTCCTTCCATTTCGGTACCGATTTTTAATTTCTCTTTCATCGAAAGCTGCAAACCAATTAAACGATCAGCAATTTCAATGCCTGCAGCAATGGCTGAAGCACTGCTGCCAAGTCCTCTACTTAATGGAATTTCTGTATCGATGACCAATTTTGCAGGTGGCAATGACCGCTTGTATTGATCGGCAACTGCTTGAGCTGTTGCAACAATTAAATTGTCAGTACCTGTTGCAAGTTGTTTGTACCCTTGGTCTTTGTATTCAACATACCACATAGCCGCTGGTGAAACATGAACAAACATATGAAGGTCTAATGCCAGACCAATCGAATCAAATCCAGGACCGAGATTCGCAGTAGAAGCTGGAACTGTTACTGAAAATTCTTTCCAACTCATACTTTCACTCCTTTTTTTAAATCCTCCCAAAATTGTTCCATATCTTCTGGAACGAGTAGCGCTTTATGCTGATTAACGGAAATAGCAGTTTCTGGATCTTTCAGGCCATTACCTGTTAAGACTGCTACTACTTTAGAGCCTTTTTCCAAAAGACCACTTTCAACTTGCTTTTTGATACCTGCAATCGATGCACACGATGCTGGCTCTGCGAAAATTCCTTCAGTTGAAGCTAACATTTGATAAGCTTCAAGAATTTCTTCATCAGTAGCTGCTAAAATCGTGCCGTTTGATTCATCTAAGGCATTTAAAGCCAATTGCCAGCTTGCCGGATTTCCAATGCGGATAGCTGTAGCAACAGTTTCCGGATTTTCTACTACTTTATTGTGAACGATTGGTGCCGCTCCAGCTGCTTGTACACCTAGAAGTGTTGGACGTTGTTCGCCAGTACGCTCTGCGTATTCAGTGAAACCTTTCCAAGATGCTGAAATGTTGCCCGCATTGCCAACTGGTAAAGCAAAAACATCTGGTACTTGTCCCAACTGACTAATAACTTCAAAGGCAATTGTTTTTTGTCCTTCTAGACGGTAAGGGTTAACGGAATTAACTAATGCGATACCCGCTTCTTGACCCACTTCTCGCACCATTTGAAGAGCTTCATCAAAATTCCCTTTAATTTCAAGAATTTCTGCTCCGTACATTTTTGCTTGTGCTAATTTACCAAGCGCAATACGTCCTTCTGGAATAACGACAATCGTGCGCATACCGGCTCGTGCGCCGTAAGCTGCAGCTGATGCAGAAGTATTTCCTGTTGAAGCACAAATCAACACCGTTTTCCCTTCTTCTTTTGCTTTGGCAACTGCCATTACCATACCGCGGTCTTTAAATGAACCTGTTGGGTTTGCACCTTCTAATTTCACGTAAAGCTCAATGCCCCATTCTTTTGAAAGTTTCTCTAAATGAACGAGCGGTGTATTGCCTTCTTGTAAAGTTAGTGAAGGGGTATTTTCTGTAACGGGTAGCCACTCTTTATGTTCTTCGATTAGACCTTGCCATCTCATGCTGTTTCCTCCCCTTCTATGCGGTAATGGCTAATAACGCTTGCCGTTCCTTCTACCTCTTTTAAAACATCTAAATGTTGCTGTCTAGAAATCTGATGTGTCAACAATACCAGTTCTGCTTTTCCTTGTTCAACCGCTGGTGATTGAATTACGGATTGAATGCTTGCTCCATGTTTACTATAAATTGACGTCATTTTTGATAACACGCCAACTTCATCATTTACAAGCAAACGGTGACAATATTTCGCAAATCGCTTAGCTTCTGGTTTAATCACACGTTCATGTTGCGCTGCATGAGCCCGTTTACCGTTAACGCCAAGTTGTAAGTTACGACAAGCTGCAATAATGTCAGACACTACAGACGTCGCGGTTGGTAAAGACCCCGCTCCTGGTCCATATAACATTGTTTCACCTACAGCATCCCCGTATATGTATACTGCGTTGAATTCATTATTCACTGAAGCAAGCGGATGGGAATTTGCAAGGAAAATTGGTTCTACAGAAACTTCGATGCCATCTTCATCTTTTGTTGAAGATCCAACCATCTTCATCGTATAACCAAATTTATTTGCTAGCTCTAAATCGCCATCACGTATTTCTTTCATTCCTCTCACGAGAACATCATCTAAATGAACTTCTGTTGAAAATGCAAGTGAAGACAAAATAACCATTTTGCGAGCTGCATCAAGACCATCTACATCCGCTGAAGGATCAGCTTCTGCATAACCCAATGCAGTTGCTTCAGCTAAAGCATCTTCATATGTCATATTTTCATTTTTCATCTTTGTCATAATGAAGTTTGTTGTGCCGTTAACAATTCCCATTAAACTAGAAATGCGGTCAGAAGCTAAACCATCTTCTAATGTACGGATAATCGGTACACCACCTGCAACACTTGCTTCATAGAACAGATCACATTTTTCAGCATCTGCTAATTTTAATAATTCGTGACCAAATTCTGCCATAATATCTTTATTAGCTGTGACCACTTGCTTGCCCGCTTTAAGC
Source organism: Planococcus halocryophilus (assembly GCF_022489025.1). Lineage (GTDB taxonomy): Bacteria > Bacillota > Bacilli > Bacillales_A > Planococcaceae > Planococcus > Planococcus halocryophilus_A. The sequence goes on along the minus strand of NZ_JAKVTG010000001.1, from coordinate 66,104 downwards.
GCTTTTTCAATAGCTGTTTTAGCGCCATCTACGCCACCCATAACTTCGACAATGATATCGAGAGAAGAATCATTCAAGATTTCTTCTATATCCGTTGTAAAAACACTCGGGTCTAAGCTAGAAAGCCGATCTTTTTTTGTATCTCTGACCAGTACTTTCTTGATAGAAACTTGGGCACCTAATTTATGATGCAAATCCTGCTGATGCTGCTGGATGATTGTAGCAACTCCGCTGCCCACCGTTCCAAGGCCTAATAATCCGATTGAAATTTCGTTTTTCATTGACGATTCCTCCTATGGTGTGTACACTGTGAAAAAACAACTGTTTTTGTCATAGAGACATTATAGTATTATATTTAGGTTAAAACAACCCTTTTACAGACTATTAAAAAAGATGGGACTTGATTGGATGAAAGTAAGCAAATTCGGCGGAACTTCAGTAGCTAGTGCACAACAAATAAAAAAAGTGGCAGCAATCGTTAACGCAGAGCCATCTCGCAAGATTGTCGTTGTCTCTGCACCAGGCAAGCGATTCGCTGGAGACGTCAAAGTGACAGATTTGCTGATAAACTTATCAGCTGCGGCACTTCGTGATGAACCAACAGATGTTGCTCTTGCCAAGGTTGTGGAAAGATATGCACAAATCACTCACGAATTAGGGCTAGATAACAAGATTACTAATGTCATCGAAACAGACCTCTTAAACCGTCTTCAAGCAGATAAAAGTTCTCCCCCTCTTTTTGCGGATCTGATCAAAGCGAGTGGTGAAGATAATTCTGCGAAACTAATAGCTGCATACTTAACGTCCATTGGTATGCCAGCAGAGTATGTTAATCCGTTTGACGCGGGTTTATTTGTCAATGACTTGCCAGAGCGTGCACAAGCTCTTCCAGAAGCTTATGAGAGATTAGCAGATTTGAAAAACAAAAAAACCATTTCAGTGTTCCCTGGCTTTTTCGGCTATACAAAAGGCGGAACATTACGGACATTTGAACGTGGTGGCTCAGATATTACCGGGTCTATCCTTGCAGCTGCTGTAAAAGCAGAACTCTATGAAAACTTCACCGATGTTGACTGCGTTTTTGCAGCAAACCCACAAGTCGTTGAGAATCCTGCTGCAATCGAACAAATGACATACCGCGAAATGCGAGAACTTTCATATGCTGGATTTGCAGTCTTGCATGATGAGGCTCTTATGCCTGTTTTTAAAGCAGCTGTTCCATTATGCATTCGCAATACAAATAATCCTTCTGCACCTGGCACAATGATTGTTGCAGAACGTGACCATTCACTTCGTCCAGTAACAGGCATTTCAGCGGATAGCGGGTTCTCAACTTTATATGTTAGTAAATACTTGATGAACCGTGAAATTGGTTTTGGTCGCAAACTGCTTCAAATTTTAGAAGATGAAAGTATTTCATACGAGCATATCCCATCAGGTATCGATAACTTGTCTGTTATTTTACGTAGTCATCAATTGTCGTCTGATAAAGAACAGCGCATCATTGACCGTGTAAAATCCGAACTGAACGCTGATGATGTTCATATCCGCAGCGATTTCTCAATGATTGTTTTGGTTGGTGAAGGCATGAACAACCAAAAAGGCCTAACAGCTCGCGCAGCGAATGCTTTTGCCAGAACAGGTGTTAATATCGAAATGATAAACCAAGGATCTTCTGAAGTAAGTTTGGTGTTCGGAATTTTAAAAGAAGATGAACAAAAAATTCTAAATGAATTGTATAAAGAGTTCTTTGAGCCTGCTTTGGTTCATTAAGACGACTGTTGGACGATTGAAATTATAAATTTAAAGCCCCTTGCCGAGTTTTAGCAAAGGGCTTTAAATTTTTTTTGACCAATTTTCGGTAACAGATCCGGAACTTCCAAAAACGGGGTCTGTTTTTGGCACCGGCGTATTTTGTATATCATCCAATACAAAAGACCGTTCTTCCACCTTCCCCGTTTTCAAATTGTAAGACTTGCCTTCTGGATAAGCTCCTATTACTTGAAAGTCTTGACTCGACTCTAGCAATTTGTGACCTGTCCCAGCAGGTAATAGCACAACATCACCCTTACTTACACGAAAATTTTCTCCATGATCACCGCCAATACGGAGCACGGCGGAACCGCTGCGTACCCCTAACACTTCATGAGTGTTGCTGTGGTAATGATGATAGTTGAAAACCCCACCAGTCCAGCTATTTCCCCATCCATGGCCATTAAATACTTGTTCAATTTTTTCGGGGTTCGTTTTAAAAACAGCTGGGTAATAAATCACGCTGAGCGTTGAATTGTTCGGGATACTGCCATCGTCTTTAAAATGAAAACAGTGTACGTTAATTATACTGATCAGCTCCTATTCACTTATGGGTTAGTCACTTGATTTTAACGTCTGAATAAACTGTTCTAGTCGATTCATCCCTTCTTCAAGAACAGTCATGCTGTAAGCATAAGAAATTCGCACAAATCCTTCGCCGTATTTAGTGAATGCAGAGCCTGGCACTGCTGCTACTCCACCTTCTTTTAATAAGCGCATCGCAAAATCAAAAGAAGTCATGCCAAATTTTTCAATTGAAGGAAAAATATAAAATGCGCCTTTTGGCAAGACTACATCAATACCCATATCCGTTAATCGTTTATAGACAAAATCTCTTCGTTTGATGTATTCGATGTTCATTTCAGCAGGTATATGACGCTGATTTTTCATGGCTTCAAGTGCCGCGTATTGACTTGGCACAGCTGCACAAATGGCGTTGTATTGATGAACTTTTAATACGTGTTTCATATACATTTCCGGTCCTAAAACAAAGCCAATTCGCCAACCTGTCATCGAATGGGATTTCGATAGACCATGGACAAGGAATGTGCGATTGCGTAACTTTTCAAAGCGCGCAAATGTCGTATGCTTTTCACCATATGAATTTTCACTATAAATTTCATCGGTAACGATAAATACTTCATGCTTCTCGAGAACAGCTGCAACTTTTTCAAGTTGCACAGATTCCATTGTGACACCTGTTGGATTAGAGGGAAAATTCATCAATACCGCTTTTGTACGATCTGTTATTAAACTTTCAAGACGCTTTGGATCTGGTTGAAAACCAGTATCTGAAGTATCCAAATAAACCACTTTCCCCCCGCACAACTGAATAATCGGTTCGTATCCGGGATAAGCTGGCGCAGGCAAGATAACTTCATCACCTTCTTCTAAAATCGCTCGAAAAAGAGAGTCCAATCCTTCACTGGCACCATTTGTAACGATGACTTCTGTTTGCGGATTAAACTCTAATGCGTACGTATCTTGAAAAAAAGAAGCGATCTCCGCTCTCAAATCAAGTAACCCTGCATTATGTGTATAGCTTGTCTGATTGTTTTGGATTGCTATAATAGCAGCTTGTTTCACTGCTTCAGGCGTTGGAAAATCAGGCTGCCCGATTGTTAAATTAATAGCTTCTGGATAATCAATTAATTGATTTGAAAACTGGCGGATACCTGAAATTTGAATAGACTCAATGCGGCTATTAATTGAAATACTCATAGGTGACAACCTTTCTCTTAACTAAATCGAACAAAAGAAAAGAAAACTCTTCTTTAGTTCGATTTATAGTAAAAATTTTCGTTATTCATAAAGTCCTGGCAACCATAAAGACAGCGCTGGAATAAATGTGATAATTAGTAAACAAACAATCATCGAAAGCAAGAACGGGATTACTGCGAAGGCAATTTTTTCAAACCGAACGCCTCCCACACTTGATGCCACAAATAAGTTAACACCAAGAGGTGGTGTTACAAATCCTATTGCTAAGTTAGCTACAAGAATAACACCAAAATGTACAGGATCTACGCCCACACTCACAACAATTGGTAATAAGATTGGTGTCAACACAACTAATGCTGAAATTGTATCGATAAACATCCCGACTATAAGTAGTAATAAGTTAATTGCGAGTAAAATAACAAGCGGATTGCTTGATAAAGCAGTCAAATAATCCGAGATTTCTCCAGGAATTTGTTCAATTGTCATAAAGTAAGCAAATGATACGGATAAACCGATGATAATCATGGTCGTGGAATTTATCACAATCGCTTGTCTAAAGCTTTCGTAAAGACCTTGCCAAGATAATTCTTTATAAACGAATTTGCCAATTATTATAGCATAAACGACAGCTACTACGGCTGCTTCGGTAGGAGAAAAAATACCCCCATATATACCACCAAGAATAATAACAGGAATTAATAATGCCCACTTGGCATCCCAAAACGTTACTAATACATCTTTAAATTTAAAAGTAGAAGCTTCTCCTGGTTCGGGCTTATAGCCTCTCTTTTTTGAAATGATATAAGCAGTAATTAATAGACCAGAACCAATAATAATACCTGGAATTATACCGGCTAAAAACATGCTCCCTACTGAAACCCCACCAATAACGCCATAAAGAACAAATGGAATACTTGGTGGGATAATGACGCCAATCGAGCCAGCCGCTGCAGCAACTGCAGAAGCAAAGCCGCCATCATACTTTCTTGCAACCATTGCAGGAATCATAAAGCCGCCAATAGCTGCCACTGTTGCAGGACCTGATCCTGATATGGCCGCGAAAAACATACAAGCTACAATAGTCACCATTCCTAAGCCACCCGTCATCCAGCCGACCAATGACGCTGCGAATGCGAGCAAGCGTTTAGAAACCCCACCTTTGCCCATCAATATTCCAGCAAGCATAAAGAACGGAATCGCAAGAAGCGGAAATGAGTCAAGAGAGGTAAATGCTTTTTGAGTAATAATGCTTAGTGGCAAAGTTGTACCAAAATAAATCGCGGTCAAAGCTGAAACGCCTAAAGCAATCGCGATGGGTACACCGATTAACAAACAAACGAATAAAGTGCCAAATAAGAGGGCTATTGTCATGCCGGAAGGTCCCCTCCCTTATGCATTTCGTAATCACCTTGCCAAATCTTCACTAATTGTTGGATCAAACGAATACACATGCCAGCCCCACCTAACGGAATTGCTAAAAATGGAATCCACATCGGTAGTTGCATCGCTGGTGTGACTTGTCCGTTCGTGATACTGCTTAATACTAAGTCTGTTCCAAAATAGGCTAAAAACAAAGCCATGATAAACCAAATTACGAGAGTAATCGTTTCCAAAATTTTTCTGGGCAGTCCTTTAAATTGTGTGATAAAAGCCTCTACACGAATATGCTCTCGCAATTTCACTGCGTAACTTGCTCCAATCCACACTTGAAAGATATGTATATAACGAGCCATTTCTTCTGTCCAACTTGGTGCATTCGAAAACACATAACGTCCAACAACTTGACCAAAAATTAAAGCGACCATAAGTACTAATGTTAGAACCAGAAAGGCCTCTTCTGCTTTCTCAAACTTCTTAATCATGCATGCACTTCCTTTCATAAAACGAAAAATCAAGGAATTTCTTCCTTGATTTTTCAACTATTATTCATTTGCTGCTAACGCTTGATCGATCAACTCTTTACCAATTTGATCTTCGTATTTTGTATAAACAGATTTTGCCGCTTCACGGAATTCGTTGCGTTGCTCATCTGTTAAGTCGTTAACTTGCATACCTTCTTCTTTAAGTTTATCAAGGAACTCTCCATCTTGTTGTTGTGCCAGTATACGTTGTTCTGTACGGAACTCTTCAGCTGCTTCTGTCATGATTTCTTGTAAATCTTCTGGAAGATCGTTGTAAACATCGTTATTAATTAGCAATGCTGTTGCTGCGTATACATGACCAGTTAATGTTAAGTAATCTTGAACTTCATAAAATTTGTTCGTGTAGTAAAGAGATATCGGGCAATCCATTGCATCGTATGTGCCTTGTTGCAATGCTGTATATAGTTCACCAAAAGCAAATGGAGATGCGTTGGCCCCAAAAGCATTAAAAGTATCTGTATGCAATGGGCTTTCTAATGTTCTCATCTTCAAGCCTTCCATATCTTTTGGAGATTCGATTGGCCCTTCATTGTTAGAAACATGACGGAATCCATTTTCGCCGAAAACCAATCCTTTTAAATCATTGTTTTCAAGGTCCGCCATTAGTTCTTGACCAAGCTCTCCGTCCAACGCTTTGTAAGCTGCTTCATTGTTATTAAACAAGAACGGTAAATCGAACACTTGGAATTTTTCGTTAAACGAAGCCATTGCTGCAACAGCTGGAATGGTCATTTCAATGTTTCCGAGTTGTACTGCTTCAATCGCTTCTCGGTCAGAACCGTATAGTTGACCATTCGGGTACAACTCTACGATTAAACGACCATCTGATTCTGACTCTAATTTTTCTTTAAACGCTACTGCTGCAACATGAGAAGATTGTTCTTCAGGTACTAAATGAGCAAGTCGTAATGTATACGTATCTTCTCCGGCTTCGCCATCTTCAGTCGTTGTTGTTCCACTGTCTGGTCTTCCGCAAGCTGATAAGATGATTAATCCAATAAGTAATAGTCCGAGTAATTTTTTCATAGTTCCTCCTGTGTACTGTATTTCAGTAGTCGGCTTTCGATATTATCTAAGTGAACGCCTAACTGCTGTTTGGCTTTTTTTAAGTCTCCTTGTTCTATTGCTTGGATAAGGGACAGATGTTCTTCATATGCTTTTTTTGAACTATCGGTTGCAGTATCAGATAACAATAAAAAAGCTCTGCTACCTCCGCTATTAATATTATTTATCATTTCTTTCAAACGGTTATTGCGGTGGTTTTGATATAACAAAGCATGAAATTCTTGATCTAAATCCATAAATTCCACCACTTTTTTTTCTTGCACTGCCTGCAATTGACGTTCAATATTTACCATTAGCTCATCAATATTAGGGCGTTGCTCCACATCCGTTAAATTTTCAAGTCCTTTGATTTCTAGTAGTCGTCGAAGCTCCATAATTTCAATGATATCTTGAGAAGTAAAAGCCGCTACCACTGCGGGTTTTGGTTTTCTTAACTCGATCAGCGCCTCAATCGCCAATCTTTTTAAAGCTTCTCGCAAAGGCGTTCTACTTATGCCAAGTTCATGTGCTAACTTTTCTTCTGGTAACTCTTGACCTGGCTTTAGCTCTCCCGTAATAATCATCTTTTTGATATATTCGTAGGCTCTATCTGCCAACGTGGCTTGTTTCGTGATCTTTTCCATAATTCCTCCCCTCTTTATAATTAATCCACAGAGTGTATACTGTATACAGGAAGTATAGAATAGACAGATTCGTTTGTATAGAGGAAATCGAAATTTTCTAACTACTTATCGAAATATTATTTATGATCTTAAATTTGATTTTTAAAAATTCTAATCTACTTAAAGGAGATGTATTTACATGACAAGCAAGTGGATGATCGAGTTACAACACACATTAAAAACAGATCAATATTCAACTAGCGTTAGCGAATTGTACCGACATAGTCACGATGAATCCGACCATAAACCTGTAGAGCCTGAAGTTGTTTGCTTTCCAGAATCCACGGAAGAAGTGTTAGCCATTATGAAAATTGCTCGTGAAGCATCGGTTCCTGTTACGCCATTTGGCAGCGGCTCTGGTTTAGAAGGACAATCGATTCCAACTAAAGGCGGCATTTCACTAAATTTCGAGCGCATGAATCAAGTCGTGAAATTCTCACCGGAAGATTTACTAGTGACAGTCCAACCAGGAATCACTCGCCTACAATTAAATAACATCGTTAATCGACATGGATTGCAATTTCCGATAGACCCAGGGGCAGATGCTACAATTGGCGGAATGACAGCTACGAATGCTAGTGGAACGACCGCAGTTCGTTATGGTGTTATGCGGGATCAAATTATCGATTTAGAAATTGTGTTAGCAGATGGGACACTTCTACATACAGGCACCAAAGCAAAAAAATCGTCTTCAGGCTATCATTTGACGGGGCTGTTTACTGGGTCCGAAGGAACGCTTGGCATCATTACAGAAATCACGTTAAAACTTCATGGCATTCCTGAGCATACAATTGCTGCTAGCTGTACATTTGAGACACCTCATCAATGTGCCGAAGCGGCTCATATGATCTTGCTTAGCGGCATTCCTGTTCAACGCATGGAATTTGTTGATGCATACAGCATTGCGAAAGTGAATGATTACGGCAATTACGGACTTCCTGAAAAGCACTCGTTATTTTTTGAGTTTGCTGGCATGAAAAGTGCAGCAGTAGAAGAAGCTGCACTAGCACAGGAATTGTTAACAGATATGAATTGCGAAAACTGGCGGATTGCGGCGGATTCAGAAGAACGAGCATCAATTTGGAAAGCGCGTCATGAAATGGCTTACGCTTACCGGCATCAAGCAGGCATGACAATTACTGGCGGGGACGTATGCGTCCCTATATCTAAGCTTCCCGAACTGATTGATTATGCTCGTGACCTTATTTCCGAAAGTGGATTAGAAGGTGGTGTTTTAGGTCATATTGGAGATGGTAATTTTCATACGTCAATTGCTTATGATGCCAAAGATGCTAAGCAGCAACTTGCTGCCGAAACGATTAATGAAAAACTCGCTTATCGCGCCATCGAACTCGAAGGAACATGCACAGGTGAACATGGTGTCGGCCTCGGAAAAATGAAATATCAAGATGCAGAACACGGTACTGCTGTTACCATTATGAGAAACATGAAGCAAATGCTGGATCCAAATAATTTACTAAATCCAGGGAAAATATTCGCATAAAAGCCAGCAGGGAGTCTATTCCTGCTGGCTTTTAGCTTGTATTTAGTTAAAAATCAGAAACCGAGTCGTTCTCTGACACTAGCCGTATAATTTTGGCTAACGGGTAAAATCGAGCCATCTCTTAGTGTCAACTGATAGTTTGATGCAATATCTCGAGAAATTTCTTCTATATAGTCAATATTTACGATATAAGATCGATGAATCGGTAAAAAACTATCTGGCAATTGATGCTTTAAATTTTTCAATGTATGTATTGCACAATACGTTTCATCATCTGTATAAAACCATGTTTTCTTTTGGCTGCTCTCAATATGGGAAACTTTATTTACAGAAACAGGACGCCAAGTATCTTCATACTTGCCTGTTAGAAATCGGATTGGTTTGTTTTTACGAACTAAATAATCTGGCGGCAAAATAATAACGAGTACACTTTCTTTTTCTCCTAACTTGACCGGATAGCCAATGCCGTAATAAGGGGTTCCGAAGATAGACTCTTCGACAAACATTTCAATTCGTTGTCCTTCTTTTTTCGCACGTGCAGCAATACTACCGGGAAGCACCGGCTGGCCTTCTCGAATCTGTAAGTCATGAACTCCCGCTTTATAGTAGATATAGCTATCTTCTACCGCAATTGCAATCGATGCTTCTTTCGGAATCCAATCCCCTATGATAAAACCCATTTGTTCCAAAATCGTATTTTCCATCCCCGACTCCCCTTTCAAATGTGCTTATCGTTAAATACTCGCTTCTATCGCCAAATATTCTTTTTCGTCCTGTTTAGAAGACAGTTAGAATTTTCTGTTATATATTAATATACATTAAAACAAACTGTATTAATACAGAAGATTAAATTTTTTTCAGAAAGGGATGATTTGTTTGTTAACTAAATCGACGATGACGATAAAAGGTGAAGAAGTTCCAGGAATGGAAACCATTTTAACTCCTGAAGCATTAGACTTTATTGAAAAACTGCATACTAATTTCGACAAACGACGTGTCAAGCTTTTGGAAAAGCGACAAGTGCGTCAGAAAGAAATTGATGCTGGAAAAAAATTAGACTTTTTGCCAGAAACTAAACATATACGCAATAACAATTGGACGATTGCTCCGCTCCCTGAAGATATGAAAGACCGCCGTGTTGAAATTACAGGTCCAACAAATCGGAAAATGCTGATCAATGCATTAAACTCAGGAGCCAAAATGTTTATGGCAGATTTAGAAGACGCCACTGCACCCAACTGGTTTAATGTCATTGATGGTCAAATCAACTTACGTGATGCGGTTCGGCGCCAAATTGATTTTGAAGTTGCTGAAACTGGAAAAAAATATGCGTTAAATGAAAAAACAGCAGTTTTAATGGTTCGCCCTCGTGGTTGGCACTTGATGGAGAAAAACATTCTTATTGATGGGCAGCCGATTTCCGGTAGCTTAGTCGATTTCGGATTATATTTTTTCCACAATGCGAAGGAATTGATTGAACGCGGAACAGGACCCTATTTCTATCTTCCAAAAATGGAAAGTCATTTAGAAGCGCGTCTATGGAATGATGTTTTCGTTTTCGCACAAAATGAATTAGAAATTCCTCAAGGGACGATACGCGCAACCGTATTGATCGAAACCATTATGGCCGCTTTTGAAATGGACGAAATTTTATACGAATTACGCGAACATTCAGCTGGCTTAAACTGCGGACGTTGGGACTATATTTTTAGTGTGATTAAACGTATGCGCAATTTACCGGAATACATTTTCCCGGATCGTTCACAAGTAACTATGACAGTCCCGTTTATGCGAGCTTACACACAACTGTGTATTAAAACGTGTCACAGACGTAATGCACCGGCCCTTGGCGGAATGGCAGCACAAATTCCCGTTAAAGGAAACGACGAAGCCAATGCCGCGGCTTTTCAAAAAGTGGCTGAAGACAAACGACGTGAAGCTATGGACGGTCATGATGGAACGTGGGTTGCACACCCTGGAATGGTCGCTGTTGCGATGGAACAGTTTGACGAGCATATGCCTACACCAAACCAAATTGATAACAAACGCGACGACGTTCAAGTTACTGCGGAGCAATTGGTAGAAGTGCCAACTGGTACCATTACAGAAGAGGGATTACGCTCAAACATTTCAGTCGGCATTCAATACATTGCTTCATGGTTATCGGGAAATGGCGCGGCTCCTATTCATAACTTAATGGAAGATGCTGCAACTGCTGAAATTTCCCGCTCCCAAGTATGGCAATGGATTCGCCATCCTAAAGGTGTTTTAGAGGATGGACGAAATATCGACCTTCCTCTGTTCCATGAAGTGATTGAAGAAGAAACGGCTAAGATCCAACAACAGGTTGGCGAAACAAGATATTCAACCGGGAATTATGCGGAAGCCCGTGAGTTGTTTACAAACCTTACTTTAGAAAGTGAATTTGCTGAATTTTTGACATTGCCAGGTTATGAAAAACTAAACTAAACTATTGGAGGAGATCAAAATGAAAAACACTCAAACTTTCGAAACGCGTACAAAAAAAGAATGCCGGGAATGTGGTTGCATAATCAAAGAACGCCGCGAATCTATTATTTATGAATGTGAACGTTGCATTGCCAATGCCGAAGAATAACGCAAAAGAGGAAAACCAGTAAGTATGGTTTTCCTCTTTTTTTGTTAGTATGTTATTTTCTCTAATAATCTCTGTTGATTGTTAACTTGAATTTTGCCAATTTTCCCTGCTGTTGGTACGATTGCCTCGCCATCAAAATCAAAGGTTTCGATTACACCTATTTCATTTTCATACATTACTTGAAATGTGAAAGTATACAAAGTCTTCTCAATTTCATTTTGATTGATTTCAATAGTAGCAGTACTTAGTTTGTACTTACGGTCCGAAAAGCTATACATAAAAGCATCTGTATTCTTAAATGTTTCATACGCATTTTCAGTAAAATACGAAGCATACGTATCGCTCATGTAATCGATTAAAGCTTTATATTCCGTTGAATTCAACCAAGCGTTGTATTGTTCCTCGTTCATATCAACTGTTTGGGTGTTCATTGCAGCCTCCCACAGCTCGCGGTATTTTTTGTCTGGACCGTTAAATTGTTTTTCAATAACAGCTTGAATGGCCGCTTTGTCTTTTTCAACTGAATCGATTGTTTTTTCAGTTTCTACTTTTTTTGCTTCACCATTTCCTGAACAACCGGCAATGAGTAAAAAAGAAACGAACACTAGTAGCAACCCGATAAGTCTTTTATTCTTTGTTAAAATGCCCATACGTTATTCCCCCTTTTATTCTCATTACACGCTTTTCACAAAAAAGTAATTCTCTATTATACGAATCTTCGCTCAAAAAGTTCCCTTTTTCTTACAACAAATGCTTTCGTCTCCTAATATGTAAATCCATCATTTTTCCAAAATAAAAAACTACCCCAAAAGTCAGTGCTCATGACTTTTGGGGGTAGCTTTAAGTTTCACTCTTGATTAGATGATTTAAAACGATATCGTGTATCTTCTTCGAGTTTATTGAAAACTTCGATATAGCGCGTTCCGCCTTGTTCACGCTCATTCGGTGTATCCTCGCCTTCTAAAATTTCGTCGAGTGGTCGTGCTTCGGGCTCAATGATTACCGAATCATAATCGTCCATCAATCCTTGGAGTTCACTGTAGTTTTCAATATTTTTGTCTTTTTTCACTTCTTCGAATAGTCGGTCTGATTCGTCCTGTGTTAAATCTACGTATCCGACTGTGATCTGTTGCTTTTCCATTTTACAACCTCCTGTAGCTAATCCCTTATTTCTTATTCCATACCCTATAGACTAAAATACATAAACCTACGCCCCACACTTACTGGAAGATATCGCTATTTTCCGCTATGATAAAAGCTATAGAAAAAATGAGAACCGGAGTTGATTTCTTTGCGCGTAGCCATATTCGATTTTGATGGAACATTGTATTCAAAAGAAACTTTCCAGGTAATGATGAGTCATTTAAAAAATCACCCTGAACATAGCACACGCTACCGTCAATTTTACCGGACTATTATGCCGCCTTATATTGGTCATCGACTAAAAATTTATCCTGAATGGAAAATGCGTGAACGTTCTGTTCAAGCTTATTTGTCTTCGTTGGAGACTTTTACAAAGACTGAACTCGAACAGTTTTTCGGTGAGATTGCAGATCGTATGCACGGGGATATGAACCTTACGGTGGTAGAGCGATTAAAAGAACATGTAGCTAATAATGATTACGTTATGCTCGTTTCTGGAGCCTTTACTCCATTACTTCACGCAGTGACACAACAATTGCCGATTAAGACCATTATCGGGACAGAAATTCTCTATAACAATAATATTTTAGATCACCAAACTCCGTTGTCACATGTCCAAGGTCAGCTAAAAACGAAAAAAATCAAAGAAGCACTAGAAGGCTGGGACATTGACTGGGCCAACAGTTATGCATATGGCGACAGTCCTTCTGACTTACCTGTACTTGAACTTGTCGGTCATCCTGTAGCGGTGCGTCCAAAGCCGAAATTAAGGACAGTTGCAGAACGTCGCAACTGGGAAATTATTTAAGCATGAAAAAACGGATCGCCAATTGGCGGTCCGTTTTTTCATGCTTCGTCTAACACTTCAATACAAATTTGAATGCCTTTAACAAGATCTTCATGTGACCAACTAGGAATCCGACCATGTTGGATCGCCAATTCATGTGACGCAGGAATGTGGATAAAGCCTGTTTTCAACGTGGGTTTGTTATATTTGGCATAATGCAACCCTTCATACATAACGTTATTACATAGATATGCACCAGCTGTATTCGAAATATCTGCTGGCAAGCCCTTGGCTATTAGATGATCCACCATTTTCCGAACTGGTAAGGTAGACATATAGGCTGCATCTCCTTCTTGTCGAATCGGCTCATCAATAGGCTTATTACCTTCATTATCAACGTCTCCATCTTTGACATTCAAGGCGATTCGTTCTGGTGTAATTTTATATCGTCCCGCAGCAAGTCCTAGTGATATAACAGCATCCGGATTTTCTTCTTTAATAAATTTAAGCAAAAATTCTCCAGACGAATTAAAGTCCACAGGCATAATTTTCCCGACCACTTGGTAATTACCGATTGTTTTTCCATCTAGCGCTTCTACTATTTTCATCGTCGGGTTGACCGTATAATCCAAAAATGGTTCAAAACCGGTTAACAGTAATTTTCTCATTAGTATCTCCTCCTAATCACCATTATACGCAGACCCTCTTTTCTTTCCCAACCCTCTCTTTTATACTCTTTTAATTATCAGAAAATATAAACATTAAATTTATCGGAAAATAACTTCCCAAATGCTTTTTCTTGTGATAAAATTCATTAAAATGAATAAACATACATATAACAGGAGGAATATACATGATTAAGAAACTATCATTTATCACTTTATTTGCATCATCTGCATTAATACTAGGAGCTTGTGGAAGTTCTAGTGAAGACGAAACAGGGTCTTCAGAGAAAAAAGAAGTATTGGAGATGGGTACATCTGCAGAATTCGCTCCATTTGAATCGCGCAACCCCGAAGGCGACATTGTTGGGTTCGATATTGACCTTGCAAACCACATAGCAGACGAATTAGGTTATGAACTTGAAATTACAGATATGAAATTTGATGGCTTGATTGGTGCTCTACAAAATGATCGTGTAGATATGGTCATTGCCGGTATGTCGGCAACTGACTCTCGTAAAGAGAACGTCGATTTCTCCACAGAATACAATCATTCTGGTGAAATGTTCGTTACAGCTAAAGATTCCGAACTTACGAGTCTCGAATCTTTAGAAGGTAAAACGGTTGGTGTTCAACTCGGGACAATTCAAGAAGAAGGCGCGAAAAGCATCATCGCTGACGAAGGCATCAATTTTGAATTGAAAGCTTTAGACGATTCAGGTGCATTAATCCAGGAAATTTTATCTGGGCGTATCGATGCTGCTTATATTGACAAACAAGTAGCGCTTGGCTACATCGAAGCGCAGGACCTTGGTGCATTTGACGATCCCACAACAGCTTCACCGGGCATGGCTGTCGCTTTCCCTAAAGGTAGCGAACTTTTAGAAGATGTTAACGGCGTACTTGCCGAAATGGAAGAAAGCGGTAAATTAGATGAACTAAAAGAAAAATGGCTATCTGAAGAAGAGTAAACTTACCTGTAGAAAAGAGTTGTAACTTATGAACCTGGATTTTTCTCAAATTGTCCCCTATATCCCTTTCATGCTTGAAGGGATATGGGCCACTTTAAAATTCGTATTTTTTGCTATCATTCTTGGATCCATTCTTGGAACATTATTGGCTTTGTTTAAAATTGGCAGCATCAAACCTTTACGTTGGTTTGCAGATGCCTATACATCGATTTTTCGTGGAACACCACTAATCCTGCAATTGATGATTATTTACTTTTCCACTCCCCAGCTAACCGGATATGATATTTCAGCTTTTCTGTCCGCAATTCTGGCTTTTGGATTAAATTCATCCGCCTACATATCGGAAATTATCCGTGCTGGCATACAAGCAGTAGATAAAGGACAAACGGAAGCCGCACAAGCTCTTGGTGTGCCCTACCGTTCGATGATGAAAGACATCATTTTGCCGCAAGCTTTGAAAAACATTTTGCCTGCACTCATGAATGAATTTATCACTTTAACCAAAGAATCTGCCATCGTTTCGACCATTGGCTATCTCGATCTCATGAGACGTGCACAAGTAGTAGGAGCTGATTTGTTCCGTAATTTCGAACCTTTATTATTTGTTGGTTTCATTTATTGGTGTCTCGTAATGGGCTTAACGATGATCGGTAGAGTGTTTGAACGGAGGCTGAAACAAAGTGATTAATGTACAAAATTTATACAAGAAATTCGGCACCAATGAAGTACTTAGTGATATTTCAGCTACCGTAAAAAAAGGTGAAGTCGTTTCAATAATCGGTCCTTCTGGTTCCGGTAAATCGACTTTCTTACGTTGTTTAAATTTGTTAGAAGTACCGACTGACGGTACTATCGAAATTAACGGCAAAAGCTTGACCGCTTCTAATAAAAACATACACAAAATTCGCCAAGAAATTGGGATGGTGTTTCAGCACTTTCATTTATTCCCTCATTTAACAGTGCTTGAGAATTTAACTTATGCCCCGATAAAAGCAAAAGGTATCAAAAAAGCAGAAGCAGAACTGAAAGCTCGTCTTTTACTCGAACGTGTTGGCTTATCTGAAAAAGAAAAGGCATATCCAAATAGCTTATCAGGCGGCCAGAAACAACGTGTAGCAATTGCTCGTGCGTTGGCAATGGAACCGGAACTGATGCTGTTTGATGAACCGACATCAGCACTTGATCCTGAAATGGTTAAAGAAGTGCTCGACGTAATGAAAGACTTAGCTCAATCAGGCATGACGATGGTTGTGGTTACGCATGAAATGGGTTTTGCTCGCGAAGTTGCAGACCGCGTGTTATTTTTAGATCACGGTGTACTAGTCGAAGAAGGTCAACCTGTTGAATTTTTTAGCAATCCAAAAACCGAACGCGCAAAAGATTTTCTGGATAAAGTATTGTAACAAGTGTCTTTTAGGTATTTTTACAGACTGTAGACAAATCGATTTATTCGATTTTGTCTACAGTTTTTTTATTGGAAACAAATCGCTCTGGTATTTGTTCATTTGATGCTCAAATGTCGAACGTATCCATCACCTTTCACATGTTATAATCGAATCTGGCAATCTTGCAGAAAACAGAGGTGAAGAATGTGTTTAGAAAAATAATTATTTTAGTTGGTGTTGTATTTTTCATGTCGCTGTTTGTTTTTACAGCTGTCATGTTTTTAAAAAATGAAATAGAACTTTACTCCAAAAACAATATAACGTTAACGCTTGAAAAGCCGACGTTCATTACGCTTAATGAGCCTGAAGTTAGTGAAAATGGACCAGACGTAACACAGCTTTACGAAATGACATTCCTTGGCTTGAATGTTGGGACGTATACACTTGTTGACCGTTCGCTTTCCAATGGAACTTCTATCATTTTTGAAGATATCAAAAATACAAGTTGGCTTCCTTATACATTTTCAATGAACATTAACGGCCTAGAAGATACAGACTATAAATCTTGGAATCCAAAACCACCGGCTAGACTTGACGAAGCAATGTATGGTTCAGACCCTACGACCAATCCTTACGGCGTCTTCACGACTCCAGACGGCGAAATCCTAATTGGTAATGTGTATGTATCACGAAATCTTCAACTCGGTAATGGCAATTGGGTGCAGGAACTACGCCATGAAATTACCGAGTTGACTTTAGAAGAAGGCGTACTATCGAAAAATCTATGGCTTCCTCCTAAACATACAAGCCAAACTTGGTTAATGGCTTCACCAGAACCTTTATTTGATAAAGACAAAATTGAAGATGATTGGATTTCTTTTTCATTGGAAAACCGGCTATCTCAGTTAAACTGGCTAACACCTGAAGGTCCTTTGGTTAAGCTCGAATTGACTGATGACCCACGCACACAGCTAGCTTATGGGTATATCGAAAAACGGACTGCCGATTTAACTTCCTTAGAATGGAATGAAAGATCCTTTGCCTTGTTTTTTGAATCGATGACACTAAATGCAGAAATCAATAAGCAATAATATAAAGGGTGTCTTAAAAGTTCATGGACAATGACTTTTAGGCACCTTTTTTCATGAACTTTTAAGAGGTTTAGTGTATTTAATGCGCTAAGCTCTTTCTTAGCTATTAAACTAAATATTCTGTATAATGGATGTGAGTTAAAGCTGTCGTTTTTATTGCCATCTGGCTGCTGGCTATCAAATGAGGAGGTTGGTCATAATGGAACGCAAAGTAATTGATCCACAAGAAGTCGAACTTCAATTAGAAGATGACTTTAATGCAATTCTGAATATGATTGGCGAAGGTGCACCAGATTTTGCAGCCGATGACGAAAACGACATGTTAAAACAACGTCGCCGTGAAGAAGCAAAAGCGAAAGATCTCCATTAACACATAAAAATCACCTCTCTATAAATAGAGAGGTGATTTTTATGTGTAAATTCCTTATTTGACAAGATTTTTTCTTATTCCATCATTTCTGCCAAGTAATCGTATGACTGTAGACGAGCTTCATGATGGAAAATTGGTGAGTGAACGATAACTTCATTCGCTCTTGTTTTTTGGATAAAGTTTTTCAACTTTTGCTTAACGAGATCGGGTGTTCCGACAATCATCGATTCAGAATTTAATTTATCTCGGAAAATTGCAATTTCACGATCTGACCAAACGTCTTCCAACTTATCAATCGGTGGTTGGAATGTTGTCGGCTCTCCTCTCATCAACGAAAACATTTGCTGTTGTGAGGAAGTTGCTAACCATTCTGCGCGTTCTTGCGTTTCCGCAACAATAACATTAACGCCAAGCATAGCATATGGTTCAGTTAATGCTTTGGATGGCTTAAAATTCTGATGATACAACTGCAAGGCTTGCATCATATAATCCGGAGCAAAATGACTAGCAAACGAAAACGGCAAACCTTTTAATGCAGCAAGCTGTGCACTAAATCCGCTTGAGCCAAGTAACCACATGGGCACTTTCATATTGGTGCCTGGATATGCTCGTACACGACCCACTGGATTTTCTGAGAAGTAATTTTCAAGTTCCGCTACTTGTTGTGGAAAGTCTTCTCCATTGCTTTGCAAACTGCGGCGCAATGCATGAGCCGTTGCTTGATCACTTCCAGGTGCACGTCCTAAGCCTAAGTCGATGCGCCCTGGATAAATCGTTTCCAAGGTACCAAACTGCTCCGCAATCACTAGTGGTGCATGATTTGGAAGCATAACGCCACCCGAACCGACACGGATCGACTTAGTCGCTCCTGCAATATGTCCGATTAAAACAGATGTAGCCGAACTACCAATTCCCGGCATATTATGATGTTCAGCTAACCAAAAGCGGTTAAAGCCTAATGACTCCACATGTTGCGCCAGTTCAACGCTATTTTTGAATGCCTGCGCCGTTTCCGCACCTTCATTAATCGGTGCCAAATCAAGCACAGCCAGTGGAATATTTTCGAATTTCTTAATTTGCATAATGACCTTCACTCCTATTCATCTCCATTGTAGCGATGTTTAACAAAAACATCCCTTTTTCTGCTCATGTCACGAAAAGTGAAAGTGCCTGGTCAGCTCCGACAGGCATAAGACAGACCAGCAGGGTGGCGTTCTTTGCCACACAGCTGGGTTGACTTATGACCCGAGGAGCTAGGCACTTGCAACTGGACAACAAGAAAAGCGGAAGCTGCCGTGTAGATTCGACGGGCATAAGACGCTCTGGCGAAGCGGCGTTTTTCAGCCGCACAGCAAGAGTGGCTTATGACCCGAGAATCTGGTAGCTGGAGCTAGACAACAAGAAAAGCGGAAGCTGCCGTGTAGATTCGTCCACTTCTTTCCCTTCTTTTTTCTTTTTATTCTAACTAATTAAAATTCTCACTTGCTTTCCTTCAACAAATGATTTATGATAAGGAACATCGAAACAGAAACACCATAAATTTAATAGGATATTTCTTATCTAGAGAGACGGAGGGATTTGGCCCTGCGAAGTCTCAGCAACCAGTCTGACGAAGACTACGGTGCTAAATCCAATAGGCTTTGCCTAGAAGATGAGAAGAATATGTTTCCTGACAGGGGCTTTCTTCTTAAAAGAAGAAAGCCCCTGTTTTATCGTGGAGAGGATGAGTAAAATGACAAAACATAGTTTAGAAACTTTATTGGTGCAATTGGGGAATCGCAGTGATGCCGCGACAGGAGCGGTTAACCCACCCATTTACTTATCTACAGCTTATGAGCATCAAGGTCTTGGACAATCAACTGGTTATGATTACACGCGGACTAAAAATCCGACACGTTCTGTTTTAGAAGAAGGTTTTGCAGAACTTGAAGGGGCTGATGCAGCATATGCTTGTAGTTCTGGAATGGCAGCTATTCAACTGGTTTTGTCTTTGTTTCGGCCCGGCGATGAGCTATTAGTACCGGAAGATATTTACGGAGGTACGTATCGCCTGTTAGATCATTTCGCAGCCGCTTATAACATCCATCCCATATACGCTGAATTTAAAAACGTACAAGATACAGAAAAGAAAATAACGATAAACACACGAGCTCTTTTTATCGAAACGCCTACAAACCCGCTTATGCAGGAAATTGACCTTGTCGCTTATGCCGCATTAGCGAAAAAACATAAACTTCTATTAATAGTAGATAATACATTCTTAACACCTTTTTTCCAACAGCCCATCAAGCTTGGAGCAGATATTGTGATTCATAGCGCCACTAAATACATCGGTGGTCATAATGATGTGTTAGCTGGACTTGTAGCCGCTAAAGGAGAGAAGATTTGCGACAAACTAGCCACATTCCATAACTCGGTTGGAGCAGTCCTCTCCCCTTTTGACTCATGGTTATTGGTTCGGGGCTTAAAGACCTTACCATTACGCATGAGGCAGCACGAAGCGAATGCGAAAACAATTGCCGAGTTTTTATCTAAACACCCAGTCGTCTCAGACGTATTGTATCCGGGTAAAGGCGGCATGCTTTCTTTCCGATTGCAGAAAGAAACTTGGGTTGGACCATTTCTAGAAAATATTAAGCTCATCACGTTTGCTGAAAGTCTTGGCGGTGTTGAAAGCTTTATCACTTACCCTGCCACTCAAACTCATGCAGATATCCCTTTTGAAGAACGCACAAAACGCGGCGTATGCAACCGTCTATTGCGTTTCTCTGTAGGCGTTGAACTAGCTGACGATTTAATCGCTGACTTAATACAAGCATTTTCAAAATTGAAAGAGGAGGTTGTTGAATATGACCGATCGTATTGAAACCAAGTTTATTCACTCTACCGGAGTTGATCCACTCACTGGGGCCGTTAACGTACCGATCTATTTGTCATCTACATTTCATCAGAAAAGCTTAGATTCTTTTGGTCCTTTTGATTATAGTCGCTCGGGTAATCCTACTCGTCTTGCACTCGAAGAGACGATTGCAAAGCTTGAAGGCGGCACTCGTGGTTTTGCCTTTTCATCGGGAATGGCTGCCATCTCTTCTGCTTTTATGCTTTTATCTTCTGGTGATCACGTACTTGTTTCCGAAGATGTTTACGGAGGCACCTACCGTTTCATCACAGAAGTTTTGGATAAATTCAAGATTGAATATACATTTGTAAATATGACTGATTTGGATGAAATGGCCCATGCTATTCAACCAAATACTAAAGTTATTTACTTAGAAACGCCTTCAAACCCTGTCATGAATATTACAGATATTGAAATCGCTGCAAAATTAGCAAAAGCGAATGGTTGTTTAACATTCGTCGACAATACATTTATGACACCACTCTATCAAAACCCGTTAGCACTCGGTGCCGATATTGTTCTACACAGCGCGACAAAATTCTTGTCTGGTCATAGTGATATTATTGCTGGACTCGCCGTCACGAAAGACGAAGAACTTGGCAATCGTCTAGCCTTTATCCAAAACACGTTTGGTTCTGTTTTAGGAGCACAAGATTCTTATTTACTAATTCAAGGCATCAAAACTTTAGGCGCTCGTTTAGGCCAATCATCGGAATCTGCTCGTGTGATTGCTGAATACTTGCACAACCATCCATTAATCGAAGAAGTTTATTACCCAGGGTTTTCATTTCATCCGGGAAATCCCATTCACGAACGTCAGGCGAAGAGTGCAGGAGCTGTCCTCTCTTTCCGCTTAGCTGATAAAAAATCCGCTCGTGTATTTGTAGAACATTTGAGAATTCCAGTATTTGCGGTCAGCTTAGGTGCAGTGGAATCGATTTTGTCATACCCTGCCACAATGTCCCACGGTTCTATGCCTCAAGAAGAACGTGAAAAGCGCGGAATTACCGACGGCTTATTACGTTATTCAGTCGGCCTTGAGCATTCGGATGACCTGGTGCAAGATTTAAGCCAAGCACTCGCTCAAGTCGCACGACGAAAAGGTTTGAGTATCGCAAATTGAACAGTAGCTTGTTAAATCGAAAAGTATCCTTTCCCAAGCTGGGTAAGGATGCTTTTTAATTTTGCAAATGATGAAATTCAATGAACTCATTTTTTTAGACACAACTCTAAAAAAATTAAGATAGTTGGCTGTTTCTGATTGACATTCTCAATTAGCTCTTTATAATTGAGGTTGAGAATGATTTTCATTTAACTTCTCAATTACATACTAAAGGGAGAGACATCCATGAAGAAATCCTTATATCTCATCTTAGCGTTATTACTTCTTGTTTTAGCAGCATGCGGAAACGACGATGCAGCTGAATCAAATGAAGAAACAACGGATAGCAAAGAAGTTAATCTATATACAGCAAGACATTATGATGTAGACGATGAACTATATAAAAAATTCGAAGAAGAAACAGGCATTAAAGTCAACTTGATCAAAGGCGATGCAGACGAATTACTTGAACGCATCAAGCGCGAAGGCGATGCTACGGAAGCAGATCTATTCTTAACTGCTGATGCTGGCCGTCTATACCGTGCGAAAGAAGATGGTTTGTTGCAATCTGTAACAAGTGACCTATTAGATGAGCAAATTCCTGAGAACTACCGTGATACAGATCAAATGTGGTACGGCTTAACGAAACGTGCTCGCGTGATTATTTATAACCAAGACACAGTAACACCTGAAGAGTTATCAACTTATGAAGCATTAACTGAAGATCAGTGGAATGGCCGCGTATTAATCCGTAGCTCTGAAAACATTTACAACCAATCTTTACTTGCTTCATTAATCGAAATCGATGGTGAAGAACAAGCAAAAGAATGGGCTGCAGGCCTTGTTAATAACTTCGCTCGTGACCCTGAAGGTGGAGATCGTGATCAAGCAAAAGCTATTGCAGCTGGAGTCGGCGATGTTGCGATTATGAATAGCTACTATTTCGGTCAAATGTTAAATTCTGAAGATGCTGCTGAAGTAGAAGTTGCAGAAGGTCTTGGACTTTACTTCCCGAACCAAGAAACAACTGGAACTCACGTTAACGTTAGTGGTGCAGGTGTCGTTAAAACTGCTAAAAACAAAGAAAATGCGATAAAATTACTTGAATTCCTTTCTGCACCTGAAGCGCAAGGCACTTTTGCAGAAGCTAACTATGAATACCCTGTAAACTCAGCTGTTGAACCTTCTGAGCTATTGAAATCATGGGGCGAATTTAAAGAACAAGATATCCCACTTTCTTCACTGGGAGACAACAACGCCAAGTCGATTTTAATCTTTAACGAAGTAGGCTGGAAATAATCAAAAAGCTGTTCCCTTGCTGTGTTCTATAACGGCAAGGGATTTCTGACGATTGGAAAGGTGACTAATTCTATGCAACGAAGACTCGCTAATATAAATATTTGGACGGTTGCAGCCATTGTTATTATAGCTGCACTGTTTTTGCCGAACATGACAATTGTGACAGGTTTATTCACCCCCTCTAATGAAAATTGGGAGCATATGAAAGAATTCGTCCTCTGGTCGTTTGTCAAAAACTCCTTGATCCTCGTTGTTGCTACAGCAGGTTCAACGATTTTCATCGGTTTGAGTTTAGCTTGGCTGATTGCCCAGTACCAGTTTCCTTTCCGAAAGTTTTTAAAATGGGCTTTGATCTTACCTCTTTCTATTCCTCCTTTTATCGGAGCTTATACCTATCATGGAATCTTCAATTATACCGGGGTGATCCAGACAACACTTCGTGGACAGTTTAATATGGAACTCAATCCTGTATACTTTGACATCATGAATTTACCGGGTGCCATTTTTATCTATACGGTTTTCTTGTATCCTTACGTTTACACCATTACACAAGTTTTTCTTTCTCAACAATCCGCTTCACTTATTGAAAGTACGCGACTTCTAGGAAAAGGCCCTTGGCGAACGTTTTTCCAAGTGGTTGTTCCGATTTCACGCATTTCGATTATTGCAGGTGCCAGTTTAGTCATCTTAGAAGTATTGAATGATTACGGCGTCGTAAAATATTACGGCATCCAAACGTTTACGACAGCGATTTTCCAAAGCTGGTTTGGCTTAGGTGATATTGAAACGTCGATTAAACTAGCCGCCTCTTTAATGGGCTTTGTTATCATCATTTTGCTGATTGAGAAAATTCTTCGTGGGAAACGTCAATACAGCTATTCTTCCACTAAAGTACGTCCATTGCCGCTAATTCGGTTAACTGGTTGGAAAGCATTTGCAGCAGCCGGCTATGGCTTTTCAATATTAGCATTAGGCTTTTTTATCCCAGTAATTCAATTGATCGACTGGACGATATTAACTTTCGGAACTATCCCTCTAGATGAGTTTATATCTTATATAAAAAATTCAGTGTTCGTGGCAGGTATTAGTGCTGCTACCATTATTGTGTTCTCATTAATTGTCGGTAACTTTGCACGACTTGTGCATGGCAGAATTGCTAAATTGTTGCCAAAATTGACTGTTCTCGGTTACTCTATTCCTGGAGCTGTTATCGCAGTTGCAGTCGTAACTGCTTTTGTAGCATTGGATAATTTTTTAGCCCCACTGTATCAGTTAGTGGGCACAAAATCGACGCTTGTACTCAGTGTTAGTCTTATCTTGCTCGTTACTGCTTATATTATCCGATTTTTTGCCATTGGCTATAGTTCGATTGAGACCGGTTATGATAAGATCGGTACGGATTTCCAAGATGCTTCTCGCCTTTTAGGAGCAGGACTAACAAGAACATTCTTTAAAGTAGATATGCCGATGATGAAAGGCGCAATCATTAGCGGATTTATTCTAGTCTTTATCGATGTATTAAAAGAAATTCCATTAACTTTAATTTTAAGGCCATTTAATTTTGATACACTTTCGACGAAAGCTTTCCAATATGCCAGCGACGAAAAAATCATGGAGGCTTCTCAAGCTTCCTTATTGATAGTTGGTATTAGTGCTCTGGCAATTATGGTCTTCTACAAGTTTTTGGAAAAGGAGTTGGATTAATATGTTCGTAACCATTGAAAATCTTTGTTTTTCTTATCCAAATACAAAAGCTGTTGCACTTGATAATTTCTCTTTACAGATTGAAAAAGGTGAAGTTATCTCCATTCTTGGCCGAAGCGGAAGCGGAAAAAGTACGGTTCTTCGTCTTCTTGCCGGACTTGAAAATCCCTCAGTTGGCAAAGTAACAATTCAAGATCAAGTTCTCTGTGATAATAAAACATTTATACAGCCCGAAAAGCGTGGCATCGGCATGGTTTTTCAAGATTATGCACTTTTCCCTCATATGACGGTTGCTGATAATATCTTATTTGGACTGTTTCGCATGAAAAAGTCTGCCAAACAGAAACGTCTCCAAGAAGTGTTGGAACTTGTTGAATTGCAAGGGTATGAAAATCGTTATCCACATCAACTGAGTGGTGGACAACAACAACGTGTAGCGATTGCTAGAGCGCTTGCACCAAACCCTCATCTTCTCTTGCTTGATGAACCATTCAGTAATTTGGATGCAGAACTGCAAGAGAAGATCCGGAAAGAATTACGTGATATTCTAAAAAAAGCCAATATCACGTCAATCTTTGTTACGCATGATGAAAAAGATGCTCACATTTTGGCTGACCGCATTGTCAAAATCAAAAATGGGCAAACGGATTTTATCGGACGCCCATGTGATTTACTCGACGTTTACCGTCAAGAAGGTCATAGTGAACCATTTCCTACTGTAGAAGCAAAAGAATTAGTTCATAGCTAAAAATAGCCAACACGCCTTCTTAAAAGAAAGCTGTGTTGGCTATTTTTTTAAATCTAAAATGAAACACACAAAAAAACCATCCGTTTTCCCGGATGGTTTCCTCTTAACTCTGGTTTTCGCCAACTGCCGATAAACTGACTGTTTTTTGCTTTAAGTCATCTGTTGCAATTGTTTTTCGTGCAACTCCTGTTTCGATAGCAGCTTTAGCAACTGCCGCAGCTACAGCTGAAGCTACACGTGAATCAAATGGTTTTGGAATCACGTAACCTTCATGCAACTCATCTGTCTCCAGCAAGCCCGCTATCGCTTCGACTGCAGCAATTTTCATGGCATCGTTGATATCGGTAGCCAATACATCTAAAGCCCCTCTAAAGAGTCCTGGGAAAGCTAAAACGTTATTTACTTGGTTCGGGAAGTCAGAACGCCCTGTTCCAACAACTCGTGCTCCAGCCTGTTTTGCCAAATGTGGAAGAATTTCAGGGTTCGGATTTGCCATCGCAAAGATGATAGCATCGCTATTCATCATCCGGACCATGTCTTCAGTCAATGCTCCTTCAGCTGATACGCCGATAAAGACATCTGCTCCTTGTATCACATCTGCTAGTAGACCTTCTTTACGCTCATAATTACTCATTTCAGCTACTTCAGCTTTAAATGGATTCATACCATTTTTGCGCCCTTTATAAATAGCTCCTTTTGTATCACACATAATCAGATGGGCAAAGCCAAATTTACTTAGCAATTTGACAATAGCAATACCTGCAGCTCCTGCACCGTTAACGACTATTTTCGTTTCCTGTACATCTTTTCCAACTAATTTCAATGCATTGATCAAGCCTGCTAGTGTAACAATAGCTGTGCCATGTTGATCGTCATGAAACACTGGAATACCCATTTCTTTTTTTAGACGTTCTTCCACAATAAAACAAGTTGGGGCAGAAATATCTTCCAGATTGACGCCTCCAAAACCTGGTTCAAGTAATTTTACCGTCTGGATAATGGTTTCTGCATCTGTTGTATCTAAACAGATAGGAAATGCATCTACGCCTGCAAACTCCTTAAACAAAATCGCTTTTCCTTCCATAACTGGCAGTGCAGCAAGTGGACCTATATTGCCAAGACCGAGAACAGCTGTACCGTCTGTTACAACTGCGACCATATTGCTTTTCATCGTATAATCGTGAACTTTCGATGGATCAGCCGCGATTTCTCTGCACGGTTCCGCTACTCCTGGAGAATAAGCGAGACTTAAGTCCCTTTCGTTTTCTACCGCTACTTTTGAACGAATCTCCAGTTTTCCTTGATGCGTTCTATGCAATTGTAGCGAATCATTTTTTAGATTGGACATTTGCCTCATCTCCTTAGGTTCATAATTGTTCATTATAAAGGGTATTGAGATAATTGAAAGAGTTTTCAATTAATTTGACTAATATTCAGACTTTAGGCGGATAAAGCATTAAAGTCTTGAGACAATTTAAATAGCGGTCCAGCCCCCATCAACTTTAATCGTTTCACCGGTTACAAAATTAGCTAAGTTAGATGCTAAATACAATACTGCCCCTGAAATGTCTGCCGGCTGAGACAAACCATCAAGTAAGATTCTATTATTGACATCGTTTTTAAATTTTTCATTTTCAAACATTTTAGCAGTCAGTTCAGTTTCAATGAAAGTTGGTGCCACTGCATTCACGCGTATGCCTTGCTTTGCCCATTCAACAGCTAATGCTTTTGTTAGTTGCACTAGACCACCTTTACTTGAACAATATGCGGCGCGCTTCTCATAACCAACAAAAGCCATTTGAGAAGCAATATTGATAATACGCCCACTTTTTTGTTCAAGCATATATTTAGCAGCTGCTTGACTTGCAAAAAATGCAGATTTCAAATTCAAATCGAGCACAGTATCCCAGTCTTCTTCTGTCACTTCCATAGCAGGTTTAGCAATATTGACACCAGCATTATTAACTAGAACATCGATGGTGCCAAATTCTGACGCAGCTTTGTCGATCAGCTTGCGGACTTCTGCAATATTGCTTAAGTCACCTGAAACAGCAATACATTTCGGATTGTGCTCTCTAAGTTCCACTAGAACTGATTCAAGTACAGCTTCATTTCTACCTGATATCACCACATTGGCATTTAGCTTGGCAAACGTTATGGCGATATCTTTACCAATTCCTTTACTACCACCTGTAACAACAACGGTCTTTTTTTCGAGTTCTGAAAAATACGCGCTCATTTTACCCCTCCTATTTCAAATCATTTTTTAAGAAGTAAATTAGCATTTGCTCCCGCTCTTCGTTTATCTTCGCTGAAACTTCAGTCTCCCAGGAATAAAATCCTTCACCTGTTTTATCGCCGA
This sequence comes from Planococcus halocryophilus, assembly GCF_022489025.1. GTDB lineage: Bacteria > Bacillota > Bacilli > Bacillales_A > Planococcaceae > Planococcus > Planococcus halocryophilus_A. The sequence goes on along the minus strand of NZ_JAKVTG010000001.1, from coordinate 38,277 downwards.
GTTTGTTGTCAGCTGCTAGTTGAGTCAGAACTTTACCTGAACGTTGATCTGTCGATAAATCTTCAAATAAATAATTTGAAATTGCCGAGAAGACATCTAGACCTCCCATATCAGCCGACATCAACGGTCCTGTAACAGGCAATCGACGGCCAATGCTATAAGTCACTGCCGCATCAATATCTTCTTTAGAAGCTGCTCCAGCATCTAATAAGGATTGTGCTTCACGGAATAATGCATATTGCAGTCGGTTACCGATAAACCCAGGAATTTCTTTCTGTAATACCACTGCTTTTTTGTTCATCTTATCTAAAACGGCCATTGCTCGTTCGACTGTTGCTTCATCCGTGCGCTCACCTTTGACCACTTCAACTAAGGGGATAAGATGTGCCGGATTCCAAAAATGCGTGACGACAAAACGTTCAGGTCGTCTCATATCAGCAGCTAGTAAACTTGGTTTAAATCCTGAAGTGTTACTAGCAATTACGACTTCGTCGTCTACTATGGTTTCTAATTTAGTGTATAATTTTTTCTTTAAATCTAAAATCTCTGGAACAACTTCTATTATGAATGTAGCATCTGAAACGGCATTCTCTAGAGAAGTCGTAAATTTAATACGTTCTCTAATTTCTTTTGCTTGATTAGCAGAAAATAATTCATTTTCAATCATTACGTTGAGTTTATTGTTCAAACCTTTATCCGCACTTTCAAGATCTTGCTCATTAATGCCATATACATTTACCGCTTGGTTTGCCCAAGCTGCTGACAAGGCAATAGAGTGTCCCATCGTTCCTGCTCCAAGAATTGAAATTTTCTCCATCAGTTGCACATCTCCATCTTTTGATTTTTAAGTACAAACTAATAATAATACTCTTACCGTTAAGTATCTTGGACAAATTCGGCTTGTATATCTAAACATAAAAACAGTAAATGAGCTAAAATAAGTTGGGTTTTCACATTAATTTATTTATTACCGTATCTTCTTACTCTGAGGAGTGCTTGTTCGGCGTGCCCTGCGAAGTTTTCAAGTTTGCACAACCGTGCTGCATATTCACCAATATAAGCACTCGCTTCTGGTGTTACTTTTTGATATGTAACAGTTTTAATGAACTTTCCAACCCATAATCCGCCAGTATAGCGAGCAGCACCTTTTGTGGGTAATGTGTGGTTTGTTCCAATTACTTTATCTCCGTATGCTACATTCGTTTCTGGCCCAAGGAACAAGCAACCATAATTCGTCATATTTTCAAGGAAGTAATCCGGATTTTCCGTCAAAATTTCAACATGTTCAAAAGCTAAGCGATCTGCCTCAATACGTGCTTCTTCGATTGAATCTACCAATAATATTTGTCCATAATCATCCCATGAAACACGAGCCACGTCTGCCGTTGCTAATGTTTCTAATTGACGTTCGATTTCTTTAACCGTTTCATTTGCCAATTCTTCTGAAGTTGTGATTAATGCGCCTGGTGAAGTTGGTCCGTGCTCACCTTGACCTAAAAGATCTGTTGCTACCATTTCAGCATCAGCCGTGTGATCTGCGACAACTAAAGTTTCTGTTGGTCCAGCAAATAAATCGATACCAACACGGCCATATAGTTGCCGTTTTGCTTCGGCTACAAATGCGTTTCCGGGTCCAACAATCATGTCCACTGATTTGATTGTTTCAGTTCCAATAGCCATCGCTGCCATTGCTTGAATTCCGCCAAGCAAATAAATTTCATCTGCTCCGGCTAGTGACATTGCCGCAATTGTTGCGTTTGGAATCTCTCCATTAATTGGTGGTGTACATGCAATAACACGCTTAACTCCAGCAACTTTTGCCGTTAAAACACTCATATGAGCTGATGCAACCATTGGATAACGTCCACCGGGGATATAACAGCCTACACTATTAACTGGAATGTTTTTATGACCAAGAATAACACCTGGAATGTTTTCAACTTCCACATCACTCATAGAAGCTAGTTGAACTTCTGCAAACTCGCGAATATTTTTTTGAGCAAATTTAATGTCTTCAATCACATCATTCGGTACTTTGGAAACGATTTCATTTATTTCGTCTTGAGATAACCGAAAAGATTTTGGTTCCCATTTATCAAATTTCTCGGAAAGTTCACGTACCGCTTTATCCCCTTGTGTTTCAACGGCTTGTAATGCTTCTGCGACAATTTGCGAAACTTTTGTGTCGTTAGCACTTACTTCCTCTTGTGATTTACCCGCTTTAAAAATTTTCATTATATTAATTCCTCCCTTTTATGAATACGTATGCAAAAGTGAAACTATTTAGATAATATGGGAATTTTCAGAGAATGTCAATACCTTTTACGTTGTTTTCCGTTTTACAAACTCCCCATCTAGTTCAACAGATTCTGCTAAACCTGTATATTCAGCTATTTCGGATAGTAAATAGTTCACCGTTTCTTCCACCATTTTTTCAATTGGCTGTTCCCATGTCGTCAGTTCATAAGCTGGCCAAGAAGACATACTGATATTATCAAACCCTATTACTTTAACTTGTTCTGGCACTTGAATTTCTTGTTTTCGCAAAGCATCTAATACGCCTAAAGCCATAATGTCATTCGCCACAAAAAAAGCTGAAGGTAAATTACCTTTCCCGCTAATAGTAAGTGCAGTTTTGTAGCCACCTTCATACGTATAATCTGACACATATTTTGTATAGCTGATTTTATGTTCCTCTAGTACTTCGCTAAAACCTTGCTCACGCTCTAAACTAGTTGATGTATTTTCATTGCCGGAAATATATACTGCGTTTTTTAACCCTTCCGCGATCAAATATTGAGCAATCGCACGTCCAGCATTTAAGTTATTACAGCAAACCGAATAAAAATTGGAGCGGCTAAGTTTACGGTTGAAGAATACAAGCGGAATTTGATTTTCTTTAAAACTTTCTGCCACATTTAAAGACATTGTGGCATCGGTAATAACAACACCCGCAACATTATAGTTCAGCAAAGTTTCAATATCCTCAGTTTGTATTTCATCGCTATTCGTATGAACAAACAAAACGCTATAACCATGTTGTTTGAATGAGTTAGTAAATTGAGTCAAAACTTGTGGATAAAAAGGATTTTGAACTCCTTTCATGACCAAGCCAATAATTTTTGTTCGATTCGTAATTAAACTTCTGGCAAATTCATTTGGTCGGTAACCTAACTCTTCAGCTGCCGCCAATACTTTTTCCCGTGTTTTTTTGGATACTTTCGCACCTTCAAAATAAACACGTGAAACAGATGACTGTGATACTCCCGCGAGCTTTGCAACGTCTTTCGCATTAATTGTGGATTTCATTCACTTCAACCCTTTTCCCCTATTCTTACTCTCTAGCTTACCTTAAATTCACATAACTGGCACTTGTAGTTTTGTCACGGATAAAAAGCTTGCCATTTACTTGGCAAGCTTTTTAAATTATTGTTTCATTCAAGATCAATACTTTCAAGAACAGAAGTCACGACAAACTCTTGTTGTCCTTCTTCTTGCATTCGAAATTCACGCTTTACTTCACCATATCCTTCAGCGAAATAAGTTTTGTTAATCGTGTTTTCGGTTTCTTCACTTTCAAGAACACTGACGTTTTCAAAGTTTTGAAAAGCCGTTTTAGCGGTCGTAGCTGTTTCAGTAACTGTCCAATCTTCAATCACCGTTCCTACTTCTAACGGCAAAGTTAAATACGTTCGAATTGGTTGTAATGCTTCTAACTCATCCGAACTTGCAACAAAATCCTCATAAAACTCGGCTTGCTCTTTCACTAGTTCTACTTCATTTTCGCCGACTCTATAAACTTTCAATATTACTGTTCCTCCGTTGTCTTCATAAGTAGCGATATGCTGATCATCCATATAAACGGTCCGAAGTGTAAAACTCGCGTATTCATTCCCTTCTCCAAGAAAAGTAGCTATAGAAGCATCTGGCATAAAAAAGTCATGTGGATCTACATTAGCAGCCGGCTGCTCTTCAGGTTTTTCTCCATTCTCTGAGCCTTCTTCCGTTAACTTACCATCCTCGTCTGGAGAATTTGGTTCTTCTGAACTTTCTGTACCACAGGCTACCAATAGTAACAGCACGGATAAAATAAAAGCAATGAGCTTCTGCATATCGAATCTTCTCCTTTAGAAAAGTCGTATACATGATTATCGAATGCTTTTTACAGATGAAATGAATCGTCATATAAAGGCTTCATGTGCAAATCATATTCCTTTTTCACATCTTCAATATCGTAAATAGTTCCAGATTGTTCGGAACTGTTCATTTGTTCAACTTGTTCATGAACTAAATCAGCAAAATATTTTCCACAAGCTACATTATTCGGGTATTTTGCTTTTACTTTCTTCACAAGTTCTTCGTCTAGTATTTGGTTGAATGCATGATACATTGCCGCATTTACAATCGTCAACGACTTTTTAGAAGCATAAGATACCATGTAATAATTTCCGTAACCGTCCTTTAGCAAATCCTTCTTCGGCACAATTTCCATAACTTCGCCCTCCTTTAGTTCTATAGTATTCCATACCCTTCCGCTCTTCTGAAAAAACAGTTGAGCTCTATAACACAAAAAAACTCCCTGCCCTAAGTAGAGAGTTCGAATGGTTACAGGTACAATTATAAGCGCCACAAATGAATTTTTCCCGGTTTTTTCGCTTCTTCTAAAACCCCTTTTATATCAAAGACGATTCCCTGGTGCCCAATTAATAAGTCTTCAAACTGCTTCCAACTATTGTCCTTGTAAGCTTTATGGGGAACAGCTAAAACAACTGCATGTGCTGGTTTTAATTCTTGATGGGATAGTAAGTCCGCTTCGTAATAACTTTGAGCATCTTCTGCAGATGCATAAGGGTCGGCTAACTGAACATCAATACCATGCAATTTTAATTCTTTAACAATGTCTATTACTTTAGAATTACGTAAGTCAGGAACGTCTTCTTTAAAAGACAGTCCTAAAATAATAACGCGCCCTTCAGTTAACATGATATTTTCTTGAATCATTTTTTTCATCAAGGTTCGTGCAATAAACTGTCCCATTCCGTCATTAATTTTTCGTCCTGGCAAGATGACTTGAGAGCTATGTCCAAGCGTTTTCACTTTATCCGTTAAATAAAATGATGCGAGTTCAATCTCTTGTCCACCTACTAAGTTGGGCATAGTCTTCACGAAATCTCGTTTACTTCCTGCTGTCGCTAACACCGCTTGTGTATCAATTTCTAAACGCTCACAAATCAATGCTAGTTCGTTCATCAAAGCTACGTTAACATCTCGTTGAATGTTTTCAATCAACTTCGCTGTTTCAGCAACTCGAATAGAAGGTGCTTTATAAATGCCACCATTCACTACACTGCCATACACTAAGGCAAGAAACTCTGTTACTTCCTCATTTTGACTGGCAACCACTTTTTTCATAGTCTTGAAGTTATTCTTTTTATCTCCGGGTAATGTTCTTGCAGGAGAATAGCCTACAAAAAATTCCTTCCCATTTTCGTACCCTGAATACTTCTCTAGTAAGGGAATACAGATTTCTTCAGTCATTCCAGGCCCAACAATTGTTTCGTAGACCACTACCGCGCCTTTTTTCATATGTTCTCCTACGCATTTACTCGCTTTTTTTATAGCAGACAAATCTGGTAACTGATCTTCACCCAGAGCTGATGGCACAGCTATAATGATAAAACCTGCATCTTGTAAATCTGCAGAATCAGTTGTAAAAGCAATTGTTGCTTTCGTAAGTTCTTCACAGCTTATTTCATGTGTATGATCTACACCTAGCATTAATGCCTGAATTCTGGCTGTACTTATGTCGTAGCCTGTAACTGGATATTTTTGATTAAAAGCAACCGCTACGGGCAATCCGACATAACCCAATCCAACTACTGCTATTTTCAGATTGTCCAACATAGTGACAGATTTCCCCCTTTACCTACTCTTCCATTGAGCTATTCGGATTGCCCATGCTCTTTGTTCAGATTTCACTCAATTTTTAGTAGATATACATTATTCCATACTAAAGTAAATTTTCTTTTTCCAACAACCACGTGATTAAAATAGCTTGTCCTCTTGAATCTAATGCAAACTTCCAAGAAATCACATCGTCTACTTTGTTTTTAATGTGAAGATCAATGGCAAAAGCCTTGAGTTGATCAAAATGTGGGATTTTACTACCCGCAAAAACAAAGCGCGTTTGCGGATGCTTGTCGATTTTTTGAAGGGTTTTCAAATTATACGCATATGGTTTCAAGTTCCCTTCCTGATCCAAACCACATGAAACTTCTCCAATTTGCTCTTCAAATCCATCGTTGCTATCAACAGTCCCCATTTCTAAACTACCTGACAGCATTGCAACAGTATTATTTTCGCAATACGTCACCAAATGGATGATATTCAACGCATAGGGATAAATTTTGTTCAAAAAGGGATGTTGTTCTATCATATCGTCATTTTGGAATGGCACATGTCTTCCAAAAACTTCTTCGAAAAGATATTCATTATGATATTTTTCTGCTCCCATTTCTCCCACCCTTTCTTTTTATTGCTTAATAATCGATATTACAAGTTCTTGCATTTCATCCTGAGAGGCTGTTTTCAGTTTTTTTAATAGACGTGCCATATCTATTTGACTTAGTTCTTTTTGTTTTTGAAGTTCTGTATAAACAAATTTATTTTTGTGTTGAGTTAAGTCTCCTTTGTCGAATGCCGTAATTATGCCGCCAATCTGAAGAATTTTTTGAACTGCAGCAATAACTTCTACTTGCTGCTCAAATACTGGATAATACTTTGATGCCAATTGATCAGTAAAGAAAAATCCAGGGAGTCGAATAATGATGTACTTTGTTAAACTGGTTTGCGAAATACTCTCGACAATAACTTCTGATAATCTTTTGGCAGCTTCTAGTAAATCAATTGGATTTCCAGCCTGTTCCGAAGATACTTGAACAAATACACCCACGTGATATCGGTTCGCTGCTTCTGCAACATTATTTGTCCCGAGCGCATTCGAGTACACAGCTTCAGCAAATTGTTCTTCTGTAAAATCAATTTGGTGATTACCCACTGTATGGTAAATAATATCTGGCGTATACCGTTCAACAACTTCAAAAATTCTTTTTTTATCTTGAATATTAATAATAATAGGTATGATTTCTGTTTGATCTCCTAATTGCTGTCTTAGCTCATGCTCCACTGTATAAATCGATTGCGGGCCATGCCCAACTAGTAAAATACGTTCAGGAGAAAATCCCAGCAATTGACGACTGATTTCTGAACCAATCATTCCTCCTGCGCCGGTAATCATCACGACTTTCCCTGTAATGTGTTCCATCTTTGATAATCTTTTGTGCTCGAATATTTGCTCGAAATGTTCAAACCCTTCCAACACAAACGTACGGAACTGCCGATAAGCAAGAAGGAAAGTCTTCTGAGAACGATGAAGACTTTTGCGTATATGTCGTTTATCGATCTTCATACGTTTTCTTCCTTTCCTTTTGAGTCAGCTTCATCAATCATTATAATTATGGTAATAATAATTTTCGCTTGTTAACGGATAATTATTTAAAACGACCCCTAAAATAAATGCTTTCGCAGTTGCTAAAGAATCTCGTGCTTTTTCAACACTTACTTTTTCTGATTTCCCCGTATTCACAACTAGGACAGTTCCATCGCATCTGTTCGCTAAAATTTTAGCATCGGTTACAGATAAGATTGGCGGCGAATCCAAGAGAACATAATCATATAATTCTCGCATCTCCCCCATTAGTTCATCCAAAGTATCTGACTCCAGTAATTCAGCTGGATTTGGAGGAATTTGTCCACTCATCAGTAAATCCAAATTCGGAATTCCACTCGCTTTAACTGAATGCTTCAAAGTACCTTTTCCCAACAGTAAATTAGACAGACCTGTATTATTTCCTAATTGGAAGGTTCTAAATAGTGTTGGACGTCGCATATCTGCATCAATTAACAAGACTCGCTTTCCAGTTTCTGCAAAAACAATGGCCATATTAGCAGCAGTCGTTGATTTACCTTCTTCTTTTGAAGCAGATGTGAACAAAATGATTTTCGAAGTTAAATCAGGCATTGAGAAGTTAATGTTCGTTCGGATTGTTCTGTATTGTTCAGCTGCAATTGAATGTGGATTAGTACGAACCACCAATTTTCGTGGCATTAATCTTTTTGTCTTGTTCGCTGTCCGCATAATTATCCTTCTCCAATCTATCTGATAAATTTAATGGCTTTTCCATTTTCAAGTTGCTGTCTACAGGACTAACGATTCCTAATACTTGAAGTCCTGTCATTTCTTCAATATCCTCTTCTGAACGAACCGTCGTATTTAATTGTTCCAAAATCAATGTTATACCCACTCCAAAAACCAAGCCAACAATTGCCCCAATCGCCATATTAAAAATAGGATCTGGACGAATCGGTTTTGGACTTGCAGTCATCTCTGCTGTGGCTAATATACTGACATTATCAACTTTCATCATTTGCTGAATTTCTTCTTGAAAAACCTTTGCAATCGTATTAGCTAAAATCACAGCTTGTTTCATAGAAGAGTCTTCAACAGATAATGTTACGACTTGTGAACTTTCAATATTCGTAACCGTAACTCGTTCTGTTAATGATTGAGCCGTTTCATCAAGTTTCAACTCTTCAATGACAGTAGTTAAAATTGCTGGACTTTTAATAATGACATTATACGTTCCGATCAATTGAAGATTGGTATTAATATCAAGACTGTTAACATCTTGGCTACTAACTGTGTTTTGGTTGACCAAAATTTGCGTGGTCGCTTTATAAACTGGTTTCATAATGGTGTAGCTCGCCACTGCAGCAAACACCACAAAAGCGAGAGTAACAAAAATGATTAACGCTTTTCTTTTGTGCATCACTTTCAGGAATTTATTCAGATTGAATGTACTCTCCATAACTAAATCCTCCTAAGGTTCATCCTTTATAACTAGTATATTAAAAGTCGAAGGTTAAATAAACGTTAAATAATCTAAAAATTCAAATAAAAAGGAAAAAAATAGTCATTTACCGTAAATCATAGTTCTTTAGATTCACTATAAATGACAAAAGAATCAGGATAAATAAAAAAGAACTCGGTTTTTACAAACCGAATGCTTTTACTCCCATATAAACTTGTAACCAAAACCTCGAACTGTTTGAATAAATTCCGGATTTGCCGGATCTTTTTCAATTTTTTTCCGTAATTTGCTTATATGCACTTTAACTGTCTGCACATCACCTTCAGAGTAATAGCCCCATACTTGATCATATAATTGTTCAGCCGTCCAGACACGATTTGGCGTCTGAGCTAGTAGCAGCAATAACTGAAATTCTTTATGGTAAAGCTTTACTGGAGTTCCTTCCAAATAAAGTTCACGAGAATCTACATGAATATGGAGGTCCTTGTACTTTAAAATGGTCAGTTGATCTTCCACGTTATTTCTCCAACCATTTCTCCGAAGAATTGCGCGCATACGAGCCTCCAACTCATTAAAATCAAAAGGCTTCGTAATATAATCATCACCACCAGCTTCGAGCCCTTGAATTTTATAAACCAACTCTTTGCGGTAACTGACAAATAAAATAGGCAAAGTGGTTTTCAGACGAATTCTTCTGCATACTTCCAGCCCATCCATGCCCGGCATTTCAACATCTAGTAAAATAAGATCGGGCTTTTCTTTTTCCAATAACTCTAATGCTTGAAACCCATCTTCTGCTTGGATGACTCCATAACCTTTTTTAAGAAGAAATAAACGCAACAGCTCGCGGATACCTTCATCATCCTCTACAATCATTATAGTTGCAGCATTCATCTGTCTTCCTCCTTTCCTTTACTGAAAAGTTAACGGCAGCACAATGATAAATTCGCTTCCTTGTCCTTCTGCACTGTCTGCCCAAATTTTTCCTTTATGCGCCAAAATAATTTCTTTCGCAATCGCCAATCCAAGTCCACTCCCTTTATAGTTAGCAGAACTATTGATTTTATAAAACCGTTCAAATATATGAGGTAATGATTCTTTCTTAATTCCGCAGCCATTATCTGCAATTCGAATAAACAGTTCTCCATCACAATCTTCATCTAACATGGCATTGTCGTTATTCTTAGCTAAAATTTCAATCAACAATGTAATCTTTCCATCTTCAGCAGAAGTGTGCTTAACAGAGTTCCATAGAATATTAGATATCACCTGGTCTAGTCGATCTAAGTCTACTTTTAGCAATGACTGATTAATACCATCCTGATTTTCTGTGCCTAAAAATTCAAAAGCACGTCCACTTTGTGTGACGTCAGATGCCATAGATTCCGCTAGCCTCGTTATCCAACCCTCCAAGTCTCTTTCTACAAAACGCAATGTCATGTGCCCTGACTTGTATTCGGTCAACTCTACAAGATCTTCCGTGAGGCGTTCTAAGAGTAATAGTTTTTTATGAATCATATCCAAATAACGTGGATTATTTTCTTCTATTAAACTTTCTTTCACTGCTTGTATATAACTATGGATCAAAGTAATCGGTGTGCCTAATTCATGTGAAATTGCAGATAACATTTCATTTCTAGATTTCTCAATTTCTTGTATTTCATCATTGACTGTTAACAAATTCAAGTTGGTAATTTCTAGCTCCATTGTCCGCTCTTTCACATTGCGCTCAAGAAAATAATTCAAGTTGCTGATTTCCTGCGTTAAGCTACTCGTATTCGCTAGAGTTCCGACACGGAGTAAAAACTCTTCTTTATCGCAAGGCTTTAGTAAGTAATCATTGGCCCCGGCTATAAAAGCTTCCTTTTTTTCCTGGAGACTATCTACATTTGATAACATTAAAATCGGCAGCTCTGTCAAAGTAAATTCTACTCGTATTCGTCTACACAATTCATCACCGGTCATATCGGTTAAGCATCCATCCATCACAATTAAATCCACTGGTTTATATGACAATAGATGCATTGCTGTTTGTCCATCCTCTGCGCCTATTGCTTGATAACCTTCTATTAGTAATTGGCGGATTAACACCATGCGATTAACTTCTTCAGAATCAATTACAAGAATATGCAACTCTTTACTAGATGAACGTTGTTTCAAAATGGAAGCGGCTAGCTGAGGAGCTGTCATTTCCTTAGTGATTGACTCGTAATTATTGATGAATTGTACAGAACCATCGTCTTTATATACCGGTACGGTAAAGGTAAATAGTGAACCTATCCCCTCCTGTGACTCTACTTTTAATTTCCCACCTTGAAGTTCGACTAAGTTTTTAGCGATTTTCAACCCCATGCCATGATTTTCGAACGTTTTCTCCTTCGATATATCCCATTCAAATAACGTTGGAATTCTTTCTTCTTTTATCCCTACCCCTGTGTCTTTCACTAAAATTTCTAGCTCTTTTCCTAAAACACGAGCTGAAACGACAACCTCTCCTGCATGCGTATGACGAATAGCATTGTCGATTAGATTATATAAAATTTGTTGCAATCGATCTGCATCCCCAACTACTTTAGGCAATGAAGATGGAACAGTATGATAAAGCGTTACTAATTCTGTTTGAATCAGAGGACGACAAAGTGCTAGAACTTCGTTGCATAACTCATTAATCGCAAGAGCTTCAACTTGAATACGCGAAAAATCTAGTTTGCGTTTTGAAGAATCGAGAAGTTCATTTACTAAATGCGCCATATTTTTACCGTTTGTCACTAAATCATTTAATTGATTCATCATAGTAGGTGTAATTTTTCCATTAGTTGATGCTCGGAGTGTTTCTGCAATGCCGATCATGCCATAAAGAGGCGTTCTTAATCCATTTGATGTGTATGCCAATAATTCCTCTTTTCGTTTATTAGCATTTTTGAGCGCCTCTATTTTCATTAATTGACGTTCATTTGCTTGATGTTCAAGCTGTTCATTTTTTTCAAGCTGTTCTTTTTCTTTAGAGAATAATGCTTTTGCAATAAGCAAGATAACTAGATAACTACAGAAACAAAGGAGATATTGAACGGTTTCAACATAAGGTAAAATTGCCGCAGCAGTTAAAAAGGAAACAACGAGGATAATGATGGATAATAATAACGCTGCAACATATGGATTAATATAAGAAATTCTTTTATTCCAAGCATACAGAGCAGTACTTAAAGACACCAATACCGCAAGAGTAGCCAATGCAAATAACATGGCACTTGCAACTGTATACGTAAAGTAAGAAAGGACGAATGAAAATAAGATATAAACTCCTGTCACCTTAGTCAGCTTTGAAAGCCAGGACAATTCAAACATATTTGCCAAAAGTTCTTTAGTGAGCAAGAAAAACATTAAACTTACTGTACCGAAAGTAACTAAAATAGTTTGTCCATACCACCATTCTACATCCGGCCAAATAGAGGAAAAGCTCCACCCTTTCCAAGAAGAAGAGGCAACTAGCACTGAAAACGCTAAAAAGATAAGATAAAGAAAGCTAACTTGTTGAGAAGTTCTATACCATTTAATGCACCACAAACAAAAAATGAGGCATAGTCCGCTGATTAATCCGATTAATACCATTGTTTGGTTAGATTTTGTGTTGAACGCCGTATGTTCCCAAATTGTTAAAGGAAGATGCATGCCTCCTTGCGACTCAACTCTCATAAAAAATGTATTGCTGCTGTTATTCGGCAAAATCAGTTTAAAAACAGGAGGATGTTCTGAATAAACACCTTCTGAACCTGACTGGCCATTGCTTAATACAATCGAAGTGTGTTCCCCAGACGGTTCTGGGGAATACAGAATTGCTTTATCGACAAAAGTGTTCGCAAGCTCTAGTAGCCATTCTTCGTTTTCCGAATCATTTTCAACAGTAAACCTTATCCAATAAACATCGGAAGAAAATCCGCCATTGGGAACGCTCTTTTCATTTTGAACAAACTTCCAACTTCCGGGAGGTTCTAACAGTTCTTCGATTTCATAAGTTCCTTCTGGATCTTTAAGAATCTGCAGATTTTCTGATAGAGAGATCTTGCTGATAGTGGAATTTAATTGTGTAGATCCTTCGCTACTGTTCGCGCTAATTGTTTTTTCAGTTTCGAGAAAAAAGAAAAAAATCCAAAAAACACAAAAAAGCTGAATAATCATAGAAGTTTTCGGATGTCTTTTCTTCATTTTCTCACCTCAACTATTTAGAAAGACTTATTATTTAAGTCATATAGTAAATTTTTTTTCAATCCTTAATATTCAGGATATATATAGCACCTTATTACTATTAAAAAGAGTTGGTAAGGTGCTATATAATTACAATAAAGACCATTATTTGTATTTTTAATGGGATTTACGATTTAACAAAAGCATACCATTTTTCATATTAAAAGAAAACTTATTTCGTTTCTGAAAATTCAAACATACCTTCCACCTATCATAATTTCGTATTCACTATCAAACGCCTACAAAAAAACATGAACCGTATTGGTTCATGCTGGACTTACGTGAAATGAATTTTTTTCCTGTCGTTTTGCTTTATACATTGCTAAATCTGCTCGCTTCATCATGGTAGAAATAGATACTCCCTCTTCGGGAGTCATTGTAATACCCATACTAATTGAAATTTCAAAGAACAATTCCTGCACGTTAATTGGTGTTTTCATCGCCTGATATATGACATCCGTTATTTTCGTCACTTTTTCCTTGCTCTCTGCCTCAGTCAAAAGAACAATAAATTCGTCTCCACCTAAACGTGCAGCTATGTTTTCACCATACATGCAGCGATTTAAGCGATGCCCAAACTCTTGAATAACCGCATCACCAACTTCATGTCCCCATTGATCATTAATCTGCTTAAAATCATCTATATCTAAAATAAGAACGGCCAACTTCTCCCTGCTTTCTTTGTCCATCTCCAATCTTTTAGTTGCATACTCCTGGAAATAACGACGATTCGGCAATTCAGTCAGGGTATCGATATAGGCAAAATGCTTGAGTTGATTTTCGTATTCTTTTTGAATTGAAATATCTCTAGCTACAATCACCATGTGATTGAACTTATTATCTTTTCCCAATACAGGGGTGCCTGCTACTTCTGTCCAGATCCATCCTCTATTTTTGTGCATAAGACGTAGCTGTTCGCGAAAAGTAATACTATTTTTAGCAGCATGATCAAAACTACTGCCTACACGTTTGATATCATCAGCATGTATTTGGTAATAAGCTTCCTTTTGCACAATAGCATCTGCTTTAAAACCAAATATATTTTCAGAAGATGGAGACACGTATAAATACTGTCGATGTTGATCCATCAAGACAATGACATCGTGAACGTTTTCAGCAATAATTTGAAAATTTTCTTCCCCTGCCTTATAAAGTCCCGAGATTTCGTCTAATTCAGTCATGTCTTTTGTACTCATATAAAACCCAGTGATTATTCCTTTTACATTAATCGGGATAAACTTCACTAAACAGGATATTAGTTGACCAGACTTGTTCGCAAGTTGAAGCCGTTCATCTCTCATTTCCCCTAACTTCGACAGCTGAAAATGTTCTTTTGCGCGATTTTGATCTTCCACACTGACAAAGCGAACAAAGTTCTCTTCTAACAACTCTTCCCTCACATACCCACTAAGCTCTAAACTCGCAGAATTCCCTCCTATTATACGCCCATTAAAATCTAAAGTGAAAATGGCACTTGCATTACTATCAAACAAGGATTGGTAACGTGCGCTGCTTTCTGCGAGGCGATCATGAATCTCTGCACTTTCTAGCTTAGCTCTCTTTTCGTTTGTAATGTCTTTTACTAGACTAACAATATGCGTACATTTCCCCGTCTCATCGTAAAGAGGAGTCAATAACGTTTCCGAATACAACAATCTATTTTCTTTAGAATAAAAAGAGTCTTCATAACTCGTTTTTTTCTTGGTTTCAATTACTTCTTTATATTTTTCATATAAAAAAGTTGCCATCTCTTCGGAACAGACTTCATTAAATGGCTTGCCTATAGAATCAGGAGTTAAACCCGTTTTTTCTAATACTGCTTGGTTAAAAAAGTCATATGTGAAAGATTCGGCTTCATTAACTTTTACAACAAATACCATTTCTTTTATTCCTTCCATTAATATGCGCATAAAAGATAATGAAGTTGTTTCTTTCTCCATAATTTCACCTCCTGAATACTTTAAAATTTCTCATTCCTTAGAATTCTCTTTTAATAGTATAACAGAATAAACTTATGATTGAATCTATAGTCCTGACTTTTTCACTTAAATTCACTAAATATAGTTTTATAGAATCATTAAAAATCCCGATGGTTATACTTCGCTTAATATTGTTTACTCTATAAGTCTTCATTTGTTCACAAGTTGCTGTTCTATCATTGACGATAATTATTGTATATAATAAATCAAAAAGGGGAAAAGTTATGTGTCTGATAAATCTGCAATTTCGAAATCACCCAAGCTATAAATTGATCATCGCCGCTAATCGTGATGAATTTTATAGTCGTCCTGCTGCACCTGCTCATTTTTGGGATGATGAACCTTCAATATTGGCTGGTCGTGATTTGACACAGTTAGGGACGTGGTTAGGCGTTACGAAGCAGGGGCGCATTGCGGCTTTGACAAACTTTAGAAACCCTACAAATTTAGAAGCAGGTCCTTTATCAAGAGGAGCTGTCGTCAAAAATTTTTTAGCTGCTACAAGTTCCCCAGAAGAATATCTACAATCGATTGACCCAAAGCAATATGCTGGCTTTAATCTTATAGTGGGAGATGCTGAAAAGTTGCTCTACTACAACAATATTCAACATGAATCTTATGAGATTCCCCCAGGCACCCATTCACTAAGTAACCATTTTTTGAATACGCCATGGCCAAAGGTTACCAAAGGAAAAGAAAAACTCGCATCCTACATGGCCCAAACAGAAAAGGCCGATTTAGAAGAGCTCTTTACGATTTTGGCAGACGCGGATCATGCACCCGACACACATCTTCCCGATAGTGGAGTCGGCTTAGACTTAGAACGAATGTTATCGCCCATCTTTATCAAAACACCCGATTATGGCACACGTTCTGCGACTGTCGTTTTGGTTTCTCATGATAACACACTTACCTTTGCCGAAAGAAATTTCGAAAATGGCCAGTTTAAAGAAGACATCCAATTTAATTTTAAAATCAACTAATAGCAAAACATATTGAGTTTACTCAAAACTAACGAACAGCGCCAATCATTTGATTGGCGCTGTTCGTTAGTTTAGCTCTTTATACATATAATAATGCGTATATCCTTTAGGGAAATCTTCTAATTTCCCCATTTCTTTAAATCCTAATCGCTTATAAAATTCTGGTGCTTGAAAGCTGAATGTTTCTAATCGGATAAATCGACAGCCCTTTGTAATCGCAAGCTCTTCAGCTTCACGGATTAGTTCTTGTCCTTTTCCTAATCCGCGTAACGACTCATCGACCCATAAAATATCAACAAAAAAGCATTCCCAATCGATATGACCAACAAGGCCCCCGAGTATATTTTTTTCATCATCTTTTAAAATGAGGTTGATTTTTTCTTCTTCTGTATAAGCTACTTTGCCTTTGTTATGTTTGATTAATTGATACTTTATAAAACACGTTTCTTCTTCTTGATAGCCCGTATGCAATGTTAAACGAGTCATATTAGCACCCCTTTTTTATAAATAGCGTTTCTATTTACTAGTATACCTAGCTTGGCACGATATTTCCTATATAATTACTGGATTTGTTGATAGAACAGGAATGCACGAGGTGGTAAAGGGTATACCTAAAAGAAGGAGCTGAAACTGCATGAGATTAGGTTACGCCTGTATGAACACAGAATTGAAAACAGTATTTAAAACTTTGCGTGTAGCAACTGCAGAAGCAGAAGGTATTGACAAAATAAAAGAATTGACGCTAAAAAATTTGAACACCACACTCGAAGTCATCCATTGGAATTTAGAACACGATATTTATTTTTACCGAGCTTCTAGCTCAATTGTTCCGCTTTCCACCCATCCCATCAATGACTGGATATGGTGGGAAGACCCGGACGTATTAGCCATCACAGAAAAAATTCGATCTTTTGTCGAAATGCACAATATGAGAATTTCTGTTCATCCCGGTCAATACACAGTCATTAATTCACCAAAACCTGAAGTTGTTCGAAAATCTATAGAAGATCTTGAGTATCATGATAAACTCATTCAATTGCTAGGGGGCACTGACATCATTCTCCATACCGGTGGTGCATATGGCGACAAAGAAATCGCCAAACAACGATTCGCTACTGTTTACTTAGAACTATCTCCTAGTATTCGTCAGCGATTGCGTTTAGAAAATGACGATAAAACTTACACAATCCGCGACGTTTTAGATGTTCACCGGATGTGTGAGGTACCCGTCTGCTTTGATATTCATCACCATAATTGCAATAATGACGGAGAATCCGTAGATTTTAAAGAAATCCTTAAAACTTGGCAAGGATACGGCAAGCCAAAAGTCCATATTAGTACAGGGAAAGAAGGTTTTACAGACCTCCGCCATCATAATTTGGTATCTGAAACCGACTTCGAAGAATTATTGCTCGTATTAAATGGCATCGATGCTGATATTATGTTCGAAGCTAAACTAAAAGAACAATCTGTTCTTCCTTTTATCCATCACTTTACTAACAAATAAAACAGCATCCTCCGCCGCGGAGGATGCTGTTTTATTTGTTAGTTGAATTTGTAAGATTAGGGAATTCCAATCGAAATTCGGTACCTTTATCTTTTTCAGAATCTACAAAGATATGGCCATTCATTTGGCTAACAATGCTATATGTGACCATCATCCCAAGTCCTGTTCCTTTAATCTTGCTCGAGAAATAAGGCTCTCCTAATCGTCGTACCTCTTCTTTTGTCATCCCAATTCCTTCATCGGTTACGTGGACACTTACTTTAGCAGGAGTCGATTTAATCGCAATAGCCAACATTCCTCCATCCGGCATTGCTTCGATGCCATTCCGAATGATATTGACTATGGCTTGTTGAAACTTATGACGGTCCATTAAAATCTCAGCATTCCCATCCATTTCCGTAATATGCATTTCTACACCTTTTCCGTTTGCGTAAGGCATCATAATTTTCAATACATGCTGGACTTCACAAGAAATACTAGAAGCTTCCAACTGACCATAAGTAGGTTTTGCATAAACAAGATAATCATCGATTAAATCTTCTGCAGATTCAATTTCGTTTAAAACCATTTCGTGAAACTCGATTTGTTTATCACGACTATAATCATATTCTTTCATTAATTGAACAAAGCCTTTAATACTTTGAAGTGGATTTCGCAATTCATGAGAAACGGCTGCCGCAAAATGACTTACTGTTTCCATCTTTTCGTGTTTGAGTAAAGAATTATACATATACTCCTGACGCTGTATATGTTCAATCAGTAATGCCGTTAAAGCAGTAATAGCTCCTTGGTTAAGCATCAGCACCAGCCATATCCCGATAATGTCATGAATTGGATCCCCAAAAAAGAAATAACCTGCTAGCATATTAAATAGTAGTGAAACAATTGATATGATAAATACCAAAACAACTTTCATCAATCGATTAATGCGCATATACATCGGACGTAAAAAAGGTACTCCTGCTGCAATAACCAATTGATTAAGCACCGCAATATACATCCCGTCTCCACCGATTATTATTCGAGTAATTGCTGCAACTAAAAATAACACAGCTGATACGAGCGGTCCTCCGTATAATGCCCCTAAAATCATTGGTACTTGACGCAAATCAAAAATATAATCTTCTGAAACAACTTGATAAGGAAACATCATACATAGGATGATTGAAATAGAAAATAAAATGGTCAAACTAAGACGATGACTAACAAAGAAGTTCCGTTGACCTGTTGTCGTCAGCAATTGATAAACAACAATCGGAAAGATAATGAAGAAGATATTGTTGATCATGCCGGTCATCATTGCTTCCAAATTTTCCATCTCCACTTCTTTCCATTAGTTTCTATAAGTATACATTTACCTATTGTTCCCTACCACCTTTTTTGTTGTGCACTTTCTCCTTCTTATAAGGATGAAGTGTCGTCTCTCTCAGCTTATTCACTAGACGCTGTCGTCTCTTTTTCATGCCTGCAAGCGAAATATTTTCTGCAACAGCAAGTTCTGATAAACTACACCCTCTTACATAAAGTGCATCTAATAACCATTTTTCATGCTCATTTAACATGCTTACTTCGAGCCATTCTGGCAGATTTTCTTCATACTCCTCTGGACTCTCTTCTTTTATCTCATTATCACAATGACTGCTCTGTTCATTTCTCTTTGTTTCTCTCTTTAGTTCATCAAGCATCGCCCCTTGAATACTACGATATGCATAAGGTGTAAAGTTTCCTTTAGCATCATCAAAACGCTGCCATGCTTGCCATAAGGCGATATTCCCAAGTTGACGGAAGCTTTCATAATCACGATAAATATGAAGTTTACGGATGATCGCTGAAATCATTGGCGCATATTGATTCGCTACTTCTTCAAAATTTTTCATAGTCTTATCCTTCTGAACGTTCGTAGATTCCCGGGTCAGTCTAGAATAAGATATGAAAATCATGAAAGCCACTCGTCGATTAAGCCGTTTTCTTTAACAAACTATCTGTTTCTCTTCATTAAACAAATTGTTCGAGCAAGTAAATAGTCGGAACAATATCTATTTTCTAAAAATATATTGTCACTTAAAGTTGGAGGTGGTAAAATTTTCATGTGTTGAGAAAGGGGAGTTTTTAATAGTGAAGAATTATGATGATAATTTACTTGATCGATCGGTATTGTTTGTAGAAAATTATTTTGAAAAAGATAAAAAATCGCAGATTACAACGAAAGATGGCGTGTTTTATTCCCGTCACTCTGTTCTAACATTAATCGATAAAACATGTATGATGTTTGCGTCTACATACGAAGGCCGTGTAAAAGCAACACGCCATAACCTCAAGCAACATAAAAAAACAACACTTCTCATCTCAGAAGATGGATTGGCCGCCTATCCCACAAAGTCTCCAGATCATCCAGACTGCGTATGGATTTTCAATCATCATTACCGCCTCGAAACTATCGCTCCAAACAGGACCCGCATCTTGTTTGATGAGTTCAACGTCTCGACAGAAGTCAATGTCTCAATTGGCATCCTACAAAAACAACGAAGTCGTATGTATGAAATGATTTATTATTATTCCAATGTTCGTCAGAAAAATAAATCTTAATCGTAATAGCAAAGACACCTCTCTCTATACTGGCATCAGTCCAGTATAGAGAGAGGTGTCTTTAAATTTTTTATGCTGCGTCGTCCCCTAGTAGTAAAAATGCAATTTCAATAGCCCATTTGTTTAAATCTTCTTCTACCTCCATGTCAGTTACATAAAACTCAAAGCGCCCGTTCCAAATTTCTGCTTCCCCTTCCCAACGTTTGTCGATATCCAACCCTTCCTGCATAGCCCATTGTTCCAAAGCCTCGAGGGACTTTTCCAAATTCTCAGGATGACCTTTGTGCATTGCGGTTACGTAAGAACCTCCTGGTATATACCCAACCACTACACGTCGATCTCCCGCAACCATACGTTTGACCGGTACACCGACTTCCATGTTGTACTTACCTTCTGAATCCCCCATGCACCAATAGCGAAAAAATGGTGCTCCTGCTGGTTTGGTACCTTGCGTTTTTAACCACTCAAATAGTTCGCCTACAAGTCCATTGACCTCTTCCCATTCTGACAGACCTGCTAGAATCGGAATTCCAACATAAGGTTGCTCCGTCCGTTCTGCAACAAATGGCTCACTAATGTATTTCTGTAGCATTCAACCCTCTCCTCTTTGAACGATTAAAGGCATCACTTTCTCTTCTATACCCGCTAGAGTGGCTTTTTTAATCGCTTAGTAAGAAATAACTAATTGTCAATGTTAAAGAAATTTAAGAATCATCACTAAATATGTAATAAATCCAAGACATTCAAATTGACTTTATCTATTTTTTTATATACTCTAAAACAGCTGACCAATCAGTCACTTTATGTGACCATGCAGTTCAGGAGGAGTCTAATGGATAAAAAAACAGAATTAATGAAACATGCCGTACGTCTATTTTCTTTAAAGGGTTTTCACCAAACCTCTGTGCAAGAAATCGCAGAGGCCACTGGAATTTCAAAAGGCGCTTTTTACAAGCATTTCGATTCAAAGGAATTACTTTTTATCAAGATTTTAAAGCAACATCACCAAGAAATCATGATGGAAATTTCGAATTCACAGTCTAACCTCGAAGACGATAGCAAAGATATTTTCAAGAAGAAATTAGCGATTGAAATAGAACGTACGCTTTCCAACCATGAGTTTTTCATGATGGTATTTAAAGATTTCACACTTACCGAAAGCGAAACATTAAAAGACGTTTTTATGGAATTGAGACAGTCCACCATTACGCTACATAAAACTATTTTATTAGACACTTATGGGGCAGGCATCGAGCCATTTTTACCTGATTTAGTCGCAATTCTTGAAGGTTTGATGCAACAATACATTTTCGTGCTGGTATTTGAAAAAAAACAAGTATCCATTGCTAAACTCGTTAATTTCATCACAACAACAATCGATGCAGTTGTAAATAACTTAGACTGCATGGAACCTGTTCTAAATGAGGCTCGTTCTCCGGCCGCAACAATTGAAGAAGGATTCCAGCAAATTATTGAAAAGATTAAAGCTACCGAGACAAATCAAGAAAAGCTATTAGCAACACTCCATTTATTAAAAGAACAAGTCGAACAAGAAGAACCTCAAGCATTTTTAATTGAAGCTTTATTGGTTTACTTAAAGCAGTTTTCTTTTATTAAAAATGAAGTTGCCTATTTAGAAAATTTTATTTAAGGAAAAGGAGCAAACAACTTGAAACAAATCATTAATTTTTCACTAAACAACAAATTTGCGATTTGGATTTTAACGGTCATGGTCGTAGTAGCTGGTTTATATGCCGGCTTGACGATGAAACAAGAATCTATTCCAAGCATTACACTTCCAGCGGTTACAGTCGTTACTGTATATCCAGGTGCAGCACCTGACGAAATTATGGAAGAAGTCACAGTTCCTATGGAACAACGAATTCAAAACATGAATGGCGTAGAGTTGATCACATCTACCTCGATGGCTAACGCTTCAACCATTCAAGTACAATATGATTTTGAAGTTGATATGGATGAAGTGACTCGTGAGTTGGAAAGTGCCTTATCACAAATCGAGATTCCCGAAGCAGCCAATGAGCCTCAAGTATCGCGTCTAAGCTTGGATGCTTTTCCCGTTCTATCATTGAGCATCAGTGGTAGCGACAAATCATTGGAAGAGCTGACAACTACCGTCGAAGACAATGTTCTGCCAGCTATTGAAGGTGTAGCTGGTTTATCCGACGCACAAGTTTCCGGACAGCGAATCCAAAAAGTCACGATGACTTTTGACCAGCAAGCTTTGGCTCAATATAGCTTGACTGAACAAACAATTCAACAATTGATCCAAGGATCGAATTTGACATTTCCATTAGGCTTAACAAATTTTGATGGTGAATTGAAAAACTTAGTTATTGACGGAGATATCACATCTGTTGAAGATTTAAAAAAATTGCAGATTCCAGCTGTTCCTCAAGCTGCAGCTACTGCTCCAACTGAAGCACCAAGCGCACCTCAAGCACAACCACCTGTTGCTGCGCCAACTGCGATTCCGACGATTGCACTGAGTGAATTGGCGGACATTCAAGTTGTCAGTGAAGCAGAGTCCATTTCACGGACGAACGGTGAAGAAGCAATTGGTATTTCTATTATCAAGTCACCCGATGCGAATACTGTAGAAGTCGTAAACGATGTTCAAGAAATCGTTTCAGGTATGGCAGACGAATACAATTTGACAGTTTCTTCATCATTTGACCAAGGAGAACCTATCGAAAAATCTGTTGAAACAATGCTCAGCAAAGCCTTATTTGGTATTTTATTTGCTGTAGTCATTATATTGCTATTCCTTCGTAGCTTTAAAACAACATTAATTTCGATTATCTCAATCCCGTTATCCTTGTTAATGGCGATTTTCTTATTAAATCAAATGGATATCACGTTAAATATTATGACGCTTGGGGCATTAACGGTTGCCATTGGTCGCGTTATTGATGACTCAATCGTTGTTATTGAAAACATTTATCGTCGTATGGCATTACCGGGAGAGAAATTACGTGGCAAAGAATTAATACGTGAAGCGACGCGCGAAATGTTCTTACCTATTTTTTCATCTACTGTGGTTACGATCGCCGTATTCTTACCGCTTGCACTTGTTAGCGGACAAATCGGCGAATTGTTCTTACCATTTGCATTAGCAGTTGTTTTTGCACTTTCAGCGTCTCTATTGGTCGCTGTTACCATTGTTCCAATGATGGCGCATTTAATGTACCGCAAGCAATTAACGAATATGGATACTGCTAAATCAACACAAAAAGAACACAAGCCAGGGAAAATGGCCGCAAGTTACAAACGTATATTGGAGTGGTCATTAAATCATAAGATCATCACTTTTGGTGGGGCTTCACTCGTACTTGTAGCAAGTTTATTCTTGGTACCAGTGATTGGTGTGAGTTTCTTACCTGAAGAAGAGCAGAAGATGGTTATGGCTACTTACAGCCCAGAACCTGGACAAACCCTTGAAGATGTAGAAGCCATCGCGCTTGATGCAGAATCTGCCATTAGCGAACGTGACGGCGTGACGTCTTATCAATATTCGCTTGGTGGAGATAATCCAATGTCTGCAATGGGAGGCGCTGGAAATAACTCGGCATTGTTCTACATTGAATACGATGACGATTTTGAAGCATTCAGTAACGAAAGCACAAAGTTAATCGAAGACTTAAATAGCTCTACAGAATCTGGCGAATGGGCGAGTATGGACTTTGCTCCTACAGGCGGAAACGGCTTAGAATTATTCGTTTATGGCGATAATGTAGAAGATATTCAATCTGCGATTAAAGAAATCCAGCCATTCATGGAAGACAATAATGGTTTAGAAAACACAGAATCTAGCTTAACTGATGCTTATGATCAATTCACATTGGTCGCAAGTCAACAAAGCTTAAGTGAAAATGGATTGACTGCCGCACAAATTGGCATGGCTTTAAGTAGTGTCGGTGAAGCACCGGTCTTAACGACAGTTACTCATGAAGACAAAGACATTAATGTGTATATTGAAACAGAAGAAACCGAATACACTGGAATTGAAGATGTTACTGCTGTAGAAATTCCAACAGCTCTTGGAACTTCTGTTAAAGTCAGCGATGTGATGACCGTAGAAGAAGGCAAATCTCCAGATACGATTAATCGTAGAGATGGCCAAATGTTTGCTTCTTTAACGGCAGATGTTCTTGGCAATAACGCTGCTGAAATCACTGCTGAAATTGATGAGCAAATTGCTGAAATTGATTTACCAGCTGGAGTGACAACAGATCATGGTGGTGTAACGGAACAAATTAACGAATCGTTTACGCAACTAGGTCTTGCTATGCTTGCAGCCATTGCAATTGTCTACTTTGTACTGGTTGTAACATTCGGCGGCGCATTAGCACCGTTCTCAATCCTGTTCTCCCTACCATTCACAGTGATTGGTGTTCTTGTCGCATTGTGGATTACTGGTGAAGCGTTAAGTGTTAACGCGTTGATTGGTGTATTGATGTTAATCGGTATTGTTGTCACAAACGCGATCGTCTTGATTGACCGAGTGATCCATATGGAAGATGCTGGGCTCAGTACTCGCGAAGCACTTCTTGAAGGTGGCGTGACTCGCTTGCGTCCTATCCTAATGACCGCGTTAGCTACAATCGGTGCATTGATTCCTCTCGCTCTTGGCGTTGAAGGCGGAGGCGGAGGATTGATTTCTCAAGGCCTCGGAATTACTGTAATCGGCGGGTTAATCAGCTCGACTCTTCTCACGTTGGTCATCGTACCAATTGTTTACGAAGTCGTAGCGAAATTCCGCAAGAAAAAAGTCAATTAATTTAAAACAGGCAGCTCACGCGGATGAGCTGCCTGTTTTTTTATGCCTATTTTTAACTGAGCGCACCTTAATTGGTCAAGAGCGAACCTCAAATGGCAAAGTCCGCACCTCGCAGCGTGATAACCACACCCCAAACAGCGAAGTCCGCACCTTCAAACGAATTAAACACAATAAAATTCAAATTTTTATCTTTTTTATTAAAATTAAATTATTTCTCTCCACTTTCCAATCATAAACAAGGCTAAATATCTACGTTCGTGATATATTAGAAGTACAATCTCCCTCATGATTTTCTCACTTAAATAAGCCTTATACATACGCTGACTCTGTTTCAGCGCACTAACTAAAGGGGTGAGAAAGGTGCTTTCTTCTAAATGGGTAAAAGTCACAGCCGCGTTGCTTCTGATCCTATTTACCGTCTTCTCTTTCTCTAGTCTGTCTCAAGCCGCAAGTTCCACATATATATCAAAAGGCAACACATCCAGTAAAGTAGTCGCGCTCACGTTTGATGATGGTTCAGATGGCACAAACATTAACAAAATTTTAGACGTTTTATCTGCCAATAAAGTGGATGCAACATTCTTTTTAACTGGTTCTGGCGCTCAAAATCATCCTTCTTGGATTAAGAACATTTCAGCTAAAGGCCATCAAATTGGCAACCACTCCTTTTCACATGCTGATTTCACAAAATTGTCGGCGGCTAAAATGAAAAGCGAACTTGCTACAACAGAAGCAACGCTTAAAGACATTACAGGAAAATCGACAAAGCCGATTTTCCGCGCTCCCTTTGGCGCATCTAATGCAGCTGTTTTAAAAGCCGTTGGTGATGCAGGCTACACTCATACCATACAATGGAATATTGACACCGTTGACTGGAAAGGCGTTTCTTCGACACAAATCACTAATAAAGTAATGAATAACATTGTTCCTGGATCTATTGTGTTGATGCATACGGGTGCTGGCGCATCAGGAACACCTGGGGCTTTACCAGGCATGATTAGCAAATTGAAAGCGAAAGGATACACATTTGTTACAGTATCCGAGTTGTTGAAACTACCTTCTGCTCCTGTTACTGGAACAAACTATACTGTTAAGGCTGGTGACACGCTTTATAGCATCGCCAAAAAATTTAATGTAACTGTTTCGGCATTAGCTAAAGCCAATAACATCACTAACTATAATTTAATCCAGGTCGGTCAAGTATTGACGATTCCTGGAAAAACGACCACACCTCCTGCAACAGCTGTTAAGTACACAGTAAAAGCTGGAGACACGCTTTATAGCATTGCAAGAAAATATAATGTTACCGTTACAGACCTAGCTAAAGCCAATAACATCACCAACTATAATCTAATCCAGGTTGGTCAAGTGTTAACGATTCCTGGAAAAACGACCACACCCCCTGCGACAACTGTTAAACATACAGTTAAAGCCGGTGACACACTTTACAGCATTGCACGCATCTACAAATCTACAGTAGCTAAAATTGCCGCAGCCAACAATTTAGCCAATGTCAATTCTATTCGCGTTGGACAAGTGTTAATAATTCCATAATAATGGAATTATCTCATGCAACAAAATACTCATAAAAAAAAAGAAATTCCCGACTAACGGGAATTTCTTTTTTATCTACATATAAGCAAATTATTCTTTATTCACAATATCCGAAACATAGTAAAAACCATATTCATCCATTACAATGGTATAGGTTTTGCTGCGTTCTTGAACAGACCAATTACCATCAGCGTCTTTGAAATCAAAAGCTTCTTCTGTTTGTACAACTGCATAATCATCAAAGATTTCAACATCCGAGATATCCAATCGAGTAAAGTTGAACTCCATCCCTTTGCCAGAGATATCTGAAATGTATTGACTTATACCATTGTAAATTTCACTTTGATAAACGAGTAAATTCTGTACATAGAAAAAGTCTTCTTCTTTCAATGCTAGTTCGTAATAATAACGGAAATCGCCAATAAATTCGCTTAAGTTGGCTTCATTAAAATTCATTTCCAAATCAATATCGTATTCATAATTTTCGTCTTCATAACTATCGAAATCTTCGTATACATCAAATACTGTCGCGACTTCTTCTGCCGACATGGGATTGATTACCCATTGAGATAATTGTTCATGCATTGAATACAATGGAATAGAAAAGCCAATTGAATCGCCTTCTTCCATAACTAATGAGTTGATCCCAATTACTTTCCCGGTTGTCGCATCTACTAAAGGTCCGCCACTGCTTCCGGGTGCAATTTTCGCATCGATTTGATAAATATCTTCATACGTAAACTCTTGGTAAAAATCACGATCAATTCCTGTTATATAACCAATTGACGCAGTATTTTCCAATCCTGCTGGACTGCCGAGCGCAATAACTTCTGTTCCAACATCCGTTGTACCCATTTCAGCTTCTAATGGCGTAATGCCTTCAAATGCTGCTACATGAATCAATGCAATATCCGATTCACCAGAAATTCCGACCACTTTACCTGGTTGATCTTGCCCGTTAATATTACGAACGACAACATCTGTAAATCCTGCCACTGCATGAGCATTTGTTACGACCATTCCAGTATCAGAAAACAAGAATCCTGAACCTTGTCCACCTTCAGTTAATACTGTATATACTTTTTGCTGTGATTCCTTAATGATTGCCGTTTTCTCTTTTTTCTTCGGTTCTACTTTTTCTTCCTGTTCAGAAGGTGGCACGATATTTTCTGCTTTTGTTACCGCCCCTACTATTTCTTCTTCAGCTGGAACTGTTACTTCTGGTTCTTCGATTTCTTCAACTTCTTCAGGCTCTTCTACTACTTCTGGCACTTCCGGTTTCTCCGGCTTGGTTTGCTCTTGTTTAGAAGGCTCCGCATTGTTGTCCATTAATTGAGCAGACCCGATCCCAACACCAAGTAATGTTACTACTAAAATAACCGAATAAATAAGGTTACGTTTTTTTTGTTTTTTAGTTCTTGTCTTTATAAGTGAATGCCCACAATCTTTACAGAATTTAGAGCCTTCTACATTTTCAGTTCCACATTTGTCACATTTCATAGTTGTACCTCCTTGATGTTCTAGCATAAAGTTCTTTATTTTCTTCCATTATAAACCTTATAACGTAAAACAACTACTTAGGGTTGCAAGATGTAATGAAGTCTTCGCATTTGTAATAAATCTATCAATTCAGAAGATATTTTTATTACACAAATCAAATTCACATCTATAAGTAAGTGGAAATGGCATTTTTTATTATTTTATTCTATTCTTTTTCTTTTCATTTAATGATATAATCGATTCAATAAAATACTATTTTTTAGGAGATACGAAAATGAACGATTTTACAAATGTATTCAAGAAGACTTTAGACTTTAAAAGTAGGTCGCGCCGAAAAGAATATTGGATGTTCATATTATGGACTAGTATTATTTCAGTAGTTTTATCCATCGTTGAACTTGTATTGAACTTAGAAATCACGTCAGATTTAGGACTTTTAAGCACTATTTTTTCGCTTGTTATTCTAATTCCAAGTATATCACTTTCAGTTCGCCGCTTACACGATATCGGGCGTACAGGTTGGTGGTTATTACTTAGCTTTATCCCTATTCTTGGATGGATTGCTTTATTCGTATTCACATTACTTGATAGCGAGTCAGGTACAAATAAATACGGTCCAAATCCAAAAGAATTTGGACATGACTTTAAACCAGTTAGTAACTAAATTACAAAAACACTGAAATTGTCTTTTCACAATTTCGGTGTTTTTTTTTTGCATAATTTATTTTACATCTATTTCTTGCAGTTTTTCTTGAACCGTTAATAAGCATTCGAATTTAGTCGCGATGATCGTTGGTTCCAACTCATTTTCTTTTGAAATAATAGTTGTCTCTTGCAGTAGGTCGTTTAAGGTCGTTTGATATAGCTCATATTCTTCAAAACTTAACGATATTGGATTATCTAATTCTAAATTTATTTTATTTAAGTCTTTCTCTATGTTATTTACAGATTGAATATCTTTTACATTTAAATTCTCACTTATTTTTTGTGACTGCTTTTCTAATTCAAAAATCCGGTTTGACATATGCGCATCTGGTTGTGCCAAAACAAATACTATGGCAAAAATAGCAAGTACTACTCTCCAATATATCTTCTGCATATATTTTTCCTCCTCCAAAAAAATTCGGCGTTATTAACAGCTGCTAATAGTTTCGCCGACCATAAACTTTTTTCAAGAAGTCTTTAGAAGTTCTTAATCTCTGCTTTACAATTCGAGCTGCTAATAGATAAATGAAATCTCAAATTATTATCATGACTACTACTCGATTTATTTAGCTTTAACTCAGTCGAATTTAGCAGTACAACTGTTTATAATGAAAGTTATCCATACAAAGTAATGTGGAGTTTGCTGGGAAAGTTTGATAAAATAAGCAAGTAGTAGTGCGATAGAAAAAGGAGATTATTATTCATGGTAATGTTATTTAAGCGATCAACTAAACCGAATACTAGACAGTTGAAAAAGTACAATCGGATAGTAGCATCTATTAATGCTCTTGAGGCAAAGTACCAAGCCATGTCCGATGGGGAACTTCAGCAAATGACTACCATCTTTAAAGAACAAGTAAACAAAGGAATTAAGATAGAAAAAATCATTCCCGATGCTTTCGCAGTGGTCCGTGAAGCTTCAAAACGCGTATTAAGCATGCGTCATTTTGATGTTCAGCTATTAGGCGGTCTTGTTTTAGCGGAAGGGAACATCGCTGAGATGCCTACAGGAGAAGGAAAAACATTAGTATCATCTCTTTCGGCATATGTAAGAGCTTTAGAAGGAAAAGGCGTACATATTATTACAGTGAATGAATATTTAGCTAAACGAGATTTTGATCAAATTGGTCAAATTCATCGCTTTTTAGGATTAACAGTTGGTTTAAATCTTCCTCTAATGCTTAGCGATGAAAAACAACAAGCTTATCAAGCCGATATCACTTACGGTGTCGGAACAGAATTCGGGTTTGATTACTTACGGGATAATATGGCTCCTACTTTACAAGAAAAAGTTCAACGTCCTTATCATTACGCAATAATTGATGAAGTCGATAGTGTTTTAATCGATGAAGCGAAAACCCCACTTATTGTTGCTGGAAAAATGAAAGCCAATGCGGACCTACATAAAATCGCATCTATGCTAGCTCTTCGTTTTGTTGAAGATGAAGACTATGAATACGATGATGAAACAAAAGCGACATCATTGACTGACAAAGGCATTGAAAAAGTAGAAAAGGCATTTGGTGTAGATAACCTTTACGAACTTGAACATCAGACCCTCTACCATTATGTTATTATGGCTCTTCGTGCTCGGGTTATGTTTATACGTGATGTCGATTATATTGTAAAAGACGATAAAATTATGTTGGTCGACATGTTCACAGGTCGTACTTTAGACGGTCGCACACTTTCTGATGGGCTTCATCAAGCACTTGAAGCAAAAGAAAAAGTCGAGATTACAGAAGAAAACAAAGCACAAGCTCAAATAACCATCCAAAACTTTTTCCGTATGTATCCGCTTCTTTCTGGTATGACAGGAACGGCTAAAACACAACAAACTGAGTTCCGAGAAGTTTATGGCATGGACGTTATAGAAGTTCCTACCAATCATCCTAAAGCCCGCGTTGACTTAGTAGACCGTGTATTCCAAACGACACATCAGAAATACACAATAGTGGCAGAAGAAGTTGCAAAGCGCCATCAAACTGGTCAACCTGTTTTGATTGGAACAACTTCTATTCTACAATCAGAAGCCGTAGCTACTTATTTAAAAGAAAAAGAGTTAAATTTCCAATTGCTTAACGCAAAAAGTATGAATGAAGAAGTTTATTTGATTTCTCAAGCAGGTCAGTTAAACCAAATTACTGTGGCGACAAATATGGCGGGACGCGGAACTGATATTGTTCTTGGAGACGGCGTAGCAGAACTAGGCGGTTTGCATGTGATTGGAACAGAAAAACACGAAAATCGCAGAATTGATAATCAATTGCGTGGAAGATCCGGGCGTCAAGGCGACCCAGGTTCCTCTCAATTT
Organism: Planococcus halocryophilus; assembly: GCF_022489025.1. GTDB lineage: Bacteria > Bacillota > Bacilli > Bacillales_A > Planococcaceae > Planococcus > Planococcus halocryophilus_A. The sequence goes on along the minus strand of NZ_JAKVTG010000001.1, from coordinate 7,179 downwards.
ATTATTGCGCTTGAAGATGATATGTTTAAACGCTTCGCAAAAGAAGACGTTGAGAAGTTTGAGAAAAAGATGAAGACCGATAAATTCGGAGAAATTACCAATAAAGAAATTCATGAACTAACTGAACGGACGCAACGAATTGTTGAAGGCTCTCACTTCTCTATGCGAGAATACAATCTTAAACTAGACGATGTCATCAATGAACAACGAAAAATCGTTTATGATTTGAGAAACCGTGTACTGGCAGGCAATGAAAACTTTGAATTGGTACAAAGCATGGTTCGTGATGCCGCTGATTATGTTATTTCAGAAACTCTCCCTGAACATGAAGATATTCAACTTATACACCTAGCAGCAATTAAACAAGATTTACAACAATTACTAGGGGAAACAATTAATATTCCAGATCAATTGAGTAAGCGTAAAGAGATTGATTTGGCAATTGAGCCTTATTTGGAAAGCATTTCAAGCTTTATTGCTTTAAGTCAAAATGATGAAAAAGTGAACAGAACAGTACAACTTGTTATGCAACCTCAAATTGATTCAATGTGGGTCAAGCATCTCGAATCAATGGCTCATCTCAAAGAAGGTATAGGTCTTCGCTCATATCAACAAGAAGACCCTATGAGAATCTACCAAAAAGAAGGCCTTGAACTATTCGCCATGAATTTCCAAAACTTACGCTATCTAATTGCTTCCGAAATTTTAGGATTCTTGCGCAATTTGGCTAATCAAGAAAAGGGGTAAATGTAGTGAAAATTTTTTCTTTTTTTAATAAAACAGATAAAAACGGTAAAGAAGCAGTTATTTCATCTTCCGAAATGACTGAGTCGTCCAATAAACCTTCTTCAGTAGAAGAAGTAACACCAATTTTATCTATTTCGCCACAATGGGAAATTAGCAAAGAGCAAGAATATGTATTAAAGTTTCTTTCAAATGATCTACCAGCCTTGCAAGAAGACCAATTATCACTTGCTGGGATTAATATTGAAGCGGACCCTTATACGGGAGATTGGAATGTGCAAGCATTTTTCCGATCTTCACTTAATCGTCCAATAACAATGGAAAAAGCAGAGTTGGTACTACTTGGTCCTAAAAAAGAAACCATTGCTTCACAGGAATTTGATTTGTCAGAGCTAGGAACTATTCCACCTCTCGCAAATCGACCTTGGATTTTCACATTCCATAAAGATGCTATTCAAATTACAGAAATGCCTGCTGCCGATTGGTCATTAGCCTTTAATGTTCAATCTCTTGTCCCACATGCATTGGACTTAGACAGCACATGGGAAAAAGCACTAACAGCCAAAAAGAAATCAGTATTAAGAAATCTTGTGAATACATTACCAAAGTTAAACTCTCAAGAATTGAATTTAACAGGATTTCAAACAAGTTTTTCAGAAGAAGGCAATTTAGCTGTGTCAGTCTTTATTCGTAATGGTTATTCAAAACAAATTGAATTAGAAAATTTACCATTAGAAATTTTAGACGCAAACGGCCATTCAATTGTCCAAGGTTCATTTAAACTAGCTCCTCTTACCATTAAAGCCAATACAACAAAACCTTGGACCTTTATTTTCCCTAAAGAAACATTACAAATAACGAATCCAGATTTGTCACGTTGGACTGCTCGAATCCCTAACTAAAAGTAAATAGCTGCTATTTACGTAGTATAAAACCAGCCCTTCTTAAAAAAGTGGCTGGTTTTTCATTGTCATTATCGACACCTTCGACCAACTGATTTAAGGAAGGTATCGTGTTTTTTTATTTATATGACAATCAATGCCCATTGCGGTGTATTTTTATTTCACATCAATTTCCTGTAATGTTTTTTGAACTGTTACTAACTGTTCGAATTGATTTGTTAAGTTCATTGGTTCTGTTTCTCGCGAGATGGTAGTTGTATCTTGTATTAACTCATTCAAGGTCGATTGATATTGTTTGTATTGATCAAAGCTTATGGTGTTTTCGCCTTCTATTTGCGCACTTAAAATACGCAGTTTTTCCTCTAGCTCCTCCATTAACTGATTTTCATAAGGAGTTGGTAATTCACTCCTTTCATAAGATGCTGGAGATTCTTTTATTTGATAAGCTTGTGTGTTTAGTTGCGTCATCCAAACAAATCCCATTGCCAGAATAAAAATAGATGTTTTCAAGAACAAAGTCTTTAACTATTTTTCCTCCTTCAAATGATTAGTCGTTACATCTAGCTTAACTCATCCACTAAATGCCGTCCCTTCTCCTTTGAAGTCTTTAGAATTTCTTAATCCCTGATTTACAATCTATTTATCGCGTCGTAGTTTTCGACATTGAATTTCGGAGTATTTGTAGAAATGCCTCGAGTTCCTGTTTCGTGGTATTTTTGGAAATTGATATTCGGATAAATTTGCGGGCAGCATCTTGCGCTATCCCTATAGCACTCATTGCAGACATCGCTTCACCAGCGCCAATCTTACAGGCAGTTCCTGTTGAAATCGCCACCTGATGGCGATTACATTCGAGCATCATCCACTGCCCTTCTACATGAGGTAATAAAACCCCTAAAATAAATGGCGATTTTTTAGCACTATTTCCTATCATCCTAACATCTTCTGGTAGGTGTTCTTGTAAATAAGACTGCAAATTTTCAGCGTGCTGAAAAACTTGTTTTTGTTCTGATATGGCTTCTTTTGCAGCAATAGTTGCCGATACAATTGCTGGAACGTCTATCGTTCCGGCGCGAAAGCCTTGCTGATGCGTAGTTCCTTCATAAGTCGACTCCCAGTGGATGCTAGGGTCTAGCCACACGATGCCCACTCCCTTTGGCCCACCGATTTTATGTCCTGAACAAACGGCAGAAGTAACACCTAAACTAGCCAAATCTACCGGTATTTTACCGACTGCTTGGACAATATCACAGTGAAAAGGAACAGCAGTCATTTTCGCAATAGCAGTACATTTTGCTATTGGCTGAATGGCTCCCATTTCTGAGTTGACCAACTGAATGACCACTAAAGCCGTTTGATCCGTAATCATTTTTTTGTATTCCTCTAACTCAAGAACTCCGTCTCTATCAACTGGTACATAACGAATTCGGTACCCTTCCTTTTCTAACTCATGTAAGGTCGTCAGCACAGAAGCATGTTCAAGTTGTGTGGTAATAATTTCGCGATTGCTGCCTTTACTTCCACGCAGCAAAGAGCGAATCGCCAATTGGTTTCCCTCTGATGCATTGCCGGTAAAATACATCCCTTCTCCTCGTACATTGAGCAATCCCCCCCACATCCGTCGGCACGACTCATATAGCATCAAAGCATCTGAGCCGTTATCATGCAAACTTTGCGTATTTCCAAAAACCTCTCTAGCTGCAGTGACATAAGCTTCACTAGCAGATTCCCGCATAGGAGCTGTTGCTGCATAATCCAAATAAATTGCCATTTCTCCATCATTTCCTTCACATACTATATTTTAATCTTGTAATCACTTTAGCTTTATGTCATTAATAGTGTCAAGACACTTGTAAAGTTGGTGTAAACTTATGTTTGATGTTTGTATAATCGGAGGCGGTATCGCGGGACTAATGTTAGCTCATTCTCTTTCTTCTTCGTTGTCCATTGCGGTGCTTACAAAAGAAGATTCATTTTCAAGTAATACGGCTCTAGCCCAAGGAGGGGTTGCTGCGAGTATTGGTCCCGGAGACCACCCGACTAGTCATGCCACAGATACATTATTCGCAAGCGCTGGTCATGCAGATGCTGAACGTGTGAAACTTTTAACAACTGAAGGGCTAGCAATAATTGAAAGCTTGTTATCACGAGGATTACCCTTTGACGCCAATCAAGCAGGACTCCCGCTCCTTGGTCAAGAAGCGGCACATTCCACAAAACGAATTCTTCATGCGGGAGGAGATCAAACAGGAAAAATGTTCTTGCAATATTTCTTAGCCGTAACTGAAGATCACGTTAAACGCCTGCCTTACAGTTCTGTTCTTGAACTCGTGTTAAGAGATGGCCAATGTGTTGGCGTCTGTATAGAAGACGACCAAGGCAATCGCTCTATCATTCAAGCGCACCATATCGTATTGGCGACCGGTGGTATCGGTCAATTGTATAGTCAAACTTCCAACTCCTCAGTCGCTACAGGAGATGGCTTATCACTAGCTTTTCATGCAGGTGCCGTCTTAGAAGATTTGGAATTTGTCCAGTTCCATCCCACTGTCTTAACTCTTAATGGCGAGTCACATGGATTGATTTCCGAAGCAGTCCGTGGCGAAGGAGCTTGGCTTGTCAATGCTGATGGACAACGCATCATGACCGGTGTTCACCCCTTAATGGAACTTGCACCACGAGACATAGTTGCTCGTGCCATTGAATGGCATTGGCAGCAAAAAGGACCTGTCTTTCTAGATGCTCGACCCATTCAGCAGTTCAAGTCAAAGTTTCCTTCGATTTTTACAAATTGTCATAATCTACATATCAATCCTGAACAAGAGTTGATTCCTGTTAGACCTGGTGCTCACTTCCATATGGGAGGAGTTCAGACCGACGAATGGGGAGCAACAACGGTTCCTCGTCTATATGCCATCGGAGAAGTGGCTTCGACTGGTGTGCACGGCGCAAATCGACTAGCCAGCAATTCCTTGCTTGAAGGCTTGGTGTTCGCTAAACGTTTAGCCAGCAAATTACTAAGTACCGGTTTTAATTTTAAAGAAAAAGAAATTCAATTAGCCGAAGTGACAAAAGAATTCGCTTTGCCTGTTAATCTGCAAGTGCGCATGACAAAGCAAGTAGGGATTTTAAGAGAAATAGACAAACTACAAAAATTCAATGCCGATTTCCCTCTTCGCCTTTTTGATTTACAGCATTATTCTAGTCAACATATCAAGCACATTCACCGGTATACTGCTTGCAGTTTGATCGCTAAAGCTGCCTTACTGCGAGACGAAAGCCGTGGCGCCCATTATCGGAGTGATACACCAGATACTTCTGCACAGTGGACTGGTAAAACAGTCGAATTGTCTTTAACCGGCCACACATTTGGAGAGCGCCTATTACAACAAAAGGAGACCGTGTCATGAATCGCTTAAAAGCGGAAAAAGCTATCAAAAATTTTTTATTAGAGGATATTGGAGATCGTGATTTGTCATCTATCCTTTTCAGTCCGGAAGATCGTGGTGAAGCAGTTGTTCGTCTAAAACAAGACGGAGTTATCGCCGGATTACAATGCTTTCAATGGGGATACAACTTATTAGATTCTGCAGTTACAGTAGAATTTTTAAAAAAAGATGGCGATTGGGTAAAATCTGGCGAAGCTATCATTCGCATAGAAGGACCTATTGCAGTGTTATTAGCTGGAGAGCGAGTGCTTTTAAATCTGGTACAACGCATGAGTGCGATCGCGACATTGACTGCGAAATGTGTGGAAGTTTTAAACTCTCCCCACACACGCATTGCCGACACAAGAAAAACCACACCTGGACTGCGAATGTTTGAGAAATATGCAGTGCGGACTGGTGGCGGATTTAATCATCGAAATGGGCTATACGACGCTGTCATGTTAAAAGACAACCATATCGTCGCTGCTGGATCTATCCATCAAGCCGTAAAAAAAGTACGCGAACAAGTGGGACATATGACCATGATTGAAGTTGAAATTGAAAATTTAGCTCAATTACAAGAAACGATCGAGGCACGTCCAAACGTTATAATGTTCGACAATCAAACTCCTGAAACGCTAGCTGAATGGGTAAAACTCGTACCAGAGTCGATCTGCACAGAAGCTTCGGGTGGCATTGGATTAGAAAATTTAGCGGCATACCGTCATACAGGCGTCGATGTGATTTCTATTGGAGCATTAACTCACAGTGTTCACAACCTTGATATCAGTATGAATTTAACTAATTCACATAAGGAGGCAATTTATCAATGACTCTATTTCTAAAAGAATTACAGCAAGAAGAGGGTATGCCCGCTTCATACTTACAAGCAACAACTGAGGAACTGCATGCACGTGCAAAACTTGCTCGCTCGAAACTCGGAGATCGTTTATACATACTCGGTCATCATTACCAGAAAGACGAGGTTATCCGTTACGCTGATGTGACAGGCGACTCGCTTCAACTCTCTCAAATTGCCGGACAGCAAACAGCAGACTATATTATTTTCTGTGGTGTTCATTTCATGGCGGAAACTGCAGATATTCTAACAAATTCTGAGCAAGCAGTTATTTTGCCCGATATGCGCGCCGGTTGTTCAATGGCAGACATGGCCAATATTGATCAAACAGAACGCGCTTGGCTACAGCTACAAGAACTTTTCGGCGATACAATTGTGCCATTAACTTACGTCAATTCAACTGCAGCGATTAAAGCGTTTGTCGGACGCAACGGCGGAGCTACGGTCACTTCTTCTAACGCTGAGCCGATGGTGCGCTGGGCTTTAACTCAAAAGCAGCGCATGCTGTTTTTGCCAGACCAGCATCTTGGACGCAACACAGCCGTGAAATTAGGCATTCCGCTTGAGCAAATGGCCATTTGGGATCCGATAAAACAAAAACTCGAAGCGCAATGTCCGCTAGAAGACATACAAGTTATTTTGTGGAAAGGCCATTGTTCTGTACACATGAATTTTTTACCGAAACACATTGACAACTTACGGCAAAATGAACCCGACCGCAACATTTTGGTGCATCCAGAATGCACGTATGAAGTGGTGAGTCAATCCGATTTTGCCGGGTCGACAAAATACATTATTGATATGATTCGAGCGGCTGAACCTGGGTCCAAATGGGCAATTGGTACCGAGATGAATTTGGTAAACCGGCTGATTGCAGATCACCCAGATCTTGATGTCGTGTCGTTAAATCCTTTTATGTGCCCTTGTCTAACAATGAATCGCATTGATTTGCCTCATTTAACATGGGCTCTTGAAGAATTGGTAGAAGGACGTGTTATTAACCGCATTCAAGTTGAGGCCAAAACGGCGATTGAAGCAAAATTGGCTTTGGAAAAAATGATGTGATTTAAGGAAGGCATTGCGCCTTCTTTTTTTATTTGCTTTTATTTGCGCGAGGTGCGGTCTTTGCCTCTCGAGGTGCGGTCTTTGGCTTCTGAGGTGCGCTTTTCGCCTCCGGAGGTGCGGAATGTACCTTTCAAGGTGCGGTCCCTCCAAATTCACGCAAAAAAAGCCATTCCCCAAAAGG